>OZ246012.1:3477500-4620066 GCA_965230615.1 Gammaproteobacteria bacterium
TTGAAAAATGCGGGGATGAGCTGTGGATCGGAGTGAAAGGCTAATCAAGTTCGGAGATAGCTGGTTCTCCCCGAAAGCTATTTAGGTAGCGCCTCGTGTATCACTCCTGGGGGTAGAGCACTGTTATGGCTAGGGGGTCATCCCGACTTACCAAACCATTGCAAACTCCGAATACCAGGAAGTGCAATCACGGGAGACACACGGCGGGTGCTAACGTCCGTCGTGGAGAGGGAAACAACCCAGACCGCCAGCTAAGGTCCCTAAATCACAACTCAGTGGGAAACGATGTGGGAAGGCATAGACAGCTAGGAGGTTGGCTTAGAAGCAGCCACCCTTTAAAGAAAGCGTAATAGCTCACTAGTCGAGTCGGCCTGCGCGGAAGATTTAACGGGGCTCAAGTTGTGTACCGAAGCTGCGGACGCCGTAAGGCGTGGTAGGGGAGCGTTCTGTAGGTCTGCGAAGGTGTGCTGTGAGGCATGCTGGAGATATCAGAAGTGCGAATGCTGACATGAGTAACGATAATGCGGGTGAAAAGCCCGCACGCCAAAAGCCCAAGGTTTCCTGCGCAACGCTAATCGGCGCAGGGTTAGTCGGATCCTAAGGCGAGGCCGAAAGGCGTAGTCGATGGAAAACAGGTTAATATTCCTGTACCTCTTATAACTGCGATGGAGGGACGGAGAAGGTTAGACCATCCAGGCGTTGGTTGTCCTGGTCCAAGCGTGTAGGGAGTCACTTAGGTAAATCCGGGTGGCAATTCCGAAACGTGATGGGGAGTCCTCTTTTGGACGAAGTGGTTGATACCATGCTTCCAAGAAAAACTTCTAAGCTTCAGGTTATAAGGGTCCGTACCCCAAACCGACACAGGTGGGCGAGATGAGTATTCTAAGGCGCTTGAGAGAACTCGGGTGAAGGAACTAGGCAAAATAGTACCGTAACTTCGGGAGAAGGTACGCCTCTGGCGGTTCACGCTGCTGGAGGCCGCAGTGACCAGGTGGCTGCGACTGTTTACTAAAAACACAGCACTCTGCAAACACGCAAGTGGACGTATAGGGTGTGACGCCTGCCCGGTGCCGGAAGGTTAATTGATGGGGTTAGCTTAGGCGAAGCTCTTGATCGAAGCCCCGGTGAACGGCGGCCGTAACTATAACGGTCCTAAGGTAGCGAAATTCCTTGTCGGGTAAGTTCCGACCTGCACGAATGGCGTAACGATGGCCACACTGTCTCCACCCGAGACTCAGTGAAATTGAACTCGCTGTGAAGATGCAGCGTACCCGCGGCTAGACGGAAAGACCCCGTGAACCTTTACTACAGCTTTGCACTGAACTTTGAGCCTACTTGTGTAGGATAGGTGGGAGGCTTTGAAGCTTAGACGTCAGTCTAGGTGGAGCCAACCTTGAAATACCACCCTGGTATGTTTGAAGTTCTAACCTCGGTCCCTTATCGGGATTAGGGACAGTGTATGGTGGGTAGTTTGACTGGGGCGGTCTCCTCCCAAAGAGTAACGGAGGAGCGCGAAGGTACCCTCAGCGCGGTCGGACATCGCGCATTGAGTGCAAAGGCATAAGGGTGCTTGACTGCGAGACAGACACGTCGAGCAGGAGCGAAAGCTGGTCTTAGTGATCCGGTGGTTCTGAATGGAAGGGCCATCGCTCAACGGATAAAAGGTACTCCGGGGATAACAGGCTGATACTGCCCAAGAGTCCATATCGACGGCAGTGTTTGGCACCTCGATGTCGGCTCATCACATCCTGGGGCTGAAGCAGGTCCCAAGGGTATGGCTGTTCGCCATTTAAAGTGGTACGCGAGCTGGGTTTAGAACGTCGTGAGACAGTTCGGTCCCTATCTACCGTGGGCGTTTGAGATTTGAGAGGATTTGCTCCTAGTACGAGAGGACCGGAGTGAACGAACCTCTGGTGTTCCGGTTGTGATGCCAATTGCATTGCCGGGTAGCTATGTTCGGACGGGATAACCGCTGAAAGCATCTAAGCGGGAAGCCTCCCTCGAGATGAGATCTCACTGGAGCCTTGAGCTCCCTGAAGGGTCGTTGAAGACTACAACGTTGATAGGCTGGGTGTGGAAGTGTGGCAACACATGAAGCTAACCAGTACTAATTGCCCGTGCGACTTGACCATATAACACCCAAAAAGTTTTAGGTGTTTGCTGGTTTAAGTATCTTACAAACGCAATATACACAACCTAACTTTACTTACATTCGAATTTGTTAAAACACAGTTTAGTAAAAGAGTGTTTTAGTATGATTCAAATACAATTCCCTAGTGGAATAGTTTGGATTATTACACTCTTGAAACCAGTTTTCCTGGCGACCATAGCAAGTGAGAACCACCTGATCCCATCTCGAACTCAGAAGTGAAATCGCTTAGCGCCGATGGTAGTGTGGGGCCTCCCCATGTGAGAGTAGGACATCGCCAGGATTATATTCAAAATAAAAAGGCCACCCCTTGAGGGGTGGCCTTTTTATTTTGCATGTAATACTAACGACTTCCTTTTCACATGGGTGCAACCCATGTGAGACGACCGCCATGGATGGCGGAAGTGCCGAAAACGCAGGATGCGGTTTTCGGCGAAGGACTCCTTCTATTTCTTTGACTTGTGACCATAGCTGCTCATAATATTCGGTGAGTGCTGTCCCGCCTAATGAGGCATCCCCCTCAGCATGTAATCCCCACGAACGCGGGAATCCAGCTGTTTTGTTCATAAAGCCCGGACCCACCCGAGCAGCCGGGTTACTTTTGTTTTGTCAAAAGTAACCAAAACCACTGCTCCAGCCTTTGTCCTTCGGGTGCCTTAAAGAGTTGTTATTGCTTTGACAAAGCAGTTAGTATTAGTTGAATTTCCCAGAAAGGGAATGTCATAAGTACAATAAAAAGGATGTTATTGCAGTTTGGCCATACGCATGAGCCAAAACTAGCAGGCTAGGGCCATTAGCAGGCATTAAAGGAAATATTGACTAATTTTAATAAGTACACAGGGTTATCTATGCTAAAAACTATAGCGGTAATACTATTATGTAACGCATTTATCTTCAGTAACTCATTGGCTGCCGCAAAAAAAGCTCATTATAATGGCTTGCCAGATCACTATCAGAGTGCTGCTGTTGTTTTCGATTTTACCGGCGATGCAATAAAGGCTTTAGCTGACTATGATGATTTTATCAGGTATGAAATACCTTTTATACGTATTGGGTATTCTACTTATGCTAGCTCTAATGAAACATACTATTATGGAGGCGCCCTCTTAGAGTCTGTTTTGGCAGCGATACTCTCTGAGAGCGTTCAGGTTGGTGCTAACAAAAAAAGAATTAAAAAAGTTGTTGGCTACCCAAATATCATAAAAAAATTCGAGTTTGAACAAAGTGCTGTGGTGCCAAATGCATATATAAAATATCTCAATGTAGAGCTTTTAGAGCTTAATGCTTTAATTGAACGCAGTGATTATAAAAGTAAAATTCAGCAGCGCTATGTTGATCTATATAGAGAATTGGGCTTGCTGTCAGGAGAGGCAGCTTTTTTAGATAAAAAAACCTATTCCAAAAAAGAACTGGGTGATGAGCTCGCTAAAATAGATGCTAAGGCAGCAAACATTGAAGATAATCTTATTTTGAATTCTTCAGAGTGTTTCTTTACGCAAGATTATATTCAACTTTGGTGTGTTATGTTGGTTGAAGGGCGAGGTGTGATTAAAGCGTCAAAATCTGGCCGGTTGATATTTAGTCGTAATAAACCATATCAAAAAATGGTGGTTGCGATGCGTAGTTTAGAAAAAGTAGCTGCTGATAATATGATAGAACTTAAGGAGAAGAGCTTTATTAATAGATTCAAGGGGACGCCAACGCATCCTGATTTGAAAAAAATGATTGAAAAAAATCCAAAGCTGCAAGATTTGATAAAAAGTGATAACCCCCAAAAAACGCCGGAAGCTTATTTAAAGAAGTGGCAAGAAAATAATGCTGAAATGGCGATTGAAACGTTAGATTTTTTGCACGGCGAGATAATTCACTTTCTTAAAAATCAGGTGCTGCAGCCTCATGATAAACGCAAAAACCTAAAGTTAGGTGATATATATTTTTTGAATCTTTATAAACCCGATGTTGTTGAAAAAGACGCAGAGCAAACCATTCGTAGTTTTAGAGTAAGAATAAGGCAGCGTTTTTCGCAAAATTCTAATGAGGAAAAAATTCAGGCTGCTTTAGAGAAAAGAGTGAAGGATCGTAAAAATACTATTGTTAAAAACTTTAATAAAAAGACCAATCAAGAGCAGTGTGAATTTATGTTTGAAAACTATTTTTATGAAGTATTTAAAATGTCATTATTGGAAGTGAGTGATGGTCGTATTAAAGGAAAAGGCCCTGATGCCTATTTTTCACTGGATGAAAAGGCATATAATGTTCATATACAAAGTGGCTCTTCAACAGAGCCAAGGACGGTTGAATATGATACCGAAGTCAACTGCGGTATGTATAGGTTTACCCTGGCGCCATTATTGAGGAAGTGATATTTAGCGTAGCTTTGAGAAATATAATTAATATTAATATAATGTAGAGTTTTAAAGGTGTTCTAGCTATGTCAAGAAAAGCTATTCTGATAATATGCTGTGTTTTTGTTATTTCTCCTTCAATGGCGATCGACCCTGGATTTCTAGATCGTTACAAGAATGCACCTGTCATTTTTGATTTTCCCGAAAGCAGAATAAGCCGTTTGGCAGACTATGATGACTTTGCTAAGTATGAGATATCTGCTGTTCGTATTAACTATTCTACCTATCCAAGCAGTAAAGATATTCATGTTAATGGCGCATTAGAAAATCTAATAGCAGATAGTGTTCAAAGAGATTTTAATGCTAATAAGATAAAAAAATATATTGGCTATCCTAATTTTTTAAAAAAATCTAGATTTAAAAAAAATAGGATAGCGCCAAATGCTTATATTAAATATTCTGATCAAGATTTGTCTGTAAATAATACCTTGATTTTAGATGATGAATTTCAAGATGGCATTCGGCAGCGCTATATCGATTTATATAAAGATTTAAATATTTCATCAAATAGAAGCTTTCATTTTGTAGATAAGAAGTTACACGCTAAAAAAGAATTGGGTAAGGAAATCGCTAGGATTAAAAAGCTGGGTTATATCTCTGAAAACAAAGTGATAATTCATAATATGGAGTGTTTCTTTACTCAGGATTATGTCCAATTATGGTGCTCAGTCTTTGTAAGAGCTGAGAAAATAATTGGGAATATGTCATCGGGGCGGGTTGTTTTCGATAGCGATAAAGGTTATCAAAAAACATTTATCGCTATGCGTAGTCTAAAGAAAACAGCAGTTGATGATGTTAGGCTTATAAAAGATCAGGGTTTTGAAAATATTATTAAAGATATGCCTGTGGAATTACAAGTGGAAATGAAAAAAGATTATTATATGCTGGAATTTTTGCAATATGATGAAGTGGAAAAGAAAAGAGCGGCTAATTTAATCAAATGGCAAGAAAGTGATGCTGCCATAGCAAGAGAAGCGTTAGAGTCAATGCACGCTAATATAATAGATGTTATTAAATATTCGTCTTCACAGGCTCTATTGGCGGTTGGAAATGCTGGTAAAGACAAAGTCTATTTTTTTGATCAATATAAATATGATGATATTGTAGCCGATTCTGAAAAGATAACTCAAAGAATTGAGTCAAGAGTAAGGCTACGGTTGGGAAAAAACCCTAAAAAAGAAAAAATACAAGCAGCATTAGAAAAAAAACTAAATAAGCGAAAAGAGCTTATAACAAAGAGTTTTAATAAAAAATCAAACTCTGATCGATGTGAGTATATTATTAAAAAATATTTTAAACACGTTGATGAGATGTATTTAGTAAGTGAGAGCGATGATTATTTTGTTGTTAATAACGCCGATATTTATCTTTCGTTAGATAAGAAAGCCTATAATTTCTATATAAGCGATAATGCTTCTAAAGAAGCTGAAAGAGTATCGTATGATAATGAAATTGGTTGTGGAGCATATAAATTTACTTTGGCGCCATTACTTGAAAAGTAATTATTTTGTAGGGGGTAAAAATCAGTGAAAAATAAGGCCAGACGTTAATATAGCATATATATAAAGGAATTGAGGACGCTATGCATTCAGGCATTTGAAGCTATTCTGCTAAAATTTTATATCTAAATATGTAAACTTGATGAGAAATTAGGCGGAATTGATTTTTGAAACTATGGGTGCTGAATATATTAATATCCTAAAATTTTAAATGTTTTAGAATGAATTCGATGCATAGCCATGCATTAAGACATTTAAAGCTCTAACATCATAATTTAATATATAAGTTGAATAAGAAATAGAGTGAATCGAGGGCGCTCATGTATTAAAAGTTTTTATGCCTATCCTAAATAATAGTGTAGAAAATAACCTGGCCCTAACTATAGAAGTCGCGATCTAATCCATTTAAGCTTGAGTCTTTATCAGGTTGACTCAAAGCTTCTTCGGGCTGGATATTTCAATAAAACCTGCCTTCCTTGTCGAGTGCTTTTACAAGTTGTGTGGCCTTTATATTGACTAACTTATTCTTTATTAAAGCCTTTCTTATTTTTCACCTTATCTGATGCTTTGGTTATTGAACGATTACTAATCAATTTGTAAGTGCGAGCGACATATTGATGTTATGCAGCCTATAAAGTGCTGTAAATAAAGGGTTTTTATAAGTGGTATATATTTTGCTGGTTAGCGTGAGAATAAATGTCATATAAACTAATAACTAAGGAGATACGAATGAGCTTTCGTTCGTTAGTAAAAACTATCGTAGCACTGGTTTTATTGTCGGGCCCTGTCGCTAGCTATGCTATGCAAATAACATTGACCTTTGATACACCCGGTCGGTTTAATTCGTCATATCAAGAACAAGACTTGCTCTTTTTCGGGTTTACTCAACCTCCTAATGGCATAGTAGAAGTCAATGGTGACGGGTTTATGCATGTGAGTGGTTTAGGCTTTCGCCTTCAGTTCGAGAATTTTGCAAGCCTGTTTGATGTATTAAGTTTTGATGTCTCTGACTTTATTGGTGATGGCCATATCGTTTTTAATGGTGAAAAAGCGGATGGCTCTAGAATCAGCCAAACCTTTCTCTCTGAAGGTACCCTAGAATTATCAGGCTTCACTGATTTAAGAATAGCCTGGTTGACACTAGAAGATGGCTTGCAAGGTTTTACAATGGATAATCTAACATATTCATTTGTACCTGAAGCAGGATCTACGTCGATATTGGGGCTTGGTTTATTGTGTGTCATGTTGGCGGGTATGCGTCAGCGTAAAAAACAATAAAGAGCTAAACTAATACAGTAAGGGGCAGTAAAACCTGCCCCTTACTTTTCTAAGATATACTAAATCTACTTAGCTTCCTCAAATTGCCAACGGGTATAATTGCCTGTCCAGTTGCTGGGCTGTAGTTCTGCGCCAGCACCGGCACCTGTGCCAGGCAGGTATATATGTTTGCCGGACACACGGTGTTTAAAATAACCGTAGCCATCATTTGTACTCACATACTCCCATTGTACCCAGTTACCTGTCCAACTGTTGGGGCGTGTCACAATAGCCGAACCGCTAGTGCTGGTATTTGGGCGAATATTTTTACTAAAGACTTCGCTTTGTAAAATAAAGAAGCCGTTTGTTGTTTCTATAGGGCGCCACTTTGAGCAGTTGCTGGTATCGTTGCCATCTATGCTGACAACTGGTGAGCCATCAGTGCCAGTACAGCTGTGTAGTTTTAGGCCAGTAGGTTTATGTATCACATAAAAAGGATTACTGGTTCTGGACTTAAGGCGCATCACATTACCCGGCGTGGAAAGTACTTCCAGGTCAACACTGGTTGCACTGCCATCGGTCAGTAGCGAATTCGGCGTAGAGGCGTTATTGAATATAGCATTCACATCAGATCGCCAAACACCATTGATGCCACCATTGAGTAATACCTGGCCATCGGCTTCTTCAATATCCACTTTGTCTGCTTTATTGCCTGCTTCGTTAATATGATAAATTGCCAGACCACCGGGCCAGCTATCATTAAATATACCCGCATCCAGCCCTTCGCCGACACGTACCTCGGCAAGAAAGTATTCATCGGGGTTGCTGGTAGTGAACTTGGCCACTGCATTTTCCGGTGTGGCATCAGGCGAACTCAGTGCGTGTAAGTCAGCGATATAGGGGTTGACCATCGGCGTTACCCAGCCGATTTCCACTTTTGACCAAGCGCTTAAATCTGCAGGGTTAGAGCCTGAGTTGTTGCTGTCAATTGCTTCAAAAACGCCACCTGCCATTAAGCCATAAGGCCCCATGCCATTATTGATGGGGTCGCAAGGACAAAGATCCGGTAGTTTAAATAACAAATGCGCAATTTCATGGAATAAAATACCGGCAGTGGCGGTATAAATCTCGGCCGTGCTGGGGTCGCCATCGGTATGCAGTGCACCCATCATACCGTAGCGGCCAGCACCGTTATGCCAGCCGCCAATTGAGACGCCATCGAGTATCGGTACAGCAACCGGGCCACCAATAGCACCGACATTACCCGGGACACTGTTGACTTCATCAAAGTTGGCAACTTTGGCCCATTCAAAACCGGCGGCAATCACAATAACACCCAGTTCAGCTGAATCGACAAAACCGTCACCATTGATATCATAACTTGCATAATCAACAAAAGGGTCGGCTGCGATAAGCGCATCACGGGCTAGTTGGTGATTAAGGTTAGCATTCGATGCCTTAGGGTCAGGGTGGTTTTGGTTAAGTCTTAACCAGCCGACGAGACCATCATTGGCTGTGCCATGTGTTTCAGTGGCTGCTTTCAAGTTAGCTTTGCCATACGATGACTCATGAAAGAAACTGATTGCATCCGGCATCAAGTGGGTAAATTCACTAATGGGGTAGTCATCTGCTGGATTTGTATTGCCAATGGCTTTTTCATCGTTGAAGTCGACAAAAATATACAATAATTCAGCTGAGTTATATTTGTCCGCTGGTAGTGGGGATTGCGCATAAGATAGCCCGGAAAATACTAAAAAAGTATAAATGCTAAAGAGCATAAAGCGTTTTCTTAAGTTGGTAGATAACATGTCTTTTCCTTGTTGAGTATTACTTTAAATCTCAGGTTGTAATTTTTATTAGGGTTCGGAATATTACAGATTATTCGTCGCTAATAAAAACAAGAAATATTATTTTTTTCTGAGAATAAAACTTACCTACAGGAAGGCTGGGGTAATTACGATTTTGTGGACGATTTGAGAAAATCGTCGCTGTGTGCCAAATGCTGTATCTTTGGTTAAAATTTTATTCGTTTGCCAGACTATTCAATAGTCGCGCTATCTTTATCCAGAATAAGCCTGGCAATATCATGTGTTTTCGCTTTTACAAATGTGCTCTCATAAACAGAGAAATGCATAACATCATTATTGAAAACCTCTCTAGATTCTGCAACTTTATGACTGAGAGAGACGGTATTATCATGTAGGGCGCTAGCTTGTTGCCTGATAATTTCATGCTCATCATCTGTGATTGACAAAGGAGCATCGTAGTCAATCGGTAGGTCGTCAGGGATCTTCACCTCGACACCACAGGACTTGGCTTTTTTTAACATATATAATAGCGTTATATTGGTTCTACCATTATTTCTTTTTCGTGCGCCACTGGCAGGGTCTATAATTTCAGCATTGCCACCAATATCACCGTGCCCACCTAGAAACCAAGTCTCGCTTACATTGCGCCCATAAGCTCTGTCCAGGCCAAAGCCTTTTGTTCTTTCGCATAAGGCCATAGCGTGTACGGTATTTTGAACAGTCAGCAAAATATGTGCTTTGAAGCCCCATTCAAAATTATTGGTCGGTATACCAAAAGACGCAACCGTGTCGAATAGACCCAGAAAGTGTATGGGTGGTCGTTTCTTTAATGGTTTGCCATATTGATCATTAAGTTTCTTATAATCATGATGTATCTTTTCCGCAAATAACCTCGCGGTTGCCGCACCACGGCTATAGCCTATAATAACAATTTCCTCATCGCCTGCTGAAAATGTTTTTTGCAATGCTGCAAAGGCTGCTTTAACGCGTCTAGATGCGCCGATACCGAAATTCCTACCCAGACATCGTCCAAGCCAGCCACCGCTGATTCCCACTCCGGGGAAATAATATGCCTGCTTATCTGTTGCAAGCTGGTAATACCCTAAAAACATAACTACATTGGTAATAAAGCGACCATTACCCGTCTGTTGGGTTGGGGTTATTGGCGTGCCTTCTTGCCAGTTGTCGCCAGTTCCATCAAATGCGTACAAAGCCATATTGTTTCTTTTTGTGCCGTTAATCTTTGGGTGTAAAAGGTTTATGCATGCTTTCTTGAATGCAGCCATTATCAGACTGGTTCAAGCCCATGATAATACAAGATATCTCTTGCTGAAACTGATCGATTGCATTTTTATGGCGAATCACGAATCATCAAGCATAGTAAAAACAGGGTCATCCTTTGCTTAATGCTTGTATATCAGGGAATACATCTATAGCAGTATGGTAGTGCAATGAGACACTCGTCAAATCAAGACCGCCTTATACTACCAGCGAGGCAAGCTACGCAGTCGTGCACAGCTTGCCTCCCGTGCTGATTTTTCTGGCTCTTGTAAGCGTTTTAAATGATGTGATAAGCAGTTTTGGTTCATATAACTTTCTTTGTAAAACATGCCGATAGTGAATAACAATAATAAGAGACTTATAAAGATAATGATGTAGTGAAATAGCTTTGATCTGAAAAAATAAATACAGAGAAACGCGACGAGTATTGATGGCAGAATTAAATAAATCATGGCGTAGCCACGTGCGCCTTCCATATCCGTAACGCCTAGCGTGAATAAATACGTTAGCAGGCAGCCAATTGGCAGACAACATAAGAGGGCAACGGTAAAAGCAGATTGTTTGTCAGCATAACGGTTGGGAGAGGGCTTGCTCTGCATTAGGGTATCCTATTTGGGTTTTGCTAACTTTTTATAGCCAAAAGTAGCTGATGGTTCGTATCAGCCATTGTCTTAATGGTCAGCAGCATGTAATCGACTGTAATATTCTACCCTGCTGTAATGTTTATGTGCATAAAAATATCTTGTTGATGCAAGTAGTAATATAGAAAGCAAGCAGCAGCTTTGCTTAAATGATATTTAAGCGCGCATATTGGCTATTAAAAAGTGTCATGTTTTTTGTCAAAATACCTTTTATAAAGTAAGTGAAACCACATGGAAATTCTTGTTTTCTTTACAGTTATTGTATGATCGCCGCTGTTTGTGTGATGGAATAAAAAAAGCTAAAAACGGCTTTGTTGAGTTAGAGAATAAAACCCGCTAAGTGCAGGTTTTATTTTTTGAGCGCTGCTGCTTAAGTAACTAAGGATGATGATGTCATTGGTGCATTAGACAGACTTGCTTTCTGAAGGTAAAGGGCAGGTCATGCTAATACGAAATCTTTTTACTCACTTTGTTGCTATTCCAATGATATTTTCTACCATTCAAGAACAAACCAATCCAGCTATGCCGACAAATCAAATGATAAAGCAAAATAGAAATTATCAGTGTAGCCAAAGTACTCAGTGTAAACTTGACTTCGGCAGAAGCCTGGATAGGGTAAATTAGTGCATGTATTAGCAGTAATATATGCACATGGATGATATAGACAAAATAAGATGAATCAGCAATATATCGCCAAAAAGGGTTATCTGACTGACAAAATCGAGTAAATAAACCTATCGAGACAAAGCTCAAGCTCCATAGCGCAATACCATGAAACAGGTTAGTCACTAAAAATGCGTCTAAGCTATAGCCGCTTTGTCCCCAGCGGTTGAGATAAATAAAAAACAACACTGTGCTAATGCCAGCTATTACAACAAAATGCAGTAAATACTTTTCCAGTTGAAAAATAAATACCTGATGATGATACCAAAACCAGCCTAAGGCGAAACACAGGCCATAAAAAGCCAGTAAGGCTGGGTGAGGTAGAAAGTCTTGGTCATCAGGCAATAAAGGTGCGCTTGAATGCAGTATCAGCAAAAAGGTAAGAGCAATTAAACATGCGATAAATAAGAATAAACGCTGATTAAGCCAGCATAAAACACGCTCAACTCTCTTAATAATAACACTGCCTGTTGCAAGGCGGTGAAAAACAAACGCTAATACTGAAAAAAAAACGAGAAAGTATAAAAACCAAAATGCACCAGTATTATTCCAGATGTTATTAAAGTAGCCAGGCCAAGGCACGGTTTCATGTAGGTTTTTATCAATTAAATTATTTGCCAATACCGCAACCCAGTGCTGGCTAGGCATAATGATTGCCCAGCAAATTAACAATGGCAATGCAATACGCATTAAACGGTTTTTAAGGTAGTAATGCGCCCCATATTTAGCAGCAATTAGCGCTGCAAAAAAGCCAGCTAAAATAAAAAATACCGGCATGCGGAATATATGAATAAACAAATGCAAAATATCGATATTAGCTGAAGTGGTATTATCAATAAATAACCATACCCAGCGACCTGGATCGTCTTCAGGTAAAGCTGCCGCATCTTTGGTATACACCATATATGCCATTGCAACATGTAATACTAGGCCTAACAGCATCATTACTGCACGGCAGGCATCGAGTGAATGGAAACGTTGTTCTTGCATATAGATTTCTCATTAGATGAAGTGAAAATCTTAGCAAGCGCTTTCTTTTAATGCTTGTCTTAATATAGGCTGATGCTTAAGCTGCACGGATTAAAAGGTTTGAAGTTACAACGAGCAACACTAGCTGGTATTCGTATTGTGACTACCTCTCTCTGGAAGTCCTAATAAAGGCTTCTTTTGGTTCTGCTTGTTCGATCCAGTGAAGATGGCGGCCGTGAAGCATCTTTTTTGTGTTTAACCTAAATAAGGTCAGACCTAAATTAACCGAGTCTAAAGTGAAATATTTTATCTGATCTTTGTCGTTCTGGAACAGCGTGGGTGGATTATGGTGGGTAGGCAAGTTTAAGGTGGGTAGGCAAGTTTAAGGTGAAACTATTTTAGAGTAGCTGGCCAGTGATATACTTAGATAATGTATATTTCTGAACTATTTCATTTGCAAACGCTGTCTGGACTGGATTTTCTAGCCGTGTTTGCTTTTATCCAGTTGCTGCTGGCGGCATTTTTACTGAGCAGTGCCAATGTGAACGGTATTGTTGGTGTGGGTTGTTAAGCTTCATATGAATAACAAGGTCAGTGTGGCAATTAGGTTGATTCGTAAACCTAAAGTTAATCAATCGCAAGTCGATAGGCTGGAATTGTATATGCGGCAGCAGAAACCTTATTTAAATGCTCGGTTTTTTCTGCAACAACTGGCAGAACAAACACTATCCCCGAGCGCACCTTGTCAGCTATCTTGCGTGAAAAATACCGTATGAGCTATTCTGACTATATTAATCATCATCGTATTGAAACGGCTAAGCAGTATTTTGCTGACCCAGAAAACACCATGTCAATATTAGAGATTGCTACGGCCTCGAGGTTTAATAGCAAGACATCATTTCATACGGTCTTCAAAAGTAAGCTTGGCTTGAGTCCTGCTCAATATCGCAAGCAGTGTTTGAAGAGTAGATGATGTATTCTGCTCATATTTTTATAATTCAAATCAAAAACCGCAAACATTATCAAGCCCAGTTCTTCTAGACTGTGTTCTATCGGAGGACGTAATTATGAAAAAAAGTACACAAAGCAGTTATCGGCAGCGACTAACCAAGGTAATTGACTATATTTATGCCAATATTGATGGCAAATTAGATGTTAATACCTTGGCAGAAGTTGCCTGTATGTCACCTTACCATTTTCACCGAATCTATCGCGAATTGGCGCAGGAAACGGTGAATGTGACAGTTCGCAAGTTGCGTCTCCAAAAGGCAGTGGCGGATCTGATTCGTACAGATCAGCCGCTTAATCAGGTAGCGAGCAACTTTGGTTATGCGAGTACAGAGGCCTTTACCCGGGCTTTTAGCGCGCATTTTGGTGAAAGCCCAGGCGCTTATCGCCAGCGCAAAGCCAATGAGGAAATTGTATTAGTCCCTTTTGTTGCGATGCTGCCTCCTTCTCAACAGGAGAACACAGTAATGTATTCGGTAGAAATTATTGACGTAGAAGCTATAACTCTTATTGGTATTGATTATCAAGGCGATTATATGGATATTGGTAGTGCCTTCGAAAAACTCTATATGTATGCAGGCACGCATCAGTTGATGAATGAACAGACGCGATCTTTTGGCCTGTATTATGATGACCCGCAATCCGTCGAGGTGGACGATTTGCGCAGCGTGGCCTGTATTAGCTATGAAGGCGAAGTACAGCTGACTGATGATTCGTTCAGAAAGCTAACGATTCCTGCAGGTAAGCGAGTAAACCTCACCTTTCAAGGGGCTTATGCAGAACTGGAAAAGCCTTATGATTATTTATTTGGCCAATGGGTGCCGGAAAACGATTTGCAATTAGCTGATTTCCCTCCTTTTGAAGAATATCTAAATGATCCCAAAACAACGGCACCTAATGAGTTGTTAACACGAATCAATGGCTTATTGGTTTAGTCTCTAGCTATGATATGAGTCGAGCATACTTTATTACGAGTATGCTCGATTTTAAATGCAGAACTATTTATTGTGTTGATACTAATTTTGCAAGCCATCTGCAAATCCTTGCAGTGCTGGTTTAGCTTGCAGTTGTTCATCAAATAGTAAAGGCCAGTCGAGTCGATTATAAAAAAATGGTATCCAGCTGTCGGCATCACTAACTCCCCAGACGGTAATGCCGCCACGCTGTGCTGCCGGTATAGCTTCTATATATGTGCTGACTATATCGCGATAACGTGCTTGTTGTAGCAGTGCTAATTCATCACTTAAGCTGGTGTAAGCTTCATTAGCATTCAATGAAATATCTAGCTCAGATATTTTGACTTTAACACCACGGCTGGCAACTGCACTGAAAGCATTACGTATAGTGTTAATGTCCGGCCAAGTCTGCTCAATATGCATTTGAAAACCTATACCGTCAATTGGAATACCGCGGGCTTGAAAGTCATCCAGCATAGTTAATACAGCAGATAATTTTTCTGGAATGCCAGAAATGTTGTAGTCGTTATAATACAGGTCTGCATTAGGGTCAGCTGCTCGTGCTGCAGTGAAAGCATCTTCAATATAGGTTTGACCAATGTTTTGTAGCCAGACTGAATTCCGATAGCCAGTTGGAATATTGTCATCAAAAGCTTCATTAACAACATCCCAGCTGTTGATATCACCGGCATAGTGGCTAACAATGGTTTGAATATGATTATTCATCATCGTCGACCAATCACCAGTGAAGCTTGGTATCCACTGTGGCAATTGTGAATGCCAAATTAATACATGGCCATGTAGTCCTAGACCATTTGCTTGCGCATAAGTCAAAAGTTGATCCGCATCAGTAAAAAAGAAGCTGTTTTCTGTTGGGTGTAGAAATTCAGGTTTCATAATATTTTCTGCAGTCAATGCATTGAAATGTTGTTGCACAACAGCTTGCAGGCTGCTGCGGGAGAATAAACTGTTATGCGCATTGCCTGCTGGCACGGCTGCGCCGATAGGAAAACTGGCGAGTTGTGACAGGCTGGCAACGGTAACAGTTGGTTGTTCGGTTGTTTGATCATTTGGCATGTCAGCAGAGCTATTATTGCTAGATGAAGACGAGCCACCGCCGCAGGCGCTCAATAGCAATAACAATGAAGAAAGGGCAAAACGATAAGGCGTGATCATGACAGGCAGCTTTTATTCATGTAGTTCTATGTTTAAAGTATAGTTTAAAAAGACATGTATCGCCGTGATGCGCTTAACAGCTGATATTTATTCGTTTTATATTGTGAAGCGCAGTCAAATAATAATATTTTAAGCATATTTGCGAGTTGAGCGGTTTGCTTTTGGCATATGGTTAACACTGTGCAACTCTTTCTTTCGCGATGGCGTCTCATTTTAACGGCTTGTAAATTGTTGGTAACGTTGATTATTGAGATGGATGTCAAGCCTTGTCGTTGTTGTATTCATGCAACAGCCTATTGCATTATCGCTGCAGTAAAAGCATAAAGCTTTAACATGTTTTGTACTATAGTTAGCACACAAGGAACGCGCCGATAACGATTAGGATATCACGATAGGCAAGGGTTAACTCACAGTGAAGTGAGACAAGTAGGTTAAGATTAGGGTTTGCGCACAGGATTGTACTTAGCAACAGGGACGTTGTCTGTTTTTTCTTTTATTGTCATATTTTTGTCACCTTCGTCGTTCTGACAGTATTCACATTACACGATTTGTTGATATGGCCTCATATAATAGGGTGTCGTATTTTATTGCAGTTGCTTGCTAAGCTAGCGACTGAGTAATTTGATGACTTGCTTAAAGAAAACTTCAAAAGAGGCAATATGTAGTATAAAGGCAAAGATAAGATAAGCCGGGATATTAAATTTTTTTGTTGCCAATATCGCCAATACTCCTTGCAGAAAATTAAGGATGGCGAGCAAAAAACCGCCTAAGCAAATAAATAAGCCCAAAGCCATTTGAGTATAAGGGATTGATAGTAGTGAAGAAATGGGCTCGCCTTTGGTGACAATAATGCCGCCTGCGCATACCAAGGCCGACAGACCGATATTGCGAATATTGTCAAAAACGAATTTGAGCGTGACATCTTCAGGATTGACGCGAATAAAGCTAGGGTATTTACTTGGTTCATAATCAGTCATTGGTATTTCCATAGGGTTTACAATAAAGCATAATGCGATCACCGCTAGTGGTGTGCATAAAAAACAATCACCAATATTATTGAGTGATTCAATTAAAGGAATTTGACCAAGGATAATAAAATGAAAAAATGGTTAACTGTCGTGCTGGCAATAACGGTATTTGCTTGTGCTAGTCAGCCAGTAAGCGACCAGCAAACGCAAAGCCAGCAAAATACTCAAGCCTGTTTAGGGAGTACTGATTTACCAGCGTCATTGCAGGCGGCATTTGAACCTGTCGAAGACTTTGCTTTGTTGCAACAAACGCTAGGTAAGCCAGAGCAAGGTAAATTATGTCAGGCCCGTGTCTATCAAAGTAAGCAGGCCACTCAGGTTAATGTACATCGTGTTTGGGATAGCGTTAATCCAAACAGCAGGTTGGGTAAGTGGTGGGCATTTGAAATGCCGCAGGGCAAGATTGCTGATTATCGTGCTAAATATCAGATATGCTATCAGTGGTCACCGTTAGATATGTTGGTCTCCTGCATGCTTAAGCCAGGCACTAAAATTGTTGTAGGCACAGGGCAAAGTGAGAAGTGTTCGCAATATGTAAACTATCCTGTTTCAGCCGCTCAACAAGTTTATATTGCTGATGCGGCTGATGTTGTTGAAAATTGCAATGTGCTAACAGGTCGATTTGATTGGCAATAAGATAAGTAGTCTTTATTGCTGCTGTTGCCTCTAGGCAGACGCGGTTAAATTGGCCAAATGTCGCTAGCATGAGATATCACGCGCTTTCTAGAGCAGAAGTATAAGGTAGCTTGAAAAGTATAAATATCTGTAAACAGTCTGTTTTTTCGTAGAGAAATATAACGGTTTTATATCTTAAAAGTTGATAGTTTCTATAATATTAATTTTCGTCAACAAAGTTAAGCTCTCTTGGGCGTGCTTATCGCTACAATAGGTTTATAAGTGATAACAGCGAACTATATTAGCTTTTCCTATATCTGAGTGGCTTATAATTTATTACCTATAAGTTGTTTTTAGCCTTTTCAGATCTTATCTGTTGACGAAGGTGCTTAAATGAAAAAACTACTATTATTAGCGATGCTGAGCAGCATATCTGGCTTACATGCGCAGCAGCAAGACTTTACTAAAAAACCGCAAGCTATTGTCAATGGTTATCATCAAACAATAGATGCATCGGCAACAATGGCTAAACGCTATTATGGTGTGCTCATTGTTGAAGGTGTATTGAGTCAAAGTCGTTTGGCACAGTTAGCAAGTCTTGGTTTGGTCTTAGAGGGAGTTTATAAGCAAGACTATTTATATTCACATTATTTTGTGTCAAGTCAGCAGCCATTGAACGTACATCAGTCTGCGCTAAGCAAGCATTTATCCGGCTATCATAGTTTAAGTCTTTATCAGCGACCGGCGACCACCACGCCAACATCAAAACAGGCGCAAGATTATCAGCTTACTTTTTTCCGCTCAGTATCACCATCGTTAGTAAAGCAAATACTGCAATCGCATAAGATCAAGTTTGAACACTATGTTGATCAGAGTTATATCGCCAGCTTAACAACAAGGCAGTTAAGTGCACTGAGGCAGTATCAAGCAATACAGTTGATAGATGTGTTTAAGAAAACCGCATTAACAAATGATATTGCCAGAGAGCGATCAGGTGTTAATGCCGCTCAAGCATCGATATCTTTTGATAATATATTTCCGCCCGATAATGCCTGGTTAGATGAGCAGCCTTATACAGGTAACCATATTGATGTAGGTGTTTATGATACAGGCATAGATAAATCGCATTGGGATTTTAGAGAGGTCACGTTAGATGTAAATGGCGATCCTATTTTAGGTTTTGGTGCTGAGTATTATGATGGCAAGCTAACGAATTTACGCACGATGCAGTGTGGCAGTCAAAATACACCGTCGTGTAGTAGTTTTTACGATTATCAAGTTGACCAACATGGCACGCATGTGGCAGGTATTATTGGTGGCAATGGTTGGAACTCGGCTGCACAAGGTTTTTCGCCCTATCAATTAAGAGGGGTTGCGCCGAAAGTTAATTTCTGGTCTGTTGATTTTACGTCAACCTGGTCTCAGGGTGACCGACAAGGGCATGTTACCAACCATTCGCATAAGACCAGAGGTAATGGTAGTGGAGCAAACTATGACACGGTGAATGCTGATATTGATAGTGCGATTAATAGTCAAAAAAGATCCAATGGTTCCATTGCGTCACCAGATGGGCGAATAAAAACGGTTGTGTACGCAGCAGGCAACCAAAATGACCGCAAAGGTTATTATTCTTTGCTGGTGCAAGCTAAAAATCCTGTGGTTGTTGGTAATGCCAGTAAGACCTCTGGCAAGTTATATAATACCAGTAGTATGGGGCCAACGATTGATGGGCGTATTAAGCCTGATATTATTGCCCCTGGTGCAGATCAGCCTATTGTAGACCCAACGGCAGCGAATCCGGTTAAAGTCTATATTGATGATATACGTCTAGAGCGTAGTGGCGGTCAAAGCATTATTCATTATAATTTTAATCATATTAGTTTGCAGGGTTGGCAAGAGACACTCGCGGCACAAAATATCAATGCGGTGCAACAAGGTGGTGCGCTGTACTATGAAAAAATAGCAGGGCTATCTGCAATCTCTGGGCCTAATATTGATCCGGCACATATAGCCGATGATGATGACCGCTTAATTATACGGTATAAGATTGAATGGGACCCAAGCTTACCAGCAACGAATAAAATTGCTGGCAATTTCTTTTGGTTTGAAGCGCCCAATCATGCAGGCAGTAGTGCGAGATCTTTACCATTGGAGTTTGATGTTACTGGACAATATGAAACACTGTCGGTCAATCTAAGTAATATTGGTCATACAAGTGCGCATAATTGGACAGCTGGCAATCCTATACATGCGATACGTTTTGATTTTAATCGTCCGACAGATATCAATAAAGATATTATATCGACGATAGCAGGCAATGTTTATGGCGGTAATGCTGGCACATCCATGTCTGCCCCTCATGTTACTGGTATTATTGCCTTAATGCTGGAAAAATTTGGGCATAAAATTTTAGCCTGTCCATTAGGCGAAGACTGTGCTGATTTGGACAGACTCGGGCCGAGTAACGCTTTGGTCAGAGCGTTATTAATTCATACCGCAACAGATCTAGAAAATGATGCTAATGACCAGTCTTTAATGAACCCAGATATTATCGATAGCGATACGGTATACCATCGTGGACCAGATTTCGCGACAGGTTGGGGGTTGGTAAATGCGCAAAAAGCGTTAGAGTATATTGATCCAGCGAAGATCACAGTCATTAACAGGTTGCAAAAAGACCAAGTTAAACGCTTTCATTTTCGAGTTGGTGAGAATGCAGGGCCCTTACGTATTACCGCAACTTGGGATGATGCGGGAGACTTTAGTACCTCAGGGGCACAGCCGCGCTTGATCAATGATGTTGATATCCATTTGATCGCGCCCAATGGTGATATCTTTTACCCTTGGCAGTTGGAACCTTTACCAACAGGGTTAATGATGGCGGCTGATGTTAAGCCGGCAAGCAACACTTGTGCAGTTGACTTGGCTGTAGAATGTTATGACCACTTAAACAATGTCGAAGTGATTGATGTTGATACGCCACAGTATGGCGATTGGCAGTTAGTTGTTAATGCCTATGATGTTGATTTTATAGAAGAAGTTTCCTTGGTCTCAGATTATGAGCTGGTGGCTGACGACCCTCAATGTTGGAATGTTGTTAGCTGGAGTGTTGATCCGGATAATAGCAGTATGGAAATAGCGGAAGTGGAGCCTGCTGATTGTACGATTATCCCAGCAGGAAAAGTCTATTCCAGGCGCTTGATGGATAGTAACTATCTACTCTTTGATAGTAATGATCCTCGTATTATTTTTAAAGGACCATTTAGTATGCCTCTGGTTTTTTATGGCTATGAAAAATTTCATCCCAAGCATGCCATTGTTAAAACCAAGCCCGCTTGTGAAAGCTGTGGTGTTATAGAGGAAATTTACCCCTATCCACCTAAGCAAGGCGAGATAAATTTTGAAGATGTTGTCCGCTTAAGAGATCCAGATACGCAATTCTGCCTGGCAGGTGCGCAGAGCAATGGTAGTGTTATCCAAAGTAAAGCCTGTCAGGAGCATAACGAACAGCTATTTAAATTAGTCGATCGTGGTAATAACCAGTTTTATATAAAAAGTGCCTCCGGCAATCAATGTTTGTATGCGCATAGTAATAGTGGCGCGTATGTGAAGTCATGGGTTTGTCATAATAACTTGCAATGGATCGCGCATGCTCAAGGAAGAGGTGCTCGCCTTGAATATGTTAGCAAAGGACAATGTATTAAAGGCGGTTCCAGTGTTCTAACGCCTAGTCCGCATGATGCTTGTGATGAGAGTGCTGAGTTGCAATATCAAGTAGACATTGTTGAGCGCTGGCCAAGTGTGACTTTGCAAAATGATGGCAATGCCGACTCAAGCCTGACGCAGACTCTGGTGTGTGCGGCAACAGGTGAATCCTGTACTGTGACCGGCAATCGCGAGCATCATCAAGGGCCGCGAACCTGCACAATGTATTGCCCACAGAGTAGCCTGTTAACAGGTTCTTGTACCACAAGCCATAACAATCGCGATATTACCGATTTTCAATTTTTGACAGGGTTTACCACAGGGACTCAAATTTGCCAGTATGGTCAAAATTGTGCAATTGATATGATTGTTGGTGTAGAGAATATTACGACTGTTTGTGATGTCACAGATTAAATCAGGTGGGCACCCATTGTTTAGCTAATGATGGGTGCCTTAAAGTTATGCCTGAAGTGATCCTGTACCTAACAAAATAGCTGCTTTTATTGTGGCTTTTTAAAGCAAAGGTTTAGCGGGAAGCACTACGCCTGACTGGCATACAGTGAAACTGTAAACCAATAGCAACCTCTCTCGGGTCATTGCCTGAGGCGAGTGGGTTTTCGCGAGCAAAAATAACATCGACTTGGCCAATAAAGTTATCTGAAGCGCAGCTGTTGACCACAGGCACCCGATTGTTACGACAGTTAGGTAGCATTTCTGTCACGCTATTACTATTACTGCCATCGAGCAGGCTGCCTTCGAGAGTTATGCCTTTAATTCTAAAGCGGTCGTAAGCAATGTTGTCTGTGCCGCTGCCAGATAGCACGGTATCGTCAATATAATCTCCAGGGATACCTGTCTCACACACGCCAATTGCATTGGCATAACGAAAAACGGGTGTGGAGCCAGAGGGGCCAGGTTGTTGCGTTGTCAGGCTGACTGTTTGCGTGCTGTTTGGGGTAACTGATTGGCCACGGTTATTATTGACGGTTAAACGAAAGCAGTTGGCAGAGGGCAGAGATACAGTTTGTACCTCGGTGCTATTAAATAAATGGCGATAAGTCGCTTCAAAAAAACAAGGTCGGTCAGCAAACTCACCCCAGGTGATCTGGCTTAGTGCATAAAATTGATCGGTGCCTGAGGGTAACGCCAGCGGCACCACTCGACCTCGGTCTAAACGAAGATTGCTGGGAGTAACGGAAATAGTGCTACTGAGTTCGACCAGATGGCCATCGGCTTTGCCAGCGATAAACGTACGCGAGTTGCTGGTTTCCAATGAGGCACCGCAGGCCGCTAATAACAAACACCATGACAATACTAAAATACCTTTCAGATTAACAAGCATAAAGCCTCCATATTTTTATACAGACTGTCAGTAAAAATGTTTTCTGGAAAAAGCTGACTACTCTTCGGCAGTTGAGTAAAAGGCTTTAGGGCTCTTGAGTGTTTTTGATTAAATAACTGCAGACTTAATAAACGCGGCATCTTGACATAAGAATCAATCCAAATGCTGTAGTCATGTGTAATTGACGAGTTGCCTAATGTCATACACAGTAGATAAATAAGATATAACATCATTTTTATACAAGGAGGTAGAAATGAGCGTTCAGCTAGCTATGCAAATGCCAGCGATTAGAGTGATTAATTTATGTGTCTGTATATTACTGCTGTGGTCCTTGCTGTTTATAAACGCAGCATTCGCTGTGACGACGCCTCCGGATATTCCTGAGTGTAAAACAAACAAAAGATTACCGAATAAGGCGATTAATTGCCCTGATCAGTTTGCTTGGGAGCTTTTTGTCAGAATCAGTAAGCCACTGCCAAAAACCAATGTGCCACGTTGGCATGCTTTTGCAACTGATCCAGAAACATTTCCGCAAACGCCAGTACCTTCTGTATGCAGTACATCTAAAGCGAGCCCTAAATATTGCCCACAGTGGCCAGCGAAAACACGTACGATACCGATTGAGCAAGCAGGGCCTAGTAAAAGTAATCACTTGCCAATCAATGCGCATCTCACACCTTTTTTAAATAATGTTGAAGTTGTGCAGCGTAACAAAGCCTCTTTTGACTATATCGTCAATAATAATTTATGGTATCAGCAAGGTTTGGCAGATGTTTTTGCCAGAGACTTTGAGCTTAACTTTCCTATTACGGCGATAGAAATAAAGACAAATTGGATACACCTGTCAGAGGTGCCAAAGAAAAAAAGAGATACTTTTCATAGCGTAAAGTATCAGGGCAAAAGTTGGGGGCTGGTTGCAATGCATATCACCTCTAAGGATTTACCCCAATGGTTTTGGGCTACATTTGAGCATGTGGATAATCCAGGGCGTTGTGACTGGTTAGATTGTAAAGACTCCTTTGGGGTAAAGCCTGCTGTGACTAAGGCTAAGAAACCACTTTATGGACACTATAAAGCTGAGAAGATTAAGCCAGCATTGAGTGATATGCTAGATGAAATCGACCCAGTATTTCGTAATTATCGTCTGAAAGGTACCCAGGTAGATTTTGTGGATGATACCGGTGCGGCAACGTTACTGGGTAACTCAGTGACAGAGTTTAGCTTTATTCAGAATGCTTCCTGTATGACGTGTCATGCGCGCGCGACAGTTAACTGGCAAGGACAGAATGGCTTTGGTGGCTTTGGTAATACGCCGGGAGGTTTGCAAATCGGCAACGGTTTGCCAACCTCAGGTGTGTCCGCGCCACAACAAAGCTTTTCCGGTGCGCCCGATCCTCGTTGGTTTGCAGGTGCCAGTGGTAATGAGCAGTTGCATGCAATGGACTTTTTATGGGCGATGCCTTTTCAGGCGCAGTCTGCTTTTGACAGCATAAAAGCAGCTTCGGGCAAGAAGCCCTAGACAGCTGCCCGCTTTTTCTATTCGCATCAATTGTGTTAAGCCAGTGTGATATTACATGCTGGCTTGGCATGCTTGCCTTTTGTAATGTGCTAATAAGCCATAATGTTTTTTGATGTGTTGTTGCTATCTAAAGATAATAAATACACGGAGGTTTTATGCGTAAGAGTAATCATTTTTCGTTGTTATTAAAGAGGTTTCAAAAAGAGTGTTTGGTAATATTCTTTGGTGTTTTTTTGGTTCACCCGCTGAGTGTGCTTGCCAGTATTGACTGTCAGCCTGGCGTTGATTTTAAGATTACGAGCGAGGTGCCTCATGATGTAAATCCAGATAGTGCGCGGTTGCAGCATAGTAAAAAGTGTCAGCAGGAGCTGGCGTTTTTTGCCTGGCAGCAATTCTTGGCATTGAGTTGGCAATCTAATTATAGTGAAGGTACGCCTTTTCGTGGTCAGCCAGATACACAGTGGAGTTATAAAAAGCCTTATGCAAAAGGTCAGCCTTTGGTTTGGGAAACTTATGCGCATCGTTCTGAGTTAAGGCCAGCAGGCCAGCCGTTAAATACACCGTTTAATAAGCCGCCTAAATATATTTATGTTAATCAGCCCTTACCAGGTGAAACTGGGGCCAGCTTTGCTTTATTTAACAACCTCGACGAAGACAACGAAATTGGCTCCTGCGATGTTTATTTGGGTAGTGGCGACCCGAAGACACAGGATCTTATTCTGTATCAAGCTAAAGTCAATCAGGCAGAATATGATTACATTAAAGATAATTTTGGTGCCGGGCAGGCCGATCCAGCAGGGCCCTTAGCAAAGGCGGCTCAAGCAAATATCAAGAGCATTCAACAATATAAGCAAGCCTCACCAAAGGGTATTGATTTGCCGGCAGGGTTTGCCGGTGGTAGCGAGGGAGCGATTGAAATTAAAACGGCCTTTTTACGCGTCACGCCAGTCAATGCTTCTTTGTTAGAAGATTTTTATCAGACCGAAGCAATATACTATACAGCTGACTATAATGCAGCAAGTGATAGTTATACTGATTTCCGTTATCACAATGGCACGTTTGCGTTGCTTGCTATGCATGTTATTCATAAAACCAAAGCCTATCCAGATTTTATTTTTACTTCTTTTGAGCATAAAGGCTTGGCTAATTTAAATATTAAGCAGTCGATTATTGAACAGGATCTGCTGAAAGCAGAAGCAGATTTAGCTGTTGCAGTCGATGACTGGGAAAAAGCTCAACGTGCTTTGGCAGAAGCTAAATCGACCAGCAACCCAATAAAACGCTTGGCAGAATATATAGAGTATGAATATCAGACCGCGCAAGCGGTAATGGCACTGAAAGAGGCAGTGAGTCAGTTAAAAGCAGCTAAAAAAGCGGGTATAGCAGGTGCTTTGCAATATCGTTTAGTCACACCACTGCCGCCAAGTTATGGTAATTTTAATCCATTTAATGCGCCAGCCAAACCAGGTAAGCCGACAGGTACACAAACAGGCCAGCGCCATAAAATTGTAAGGCAAACCGGATCCTCGCCTAAGTCAAATGGACAGTTATATCCTGTGCCACCTTATCTTGATCAGGTGACGGCTAAAGTGCATAAAAAATTACGTGGCATGAATAAAGATTCAGTATGGTTGAATTATCGCTTAATTGGCGTGCAGGCGAATATCACTGAAGGCTGGTCGGCAGCACCGCAAGCTGCAACTAAGACCTCGACAGCCAAAGGGCCGAATCATTTCATGGCTAACTTTGTGATTGAGTCAGATGCTTTTTTAGGTAATTTCTTTGGTCCAGGGTTTGGCACTAACCCATTCCCAAGTGGTAAGGGGAATGGTGATAATGTGGTCTATGGTGGTGAGAGTTTTAATATGGGGGGGTGTAAAGGTTGTCACGGTGTTGCGCAAACAGCGTTTGGTACTGATTTTAGCTTTTTGCTCGACTATGGAGTAGATAAGCCTGTTGTTAATCCAGATACGATTCACTATCACGCCGATGAGCCGTAGTAGAAAGTAACAATCAGTTTGTAAAAGATTGTCCGAGGGGTTGCGAGATAGCTTAGCGCAATAACCCTTTTACGGGCAAGCGGTCATTCATTAACCGGCAAGTACGACTTTATTGTGGTGCTTGCCGTATTTTTGGTCATTCCTTTCCCAGTATAAACCCTAGGGCTAACCCGCGTTTTCATACTTTAGTCTAGTGTTGTGTCTGTCTCGGCAAGCTTAATATCATAAGAAGCATTTTACTTACCTGGCGTCACTATTTGCAGGTATTTTGAATAGACACAATAGAGTGAATCTTATGAGTTTTTGGCAATATTGGATACTGTATGGCTTATGCGTGATTATCGTTTTCCACCTGCTGGTTATGTTTGCGCATATCACGCTCAGGTTTAGCTTGTGTTGGCTCGATAAAGCTATCGCTTATCAATATGAAAGTCTTGTTTTGCCCTTTATTTATTGGTTTGCCGTTATGGTCGCCAGTTTTTGGGCTTTTCAATTTTTAGGCATCTCTTTCTCTGCTAATCCGAATTTATATGTTTATGAAGTGAAGAATTCCAGTGTGGCTGAACATGTATTGCAAATAAATGCAGAGTTACAACAAATACAGCATAGTATTGATAATCCAGATGACGTCACGCTGAGAGATTTTAAAAAGCTAGGCAATCGTATTGAGTCAGTCACGCGTTCAGTCGCCGAACAAGTTGGCGAAATGCTGTATTTGATTGACGATGCTGAGAGAAAAACTCAGGCAGCTGCTAAAAAAGTTGCCATTGCTGAGGATGAATTAAGTGAAGCTTATCAGCGAAAAGACCAAAGAATTGCTGAGCTGAAAGCACAAATAGCACTTATGCAGAATATCTCGCAGCAAGAACGGGAATTTATTAAAAAAGATGTATTGAGTCCATCGATTTGGGATACAATTCTGACCTTTCTATTAGGCGTATTTGCTTCTTTAATTGCAACCCATTTTCATCCAGGTTTAAAAGCGGGGGTGAGTGACTTGGTCCAGCAGTTAAGAAAAAGTATTCGTCTTAAGAAAAGAGGCAGGCAGGGACGCGATAACGGTACTTCAGATTAAAATATAAAATTGCATGGTCTCTGTATTATGACTTTTTTTAAAAAAATATTTCAAAGTTTTTCTGGGATTTTTTCGCCGACAAAAATTCAGTATGACTATACATGGCAAGCAGCCTGGTCTGATACTCTGCAGTCAAATGTTAATTTTTATCGTGGTTTGTCAGTCGAAGATAAGCTTACCTTTGAGCAACGCTGTTTGCTCTTTATTAATACCACTAGAATTGAAGCAGGGGCTTTTGAGGTTACCGATAAAGATCGTCTATTAGTGGCAGCCAGCGCTGTTATCCCAGTATGGGCCTTTCCCGACTGGCATTATTTTAATCTGCAAGCGGTATTTCTGTTGCCGGGCGCTTTCAATGAGCGCTTTGAGTGTGGCCAGCCTGATTCAAATATAACGGGCATGGTCGGTACCGGCCCTATGGCAGGTAAAATGGCATTAAGTCGCCCGAATTTACATTATGGTTTTGAAAATGATCGTGATAAGCGTAATGTTGGTATTCATGAATTCGTACATTTGGTTGATATGCAAGACGGTCAATGTGATGGTTTACCCGAGCGTTTGCATCAGTTTCAGTACACACAGCCATGGCTGGACTTTATTGAGCACAAAATTGCTGAAATTGAAGATGGTAAAAGTAATATTCGTCAATATGGCGCAACTAACCGTCAAGAATTTTTGGCTGTGGTATCAGAGTATTTTTTTGAGCGGCCCGCAATGTTACAAAAAAAGCATCCTAAGCTATTCGCAGCATTAAGTCGGTTTTATCAGCTAAATGTTTTAGAAATTGTGAAAGATACTAAAGTGCGAAGTAAGTCGCCTTGTCCTTGTGGTAGTGGCAAACGCTATAAGCATTGCTGTATGCCAGCCCCTTAATGTTTATACAATATTGATGCTAATAAGATTCTAATTGTGAGTAAAGGTTGGCTATCTTTTATTTAATGCTTAGTTAAGAGGTTTGCTACTCATTGTATCCTGCTGGTTTCTAATGCCTAAGCTATATACTTAGGTAAATGCGGTTGGCAATGTTGTATCATTTTTGTCAAGAGCTTGTGGCAATATATTTAGAAAATCCTGGCGCTTTTCCTTATATTTCGCAACTGCTTGACAGTGTTCACGTTAACAAAGCGATCATGAGGTGCCGTCATGTACAAACTCTATACGAGTAAGGTGCGTAATTTTCCTGGGTTTTGCTAAGGCTACCCCCTTTGTTTTATGCACCATTCAGCATAAAATATAGACTATATAAACTTAGCATGTATGGATTGAATGATTGTGCAAGATATTCAGGCCACTATACTCATAATTGAAGATAACAATGATATAGCAATTGTTGTCGGTAGCTATCTTGCAAAGCAAGGCTATCAGGTGGATTATGCTGCTGATGGAGTCGCCGGCTTGCATTTGGCTGTCAGCAATGACTACGATGTTATTTTGTTGGATATTATGCTGCCGGGTATGGATGGAACTGAGGTTTGTCAAAAGCTCCGTCAGGAGGCGCATAAAGATACCCCTGTTATTATGCTGACCGCAAGAGATAGCACTGCTGACAAAGTTATTGGTTTAGATTGTGGTGCTGATGACTACTTGGTGAAGCCCTTTGATATTCAAGAGTTGGAAGCACGTGTTCGTGCGCAAGCCAGGCGTCGTCGAGGTTTGTTAAACCATGAAGTGTTAACAGTTGGTGATCTTATTTTGGATTTGGGTACATTGCGTGCCAAGCGTGCTGGTCAACCGATTAGCCTAACGCCGATTGGTATTAAATTACTCAGTGCCCTAATGCGAGCTTCACCCAATGTTATCAGCCGCCGGGAACTAGAAAAAGAAATCTGGCCCGACGAGCCACCTAATAGTGACGCTTTGAGAAGTCATTTGTATACTTTGCGCAAAGCCATCGATAAACCTTTCCCTGAGCAGCTACTGAAAACATTGCCTGGTAGTGGCTTTCAATTGGTAGACGATTATGAGTGAAACACAAGGTTTCATGAAGCGGCTTGGTAGAGCCTTTTTGTTGCAGGGTTTGTTGATAAGTATAGTGGCAGTATTAAGTCTTTCTGTTACGACGATTGTTATTAAAGATATTCTAGTTCGCAAAGCGCTTGAGTTAGAAGCGGAGCATTTCTGGAAAAATTATAATAACGATAAAGCATTCCCACTGTCAAACACCTACAATCTATTGGGGTATCTGCAAGGACGCTCGTTAAATATTCCTTTAGAAATTGCTCAGTTATCTCCTGGTGTGCATGAATATAAAGATGGTGATTTAGTTAAAATAATCTATGTCTCTATAGTCGATAACAAAAAACTTTACCTGGTATACAATAATGCCCAAGTTAATAAGCTTGTTATGCTCTATGCGCTTGTGCCTTTGGGGTTTGTTCTGGTATTGATTTATTTAAGTGGCTGGCTGGCTTATCGAATATCTGATCGTGCGTTTTCGCCTATTACCTGGTTAGCTGAAAGAGTAAATGACTTAAACCCTGCTGAACCAGATGGAAATATATTTGTAATGGATGACTTTCGCTCTGATGCTAACTATGCCAATGGCGATTATGCCAAGGGTAATTATGAGGTGTCCATTCTAACCAAGGCAATGCATGGTTTTACCAAGCGCCTGAATCGCTTTGTTGAGCGTGAAAGAAATTTGACGCGTGATGCTAGTCATGAATTACGCACACCCCTAACAGTGATTAATGCATCCGCTGATGTCTTGCTGTTGGAGGGTGAGTTATCTATGGAGGCAAAGACGTCGGTTGATAGAATTAAACGTTGCTGCAATGATATGCAGGAAATTATTGATGCTTTTTTAATGCTGGCTAGAGAAAGTGAAGCTGGCGATATTGATGAGTGCACTGATATCGTTGCTTTAGCAAAAGAAGAAGTTGGGCAGGCTGAATTCCTTATTATGGATAAACCTGTTGTTATAGAGATAAGCTATGATTGTGAATTGATTGTTCAAGCCCCGAAAAAAGTTGTTAGTGTTTTGCTGGGAAACTTATTGCGTAATGCGATCAAATATACCAAACAAGGTTTTGTGAAGGTACATATTACTCAAAATGCCATTAGCATTGAAGATAGTGGGCCTGGTATTGTGCAGCAGGAGTTAGAACAGGTGTTTAGACCGTTTTTTCGAGGTAAAGCGCAGGCGCAAAATGGTTATGGTGTAGGGCTGGCTATAGTGAAAAGGATACTGCAGCAGTTCAGTTGGCAAATCAATATCGAGAGTACCGTAGGTGTAGGTACCAGGATTACAGTAAATTTTGCTTAATGCTGGTCACTGGTATAGCTACTCAAGTGCTGCTGACAGTTTGTCGTTGCCTGCTCAGGGCGTATAGCCTATGATTAATGCAGCTTAGATTAAAGCCGGTTTAATGCTATTTTACTCCAGGATAGGCAAATGAATGATTTTTCAAGCCATAGGCAGCCCGAAGTCGATATTGTGTTTATCCAAGCGAAGACCCGCTTGGCGATTACCTTGGCATGTGGTGGTATGTTGTCATTAATTGTCGGTTTGCTGGTTTTATTATTCGGTGCCTCCACTTCTGATAAAGCCATATTCTCTGTGGCAACAATCGAAGTTTCTGCCTCCGGTATTGGCGCAGTTATTATGGCGACATCAGTAATGTGGGCTTATATCGCGTATAAAGTCAGGCCAACCTATAGTGCTTCGCATCGTGTTACACATAAAGTGGCTGCTGATGGTAGCGAAGCCTTTTATCATGCTATGGATACCACACAGCAAATTCCGAAAGAGACCATTAAGCAGGCAATCGAAGACCGTCGAAATTAGCATGATATTGCCGCTGCTAGCTGTGGCTAGTTTTGTCTAGAATAAAAACCCGCTAATGGCGGGTTTTTTGTTGGTTGGTATCAATGGTGTAATTGCAGGTAATTGCTTTTAATTGGGTTTACTCTATTCTGCATAGGTCAAAATGCAAATGATGCCATTAGAAGCTTAGCATGCAATATATGTCTTATTTGCTTAAGGTAAGAACCATAAAGACTAAGAAGCCTGACTATCATTAGTTAGTGGCTTATTAGGCGTCGAGGAACAACCAATTAAATCATGGAGGGTGCTGTGAATAAACCTTATTCAGTGCTTTATACAATAACTATCGTATTGTCATTAGTCTCTTCTATTAGTTATGCGCAAAATAACGGAGCTAATAATATTCAATCGTTGATGCTTTATCGTAGTTTTATTCAAGATGCACAAGATTGCAGTGTAAGCATAAAGAATAAGCAGCCTGTGTTTGCCAAGGCGGTAGCAGGTTCGGCTGCGGCTAGCTGCCCCGATGCATTTGCCTGGACACAGTTCTTGTCGGCAATTAATAATCATTTCTGGAATTGGGGCTTGGATCAAACGGTCTGGCCACAAAAGCCTTGGCCACTTTGCCAAGGCAAAAAAACTAAAAAATGCTGTAATCCAGATGAGCTTGTGCCCATTAATTCCAAAAAGTTTGGTCATTGTCCTTATAACCGCCAAGACTATAAGCAGCCTACCCCATTACCTGCTCAACCAGGTTCTAGCCCTGGAGGTGCAGTTATAAATCATCGAGGTTTGAACGTTGTTGATAAATTAGACCCAGGACGCCTGCTGCGTGATTTAGAGTTAGAGCTGGTTTTTAGAAATAAACCAATGATTGATTATATTTATAAAAAGAATCTTTACAATACCAATGGTTTAGCTGCTGTTAATCAACAACAGAATAAAGCAATAAGTAAAGGTGATATCGGCAAAGCTCAGCGTTTGCAAATACGTTTTCCTATAGATGCGGTAATGGTAAAAGCAGATTTTATTCATCAAGATATTATGTTGAACCAAGGATTGATTCGGAAGAAAGATAAGCAAGGTAAAAAACTGGTTCCGCCGCAGAATCCTGATTACCCTTATCTTACCGTGGAAATTAAAGGTAGTGGCAAAGCGGGTGATGTGCCAGGTTTATACTATATGGTGGCGATGACGAATGCTTCAAAAGCCTTACCGATATGGCATTGGTATGCGATGGAACATGTAGCAAATCGTGGCCGCTGTGATTATGTAGGCTGTAATGATAGTTATGGTTATACTGTTAATGGTAAGGCGCAAGCGGGTGCTGACTTTGGGCCTCACTTTATTGCGCCTAAAACCGTACTGAATAATGATAGAGCGTCGGGTAATGACCCATTATTTGATACGGGTAAAGTCTATTTGCCTCCTGAGACAGGCGAAAAAATCACTAAGGACTTACAGCAGCTATATAAAGGTATGGGTATTGCCATCGATAAAAAGGATAGAGATTATAAAGTGATTTCCCCAACAGATCCGGCTTGGCTTAGCTATCGCTTGAAGGGCACACAATCATCATTTACCACTGCTAATGGTGTGCCAACGGGCACTGGTGCGACTGTCACAGAAGGCGGCTTTGTAAACTCAGCCTCCTGTGCCACTTGCCACTCACAAGCGGCTGTGAATAGCAGTGGTGGCATTGCTTTGCAAGGCGTGGGTGCTACATGGCGACCGAACCTGTTTGGTTATCAGCAGGTGGTTATGGGGAGTCCTGATATGGATTGGTTTTATAATCCTGGTACAGAGGTAATTACGGCAACACAAGTTGACTTCGTTTGGGGCATTTTAAATGCGCAACCGCTTGCCAAATAATGCTAGTGATCATCTTTTAATACACAATAGTGTTGTGCAGCGTTAAGATTGGCATTTGAGTTGGCTAAGATGTCACTTTAAGTTCAAGTAGCAGCAGGGTTATATTGTCAATTAAATATAATCCTGTTGTTACTCTTTCCGAGTTCTTTCAGCAAAAGTCGTAAATCGTTTTACTCTCATCAAGTTTTCTTAATATATAGGTCTATTTTTTCTTGGTTGCTCATTGACCATGGCGTTTGTTAGCATTCGACTTGGGATAATTATTAAAACTATCAGGTGGCGAGTTACAGGGAGCTGAATTAAACAGGCTAATCGCATGAGTATAATCATGCTTGTCACATATAAGTGATGAACAAGCTCCACTACATCTGATATGCAAATTCACAGGCATATTATGAAAATAATTCTATCTAATAATAAGCTGCCGCTTGCAGCGTTTTTACTTGCTATAGCCACTCTTCTGTCCGCCTGTGGTGGTGGCGGGGGGAGTGGTAACTCTAATAATGATACAGGTAACTCAAATAGCACGAGTGATACCGATAATAATACCGGTAATGATGTCGTTGATAATAACACGCCGAATGCTGCCCCTGCTTTTACCTCGGGTATCAGTGCAACTGTTAATGAAAATATTAATGATACTGTCTATATGGCAACGGCAAGTGATAGTGATGACGATATCCTCAGCTTCAGTTTGACCGGTGGTGCTGACCAAGCACTTTTTAATATTGATAGCGCATCGGGTGCGGTAAGCTTTATCAACTCGCCTGACTTCGAAAACCCTGCTGATGCCGATATGGATAATATCTACGATGTTCAGCTAAGTGTTAGCGATGGTCAAGGCGAGAGCGCAGACCTGTCGCTCAGTATTACGGTTAATAATGTGGATCAACTTGAGTTTCGAGTAGACTTTCCACGAGCAAACTCCAATCTTGGTGTGGTAACAGAGCAAGTGATTACAACCGGGCGTGTGATCGATACAGAGGATGGTATGGTTGATATCGCAAATCTTGCCTCGATCAATGTTAACGGTGTACCAGCTAGGTTTTCGATAACCCCACCAGTGCGTTGGGCAACAACGTATACGTCAGCAATGCCAACGAATACCTTAACAGCAAGCCTGGAGACAGTGGAAGATGGCATGTTCACGCAGTCATTTTCGGTAAAAAATGAGCCTGCTATAGGGATATTGCAAGGTGGTACTTTTGATGCAGCAAATGATCGAGTGTATATCACAGACTTTGCGCGTAATGCTGTTATGTCGGTTGATATAAATACCGGTTTACGCACACTGCTCTCTGGTGGTGATATCTTTCCAGGTGCTGAGACCGGAGCAAATGTTGGCACAGGCGATGCTATTCGTATTCCGTCTACACCAGCACTGGACTTAGATGGCAATCGCTTGTTCTTTGCAGATTTTATTAGGGATACTCTGGCCGCTGTTGATTTGGATAGTGGTAATCGTAGTGTAATATCGAGCGAACTGATGAGCAGCGATGAGACGCGCTTGAGTGCAGTTGATGGTATCTTTACTGATTTGGTCAACAATCGTCTCTTAGTTGCTGATCGTAATGCTGCTGTATTGATGAGTATTGATTTAAGTACAGGTGAACGTTCAGTTGTTTCTAATAGTAATGTTGGAGCCGGAACTAATTTTGTATCGACTTTCGGTTTGGCCGTGGATATAAATAATAATCAAGCATTTATTGCAGATAATAACCTTGATGTTTTGTTTCATGTCGATTTGAGTACGGGCAATCGCAGCATTATTTCCGGCAGTGGTGTGGGGACAGGTATTGCTTTTAGAAACCCAACCAATATTTTTCTAGATGCAGCTAATAATCGAATATTAGTGACTGATACCAGCTCAATCATTGCGGTTGATTTGGATACTGGTAATCGCTCAACATTTGCCAATGATAGTATTGGTAATGGGCCTAGAATCTCTTCAGTAAAATATATTGATATCGATAGTGATAACAATGAGTTATTGATCATATCAGGCCGGACTATTTTAGCCATCAATTTAAATACTGCAGATCGACGTGTTATTTCAGATAATAGTCTGGGGCAGGGGGTACCATTATCCAATGGTCGTGCCGTAAGACTCGATGTTGAAAATAACCGTCTATACATTATGCAGCAACGCTCTTTGGTCAGGATGGACTTGGCGACAGGTGATCGTACATTTATCGCAAACGACGCTTTGGCTGGTGATCCGACAGGCACTGGGCCAAATACCACAGTTGCTTCATCGTTAGCGCTGGACGTACCTAATAATCGCGCTTTTACGGTAGATTTTAATTTGCAAGCATTGCTCTCCATCGACTTAAATACAGGCGATAGAGTTGTTATATCAGACGCAAGCCAGGGTACAGGTACTGCTTTGCAACGTCCAACTGGGGTTGCATTAGACGCTGAGAATAATCGAGCACTGCTTGTTGATATTGACCTGAGTGCACTGTTATCGGTCGATCTGGAAAGTGGTGACCGTAATATTATTTCTGATACCAATAACGGTGCTGGGCCAAATTTTAATCGGCCAGAGTTTGTTTATTATGATCAGCTTGAAAACCGTGCAATTATTACGGACCCTGAACTCGAAGCTATATTTCTTGTCGATCTGACAAGTGGCGACCGGGTGATATTGAGCGATATCAATAATGGTATTGGCGATAGAATTAGTTCTCCATTAGATCTGGATTTGGATCGAGACAATAATCGAGTGTTGGTTGTAGATAACAATAGTAATGCGATTTATGCTATCGACCTTGATAGCGGAGATCGGCAACAAATCACTGGGCCAGATCGAGGTAGGGGTTTGGCTTTGAGTGCGCCTTATAGCTTAGCAGTAGATGCCTCAGCGGATATCGCCTTTGCAATAGGCACAGGCTCTGGTGTCACTCAGGTGCAGGCGGTTGAGTTAAATACCGGGGATCGTGTTGTTACCTCTAGAGGTCCATAGATAATTCGTTTATATACTCATCTCAAAACAAAGCCTCAAATATAATTGAGGCTTTGTTGTATTGATAAAACCTGGCTTGATAAGTCAATGTGTGACTCGGCTGGATGATGCCAAGTGCATAATAGGTATACTAAGTATTGGAAATAAAAAGCACATTAAACATCTTGGTGTTATCACCAGGCGATTGTCCAATACAGTTAATCATCTTAGTGTCACCATCTAATACACTAATATCAGCCATGCATGCAAGATTGCCACTATTTGTACCGTCATTAATGGTGCCAGTAATCAAGCCAGAACCTAAGTCATCAGGTGTGCCGCTCAAATTAACGGTCACCGTTTCCGTAGACGTTGCGCCCGTTTCAATATTGGTAACAATCGTGCCAGTGCAAGTGCCATTGCTGCAGGCTAGACTGACAGGTGATATTTTGCTGCCATCGGAGAGGTTTTCATCAAAGAGCATTCCCGCGTAGTCACCATCGAGGTTACTTACAGCGCTGATCGCTTTTTGTGTTAAGGCAAAAATAAAAGAGCCCTCGTCTGGGTCACTGACGCCGGTTTGCACAATAGCGCCGCCATTGCTGGTTAAAAACATAATTGCGTCAGCAATCGACATAATACCACTTTCACAGGAGCCATTGCCCAGACTGTTTTCACCCTGATCTTGAAAGCTATTCTCTAGGGCGCGAGCCGAAGGAATAATGGCAGATTGTGAAGCGGCGGTGTAGCTAAATTCGCCGAAGAAGTCTGCGTCGGCATCATCAGCTGCACGGCTTGAGGCTTTTTTGACAATGACCCAATTGGCAATAAAGTCTTCGCTGGGGCAATTGCCGGCCGACACCATCGGTATAATTTGATCGCTGCCACTATCGAGTGGTTTTAATAAAAAGGCATAACCCGGTACTTCTAAAGCCCAGGCCTCATCACCGGCTGTTGGTCCACCATCGCCAGTGGAAGTGGCAACCGTAAGTTTTAGAAAGCCGGATGTGAGTCTTTCATAAGTGCCATCAACGGTTAACAGAATGCTGCTGTCTGGATTTTCCCGCATTGTTATAGTGAATGTGTTATCGGCGTTGAGATTCACATCCCATTTGGAGCCTGGGCCGTTATAAGATTGCGCGCCGGTTGATGATGATAGCTCGCTATCGCTGCTACTGCTACAGGCTGTCAGTGTTAGAGTACTTATAATGGCAAAGATTAAAGTGTTCGAAGTTAACCGTAAAAATGATGAAATACGCATACATTGCCTCCTTGCAAAATTCGGCGTAAAAATAGGTTTATTAGAGGGTATCGGCAGCTACTCTCTATTCTTTGACGTTTAATGAATTGACATTGTGAAAAATGATGAAAAACGTTTTCGGTATAGTTTAAGGGCTGCTGGTGGCACAGTAGTATACGGGCAGTGTGTTGGCAGAAAGCGATAGTAATGAATTTTACTGTTAGGGAAATTAAAATTACTTGTTAGTCTCTGTTGAGCGCTTGGTGTATCTTAGCCCGATACAGTTATTTGAGCTTTCTGTATAAATCTAGCCTGTGGCGGTAATCCGGTATGTACTGTATTTGGATTGCCGCCTCTTTTTTTATATGCCTGATGCTATTGTCGGTATGTCTTGCGGCACATTTTTCACTATAAGGAAATTTCAGCAATAAGGTAGATCATTATGTTTTATCGACTATTGGTAACCAGTCTAAATCAGGTCCAGCAGGCACTATTTGAGATGGGTTGAGTGCTTTAATAGAGTAATAACCAGCTTTAATATGGTCAATATAGGTATTGTTTGCGAATGCTTTGATTTGCAGCAAGCGCTTCAAATAGCTCGATAAATGCGGGTAGTCTTTAATCATCTTTAGGTTGGTTTTAAACAAGCCGACATAAGCAACATCAAAGCGTACCAGTGTGACAAATAAACGGATATCACTTTCAGTGAGTAGCGTTCCTAGGGCATATTCATGTTGCGTAAAATGTAATTCCAGTTTGTTCAAACACTTAAATATATCTTCAACAGCTTCATGATATGCCTGGGCGCTGCTGGCAAACCCAGCTCTATAGACACCATTATTTAATGCATCATAGATGCTGGCATTGAACTGATCGATAGCTTGTTGCAGCTTTACTGGATATAGATCAAGGTTCGATTGATGGATAGGGCGAAAGTCGTTATTGAAAATACGCACGATATCAGCTGATTCATTATTGATAATTGTGTTTAGCTGTCGATCCCATAAAACAGGTACTGTTGCTCTACCGGTATAGTGTGCATCGCTTTGCGTATAGAGTTCATGAATGTGTGTCACGCTTTCTTGTTGTTGGGGCGTGCTATGCAGATAGTTGCCAAACCGCCAGCCTTGATCGGTGAGAAAAGGTTCAACGATACTCAGATCGATAACATCCTCCAGTTGTAGCAGCTCACGTGCGATTAATGTTCGTGTGGCCCAAGGGCATATATAAGCAGCGTAAAGCTTGTAGCGTGTCTGTCCATTGAAGCTAAGGTGGTGTATATCGGGACGTGTACGGAACTGACTGCTTTGACGTATAAAACGCCCTTGTTGGTCTTGTTTTTGGACAGGTTGCCATTTTTGATGCCAAATACCATTCACTAACATAGTGCTTTCCTGTGTTGACGTTGTTTGTTGAATAAAAAATATGCAAAGGTGTCAGTGACGGAGCCTGTGTGACTCCGTCACCCATGATTGTTAAGCGGTAGCGACTGAGGTGCGGCTGCCGAAGCGATGTTGGCTTGCTGCGTAAGCACCATCGCCTAATAAGACTTGTGCAAAAGAAGCCAGCAGCAAAAATAGTGGGTATTCCCAGCCGCCACCTTGGTTGGCAAAACTCCAGCCATTGGTCGCATGCACAAAGGCAATGGCGCCAATCAGAATCGGGGACAATGCTGCTGCGACCCAGCGACTATGCAGTCCTATGAGTAATGCAATGCCACCGGCAATCTCCAATGCCATAGTCAGAGGGCCTAAGAATCCGGGTAAGCCAAGTGAGCTAAAAAAGCCTGCAGTGCCTGCTGGGGTGAAAATAAAAAGCTTTGTCAGGCCATGGGCCAAATACATGCTGCCGAGTGCCAGGCGTAAGATAAGTGCGGCGTAGCGTGTTTTGCTTTGTGTTGTCATCGTATTCTCCTGTGTTTGTAAGGTGTTTGGGTTTCAGTAGTGATAAGTATTGATATTTTTGTTAAATTTGACAATAATCAATTTATTTGATTGATAGTCAAATAAAATTATACAAATGATGATTCAAAGGATTCGATGGATAAACTCAATCTGATGCGAGCTTTTGTCGCTGTGGTAGAAGAAGGTAGCTATACCGCTGCAGCCAAACGCATAGGTAAAACCAAAGCACTGGTAAGCGTGCATGTGGCGCAGCTCGAAACGGCATTATCTGTGCGCTTAATCCAACGCACCACGCGCAGTCTGCATATTACTGACACCGGCCGGGTGTATTATGAAGAGGCGCGCCGCATTTTGGATGATGTTCTGAGTCTGGAGAGCAAGCTTAAGGCTGAGCATCACAGTCTGGTAGGGCGGCTGCGAATGACGGCACCGGCGACTTTTGGGACTTTAATTCTGCCGCAGTTTATTGCTGTGCTGCGGCAACAACACCCACAGCTGCAAGTTGATATTACCCTGACTGATCGATATGTTGACTTAATTGATGAGGGTTTTGATGCCGGTATTCGCATTGGGCATTTGGCTGACTCAAGCCTAATAGCCAGAAAAGTTGGGCAATCGAGTTTGGTGCTCTGCGCATCGCCGAGTTTTATTGCCACGCAGGGTGCTGTAAAAAAACCTGAAGATATTACATCATTGCCTTGTATTGTAGATAGCAATTATAAAGGCAAGCAAGTGTGGTGGTTTAAACAAGGTCAGCATGAATACAAGGTGGAGGCGAATACCGCTGTCACTGTGAATAGTGCGCAAGCGGCTGCTCATATGGCAAGTTTAGGTGCAGGTTTGTTGTTAACCCCTGAGTTTGCGGCGCATGAATATATACGTAATGGAACCTTGCAGATACTGCTATCCGATTATGCACTTGATACATTGCCAGTTAATGTGGTTTACCCTAGTCGTCAGCACCTTTCATCAAAAGTAACATTATTAATAGCCGCTATGACAGATTTTTTGGCGCAACATAAGCGCTCGAATTAACCGTTGAATAACAATGGCGTGGCATAATACAGTTTATTATCTGCGCTAAAATAATAAGGGCTTGCTATGCGACGTTTTGGTTTTATCATAATAATGAGTTTAATGTTGGCAGCATGCGTCAACACTTTGCCGATAGGCAAGTTGCAGCAACGATTACCTAATTGGCAAATACAATCATCTATAGCTGCTTTAGTGATTGGCGATATGGGGGATGGCAGTGATCGTCAACAGCAAGTAGCAGCAGCCATGCTGCAGCAATGCCAGCAACAGGCCTGTGATTTTGTCTTAACCGTAGGGGATAATATATACCCTGATGGCTTAGCGTCATTGGATAACCCCTTAATTCAATCAAATTTCGAGCAACCTTATCAGGCATTTGATATTCCTTTTTTTATCACATTGGGCAACCATGACTGGCGAGGTTTATTTGCTGGAATTCAGGCATCTATTGACTATAGTCTGGTAAGTGACAAGTGGACGTTGCCTGCCAATCATTATGCTGTGCCTAATTTGCCAGATTGGTTGAGTGTTTATGTGCTCGATACGGTGATGATTGAAAGCGTGGTGAAAAAAAAGCAGGTTATTAAAGCAGCGAAAGATTTTCTATGTGGTAAGTCAGGTTGGCGTGTATTGTTGGGGCATCACCCTTTAAGAAGTAATGAGGATCGTGGTAGTGGTGTTAATCGTATTATACAACGCTCAGTTGAATCGCTTATTGATGAATGTGATGTGCATATTTATTTTTCCGGGCATTCGCATCATCAAGAACATATTGATATGACATTCTATCAGCATGTTATTCAGGGAGCGGGTGGGACAACGCCGCGCCGCATTAAACGAGTTGGTGGTCAACAAAAATTTGTCGCGGCTGAGAATGGCTTTTCATATTTGGCGATTGATCAGCAGCATTTTTTAGTGCAATTTTATAATGCCAATGGTCAGTTGCTACATGAGTTTCGTTTAGTCGCTGATGATTAAAATTAACGATTGTTGATATGCGCCTTTTGCAGGAATTAGTCAGGAGGCTGGCAGTCGACGGTGGTGCCTAATTGCTGTTTAAACTTCTCTATTCGTTTGTCAGTGTCAGGATGAGTTGATAAAAATTCCAGAAAGTGTGAGGCGTTATCATCGTTTTCTTGCTTTGCTGTTGTTTGTTTATCCTCAGTTTCTGTTGTGGCTTGCTCGACTGTGATTTTTTTTGGGCGATGCGCTTGTTCCAGACGTTGCATAATACAGATGAAATGTTGCAAGCCAATAGCATTGTTTTGCATATATTGCATGGCATAATCATCCGCTTCATCTTCAAACTCTCGCGAGTATTGTAGTGAGATTAATACTGCGGGTAGAGTAGTAATAAACGTTGATGCGCCGCTGACATCACCGGTAATCCACAGAATCAGGAAGCTCAGTAGAGAGCCTTGAATGGCTTGGCGTAAACCATGTTTATATTCAACATGACCAACTTCATGTGCGAGAATGGAATAAATTTCATTATCGTTCTGAGCCAAGGCAACCAATTGGTCAGTAATAAGGATTGTGCCAGATGGTAAAGCAAATGCATTGGCGCCAATTTCTTCGCTACTGCGAAACAGTAGTTGGTAGTTTGCAGGTAGCGTGGCTTGGCTATAAATTTTTTCAAATGCAGCTTGTAACTCAGACTGCCGCATGTCATTTAGCTGGCTAGGCTGAAAATATTGCGCATCCATTATTTCAAGTGTTTTGGCGTTTAGAAACTCACTGGTTTTCGATGGCAGATTATAAGCAAGAAATTTTGCAGTAGCAGGAATACCATGTTGAGCAAAAGCCCACATAGATAATAAAACAATAACAACTGCAGGCACGATATATTTTAGCTTGGATTCTAGCTGATGGATAAAATGATGATGCTCGATTTGGGCTGCTTTCAAAGCTGTATCAACAGCATCATTGTCGCTGGTTTCAAACTTAGCACCATTGTCGAATACAAAAATACGTGGTGTATTGCCCAATCGTGATGATATATTTATTTTGTGCAGTGGAATATAATTGCGTATATCCCCTGCAGATAAGTACAATGTGGTTTTTCCCTCAATGCTAATGCTCGCTGGCACCCCGCGCGATGAGGTGCCATCGAAATACAGGCCCTGTATGTTTGACAATGTTACAGTCCTACATCTAAGTCAAAGACTTCACCCATTTCTTCGCCAAGTGCATTAGTGCTGGCTTCTTCATGTGCGATAAAGCTTTCTAGGTCTTGTTGGGCGTTGAGCTGTAAACGGCTGGCCCGATATTTGGCCAAACGTACTTTCGCCCAAGGGATGTATAGCCCCAGTGTTAAAGCAATAAATAGTGTGTTGGTAACATAAATTAACAACATATCAAAGAGTTCTTGCTTGCATGTGAAACTAAAATTATTGCCTTCGCCCAAAGTAGTTGTATTGTACTGTATGTTTGCTTGCCTAACTTGAATGTAAACTAAAGGTAAGGCGTAGGCCAGCATAGTCAGTATGGCAACTATAAATGGCATCCAGGCTACTGAGGTGAGTTGATTTGTGATGTCTTCCTGGCTGTCGAAATTGGGTAAGTCGCCTAGCAAGCCCAGTGCGGCGATAATGCCAATTAACGCTATGAGTACAAAAAAGCCAGCCAAGCCGACAATGATGGCTTTGATATAGATGATAAAATAATCTTCCAGTTCAATATTGAATTGAAACTTGGCTTTGCCGTAATTGGAATTGCTGATAATAAATTTGGCAATGTGATATCGAAAAAAAGGTGTGGCACAAAAAACGATAATAAACATTAGTATGCCAGCAATAATTGCAAAAACGTTGCCCAGTGATATTAGCCAGACAAGTAAAGAGAATATTATGAATAGCACAATAGGGATGCCAAATAAAACAATATAAGCATGCTGGAAATTCTTATCAAATTTAAAGCGTAAATTTCGGTATGCACTGTTGATAGCGCGGAAAGCGAGTGCCTTGGTAATAATGATAGGGGCTAATAATATAATGATTATCAAAATCGGCACGGCCGCAAGTGGGAAAAAGCTTGATGCGAGTGAATAAACGGCAAATATGGCAAATGCAATTAAGCGGCCTTTGAGTATGGTAATTGGGCTGGCAAGATACTCGAATGCTGCGCCAGCCAGCTGGGTGTTGCCATAAAAGTATCGATTGGTACGTACTTTGGCCCAGGCAGAATAAATGCCTAATGTAATAATGGTTAGGCCAATATTGACGATCCAGATTTTAAAGTATTCAAAGCCATTGCCAGTAAACTCAAACTGATATGTTTTAGGATTAGACGTTTGCTCAGGTAACATGCTTAGCCCTTTTTGTTATTATTTATCAAGTATTAATCCTAGCTCTTGAGCCTCTCTATCGCAAGCACGATAAGGGCTAATTATGGGCGTAAAGTTTATATATAAGGTATATTTACGATATGTGGGGGCTTAAATAAGCCGATAAAGGCGTACAATATTTCATGAGGAGGGGCTATTAGCTTGCGCCAACGGGAAGGCTGTTGTGGTAAGTTATGGTTGCTCGCCCCAAGGGATAAGGCTGCATTTGGCTAAAATATCAGCATTATTCTGACTTTTCTGTCGGGCTCGCTAACCTTGGGCATATGGCGTATCCAGAAGGTGGTATTGCTGTGAGCACCTTTGAGGCAAGGGGTTGGGATTGGCCAGTAGTAAGAGGATCATTGCTTGCGTGCATTTGATGCAAGTTAGCGTATATGTTCTATTAAAAATTTGTAAACCTCTTCGAGGTAACACATTGCTTACATTAAAATAAGCGCTGTATTGTCTTAATATGGATGTTGATATCTTCATAAACTCAGGAATATACGATTGGAACCACAAGAAACTTTATTTGAGATTCCCACTGTCAGTAATGACGGTAAGGGAGCATCCGTGTTTGCACAACGTAGCATTGAGCTGCATGGTGATGAGCAGCGTATGCTGTCTGAGCAAATTCAAGCGGTGAACTTTCGCTTGCGCAAAAGCAATCATCATTATTCGGCTGATTGGCATATTGCAGGTGATCCAACGTTGTTAATCATGCTGCAGGGTACGGTGCGTATTTCATTGAGAAATATGCGATACCAGGATTTTTCTGCAGGGCAGTTATTTGTTGCAGAAGACTATTTGTTGCCTGAGGTGGTTTTTGATAACAGCTTGCATGGCCATCGTGCTGAAGTGATAGGAACAGAGCCTATCTCGGTTTTACATTTAAAATTAGAGCGACGTGGTTAAGTTCATAAACACTGTCAGTTTTCGTCTTGTGCGAGTACCCGCAAACTAACAGGTGTATAGCATGAGTAAACCAGATAGTGATATGCATGAAGATGGTTGAGTGCATGGTAGGCTCAATATCAATTCAAAATAAGTATGATCGGCGGGTAAGATTCCAGGTTCTATAGAGCTTCAGGCAATAGTTGCTTAAGAAATCGGTAGCTTGTCATATGAATTAGCCGATGAGCCACCAGTAATTAAGCAAGACCCTGCAAATCAAGCAGTCAGTATTGCGGTTGATGGAGCAGCTTCTGTCGCCAACAATGTTTCCGGCGAGGTGAATCTGCAGTGGCACTACAAAACGGATGCTGTTTAAGCGTAAAGCGAGTAAAGGGTTACGGTGATATCAGGCATATTAAGCTATTGACTATCATGATTTATGCTGAGCTTTTTACTTGGCGGCAGACCTTTCGCATTTCATTAAGTAAGTTAATTGGCAAGCTTGCTTGTTATGGGTGCATCTTAAAAAAGTAAACTCTACCAAAACGCTGTCTATGCCCATGTTATTCTCAGATGCCCATTGAGCCTGATCGCTCTACGTGTCAATTTTTATCCGTATTATCGTGATCCAGCCTGTTCTCACATAGTTTCGGTGACGAGGGCTTTTATGCGAGATGAGGTAAGTATTAATACTTGTTTTTAAGTGCTTTTGATAATATTGATGATCATTTTGGGCATTAAATCGCTTGGTCGTGGTGTGGATGGTTGTTTTATGGGCCTAAAGAGTAGGCAAGGCAATAGAAAAGCAATAACAGTTTTCAGTCAGACCTTTTATTCTTTTAGGCAAACTGTTAAATTCTATGCAGGTTTTATCAAGTAGAAGCTTTTAATAGCCGTTGCAGAGGTATGTTGGGTGGATCCTGTAGTACTTTATATCGTTGTGCTAAAAGCTATGACGCTTGGCTTGCAGTCTGTACTTATAATGCATGCGATTCATCATCTTTTTCATATGCTCAGTGGCAGGTTATATCTCGGTATTATTATCGGCTATGCTGGCTATTGTTTGATTGCTATCTCATCTGTTTCGCCGGTTTTAAGTCATGCCTTATTCTTTTTCGTCATGCTGTCCAGCATAAGTCCCTTGTTTTTTTGGTTGCTGACTAACTCGCTGTACCAGGAAAAGTATCAGGTTAATAAGATTTATTGGTTGATTTTAGCCTATATCGCAACAGCAGCCCCTATGGGGGGCGTCATTTATGGTATTGGCGTGAGTGCTGAAGCGACACCTTATAATTGGAGTCATTGGTTGCTGTTTTTTATACCTAATGGCGCTAATGCGGTATTCCTTATTCTGGGTTTCAATGCCATATTAAACAATTGGCGCTCTGATCTAGTGGAGTCTCGGCGTTGGTTGTGGGTATCGGTTGTCCCTTTTGTCGGGGTAACCATGTTGATACCATTGCTAATTATCTTGTTTTCTGGGCGCTATATATTTCCTTTGTGGGCGGAAGCTTTTCAGGCAAGCTATATCTTTTTGGTATTCTTTACAGTGGTACTGTGGCTGCTAGAGACCGACTTGAAGCATTTACTGGAAACCAAGGCAAAAACCTGGTTGGTCTGGCTAGGTTGGCATGGTAGTGACAAAACCGAAGGTACTCAGCAAGCTGGCAGTTTGAGTCCCAATATGACATCTCAGTTAGAGCAAGAGCTGCTTGAGAGGCTGAATCAACTGATAACATCAGAGAAATATTTTCGGCAGCATAAGCTTACTGTTAGTGATTTGGCTGTTAAGCTTGATTTGCCTGAACAACAGTTACGCAAGCTCATTAACCAGAATTTGGGTTTCAGAAACTTCAATGACTTTGTTAATCACTACCGGATTGAATATGTCATCGAAGCACTGAAAAACCCAGAACATCAAGATATTACAATTATGTCTTTGGCCTTAGATGCTGGTTTTAATTCAATTGCGCCTTTTAATAGGGCGTTCAAAGAAAAAACCGGTTTAGCACCTAATGAATATCGCTCAAGACTCAGCTTTAAAGGTGTTAGTAAAGCGTCATAACTTTAATAGTATTTTATCTTGTTTTATGCCCGGCAGCAGCCACCGAAAATACTGCTTCAACTTTAGTAGCTTGTCTATATTATGCTTTTTCTATACTCAACAGGTGTCATGCCAACAGTTGCTTTAAAGACCCGGCAGCACGTTTCGGCTGTTTCAAAGCCACATTCATAGGCCAGCGTTTTTATAGGTAAATTGCTGTCATAACTGTCTTTTAGCATCTTTTTAAGATGATTGACCCGGTGAGTGTTTAAAAACTTGTTAAAGTTATTGTAGCCAAGGTCATCAATAATATAGTGTCTGATTTTATATTCGGGAATAGCAATTGACTTGGCAAGTTTGCTTATTGTCAGCCCTTTTTCTGAGAACATCATTCTGTGTACTAGATATTTTTCAAACTCCTCTGCCTGATTGATTGCTGTTGTTGGTGCAACCCGCTGAACCGTACTCCGTTGTTGTTCTACTGTTAAGGCATTGAATTGATTTTGTATATTTTCAGTATGATAGTTATGCATATTAGTATCTTCTATTTTGTTAAAGTCAAAGTTAAATATATCGAGCCAGCTTTCTTGAAAACGCAGGTAAACCATATAGCCGCAAGTTATAAAAAATGTTAGAGAGAAAAGCTGCATGGCGCTTTGGCTAGGTAAAACAGTGTTATTGCTTAGCATGGAGTTAAACAGGCAGACAAGCGTAATACCAATAATCGGCAGTACCGCATAAGCCAGTTTGTTAAGTGCGCTAGTTGAAGTATTGCTCTTTAGCAATTTATAAGAGAATAGTGATGAAAGTATTAAGCCAAGGCACGATGCCCAAAAGGAAATAACGATCATCAGGTATTGAATAATATATACAGACTGGTTGAGTTCAGTAAAGCGTTCGAAGCCATTGCTGATATAAAGAGAGCTTTGTGTCGTTCCCATAACAATTGCGAACATAAAACCTACTACTAAGTACTGGGTACGCTGTTTTACCAATTGGCTGCTGACCAGAAAAAAGTAGTGGAAAGGTATTGAGTAAAATAAAAATAAGCCTAGCCAAAGCAAAAAGGTTGGGGTTGTAGGCTGAGTGTATAGGTGCAGCAGGGCAATAGATGAGCCGCCAAGTACTATCATCTGGTATGTTTTCCCTAATATAGTATTTGCGACTCCTAAACCTTGCACAATTAAGACTATAGAAAAGCCTAGACCTATAACGGGTAAAATTTCATGTAACATGTTTTATATCTCCAGCCCCGGTTTCTTTGTTGAGGTGATTTCACCGCATTTGCTGTCTTATGCTCAACTTGAAAAATTGAGAGTAATTATCGAATTTTTAATACTGGCTGGGTAATTATTGATATTTTTTTCGGAAGTTAAGGTTGATTACTGACAAAGATCAACTTTCAGGTTCGTTCAAGCTATAAACAAGAGAGATTTTTTTAGTACATGTTCTTGAATATTAAGGGGTGATTGAAATGCGCCCATTTTGTGGTAAATATCACGTATAAGAGTCACGATTTTATTGAGCGGAGGCTATGAGTATCATGTTTTGAACATATATTATTTATGGGCTTGCAATAAGCTTGCTTATTTTTATGGTTATGCTTGTCCTAAGAAAGTTATCTTTAAATTAACATGGTATTTTAATTTTTATCGTTAATGCAGGATGAGTGAAAAAAATGCTTTTTTGAGCAGTGCTTGCATCGATTTTTATGTATGTAGAAGTCATTTGTTTGTTAAAAATATGCGTTATGGCTGCGAATATTTTTGTGCGTTATAGATAGTATCAAAGGTGTACACAGTGTTAACTGAGCTTTGCTTTCGCTGTTTGCTGCGGGCAGCTCAGGCAATGCAGATAGTGTAATTGTGCGAAGAAAGGTAAATAAGTGTAATTTGATTGAAATGTTTGCCGATTGACGCAGGTGCTTTGAATATTAAAGATAAATAAGTCGCATTGTTAGTGCTTTGGCAATAGCGTGTTGACGTGTTCTTACCTGCAGTTTTTTGTTAAGACGCTTGACATGAGTAAGCACAGTTGTCTCGGCGATATTTAAAATTTTAGCTGTAGCCCAGGTGTCTTTACCATTAGCAAGCCAGCTCAATACTTCTTGCTCTCGTTTGGTTAGTTTAATGGGCTGAGCTGGAGTATATTCGTTTTGCACAACCTGCAGTGTTGCTTCATGCAGATAATTACTGAGTAAGTGCAAATTGGGTAAATCATGCAGAATGTCTTTTCTAGGCATGTGTTCATAGTGACTAAATCGCAATGCACTTAAGTCGCCTCGCAGGCCAACACCGGGTATGTGCAGCATGCTTTTGGCACCAAAGTCTCTAGCATCATTCAATACCTCGCGCTCTGTGGTACTCATATTCTTATCAGCATCATGGTATTGCCATAGTTTTGGTGTGACATTATTGACGCAGTGACGAACAATAGGGTCTTTAATTAAGAAGCGATTAACCTTGTAGTGCTTCATCCAATCTGATTCATGTTCGTAAAGTTGAAATAAAGTAGGGCGCGTTTCAATAGTTGGAATCAAAAAGCCCATGCTAAAAAAGTCAAAGCCGTAGTGGATTTGAATTTTGTGGCAAAGTGCGTGTATATCGTCCATCGTTGCAGCATTCAGCGCAGCTTCGATAAAATCTACGGTATTGTAATTTCGGTTTAGTTGTTCAGTTGCTACCGTATTTGTGTTTCTGTGTTCGATATAATTGATGTCAGACAGTATTGAGGCAAAGTCCATATTCGAGTCTATTGATTTTGTTTATTGATTAACTATGAGCAATGTTGCTTAAGTTTACAGCTAATCTTGTCAGTAAGAGTAGTTGTAGTTGGCAAACTCATTATAGCTTGCTTCATGATGGCATTATTGATTGCCAATTTGCAACAGTCTGATAGTGCAATAGAAGCTAACTGTTTGATTAGTTAAAGTGTAAAGACTGTTATGCTGACAAGGGGTCAGCATTGTTGTTGTCTTTTATCTTTAATATGGCTATCCGCAGCGTATTAAGCGCCTCGACAGCTAGTACTTTCTTATGATGTTTTGAGGGTGAATATTTTTCGATGGCGGCTTGCTGCACTATCTACTATCAGGGTTGATAAGTGTTCGATCCTTGCAGCGTATTTTGGGTGGTTTGTTGTAAAACCGCATTCAGCGAAAAGTCATATGAGGCCAGCTTTTTATTGTAAAATTTGGAAAACTGCTTAAAGTCAATACTTTGCCAGTTACGGTCACCTAGCTTGTCCATATATTGCCTGATATTTTCAGCATTAATTACCGACATAGCATTCTCAATCAGCCTACCCGGATCTTCGGTAAACTTTATACCCTTATGTAGATCATGAATAAGAATAACAGCCCAGCCTGCATCCATAAAATGTCCGCCGATTGACCCTGTCATTTCGCCAGCTAAAACCGATTGCAGTGCTTGATCATTCCAGTCGATACCTGCTAATAAAATATCTTTGCCAGGTGTTTTGCCTATAGATTGAATATGTTCTTTTGTGGCTAAAGCAATAATGTCACTAATAGACCAGATTGCATGAATATTATCGTGCTGATTCAGCAGCGATTGAGCTGCCCGGCTGCCAGAGTCTTTGTTCCAGTCGGAGGCGAATGCTTTGATTAAAATCGCATCATTACGTGAGTTCAGCCGTCGATGTAGGCCCAGGTAACGTGATACAGAGATATGAGAATCAGGAGGGCCGGTGATTGCTGCAATATGTACTTTACCATCACTATTGACTAAACCTTTGGCTTTCGCTTCGCTGATTAAAATGTCTGCCAGTGTGAAACCTGCTAATTCATCGTTGGGGCCGATGCTGGCCACCCAGTTCCGATAAGTGCTTTTTGGTAAGCCGATCACCTTTTCGATTCTTTTATTAATAACAGAGTTAATAATAAAATACTTAATACCCCGGGCTGCGGCTTTGGTCATGAACTCTTTGGTTATAGTACCTGTATAAATAGAGAGTAAATAATCAGGCGGTTCGGTTGCGTTGATTTCTGCCAAAATATCTTTTTTTAGACTGTAGCTATTACCTTTTGAGAAAACCACTTTTAAATCAATATTTAAGTCTTCAGCGGTGGCTTTGGCAAAATTGCTCACACTTGCCCAGAATGGGACTTTGGCTGTGTCGGGAATAATCAGTGAAATTTTAGGGTTTTCCGCGCGAAGGCTTTGACTGATAACAAGCAAAAACAGCAGCAGTATGATTTGGTGTTGTGGCATTGGTATTTTCCCAAAATGTTGGGGCGGAGTGGAGCTGGTAATAGCACTCAGCGCCCATACATGAGATATCGACCAAATTGTCAATCGCTTGAGTGAAACCGAGAGGAAAGGTTAGCTTGTGTTAGGGGCAATAAGGCCATTGCGTAGTTTTTGTAGCAGATCGGCGAATCCTGCGAGTTCTTCGTCGCTAAGTTGTTGATATGCTTGCGTTATAACAGGTAAAACAGCTTGCCTGGCTGCTGTGAGCTTATCGAGGCCAGTGGCAGAGATAAAAACATGGCTAATGCGAGCATCCTCTTTATCCGTTTGCTTGAGTACCCAGCCTTTGCTGGTCATGGCTTTTATGGCTTTGGTAACCGCTGGCTGGTTCATTTCCATGGCAGCACACAAGCTGCTGATTGTTTCAGCTTGCGCTGCCTGATGTTCCAGATGGTTTAGCAGTGATAACTGCGTCATGTTCAGGCCGATAGGCTCCAGCTTGCGGTTAATTCTGGCAGATAGGTGCTGGTATGTGATTGAGAGCAAAACCATGCTTTGCCCGAGTGTTTCGAATCTTTGCTTCATTAGGCTGTATTCTTCACGGCAGGTTTAAGGGGGCCTGCACCGCTGTGCGGCGGCATACGATATTGATCTATATCTTGACAATATATTCCAAGGAATGCAATAATATATTCCAAGGAATGTATTATTGCAGGAAGCCTATTTAGCAATCGCTTAACTGATATTGGGCTGAGAGGTGAGAAATGATGTGTACCAATAAACAATATATACAAAAGGTTAATGAATTTGTTTTGCAGAGGTTTAACCCTTGGGTTTGGTGGCTGTTGGCCGTTTTGAGTTTTTTCCTCGCTCGTGCAGTGGAGACGTGGTTGAACTGGAGCTATGCCTTATCAAAGTTTCCTGTGCCTTTTTATATCGGGCAAACACGGTTTAGTGGTGAGGCGATTAAGGCGGATTATCAGTTTCTGATCGATCAAGGCACTTTAAATATATTTATTCAGACGCAGTTAATTGATTATGTATTCATGCTGGCGAGCTTTATTGCTTTTTTCTGTTTGGCCGCTGCGGTTTTAAGGTCTATACCCAAAAGTCCCTCTTTTTCTATATTAAGGCGTTTAGGAATATTCATGTTATGGCTTACCCCAATGGGAGCGCTGATGGATGCTTTTGAAAACCTGGTTTCATTTGTGATGTTGGCAGATCCACTCGGTTTTCCAAATTGGCTTGCCTATCCTTATTCTGGATTTGCGGTCGCAAAGTTTGCACTTTTTAGTATGGGTTATCTATGGCCACTGTGTGTGATATTAATAATGCTAATGTACTTTTTTTATAAACAGAGTGTTCGTTTATTGCCATTCCTAAAAAGTTAAAGCGTATAGGTAATGAACGTAGTACTCTAAAAGGCACTACGTTCTATTCTTCTCCGGGTTCCAATAAATTTTTTTGCTTGCCGATGATGTAATGGAAATAGTGACGCTCTTTGTCAGTGCTTGTTCGTTTTTTATTTTGTTAGTTTATTTTGAAAACTATGTTTTAGTAAAATTTTGATGTTAGTTCTGCGTGTGTTTTTTTTATTTTGTTTTTTCGTTCATACACTTTCGTGATGGTTTTGAAATAAGTGTGGTGCAGTCATGTGGTTTTTTTGGTGGTTTACTATGATTGTGTTCTTGGTGTTTTTTATTTGTACTTATTTGGCAGGATTTAATGCTAATTGAAAAAAACTGGCTGGTTAAAAGGTTTTTTGAGTGAATTAGTTTAAAAGTGCGAAAAGTTTTTGCGCTTTTGGGTTTTTGGTTTTAGCGTTGACAGGATATGTTGCAGCGCATTAAATAAGCGCCACATTACATGATGTTGAGGTGGGTGGCCGAATATGCAGCAAGAATTATTATATTCTGCTCAGCGATTTAAATGGACTTTGCTGGCGGTTTCTTTGGGAGTGTTGTTAGTCTCTGTATTTTTTTATCCTGGGCATACCAATGGCGACTCTGAGTGGCAGATGCAGCAAGCGAAAACGGGAGTCTTTGATAATTTGCATCCCGTTGTTATGTCGTTTGTTTGGCATCATCTATTAAAGGTTTTTCCTGGCAGTGCGGGCATTTTCTTTTTTCAATCACTCGTTTTTTTCTTAGGGTTAGCCTTATGTTTGTCATCGTTAACAAAAACGAAGTGGGGGTTTTTCCTCGGTTTGGCTTTTGTTAGTTTAAGTCCAGGGGTGTTTTTCTTTCTTAGCCAGGTTTATAAGGATGTTGGGCATACGGGCAGTTTGTTGTTGGCTTTTGGGCTGCTATTAATTTCACATAAGAGGAAAAAACTATGGCCAATTGTTCTATGCCTGCCTGTGCTGATATATGCGCAAGCCTTAAGGCATAACAGCTTCCCTGCTGTAATACCCATGTTGATATGGGGTGTCTACATGCTGTTTGATCAACATATTCCGCAAACGATAGCTGGGTTTTTTAAGTCGCATATTATTCGCCTGGGAGTGGCGCTGAGTATTCTTTTATTGATGATGGTGGCAGTAGGGAAAATGAATCACTGGATTATTGGCAGTGATAAGACTGGTCACCCAATTCAGCAAATATTTATTTTAGACTTAGTGGCGATTTCAGCACTGACAGGGAAAAACCATATTCCAGATGTTTATTTTAGAGATCGAAAGCCTTATACAATGGAGGAAATTCGTAAAGTGTATAACCCAGGGGGGAACTTTTGGATTCATTGGGGGCGTATCGCTAACAGGGAACCCATTGGTTTTATTTATGGAGAGGCTGATGTAAAAACATTGATGCTGAAATGGTTGGAGACGATTTCCAGTAATAGCTTGATCTATTTGTATCACCGTATGGAGTTATTTAAGCGGCATCTCGGAATAGCGGATCCTTATACGAGTATACATTTTAAACCGCCGTCTTATCGTGGTAATACACAATTAAACACATATGCATCTCCGCAGTATTTGTGGGTTAAAAAAGTATTTGAGGGGATTCGTCATTCTCATTTTTTTAGAGCCTGGCCATACTTTTTGGTAGCGTGCTTAGTGTTTATGTTGGTGTATATGGCCTTGCATACAATTCCGCCAGCATTAGCCGTGGTTTTTTCAAGCGGTATGCTCTATGCCTTGGCTTATTTAGTTATTGGTATTACTTCGGAACACCGAATGATGTGGTGGCCCACGTTGGCAAGCTTACTGGTATTGTTTGTCGCCTGGGACAGTGTGCGCGACAGGTTGTTGCAGCAATGGCGCAAGATTCGATTAATGCGGCTCGATATTTTAGATGGCTTTGTGCCAAAGCCCTTGAGTCAGTATTCCACTGTGCGGTTACAAACTGAACAAGCTCCGGCGGTTGCTGAGCAGAGGGTTAATGATATGGTGGAGAATAACCAGCGTCAGGAAAACGCTATAGCTACAGAAGATATTTATATTCCTCTATGGCAGATACTAAGTCGTTTAAGTCATCAGCTTGATGCAAAGCTATTCGAGGTTGGCTCGCCCAGCGGATTGACAAGGTTTAATGCTAAGAACTTACTCCGGCCTGTGAAAGCTGCGACAAAGCTAGCGACGAGTCAACGCCTGGAATATGGTGAGCAAATATATGAGCAAATTCAAGCTATGGCACGTTATATACAGCAGCAGATATTGTTAAGTCCTTCTGAGTATTCTGAGCAAAATGCAATATTTATTAACCCAGATGAATTGCAGCGCTATGTTGATGCGCTTTGTCTTATTATAAAACAGTACAGAGCTTTGCCGCAGGGTCAAAATATCTTAGTTGAACATCATCAGGAATCGGTGTTTAGGCGGTGGGTCGCTAGTCTATTGGCTTATGCTCGATATGGTATTTATCAGTTGGTGAGAAAGATTAACGTTATAGAAGAAAATAAACCAGTTGGGCCTTATGGAAGACATCTAAACAGGGATGTTTTTTAGGAATTTTTAGTGGGAGGGGAGATGTGATGAAAAAGAAGACAATCTCAGTGGTAGCGCCTTTTTATAATGAGGAAAAAAATATTACTTTTTTCTTTGAGAGGATTGTGCCTATATTGAATGATATAGCTAATATTAATTACGAAATAATTTGTGTGAATGATGGCAGTAAAGACCATACGCAAGCATTATTGGAAGAGATGCAAAGCCTGTTTGCCAATATTGTTATTGTGGAGTTGTCTCGTAATTTTGGGAAAGAGGCTGCCTTGTCCGCTGGAATAGACCATGCTGCAGGTGATGCTGTTATTCCTATCGATACGGATTTACAGGATCCACCAGAGCTGATCAAAGAAATGGTGTCGAAGTGGCATCAGGGTTACGAGGTTGTCCTTTGTAAACGTAGTGATCGCTCAACCGATACTTTCTTTAAGCGATTTACCTCAAGCTGGTTTTATAAAGTGCATAATTTTTTCAGTGATTGCCCGCTGCCAGAAAATGTGGGTGACTTTCGCCTAATGGATAAAGTGGTCGTTGAAGCGATTAAGCAGCTCGATGAGAGGCAGCGATTTATGAAAGGGTTGTTTTCATGGGCTGGCTTTCAAGAGTGTTATATAGAGTATAAGCGTGAAGAGAGAGCTGCGGGTGATACTAAGTGGAATTATTGGAAGCTTTGGAATTTCGCGTTAGAAGGTATTACGGCGCATAGTACAGTGCCGCTGCGCATTTGGACTTATTTAGGTGCATTTATCTCAGTTTTTGCTGGTATATATGGGGCGTTTATTGTTCTGCGGACACTGTTCTTCGGTGTGGATGTGCCGGGGTATGCGTCTTTGCTTGTTATTGTGTTATTTTTGAGTGGGTTCCAGATTCTGAGTATTGGTGTTATGGGGGAATATGTTGGCCGGATTCATTTGGAATCGAAAAAGCGCCCAACTTATATTGTGCGTAATACCTTGAGTAGTGATGATAAAACCGTTAAAAAGCTTATGCATACCTAATATGGTCTTGGCTATTATGCAAAGCGAGGTCTTTCGATTCATTATAATTGGTCTCCTTGCGACTGTTACGCATTTTATGTTAGCGGTGTCGCTGGTTGAGTTGTTGTTATTGCCGGTATTGTGGGCGAATTGGGCTGGTTTTATTTGTGCGTCAGCCGTGAGTTATTGTGGGCATTATTTTTGGACATTTTCTTCCAGTGCCAAGCATCATGTTGCATTGCTTAAATTTGCTGTGTTAGGTCTGCTGGGCTTTTTGCTTAATGGGGTGCTTGTCAGCATTACTGTCGACATTTTTTTGTGGCCTTATGTGCTTGGTATTTTGCTGGCTGTCTCTTTGGTGCCCGTTATGACGTTCTTTGTCAGCAAGCTCTGGGTTTATCGCCGTTACAGGGAAGTCAGGGAAGTAGATGCTGCTGGCCCTTTATCGGCGGACTGATAGTCTCTTCTGCCTCTGAGTAGGCTTATTCTCCTGAGTCTTGTCCTCTTTTCTATTCTCCGCTGATGCTGTCACTGTTTGTCTCGCCGAAGGCCGGGTTTTGGTTGCTGGCGGCTGACTTTGGTAGCTTGAGCTGGTCATACTTTTATCAGTGCAAAGTGATGCTGGAGACTGTCATCAGTACAGTTTTGGTAGGCATTTATAGTCATTAATACCTGTTTTGGCGCTTGGCTTAGGGGCTTGGGGCTTATTTCAAAAAAGCCATGCTTGTCAATGCAATCATTTAATTTTTGGCGTAGAATTAGCCGGTTTTGGTCATATGTCCAGGGCGGGCCATAGTTTGTTGTCGGGTTTGCTGTGGTTAGAGGGTGCTTTAACTGTGAGTGGGGTTTAGCTTGAAAGAACTAGATGCAAAAACGCGCGATTATTATCACAAAGTTGTGGATTGTCAGTATGCCTGTCCAGCCCACACGCCTGTGCCAGAGTATATTCGCTTAATCGCTGCGCATCGCTATACCGATGCGTATATGGTCAACTGGGAGTCTAATGTCTTTCCGGGTATTTTAGGGCGGGTTTGTGATCGCCCATGTGAGCCAGCTTGTCGTCGTGGCCGTGTACAGGCCGAAGAGGAGCCTGTAGCGATTTGCCGTTTAAAGCGTGTGGCCGCAGATAATAAAGAGAGTATCCGTGAGCGTTTGCCGAAAGCGCCAGTGACGAAAAACGGTAAGCGCATTGCGTTGATCGGGGCAGGGCCTGCTTCGTTGACTGTTGCCCGCGATTTGCTGCCTTTAGGCTATGACATAGATATTTATGATGATCAGTTCGCCGGTGGCGGGATGATGCGTAGTCAGATACCAAGTTTCAGGTTGCCAGTCAGCGTGCTTGATGAAGAAGTAAACTATGTGCTGGATCTGGGGGCGGTGACCCACTTTAATACACGTGTTGAAAGCATGCAGTCCATTCTGGATAAGGACTATGATGCTGTTTTTGTCGGTACCGGCGCACCTCGTGGGCGCGATTTGCAGATTCCAAACCGTCAGGAAGCGGATGCCTTTGTGCATATCGGCATTGAATGGCTGGCCAGTGTGGCTTTTGGCCATACTGATAAAATTGGTAAAAAAGTGGTTGTTTTGGGCGGTGGTAATACCGCTATGGATTGTTGCCGGACAGCCAGGCGTTTAGGTGGTGAAACAGTTACTGTTGTTGTGCGTAGCCCCTATGCTGAAATGAAAGCCTCGCCTTGGGAAAAAGAAGACGCTGAGCATGAAGATATTGAGATTATTGATAATCATGTGCCGTTGGAGTTTGTTATTGAAAATGGCAAGCTGACCGCCATTAAGTTTGATAAGGTTGTAGCGGTTTATGACAAGCAAGGCAAACGCTCATTAGTCTCGACGGGCGAAGCGCCTGTCAGTATTGCTTGCGATGAAGTGTTGATCGCCATTGGGCAAAGCAATGCATTCCCATGGATAGAGCCTGATACAGGTATTGAGTTTGATGACTATGGTATGCCAAAAGTGGATACGAATAGTTTTAGCTCAACAAACCCGAAAGTCTTTTTCGGTGGTGACTCAGCATTTGGTCCAACGAACATTATTACGGCTGTGGCGCATGGTCATGAAGCCGCTGTTTCAATCGATCTATTTTGTCAGCAGCAAGACGTTAATCAGCGTCCCGCGCCAGGGGTGACTCTGGTGAGCCAGAAAATGGGTATTCACGACTGGAGCTACGATAATAAAGTTGATAATGACCAACGTTATATTGTGCCTCAGGCAGATAAAGCGTGTACTTTGCAAGACCCTAAAATGGAAGTTGAGCTTGGCTTTGAAATCAAAACAGCACTCAAAGAAGCGAGCCGTTGTCTTAACTGTGATGTGCAAACAGTTTTTATGGAAGAGAAATGTATCGAATGTGATGCTTGTGCTGATATTTGTCCAACAGACTGTATTACATTTACCGATAAAGCTCATAGTACCGAAATTCGTTCGCATCTGCGTGCGCCGGCGAACAATTTGCAGCAAGATGTCTATGTCTCTGATGCCTTAAAAACAGGTCAGATCTTAGCTAAAGACGAAAATGTCTGTTTGCACTGTGGCTTGTGTGCCGAGCGTTGTCCAACCAGTGCCTGGGATATGCAAAAATTTCTATTAAAAACAGCCAAAGCAGGTGCCGTCTAATGCAAAACATCGCATCTGTGAATGAGTTTGTTATCCGTTTTGCCAATGTGAATGGGACTGGTTCTGCCAGTGCGAACCATTTGTTTGCCAAAACCTTATTTCGAATGGGTATTGCCATCAGTCCGAAGAATATTTTTCCATCGAATATTCAAGGCTTGCCAACCTGGTATGAAGTGCGAGTCAGTGAGAAGGGTTATCTCGGTAGACGCGGTGGTATTGATATTATTGTTGCGGTTAATCCGCAGAGCTTTAGTAAAGATATTGCTGACGTCAGCCCAGGTGGCTATGTGCTCTATGATAGTACCAAACCTTTGGACTTAGGCTTGATGCGAGATGATGTGAATTTCATTGGTATACCTCTGATGGAAATTAGTCTGCGTAAGTACAAAGATCCACGGCAGCGTCAGTTGTTTAAAAATATTATCTACGTGGGTGCTTTGGCAGCATTACTGGATATCGACTTTACAGTGCTCAAAGCCTGCGTTGAAGATCAGTTCAAAGGCAAAGAGAAACTGATTGCGCCCAATATCACTGCATTAGAGTTGGGCTATCAATATGCTCAGCAAAACTTTAGTTGCCCATTGCCAATCAAAGTGCAGAAAGCCGATAGTGTTGGTGACCAGATTCTTATGGAAGGTAATGCAGCAACAGCACTGGGTGCTTTATATGGTGGTGCCACAGTGGCAGCCTGGTATCCAATTACACCGTCCACATCGGTGGTGAGTAACTTTGAAACGTATGCTAAGCGTTTGCGGATTAATCCGGGTACCGGCAAGTGTAACTATGCCGTGGTTCAGGCAGAAGATGAACTGGCCGCAATTGGTATGGCGATTGGTGCTGCTTGGAATGGTGCGCGAGCATTTACGGCGACCAGCGGGCCGGGTATCAGTCTGATGAGTGAGTTTGTTGGTTTGGCTTATTTTGCAGAAATTCCTGTAGTATTGGTTGATGTGCAGCGTACAGGACCATCGACAGGCATGCCGACACGTACTCAACAATCGGATATTTTAGCTTGTGCCTATGCATCGCATGGTGATACCAAGCAGGTGCTGCTTTTCCCATCAACGCCGAAAGAATGTTTTGATTTTGGTGCAGCTGCATTTGATTTAGCTGATCGTTTGCAAACGCCAGTCATTATTATGAGTGATCTAGATTTAGGCATGAATGATCATATGTCTGAGCCGTTGGATTGGGATGATCAGCACTCTTATGATCGTGGCAAGGTATACAGTAAAGAAGACTTAGAGCAGATGACCGAGCGTTTTGGTCGTTACCTCGATACCGATGGTGATGGTATTTGCTATAGAACTTATCCGGGAACTCACCCAAGCAAAGGTAGTTTTTTTACGCGAGGCACCTCACGTGATCCCTATGCTGTTTATACAGAAGATGGTGAGGTGTATGTTGAAAATATGCAACGCTTGGAAAAGAAATGGCAGACTGCCAAACAATATGTGCCTGAGCCGGAAATAAAATCCGCAGGCAATGCGAGCAATATTGGCGTGATCTATGTAGGGACTTCACATCAGGCAACGCAAGAAGCTGTCGATATTCTTGGTGCAGAAGGCCTGGCTTTAGATACCATGCGAATACGCGCTTTTCCATTTAATAACGCTGTGCAGTCTTTTATCAATAATCATAAACAGGTGTTTGTGATTGACCAAAATCGGGATGCTCAGTTGCGTACTTTATTGATCAACGAATGTGAAATTAACCCAAGCAAACTCTTATCGCTTTGTTGCTATGATGGTATGCCTATCACGGCAACGTTTATTCGTGACAATATTCTTAATGTGCTTGATGCTAATAAAGTCGAACCCATTCGCAAAAGCGAAGCTAATCAATAGGTTGCTATAGAGATGACTTTTTTAAGACCTGATTTCCGCCACCCTGATACACCTACCAATGAATTAGGGTTCACTAAGAAAGATTACGAAGGAAGTTTGTCGACATTGTGTGCTGGTTGTGGGCATGATTCAATCAGTGCTGCCATTGTGCAGGCCTGTTTCGAACTATCAGTTGAGCCGCATTCTGTTGCTAAGTTGTCGGGCATTGGTTGTTCTTCAAAAACACCAACGTATTTTCTGGGTAATAGCCACGGCTTTAACTCTGTGCATGGCCGAATGCCTTCAGTTGCAACTGGCGCAAATGTAGCAAATCGCCACATGACCTATATTGGTGTGTCTGGTGATGGTGACTCAGCTTCCATTGGTATGGGACAGTTTGTGCATGTAGCTCGCCGTAACCTAAATATTCTTTACATTGTGGAAAATAATGGTTGTTACGGTTTGACCAAAGGCCAGGACTCCGCAACATCCGATGTAGGTTCAACCAGTAAAGCGGGTGTGCCAAACCCCTATGAGGCTATTGATTTGTGCAGTATGGCTTTGCAGGCCGGTGCTAGTTTTGTGGCACGCAGTTTTTCTGGTGATAAGCAGCAATTAATACCCTTGATCAAGGCAGCTTTAGCGCATAAAGGTTTTGCTTTTATTGATGTTGTCAGTCCTTGTGTGACGTTTAATAATACCAGTCGTTCGACTAAGTCTTACGACTTCGTCCGTGAGTATATGGAAGCCACTTCGACAGTAGATTTTGTGCCTATGCAAAAAGAAATCACGACCAGTTATCCCAGTGGTAGCACAGAGGAAATTACCTTGCATGATGGCTCTGTTATTCATTTGCACAAGCAAGATGATGAGGGCGATATTCATGATCGCCGTGCTGCGCTAGACCTTATTCAAGAAAGTAAGTTGCGTGGGCATATTCCAACGGGTTTGTTTTATATTGAGCCTAATACGCGTGACTTGCATGAGATTATCGGGACCTCCGATACCCCTCTGCGAGAGCTGGATGAGAAGGACCTTTGTCCCGGGAAAAAGGTTTTAGAGAGTATTAATGCCAGCTTGCGGTAAAAGGCCAGCTGGGGTGTGAGATTTTGTAAAAAGCATAGTTTAATACCTATGCTTTTTTTGTCTGCGATATTGTCTTATTGCCAATGGGCTAATATTGTGGCTATATAAGAAAGATATTTATATTGTTCATGCAGCGCTTATGGCGTTAAGGGGGAGAAATGAACGCTATATTCTCAATATTGATTAATAGTTTATGTTTGTTGCTAATAGTGGCTTGTAGCAGTGGGGGTAGTTCATCTGATGGCAACTCTGACACAGCTGGGGGCAATAATGATGCGGCTGACAAGGATACCCAGGCCCGACCTTTCCAGCTGAAAGTACCCAATACCTATAATGCGGCAGTTGCAACTCCTTTGATTATTGCTTTGCATGGGTACACCAGTAATGCAGATGAAATCGTGGCTTATTTTAGGTTATTGGATGCTGCAGATCGGCATGGTTTTCTTTTGGCTTATCCGAATGGCACAATCAATGAGTCACGTTCTGGTGATCGTTACTGGAATGCCACTGATGCTTGTTGTGCTTATGAGCCGGATCCAGCTAATGACCTTGACTATCTTGTCAGTGTTATGGATGAGGTCGAGCGTGACTATAATGTCGATCCAAAGCGTATTTTCTTTGTCGGTCATTCTAATGGTGGATTTATGAGCCATCGTATGGCCTGTGAGCAATCTTCGCGTATAGCGGCGATTGTGTCTTTGGCTGGAGCGCAATGGCAGGATGCATCTCGCTGTCCTGCTGCGCAGGCTGTTTCTGTACTACAGGTGCATGGCGACTTGGATAATGCGATTTTTTTTGGTGGCGGTAATATGTTGGGTAACTTCTATCCTTCTGCGCATCAGACTGTCGCCACATGGGCCGATAAAAATGGTTGTATGGGTGGGCTTGTTGATGCGCCAATGAATATTGATGTTGATACCGTTATTGCAGGTGATGAAACTCGTGTGCAGCGCTATAGTGGCTGTCCAAGCCATGGTGAAGTTGAGCTTTGGACTATTTTTGGTGCTGGCCATGTACCGAGTTTTGATGATAGTTGGGCGGATTTGATGTGGGGATTTTTAGTATCACACCCTAAACCTTAGTCTTAATAGGATTCGTTTGCTGTTACTGCGTTGATAAATTTGTCATATGTCTTTTTTATGACAAGGGTAAAAGTGACATTATTATTATAAAGAGGCAATAGCGCGCGAATAGAGCAATGGTATTGTCTACCTGTTTTCTTCGTAACTGAAAATACATTCTCTGCTGCTAACTTGGAACCTTCCATTATTTTTTAAACAAGGAGAAGTGGAATGGAATGTTCTAATGTTGTCGCCAGTATGTTCACTGGCCGTTTTTTCTTACGTACTTACCTCGGTTTATTATCGATAAGCTGTCTTTGGGCAAACGCTTTGCAAGCGCAGCCAAGTTTTACTGTAACAAACTATCCCACATCTGGTGGTGAAGTGTATGATGTCGAGGTGGGTGACTTTAACAATGATGGTAATTTAGATTTTATCGCTCCTGTGGATGGCTCTTTCGGTAAATTGTGGGTATTTCTAGGTGATGGCTCAGGCGGCTTTGCGGCGCCAACGACGATTAATGCGCCAGATGATCCGGCTGCATTGGTGGCAGGTCATTTTGATGCGGATAATAACCTGGATTTAGCGGTCACCTATAGCAGCACAAATATGCTGGCGATCTTTTTAGGTAATGGTAATGGCACATTTACCTTTAATGCACAATACACAAGCGGCGGTCAGCACCCGCGCGCTATTGTTACAAGTGACTTTGATAATGATGGTGATCTTGATATCGCTGTTGGTAACCGTAAAATCCTTAGTGTTGGCAATGAAAATGTCGCTTTATTTAATGGTGCCGGCAATGGCAGTTTTAGTGGGCCTAATATTATTTTAACGCCAGCATCACCGGTTAATGGCCCTTACAATTTAGCCGTCGCCAACTTTAACAACGACAGTTATCAGGATTTGGCGGTTGTTAATAGCGGCTTTAGTGGCACTATTGGTGTCTATTTGCAGGGGCGGGTGGGTACATTTACGCCACCTCTAGCGCCCTTTCCATTACAGTTTACCAAAACACGTGGTGTTACTGCGGCAGATTTTGATGAGGATGGTAATACTGATTTAGCTGCGGGGAGTGATGTTTTTGGTAGCCCTGCCGGGTTTAATGCTTTTTCAGTAGCATTGGGCAATGGTGATGGCACTTTCGGCGCAGATCAGCACTTTGCGACTAATAATGATGCGCCACGCTATTTGGCCAGTGCTGATTTTGACGGGGATTGTCATATAGACTTGGTGGGCGCTTTAAAGTACTCCAATATGGCAGTGGCATTAGGTAATGGCAATGGTGGTTTTGGTAATCCCTCAATTATTAATTTCGGTTTTTTTAGCCAAAAATCAACTGCGGTTAAAGTCGGAGACTTTAATAATGATGATAGGCCAGATGTTATTGTGGCGAACTTATATGGTGATTTGAGTGTTGCTATTAATACAACGCCACCGCCGATGGGGACGCCAACGAGCTTGGTGATTAGTGGTGCTGAATGGCCGCCAGCGGCGAATGGCACTTATGTTTTAGCGGGCTCTCTCAATGGTAAACCCCGGTATACTTTCAACGATAATACCTTATGGTGGACCAGTGCCAATTATTGGAATTTACATGATGATAATGAACAGCGCTTTACCCACGGCACCAATACAGCTTTCCCGCCTGCCAATGGCTGGTTGCAGATGCCATCAAACAAGCCATCTGCAATGATTGTGAAGCCATGTTACTAAGCATTTGATAATAAAGAGTATTGCTCCTATCTGTCTGTTAGGCCGGTAGGAGCGCTAGTCAATAAAATTTTAATAAGTCATTGATTCTAAAGAACTAAATATCAGCATCGCTTAAGCCTGCCATAGTACGTATTTATGTCTATACTCAAATATAAAGAGTCAATAAGTTTGGTCAACAGCCGACATCATTCCTACTGGTTAAGAAAGGAGTTGTCAAAATGTTTGAGTTTTTACATGGTAAAAAAGAAGCAGAAAGCGGGGCTGAACAGTCTGGTAGCGATCCGGAATATGCCAATGGTACGTCAATTGCCTATCACCCTGAATTGATAGAGCACTTTGAAAGTGAGCATAAGCAATTATTGCAATTGTTTCAAAACATGGTTGATGCGATTGAACAAGACGATGTTGAGACAACAAGTAAGCATTTGAAAAAGTTTTCACTTTTATTGCGAGGTCATTTGTTGGAAGAAAACATAAAGCTATATGTTTATTTGCAACATACACTGATTAATGATGTCGAGAGCACTGAGTTAGTGAACTCGTTCAAAAGTGAAATGCAAGCTATTGGGCGCAGTGTTAATAAGTTTATTACCAGCTACAGCAAAGAAAATTGGTCAGCTGAAGATATTGAGAATTTTAAAAGAGAAATAAAACCTATTGGCAATATTTTAGTTGAGCGCATCAATAACGAGGAAGAAATGTTATATAAGCTTTATATGCCTCCTGGTAATTACAGTTAACAAACTGGCAATAACGAGTAAATAAAGACGTTATTTAAATTCGACGCACTTGCTGATGTTTTGTAAGTTGATTGATCGTGTGTTTTAATGGATCTATTATCTGATCATTGTCTCACCGTTACATTATTATAAGTTGTTCGCACTATAGAGCTTAAGCGTGGTATAAGAAATTATATGAAAAGTAAAGCAAGGCTACATTTTTTCTGTGGCAAAATGGCTGCGGGAAAATCAACCAAAGCAATAGCGCTAGCTGCAGCTGAAAATGCTGTTTTACTATCTGAGGATAAGTGGTTAGATCAGCTTTATCCAGATGAAATATCCACCTTCGATGACTATATAAGCTATTCGGGGCGGCTTAAAGTGGTCATGCAAGATCATGTGAAAAGTTTGCTGCAGGCTGGTGTCAGCGTTGTTATGGATTTTCCGGCTAATACAATAAAGCAACGTGCTTGGTTTAAGCAGGTGTTCGAGCCACTATCAGTACCACATATCCTGCATTATATTGATGCCAGTGATGAGCGTTGCCTAAAGCAACTAACGATCCGCTCAGCTGGTCTGCCAGCGGGAGTGCCATTTACCAGTGAGGAGGAGCTTCTTAGTATTAACGCTTATTTTCAAGCGCCCTCTGTAGAAGAAGGCTTTAATATTCAGTATTATTCCCAGGAGTAATTTAAAGTACATCGTGGCATATTGTTCCAGGGTGCTGGGTTAGTTGCTTGTTAAGGGATAATAAAATCATATGAGCTCTTTGGAAATAACATCGCTTTTTAGTATTGGCTATGCGAATAAGCCTATAGAGCTTTTTATTCAACAATTGCAGGCCCATGCTATAACCGCAGTTGCGGATGTGCGCTCTGTACCCTATAGCAATACTTTTCATGACTATCATAAAGAAGCGTTAGCTGCCAGTTTGAAGGCGGCGAATATTTATTATGTTTATCTGGGTGAGGAGCTAGGGCCTCGATCAAAGGATGCGCAGCATTATGATGAAGATGGTCAGATACAGTTTGACAAACTGATGCGGTCGCCATTATTTTTAAAAGGAATGCAGCGTGTTCAGTCTGGTATACAGAAGGGCTTGTGTATTGCATTAATGTGTGCTGAAAAAGATCCGGCAGATTGCCATCGCAGCTTACTAATAGCACATTATCTGCGAAGAGAGCAGGGTGTTGATGTGCAGCACATTAAGCATAATGGCGAAGTCGAACTTCAGTCAAATATGGAAGCACGACTAATAACAAGCCATAATTTGGATAATGACTTGTTTTCAAGTCAGCCAGAGAAACTTAAGCTGGCTTGGCGGGCGCAAACCAAACTAAAAGCCTATCGTCGGCCTTAAGCGTATTAGTGTATGGTTTTGAGCTTTAGCGCATCCCTGCGCATCGGCTATAGCCGTTTTTAGTTAATTATTTTTTCTTTGCAATTGGTTTAATAAACTTTAACGTCATTCTATTGGACTCTCCAACGTTAGCATATTGCTTGCGCAACTCAGCATTATCCCCGCTGGTATAGAAAGAAGGTGGCAGTCGCCAAACAATGTCGTCTGCGGTTGGCTTGTCTTTAGGGTTTTTGTTAATGTCTGACTCGCCAATATACTGGTAACCAAGAGACTCGATCTTTGCAATAAGTGTCTCTTTTTCAAGATAACCCGTCGAGCCGTCTAGATTTTTATGCTTACTTTGATGTTGTACGACGCCTAATATGCCGCCGGGCTTTAAGGCTTTCAGTGTATTTTTTAAGGCTGTAGTGAAATAAGCGCCATCCTTTTCAAAGCGATGTAAGTTGTGTAATGCACGAATAAATAAGGCAGCATCTACCGTGTTGCTAAGCGTATCGGGCAGTGTTTTAAACGTGTAAGCGCTGATGTTGGCAGGGCTTTGAATTTTCCATTCCGTCGTTGTTTCTGGCCAGTCTTTGCTCCAGGTTTTGCGGGTGTTAATAAACTCTTCGGATGCCCAGGAAAACTTAGGCCACATATCATGCGCGTAGTCCACGCCGATGAGTTGGCCGTTTTCGCCCAGGTAAGGCAATAGAATTTTAGAGTACCAGCCGCCGCCTGGTAATGCCTCAATGACTGTCATACCAGGCTTAATATCAAAGAAGGTAAGGGTTTCTTTAGGGTGACGTTGTGAATAACGGGCTTTGGCATCATCTGCTTGTGCTGCCAGGACTGTGTCTAAACGAGCACTGTACTTATCAGTGGCGAAGGCAAGGTTGCTTAGCAGCAGCAAAGCCGCGAGTGCGAGTGATAGTGGTGTTGTAAATGTAGTACGCATGACTTTTCCCCATTCTTGTGAGTAAACACGGACAGTGGATTTTATAAATAGTTCAGCTGTTTTAAGCGCTCTGGCATGTGGCTTTATCTCTGTTCTAGAATAGCGGCGGATTTAGGGTTTGTATAGGTCAGCAAGGTACAGGATTTTGCTACACAATATTAAACCTAATGTGCATTGTATATAGTCGGCTATTCAAATATAGCTAGCGCGATTGCTTATTCAATGAGGGTGCAGAGGGATGTGAGCGACAAGCTGTCTCAGCAATAAGTCTTATCAGTGTATAAATGGGCTGGCTTGAGAGGGGTAGTCTGGTGGGAGCTTTAGGGTTGTTGCTGTCGGGGAAAGCGTAGGCGCATGCTGGCGCCATTTAATGTTTCAGACCGTGCTGTAGAAATGCTGCCGTCATGCCATTCAACCACGCGCAAGGCAATAGCCAGGCCCATGCCGAAACCTTTGTGATCGTTACTGTGTTTGCCCCTTATGAAAGGCTTAAATGCGTCTTTGCCAAGTTCTGTTGCAATGCCGGGGCCATCATCATCAATTGAAACGTAGACTGAGTTGTCATCTTGCCATAAAACAATTTGGACTTTTTGTGCGGCATATTGCACGGCATTTTGTAATAGGTTGTTGATCAGAATCTGCAGATAACGGGCATCTCCAGCGATGACACAAGCAGAGCTTCGAGTTTGGTATTGGATATCTTTATCGTTGTTGTGTAAAGCAGATAAGCAGTCAGATATAAGAGAATTAAGGTCTTGAGCATGCTTTTGAATATCGATTAAAGACTGCTCCATGCGAGCATAGCTTAATAATATTTCAACCAGTGATTCCATTTCTTCAATGTCGTGACTAATATGTTGCTGATACTTTTGTCGAATTTCAGGATCGTTGGTTTCAGATAAGGCATCAATGCCAAAACGCAGGCGGGCCAGTGGTGTTCGCAAGTCATGTGATACGGCATTACCGAGTAGTTTGTTGTCGCTGACTAAGGTTTGAATGCGTTGTGCCATTTTATTAAATTCATCTTCGATATCTGAGATATAAGAAACCGAACTCTTGGAGACGCGTTGATTTAAATCGCCCTCGCCGAAAGCCTGAGCTGTTTTTCGGAGTATCGATAGTCGTTGCATTAATGGGTAAAGCCAAAGTAAAACTAATATAAGAATGCCACTATAGAAAAAGAGTGTAAAGATAAGACTCAGTGTTGTATGGTTATTATCAGTCTGTTGGTATAGTAGTGTAATAGACAATACTTGCTGTTTGTTCGGCATATAGAAATGTAAAGATAGACTGTCTTCTGAGGCTAGCGTAATAGGTTTGCCTTGCATGAAGCTAGGTGTGATTTCGGGCGGTAATGGAAAGGCGTCAATATTATTAATGTCGATAGTCAGTTTTTCATTATGCTGCCATTGACGAATAAAGTACTGGCTGTCTTCGATGCGGTCAAGCGTTTTGGCAAGGCTGCTGCCAAGTGACTCATAAGCATGTAGATCGCTATTTTCTTTGCTGTTGTTAAAGTAGTTATGGAAAAGCTGATCTAATCCCCAGCCTAAGCCAGCAATTGCAGTTAGTACAACCACAATAAGCGATAACGATAACTTATGCATGGTCTGTTTTAATCATGCAGCGTGTTTGGTGAAAACAAATAACCTTTCCCCCAGACGGTTTTTATTAATGAAGATTTTTCGCTGTTGTTCTGCAGTTTTTTACGTAATCTGGAAATTAAGATATCAATAGAGCGATCAAAGCCGTCATACTCAATGCCACGCAGTTGTTCAACCAGTGATTGGCGACTGACAGTCTGGCCAGCTTGTTCTGCCAAAATCCATAGTACATCGAATTCGTTAGTTGAAATAGATAGGTCGCGACCATGTAAGGTTGCTGTTTTGGCATTGCCATCAATTTTGAGTGGGCCAAATTCTCGGACTTTATCAGGCAGGCTTTCAGTATTACGCCTGAGCAGTGCTTTTACTCTTGCAAGTAAAACACGAGGTTTAACCGGTTTGCTAAGATAGTCATCAGCACCAAGTTCTAAGCCGAGCACCTCATCCGTTTCTTCGTTGCGAGCTGTTAGCATCAATATTGGCTTGTGGTAGAAAACGCGAGCGGCTTTACACACATCCAAACCATCCTTTACTGGAAGCATAACGTCTAAAATGACGATCGCAGGTTGGTCTTGACGGATAAGTTCAATAGCTTCATCGCCTCGGGTTGCAATAGTGACTAAAAAGCCGTGTGTGGTTAAGTAGTCACTAATCCATTGAGCGAGTGATATATCGTCTTCAACCAGCATAATATGCTGAGCATCGTCAGGTATTTCAAGGCTGTCTTTGCTCAAAATAGTCTCCAGCTTGAACGTGGCTGCTTGCTGGTTTTGTATACCCAGGCCACAATGACAGTGGCTTCTGTCAGTATTCGCTGCGTGCTTTTTTGGCGCAATGTAAAACGAATATCTTTATCTGACTTAAAGGGTATTTTAACTTTGCCAGAGGTGCTTTGTGACCAGCATTGTAGCAAGCTATTACTGTTTTCCTCAAATAGGCAGTAATCACCAGGCACTTCGGCCTGCCAGTTCAACGTAACTTTTTGGTAACAAACTTGGCCTTGCCGGAGTGCCACGCAACGGCTCGGCTTTGTTTTTAGCGAAACTTCAGTATTGTCAGCTTTAGATATGTTGCCATAGATAAAAGCAATAAGTAAGCTGCAAAGGCTGATTGTCGTTATTTTTAGTTTTAATGCTTGCATTGTTAGAAAACGTAACTTATGCCCAAAACAAAAAGCGGAACATTGGTGTTGCTCTCAGTTGAGAATATAGGGCTATCAATAACAGTGTCGGGTAGCTTTAAAAAAGCGAGTGTACTGCGGGTAACCCATTTTTCACTTAAAGGGTAGGTGACGCCTATTTCAGCGGTATACACGATGCCCTGTTCGGCAGTATAACTGGGAAATCGTTCGCTAACTTCATTAGGGCGTATACTGAAATAGTAGTCATTAATATCCTCTGAAGAGTAATGTGCACCAATAATCGAATGAAAGTTCCAGTTTCTGACTTGCCAGTGTCGTCCAGCTAATGCTGAAGCATTCCAGCCATGATGAGTGTTGCTGATGTCATGTAAGACTTTAAATTGCAAAATGTTTTGTTGAAAATAGCCGGTTGCTCGGATACCTGCCAGCAAGGAGACATCGCGATTCTCAATGCCAATGAGTTGTTCATTCTCATCCTGGCCGAGTTCTATCAACAGCGGTGAGGCAACCATATCGATGGCCCAATGTTTTGAGTTGACCAACTCATAGCCGAAAATAATCTCATCATAGCTTTCGGTAAAAGCTTCAACAAATAAGCCCCGCCACTCATAGCGACCATTAATAATGGGGATAGCGTCGGTCTCTTCCTGGCTTTCGCCAGCGATAGTGGGTGGGTCGTCAAAGATTGCTATGGCTGCACCGAGCTCAAAGTAGTTACCTGTGTCTTCATGGCCCTGTCGTACATCACGCGAGATATCGCCAGCTGATACCTGCAGTGGGATATAAAGCATGCTGATACCCAGTAATACCAGGAAGTAGCAATTATGAGCGAAATGTAGAGTGTTGCTGTGAGTTTTGCGGGTCATATTCGTCCGTCCTATATGTATTTTGACGGCCACCTAGTAGAAATTTTGAGTTTATTAAAGCGTAACAATTTACATAAGGTTGTAACAAATTGTAACAAGCTATAAAGACGGTCATACAACATATTTTAGCCGTATTCACTACTATTGTCTGCATCACAGTGGTAACGCATTTATTAATATAAATACAGGCTCGACGGTATTTGGCTGATGAAAAATATAAAAAATCGACGTTTAATGCAATATTTTGCCGGGCTAATCACATCGCTAATCGCAGTGCAGGCTTACCCTCAAGTTGAGGAAGTGATCGTTATTGGACGCGAGCAGGAAAGCTTAACAGAACCTACATTGCAGACTCAAAAGCTTTTTGCTGTAGCAGGGGCGGAGGGTGATCCCCTGCAGGCAATATTCAGTTTGCCGGGGGTGTTGTTTGCAAGTGACGATGGTGCTGAACCCGCAGTACGGGGCTCGGCACCAGAAGATAATATTTTTTTGGTGGATGGTTTGCCAGTGGATAATATTTACCACCCCTTTGGCTTTAGCGTATTTAATAAGCATGTTGTCGGCGATTTTAATTTATTGCCTGCCGCATATCCGGCCAAATATAACGCTGCGACGGGTGCGGTATTTGATGTTAGATTACGTGAGCCTCGTCAGCAGCCTGTGAGATATACGCTCGATTATAGCTTTTTGCGAGCAGGTGTTATGTCAGAAGGGACGATTAGTAAAAACCAAGCCTTTTACTTTTCTTATCGACGTAGTTTGCTGGATATTTACTTTGATGCAGCTGATCTGAATGATGAAGGTGAGGATGATGGTACAACTATTAATAAAATACCTGATATGTCGGATTATCAAGGTAAGTACTCCTGGGCTATTAATGATAAGAGTAAATTGTCACTGATTGTGTTGGGCTCCAATGATGACTTTGATGCCACAATTGAACAAGATGCTGCAGAAGCGCTTATTGACCCTGATGTGGCTGGTCGGCTGAAGTTTGATAGCCGTTTTGATGGGCAGGCGATTAACTGGTTAAGTTATCTTGCCAAGGATCGAGTATTAAATTTTACTGTAGGTAAATTGCTCGAAAAAGAAGAAATTTCCTTAGGGACAGGACAATTTCTCAATATAGATGAAAATACCAGCCTTTTTAAACTGCAATATAACCAGCCTGTCAGTCATCGTCATACCTTGGAAGTGGGTGGTCAGTATGAACAGTCTAAATTTGATTATGCTTTCGACTTAAAGATTCAGCCTTGTGATGATTTTGATCCAGCATGTTTTCCAGACCAATCTGATCGCGTGCAAGATAACTTTGCTTATAAGTCTAAAAGCTATCAGGTCTATATAGAGGATAAATGGCAAGCGCATGATGATGTTAAGCTGACTTTGGGTGTGAGTGCTTCTAATGATGATTATTTTGAAGAGAGGCTCACTGAACCAAGATTAAGGGTTGATTGGCAGTATGCCATTGATTGGACTTTGAGTTTTGCTGCTGGTGAATATCACCGGCCACCCGATGGTGAACAGGCTGTACGCATTATTGGTAATCCTAATTTACGAAACCTTAAAGCAAGGCACTATGTTGCGGGTATAAAGCATAATGGTTCTGGTGGTTGGGATTGGCGTGTGGAACTATACTACAAAGATCTGTTTGATTTGCCTTTGGCGCTATCTCCCGATCAGCCGGATGCGGCGTTAAATTATGTTAATGAAGCCGAAGGTGAAGCTTATGGAGTAGAGGCTTTAATCGAAAAAAAACTCACACATAAATGGTATGGTTGGTTGGCGGTGAGCTTATCAAGAAGCGAAAGAACTGATTTGCGTAGTAATAAAAGTAGTAAGTTCACAGGCGATACCCCAGCTGTTGTTAATGCAGTTATGAACTATCAACTGAATGAGAAATGGAATATGGGTTTGCGTTATACCTGGCGTACAGGTGCAGCTTATACACCCATTATTGGTTTAACACCTAATCCTGATTTCCCAACATTGTTTAGGCCGGTGTATGCAGAGTTAAACTCAGATCGTTTACCTAATTATCAGCGTTTGGATGTGCGTGGAGAATATCAATTTTCTCTATGGGGTAATAACGCGCTGTTTATTGTGGAGGTTATCAATCTGCTCAACCATGAAAATGTCGCAGGGTTTTCATATGATCCCCAGCCTGATGACCAGGTTGATAATTTTGATTTGGATAAAAATAAAGGTTTAACGTTTTTCCCTTCCTTAGGTCTGCAAATTACATTTTGATACGAATAACTGCACTGTGTGCCTGTTGACGGCCAGGCAATAGGTGCAGTTTAGCCCCCCTTCCCCTGGCTTATGAATAGCCAGGGGCTTTTAATGTGGCTATTTTATTCTCTATGTTTATTAAACATTCAAACAATAAAAATTACTGTAAAGCGGCTTTAGGCGCAGAAATAACAAGCCTTAAAAGCGAATATTGAATTGGCTCTCAATAAAAAAGCGCTTGCATAAAATAATTATCTGTTTTTCTTTGTCGTTTTTTGATGTCGGTAATGAGTTTTTAGTTTTTTACTGTATTATCTGCGCTGAGTTGGGTGGCGTTATAATATAATGCATCAATATGAAGATATGCTGTTCTGTGTGAGTTGGGTCCAGGGTTTTGGCAGTGTGCTTATGACACTGTGTTAGCCTGCTTGCCGTGCGATAGTGATGCTTTCTGTTATACACAGCTGTGGTGAGGAGCTGCTGATTTATTTAGTCTGGATAAATATGCTTGTTAAAAAACAGATGCAAAGCGTTTAAGGGTGACCGACCGGTTGCCTAACAAGAGCAAGCCTCCTTGTGAGTTCCAGGGCTTGCTCTTTTTTTATACGTTTGGAAATCGGCCAAGTGCAAACATTGCGGGTAGCTTGGCTAATTCTTGTGACTGCCTGTGCCAATCAGCAATAGTTTGGCTGGCGATATGCTCTTGCTTGCCACATAAATCTTGGCTTATGCTAAGTAGCGTTTTGCTGTCGAGTAAGCGCAGCAAGTCTTTGAATAAATGTTTATTCCGATAAGGTGTTTCCATAAATAATTGTGTGTAGCCGGTTTTATTAAAGTCTTGCTCCAGTTTTCGGATAGACGATTCGCGTTGTTGTTTGTTGATAGGTAAATACCCGTGAAAAGTAAATTGTTGGCCATTGAAGCCTGAGCTAATTAAGCTGAGAATAATTGAGCTAGCGCCAGGAAGCGAGACAACTTTGATCCCGTGCCGATGGGCATAGCTGACTGCCAGATTGCCGGGGTCGGCGATTCCCGGTAGCCCCGATTCTGACAAAATACCCACATCATGGCCCGCCTGTAATGGCTGCATAATTTCATCGAGTGCATGTTTATCAAAATGTTTATCCATTTGTTCAAAATGACATTCAGGTATTTTAATATATAGATCTAAAGAGCCAATAAAACGTCTGGCTGTGCGTGGGTTCTCAACGATGTAATATTGAATATTTTGAATAACATCAGTAACCATAGGGGCAATGAACTTTTTATCATTGCTATCAGACAAATAGGTGGGTATTAAAAATAGCGTGCCTTTAGTCATGGTGTTTTATCGCGTGTTAGCAGCAAAAATCAAGCCATAGTAGTATTATATCAGTATATGACGTTTATTGTACCCGTGTTGTTTGTTCGATGGCGGGCTGGTCGAGATCATATATCATAAACAGTGAGAGTGTCATATGGAATCGAAAGATCAGAATTTTCTGTTAGCGTTTTTCAGGCTTGAGTCAGCGGGGGGTATTGTATTAATGCTGGCCGCTGTCTTGGCGATTGTTTTAGCAAATACACCGCTGAAGCCCTATTATGAAATGCTGTTATCAACGCCTGTCGAAGTAAGGGTGGGCGCCTTGTTGGTTGCCAAACCGTTGCTGCTCTGGATCAATGATGGCTTGATGGCAGTGTTTTTCTTCCTGGTAGGGCTTGAGCTAAAGCGGGAGTTATTGGAAGGTGAGCTTGCAGATAAGCGGAATATTATATTGCCTGGGGTTGGTGCGATAGGCGGTATGCTTTTTCCTGCCCTTATCTACGTTTATTTTAATGCCGATGATCCTGTTGCGATGGCAGGCTGGGCTATACCGGCTGCAACGGATATCGCATTTGCGCTGGGTGTATTAATGCTGCTGGGTAGTCGAGTACCTATTTCGCTTAAAATCTTCTTAACGTCATTAGCAATTTTTGATGATGTTGGTGCTATCCTTATTATTGCATTTTTCTATACGGCAAAAATATCGCTAACGGCATTAGTCGTAGCGGCATGTTGTATCCCCTTATTGCTGCTTTTGAATATAAAGCGTGTCCGCTCACAGAGCCCATATATTTTTCTGGGTATTGTGATGTGGGTTGCTATGCTGAAATCGGGTGTGCATGCAACACTTGCCGGTGTGGTTTTGGCCATGTTTATACCTTTACGTATTAGCAGTGATGAGAATGAATCGCCTCTGAAAAGTATGGAGCATGACCTTCATTTTGCAGTAGCCTTTATTATTTTGCCAATTTTTGCCTTTGCAAATGCAGGTGTTAGCTTTGTAGATATAGGGCTGGACAAGCTAATGCACGGCGTACCTGTGGGAATTGCGTTGGGTTTATTTGTTGGTAAACAATTTGGTATTTTTGTGTTGTGTTGGTTAGCGGTTCAATTGAAATTAGCGAGCTTGCCAAAAGATATGTCCTGGTCAAGCTTGTATGGGGCGGCAGCACTGTGTGGGATTGGTTTTACCATGAGCTTGTTTATTGGCTCTTTGGCGTTTGAAGAAACAGGTGTTAATCTCTTGTTTGATGAAAGGTTGGGTATTTTGGTTGGGTCTATCGCTTCAGGACTTGCTGGATACTTTATACTAAAAATGAGTTTGCCAAAGGATCACCAATATGAATAGGCGACTAATAATTAAGCACGGTCTGTTACTTGCGATGGGCAGTGCTTATCAGTCGTTCGTATTAGCTGGATCAAAAATGCTATTGCCTACCCCCGCCGAGACCGAAGGTCCATTCTATCCGGTGTTGGCACAGCAAGATAAAGACTTTGATCTGACGCAAGTTAAAGGGCAGGCGTCAACCGCAAAAGGTCGTACAATATGGGTTGTTGGGCGCGTACTCGATCAACAAGGACGAGCGATTGATGGTGCCATTGTGGATATATGGCAGGCAAATGCGGCAGGTCGTTATCATCACCCGGATGATAGCAATCCAGCGCCATTGGACCCAGCATTTCAAGGGTGGGCTATTACCGCCAGTGGCCATGAGGGTTTGTTTCGGTTTAAAACAGTTTTTCCAGGTATCTATACGGTTGCCAAAGATTGGCAGCGACCGCCGCATATTCATTTTAAAGTGAGTAAACCAGGCTATAAACGCCTGTTGACGCAAATGTATTTTCCTGATCACGTTTTGAACGGGCGTGATTATTTATTAGAGCGCAAAACCGCTGCTGAACGTCAACGAATGACTGCTACAATGATGTCGGCCGCCGAAGAAAGTTATCAATATAATATTGTCCTGCAAGCTGACGGATAATTATCCTGTTGTAGAAGATTCTCCTTTTCATCTGCTCGTAAACAACATATCCTGACAGTTTGGAAAGTTGCTTGCTTTCGATAATGCAGGCTTTATAAAAAAAGATAATAAAGGCGATTGCTAAAGTGAGTACTCAAAATGTGCTAGCCGTCAATGCCTTAACCAAGCGTTATGGCAATGTCACTGTAGTGGATCAGGTAAGCTTTACTTTGCAAGCAGGCAGTATTCGAGCTGTATTGGGCGAGAATGGCGCTGGTAAATCTACCATTATGAAGATGCTGACTGGTGTAGTGCCATCTGATGCTGGGGAGATTGTGATTGATGGCCAATGTGTAAGGCCAACATCAACACGTGAGGCAGCACAGATGGGTATTAGTATGGTGCACCAAGAGTTACAGTTGGTGCCCGAACTCAGTCTTGCTGATAATTTAATGCTTGTTCGCCCACCGGCAGCCGCAGGCATACGCCGCGGTTCGAAAGCCGAAGCTGAATATGTAAATGCTCAATTAAAACGGGTTGGTTTAATGCTTCCCTCGACCAGCAAGGCAAATACTTTGTCAGCGGCACAAGCGCAGTTGTTGGAAATAGCCAAAGCACTATCATTAGATACTAAAATTCTTATTTTAGATGAGCCTACATCGGCATTGCCTCCCGAAGAAGTCGAGCGCTTGTTAGAGGTGATTGAAAATCTACGCGATACAGGGCATGCCATACTTTATATATCACATCATTTAGCAGAAATTATGCGTGTTGCTGATACGCTAACTGTTTTGCGTGACGGTCAGCTGGTTGGTAATTTCGAGCAGGGTAATATTAGCGAAAGCGAGCTTGTACGATTAATGGTAGATCGTCCGGTTAGTCTTTATCATGCTGCATTGCAGCCCGCGACAGACCAGTTAATGTTATCGTTGCATGATGTACAGGCGAATAATATACGTGGTCTTAATATTGAGATATATCAGGGCGAGATTATAGGTTTTGCCGGTTTAATCGGTTCTGGTATGCATGATGCGGGGCAGGCAATCTGTGGCGCAAATCGCTTGCATGCAGGTGAAGTCCGCTTACAGGACAAGCTGTGCTCATTTAAACAACCCTATGATGCATTGCAAGCTGGTGTGGTGCTGTTGCCAGAAGAAAGAAAAGCGCAGTCTATTGTGGCAGATTTAAGTGTGCACGATAATATTCATATTGGTCGTTATCAGCGTTATGCTCGATGGGGTGTGTTGCAATTGGCATTGATGTTAGAAGCCTCTAAGGCCGCTGTTGCGCGTTTCGACATTCGGTTACACTCGTTGCAGCAAGCAATAGCAACACTCAGTGGTGGTAATCAGCAAAAAGCTGTATTGGCACGCTGTATTCAATCTTTACCTAAAGTGCTTGTATTAGCAGAACCGACGCGAGGTATAGATATTGCGGCGAAAGATGAGATTCATCAACTTATCATTGATTTAGCCGCGCAAGGCATGTCGATAGTTTTGATTTCGTCAGAAATGGAGGAAGTCATTGCGCTATCGCATCGTGTCGCTGTATTTGCCGGTGGGGAAATGACAGCTGTACTTGCGGGTGATGAGATATTGCCAGCATCGATTATGGCGAAGGCATCACCTAAACGTGAATAAGCATCGATAGTGAGTTAAGACGGTTTGAATATGACAACACAAGTAAATAACGCTGGTTCTTTATTGGGAAAAATTTGGCAATTGCCAGAAAGTCGCTTGGTCTTGGCTATCATTATTGGTGGTCTGTTGCTGGCCTATCAGTCGCCCGCATTTTTAACAGGTAATAATATTCGCAGTGTGTTGTTATCGTTTTCATTTGTTGCTATTGCGGCATTAGGGCAGGTGTTGGTTATTATTACAGGGCGTATCGATTTGTCGGTAGGTTCAATTATTGGTTTGTGCGGGATGGTAACAGCGATATTGCTTGCGGCTGATTTGCATATTATGCTGGCGATTACAGTTGGTATTATGCTGGGAGTATTGATTGGTGTTATTAATGGCTTGTTTGTTACGGCATTTTCCATCAACTCTTTTATTATTACTTTAGGCATGTTGCAAATTGCTCGAGGTATAACAGTAGGCTTGACCCAAGGAGATACAGTAACAGGTTTTCCTGATGCGTTTTTAGCGCTGGGCACAGCGTTGTTTTTGGGTTTGCCGATTCCGGTTTGGGTCGCATTATTGTTAACGATATTATTTTTCTTGCTGTTAAAGTTTACGCGTTTTGGCCGAGACTTATATGCTTTAGGTGGCAATGAGACAGCGGCATGGTTGGCGGGTGTGCCGGTGAGGCGCTTGCAATTAATTGTGTTTGCCATTAGTGGTGCTATGGCGGGCCTGGCCGGCGTGCTATTAACTGCTCGTTTGGGCGCGGCTGTGTCGAATGCTGGATTAGGCTATGAGTTAACAGTTATTGCAGCAGTTTTGATAGGCGGCGCCAGCCTGGCCGGTGGTGTTGGTTCAGCACTTGGGGTAGTATTAGGTGCCTTATTGATAAGTATGGTGAACAATGCGCTGGTGTTATTATTTGTGCCGACTTACTGGCAGCAGACATTTACCGGTGCGGTGATTGTTATTGCAGCACTCATTGATCGCTTACGGCGTCGTTACTAGTCTGGCCATACGACGTGGTATACCTTATGTATAAAGTGCTGCAGGCCTACTGACCAACATCAATGTTTTTTGCTCGGTCATTACAATAAAATGGGGGATTGCGATGAAAAGACGAGATTTAATAAAAAGTGCGATAAAGCTAACAGCAGCAGGTGTAACAGCAACGATGTTTGCGCCTTTAGGCTGTTCTTCGCAACGAGGTAACACGATCAATATAGCTTTTGTTCCCAAGTCGCTGAATAACCCGGTGTTTAAAATTACCCGTCAAGGAGCTGAAGATAAAGTCTCTGCTTTAGCCGAGCAGAATGTGAAATTTCGCTGGATAGGCCCGGCAACAACCGATGCGGCAGCTCAATCACAAATCATTGATGATTTAGTTATTCAGGGAGTGCATGGTATTTGTGTTTCCTGCAATGACCCAGATGCATTGCTGTCGGCTATTAATCGGGCTGTTAGTGCTGGTGTTGTGGTGATTACCTGGGATGCAGATTCGCCAGATTCGCAACGTCTGAGTAATGTGTCGATTGATCAGAAAAGTGCAGGTGCAAAAGCGGCTGAGCTTATGGTGGCAAGGGCAGCACAAGGTAAGTACGCTGTGCTGCAAGGTACACCAGGCGCGTTAAATCTTGAGCAACGTCTGGAAGGTTTTATGTCTGTTATTGAACAGCATGCGGATATTGAGGTGGTTGCTGTAGATCCTTGTCACGATAATGTGCAGCGTGCAGTTGAAGTTGTAGAGCAGCGTATTAATGCCACGCCTGATTTGGCCGCGTATTTCTTTGTCGGGATGTGGCCTTATTTTGCAGACCTACAAACCATGCCGCAGTTAAAGCGCTTTATTGACAATGGTGGTGTTGTGGTTTCTTTGGATGCCCTGGAAGGCGCTTTACGTGCTGTGAAAGATGGCTATGCCAGTGCACTGGTTGGCTATTCATGGTGGGGCTTCGGGCAAACAGCTGTTGAGGTGCTGGTAAATAAAATCCAACATAATATTGATCCGCCAAGTCAGCTATATACAGAGCTATTTATCGTGGATCAAAGCAATATTGCCGATTATTGGGCCAAGCAAATTGCCACAAATGGTGCATTTTAAGTTGGCTACGGCCACCTGACAGGCTTATTGCAGCTTATAAGCGTCGATGAGGTCACGTTTTGGTTATTTTTTGCTGTCAAGCTGGCAGAATTGTCTTAAATTGTGCGCAATTTAGTCGTTCTGTATTGGTCGGCCACCTGTCAGTGAATTACAATAGGCCCCATAATTGAAATTGTATAAGACAATAAAGAATAAAGTACTATTGTCGCTTTGGAGTAACTCCTGTGTCGTTTATGCCTAAGTCTGTACCCTCATCGCGTTTAGCGGTAACCGCAGCACATCTTGATCTTGCCAAGCATTGCTTGTTGTTTCGAGATGTTAGTGCTGAGACGATGGCCCAGCTGCCTGATATTTGTAGCGTATTGGCATTATCGCAGGGTGATGTACTCATGTCTTTGGGGCAAAGCAATGACCGCTTGTACTTAATCTTGGATGGGCAGTTAGGTATTCAAACCAGTGATACTGAGCATCATCACCATATCACCTTACAAGCGGGTGAGTGTGTTGGTGAACTATCACTGATCGATGGCCAGGCTGTTTCAGCAATGGTTTCAGCGGTGAGTGAAACATTATTATTAGAGATAGAACAAAAGTCTTTATGGCAACTGATTGAAACCTGTCACTCCATAGCACGCAATTTACTGCATATTCTCTCAGGCCGTTTAAGAGATAATAATAAAGCAGTTAATGAAGCTTTGGAGCAACGTTCCTATTTTGAAAAAGCGGCTTATTTAGACAGCTTGACAGGCGTTAATAATCGCCGATGGCTGGATAAAGCATTTCCAAGAGAGTTGAGCCGTTGTCGACAAAATAAAGAGCAGCTCTCATTAGCATTTTTAGATATTGATCATTTTAAGCAATTTAATGATTGCTATGGTCATTTGGCTGGCGATATTGCACTACGCGCGGTTGCGCAGGCCTTGGCAAACTCTCTGCGGCCAACTGACTTGTTAGCGCGCTATGGCGGGGAAGAGTTTGCGATTGTATTTCCCTGCAGTGGTGGTGTTGATACCTTGCTGGTTGCTGAAAGAGTGCGTAGAGCTGTGTCGGCATTAAAACTGGTTAACTATGATGGCTCTGATCTGCCCTGTGTTAGTTTATCCGTTGGCCTAACAACACTGCGTGAAACTGATAACTTAGAAATGCTAATTGCTCGCGCAGATAAGGCGCTATATGAAGCGAAAGAGGCTGGGCGAGACCAAGTGGTTGTTGCCTGACCTTACTTCTGCCTCCTACTTCTACCTCCTACTTCTACTGGCTCCAGCCTGTCCGTATCTACTCACTAAACCCTGCCATACCCGCGAGCAGCGGTGTTAAGCCTTGGCTATTTTGTTGCCATATCCTGTCGATTCGCTGCCAGAGCTTTTCATGGAAAAAGTAAGCGACTGTATTACAGGCAGGCTCAATCAGTGCGACAGCGCCCCCAATGAAAGCACTGCCGGTCATTAGGTAGACAACGGTAAAGGCGATAGCAAAGTGTACGCCAGCGAAACTTGTGGTTTTTAGTAAAGTCATGAGTTTGCCTTTCTTCTAGAGTCGTATTGTTGAAAGCATAGCGGCATTAGAGCTAAATATAAAATCGATTAATTTTATGATTTTGATATATAAAAGCTATTGATGCTGATTTAGCAGCTAGCGCTGTTACCAATTGCCTCCAGCCGTTTTGTTTTTTGCAAGTTATCGCTATTTGCCTCTCAGGTCCCAGGATACTGTCTTAGGTGCAACATTTTGCTCGCCAAAATAACAACAAAATTACGAACTACGTATTGCCAGTAGCCCGTGTTACCGTGTTTGCACCAGTACTAGAGAACCCAGCGTACAGTCAGGTTCAAGTGTTTGGTTTTCTATCGCAGTAATACGAGGGCTTGGGTTTATGAGAGATAAAGCGGAATGTCAAAAAATACGCTTAGCCAGTATTTTTTTATTATGCCTTAGCTTGCCGGTGATGGCCGATATGCAAGCATCAGCAGGTGGGCAGGCAGGGTTTAAAAACTATAATCTCAGACAGGATGCCGCGAGAATATCTAAACATAAAACAGCAAGGCTGTTGGATTTGCGGGTGCGTGAACAGCAGCAACAACAACTTCGGCAGGCGCGTAGTCTGGCAAATTCTGGGCAACAGCCGCAGGCGTTGTCCATGTTGCAGCTTGAGATTGAAAAAGGGCAGTTGGAGATTTATGAAATCTATAGCTTCAAAGTTTTAATCGCACAGATTCATAGTTCACAAGAGCAATTCGCACAATCACGCAGTACTTATCAGTCAGTCTATGATGATAATAATATGCCTGCTGTTTTGCGAGATAGAGTCACTTATAAAATAGGGCAGCTAGCTTTTACCATGGGTGATTATAGGCAGGCTGCATTAACATTACGGCGCTGGCTAAAAAATAAATACAATCAAGACAAAGAAAAGGCGCACTTAATATTAGCGCAATCTTATATTAATCTTGATGATGATCGAGCGGCCAAAAAAGCGCTATTGCGTTGGCGTGCGTTACACGCTGCAGAAGATGGTGATGAGTTAGGTTTTGCCCTGCTGGGTCAGTTATATCATAGCCAAGGGAAACTTGAAAAAGCAGTGGCTGCTTTGCGACGTTATATTGAACAGGCAAAAAAAAATAATCGTGGTGTTGAAGCATCTTGGCTACAGTTGATGGCAGCTTGTTATGACGATTTAGGTCAAACAAAAGAAGCGGCAAATATTCGTAATATATTGAAAAAAGCTGAGCATGAGATTTGATGTAATATAAAATGTAAAGTCAATAAGGCTCTATCATGTGGCATAGCGTGTAAGGTAATAGGGATTTTGCCGTTGTGAGTAATAATTTATTCATGTGCTGTGCTTTCTAAAAAAACGTGGTCGTGCTACCGTGTATGCATATTATGTTGATGTGCAAGGTTGTTATAATGAGGCTGCGGACTTTACGGATATTACGCTTCCCTAGAGGCTTACTTTTGATTTCCTGTTTGGGGCTATTTGCTACTGTCAGCAATAGCGCTATGGCTGTTAATACATTTGACCCATCCAAAAAGAAGCCTGTAGGGAATGGTTTTATCACGCATGATACCCGCACTCAACGTGTCATTAAGTTGGAGGTTCGTCCACAATATCAAGCCATCATGGCTGATGCCAGAGCAAAACTGCTAGCAGGTCAATATGCTGAGGCGATTAAAATGCTGCAAGCGCCACTGGCAAGTGAAAAGCTGCAAAGTTATGAAAGCTATAGTTTTATCAATATGATTGCTGGGGTGTATGCTCAGCAAGGTCGTTTTCAGGCTGCCTATGATATCTATAGGGATGCGGCTGAAAGGCTGGAATTGCCTAAAGTGATACAAGAAGATTTGCAATATAAAATAGCCAATGCGGCTTTTGCCTTAGGTGATTATGAGCAAGCTGCAAGCCGCTTAAAAAAATGGTTAAGAAATAAAGATAATGCTGATAAACAAGAGGCGTTTGTAATGCTAGGGCAAGCTTATTTTAATTTAGGGCAATATCCAGATGTAATTAAAGCGCTGCGTAGCTGGCAGAAGCGGCATGCAGGAGATAATGCGAATGAGCAAGCCTATGCTCTACAGGGGCAGGCTCACTATAAATTGCAGCAATATGTCAAAGCGGCAAAGGCATTTGAATTATATATGCAACAGGCTTTAAAGTTTGATTTAGGCATAGAAGCAGCTTGGTTGCGATTAATGCAAACAAGCTATCAAAAGCTGGGTAACGAACAGCGAGTTGTAGAAATACAGCGTTTGCTGGGCAATACTGAACGCTAATAATGATAAAAAAGGGGCAATGATTCATTGCCCCTTTTTTATTAATGAATGGTATTAAACTGTATATTATCCGCCTGGACTGGTTACAGGTGTGTGATCCTGCTCTCTATCACCACGACGCTCAGCCAGCTCTTTAACAACAGGTTGCATAAACTTTTCTGTGTATGGGTAAAACAGAATAGTCAAACCCGATAATAAGACTAACACGCCAGGGAATACACTGACCATTAACACCAGGCCTTGTTGCACTTCAGGTGTTTGTGCCTCATTAGGAACATAGTTTAGAAAATCCAGGTATTTAGCTTGCAAAGAAGCACCGATGGTTAAGCCGAGCTTTACCCCAATCAATGTTGTAGCAAACACTAATGCCATTACATTACGGCCAGTTTTCCATTCAACATAATCGGCGATATCAGCATACATGGCATACAGTAATACAGGGATAGGGCCAGTAATAAAAGAAGTTAGCCAATGTAAACCTAATAACAGCTCATATTGATCAGGTGCAATAAAATAAAATAGTGAGATCAATACGGAAGGAATAAGGCTGACTGTGATTAATAAGTTCTTTTTACCAAAGCGTGCCGTTAAGAAATTACTGCAAAGTATGCCGAGCATAAAAGCAATCGTGCCAGAGGCATAAAAAACAGAGTTTTTCCAAGACTTACTTAAGGCAAGCAGGTGGTCATTGATTAAGTAATAACCCCCAACTGCTGCAAGCGTAACAATTGCGATAATAGCGATTAATTTCGGCTTTGGATGTTTCTCAGAGAATAAGCAATAGCAAAAAGCAATACTGATAACCGCAATAACGAGTGCTGTAAATGTAAAAGAGCCGGATGAGGCGCTGGTGCTTTCGACAAGATAATAATCAAAATAGAATGCAAAGCTACCATTACGAATCGCAACATGTGCCAGATTAAAAAAGGCGGAGACAAACATAACCAGCCAGCCAACGTTAGTTAATAAGGCTTTTAAGTTGCCTACTACATCTTTACTTTGTTCTTCTACTTCTGCGGAAGTGACAACGCGTTCTTTTGTTGTAGCAAAGGTAAAGAAATAAATCAAAGTGCCAATCAGTGCAAACAAGCCCATGGTAATCGCCCAGCCTTTGGCTGAGCTGGTATCGCCGCCTACATATTCAACTAAAGGCAGCGTGATGAAGCCAATCAGTAACTGGCCGCCGAAAGCCAGGAAAAAACGATACTTTGATAAAATCAATCGTTCCTCGGAATTAGGCGTGGTGACACCCATCAAGGCAGAATACGGGATTTGTACCAGGGTGTAGAAAAACATTGCCAGCGAATAAGAGACCCAGGCGTAAATTAATTTGCTATCACCTTGGATGTCTGGGGTAACAAACATTAAAAAGCCAACAATGCCCAGTGGAATGGAGCCAAATAGGACATAAGGTCGATATTTGCCCCAGCGAGTGCGAGTCCTGTCAGCGATAATACCCATGAGTGGATCGGTAATAATGTCGATAAATCGGGTATACAGGAACATAGCGGCGGCGGCATCCGCAGAAATGCCAAATACATCGATGTAGAATTTGAGTAAAAACAGATTCCAGGTGTGGAATAAAAAATTGGCGGCCATATCACCACTGCCGTAACCAACCTTTTCGAGAAAAGTGATGCGAGTCGCTGAAGTGTTCATTGATTTTTTCTCTATATAAACTAATTGATTTTTTATTAAAGCCCTAACGAGGGTTGGCTAGATTAACATTAATAAAAGACCGAGTGCTATTCTTGTTATGATTTATCGTTATTTAAGGCGTAAATTAGGACTTGCTGTCAGCATTCCTGTCTGTTAGTACCTTATTAGGTCGTTAAATCAGGTCAAAATGGTCATTTTTAGACTGTCATGCAATGGTTGAAAGCTAAGTGAATAGAGAGAATAAGGTTGATTGTGTCTGGGACGCCAAAGCGCAGCTTGGTGAGGGTGTAGTGTGGCTTGATCAAGAGCAAGCGGTTTATTGGGTAGATATTGAACGACATCAATTGCACCGATACTACCCTGAAAATGGTAATAAATACAGTTCTTTGCTGGCGCCAGCAATTAGTGCCGTTTTGCCAACAGCTATAAAAAGCGATCCGCCAGTACTGGTCGCGATGTTTGCCGATGGTGTTAAGCTGATCCAGGGTAAGCAATGCTGGCCATTGCTGGACCCTGAGCCTGATTTGCCCAGTAATCGGTTAAATGATGCTTGTTGTGACCCCTTTGGTAACCTTTGGTTTGGTTCCATGGAGAAAGATATTGCGATGGTCAGTGGCGCTTTTTATCATTTAACACCCACGCTAGAGTGCCATCGTCTACCTGGTGTTTATGCCGTGACAAATGGGCCGGTTTTCAGCCCAGATGGACAGTTGGTTTACCTGACAGATTCCGCAAATCGCACGATATATCGGGCAAGCAATAATGCTGTCGGCGAAATATCAAACATGCAGCCTTGGGTGACCTTTAGCCCTGATGATGGCACGCCGGATGGTATGGCAATGGATAGTGAACAGCATATTTGGGTTACTCATTGGGGCGGTTTTCGAGTCACACGCTATACCCCTGAGGGTTTGGTGGATCGAGTGATTGAAATGCCAGTACCGAATGTGACTAAGTGTGCTTTTGGTGGACCAGCACTAAAGACGCTTTATATCACTACCGCCAGTGCCGATATGAGTGAAGCGCAGTTGGCACAATACCCTTTAGCGGGCGGCTTGTTTGCGGTTGAGCTCGATATTGCGGGTGTTTTGCCCGACCCTTTTGGAATACAGCAACACCCTGCAGTGCAGGGAGAGGTATAAAGTACAGATATGAAAATTACCGATATCAAAACCTATGCTGCCAAAGAATGGCGAACATTTCTGTTTGTTGTTATTGAAACTGATGAGGGGCATTATGGTTTGGGTGAGTCTGGTATTACCGGGCGTGAACAAGCCGTAGCAGGGCTTATTCAGCATTTGAAACCATTGCTGATTGGGCAGGACCCATTTCGCACTGAACATATATGGCAGATGTTGTGGCGTGGTGGTTTTTTCCCTGCCGGGCAGCTGTTAACAAGTGCGATAGCTGCGATTGATATTGCACTATGGGATATTAAAGGTAAAGCTTTGGGTGTGCCTGTCTATCAGCTGTTAGGTGGGCGGGTGCGCGATCGTGTTTTATGTTATACCCACTTACATGGTGCCGGTACAGACCAGCTATTCATAGCGGCAGAACAGGCGATTACTGCAGGTTGGAAATGTTTGCGTTGGGAGTTTGCCGAGCAAGGAGATGTTTTTGAGCCGCGTCCACAAATCGAGCAAGCGGTCGAAGAGTGGGCGGCCTTACGAGAGCGTTTTGGTAATACGATTGAACTGGCGTTCGATGGCCATGCGCGCTTAAATGTACCGGATGCAATACGTTACTGCCGGGCAGTAGAGCAATATCGGCCTTTTTTTATTGAAGATCCTATTCGCAGTGAAAATTCCATGGCTTATCAGCGTCTGCGCACACAAACATCTGTGCCATTGGCTGCAGGGGAACATTTTGGTACTAAATGGGATTTTAAAATACTGGTAGAAAATGAATTGATTGACTATGGGCGTATCGATATGTGTATCGCGGGTGGTTTTACAGAAGCGCAGAAAATCATGTCTTTGTGTGAGCTGCACTCAATTGATATTGCGGTGCATAATCCTATTGGGCCAGTATCAACCGCAGCTTGTTTGCATTTGAACTTGGCATGCCCAAACTTTGCTGTGCAAGAGCTACCCAAACGACCCGGTGAGTCGCTGTCAGACTTAGTGCAACACCAGCCACAGTGGCAGGATGGTTATTTGTTAGCACCACAACGGCCAGGCTTAGGGGTGACGTTTAATCCAGACGCTTTAGATAAATATCCTTTTGCGATAACTGAGCTACCACATCGACAGCGTGCGGATGGTAGTTTTACAAACTGGTAATTTGCAATGGGTTCAAGATAGTTGTGATTTAAAATAAATGTTTGAACTCTGGAAAGCCGCGGTGTTGCTGGAAGTACCTTAGTTCCTCACTAAAAAAGTCACTGTTGCTGATCTTGTCAAATGTTTTATTAAGGTCTTGTAATGATTGCCAATCACGCATACGACAGCATTTGAGGTATTGGCGTAATATTTTTATGAGCGATGTGTCTTTTGCTGCTAAGCGATGATTAACGCGTAAAAAATAAACTGCGCCACCCCAATACATTGTTGGATATAAGCCGCGTGCACGAAGTGTTGGGGCTGCTTTAACAAAGGTTTGTTGCGGGAAAATAAAGCGGCTGTTAGCTCGTTGAATATGCCAGATATATTTTTCGAGAGCCTGCTTGCTGTTTAACGTCTCCATACGCTGCATAACTTGGTATTGCATAAAGCTGGCAAAGCCTTCAGCAAACCATGCATTTTGTGCACCAAGGTAGGGGATAATCAGGTGGCTTAATTCATGTGGAGCCGTCCAGTCATGCAAAAAATCATCCAATGAGTAGCTTGGGTCAACGTGAAAATGTGCTCCCTGTGCATAACGCTTTCGACTGGTTTGTGCCCAGGGAACTGGCTCCGATGCACCAGCATGTCGATGAAACGTAATATGTAAATCAAAGGGGTAAGGGCCAACCAGTTTTTCGACAGCTGTGATAGTCTGCTCAATCCAGGTTTGCAACTTTTGTTTTTCACTATTAGAAAAGCTGTGTTGCCAATACCAGTGCGTTTTTGCTTGTGTCGGTGCTACAAACAAATTGAGTAGCAATATGATGATACAAAACTTATAGTGCTGCATGCTATGCTGTGCCAACCAAGGAATAAGACTATTCAGATAAAATGGATTAAAAAAGGTTCCCACAGGAACAGGTTTTTGTTATTGCCTATAGGTAACTACATAGTTGTTAGGCTGGCATTCTAACTGTGCATAAGCCCAGTATGTTTCAGCATGCCCCAATATGATCTAATGTGACAGAAAAGTAACATAAGCTTTGTGTGCAAACTAAAGTAGAAAGAGGTTCGATGTTATGAAGTTAATACGGTGTGGCGAAGTTGGTCAGGAGCGTCCAGGCATTATTTCGGACACAGGTGAGTATTTAGATGTCAGTGCCTTTGGGCAGGATTACGATGAGCACTTTTTTCGTAATGATGGTATTAATAAATTAGCCAGCTGGTTGCAAGAAAACCGAGATCATTGTCCTCGTATTGATCAACAACAACGTTTAGCGGCACCCATTTGTCGCCCATCAAAAATTGTCTGTGTCGGCTTGAATTATGCTAAGCATGCTGAAGAGGCGGGCATGAAACCGCCAGCTGAACCTGTACTGTTCTTTAAAGCCACAACTGCCATTGTTGGTGCTTTTGATAATGTGCGTATTCCACCTGGTGCTGAGAAAGTTGATTGGGAAGTCGAGCTGGCGGTCGTTATTGGTCAGCAAGCACGTCATGTGAATGAGGATGAAAGCTTGAGTAAGGTAGCAGGCTATACCATATTGAATGATGTAAGCGAACGCCATTATCAAATAGACCGTGGTGGCCAGTGGGTAAAAGGCAAAAGTGCTGATACCTTTGCACCTATGGGGCCTTATTTATTGAGCCGCGACGCTTTGCCAGATCCCCATGCTTTAGATTTATGGTTGAAAGTAAATGATGAGATCATGCAACAGGGCAGCACCGCTGATTTTATTTTTAATATCCCTTTTCTAGTCAGCTATATCAGTCAATTTATGACCTTATTACCAGGGGACGTGATTTCAACGGGTACGCCTGCAGGTGTGGGTTTGGGGCTCGATCCACCGCGTTTCTTGCGGGCTGGTGATAAGATAGAGCTGGGCATCACCCAATTGGGCAGTGCTGAACAGCATGTTGTTGCCGCTGAATAATATGGTTGGCCATGTCTGCCTGGCTAAGCCTGGTATCTCCTGCTAAGTGGTTTCAATATGGAGCTGCTTAGCATCAGCCATGTTTTATATTTCTACCAAGCATATCTGCGTGATTATTGGTAATAATGATCAATTAAAAGCATTAAAATACCATGGTTAATTTGGCAAACTATCAAGTGGGATCATGGTTTTTAATCCCGTGATCAATGGTTTAAAATCAACGTTCAATTACCCTGTTGCATATCAGTTTTGTCATGCTAGCTAGGGTTATGGCGAGCTGGGCATAGTGAACACAGGTGAATATGGCTTAGGTCACGCTCTGAGAGTGTAAATAAAGGCATAATTCCCTATCTGATAGTATAAACAGTTGTTTTTGTGTAGGCAGTGGATGCTTCGCAGTCATAAATGAATAAGGTTGAAGCGGGATGAAGTGGCAAGAGTATCTAATTAATATAATTCTAATTGCTTTCCTAGGGCTGGGTTTGGGAGCCTGTAGCGGTGATTCAGCGAGTGATCCGCTCGATGGTATCGATGGCTCAGGGGGGCAAGATAACCCAATTGAAGACCCACCTCCAGCACCGCCACCACCGCCACCGCCGCCACCGCCACCACCGCCGCCGCCACCGCCGCCACCGCCGCCACCGCCGCCACCGCCGCCAATAGATCCGCCACCGCCACCACCACCGCCACCACCGCCACCACCACCACCACCACCGCCACCGCCACCGCCACCGCCACCACCGCCACCACCGCCACCACCGCCACCGCCACCGCCAGGAGGAGGAAACCGGCTTGAAGCTGAAAATGCTGTGCTGCTAGGCAGTGCTGCAATTTATGATGATGCAGCTGCATCAGCAGGGCGTGGCGTGACTGGGTTAGGTGTTATTAATGCGGGCGTTGAGTTTCAGCAGGCATTTGCTGCGAATACATTAATCATGCATTACGCAGCTGAAACTGATGGACAGCTATCACTGGTCGTTAATGGTGAAGATGTGGGCACGATAAGCTTCACAGCTAACGGTGTATTGACGGGTGAGTATACGTCGATAGCAACATCACTGCATGTTCCCAATAATTCAACAGTGCAGATTGTTAACTTAGGGGGTAACGATTCTGCTGCTAACATCGATTATGTCGACTTTACCAATGTCAATCCACCTGAAGGTTGCATTGATTTTACAAACACGATAGAGCATGGTGATCCCAACCCTGGTACAGCGGTTGCTAATGGTTGCACCATTGATTTGAGTGGTAATGAATGGCGTAAAACTGTTGAGACATTCGATATTACTGGTAGCTCAATTATCTCATTTTATTTTACGGCCGATGGCACAGGTGAAATCCATGGTGTTGGCTTCGACGAAGATGACAATATCAGCAATAATCGTATCTTCCAATTAGCGGGCTCCCAGGTATGGGGTATTAGTGATTTTTCATACACAGAGTTTGGAACCAGCCAGTTGATAAGGATTCCTGTGGGACAATATTACACCGGCAGCGGGTTGGGTTTTGTTGTTGCAAACGATAAAGATACCGGTGAAATGCTCAATACAACAAGAGTGCGTGATGTGATTTTAAGTGAAGCGGCACCACCGCCACCGCCACCGCCACCGCCACCGCCACCACCGCCACCGCCACCGCCACCGCCACCGCCACCGCCACCGTCTGGTGGTAGTGGACTAACCGAGCGCCCAACAAACAGCAGCTGTGTTGCACCAGAGCGCCCTGTTGCAGGCTCTTCTATTGCGTTAACCGATGCTTTCCCGGACTTACCCGCATTTACAACACCGCTTGCGATGTTGCAGGCACCGGGTGATAGCTCGCGTTGGTTTGTTGTGGAACAAGGTGGTTTTGTTCGAGTGTTTAATAATGATCCTGCCGTGGATAGTTACTCAACCTTTGTGGATATCAGTGCTGTTGTGGATACCAGCGTTAATGAAGGCGGCTTATTGTCTATGGCGTTTCACCCTGACTTTGCAACGAATGGTCAGGCCTTTTTGTATTACACCCGTGATAGTTCGCCATTAGAAAATACTTTAGCGCGCTTTACTAGCAGTGATGGTGGCGCGACCCTGGATGCGAATAGCGAAGATATTTTATTAGCCGCGAACCCACCTTCCGATAATCACTTTGGTAGTCAGCTGGGTTTTGATGCTGATGGCTACCTTTATTTTTCTATCGGTGATGGCGGTAATCAGACTGATCCATTGCAAGTCGCACAAGATACCAGTAATGTTTTTGGTAATCTGATGCGCATCAATGTGGATATGGGTATCCCTTATAGTGTGCCTGTTGATAACCCATTTGCTGGCAACAGTTTATGTGTTAATGGTTTTAGTCCTGATAATGATCCTTGTCCGGAAATTTTTGCTTGGGGCTTTCGCAATCCTTACCGTTGGAGCTTTGATCAGGCAACGGGTGATATTTGGCTGGCAGATGTAGGTCAGGATCGTTGGGAAGAAGTTGATAAAGTTGTGTTAGGCGGTAATTATGGTTGGCCAATACGTGAAGGTGCGCACTGCCAGGAGCCCGTTATGGATGGAGATTGTGAAACGGTAGGCTTTATTGATCCTGTTGCGGAAATCAGGCAACCGACCGCACAATCCATAACGGGCGGTTATGTTTATCGTGGCGATACGATTCCTGATTTGGTTGGCAGTTATATTTTTGCCGACTTTGTGACAGGCCGTATTTGGGGACTGTTTGATAATGGTGCTGGTGGACTTGAGCCTGAGCAACTGCTTGAGGCGAGTTTTAACGTCTCATCTTTTGGGCAGGATGCAGATGGTGAGATGTATGTGTTGAATTACTTTGCAGGTCGTATACAGCGCATTATACCGGGTGGTGATAATGATGTAAGTTTTCCAGCGTTCTTGTCAGAAACAGGCTGTGTAGATCCAAGTAATCCAACACAAGCAGCTAGCGGTTTAATACCCTACGATGTTAATGCTTTGTTCTGGTCAGATGCGGCCAGTAAACAACGTTGGTTGGCTATTCCTGATGGGACGAATATTACAATCAATGCTGATGGTGATTGGAGTTTGCCTATTGGTAGTGTTTTAATGAAGCATTTCCGTATAGAAGATGAGCTTGTCGAGACACGCTTATTTATGCATCACCCGGATGGTGTGTGGGCTGGATACTCTTATGAGTGGAATGCGGATGAAACAGAAGCGACGCGAGTTATTGGGGGGAAGGTTAGACGTATCCATAGTCAGGATTGGATATACCCGGATAATACCCAATGTTTGCAGTGCCATACGCAAGCTGCCGGTCGGTCTTTAGGCCTCGAAACCGCGCAGCTAAATAAAGACGTGCTTTATCCTGCTACAGGTATTACGGCTAATCAATTAATTACGCATGATGCGATTGATACGCTGGCAGCAGATTTGCCAGATGTGCCAGCTAATCTAGATAGGCTGGTTGATCCATTTGATAGTGCAGCTGACCTTAATGCAAGAGCAAGAGCTTATTTGCATACTAATTGTTCACAGTGCCATCGCCCAAGTGGGCCGACGAATGCTAATATTGATTTGCGTTATAGCACAGCCTTGAGTGATACGAATATTTGTGATGTGGCACCACAGTTGGGTGATTTAGGGATTAATAATGCACGCTTGATCGCGCCTAATGATCGTGCTCGTTCTGTACTGTTAGAACGTATTAATCGGCGTGATGCAGCGGGTATGCCACCGTTAGGCAGTAACCTGATTGATGGGGCTGGCGTATCATTAATTGGACAGTGGATTGATAGTCTGTCTAGTTGCCCCTAAATAGCCTAATGAGTATTTCATAAAGTGCTATTGGACTACAAAATGATTGGAGTGAAGTAAGTTAATGCAAGTTGCCTATAAGAATATTATTCGATTAACTGTTTTACTTGCCATAGTAAGTGCTTTAGCCGCTGCCAGCTCGGGGTTTGGTACACGCTTTAATATTTGGGAGTTTGCAACAGGTTTTGCCATACTGAAATGGTCGGCCTATGGTGGTATTGCTGCTGTGGTATTGGCTGTGATCAGTATTATTTTTACTTTCATTGTAAAAGCACCACGCTTTAGCATAACGGTAGTATTGGCAGGCTTATTAGGTTTCGCTGTGTTTGCTATACCTTATTGGTTTGCACAGCAGTTTGGCCGCTATCCAACCGTTGCTGATGCCAGCACCAGTTTGAATGACCCGCCTGTATTTGTGGCTTTAGTGGCTGCGCGTGAGCAAACTGCGCAAAACCCACTTGCTTATCGGCATGCTGAAGCAGCTGCGCTACAGCAGCAATACTTCCCAGGTTTGGAAAGCTTGTTAGTAACACAAGAGCCTGCAGCGGTTATAGAGCAGGCGGCTACGATTGCGAATGATATGGGAATGTCAATTGCTGTAAAGTCACCAGCAGCTGGCCGACTTGAAGCAACTGCAACTACATTTTGGTATGGTTTTAAAGACGATGTTATTGTACGTGCGCGATCGCAGGCCGATGGTATGACGGCAGTTGATGTTAGATCAGCATCTCGTATTGGTTATCTTGATGGGGGTGTTAATGCTAAACGCGTTCAGCAATTATTGGCTGCGCTTAAAGAAGCTAGCCATTAATTAAGTGCTGTCATTCAATAATAATTATTATAAAACAACCTTACAGCTTGTTGTTGGGCTTGTTCTGGTCTTCTTGTTAGGGGCTTGTGCTCGTTCAGCATTACTCCTCGTTAACAGTCTGGCACGCCTGGGTGATTATACTTTGTATCATGATATTGCGTATGGAGCAGATCCTATGCAAAAGCTTGATATTTATGTGCCCTCAGCCGTTACGAATAAACCTGAGCTACAACAGCCTGTTGTCGTTTTTTTCTATGGTGGCTGCTGGGGAGCTTGTAGTACCTTATCAAAAGAGAGTTATTTATTTGTTGCCGAAACGTTAAGTTCACATGGCTATATAGTGGTAGTAGCGGATTACCGTTTGTATCCTGCGGTAAAGTTCCCGCTAATCATCCAAGATGCAGCATCTGCTGTTAAGTGGTTGCGGGATAATATTTCTGCCTATGGTGGGCAGTCGGAGCAACTGTACTTGCTGGGGCACTCTGCCGGTGCGCATTTGGCAGTTATGCTGAATTTAAATGAAGATTATCTCTTGGATGCGCGTAAAAGTATAAAAGGTACTATTGGTTTGGCAGGGCCTTATGACTTTTTGCCTTTTACTGAGGCTTATCAGCCAGATTTGTTTGGGCCGCAATCACAATATGCAGCATCACAACCGATTAACTTTGTTGATGGTACAGAGCCGCCATTGCTATTGCTGCATGGTAAGCAAGATGTGCGAGTGAAAATAAAAAATGCTACCAACTTAACAGCTAAAGTACTTGCTGCTCAAGGTGATGTGCAGACGATATTCTATGATGATATCGATCATACCGGTATTTTAAGTGCTTTTGCGAGACCTTTTCGTAAAAAAAGGCCTGTCGTTGGTGATATTGTTGAATTTATCGAGTCTCAGCACTGAAGCTGGGAGCTGGTTATTTGTGTATTTTGTTAATAGTTTTACTATAACCTTGCCACCACTTGTGATGAGTTTGCCGTTGTGAGCTAATTGGAATATATAAATCACCGGTAAAGCGTTGACCAGGTTGTAAGTGAAACATAGATGGTGCATCGCCCAGGTAATAGGTATTCTTTTTTAACCAGGCAAACGCTAAAGAAATTGTAAATTCAACTAGGATATCTGCGCCATAATGGCGAAAAACAGCATAGCGTTGTCTGGGTAACTCTAAGGCGCTTAAGTTGTCAGGGTATTTGCCAGGTTTTTTAACTTCAACGCAATAATAATGCTCTACTTTATGAAGGCAATATAAGTTTTTGCGCCTGAATGCAATATTCCACTCTGAGCCATCATTAATATTTTCAATATGGCTTTGGCTATTTGCGAGTAACTGAGCAACCCTGTTACCTTCAGATATATTGTTTTCAACGCGAAATGCATAGTGTGGTTGAATCACTTTTTTGCCCACCATATATCGTATGGGTAAATCGACAATATCCGGGGAGTGTTGATAACCTTGTTTTATGATTTCAAAATGTTGCTGGGAAATTTTGTGTCGTTGTAAGGCGTTATAAGGGCTGCCGATCTCACGGAATATTTTGGGTGACAACCAAAAGCCTTGTTTGAAAGCGCGTGAAAAAGCTTCACCTGACTGAAACTGATAACTTAATGCAATATCCAGGATGCTTTTTTTCGTGTTGATAATATCCTTGGAAGCAGATGTTAAGCGGCGCATGCGGGCATAGTTTTGTAATGTATCTCCACAGTAATATTGGAAAAGTCTATGTAAATGCCGTAGAGATAAACCGGTTTCATTCGCAATATCTTTGGCCGCGAGTGGTTCTTGAATGTGCTTTTCGATTAACTCGATGGCGCTAATAATTTTGAATTCTGCATCCATCGTCAATTTAGCGTTTTAGAAGATAACAAGGCATCATATTATTAAAATTTGCTTAATGTATTTTCGACATGATTTTCAATTATGCTAATGAAGAAGGCAAGGTCTTAGGAAATTGATAATAGTTTGTGTAGGTGCAATGCTAAGAAAATGATAATTGCTTTAGATTGAACGCGTCTATTTAATCGCGCGAGTCAAGTAGGACCCTGATAGTGCTGTTATTAATAAAAATTCAATGAAAACGGTTACTCAGAAGAAGGCTGACTTTTGCCAGGAGTAACAGTTTGTAGGTATGGCAAGAGAACACGCGCATGCTAACATGCTTAATTGACTTTGGTGCTAATGCGTATGAATATAATCATTTAACGCATACTTTATTGAAGAAAATATTAATAAAACAGTATGTGGGCTGGTATGATGTCGATTGATAGGTTTTTGCCCAGAATTTGTAATTAGAGTGACCAATATGATCCAAAGTTTAACATATTATGCTGTTGTATTATTAATTGTGCTTTTGCTAGCCATAGTGCTGTATACCTTGTTCAAGGGTAGAGGAAAGCAAAATAACATGAGCGAGCGTAAAGTCAGGGCGCCACTGTATGAGCCTGTAGCAGGTAAAGTCTTGCTGTTTATGGGGCAGGATCTGGAAGCGGTCGGTGGTCAGTTAGACTTTAATGATGGTTATATGGACTATACATTGCCTCTGCCATCAGGGTTTACCTCGTATACAAATTTGAATCTGCATGGCTTAGATGAAGTTGTCGACTGGGGTGCAGGTAAAACATCAGCTAAACTATTAGTAGAGCATCCAAAGCAGCCGCGTTCAATGTTGGCGCTGGGTCTCAGCCTTGATGGTAAGACTGACCATTCAATTAAGATCGAAAAGCATGAGGGCTTGGGCTATAAAAATGATAGCTTGAGTGCGGTTAATGCAGGGCTATTTGATAAAAATATCAAGAAGTTGGCGCGCTGGGTAAGAAAACAGAATATCCCTGTTTTCTTGCGTATTGGCTTTGAGTTTAATGCTGATTGGACCAATTATTCGCCTGAGGAATATAAACCAGCCTTTCAACGTATCGTCAATATTTTTGCCCAGAATCAAGTGGAGAATTGTACTTATGTCTGGCAAGCAGATAGCATTGCTGCGGATCAGGCAGTGGAGCACCTAATGCAATGGTACCCTGGCGATGCTTATGTTGACTGGATAGCTTCTTCATATTTTCATGCCGCAGAAACAGAAGATACACTGGTAAAAATTGCCAGGGCACAAAACAAACCCATGATGTTAGCAGAGGTGTCACCGAGCAAGTTCGATTTGTTGGAGTCAGATGGTAAAGATGCTTGGCATATCTTTTTCGAGCCGTTGTTTGAGCATGTTCGGCAAAATGCTGATGTGATTAAAGCAATAGCATATATCAATGTTGATTGGCCATCCCAGATAATGTGGCAAACTGACGATTACTGGAATACAACAGATGCAAGAATTCAAAAAAGTCCGTATGTTACCCAGCGATGGATTGAAACGCTCACGCAGGATTCCCGTTGGTTATTGGGTGAGCAAGCTAAGCAATATTTTGAGTAACCGTTAACTAGATCGCTTTAGTCAGCGAAAGTGAATTTTATGAAAAAAGGTATATTATTTATAAGCTTTTTGTTACTGCTAGCTATTATAATTGCTACTTATTATGTTTTGAATAATATTAATGCCTTGGTTAAATTGGCTATCGAAGAATATGGTTCAGCCGCTGTTAAAACAGCAGTGCATGTGGAGCGGGTTAATGTAGATTTGAAGCAAGGGTTAGCCGGTGTTTATGGCTTGCAGATCGATAACCCTCAGGGGTTTGACTCCCCCCATGTGTTGTCGCTCGGTGAAGCGAGTATTCAAATAGACCTTGCGACAATTACAAGTGATAGTATTGTTATTAAAGATATCACTGTTAATCAAATGAGTGTTAATTATGAAATAAATGCAGACAAAGAGATGAATTTGACGGTATTGCAAAATAACCTTGCCTCTAGTGGCAGTAATGATGCAGACCAGACAGATGAAGAGGCAGTTTCTGAGAGTGCGCTGAAAATGATTATCAGACGGGTGACTTTTAGTCAGGGCACTTTACAAGCGAAGCTAACGCCTCTTAAGAAAGACTATAATATAACTATGCCAGATATCATTTTAAAAGAGCTTGGTGCGCCGCAAGGTGCAACACCAGAAATGCTGGGTCAGGAGTTGCTCGGTGAGTTATTGGCTAAAATTCGTCAGGAAGTTAAAAAACAAGGGTTTACTGCCGAATTGAAAGAAAAGCTGCAGTCGAAAAAGTCAGAAATAAGTAATAAGGCTGCTAACAAGCGCGAGCAATTAAAAGATAAAGCAAAAGATAAACTGAAAAGCTTATTTTAGTATTATTTGCTTATGCATAAAACAAAGGCCGATATTGCTATCGGCCTTTGTTTATTGTGTAGAGTATTAATACTAAGATGGTTGTTTGGTTATTCTTAAATAAGGTTTCAACGCTTTCCAGCCTGCAGGAAACAAGCCTTTGGCATCATCATCTGATACTGCTGGCACAATAATCACATCCTCGCCTTGCTGCCAGTTGGCCGGTGTTGCTACTTTGTGTTGAGCTGTTAACTGCATAGAGTCAATGACACGTAAAATTTCGGCAAAGTTGCGTCCTGTGGTCATCGGGTAGGTTAGCATGAGTTTGATTTTTTTATCAGGCCCGATAATGAATACTGAGCGTACAGTCGCGTTGGTTGCAGCAGTGCGGCCTGCTGAACTACCACTTTCATCTGCGGGCAGCATATTGTAAAGCTTGGCAACTGATAAATCGGTATCTCCAATAAGAGGGTACTTCACTGCATGGCCTTGGGTCTCTTCAATATCCGCCAGCCATTTATTATGGTCGTCCACAGGGTCAACGCTTAGGCCAATAACCTTACAATTGCGTTTGGCAAATTCTGGTTCTAATGCGGCAACTGAGCCGAGCTCCGTGGTACATACCGGGGTGAAATCTTTAGGATGAGAAAATAACACAGCCCAGCCATCACCAATCCAGTCATGAAAGTTAATGCTGCCTTGTGTTGTATCTGCCGTAAAATTAGGGGCTTCATCGTTAATGCGTAGTGACATCGTAGCTCTCTCCTGGCCAATATTTTTAAAAAGCATATGTAATATTCGAAAACAATACTATTGCTTATATTGAAAGTCAAAGTACCACAGACAACTTAAATCAGCATGCTAGTGTTTGCGCGTATTTAATGCTGGTATCAAAATAACCAGAGGCATATGTTTTCATAGGAGGTCATTGTAGACCCTGGGTTCTATCTGTTATTAGTTAACGCTGAATCGGCCTTATGCTGCTGAATTGGTCATCTGATTATCTATATTTGAGCGCTAAGTTCTTTATGCAGTAATCGCATTTGGGGCGCGGCTTATCAATCGATAAAAGCAATACAACTGGTAGGTAAATGTTGCTGCAAACAAGGAGGGTGTTCAATTGTCATTGCTCACTGTTTTGCAGATACAAAGGCAGCACGGCATGCCCCCACTAACGATATATCCTACTATGACATTGCCGCAAGCAGCAGCATCATATGTTTACTTTATCTTTTGCTGCTGTAGTAGGCCAAATAAGCCAACCAACGTCGATACAATGCTGGTGCTGACAATGCCGGGTAATGTTGTAATCCAAGTGCCAGTCAGCATCAAAATGAGGGTAAATGCCAGCCACAGGTAGTCGCCAGTCGAAAAATAGATGACAAGCGATTTAGGTATTTTCTGGCGTGTTGATACCCATAACAAATGTATGCCATTAATGATTAAACCGGCACCAAGCACAAGTATCAATCCGTCGGGGGCTGGTTTATTATTATCTAAAAATAGTGCAACAGCTGTTGGCGTGATAATAAATATCAGGCCAAACACTAAACAACTGACAGCATTAGCGCGGAGTATTGTTGCTAAGGTGAGCATTATGCCAATCTCATGTAAACTTGGTTGACAATTATAGATTGAGGAGTATGTTATGTCAACTAAGTTGACAGAAAAGCAGACTGCGATGGTTGACAGTGATTCACTGCAGCTGGTCTTTGCCGCAGCTAAGCTGCATGAATCAATTACGCATTATCTTGCGACATGTTTGAGTCAGCAAGGCTATAGTTCAATAACGCCAACAGTATTGAGCTTTTTAGGGGCGATGGACTGTGGCGTTAATTATGGTGCAGAAATTGCCCGTAATTTAAATATTTCTCGGCAGATGGTTGCTAAGACAGTGAAAGAACTTAGTGTAGCAGGCTATTTGCAACAACTCGACGGTGTCGGCAAGCAAAAACAAATTGTGTTTACCCAAAAAGGTGAAGCGTTAATTGCACAGGCACGTCAGTTGTTAGCTAAGTTGGACCAACAGTTTAGCGATAAGCTGGGCCAGAAAAAGTTGCGGCAATTAAATACCGACTTAAATAATATTATGTTTATCATGCGCCCTGCTGATGATTAAACAAATATAATACACTCAAACAAACTGTCACAACTGGATCGTTATTAGTTATTAGGTTGTTGTATCGGTATTTTGTCTATTGCTTCGAAACTGTCCCGGTGTTTTACCTGTCCAATTATTAAATGCTCTTATAAATGAGTTGCTATCATGAAAACCCAGCAAAAAAGAAATTTCGCTAGGTGATATATCGGTCTTGCTTAAATAATACTTAGCCAGTTCTTCACGTATATTCTTTAGTATGGACTGATAATTAGTGCCTTCGTTATTCAAGTGTCGTTGTAATGTGCGTTTGCTTACGGTTAAGCGCTGAGCTGTTTGTTCCATGTTGTTTTGTCCGCGCGGCAGCATTTCCAAGAGAACACTTCTAACCTTGTCTGTAGTACTTGCAGTCGTATTAAGGTGACTGTGTTTCTGTTGTAGTTGTGGCTCGAAAAAACGCCAGATACTGGCATTTGCTGTGATAAAAGGTTGCTTAGCATCTTGGGCTGAAAACTCAATAAAGTTATCATTGCCAGCATGGATATCTGTGCCAAAATATTCGTGGTAAGCCGCTGGGTTATTCGGAGGTCTTTGCATTACTATATTGATAGGGACAATATTTTTGCGTGTTGCGATACGAACCATTTTAGTAAGGTAAATCAACTCATTACAAATAAATGAATAAGGCATAGCACCGTTAAAGCCGTAGCAGCTAACACTTGTTCGGGTTTTAGCAGGGCTAATATCTACGGTTAAGGTCACCGGGCTAACCATACGTTTGTATTGGCTGAGTCGTTGAAAAGCCATATTTATATCAGGGCTGCATAAACAGGCAAAGATAGAGGGCTCAAATGTTTCAACACAGATATGTTCACTTAGTAATAATGGTAGCTCTTTATCGTCAGTAAGTGCTTCTAAGGCATGCCAAATTTTGAAATACTCTTCAGCCCGAATGCTTTGACTTTTGCGATTAAAAATTGTGTTTGGTATGTTAGCTTGCTTTATGATGTCTGCAGGGTTTATACCCATATCTTGCAGCATTATCTCCCAACCTTTATGTACACTAAAGTGAGTTGCTTGCTTCATCGTATTCCTTTTTTGGCATGGTTTTTTAGTGTGGCTGCGGCCACTTTATCAAAGGCACTGCCAGTAAACCATGTAGGCATTAACGTAGAATATTGATAAATATTGCAAAGGTATCAATGTATGGTGAGGATTGAACTTGAGTGGTATAGGCATCGTTAAGGTTAGCAGTAAAACAACTTTCTTTACTTGCGAAAAGCGCCATGCTTAATGCTAATTGAGTCATTCTGTTGTTGGTGAGTTTATTAAAAACGTTCACAAAAAATTTAGCGAATCTAGCGTGCTGTTTTGTAGCAGTGTCTAAAGCTATTTTTTGAAATCCTCCTGAGGCTATTTATTTAAGCGCTGTCAGACTTCCAAATAAGGTACCGGTTTTGAGTGCCAAGCTGTGCGCAACCGAGCAGATAAGAGGAGGGGTTTGGCTGTGAAGCCAAGTTAAGTATTGGCTTCGCTGTCACTTATATTGGAGGGTGTCGTAATAGTTTACATATTACGCAATCACCGACAGGGACTGATTGGCAAAGTGTAAAAAGCTTAATTATCAAACAAATAGTATATTTCCATATTAGTCAAAGACTTAGCTCGAGCTTTGGGGTGTTGGGCAAGGCAATGGCTTGCCAATGTGTTATGCCGCTTTTTACTATGGGTAAACTTAATGGGAGGCCATTGCTATGAGCTATACTAAACGAGAGGATCTCAGCATATAGTGGTGGGTAGATGCTGCCTATAGGTATAAAGGTGTCGAGTTTATTAACAAATATTGGCTAATTAGTATACAGTACTTGTATGCTCATAAGCTAACTTATTGATTTTGAAAGGGTAGTGTTGCTTGGCATATAGTTTGCTATATATAGGGCTGATACGTATTTGATGGGAGGGACGCCCTAAATTTAAGCAACATTATTCTTCGGAGCATTAGTAAATATTATGAAAACTCGACTCAGCGTGTTATTTGGGTTGGTGCTTTTAGCGTTAAGCCAGTCAGCATTAGCTAGCCTTATTACGTTTGATTTTGCTGAAACCAATGGCTATACCTCAGGTGCTATAGCGTTCAGCAGTGATGATGGTTTGTATACTGCAATGGCAAGACCAGAAGCGCAATATGGCAGACCTTATATCGCTTCTCATCACTTCTATGGCATTTATGTCACTACTTGTAGCCGCCGCTCTTGCCGTGACAACCACCAAATTGATGGTGCTGGTCCTAACGAAACTGTCATTATTGATATTGGTTTCGAAGTAGAGCTAGTATCGGCTGCTTTCAGTTATACAACCTCTGAAGATGACTTTTCACTGACCGTTGATGGCCTGCTGGCATTGGATGATGTTAATCCTGGTATCAGTATTCCAAATGCACCTGATTTTGCGACCTATGACTTTGCGCCAGGTATTTTTGGTACAGAGTTTGGCTTCCTGGCAGATTACAAAGATGATGACTTTAAGCTCAAGGCAATCACTGTCCGTATTGTGGAAGTAACAGAAGCAACGACTATGTTTTTACTGGGCCTGGGCTTATTAGGCCTGGGCATCGCGACAACACGTCGCCAATATAAGCTATAAGCCTATGTAAAGGCTTCGCTGTTTGCACGGAGCTGTCAATGAAACTTAGCATCTCAATAGTTGTTAGCTGTGTTTTATTGACTGCCTGTGCAACAACAGCACCTTCCTCGTCCTCGTCGGGACCTCCGCTCTCAAAACTTGACAATAAGGCGCTACAGAGCCAATTTGCCAATGAAATCCTGACCATGAAGCTAATGGATAACGGTGCCAAATTACTTTGTGCACAACCTGATTATCTTGCTTGCTATCAAATCACTGCAGCACAATGCCATACTGAACTTGCGCCATACAATGCGGCATGTCTATCAATGGCCACGCAAAAAGTAGGAAAATTAGGTGATGCTGCTAACCAACGGCGCTATGCAGGCGTATTTTCAATGTGTCTTGCCGTGCAGCACTTGTTGATATATCAACAGAGTGCTTCGCAAATAGCAACATGTCTCAAAGATGCTCAATATGACTCAGCTGCGGCTGCAGCCGCACTATTGCATTAGAGCTATTCGGCTATGCCAGAATAATCCCAAAGGGGCTCAGTGAGCCTTTTTTTGTTGGCTTGAGCAGCTGTATTTGAATGAACAGGCTTTGGCTTAAGTTTAAGGGCAATTAAAAATTGCGCGAAATAGATAAAGTTGCCACAATCTCAGCTTGCTTAAGGATCACAAACTGTCGCTATACAACAAACAGATGCCACTAATGGACAAGTTGAGACCACAACAAATGCGTATGCTCACTGCTCCTCATGTATATGTCGTCAATAATATTGACCGCCTAGGGTTAGTTATGCGGCTTATGCTGGTTGCATGGGCAGTGGTAGGGGTACGATTTGCGTAAAACAGCTTTTATTATCGCGTTATTGCTGGCTGTTTTTTTTATTTCAGTTGGCAATAGTGAACTCAGCCGACGCTTCGAGCACTGGGCATATGATTTGGGTGTTTATTTTTCTTTGGCGCGCCCCGGCAGCGATCGTCTGGTCGTTGTAGCGATCGATGATGCCGCTATTGAGCATTATGGCCCATGGCCCTGGACGCGCGATATACTGGCTGCGGCCCAGCGCCGTATCAACCAGGGAATGCCGCGGGTAGTTGCCTATAATATATCACTTGAAGCATCTCATAATGAGCGTGGTTTAGAAATTATGGGGGAGTTTCGTGATGAAAATGCGCAAGACATGAGTGGTGCCTTAAAACGCCGTTTGCAGCAAGCTGTCAATCGCTTAGATAGTGATCACACATTAGCAATGAGTTGGCGTAACACCGATAATATTGTGTTATCACTAGCATACCAGCCAGGGGCAAGCCTGCAAGAGCCACTATCTACGACGCTGTTACCGCATTCGCTAGCTGAAATGAGTGATGCTTTTGTTGGTGGCTTTGCTGATTGGCCCAGCCTGTTTCGTCCAACGGCTGAGATGCCAGCAGCGCGTTTTTTCTTGCCAGCGCCTAAGCTGGGGTCGGCAGCAACTCAATGGGCCACAGGTGATGATTATTTAGCGCATGTTGATGGGGCGCGCTCATTACCTTTGGTAGTACGAGCAGGGCAATATTATTTTTCCAGTCTGCCACTGAGTATTGCCGCGGTCTTAAATCGCGCAGAGCAATCTGAGCTGCGTTTACTGCAAACACGCGGTGTTGCCTTAGGCCAGCGTATTATTGAAACAGATAATGCAGCGCGAGTTTATCCTTATTTTTATAAAGGTAAGAATGGTCAGCCTGCATTTGAAACCTATTCAATCAACGATGTTATTGATGGGCGAGTAGACCCCGGTGTATTCACTGATAAAGCGGTATTGATTGGCTTAACAGCGAATCGCTTTAGTGAAGCAATACAAACTCCGTTAGGTGATGCTGTGCCGTCTGTAATGCTATTAGCAAACAATGTTTCAAGTTTGCTGCAAAATGACCTCTATCAACTCAATAGTTGGAGTTATTCTTTACGTTATGCGGCAGTACTACTGGTAGCACTTTATCTGATGTTATTCTTGCCAGGTTTGCGTGCTGGCACAGGGTTAGCCGTCAGTGTGTTGCTGGTGCTGGTATTGCTTAATGTGCAGTTGTTTTTCATGTTAACGCAACTTGTTTGGGTGCCAATGATGTTGGCAGTTGCTGTGTTAATCTGTGGACATGCTTTGTTGGCAGTGAATCGCTCGATGCATGCTAAAGTGCATGGCTATAAAGAAGCATTAACGGTTTCTAATCTGCAGTTGGGGCAGGCATTGCAATCTCAAGGTCAATTGGATCAGGCGTATGAAAAATATAAAAGCTGTGTCAGCAGTGAGACAGTGCTTGCAGCTTTATATAGTCTGGCTGAAGACTATGAACGTAAGCGGCAATTTAATAAAGCTGCAGAAGTCTTTGGCGATATTAGTGGTCGACAACGTAAATATCGTGACGTGGATGATCGCATACAGAAAAATAAAACACTGGATCAAACTGTATTATTGGGTAACGATAGGCATAGTTCGCATACTGCAACATTGTTGTTGACCAATAACGGTGTCCAAAAGCCAGTGTTAGGGCGTTATGAAGTCGAAAAAGAAATAGGTCGTGGTGCAATGGGTATGGTGTATTTAGGGCGTGACCCTAAAATAGGGCGTACTGTCGCTATAAAAACCATGGCGTTTTCACATGAGTTTGAAGCGGCTAATGCAGAAGATATTAAACAACGGTTTTTACGTGAAGCCAATGCTGCGGGGCGTTTGAAACATCCTAATATTGTTACGATTTATGATGTTGGTGAAGAAAAAGATTTGTCATATATCGCGATGGATTATCTGGAAGGTAACGATATGGCATCGTTTGTCGATATAGATAAACGCTTACCCGTCGTTGAAGTGCTAGAGGTTGTTGCGCAAGTAGCCGATGCTTTGCATTATGCGCATGATAATGGTGTGATCCATCGTGATATCAAGCCTGATAACATTATTTATAATCCAGAGAATGCCGCAGCAACAGTAACTGATTTTGGGGTGGCCTGTTTAACGGACGCCAGCACAACCAAAACGGGTATTGTTTTAGGAAGCCCTTCTTATATGTCGCCAGAGCAGTTGTCCGGTGCCAAGGTGGATGGGCGCTCTGATTTGTTTTCTCTAGGGGTTACTTTGTATCAGTTGTTCGCTGGGGAATTGCCATTCAAAGCGGAAACCTTATCGAGTTTAATGTATAAAATCGCTAACGATAAGCATATCGATATTCGTAAAATACGAGATGATTTGCCAAGCTGCGTGTCAACGATTATTAATCGCGCATTGCAAAAAAAACCAGATGACCGCTTTAAAGATGGTAAGCAAATGTCAGCATCATTGCGGCGTTGTAAAGAAAAAGTTTAATGAAGTACTGTTTTGCTAAATATTTAAAAATGCTGATTTTTAAAATTGCGTTAGGTGTATATGCGATGCACCTAACGCAATATTAGTAACACATATAATTATCTTGGTGTGCCAAACACGCTAGTCCAATAGCGTCGGTAAGTTGAGTTGCTGTTTTCGATTAAGGCACCACCATATTCAGTGAAGTTAGCCCCCATAATATTTTTGCAGTGACCTACGCTGTTTAACCATGAGTTCATTACATTTTCTACTGAGGTTTGGCCAGCGGCAATATTTTCAGCGGCTGTACGATAGTTATAACCCAGGTTGCGAATGCGGTCGAATGGGCTAAGACCATCTGAACCTGTGTGATCCAGAAAATTGTTGTTAGCCATATCAGTACTATGATTAATCGCTGCTTGTCCAAGTGTGCAATCCCAGCTTAGCGGAGATACTGCTGGCATAAATTGATTACCACAGTTACGGCCTGTAGCACGTGCATTATTGTGAGCGTCTAATAATGCTTGCTGTAAAGGTGTAATGCAACTCGTTGGTGGTGGCGGTGGCGGCGGTGGCGGCGGTGGTGGCGGTGGTGGCGGTGGTGGCGGTGGTGTGTCGCCATTGCTTAATTGAACATTACGAAAGTAGCTGGTATTAACCGGGTTTGAGATATCGTGGTCGTTAACCAAAACCAGGCTCATGCTATCGTTCGTATAAAACTCGCCCACAGCAATCTCAAAGCGTTGAAAATCGCCATTTAAACCAGTGTAGCTGGCGCTTGATCCTCTCCCCCAGTTTTGGGTGCCCAATAGACGAAATATTCTATTGCTGGATATCGTATTGTTTTCATCCAGACCAATGCCATGAATTTCTCCTCGGCTATCTGAGGCAAACTCAAAAGACAATACCGTATTACTCGCGACAGTAAATCGATCTTGAGTTGCCTGCCAGCGATTGCCTTGTAAAAATAAAGTGCCATCATTCTGTAGTGTCACCTGGCCAGTATTAGTATCTTGATTCGCAAAAGATACCGTGTTTGCTAAGCTGACTTCTGTCGTTTGAGCCAGTGTGGTATGAGAGAGTGGTATCAATAATAATGCTAATAAAGTTTGTTTTATATTGTTTCTCATCAAGTATCATCCTTTAAAGGTTGGTTTTGGCCATGGCTGATTAATTGCTAATTAAGCAGCCATGGCGAGGGTTAGAGTATTACATCGCCATTAAGTAATTAACGATGCTTAGGCGTTGTTGAGAAGTTGCAGCATTGTAAGCAGCTTTAGCATTACCAGCATCGCCATTGTGGCGTTGGATCGCTGCATCAATACTTGTTGCATTGCCATCATGCATGAGGTTTAAGTTGTCAGCGTTGCCATCTCGGATGTAGCCACTTAAGCCGATACCCCAGAGTGGTGCTGTGCGAAATTCACCTTCACCTAAATCATGTAATAACAGGTCAGTGAAAGGGTGTATCGTTTGATTTGATAACTCTGGGAAATTCTGGTCAACGCCGGTTTGCGCTGTGTTTTTATGACAGGCCTCGCAGCCAAAGTCGATAAAGCGTTGGTGTCCCGGCATTTGTGTTAAGTTTTGCCGTGGTGTTGGGACAGCCAGCAGCTTTGTATAAACCTCTAACTCATCCAGGCGTGCTGTGGCAAGTTCTCGGTTACTGCCGAAGCCAAATTCAGCAGTTTCTATTCCCATATCATTGAGTAAGGCTTTGGCAATTTGCTGCCGAATGGTAGCAGTTTCAGCACGCCAGCCGAAGCGACCAATTTCACTTATGCCGTTCACGTCCACGCGGCTTATTCTGCCGCCATTATCCTCAGCCCATTGTTCAATCGTGCTGTTTGGAATAGCCTCTAACAAACCTAAGCCAATCACTTTGGGCGGTACAATATCCTGGCCACTTTGTAATTCACCATTGCCATTTAAAAAATGGCACGTCACACAATCAGCCTGGATAGGGTTGCTGGCTTTATTTGCCATAGCAGGAAAAGCTAGGTTGCCGTTTGCAGCTTGTGGGCCTGCTAACACTTGCTCATTATGAGTACCATCAGTAAAACGGGTATGAAATAAACGACGACCTTGTAACCAGCTGGCAATATTATCATGCGACATATTATAGACATGTTGCATAAAACTTAAGCGGCGTTCATCGCCAGTTGAGTTTGATAGATGTGGTATGGTTGTATCACCACCTAGTTTGGCAAAACTATCATTAATGCCAACTGGGCCAACCGCAGGGTCCTGGTTGTTGACGGTAAAGCCTTGGCCAAAAACATAACGATAAGTTTGTCCGTAGTAGTTTACATTGTCACCACTAATTTCAGCGCGATCAAAGGTTGTGGTGATTTCAAACTCAACCTGTTCGCCTGCGGCAAATGGGCGGTTAGTGTTGCTTTGTGGCAACATTACAAAACGCCATTGTTGCGCCGCATCACGTTGTGCTCGACTGGCAATCGGGCGGCCATCGAATGAGGTACAGGCTGGAATGGCATCACCATTGTCTAACACAATATCCATAGCAAACGGGCTGAGAAAGCCTGTTTCATCACCATAGATTTTATTGAAGCGGAAGTTGGGTGCTTGCTGGATACAGTTTTTTTCTGAACCATTGAAATCTACCATGGAGACGCCAACGGGCATACGCAGATTAACAACAATACAAGGGGTTGTTGTCCCACAAGCGGCTTGTCTTTGTGGTTCGGCTGCGGTCAGTGTGTAATCTTCTAATGTCAAAAAGCCAAAGCGTGCAATCCAATACTCAATGTTGAAGTTATGAAAATTAGCCGAGCTTAATTCGTGCCTGACACGATAGCGTTCGGCAATTTCAGAAATAACAACATTATTTTCTATGCGTGTAGTACCAGTTGTGCTATCTGTCACAGGTGGTGTTACATTATGACTGAATTCCACCCAATCTATATTAGCTGCTATATCGCCATTACCAAGGTTAATGATTTCTACAGTGGCACCAGCAGGAATATTAATGTTTGCTGTGGCATTACTATAGTTACCAGACCAAGTACCATTCCCGCTAAAATTAATATCACCACTGTCTACGTTATTAACTCTGAGTGATAGCGTGCCTGTGTTTTCTGAGGCGTAGCGCATAGTCACGGTGTTGGCTGCTTGAATATTGCTAAATGAAATACCTGCATTGAGTGTGTCTAGGAAAGCAACGCCAGCACCATTAGACGCGGCAGCGTCATTGAATGTGGCAGCACTACCTAATAATTGTGCAGACTCTGCCTCAAGGCGTTGTGGTTCGTTTGGCGGTGGTGGTGGTGGCGTGGCGGTGGTGGCGGTGGTGGCGGTGGTGGCGGTGGTGGCGGTGGTGGCGGTGGTGGCGGTGGTGGCGGTGGTGGCGGTGGCGGTGGCGGTGGTGGCGGTGGTGGCGGTGGTGGCGGTGGTGGTGGCGGTGGTGGTGGCGGTGGCGGTGGCGGTGGCGGTGGCGGTGGCGGTGGTGAGCCACTGCCATTGCTGAACTCAATATAATCAACATTGGCTAAGGCATCACCTGCATCAAAGCGTATTTCAAATGTTGCACCGGCAGGAATATCCAGCTCGGCTATTTGTGTTGCCCAACTCCCGGATAAACCGCCATTGCTGGTAAAACTAATATTGCCGGCATCACTACCATTAATGCTGATAGACAGTGTGCCATTGCGATCACTGGCATAGCCCATTGTGAACTGAGAAGCCGCTGGTACATTGATTAAACGAAAACCACGCCCTTCTGCCATGATGAACGCGACATAAGCATTATTAGATGCTTGAGTATCCTGGCGCGTTTCAGCGCCACCAAATACTTCGCCTGACTCAGCCTCAAAACGCTGTGGCTCTGACGGCGGTGGCGGTGGTGGCGGTGGTGGCGGTGGTGGCGGTGGTGGCGGTGGCGGTGGCGGTGGCGGTGGCGGTGGCGGTGGCGGTGGCGGTGGTGGTGGTGGTGGCGGTGGCGGTGGTGGTGGTGGTGGTGGTGGTGGTGGCGGTGGCGGTGGCGGTGGTGGCGGTGGTGGCGGTGGTGGCGGTGGTGGCGGTGGTGGCGCACTACTGTGGTTGTTGCCTAGTTTGGCAAACAAATCATTGGCTGCCTTTGCAAACTGCGCTGTATTTAATTCAGCTAGCCAACGCTCTTGAATGCTGGCGTTGCCTTGTACACGAGAATCCCCCCAGTAACCTTGGTTATAACCACTGCTCGCGCCCCAAAAACCTTGCGAATCCCAGTCGGCATTGATATAAGCCAGAACACGAATCTGATCTTTGTTATCGCCCACATAATTTAAGAAAGGTTGAAACCATTCATTCCATATCTGATCAGCTGTACGTGTTTGTAAGTTAAGATTAGTCGGTGATTCACTCGCAGCTAATGCCGGTGCATGCCAGGTGAGTTCAGTAATGTCATAACCTTGTGGGGTAGACTCGGCGATCATAACGGGTTTGTTATGCGTATCAGCAAATGCCAGTGCTACATCATGTGCAGCATAGTTACAATCTTGAGGTGTAAAAACAGAAACACCGACATAGTCAACATAGCTATCACCTGGGTACCAGTTGTTTAAACTGTCGACAGATGTTTGCCCGCAAATGGTGGCGGACTGCCATACCAATGCAATATGATCCAAGGCGCCAGCATCACTTATCGCATTATGCATGGCAATCCAAGCGCTACGGAAGGTTGCCGCATCGTAGCCAAATGCTGGGTTATCAAACTCATAACCCCAGCGCAAGAAAATAGGGCGTTCATATGCGGTCAAGGTACTTATCAAGCTCGATAAATTATCGCGGTGCTGGCCATTGTTAAACTCTGTAAGTTGTCCATTGCCTAACCAAACACCTAATGCTAAGGCGCTTTCTGGATAATCTTGTGAGAGCTGGTTTAAGTGATGCGGCCCTGTACCATACTCAGCTTCGGTGGTGATACCCGAGAGGTCATTAATAGAGGTGTAGCCTGTCATGCCGCCTGGCGTGTGATTAGCAGTATTAACATAGTCACCAATGCTAATCAGGTCTTGCCCAATAATGAATAATGTTCTGCCATCACTATCGGTGAACTTGCCTGTAACTGCGTTAGGGTTATCGATTGTTGTTGGCGGTGGCGGTGGCGGTGGCGGTGGCGGTGGCGGTGGCGGTGGCGGTGGCGGTGGCGGTGGCGGTGGCGGTGGCGGAGGTGGAGGTGGAGGTGGAGGTGGAGGTGGAGGTGGTGCAGTCGTAGCACTGAATTCAACCCAGTCGATATTGGCAGCCATATCCCCGCTGCCTAAATTGATAATTTGTACAGTTGCATCGGCAGGAATATTAACTGAAGCTGTGGCTTCACTATAGCTGCCAACCCAAGCACCGTTTGCAGTAAAGTTAATATCATTGCCACTATCAGTGCCATTAATGACAATTGATAAACTACCATTATTTTGCGAAGCATAGCGCATAGTGACAGTATCTGATGCTGACACATTACTAAATTCTACGCCGGAGTTTAAAGTATCTAGAAATGCTACGCCTTCACTACCAGAGGCTGCGGAGTCACTAAACGTTGATGCACTTCCCAGTATTCGCGCGCCTTCAGCTTCAAATCGTTGGTTTAGATTATTGTTTGGTGATGGCTGGGTATTTGTGCCAGGAATAACATCAGGCAAAGCAATATTTTCAATGGTTGCGTTGCTATTAGAGCGATACTCAAGTGTCACAGATTGCCAGCCAGTCAGGCCACGTTGTGTATTGAGTAAGTCTTGTGCGGCTTGATGAGAGATAATGCGGTACTCGGCATTACTATTGGGTGGCACTGCAATAACTGAGCGTAAGTGACTTCCACCAAATAGCGTTTGTATATTTGGATTGTGTTCTGTTCTGGCAATAAGCTCAGCATTAGCAAGGTTGTTATTAATATAAGCAATATCCATAACAGCTTGCAGATTATTATCGATATAAAAAGCCATGCCATAACCAGGGTCTCCTGATACCAGGGGGTCATAACCTTCATTAGTATGAAAACCGGCAAATTGAGTATTGCTTAAGTCAAAACCATTCGTATTTTTGCCATAAACAGTACTCACTAAATAAGCAAAGCCGGGTGTTCCAAAGTCACGGTCTTGTTGACCGTTGCTGTATTGCGGTGACCAGGATGAATGGTGCCAGCCCAAGCCATCTAAGGGGTTTAAGCCAGCGACAGATAAATATACTTCAGGAATATAAGCGCTACCGTTTGGCTGGTCCCACCAGTCGCGCGGTGGCACAGGAACAAAAGTGGAATTATCATTGGCTTTGATGACATGCATCACCTGCCCAGGTTGTTCATTGCCTGGGAAGCTGCCTGCCGCTAAGAAAAAGTCGAATGCCAGATTGTTAACAATACGTGGCCCCTGTAGCCCCGCCCTAAATAGAGGCTCGCTTGTGGCGACAACCGAACCACTTTGAAAATACAAACCAGAATCAGCTTCCAAACTGCTGAATTGACCCTGTTCAGGTTGCTGTGTGCCAACATAAGGCCAGTAATTACCAAGGCTATAAACTGGTAAGTGACCAGTAAAGTCAACAGGCATGCCTTGAAAAACGCGTAATGCTGTACCGGTTTCATGATAGGGGTTAGAGGCTAAACCGGTGTGCGTGGCTGGGTCGACACTACCACGCTGTTGGCTAAAAGCGTCTAGCACATTATCTGGGTAAACATTGTTTGGGTAGCGATGCACAAAACCTAGCCGATTTAAAGCCTGACCTTGGTTGTTGTTGAAGTCTGCCCCAGAGTAGGGCGGTGTATTCGTGACTTGTGCAATACCAAAACTGCTAGCAAGTAAGGTATAAGGTATTAATATCTTGATAATAAATTTCTTCACAATGACTCCTATATAAGCTTTTTGTTATGTGTGTCTGATCCATTGTTATCGTTGAGTAAGCTATCCATTGTTATTGCTTAGGCTGGATCAGTTAAGGCGCGGCGATGGTAGCAGCCTCTCACAGTGTGTTAATACGGAAAAGTACGAGCAATAAAGCTTGGAGAAAAAGCGTTTTTTTTATGAGAAAAAAATTGAATATATGAAAAGTCTATGAGGAATTTAGACTTTGCTTTTATGGCAGCCGTATGAGTTATGTCTGCTGTAATAATTGATTAGTGTTGTTAGCAATAGTAAAAAGTAGCAAGAAACCGATTTCTTGGCGTCATCAGTGTGTGATTGAAAAAAATAAAGACTAAATGTTATTTGCTTAAGGGGAGTGTGTTTTAGATTTTTAAAGGCCTGTCGAGTTGCCTTAAATTAAAAGTAGTTTTTGTAGAGTAATTCGCAAAAAAAAATATTGTGAGTGCTGTCACAAAAATGTTTTTTTGAAATGAAGGTGGCGCATTAAGTTAAAGCTATCTTTAGGATTACTATCCATTTGCGCCATATCCTAGTCGTTAGCTTCATGTGTATGTTGATTGTATTGTGATGATGGTATGGCTCCGCATACACAATAAATATTAAATTTAAGTAAGAATTATATAGATAAAAAATAAAGGTGCACGTTGCTTTGCTTTTGTGCAAAGTTGTCAGGTAATTTTTGCAAAAAAAAGCCCACAATAGTGCGGGCTTTTTGATAGGTTTATCAGAGGAGTTGAATTAAGCTTTGGCCTTATTACGCTCTTCAACTTCTTTAATAACTTCATCCGCCACGTTATTCGGGCATTGTAAGTAATGTGCGAATTCCATTGAAAACTGACCACGGCCTGATGTCATAGTACGCAAGTCACCAATGTAACCGAACATCTCTGCCAATGGTGCTTCAGCTTTAATGCGTACACCCGTTGGGCCTGGCTCTTGTGATTTAATCATGGCGCGACGACGGTTCAAGTCACCAATCACATCACCAACATGGTCTTCAGGCGTGAATACATCAACTTTCATGATGGGTTCAAGTAGCTTAGGGCCTGCTTTTGGCATTGACTGACGATAAGCGGCTTTAGCGGCGATTTCGAAAGCAACAGCTGATGAGTCAACCGCGTGGAAGCCACCATCGCTTAAAGTTACTTTGAAGTCTAAGCATGGGAAGCCTGCTAGCACACCCTCTTCCAAGCTGTTTTTGAAACCTTTCTCAACAGCTGGCCAGAATTCTCTTGGTACATTACCACCGGTTACCGTTGATTCGAATTGGAAGCCACTGCCTGGCTCGCCTGGCTCAACGGTGTAATCAATTTTCGCGAATTGACCAGAACCCCCCGATTGCTTCTTATGTGTGTAGCTATCTTCGGTCAGTTGAGTAATGGTTTCACGATAAGCAACCTGCGGTTTACCGACTTCAACATCAACATTGTGGGTACGCTTTAAGATATCCACTTTAATATCCAAGTGCAGTTCACCCATACCTTTAATAATAGTCTCACCGCTGTCTTCATCGGTTTCAACACGGAAAGATGGATCTTCCTGAATCATTTTGCTCAAAGCGATGCCCATTTTTTCTGAGCCACCTTTATCTTTTGGTGAAATCGCGATTGAGATTACCGGGTCAGGGAAGACCATTGGTTCTAAGGTTGCCGGTTGTTTTGGATCACATAGTGTGTGACCGGTTTGTACGTTTTTCATGCCGACAACGGCGACGATATCGCCAGCTTGTGCTGAATCAAGTTCTTCACGAGTGTCAGCGTGCATCTCAACAATACGGCCGATACGCTCTGTTTTACCGGTGAAGGTATTGAGCACTGTTGAGCCTTTTTCCAGTTTGCCTGAGTAAATGCGGATAAATGTCAGCGCACCAAAGCGGTCATCCATAATTTTGAATGCCAGAGCGCGTAATGGTTTGTCTTCGGAAACAAGAGCAAATTCGCCTGTTTCTTTACCTTCCAGATCCACTTCGGGTTGTGGCTTAACTTCAGTTGGGTTTGGCAGGTAATCAACAACGGCATCCAATACCAGCTGTACACCTTTATTTTTGAAAGATGAACCACAGAATGTTGGGAAGAAGTCTAAGTTAATTGTACCTTTACGTATACAACGCTTGATCGTTTCGATATCAGGCTCTTCACCTTCAAGGTATTTTTCCATGACATCGTCATCTTGTTCAACGGCTGTTTCAATCATCTGTTGGCGGTAAGTCTCGACATCATCGGCCATATCGGCTGGCACATCTTTAATTTCATATTTCATTGGGTCGCCAGAGTCATCCCAAACCCAAGCCTGACGATTGAGGATATCAACCACGCCAACAAATTGGTCTTCACGGCCGATTGGTAACGTCATAACCAGCGGGTTTGCTCCCAATACCTCTTCAACTTGCTTAACGACGCGGTAGAAATCAGCACCGATACGGTCGAGTTTATTGACATAGATAACCCGCGAGACTTCTGAGTCATTCGCATAGCGCCAGTTTGTTTCAGATTGTGGTTCTACACCGCCAGAGCCGCAGAAAACGCCAACACCGCCGTCGAGTACTTTCAGTGAACGGTAAACTTCAATTGTGAAGTCAACGTGTCCCGGGGTGTCGATAATGTTGAAACGGTGGTCTTTCCAGAAACAGGTGGTTGCAGCAGATTGGATAGTGATGCCGCGCTCCTGCTCCTGGTCCATAAAGTCAGTTGTGGCAGCGCCATCGTGCACTTCACCGATTTTATGGATTTTACCGGTTAGCTTAAGAATCCGCTCTGTGGTTGTTGTTTTGCCTGCATCCACGTGGGCGAAAATGCCGATATTTCGGTAATGGGTTAAATCTGTCATGTCAGTACTCTTTAATATATATGAAAATTAAGCATCAAAATCAGTCTGAGGCACTAAGTGCTTTTGCCGCGCCAAACTTGTCAAATTCGATTTACACCTTCCACCTCTAGCATGGGGTAAATGTAAATGTAAAAAAGGGGCGTATTATAACCCCGCAGCCGTGTCTGGCAATGACAAGAAGCCTTTGTAAAGCCTGTTTGTGAGCGAAACTAGGCAATGCTTCTCAGGCTTGTGTATAGTCAGCAACGCGATAAGCAGGATTATACAAAAAATAGCGCATAAAAGCTTTTTTTTGTATATATGGGTGTTTTCTTTCTGTTGTAAAGGTGATGCAGAGTGGATAAAACGGTAGTGGTTGTGACCGGCGCAAGTCGGGGGATTGGCCGAAATACAGCGCGCTATTTTGCTGAGCGTGGCTGGAATGTGATTGGTACAGGGCGTGACGAGAAGCAAATTGAGCGAGTCAGGGCTGAATTGCAACAGTTTGATGCGAACAATGATATGTTGCCAGTGGATGTGAGTGACCCGCAGCAGGTGACACAGGCGGTCACCGCAGTGATTGAGCGTTATGGCCATATTGACCTGTGGATCAACAATGCGGGAGCCTTTATGGGCATCGGACTCAGCTGGGAAGTGCCTGCTAAAGACTGGCTCAATGATATCCAGACCAACCTTTTTGGCACTATGCATTGCGTGCAAGCGATATTACCGCATATGCTGATGCGTGGCGGTGGTCGCATTATCAATCTGGTGGGAGGGGGCACGCAGGATGCTTTTGCTTATGGCAATGCCTATGGTGTTTCCAAGACAGCTGTTGCCCGTTATACAGAAAATCTGGTTGTCGAGTTAGCTGATAGGCCTGTGAAAGTGTTTGCCCTGGATCCGGGGCTTAATGATACTGATATGACACGTTACCAGCGTGAGTCGGCGGTGGGCCGCCAATATTTAGCAGATATGTTGGAGCCCTTATTTAGCCGACAGCATGATGTACCGCCTGAGCGGCTGCCTGAGTGGGCCTATCGTATTGCACAGGGTGAGCTAGATGACTATGTGGGGCGGATTATTTCTGTTTATGACGATATCGAGCAACTCAAGTCCAATGCCGCACAGCTGACCGATGCGAATAAATTGCGCTTACGGCTTATGCGCTAGGTATTGCTGATTTATGTGAAGTAGCCGCTGGTTTTTTTATGGCGAGTCAGTAGGCTTGTTACTATGCGCTATAGATTAACAGTTCTATTATTACTGATTACTTTGTTGTTTGGTGGCGGTTGCAGTGAAGATTCACAACCTTCAATGCGTAATCCGCTGCTAGACGATGTCACGATTAGTATCGAAACCCGAGATGTGTTTGAACAGCCAGTTAACCTGTTTACCCAGGGCGAGACTATTCGGTTTGTTTTGTCACTGGTCAATAACAGTGACCGTTCCTTAACGTTTAATTTTGTTAATGGGCAGCAGTATGACTTCTCCATAGACAATGCTGCTGGTGATAGTGTTCGGCAATGGTCAGAAAACTTATCTTTTACCCAGGCCGAAAGTCAGTTTGAGTTGGCTGCTAATGAAACCCGATTGTTTATCTGGGATTGGGATCAGACGCAAACTTGTGCAACTTGTCCAGCTGTAGTGCCTGGTGATTATACGGTGATTGGCTGGATTGTTGGCTTTGGTGGTTTTCATAGCACAGATTTTACGATTAACTAAGTGGCTAAGTGCTCCTGCCTCTAAGAAAATAGTTGTATAACATATAAGCATTACTATGCTCGATAGCTTTTATTCACGGTGTTATATGAGAAGCCTTATATATGCAACGCTATTAACGCTATTGCTGGCATGCAGTAGCTCAAGTAATAATACGGTCAGCACAGGAGAAGAACCTCCTGCGCAAATCAGTGGCTTGGATTTATTAACGACCAGTCCAGCAGAGGGCTTGGTACGGGTTTATGGTTCCACAGGTGATGGCCGTTTCGGTGTGCCAGTGACAGGTGGTCATGATTGTAATGCCGATGGCTTTACTGATTATGCCTTAGCCGCTATGCGAGCCTCACCTGCAGGCCGCACATTTGCCGGTGAAGTTTACTGGTTGCTGGGTAATGGTCGCATTGATTATACCGTCGATACAGCTACCGCTAATGGACAGATGATAACAATTATTGGGGCTGGCAATAGTGAAGCGGCTGGTTCCGAAATCTGGATGGATGATGTCAATGGTGATGGCATTGGTGACTTGCTGATTGCGCGACAGAATTTTCGTGCAAGTAGTCCTGACCGAATAGGGGCCGGTTCTTTAACGATTATATTAGGCAGTACCATGTTAAGCACAATGGCAGCGAATAATGCACAGCTAGATCTTGCCAATACTAGCCTCAGTGGCTTGAATGTCATCACCATTATTGGCGCCAATACTCTAGATCGTTTAGGTATTTGGATGCGCACAGCGGATATTGACGGTGATGGCATTCGCGATATTGTCATCGGCGCTGATCAGCAAGATAGCCATGGGGAAGCCAACAGTGGTGCGGCCTATGTTATTCGTGGCGGTGCACACTTAAACAATAATTTGCAAATTGATCTAGCCAATTTTGGTAGTACTGCATTAGCAGGTAATATCGCACGCATTCTACCGCCTATGGGGTCGAGTGGTTATCATTTTGGCGCAACGCTAACAGCAGCAGATCTGGATGGAAACGACCGTAGTGAAGTATTAGTTGCTGCCGCTTTAAATCGGGCAGGTGCTAGCATATTGCCCGATGGCGCTACTACAGGGGCGGCAGAGTCGGTTGGCGGCAGCCCGGCCGGTAGTGTTTATATATTATGGGATGATAATTTTGCGACAGGCAGTTGGCCGAATGGTTTTAGTATTACCTTAGGTGATAATGAGCCGGGTAGCATAAGCACCATTCACGGTGGTAGCGTTACCGGCTTATATAGTAACCGTTTTTTTGGAGAAGAAATTCTAGGTGGTTTGGACTATAACGCTGATGGCGAAGCTGATTTATTTATTGGAGATATCAGTGGTACAGCAAATGGTTTCAGTAGTGCTGGTATTGGTTTTGTTATTTTTTCAGCGCGGCAGTTACAGAATCAGACCTTTGTTATTAGTAATCCGCCAGTGGCTCTCGAAATAACTACTATCCTGGGGCCTGAGGCAGGGGCAATCGCCAGTGATACCGCTTTGCAAGGCGACTTTGATGGTGATGGTCTGGCTGATCTAGCGGTTGCCGCACCGCATGCAGCGCCTTTGGGGCGACGCAATGCGGGTAGTTTGCATGTGCTCTGGGGGCAGGCTGTCTGGCCTGCTGTGATTGATTTGCGGGCAGAGTCACAGCCTGCGGCAGCAGTATTTCGTCTCACCAATGTTTTAGGTGCGCGTGGTGATACCACGGGTGATCATGGTGATACCCTGGCGTACAGTGCTGCGCCAGCTGATTTAGACAGTGATGGGCGGGTAGACTTAATTATTAATGAAATGTTAGGTAATGGCTTAACAGCGTCAGCTGTGGACAGCGGAAACCTGCTGGCGATCAGTGGTGAATTATTGGCGACGTTTAAATAAGCTGAAAGCTCATTGCAATGCTCTATAGTTGAGATGCAGGCATTGATCGATTATTATCAGTAGCTGAGCTTAAATGAGATGGGCAGGTATCTTCAAGGAACTATTGTTTGGCATGCTGTGTCATAGAGCTCATAGTCTGGTATGCAAATATACCATATTACGGTATGTATATGAGGATTTAGGGGGTTCCCAATGCGACAGGTAAAACTTGTTTCTTTAGTAAGGCAATTGATATTGCTTGGCATATTAGTATTTTCCGGCGCGAGTATTGCTGCATCATTAATTTATACCAGCAAGCCTGATAAAGACGGCAAGGTGGTCACAACACCATATAGCTATAAAGAGCTGGTAATCCGAGAAGGCAATCAATTGTGGTTGGTCAATAAATATAATTCGATTCGACAATTGAGTAATGATGGAAATTATGATTCATCAGATGGTCGAACATTCGTTATCCGGGGTGGCGTTATTGTGCAATCGGAGGGTGCTAATAGTAAGCCGAAAGATCAACCGGTAGAAAAAGAATAATAACAACGAAAAGTTAAAAATAGAAATTGATGAGTGTAAAGCCCCGTCTCCAACTGACGGGGTTTTTGTTATCCGGCGAGTGGCCAAATAACATACAGGTATATAATGAATAGTCGATGCGGATATTTAGTGCCTATCTTGCTATTAGGTGTGATGCTTGTTGTGTCTGCACGAGTGCAAGCGGAAAATAATAAGCAGCAAGTCTATCAATATACCAAAGCAAGCCGTGATGGTATTGGCAAGGTCTATATGGGGCGCGAAATATCTCAGGTTATGGGGCATTTAGGGGCGGCTTGGTTAGAACGGTCCACGCGTCTGCAAGAAGAAAGGACAGACTTGTTGCTAAAAAATCTACAGCTCTCACCAACGGCAACTGTTGTCGATTTGGGAGCCGGTACGGGGTATTTTTCTTTACCCATTGCCAAGCGGTTAGCCGCAGGCCAAGTAATTGCAGTTGATATACAGCAGGAAATGTTGGATATCATCGCCCAACGAATGAAAGCAGCAAAAATCAATAATATTAAACTAGTGTTAGCGAGTGAAGATAACCCAGGCTTGCTTGCCAATACAGCAGATCTGGTACTGCTGGTAGATGCATATCATGAGTTTGCCTACCCTTACGAAGTAATGCGGCATATTGTGCAAGCGCTAAAACCCGGCGGGCGTGTTGTGTTAATTGAATATAGAGCAGAAGACCCTAAAGTGTTGATTAAACGGTTGCACAAAATGACAGAAGTACAGGTCAAAAAAGAGTTGATGGCTGTTGGTTTGCAATGGTTAGAAACAAGAGACTTCTTGCCTCAACAACATTTTCTTATTTTTCAAAAACCTATTGAGCCTTAAATGGTTATAACAAACTGGTGTGCTTTGCCTGAGCTTGCCAAGTTTGTACAAAGTTTGTATTAGCTGAGTAACACTTTACGAATGGTTTTGTATAAGTAAGTAGTCACGTATTTGTAATGTTTGCTGTCTTGTGTGAGGAGTTTGCTCAACTTGGCATCTGTTAGCAACGCTTTATTAAGCGAAAACATAATTGGTTGCACTCTCGCCTATAAACTTTGTGTAATGTTAACTGTTTCAAAAATATAGTCTGTATTATTACGCTTTATATGGGTAATAGCGAATTTTATTATAAGGCATTGCGGTTTATTATTGACAGCATGACAAAGCTGTTTGCGGCAATTAACTGTATGCTGTTGTTGGCTGAGAGTGCATCAATGTTTATAGTCATAACCCTAGCCATTCAGTGAGCATTTGTTGGCAAACTGTATACAGTGAATAGCTTTGTTATAAATTTGCGAGAATAATACAAAAAGCTGACGTTAATAGTATTTTAACATTGTCGTTTGTTGTCGGGCCGCGCAGTTCCTGCAATAACGGTGTTCAATGGTGGTGCGTCAAACATCAATTGCACATCAATAAAGCAGATTGTGTCCGAGGGTATTGTTTTCGTAGATTAAGGTCGTCTCTATGGTAATGGAGAACAAAAAGGAATAGCCATAGAGAATGGTTAAGGAATGAAAATATACTGAGTGATATTAGGAGATTAAGTATGTTGAAGATAGATAAGTTTATGCTTGGCGGTATTTGTATATTGCTGTTTTTTGGGGGGGTTTTGACGGGCAGTGCAATTGCTGCTCCTTCGCAAGCGTTTTTCGCTCAAGCGAATCATGAGATTGTACAAATTAAAGCCAGATAGCGGGTTTTTTAACGCGATAAGTTAATCTGTATTGCAGTGTATACGCCTGCGCAGAGTAGTGTACATATGGACAGTATAGCGTTTCTCGTCACTAAAGTTTATTGCTTGTTACAAGTTACCTAGTATTTCTTATGCCAATGATTTTCTTGGCTGGGGATATACTGGGTAACTTGATAGCAATAATCAAAAAACTGTAAACACCACTTTTCTCTCAAGCATCATTATATCTCTAGCAAGTCATTTGCTGTGTTGGATCAACTACGATATCGATATTGCTAGTTTTGCTTGTTAAGCTACGACTACTTTATGCGTTTGTCGTTCTGCTTGTGTAGCGATAATGAGTGCTGGCTATGCAGCCCCCATTTATGAGTCTGTTCTGAGTGCTCTGACAAGAGATTAGGTTAATATCTTGTGCGCAATAGAGTGGTGGCTTCGTTAGGCAACAAGGCATGGCAAAACAGGCTGAATAGTAAACTTTTTATAAAATAATGACTAAAAATACAGGTAGTCTGTAAATACTATATTTAAAACAACTACTTATTATTGTTTTATAAAGTGAAGCTTTGTTATTGACGTGTTTTTTTAATAAATTCAATGCATTGTGAATGGCTGCAGTTTTTTTGTACCGTTTTATATATTGATTTACGGCCTGAAATGACAATAATAAATTATCTCTAAGATGTTAAGCATGTGGGGTTTATATGAGATGCAGGCTAAATATAAGGTATTTATGATTTTGGTGTATGCCACAGCGACGTGGGGCATGGTGTTTTTTTTAATATGGATATTTTATATGTTGAGCCCATTAGTCTTAAGCAATACACAAACTGAATTGAATAATCAGCAACTTGAAGCCGTTGCTGAATATAAGTCAGCAGCTATGCCGATTGAATCGGAAGGTTAAATGGCTGTTTAATATGTTTTTTGCTGGGCTTTTGTTGTTTGGCGATGCAGGTTGAGTGTATATATAAATATATAGACAGTGCCAATGCTGGTCCCCGGCGCAATAGTGGCTAAAATATTAGGTGTGCCCAGTAATTTATTTATCAGCCAGGATGTAAAATATAATAATAAGCTACTGCTGATAAATGTTGTGGCAAAGCGTAGCCTGGGTTTGTCGAGCAGACTAAATATTGTCTCCATCAGCAATGATAAAGTCAGTGTGACCATAAATGAATAGCTGCCTTGTGTGAGAGCTGCCTTGCTAGCAATGAAATGTGTGTGGTCGCTATTGGCAAAATATGCCCAGCTGCCATAAATTAGAAAGGCTGCTAGCCCTGAAATGATACTGCGTGTTTTAGCGGATAGTTGATTTTGTAGCATGCTATAAATTGATAGAGTTAATCTATTGGGTAAGGTCGGTAGCTGCTGAAGTGCCTGCGATAAAGCCACTGGCCCAGGCCCATTGAAAGTTAAAGCCACCGATACGGCCGTCAACATCGCATATTTCTCCACATAAATAAAGCCCGTTACTGATACGTGATGCCATGGTGTTAGGGTTTATTTCATTGAGTGGTATTCCGCCCGCCGTTACTTCAGCGAAGTTAAACCCTCTATCACCCTCAATAGGTAGAGTTTTGTTGAATGTATTTTCTAGCAGTTGCTTGCGTTGTTGTTTGCGCAATTGAGAGCAAATCGTCGTTGTATCAATATCGCTGATGCTGCACAACATGTCGGCTAAGCGAATGGGTAGATAATACTTTAGAAAGTTACGCACAGTTTTTTTATTATCATTCGATAATAACAAAGCTTCAAATGTCTGTTTGTTAAATTCAGGTAGCCAATTGATTTGTAATTGACACTGCTGGTCTTCGCGGTAAGCTGCCAGCCAATAGCGGCTAATATCAAGTACCGCTGGACCTGATAAACCAAAATGCGTGCATAGTGTTGAACCTGTAAACTGTTTAATGATTTTATTTGTCGGCGACAAAACCGACAGGCTCGTAGTCAGTGTCAATCCGCTAAGCTGGCAAATAAAGTGATTTTTAGGTAATACCAAGGGAACCAATGCTGGGTCAATTGTGGCGGTTAAGGTATGTCCCAGGCTATTGGCCAGACTATAGCCAAAGCCGTCTGAGCCGCTTTTTGGCAAGCTTTTGCCACCTGTTGCCAATATGATTCTGGTTGCACGCAAATGTCCCCAGTCGCCACTGATAATAAAATGATCTGTTGATTGTTGAATTTGATAGACTCGTTTGCGGCATTGAATATTAATATTCAAGCGTTTTGCTTCATCAATCAGTGCTGCTAATATGTCTTTGGCAGAATCACTTTGGGGGAAAAGCTTGCCTGTCTCTTCATGTTTCAATGGTACCCCGAGCTGTTCAAAAAAGCGTATAGTGGTTTGCACATTGAAGCGGCGTAATACCTTTTTTATGCTGTTTTTGGAGCCACCCGCATAATCTTGTTCACTGACCTGATGATGAGTTACATTACAGCGACCGCCACCAGCGACTAAAATTTTTGCGCCCAGTTTTTTTGCGCCATCTAAAATGATGATGCGTATCTGCGTTGCTGCGCGTGCTGCAGAAATAGCTGCCATTAAACCAGCCGCGCCACCGCCAATGATGACCAGGTCAGTGATATCAGCTGTCAGATCAGGTTTAGAAGAATCGTCTGACGAAATAGTTTTGTTAGACATGCATTAAGCGCTAAGTTGTTTGTTGTTAGTTTAGTTTTTTGGGGTAGCGTATTTGCTCGACGATGGCAACGATACTGTCTGGTGGGGCTGGTGTTAAGCGGCTTACGGTAATAGCGACAGTGAAGTTTAATAGCATACCGAGTGTGCCGATACCTTCGGGTGAGATGCCTAAGAGCCAGTTATCAGGTATGTTGTCAGCAAATGGATTGATAAATACGCCTTTAAAATAAATGATATACGCTGTTGTAAAAAATAAGCCCACTAACATACCGCTGACTGCGCCATACTTGTTCATGCGTTTATCAAAAATACCTAAGATCAAGGCCGGAAAGAAAGAAGCAGCGGCAAGCCCAAAGGCAAATGCAACTACCTGTGCGACAAAGCCAGGCGGATTGATGCCTAAATAGCCAGCAACGGTAATGGCTGCAGCTGCGGCTATACGAGCAAATAGCAGCTCTTGTTTGTCGGTGATATTTGGCATTAAATTACGCCGTAATAAGTCATGTGAAATGGAGGCTGAGATGACCAGCAGTAGTCCGGCGGCAGTTGAGAGTGCTGCGGCTAAGCCACCGGCAGCAACCAGTGCAACAACCCAGTTAGGTAATTGGGCGATTTCCGGGTTGGCTAACACCATGATATCACGATCGATAGTCATCTCATTACGTTGATCGTTTGAGTAAAACATGCGGCCATCGTTGTTTTTGTCATGCCAACTGATCAAGCCAGTGGTTTCCCAGTTTTTTATCCAGCTGGGCGCTTGTGAGTATTCTGTGCCAGTATTGTTCGGGCCATTAATTGTGTCGATCATATTCAGTCGGGCAAATACAGCGACTGCAGGAGCAGTGGTATAGAGTAGGGCGATAAAAAGTAAAGCCCAGCCAGCAGAAGAGCGTGCATCTCTTACTTTGGGTACTGTAAAAAAACGTACAATAACATGCGGCAAACCGGCAGTGCCGAGCATAAGAGCGGCTGTAATAAAGAACATATCAATTGTGCTCTTCGAGCCGTCAGTATAGTTATTAAAGCCTAACTCGCGTGATAAGCCATCGAGCTTATCGAGTAAATATTGCCCCGAGCCGTCGGCAACGGTATCACCAAAGCCCAGTTGTGGGATGGGATTGCCTGTTATTAATAAAGAAATAAAAATCGCTGGTACCAAGTAAGCAAATATCAAAACACAGTATTGAGCGACTTGTGTATAAGTAATGCCCTTCATTCCGCCAAGTACAGCGTAGAAGAAAACAATACCCATACCAATCATCACGCCTAAGGTAATATCAACTTCCAGAAAACGTGAAAAAACCACACCAACGCCGCGCATTTGTCCAGCAACATAAGTGAATGATACGAAAATGGCGCAAAGCACAGCAACCGTGCGTGCCACTTGTGAGTAGTAGCGGTCACCAACAAAGTCCGCTACTGTGAATTTGCCAAACTTGCGTAGATAGGGGGCTAAGCACAGTGCCAATAGTACATAACCGCCGGTCCAGCCTAATAAATAAACGCTGCCATCATAGCCCATGAATGAAATGAGTCCAGCCATAGAGATAAATGAAGCAGCTGACATCCAGTCTGCAGCAGTGGCCATACCATTGGCAATAGGATGGACGCCACCACCGGCAATATAAAAGTCACCGGTTGTATCGGCGCGAGCGCGGATAGCGATACCAATATAAAGTACAAAACTTAAGCCGACGAGTAAGAAAGTAAGTTGTTGGATATCCATGAGGCTTAGTCATCTTCCTGCACATTGAATTTTTTATCATACTGATTCATTTTATAAACATAGATAAAGATCAGAATAACAAAAGTATATATTGAGCCCTGTTGGGCTAACCAAAAGCCCAGTTTAAAGCCAAAAAAACGTACCTCGTTGAGATGGTTCACCAATAAAATGCTGCAGAGGTAAGATATTGCGAACCATATGCAGAGCAATACCAGCATTAGCTTCAGGTTTTTTCGCCAATAAAGCGTCGTCTCGGTATTGTTAACGTCCATAAAGGCTCCTTATCAGGCCAGTATTCAATGAAAGACAGATTCGCATTAAAGCGCTATATTAAGCTATTGGGCCTTATATTTCTAAGGGCTTTCATGCTGGTATAAGCATAACAATATCTTGCCTGGGGTAATAGCACAGATGAATTTTAAGCATTTGCGAATTGTTGTCTTGTTGTCTATTTTGACTTTAGTCGCGCTAGATGCTTGGATGAGCAAGCTGCGTGTTACCAGTTGGAATCACCCTTTACGCGTGGTGGTTTATCCGATCAATGCTGATGGGCGTCCGCAAACGCAGCGCTTTATTGAGCAACTCGATGCAGCATCATTTGAGGTTGTGGAATCTTATATGCGCCAGCAAGCCAGGCGTTATGATTTACAGCATCGCAGGCCATTGGCAATCAGCTTGGCACCTCAAATTAGCACTTTGCCGCCCATTGTGTCGCCCAATGCGCCGGTGTGGCGTATTATGGGGTGGAGCTTAATGTTACGTTATTGGATGTGGCGCCAAGATAGCTATGTTGGGCCTGCCCCGCAGCTGCGGTTGTTGGCAATGTATTATGATCCGCAGTATACAGCGAAACTGTCTCATTCGTTTGGCTTGGAGAAAGGGCGGATTGCGCGTGCTAACTTGTTTGCAAGCCGTAAAATGCGAGGCTCTAATAGTGTTATTTTCTTACATGAATTACTGCATACCCTAGGGGCCAGTGATAAGTATCTGCCAGGGACTAATTTGCCACGTTACCCGGATGGTTATGCTGAACCACAGCGTCTGCCACTATACCCTCAACGACGTGCTGAAATTATGGGTGGAAGGATTCCGTTGTCGGAAAGTAAAGCCAAAATACCTGGTAAGCTTAAAGACACCCTGATTGGGCCATTAACAGCGCAGGAAATTGGCTGGAATAATAAACCGTAGAATATTATTTTTTGATCGTCTGATTTTTACTTTTTACGATTAATAGCTCGTCAAGCAGTTGCTTGGCAATGGCAAAATTAGGTGACAGCGAGAGCGCTTTGCGATAGTTCTCTTCAGCTTCATTTAATTGCCCTAATTTTTGATATGACATGCCACGGTTAGTATAGGCAACGTAGCGAGCTTTTACTTTGTATTTAATGGCTGTTGAGTATTCTGCAATCGCCTTATTATAGTCGCCATCAATATAATTAATATTGCCTATATTAAGGTAGACCTCTCCCTTGCGAGGTGTTAACTCTTTGGCTTGTTCATAATCAGCCATTGCTTGATCAAAATTACTTAACGATGAGTAGATAATACCTCGGTTTAGGAAGGTCGCAGCCTTATGTGCTTTTTTTAGGTTGCCTTTGGTAATTGCCAGAGTGCAATTATCAATATCCGTTTCGCTGGCTGATTTTGTGCGTGTAGAGAGGATTGCTGCGGTATAGCAATTCTGTGCTTCAATTGAGCTACCCATTACCGTGACAGCCTGAGCAAATAGGCTCTGTGAAGTGATAATAGTCACTAATGTTAGTGTGGGTATTAGAACGTGTTTAATCATGGTATGCCCTCCAGATACTTAGCGTCAACACATAACATAGCCTAGCTTTTATTATGCCCTAAGTAGAGAGACTTGGTTGTTCTAATTTACTGATATGTAAAAGTTAGGACGATATAAGCCATGTCGAAGCTAGGGGTACCACTCATTGGAGGTACCCCTTGATAAAAAACTATCCAGTTGGATGATGTTTTAAGATTGGCTGTTTAGTTCGATAAGCACTTGCTGTAACAAATCTTCGGCAATCGAAAAGTTAGGCGATAACTGCAAGGCTTTGCGGTAGTTTTCAGCTGCAGCTGTTTTTTCACCGAGTTTGTGCAGTGACATGCCTCGGTTAGTATAAGCAACATGTTTGGCTTTTACCTTTAAGTCCAGTGCTTTAGAATACTCTCGCTGGGCTTTTTCATATTCAGCGCCAAGATAGTAGATATTGCCACGATTAACATAGACTTCACCTTTTTTAGGCGTAAGTGCCATTGCAATATTATAATCTTCAATAGCAGCATCATAGTTTTGCATTGAGGCATAGATAATGCCTCGGTTTAAATGGGTTGCTGAAAGATCGCGCTTACGCAATTTGCCGCTTGAGATTGCAGTATTGCAGATATCAATATCAGCAGAACTGCCGCTTTTCATGCGGGTTGCGAGAATAGCAGCTGTATAACAGTGTTGCGCTTCTGGTGATCCAGCAATGACTGTGACTGCCTGCGCGCGCAGTTGTATAGGTGCAAGTAAAAGAGATAACAAAACAATAGGAGTTAAGTTGATTTTATTAGGCATAATCGTCCTCCTGCAATTTGAGTGTTTAGCCCATAAGCGAGCTAACACATTAGCATCGTGTTGATAGCGAGTACAGTCCGGATAATTTAAACGCAATAGTTGTGCTGTTATAGACGTCCCAATAGCTGTATTGGCAGCAAATTGACTTAATTGGAACGTGATTTATGCGAAAAAAAGCGTTTAAGTGTGGTAATAGAGAATGCGCTTTTACAAATCAACGGGTTTATAAAAGCGCATTCCATAAGATTGGCAGGGTCAAATAATAATATCGACTATCAAGACCCGCTGCTTTGCTCATTCATGATTTTTTCGAGTAGTTTCTCAGCGATTGCAAAGTTAGGCGAAACTTCCAGCGCTTTACGGTAGTTTGCGGCAGCTTCTGTCTTGTTGCCCAGTTTGTGTAATGACATGCCCATATTGGTATAAGCAACATGTTTGGATTTGACTCTCAAATCTAATGCTTTGTTGTATTCATTAATCGCTTTTTCATATTGCGCGCCGAGGTAGTAAATATTACCGCGGTTGACATATATCTCACCTTTGTTGGGGGTAAGCTCTTTTGCCATATTGTAATCTTCGATTGCCGCATCATAGTTTTGCATGGCAGTATAAATAATGCCCCGATTTAAATGCGTTGCTGAGCGATCACGTTTACGTAGTTTGCCGCTTTTTAAGGCTTGGCTGCATAGTGCAATATCGTCATTGCTGCCTGACTTCAGCCGTGTTGACAGTATCGCAGCAGTGTAGCAATGTTGAGCCTCAACAGAGTTTGAAATGACAGTGACAGCCTGTGCGTAGAGATGTCCCGGCGCAAGAAAAAGGCAAGCAATTAAAAAAAGTGGCTTGGGTAATATTGGCTTTAATAACATGATGTCTCTCCTAAATTTCGCCTGCAGCGTTGACTATATAGCTGTCTATTTGCTCACCACTTGAGTCGTTTTTTTGAATAATAGCATAATCGCCGACAGTGGCTGGCTGCAGGTATACTTTGTGTATAGCCTATTGCCATGCTGTTTTCAATGATTTGGCCCGCTTCTGTGCTGTTTTGTGCGCCAACCCCCAGCTGCTGGCTGCTAAGCTATTGATATTAAACACTGTTGATCTATCGGCGCTTAACGCACAGTGGGGTGAGCTATTGTTATCCGGTAGGCCGGTCAGCTATTGACCTATGAATGGATATAATGATGAAACAAGAAATTGAGCGGAAGTTTTTGTTGTCGAAATTACCAGAAGAGGTTGCTGATCAAGAGCCGGTTATTATCAAGCAAGGGTATTTGAGTGTTGATTCTGGACGTGAAATTCGTGTGCGGGCCCGTAGCGATCAGCCTGGCGGTGATAAATATTATCTGACCGTTAAAGACGGGCTTGGCTTATCTCGGGCGGAGGTAGAGCTGGCGTTATCTGTAGATCAATTTGAGCTGTTATGGCCTTTGACCGCAGCTCAGCGCTTAGAGAAGTCTCGCTATATATATGCTTATGGTATTTATAAGGTCGAGATTGATGTTTATGAGCAAGCATTTGCACCATTAATATTGGCAGAGGTTGAGTTTGAATCATCCGAGGCCAGTGCGGCTTTTACGCCACCGGCATGGTTTGGCCAAGAGGTTACGACTGAGGCAAACTATGCCAATGCGGCGAAGTTATTGGCGAGAGTGAGAAATGGCGCCTACTAAGCTTAGGCAAAGCAGGCGCTAAATGCGTTAATAACAGTGTTTAACCAGTGCTTTTGCTCAGCAGCTGATTAACCGTTGCGACGAGTTCACGTGCTCTAACCGGTTTGACAAGGTAGGTTTGGGCACCTTGCCGTAGTCCCCAGATTTTATCTGTGGGTTGGTCTTTGGTTGACATCATGATAACGGGTATGTGGCTAGTATTCTTATCTTTTGCTAGTTTACGGGTGGCTTCAAAGCCGTTGGTATTCGGCATGACAACATCCATAATGACCAAATCAGGTGATTCTTCTTTGGCTAAACTCAAGCCTTCCTGGCCATCTTCTGCAACGATAACTTCATAACCATTTCTCTCTAACACCTTTGTTGTTGTATATGCCTGCGTTGGAGAGTCTTCAACAAGCAAAATGCGGCTCATAGTGTTGCTCCTAGTTTTCTAAATGGTTGAAATTTCAAAGACATCCGAGTCTTCTATGTCTTATCTGGTAGTCCTCCTTATGTTCGGATACAAGATAATGTTTATGGGCGAATTATGCCCAAGTATGCCACTAAACGTGGGGACTGAGTCACACTTTTTGGATATTTTTTGCTCACTACGGGTATTTGTGTTCAGCAATGGTCAATCGCTGACGATAAATGCGGGTGCGGGTAAGTGTATGTTTGTCAAAGGTAAATTGACATAGTGTTATTGAGTTTGGCTCGGTATTCACTTTGTGCGATGTACTGACCATGCACTGCCAAAAATGCGATTGAGTAAATGCCTTTATGTTGACTATTTGAGTTCTATCAGTTTGCCTGCTTTGCCATTTGCGCACTTAGCTGAGGCCAGCAAAAGCTCGCACTCACATTGCCATTTTGCATTAATTTGACAGCCGTTATACTGAAAGCCTGCATAAATCATTTGCCAAACCGATAAGCAGGTTTGGCTGTATTGGCCAGGAGGGGGTCATGAGTAAACGCGTTGTTAATATCACTTATCTACTAATCGCTGGATTCAGTGCGGCTTTATTGTTCGCCTGCGCCAATACACAAAGCCAAAACAGTGACGCTGCTGGCGAAGCCAAGATCTATGCGAAAGATCTGGATGTGGCTGTGCCAAGCTTAGGCTTGAACGACAAATTATTGCGCCCTGAGCAAACAGTCAAAACGAAAGAAGGTGAGATGCGTAGTGTGATTTACTATACCAAGCAATATAAGGTAGATCGCTTATACAACTCAATGCAAGGCCCTTACAGCATGACCAAGATTGCCATGCAGGACGAGTCGAAGCCACCGCAATTAGCCTGGATTAAGGGCATATACAGCCAGGTCGTTGATAAAAACGGCCAACCCACCGTCTCACAGCAGTTTATGTGTCATGTTAACGTTAACTACGATGTGGCCAAGCATCAGGCCAACTTTGGCAAGCGCGTTCGGCCGCGCATTGTGACCTTATCGCAAGGCCAGTATTACACAGAAATGCCAGAAGGCTTTGGTATACCGATTCTCACCAATGAAGCGCTGGATGTGGATACCATGGTGCTCAACCATAACTTTGAAAACCAGGAGTTTGATCTGCGTCATCGCATAGAGTTTAAGTATATTCTAGATAAAGACCTCAAAAAGCCGTTGCAACCACTTTATCAAAGCTTGGCTAATGCACGCGTTTTTGTCGATAAAGGCGAAGCGAGCTTTGGTGCCTTTCAGGGGCATGATGATCCTGATGCACCTGTTTGTTTGCCGGGCGAAGACCACACAAATTTAGTTACAGACCAGTTTGGTCGTAGCAACTCCGGCCATTGGGTGGTAAACCCGGGGCGTCAGATACATGATTCGGAAGTTACCGCCGATATGAATTTACGTTATGACACAGTATTGCATGCGGCTGATGTGCATTTACACCCTTGGGCTGAGTCCATCGAATTGCAAGATTTAACTACAGGTGAAACAGTGTTCAAGAGTGCTGCGATTCAAGCTGATAAAGGTATGGGCTTAAAGCATGTCGGTGTTTTTCGTAGTGCGAAAGGTGTTAAGGTTTATAAAGATCATAAATACGGTTTAAAAACCATTTACAATAACCCGACTTTACAGAAAAGCGATGCAATGGCTGTTATGTATTTGCACTTTTTGGATAAAGAATTTAATAAACAAAAGATAAATAGCGTTGTGGAGCGTAAGCAAGATGAGTTTAAATTACAAAACTTCTCTGACGATGACAAAATATTATTACATACCAGCTTAGGGACTATATCGATAAAACCTTATCCGTCTTTAGCAAAAGAAACAGTCGCGCAAGTGAAGGCGCTGGCGAAGGCGGGTGCCTACGATACCACGCATGTCTATCGAGTTGAGCCGGGCTATATGGTGCAATTTAGTAATGTGCATCATCGCTTACGACCTTTGAACAACGCGCAGCGTTCAGTGCTAAAAAAAATCAAGGGTGAATTCAGTAGTATTAAAACTCGGCGAGGTATTGTTGGTATGACCCGAGATGCGAATGATCCTGACAGTGCCGAGTCATCCTTTTTTATCTTATTGAATGAAGCACCACATCTTGAAGGTAAATATACATTTTTTGGTGAGATAGACGCTGGCAGCAATGTACTCGATGCGATAGAAAATGTTGCACGCAATAGTAATAACGAGCCACAACAACGCTTAACGGTTAACCGTATGCAAGTCATACCTGCCAATCAGGCCAGTATGCAGGCGCGTGATGCGACAGATAAGGGTATCCCGGGTATGTTAGCTGATGACGAAGAGTCACAGCCATCGATGTAAGCGGTCATAAGGGCTTTTAGCAAGCTGGTTTTGAGCTGAAGCTGGCTTTAAGCCCTACTTTTTCTTTTTGGGCGGCTGTAGTGGTAGCTGTAAAGTGAAAATTGCGCCGTGGCCTGGGCCATCACTATCGGCTAGCAGTGAGCCTCCAATCTCTTTAGCCATATTGGCACAGCTATGTAAGCCAAAGCCGTGGCCTTCTTTACGTGTGGTAAAGCCATGCTGGAAAATTTTAGTGAGGTTTTCCTCGGGTATACCAATGCCGTTATCGATAATACGAATATTAATGCGCTTGTCATTTTCGAACTGCGTGCGCATAGTTATTTGCTTGTCATCACGGCCGCCATCATCACAGGCATATTTGGCATTGCGGATTAAGTTAACCAGAATTTGTAGTACTTTATGTTTTTCAACAGTAATTTCAGGTTGGTCGATAAAGTCCCGAACAAGATTGACTTGGTGACGTATTAAAGCATCTTTGTTCATGCGGATGGCATCTTCGACCAGTTCAGTGATGCCCATTGTTTCGACAATCCCCACTTCACTGGCATAGTTTTGTTGAACTTTAAGAATCTCTTTGATGTGTAAGATATAGTCGTTCAGTAACGTTAGCTCTTCATTAATACTGTTTTGATCTTTTTGCAATTGTGAAGAGACTTGTAACAAATAATCAGTGAGTTGCTTACCTTTAGGGTCTTCATTTAAAAAGTTGGGCGTATCGGCATTCTCTTTTAATAACAAGGCTGCTTTTTCGATACCTTTGATCTTCAGATTTTTCAATAAATCAAAGGCCGCTGAAGAAGCAATGCTAACGCTATTGAGCACATTGCCTACATTGTGTAAGACATTGGTAGCGACTTCTGTCATACCTGCTTGTCTTGAAGCCAGTAATAATTGTTCGTGAGTTTTTTCTAGCTCAAACTCAGCTTTTTTCTGCGCAGTAATATCTTTGCTGATACCAAAAGTGCCAATGATCTCGCCCTTGACGTTTTTTAAAGGCATCTTGGAGGTTAATACCCAAGCCTCATTGCCATCACGCATGACTTCTTTTTCCTGCAGGCCTAAGACAGGGATACCGGTTTTGATCATATCTTGCTCTGCATCAAATGCGGGCTTGGCGTGTTTGTCATCGAAAAAGTCAAAGTCACTTTTGCCAACCAAGTCATTGCGATGTTCGCAGCCTAAGCGCTTTGCCAGATAGTTAGTGGCACGAATAAATTTCGACTCTTGATCTTTAAAGTAGATGGAGTCAGGTGAGTTACGCATCAGGTTTTCCATCAGGTCCCGATCTGCCTCCAGCGATTTGGGGGGGCGCTTAAGAATGCCCATAATACCGGTCAGTTGACTGTGTTCATTCGAGATGGGAACAGCACTGATAACGCCACACGATTGGTTGCCTTGTTTATCAACGCTCTCAAAGAGGTGATTAATTAGCGCTGTGTTGCTTTTTAACACCTCCGCTTCAAACTCATGGATAAGCTGATTGCTTGGGCTGTCGTGTAGCTCAACGGCGAGTTTACCGGTAGCCTCGCTAAGTGTTGCACACTCCAGGGCTGCCAGAGCCGGTGTATTACACCAAATCAGGCGATGATTGGTATCTTTATAATAAATGATGTCAGCAAATTGGCTGAAAAGCTGGGTTAATAGGGTGATATCGCTGTCTGCAAGTGAGCTTATCTGGGCATTTGGCATTGTTGTCATAACATATGTGGCCAGTTTAGTGGTTGCTAGTTCCGCTATTTATCGGTGTATTTATAAATAGCTTTAACAAACAAGGCAAAAACAGGTCCTTCTAAGAATGATTATAGACCCTATGGCCAGCTTGGCCAGTTTGGTCAAGGTTTGACCGGTTTTAGCTGGCGCGACTTATTGAGGCTGCTTGACTAGCGTTTGAATGGCTTGTTCCATTGCCTGGTAAGCGCTGTCACCTTTTTGGTATTGGCCGCCAGGGTGGATATGTTGTATACGACCTTGCCGGTCAAGCAGCAAGCTAACACTGGTCCAGGGGCGCTTATCGGTTAGCCACCAGTGTTTTAGTGTTTGCCAGTCCTTATCGATAGCAATAGGAAAGCTAAATCCCAGTTGTTTGGCGTAATGAGCAACCTGTTCAGGCTTGAGAGGCGTGCGCAGCTTATGGTGATAAATGCCAATCACAGTGAAATTGTGTGCAGCATATTTTTGTTGCCAGTGATTCAGTGCGACGGCACTGGCTGAACAAAACGGGCAGTTTGGTGCTGTCCACCAACGGATTAACACCACATTGCCGCGTAGCTGAGCGAGTGTTAGCGGCTCGCTGTTGAGCCAATGCGTGAGTTGCCATTGAGCAGGTATCTGACCAATAAGGTCGGACGGTTTTGCCGCAGCTTTATTCAAGGCTAATAGCAAAAGCAGTGCCAGAAAAACAGCTGCATGAATGATATTTTTGGATAAGCATTGAGTCATGTACGCATATTATGCGCTGATTAATTGCTTGCGCCAACGGTTTTGAAACCATCGATGTAGATTAACCCCCGCTCGTAGCCCTTCATCAAAAATTAAAGCCCACATGACACCAATAAGTCCCCAGTGTTGACTAGCCCACCAGGCCAGTGGGATTGCAATCAGCCAGGTAACACCGGAGCTGACAGTAACAATATACATCGCATCACCTGCTGCTCGCAATGATACGCCAACGACAACATTGATAGCTCGAAATGACTCCATGATTGCATAAGGTAAAAACACCATAAATGCCATTGAGAGTATTTCAGGATCTTGAGTAAATAGTTTGATAATCGGTTGGTGCAATATCAATAACAGTACAGCACAGGCTAGTGCTATTTGCACGCTCGATTTCACGCTGCGGAGCATTTGTTCATGCGCATGACTATAGTTAGCTTTGCCAATCAATTGAGCAGTAATCATCTGTGTTGCAATGCCAATGGCCATGGTGGGGATCATACAAAGCAGAAAAATGTTAAAGGAATAAATTCGTAGTGCTAGCTGCGAGACGCTAATACCTGCAACAATACTGCTAATGGTAATTAAACTCAGCTGATAAGAAATAGGCTCTAATGAAGAGGGTGCTGCGATTCTGAGAACAGCTTTTGTTATGGTTTTAAAGTCCTTCAATGCGAAGCGTAATGGCAGCTTAACGTTAACTTTGTAAATTAAAATAATTAATAAAACCAAAAAAGCGATTATTGTTGCTAATAGGCTGGCAAATGCAATACCTCGAATACCATAGCGGCCTAAGCCAAACCAGTCATAAACAATTGCAGCATTAAAAATAATATTGCTGCTGACAACGATCAGTGCAGAGAGATTATTCCATTTAGGTTGACCGTAGGCGTTGTTGATAGCATGCATGACTTGCCTGAGCCCCATAAAACCCACGCCTGAGCCAAGCCACAGTAAATAAGTTGTGAATAAGTCCTGCATTTCGCCCGTCAAGCCCATTAATTGGGCGACATATTGGCTGCTAGTTTGAAAGATAACAAATGCGAATAGACCAACTAGGATACATATATAGAAATTGATAGTGAAGGTGATACGTGCTTTATGGTAGTTGCCCGCACCCATTAGCTGTGAGGCTACACCAGCACCACTGGTCGCGACAGTACTAAAAAACACATTGAACAGAAATATAACTGGCAGAGCAGCACCCGCTGCTGCGGCGGCTGCATCGGAAATCTTGCTGAGGAAAAAGGCATCAATTAGCGGAATGCTCATATTCATTCCGTATTCAATCATTATAGGAAAAGACATACCCCATAGGCCTTTTTCAAGGACCTGGCTTTTAGTTTGCTGGCTGGACATTTACATCTCTATTGTAGGAAATAACAAATTATTAATATGGCTACAGCTCTGTCAGGCTTTTGCAACCTTCACCAGTTTTCAGAAAAAACGTGCAGTAATAGTAAGCTGGCTGATTGGCTCATTATACGCCGAAATAAATGTTGGGAGCCATTTGTTTCGGCTTGAATTTTTGTGAACATGCTCTTAAATACTGTTGTGAACACACAGTTTAATTTTAATGAACATGAGTATGTGATGTTTTTTATCGATAAAACGAGTTGTATTGTTTGATAAGCTCTGTAATCGGTTACTTTATCCCGCGTAAGAATTTGGATAGACTGTAGAAATATCCATGCTAATATTAAGTTAATAAAACATTATTAATGGGGCTATATGGCAGCTAGTAGTATAAAAGCAATGATTGTTGAGGACTCGCGGCTTGCTCGTGAGGAGTTGAAAAGTCTACTCGAGCAACACCCGGAGATAGAGGTTGTCGCTGAAGCAAGTCATCCGGATCAAGCTCTGCCCTTGATAGAAAATCTAAAGCCAGCGTTAATTTTTCTGGATATTAATATGCCAGGGAAGAGTGGCTTTGATTTATTAGAAGAGCTTAAAGTATCAGCACAAATTATTTTTACGACAGCATATTCTGATTATGCAATCCGTTCTTTTGACTACAATACTATCGATTATTTATTAAAACCCATCAGCCCGGAGCGTCTTGCTAAAGCATTGCAAAAGCTTAATACCGCAGATGAGGAAGTCGCAGAGACTGAAGATAGCGGTGAAGGCAAGTTGGAAAATGATAGCCGAATTTTTATTAAAGACGGTGAGAGCTGTTTTTTGGTTGAGCTGGAGAAAATCCGCCGTTTTGAGAGCTGTGGTAACCATACTCGTGTCTTTTTTGCAGATGAAAAGCCCTTTCTCTATAAATCGCTGGCTAAAATTGAAGCCCGCTTGCCTGAATACCTTTTTTTTCGTGCCAATCGACAGCAGATAATTAATTTGCAGCATGTGGCAAATGTCGATAATTGGGTCAATGGTGGTTATCGGTTATTGATGAGTGATGGTGAAGAGGTTGAGGTATCACGTCGTCATGCCGCCCGTTTTAAGGCCTTGTTAAGTTTGTAAATGATTAAAATTCTTGTTTTTCAGTAAGTTACTTCAGTACCTTGCGGGTTTACTGATTTGAGGCAGGGCTGCCACTCACCTTGTCGAAATAACCTCTGATAAGCCTATTTGGCCATTAATCCTAAAAAGTGCCTTTGTCAGCCCCCGTTAGGCATGATATGCCTCAGCGAGTTGGGTTTTGGTTGACGTCGGTTAAATCCAAGATCACTAAAACATAGGCCATTATTAATTGTTCTTATGAGGTACTGCTTATGGAAATCAGGGTTTTTAGTATTGTTGATACTGCGTTATTAATTCTGACCTTTCATTTTTTTATGACCGCATCTTTGTTGCTCTATAAGCAGCAGCAAGGACGTATTCACTATTTGCTGCTGGGGGTGATTTTCCTGGAGATGTTAGGTCAACTACATGCTCTATTGGTTGTCAATCAAGCATTTCGAGCATGGTTTATCTCATACGAATTATGGCCTTATTATTCCATTTTGGGTGTGGCACTGTATTTATCAGGGCCTGCGCTATATTTTTATATTCGCTCTGTCACCGATAAGAAAATATATTTCAATCGACTCGCTTTATTACCCTTAGTTATCGCAGTACTGTTGTTTTCCTATGATCACTCTTATTTTTGGATGTTTTCGGGAGAGGCAGGAGGTTTGGCAATAAATAAGCAGTTTGTTGTTGGTGTTTACTTTATTTCAGCGATCTATGCCGGTATGAGTCTGTTTTATTTACATGAAGTTAAACAGCGCCGTCGTGAGGAAAGAGCAGGTAAGGAAAAAATAGATAACTTATTTAGCGGAGCATTCGTCAATATTGTGGCGACTTTCTGGGTTGTACGTTTCTTTGCGAGTCTTGCGGCATTGTTGGTATTCTCTGGTGATCTGCTAGATATGTTGCAAACCAGTATCCTGGCGCAGTTCTTTGCAGCAAATGTGTTTTTGTTTGCATTTATTGTTTATATGAATTCAACAAAAATCACTGTGACTTTGGGGGGGAGCGCTGTTCGAAAATCAGCTCGTGCTAATGATCATGAGCAAATCAGTAAAATAGAAAAAGCAATGAAAGTTGATAAGTTACACTTAATTAATGGTGTTACCTTAGAGCATGTTGCTGAAAGTGTCTCAATGAATCCACGCAAGTTATCTAATATTATTAATATTCATCATAATAAGAACTTTCCAGAATTTGTAAACCATTACCGGGTAGAAGAAGCGAAAAAGATGTTGCGGGATTCGAACTGCAAAAATAAAACAATACAAGAAATATTGGAAGAATGTGGTTTTAACAGCAAGTCGACCTTTAATACATTATTTAAAAAAATAGTTGGTGTGACACCGACCGAGTATCGATCGTGATATCGTGCTTTGGGGTAATATTAGGCTTGTCGAGCCCTATGTATAAAGCCCAATAAAAAAACTAGGCAATAATTGGCTGGAACGCATAAAATACTAGATGGTGCATTGTAATTATCATGTTAAATACATTTAGCTATTATAGAGCAAAGCCTAGCGTCATAATGAGATCGGTTGTCTTGCCTGTCAGTAAACAGTTTTGGGTTTGCCACCTTACGGGGTGGCTGGCGCTGGTGGCCATTTCTATTTTGCTTGCCAGCGTCTATGGTGACCCCTTGCTGGCAGCAGTTGTTGAAAGCATTATTATGGCTGTGCTTTGTACTGGTGTTTGTTTGGGGTTTAGGTCAGTATATTATAAGCAAAACTGGCAGCTAAAGAACCCTATAGCGCTAGTACCATTGCTCTTGGGGGTTGCTGTAACTCTGGGTTTTATTGTTGCTTTGATTCAAGTTTCGGTTCTATGGTTTGGCGTGGCCGCCTGGTTTTTGCCTGGCGCAGAATTCTCATCAGATAAGTATTATTTTCAGCAGCTTCTAGTAGGGCGCTGGGCTGATGTCAGTTATATTCTTATGGCGTGGCTGTTATTGTATGTGCTGTTTGTGGGTCAGCGTGAACGGGTGAACTCAGGGGCAATAGCAAGTATTCGCTGCTCATCGAAGTCTGTCATTTTTTGGGCTTGTCACCTGAGTGCCTGGGCAGTCATTATTTTTTTTACCGTACTCCTCGGTCGCGTGTTTTCCATGGCATTTGTTTGGGTGGCCGCCATCGTGGTGGGCATTGTTATGGCGGTGTTTAGTAATATTGCTGGCTTATGGTTTCGGCAATATATGCTACGCAAGCAAGACCTTAGGCGAGTAACGCCGAAACAGGTCATTTACTTTGTATGTGTCGCTATACTGTTAGGGTTTGTGGTCGGTTTAGTGCATATGTCAGCAGGTGATGATGCGATTTCAATTTTATTGTCCTGGTATGAATTACCTACACCCGAACAACAACTCTTAATGGTAGAGAGTCGCAGTGTTACTCAAGATATGGTGGGCTCGTGGCGGGCTGCAACACATGTGGTGTTATTATGGGTATTGTTATATTGCCTAATCGAGATGTTTTCCTTGCGAGAAGCCCAACACGCTAGGGCTATTACAGAAAAACAGGTTGCTTATTGGCCTATGAATAAGCTGTTCTGGGCTTTTCACCTTAGCGGCTGGTGCGTTGTTGCTGTGATATACATGGTGTTAGATGTATGGTTTGGGCCAGACATTCGCTTGGTTATGTTATTGCTCAATGTTTGTTTAATGGCTTTGTTGGGGACTATCTTTAGCTTAATGTTTCGTCAGTTGTTTTATCAAAGAGGGTGGTATAAGCGTGAATCTATCCAGTTAATTCCCAATATTATTGTTTTATCCGTTTTGATGGGCTTTTTGCAGGTGCATATGCAAAGCCCATTGTTGGTTTGGATAGGTAGCTTTTTTTGGTTACCCGAAGAGTTACTTACCCTGCAAAGTTGGACAGAGAAATTCAGTCCGCTGGCAGTCAGTATTGGTAATTGGATGTACGTAACGTTTTGTCAGGCGGCTTGGCTATTAATTTATATTATGGTGATAGCTTATCGCTCTAAACGACGCACTGAGCTAGAAAAATTACAGTTAGAAAACTCACTCAAAGACGCCCAGCTCAATACACTTATCAGTCAGGTAAATCCGCATTTTATGTTTAATGGCCTCAATAATATTAAAAGTTTAATGCGGGAAAATGTTGGGCGTGCAGGGCAGACTATTACTGCATTATCTGATGTGCTGCGCTTTTCTTTAAATAGCAGCAAGCATGATAAGGTTACCATCAAAGAAGAGTTAGCGATGATTCATAACTACCTGGCTTTGAGTAGTATCCAGTATGAAGAGCGTTTGCAATATGTAGAGCAGGTGCCGGATTCTTCCTTGGACTTTTTGTTACCACCGATGAGTTTGCAGATATTGATCGAGAATGCAATTAAGCATGGAATAAGCCATTTGGCTGAAGGTGGTCAGTTAAGTCTGAGCATCAATGACAATACTGATTGCCTGGTGTGCCAGGTGCGTAATGATGGTTCATTGCAAAGCCAACATAGGGCGACTGGCACCGGTACTGGGCTAGTTAATATTCGTGAGCGCCTTGCTTTGCTATATGGTGAGAATGCCGAGCTGCAGTTAGATGAGCAGCAAGGACAAGTTATCGCAACAATGACTTTGCCAAAAGAATCCGCTTTATAAAGAGGTAAGGTGGCAACAGTTTGTTATCATTTCTGACCGATTGGATTGAAACTCAATACGAGTATTGATTGGGCAAGAATAAACGCCCGAATCTTTCATATATGAGGTTATGCGCATAAAAGAATGGTTTCTATAGCCAGATAATCGTAGGAACAGCTTTTCTAGCAGGCAAAAGTGACTTATTGTTTTTTCGCGTAGCTACCTATGTGGTTGTAGGTATTGTTTATTTGTGCAAGTTAAGGCTATTCTTACTAACTTTATCCGATGTGAGTGGCAGTCAAGGCATAAGTACGACTTAGCGAAAATCCCGCTCAATTGGGCAGGATCTGGCTTTGAACCTGTATTTTTGTCCGAACTTTATCTGAAATGTGCTTCAAAGTCCGAACTTGGGGTCTTGACATTAATTCTCACTGAGCTATTGTCAGCTATACTTTTACAAAGTCCGGCTTTGGGTTGTTGTACTTTCTCAAGGACAGGACTTAGAATGTGAAGTTCGCTCAGGCGCTTAGTTTATAGGTTGAATAATATACAGCCCTTAGTGGGCCTGCCATTGATAAGCCTATAAATAGTTATTGGCTGGCAATTCAAGACTTGCTGCGCTGTTGATAGCGTTTGAGCCTATATAAGGATATTGTCACGCTGCACTGGCTTTTTGGAGGTAAAGTTGGCGTAGGGTGTCAGGTTGCACTGCTTGCAAAGGCACTTTGTGTAACCGGATAGGTACCAATGTAAAGAGATTGGTTACTAAATTATGTGCAAGTTTGGCCTGTATACCAGGACACAAACATGAGGTGGGGGATTAAAGAAATCAGACTAGGATAGCTGCTTTCATCATTAGGGACGATGAGGGTTGGCTGTCTGCATTAATCATTTTTCTTTAATTTGTTTGGTCAGCATCGGTATTGAGTATGTTGAGGAATTAAGTAAATTTAATTATTAGCTGCAATTTGTAATTAAAGCGATAATTCTCAGAAAACATCATGGCAACTAGAGTTTTTAATATACACGACATAGTGCTAGTCATTACGGCTTTTCAGTTGTTCTTATTAGCAATGCTGTTATTTTTTAAGCAAGAAGGTCGGCAAACTAACCATTATTTGCTCGCAGGCTTTTTGATGCTTAACGGCATCATTCCATTCTTTATGCTGGCTTTTTATGGGCCAATTAAAGGTTGGGGGTCTTTGTCTGCGCTGGTTACCATTTTGCCTTTTCTTGCTATTCCCTTTTTCCTTAAGGGGCCTGTACTTTACTGGTATTTACAGTCCTTGATTCATAATGACTTCGCCTTTAAGAAGCGAGACAGTATCCACTTAATTCCGCTGGTCATGTTTGTAGTGACCATGATCTATTTATATAAGGACCCAATCACAAGAAACATTGCCTGGAAATCCATGACCTGGTTTGTGTTGATTCAGTATATAGTGATTGCAGGCTATGGCTTTGTTTGTTTAAGAAAAATAAACAAATACGAGTCTTTGATTAGTAGTACCTTTGCTAATAGTGAAAAAGTTGATTTTATTTGGTTGCGCTTGTTGATTGGTGGCTTTTTCATTATTTGGATTTGGGGCATGATAACTCGCTTAGTGGCGGAAGTGGCGTTAAATTTTCAATATGCCAATATGCTTGGCTTGATTGAAATTTATGTGATGTTCATTTTAGTGAATATGTTGCTATTCTTTAACCTTGGCTACGCCAGCATATTTTCCCGAATTAACTGGCTCAATAGCGCTAAAGATCAAAATAAATCACAAATTAATTTGAGCCTCATTGGTAAATTAGAGCGTGTTATGAAGGATGACAAGCCTTACTTAATGCCGGATATTACCGTGGAAGGCTTAGCTTCACAGCTGGAAGTCTCTGCTAAAGAGTTATCAACGATCACTAATAGGCACTATAACCAGAACTTCTTTGAATTCATCAATTCTTACCGCATTGAAGAAGCCAAAAAGCTGCTGCAAGACCCACAGAATAAGAGCAAGCCTATTCAGGAGATTTATGAAAAGGCTGGTTTTAACAGTAAGTCTACTTTTAATGCCTTGTTCAAAAAGATGGCCGGTATTACTCCTCGGGAATATCGAAAGATCCAAAGCGAATAGCCAGCCTTTGCTGTGTTTGCCGGTTTATTGCCTGAATACAAATTAAAGGCTGTCGCATATTCACGCCGTTGCTTGTCCGTCAACATTACTGGGGCGCTGGGCTGAGTTTGTCACTATTTCCTTTCCACCTGATCAAGCGCCACACAATTACTGCTAGCTATTCTGGAGGGCAGATTTTTAGAACTGGCTAACAGAAATAGCTCGAAGCGTACTTCTATTTTATATCCCGCTGGATGATTTCTCAGGGTTTTTCTATAAAAAGCATTATAAAACAAAGCTTTAGCTCTCTTTGGCTGACTGCCTACATGCATGCCCGCAGCAGTATTTAGTCAATGACTAAACATCACTTGATTTGTCCGGATAAGCGGTTGGTGGGTGCATTTATGTGAATAAGTAATTATACTTATTTTTTTAAAGCCTGTTTTCATACCAAATATGAGGGCAGAGAGCATGAACGTGTGCCGTAGCAACCTTATAGGGCAAATGTTGATTATAAGCCTCTATGATGGCTGTTGTTGAGGAGAGTCATAGTGGTATTTTAAATACCGATAGCCTCCCGTTTTTCTAAGTGGTGTTTGTTGTTGTACTTGGTTCTTTGCCACATACCCTCCTGGATGATCCAAGTGCAACAACCTTTGTTTTCAGCATGTCGTTGAACGGCATTATTTGGCCTGGTTCATTCAGTATTCCACGAAGTTTTTTAGAAGGTTGTCTGTAACTTAAGTCTTGCTGTATATAATAGGTCTGGCTTGTATAAGTGTTATTAGTTCGACAGGTGTTATAGCTTAGGTTTATTTTTTAAAGCATTTTCAAATTTTATGAAGTGCATCAAGTTTTGTTGGTTTGTGGCTAGCTGTTTTAAGCTTTGTGCGCTACGTTTTTTTTGCTTGTGCATTATGTGTGCGTTGTCGTATAAAAAAGATTAATAAAATCAACAATATACGATGTTACTTTATTTGCCTTCCTAATATTGGTGCAACAGCTTATTTTAAAAGTGAAATACACTTCACATTTTTTATAAAAACTTCTCGCTTATTACTTCTGGTGGGGGTGTCCATTTTTCAACACCTTGTCCTTCTTGAGATAAGTGCTTTAATTATAGTTATAGACATTCAAAACTCTTTGTGCTTGGTGACTTAACGTTATCCATAAGATGAATAAAGAAGCTAGAGGAGAATATGACAATGAGTGAAGAACAGCGTAATGACAAGAAAGATAAATTCTCATTAAATCGCAGTGTTGTGAAACATCATGCTGATTATTTTATTGGCGGAGTAGCGGTGCTAATGATTGTTGGTTCGGTTGTCAGCTCTGTAGCAAGTGCGAAAGGCATAGATGTAGAGCGTGTTTGTGTTGTGCAGCAAGCTGAAGTTGACTTTACTCGCGACTAGTTTCAGATAACGAATACTCTGCCTTTAATTTGCTTTAACCGAAAATCTGAGTGAATTAAAGCATGCGATCTGGTGAGTGTGCGAGGCAAGAGATGTATCGAAAGTAAACATGCGCGGTTAAAATTACTTGTGATTGCATGTTACATTTGATGCTGCTTTTCAGTACGGCTAATGCTAATAGAACAGTGGAAGCTGAGATGCCTCAATAATACCAAGGCATCTCAGTAAACACGACAGAAAAACTCCACACAAAATTTTATTAAACGATTTATTGTAATGGGCTGGAATAAGGACTCTGAGTGCATTAGAGATAATAGTTATTGCTCCCTACCGATGTTATTTATATTTATTCAAAAGCGCCTTTGTTAGTATGCTCATAATGTGTTGGTAAAGATCTGCAGCGCTTGTTGAGAATCATTATTGATAAGCATTTAATTGTTGCAGTGTTTTTAATAAAGCAGTGTTGCTTTGTGTTTATGTTTATTTGAATGCGCGGTGGTTTATAGAAAAGCTATATTGCTTAGATTTATTGGACACTTAAATAGCAGCTATTTAAAAAGATATGAAGCATTACTAGGGATATTGCAAAATAAGTAGCAGAATGTGAAATTTTCACAGTCCTTTCATAAAGAAAAGGGCTGGGTAAAATTTTTATTTTTTATGGCTTTTTAAGGTGAATATGAGCTGTAGTTGTACTAAAATCATTACTCGTATCTTGGAGGAAGGGGAAGGCCGTCATTAGAGTAGTGGTCATAACATGTAAACGTTTACATGGTAATGATTTGAGTTGGAGTATAATGACTAGCCTTTATGGAGAGAAGCCGGGTCAGTTGTAAGGCCCGACTTCCTTCATTAATGCAACTCAAGGGTTAAAGTGGGTTGCTCTTAGCAATAAAATCGATCAATTCGGTAACTGTCTGCTTTAGATATCCATTCTTTGTTTACTTCAATGCTACAAATGATTAGCGCCCTAACAATTTAAGTTGTTAGTCTTTGGGCGTATGTTCATTTTTGATGACTCATAATACGTCGACAAGTGAAAGTACATATAGCTGTATTGTTTGCTGTGGCCATTAAGGTATTAGTTAATGTAATACTTTGGGGATAAGTCCACAAAATACTCGCACAAGGATAATTCTTGCGCTATTTCACACGCCTGATAAAACAGATAACTGGTTAGATTCGGAGGGGTCTTTCTGCGGTTGCGGTCGTGCTTTAGCTTCAATGTGAAAGGCAGAATATCACCAGCAAGTAATTTGTATGCGTAGTATTTGTGGCAAGTAGACCTGATTTAGCAGCTGAAACACGATAGATGGTTGTTCATTCGTCATAGTGTCATAGGCTGTTAGTTGTATGTACCATCTAATATGCGATGTCCATCGGTTTTTAGTAAAGTGGTTTTTGGCAAAGCTTATATGAAGATCTACTTATTGTGTTGGTAACCTAAACTACTGCGCAGTACAAATCGGATATATCGATTAAGAGTGGGGAAACATATATGAACTTACGCATAATGCGTCGGCTCGTTCGGAGTCGTGCGCTCTTCTTATTAGTAAGTACCTTGGCGCTACCGTTAGCACCATCGGTACAAGCACAAAGCTGTATTGACCTGAGTAATACACAAGCTTACTCGGGTAATAATACCGGTAGCTTTAACGACAATGGTTGTTCTATTACGCTAAGCGGCAATATATGGCGTCAAACCAATCAAACGTACAACATCACAGCCAATTCCAGCATCACCTTTGATTTCACCGCCAATGGCACCGGTGAAATCCACGGGGTAGGTTTTGATGCAGATACTGGTGCGAGCAGCAACCGTATCTTCCGTTTGTCAGGCACGCAAAGCTGGGGTATCAGTGACATCTCCTACAGTGGTAATGGTGCTGCGCAATCGATCACGATTGATGTAGGCAGTTACTATACCGGTAGCAGCATGGGTTTTGTTATTGCCAATGACAAAGACAATGGCACAGCGGATAACACCACCACGGTGAGCAATGTGATCTTGAGTGATGGCTCTTCGCCACCGCCACCGCCACCGCCGCCACCGCCGCCACCGCCACCGCCACCACCGCCACCACCGCCACCACCGCCACCACCGCCACCGCCACCGCCACCGCCACCGCCACCGCCGCCACCGCCACCGCCGGCAGGTAACTGCATCGACTTTTCCAATACTGTTGCTTATGGTGGCAGTAACCCAGGCACCTATACTGCCGATGGTTGTTCTATCAGCTTAAGCGGTAATGTCTGGCGTAAGACTAGCGAGAACTTCAATATCACCTCTGATACCAGCGTAAGCTTTGATTTTGCCAGTAACGGCACTGGTGAGATTCAAGGTGTTGGTTTTGATGCAGATACCGGTGCCAGCAGCAACCGTATCTTTAAGTTAACCGGTAGCCAAAGCTGGGGGATTACCGATTTCAGTTATACCGGTAATGGTGCGAGCCAATCATTTACGATCGCCGTGGGTAATTACTACACAGGCAGCAGCATGGGCTTTGTCGTGGCGAACGATAAAGACAATGGCGCAGCAGACAATACAGTGACGGTTAGCAATGTGGTGATTAGTACGGGCAGTAACCCACCGCCACCACCACCACCGCCACCACCGCCACCACCGCCACCGCCACCGCCACCGCCACCGCCACCACCGCCACCACCGCCACCACCGCCACCGCCACCACCGCCACCGCCACCGCCACCACCGCCACCGCCACCACCGCCACCACCACCACCACCACCGCCACCGCCACCACCGCCACCACCACCACCACCACCGCCACCGCCACCACCGCCACCACCGCCACCACCACCCACCACCGCCGCCACCGCCACCGCCACCGCCAAACAACCCGCAGCAAATTGAAGCGGAAGCCGGTCAGATATTAGGTAATGCTTCTGTGTATAGTGATGGTCCAGCGTCGGGCGGTCAGGGGGTTGCTTTCTTAGATACGGTGAATGCCGGTGTAGGCTTCAGCAATGTGCAAGCCTCTGACACCATCACCATGCGCTATGCTTCGCAAAACAGCGGTGCATTATCGGTTACGGTGAATGGCGCGGATGTGGGTAGCATTAACTTCACATCAAATGGTGTATGGACCGGTTCTTATACGGATGCTACAGCCTCCATTAGCATTCCAGCGGGTGCGACGGTACAAATCGTGAATCTTGGCGGCGGCGATGCTGCTGCGAATATTGATTTTGTTACGTTTAGTAATACAGGCGGTAATCCACCACCACCACCTCCGCCACCGCCACCACCACCACCTCCTCCTCCAGGTGGCGGTAACCCTTCTATAAATATTAATACACCAAATGAAGGCATTACCTTGGGTAGCGCGAATGTAGAAGTAACGTTTACCGTACAGGATTGGGCAATTGCACCGAATGGGCCACATATTCTGCCATTTATTGATGGCAATGCATTACCGGCACATTTCTCAACGGGGCCAATTCAAATCACTGGCTTAACCGATGGTGAGCATACGGTGACATTAGAGTTGGCGAACGCAGATGGAAGCTTTGCTGGTTTTAGTGACAGTAATAACTTCTTTATTGTCGGCGTAGGTGGCAATCCACCACCGCCACCACCAGGCGGGCCACCAGGTAATGGCTCTGGCATTGGTGGTGACGCTTGTGTACCTAATCCACCTGCATTACCGGGCGAAGGCAGTCAGCCACCAGGTAGCAGTCAAAGTAATAACCGCGCCGGTTTAGTCAGCGGTAATACGACGTACTTTGCTGAACGCTTTAGAGATCGTCATGAGTCAGATAGAAACCATGATAACTATCACCCAACGTATTTTGATGGTGCTGGTTATTCTGTTGATATCACCGAGAGTGGTGGTAACTTACAAATCCACTTGTTCTCGTCATCACCATTAACCATGGTTAACTTTACCTATAACCATATCGTTAATGGCGGCTTCGCGGATCCACCGCAATACACCAGTGGTGGATTTATGCATAAAGGCAGTCCTACAGGCCCTGCCGATGATAGTGCTGGTAACCAAGTTAATGATATGTATTTCACAGTAACCGACTTTGGTAACTTTGCGAATGATCCTGTATTCACCTTGGAGTTTACTCCGCGTCGTCAAGAGGGTGGTAACTTCCCGCAATACTACTCTGATATTATTCGTTATGTACCTGGCTCAGGTGGTATGCGTTTTGAGCGTAATGACAACCGTTATTTCTCAGGTGGTCCAACAACGGTCTTCCCGCATGGCACCCGTGGCATGGAATATTCACAAATGTATATGGGTATCAGCTTGAATCAGTTAGATCGATTTAGTGCCGGTCGTCGTTTGTTCCGAGCTAACTTCCATGATTGTGAAAATGAATCAGCAGGTCCATTATTTACAGCGACAAGCTGTTCAACATGCCATGTGAATATTGGAGCAGGGCGTCCGCCTAGTCAAAATGCTAATGATGCTATCGGTATGGTTGTGAAGGTTGGGGCTGATGGAAACCCTGCTAATCCGCATCCAAATTACGGTGTGCAGCTTGATCCAAATGCGAAAGCAGGTTCGGGTGCAACTGCTGAAGGTCGTCTCTCGGTCAGTGGTTATGTTTCAGGGCCTGATGGTTTGACAGTTCAGGACTGGACGTTCTCTGGCTTGTCTGGGCCGACACCAAGTAATTTTGGTGTACGTATAGCGCCACGTGTTTATGGCTTAGGTTTGCTTGAGGCAGTCGCTGACTCCACAATCCAATCGTTCTCAGGTGGTGCCGGTGGTGGACGTGTTAACCGTGTTAACTCGCCAACCAAAGGTAACAATGCCATTGGGCGTTATGGCTGGAAAGCAGGTACAGCTGCGATTGAAGACCAGGTTGCGAAAGCTTACTTTAATGATATGGGGATCACTAACCCATTATTTGGTAACGGCAACGAAGTCAGTAATGAGGACATCAATGTTGTACGCGACTATATTCGTGGTTTAGGTGTGCCAATTCGCCGTCATCCACAGGCACAAGCGAATCAGGAGCCTAACACAGCGTTGCGTGTGCCAGACTCGCAAACGATAACCGACAGCGATATTATTGCGGGTGAAAATGCATTTAACAGTGCTGGTTGTGATGATTGCCATATTCCTTCAATGCAAACAGGTAATAGTCACCCATGGAAGCAGTTCCGCAATATTACTATTCGCCCATTCACAGATTTGAACTTACATGATATGGGGCCAGATATGGCGGATCCAATTCCAGACGGTAATGCAGCGGGTAATGAATGGCGTACAACACCGCTTTGGGGTTTACGCTTGCATGAACAGGTGTCTGGTCATACTCGGTTCTTGCATGATGGTCGTGCACACAACTTGGATGAAGCGATTCGTTGGCATGGCGGTGAAGCTGCAGCAGCTAGAAACGCGTACCTGTCAGGTAATCGGGATGCAATCATCAATTATTTGAACTCTTTATAATAGATGGTTGCGCATAATAAAATACTACTTGCCGATCTATTGTTGGAGCGCGCAAGTATTTAGCAAGGATTGTTAACCTTAAACAGGGTCTGCTTATTAGCTTGAAGCTAAAAGCAGACCCTTTTTTTTGCTTTGTTTTTGACTCCTCAAATAATAGCGTTACTAAAAAATACTGATCGAATTTTATTAACCTCGTTTAGAGAGAGCCTGTGCTCTGTAGGCAATGATCATTGTGAGTATAAAAAATAATTGCTGGTGGTCGAATTGCCTATTGCATTGAGTAGGATTGTCAGGCGTGTTAATAGAAGTGCGATATTTTCTATCTTAATGTTTCTTCTGATATTGCAGCTGCTAATAACGAAACGTTATTTCTATGACTCAAAAATTCATAAGTGAAGCCCTCTGTAACTTTTTGTAAAAATAGTCTGATACTCCTTCGGAAATCGCTTGCAATTGCGCCACTAGAGTTTTTTCAGCAAAATGCAAGCAGCTGGCAACTCTCCAGCGACGACGAAGTCTAATTTTCAGGAGGTTTTAAGCAACGTCAGTATTTAATTTAATTTGGTTTCAGGAGGGGAAAACTGAAATGAAAATACTAATCACTTTTCGGCTTTATAGGAGCCGAATATTGTTACTATTACTATCGATGATTTTTTTACCCAGTCTTTATGCGCAAAGCTGCATCAACTTGGGTAATACACAAGCTTACTCGGGTAATAATACCGGTAGCTTTAACGACAATGGTTGTTCTATTACGCTAAGCGGCAATATATGGCGTCAAACCATCCAAACATACAACATCACAGCCAACGCCAGCATTACTTTTGATTTCACTGCCAATGGTACCGGTGAAATTCATGGCGTGGGATTTGATGAAAATACCGGTGCGAGCAGCAACCGTATCTTCCGTTTGTCAGGCACGCAAAGCTGGGGTATCAGTGACATCTCCTACAGTGGTAATGGTGCTGCGCAATCGATCACGATTGATGTAGGCAGTTACTATACCGGTAGCAGCATGGGTTTTGTTATTGCCAATGACAAAGACAATGGCACAGCGGATAACACCACCACGGTGAGTAATGTGATTTTGAGTGATGGCTCTTCGCCACCACCACCACCGCCACCACCGCCACCGCCACCGCCACCGCCACCGCCACCGCCACCGCCACCGCCACCGCCTCCGGCAGGTAACTGCGTCGATTTTTCCAATACCGTCGCTTATGGTGGCAGTAACCCAGGCACGCATACGGCCAATGGCTGTTCTATCAGTTTAAGCGGTAACGTCTGGCGTAAGACTAGCGAGAACTTCAATATCATCTCTGATACTAGCGTAAGCTTTGATTTTGCCAGTAACGGCACTGGTGAGATTCAAGGTGTTGGTTTTGATGCAGATACCGGTGCCAGCAGCAACCGTATCTTTAAGTTAACCGGTAGCCAAAGCTGGGGGATTACGGATTTCAGTTATACCGGTAATGGTGCGAGCCAATCATTTACGATCGCCGTGGGTAATTACTACACAGGCAGCAGCATGGGCTTTGTCGTGGCGAACGATAAAGACAATGGCGCAGCAGACAATACTGTGACGGTTAGCAATGTGGTGATTAGTACGGGCAGTAACCCACCACCGCCACCACCGCCACCACCACCACCACCACCACCACCGCCACCGCCACCGCCACCACCACCACCACCACCACCACCACCACCGCCACCGCCACCGCCACCACCGCCACCACCGCCACCACCGCCACCACCGCCACCGCCACCGCCACCGCCACCGCCACCGCCACCGCCACCGCCACCGCCACCGCCACCGCCACCGCCACCACCGCCACCACCGAATGATTGCCCATCATCACACCCTGTGTACTCAGCGCAATGTGACCGCTGTTTTGAAGATGAAGCGCAAGCAAATAATGCGGGTTGTCCGGTTGATGGGGGTGGTAACCCGCCACCACCGCCACCGCCACCGCCACCACCACCTCCTCCTCCAGGTAGCAGTAATAATGGTGGTGCAGGTTTGATTAGTGTGAGTGGCAATACAATCACCACGATTTTTGCGGAGCGTAATCGTCTACGGCACGAATCAGATGTGACGCATGACAGCTTTACGGGCAATTATTCGGACGGAACTGCCTTGTATGAAATACGGATTGATGACAGCCCTACATCTGGCACGTTGACTGTGACACATGGCTCGGCATTTAGCTTCTGCAATATTACCTGGGACCATCAACCAACGGCAGGTACTGTAGATCCACCGCGCTATGAATTTGGCCAGCAGGTTAACCCAAACCCATCGAATGTTTGTCGCATCGTTTGGGATGGCGGTATGTTTGGTGGCAGTTGGGCTTCACGTCGTAATGCCGGTGGGATTTTTACTTTTGAGATAACGCCAAACCTGGCTAATGGCGAGCAGTATTACACCGATATTATTCGCTATCGCATTGGTCAAGGCGGTATTACGCTTGAGCGAAATGATGCTCGTTATTTCTCAGCTGGGCCGACGACTAACTTTGCGCATGGAACAGCAGGCTTTGAGTTTTCTCAAGCATTCTTAGGGATCGATCAACCTAACTTATTACAATTCTTATTTGGACGTGAGCTATTTCGTGCTAGTTTCCGTGGTGACTCCTTGCCCGGTAACGGTGGCAATGCCACTGGCGGCGATGCAGGTGCAGCTGCAGAGCGTTGCTTGGATTGTCACTTTAACTTAGGCAAAGGTGGTCCACCAGGCTCGCCGAATGAAGGCTTTATTAATAGTGGCAATAACTTGCGTGTTGCACCAAATTTAATTGGCTTAGGATTATTGGAGGCTGTTGATCAGAGCACCCTCAATGGTTTTGGTGGTAAGGCGGGTAATGGGCGCTTTGGTTGGAAGGCGACAGAGCCGACTGTTCGTGATCAAGTACTTAAAGCTTTTGCGAATGATATGGGGGTTCAAAGTAATGAGATATCCTCAACATTTGTTGATCGCGTTGTGACGTATATACGCGGAGTAGGGGTGCCAGTGCGCCGACATCCAAGTGCGCAAGCAGCACAGCAGCCAAACACCGCATTGCGTATTCAAGATTCACAAACCATCACGCAGTCAGATGTGGTTGATGGTGAGAATGCTTTCAACTCGGCAGGTTGTGATGATTGCCATATTCCGCAAATGCAGACTGGCAATAATTCTCCTATCGTCCAGTTCCGCAATATTACCATTAGGCCATTTACCGATTTGAAACTGTGGGATATGGGAGCAGACCTGGCGTCTGGTTCCGGTGAAGGTAATGCGACAGCAAGAGAGTGGCGCACACCGCCATTGTGGGGTAACCGTTTGCAGGAACGCATTGTTGATCATAGCCGCTTTTTGCATGATGGCCGTGCGGCCAATCGGGATGAGGCGGTGCGTTTTCATGGTGGTGCAGGCACATCTGCTCGCGATGCTTATAATGCGTTATCCAATAATCGCCGCAATAATCTCCTGTTATACCTTGAAACACTCTAGTTGTTGTTAACCTAATAAGGTCAGCCGAGGCCCGGTCAAAACATCGGTTTGTTCTGCCGGGCCTTTCTTTTTGACAGGCAACGCCCTAAGCGGCGCTGTATTGAGGTGCTGTTAGCGTTTTCAGCCCGCAATTTCTGCTTGTTCTATGGTAAAATAAGCCCAGTTTGTCAGAAGCCGCTTAGCACATTACAAAAGTATTCATTCATCGCAATAAATGCTGTACATGGGCTGCTAAGTTGGTGGATCCATGTTGTTTCCCCATCGAGAGGAAAGCTCCAGACAAGTCATTGATATCCGGTTATAGCGGGTAAGACCTGCTATTGCTCTTTTATGTGCCATAAGCGTGCAGCGTGTACATCGCTATCACGATGGTTGTTGTTATCAGAATAAGAAGCTGAGGAGTTTTATGTTTGAGTTAGGTAACTCTATACGCAGTAATTTGCGGATAGAAGTGTTGTCTGGGCTAACGGTTGCACTGGCACTGGTGCCAGAGGCTGTCGCGTTTGCGTTTGTGGCGGGCGTAGAGCCCTTGGTTGGTTTGTATGCGGCGTTTATGGTTGGTTTATTAGTCGGGGTGTTTGGTGGGCGGCCAGGTATGATTTCTGGTGCAACCGGTGCTATGGCTGTTGTGATGGTGTCATTAGTTGCAGAGCATGGTGTTGAGTACTTATTTGCCGCTGTGGTTTTGGCAGGCTGTATGCAAATTCTGGCGGGCATACTAAAGCTTGGAAAATATATTCGCATTGTGCCACATCCTGTGATGCTGGGCTTTGTGAATGGTTTGGCTATTGTCATTTTTCTAGCACAGTTGCAACACTTTCAAATCGCTACTACAGAGGGGCAGAGTTGGGTCCAGGGTAATGCCTTGCTTATTATGTTCGGTTTGGTTGGTTTAACAATGGCGATTATCCATTTCCTGCCAAAATTAACCAAAGCGGTGCCATCTTCCTTAGTCGCCATTGTGGTAGTTTCTTGTCTGGTTATTTTTGGTGGGATCGATACTAAAACAGTTGGTGATCTCGCCTCTATTGAAGGGGGCTTACCCCAATTTCATATACCCAGTGTGCCGTTTAATTTAGAGACGTTGAAAATTATTTTGCCTTATGCTGTCATTTTGGCAGCAATCGGTTTGATTGAGTCATTGCTCACATTGAGTTTAATCGATGAGGTGACCAATACGCGTGGGCGGGGTAATAAAGAGTGCATTGGTCAAGGTATTGCCAATACAGCGACAGGGTTGTTCGGTGGTATGGGCGGTTGCGCTATGATCGGTCAGAGTATGATCAATATTAATTCGGGAGGGCGCACGCGTGTATCGTCCATTGTTGCTGCCTTATCCTTATTGATGTTTATACTATTCGCTTCAAAACTCATTGAAATGATCCCGATAGCAGCATTGGTTGGTGTTATGTTCATTGTTGTTTTAGGAACCTTTGAATGGTCGAGCTTTCGTATCATTCGTAAAGTACCACGCTCGGATGCATTTACCTTAATTCTTGTATCGGGTGTGACTGTAGTAACTGATTTGGCAGTAGCGGTTGTCGTCGGTGTGATTGTTGCTGCGCTGGTATTTGCCTGGGAGCATGCTAAACATATTCGTATTGAGCAGTTTGATGATGAGAATGGCTCACATGTTTATGAGTTACATGGCCCGTTGTTTTTCGGTTCAGTGAAGAACTTTATCGATTTATTTAACCCAGAAGATGATCCGGATGATGTGATTATCGAGTTTCAATATTCCAGAGTTGTTGACCATTCAGCGATTGAAGCTATTGACACCTTGGCGGAAAGGTATATTCGCTTAGGCAAGCAACTGCATTTAAGGCATCTGAGCGAAGAGTGTAAAACGTTACTGAAGAAAGCCGGTGATCTAGTTGAAGTGAATGTATTGGAAGACCCTAAATACCATGTAGCTGACAATGAGTTAGCGTAACATTAAATTAAATAATCATTCATAAGATGTTAAAAAAGCCCTGCCTATGCAGGGCTTTTTGTTTTATTTTTTAATGCTTATACGCGCTACATGGTCTTAGCTTTAGAGTAAGTGGGGTAATAAATATATTCTGATAGGTATTTATGTTTTGTAGTGAGTATTTTATTATGCACGTGCTTGAACGCCTTGCTATTTATGCGCAGCTGTTATACACGAATAGAGATTCAATAATGTTGCTGTGGTTTTTTGAGTATGGAAATACACTGCTCAGCGTATTGTTGACAAAACATATTGATTGTTTGGATATAGTTTCTCATTGTGTATGCCTAGTATTAATATTAATGCGCACTATATTGCATTCACGACGAAACTTGTCCTTATTAAGGTTTTGTAATTATTGGTCTGATCAATATTCAGACTCAAAAGCGTATTGCGTCATTGTTTTAATTGATTAATTATGTCAGCCGATTTCATATGCAGCTAAGAGCAGTGAGTTTTTGGTCTGCTGCATCTAGCAAAGTATGCCAGTAAGTATGCTTTGAACCACTTGGGGGGTCGATGATCACCTGATTCAATGTTTTTCTTAAATCAAAGAATCAGGTGACTCATTTTGGTTTTGCCGGGCATGTGATTAATACCTTTACTATTTAGTTATCGCTTTGACGATTAGTCATTTTGCTCAATACAAGAAAACCGCTTGGGCTTTTCAGTCGGCTTTAATGCCATGTTTAGTTGATACCATCCTTTTTGTATTATGAGTAGCTAACGTTGCTCTTATCTTAAATCAGCTGCTTTGAGAGTGCTGAATATGCAATAGCAATTCAGCACTGTATAATATGCCATTTATAGGAGCTGCTTTGTCAGCTCGTGCCACTGTCTATACTATATGAGAGCCTTGTACAGTGTGTAAATCCTATCCCATTGATTTAAAAAAGAAATTATTGTTGATATGAAGGTTCATACTAAAGTATGAAGTTTCTGGTCAGTGGCTGTGTTAGTTTGAACCATCAAAGTAAGTAAGATACGTAATTTGGATCTCTTACTGAAGCCCAAGTGTGTTTCAGTGTCTGAAAGGAATCCAGGATGAAAGTGTTGCCTTGGTGTTAATCAATAAAGCGGTATACTAATCTGCTTAGTATGAACGCTTCAATTATTTAGGCGTTTATTCGCTGCTGTTGTATTTACTATTAGGAATACGGCCAGTTGATTAATATAACAGATCAAAGGTTATCTTGGGCCTATTACGAAATGAGAATGTATGACTATTCGTCAGATATTATTCTCCAGAGCCAGTATAAGGACTACAAAATATGCTGGTTGGTATTGCCCATTGTCGGGCTGTTGAATTAACTGATATAAAGAAACTGAAAAGCACTTATATAGATGAATATTTTAGTAGTTGATGATCACCCCCTATACATCGATGGCTTAAAACAAGTATTAAGTCAAATAGAGGGGCAAGCAGAAGTTGTACAAGCCGTCAGTGCGGAGCAGGCGCTTGAGCTTATCGAGTCTGGTGATAGTGTATTTGATCTTCTATTGGTCGACTTGAATATGCCGGGTATTGATGGCCTGGACTTGTTAATGACACTTGATGAGCGCGAACTTTGGATTCCGAGTGTCATGATTTCGGCACAAGATAATGCGCAAGTCATTATGCAGGCTTTGGATGCGGGAGCGCTCGGCTTTATACCGAAGTCGTTTGGGGCAAGTGAGCTACTCGATGCACTGCACACCGTTTTTCAAGGTAAAGTTTTTCTGCCAAAAGGCATGGATCAACAAATAGAACGCTTGCGCAGAGCAGTAGATGGTAAGCGACCTGTCGAAAAAGCAGCTGAAGATTTTGGTATCACGCCACGACAATATAGAGTGCTTGAGTTGATGGCCAAAGGGTATTCAAACAAAAAGGTTGCTATGACCTTATACTTGACTGAGCACACTGTTAAGTCACATGTGAGCCAGTTATTTATGGCACTCGATGTTGATAATAGAACGGCTTGTGTACAGCGGGCAGTGCAATTAGGTTTGGTGCAAAAAGCTGCAGCGAGTGTTGAGTAGCGGGCAGTGCAATTAGGTTTGGTGCAAAAAGCTGCAGCGAGTGTTGAGTAAGCACAGGCATTCATTGAGTCCGGCAGGCATTAGCTTTTCTTCTCTCTTAACAAACGGTTCACAACCCGGCGTATTTGCGCTGGATTAACTGGCTTGTGTAATAAAATAAAGTTTGATTTAGCCGCTTCCTGTAGGCGCTCCGGTGCAGTATCACCGGTTACTAAAATCGCCGGGATTTTGCTATCAAGTGCTGTATTAATCTCATCAATCGCTTCGACCCCGGTTTTGGATTCTCGCAAACGATAGTCTGCAATGATAATGGCTGGCGGCGAGTCATTTTCCAGAAGATGTATGGCCTGATCAGGTGAGTCAGCTGTCAGTACATTGCAACCCCAGCTCGAAAATAGTTCGTTCATAGCATCTCTTATATTAGCTTCGTCATCGATCACAAGTATTTTTGTGCCGGTGAGATCCCATGACATCGTTGCGGGTTTTTGTTGATTGGCAATGACTTTATTCATCTGCCCTATAGGTACGATAACTCTAAATATAGAGCCCTGACCTAATTCAGATGTGACATCTATTTTATGCCCAAGTAGCGAGCACAATCGCCTAACAATCGACAGGCCAAGCCCCAGGCCTTTTGTTCTATCACGCTCAGGGTTATGTAGTTGATAAAACTCAGAGAAAATATTATCGACTTCTGTCGATGAAATACCTGGCCCAGTATCTTTAACAGCAATAATAATATGATCACCCTCTGATTTGCTGGTGATATCAATATGTCCTGTTTCAGTATAGCGCACGGCATTACTGACAAGGTTGTCGAGAATGCGGTCTAGTAAGACAGGGTCAGTTAACATCGCTACGTTTTCGTAACTTGTCGTTAGTATCAGGTTTTTAGCTTGGGCCATAGGGGTAAAGCGAATTTCTAAACGCTTAAAAATATCTTCGGCAGAGCAGTCTTCTATATTTGGTTCAACTGTGCCGGCGTCTAATTTAGATATGTCTAATAAGCGCTGAAATAAATCTTCAGTCGCTTCAATAGCGACTCCCATCTTTTTGGCCAACATATGCTGCTTTTCTGTATCAAGCTCATTACTCAATGTGCCCAGATATAGTTCAAGTGCATGCAGTGGCTGCCGTAGGTCATGGCTAGCCGCCGCGAGAAATCTGGATTTGGCTATATTAGCGCGCTCGGCTTCTTGTTTTTGAATATTTAATTCTTTATTGGTTGCTTCGATTTCGCGTTTTTGTGCACTTAACTCATCAATTAGGCGTTGCCTTTCAAAGCGAATATGAATAGATTCAAGTAAAGACTTTTCTGATCGGCCACTGACACTATAGATTGTCGGTAAAAATATAATAAGAAAGCTACCGAGTGATATATGAATAGGCAGATTAAAAAATGAGAGTCCTGAGTTGGACATAATAAATAGTGATGCCAGTAATGATAAGCATACTGGGCCAGCAAAGCCCATAACAATACCCTGCATAGAGGTGCCTGGTGCCATAAGGCCTACACACATGCCCAATAAAATGCAGTAGATAATAAAAAAGTTCTCGGGATTAGCTGAGCTGGTGATCAGTAATGGAAAAGTAGCCCATAGGATACCTGGTACCAGTGAGTGATAAATTAAATGGCTTTTGCGTTTTAATAAAGTCTCGTCGTCAGGGTTGCTTTTTATAAAGCGAGATAAAAGTGAGTTTCTGACAATATTGATGCATAGAATAAGACTTAGCCAGCTCAGTAGAAGTGTTCTATTAACCGAGTTGAAGAGTGCGCCAGATAAAATTATAGCAATAAAGGAAGCGTTAATAGTAAGCTGTGGCTGATTGCGAAACAGCATACGAATTTGTTCGGCATAAACAGCAGGCGAATAAGTATTATCTGGAGAGTTGATTTTCATCAATTAACGCCTTATCAACAAGCGATTCACAACTCTGCGTAATTGCGCAGGATTTACAGGTTTGTGTAATAAAATAAAGTTAGACTTAGCCGCTTCTTGTAATCTTGCAGGTGCTGTATCACCAGTAATTAAAATAGCAGGTATTTTATCACTTAATGCAATATTAACCTGTGAAATTGCATCGACGCCCGTTTTGGACTCACGCAGGCGATAGTCTGCAATAATGAGCGCGGGCTTGTTGTCTTCATCGCTTGCTTGTATCGCCTCGGCAGCGGAATCGACACAGATGGCATTACAGCCCCAACTGGATAAAAGCTCATTCATTGCATCGCGAATTTCAGCTTCATCGTCAATCACCAGTATATTTGTGCCCGTTAAGTCCCAGGAGGGAGGACGTCTTTTTATATCGTCAGGAGCAGCTATTTTATCTAGCTCACCCGCAGCGACTGTTAGTTGAAACGTAGCGCCCTGGCCCGTAGATGATTCAACTTCTAAGTGATGATCGAGTAACTGACATAACCGTTTAACAATCGATAAGCCGAGGCCCAGCCCTTTGGAGCGATCGCGTTCTGGGTTATGTAGCTGATAAAACTCGGTAAAAATATTATCGAGTTCTTCAGTCGGGATACCGCGTCCTGTATCCTGTACTTCAATAGTTACATTGCTCCCCGCCGGGGCAGCAATAATATTAATGCTGCCAGTTTCGGTATACCTGATAGCATTACTGACCAAATTATCCATAATGCGATCAAGCAATAAAGGGTCTGTCTGTATAGCACCTTCATAGCATTGGATTTTTAAATCAATATTTTTCGACTGCGCCATGGGGGCAAAGCGAATCTCCAGGCGTTTGAAAATATCTTTTATTGCACAGTCTTCGATATGCGGGGTCACAATGCCAGCATCGAGTTTGGAAATATCCAACAAACGTTGAAACAGCTCTTCTGTTGCTTGAATAGCAGCACCCATTTTCTCGGCAAGTTGCAGTTGGGCATTGGTGTCGAGCTTTGATTTTAGCGTGCCTAAATAGAGTCCGAGTGCGTGTAGAGGTTGCCTCAAATCATGACTGGCTGCAGCTAAAAATTTAGATTTGTCCTGGCTGGCACGCTCAGCTTCCAGTTTTTGTATGCGTAGCTCTTTGACCAAACGTTGGTTTTCCAAGTCGATGCGAATGGAGTCAATCAGCGGCCGTTCAATGCGAAATTTTAGCAGGATCAAGAGGGCATAGACAAAGAAGCCAAAAAAGCCGACATAGCGATAGCCGCCCTGTAAAAATAAGCAGGTGGTAGAGAAAGACAACATAACCGGGGTGGCATAGCAGATAAAGCTGGCATTGGTGGATAGGCCTGGTGCGGTGGTAACAGCAGCGGTGCCATTAGTGATAATAGCCAGAATAAGCAGTGTCGCAATATCGCCTTGCTTTAAAAAAACCGGTGGCAGGAGAGCCCATAAGATGCCTGAAATGATCGAAAAGAATGTCAGGTAATGTCCTGAGTGAAGAATTGTCTCGATATCCAGTGCTTGGTTTTGAAATTTGAACGCAAACCAGGTTCGAATGCTGTTTAAAATCAGTACTGCAGGTACCCAGAATATAAAGAAAAGCTGGTATTGTGGCTTGTATAGGGCCCAGGCAACCACAATAGCCGACACAGAAAGTGCGCTAATGGATGTTGGTATGTGATCATGGACGATACGAATCTTATTGGCTCGTATATTCGCCAGCGTTTGATCTAGATTAGCCCGGGTCATGTTTTTTTATCCAAACCACAAAGAGTTTTGAGTGGGCAGTATAGAGATCTTGTGAGTCAGTCTCAAGCATAACTGGCGTATATGTAAATAGATATGCACATAAGGAGGTGATGGACGTTTATGCAAGCTGCCTGTTAAGACTAACCGCTGATTCTGGCCAGTGGTAGATATATCAGCTTGTCAGTTATTGAAATAAGCGCCATTTCAAAGGATAGTAGTAGTAAAAGTGGCTTTCTAAGGGCTTCCCGAAGTGGTCAGGCTGCTTTGGGCTATGTTAGCGTAAGCCTCTTTTTCAATCGTCTATATATAAGGACAGATTAACCGGTTTGGTTTCAGGTCATGCCTAGAAAAATTGAATTTGATCCTGATGAAGCTTTAGAAAAGGCTATCGAGGTTTTTTGGGAGCAGGGCTTCCAGGCAACCCGCATGGATGATTTGACAAAAGCAATGTCAATAAACCGGTTTAGCGTCTACAACTCGTTTGGTGATAAGCGCACCTTGTTTTTACTGGCCCTCAAGCAATATCGTACGGGCCTCATGGACTTGCTCGATAGTGTGATGGAGAAGCATGCATGCGGGCTGACGGGCTTACTCACATTTCTAACCGATTTGAAGCACTATGCCTTATCCGATGAGGGTAAGCGAGGTTGCTTAATGTTGAATACCGCAATTGAGGTTGCAGCCACTGATGACGAAGTTGCTGCTGAAGTTAATGCGCATTTAAAGCAAGTTGAAGAAGCATTTTACCAAATGTTGCAGATGGCTTATAAAAATGGCCAATTAAAGCACGCACAAAACTTGCAAGAGAGAGCCTGCTTTCTGGTCAGTATAGTGCAGGGAGTATTGGCGATGGCGCGTGGTGGTGGCCATGACCACTTGATATCAACAACTATCGATATGTTAAAAAAAGATATCCCCAACTGGTAAGCTTATTGGAAAAATGGCAGCACATCCTTGTGCTAAATTAACCGGCTTAAACCAGACTGTTCTTTTTTGATGTCGTCATCTGTTAGCTTATTTACCTAAGCCAGCGTCTATTTATATTCCTAAAGGCCCATGCAGTTAGCATAGTAAGTTACTGAGGCTGGCCAATCAGAGAAAATACCCAAAATACCAATTTGTCTCGCCAGTACATCTAGGGTGACATACTTATCGCCATCGTTGTTAACGATATTATCGGTAGTTTGGTGATACCAGGCGCCATCGTTAGCCAGTGGCGCAGAGCGCTCAAATGTCCAGGCGATAATATCCAGGCCAGCAGCTTTTGCTGAAATAGCATATGCTGATGGCACAATTTTATCATTTTCCTCTGTCACTAACATCCACATCGGTGGCGCAATAATATTTACGCCTTGTGCAGCAATTTCTTCCATTGATGGCACAAAAGTACTGGCATCATTTGGGTCGATAACATTAGGGCCGGCATAACGGTCGTCAAGGTAGACCGCTTGCTTACCAAAGCGTGGCTCATTTTGAATCCAGTAACGTACATCATCTGGGTTGAATGATTGTGCCCAAACTTTACGTGGGTGCACACGTGCTTGTTTGTATTCATCAATAAGCTTTTGTGCATAAGTTGCTTGTGTTAGGCCAGATTCGCCAAAGCCTTCAACAGGGTCTACGCCTTTTAGCTCAGGGGTGAACTTTGCACCGAGCTTTTTAAAGAGTTTGATGCTCTCTTTGTGTGAAAGTAATGTACCGCACGTTGCATATAAGTCTGTACGCCATGCAGCGGTACCGCCTAAATATTCTTCAGCGGTTGTTGCGCTGGCATCACGGGCATCCATTTTACCGCACAGTGTTTTAAATTCAGCCAATGTGATATCACTGGTGCAGCACTTGGCTGTGGCCGGTGTGCCTGCTACTGGGTCCGCTGGTGTAAATGGGATAGCACATTTAGCGCCCAGATCAGTCGCAACAATATTGGTTGTTGTATGTAGGTCACATTGCGAGTGACGACAAACCAGCTCTCCATCTTTTGTGAAGCTGACATCGCACTCTAAGATGCCTGCACCCTGACGTGCTGCTGCTACATAAGACTCTTTGGTATGCTCAGGAAACTGTAATGGTGCACCACGGTGACCAATTGAGAAGTCAGTTTTATAGAAAGGTCCTTTTGAACATTGTTGCAGCTTGCGTTTAAGAGGGCTTGGGTCCATATCGTCAACAAGAAAAAATGGGCGTGAGCCGAGTTGCGCAGTTGATTTACGGTGTTTGAGTTTCTTGTAAAAATAGCTATAGCCATAATAATCATGGTTATAATTTGTACTGCTGTTACCGGCACTGGCTATCGATGGTAATAATAAGCTACAACTTAGAATAAATGCACTACATGCGGCTGCAATGACTTTATGCATTATAGACTCCTCCTGAATCGTAAGAGTAAGGTTTATTGTGTTAGTGGATACAACAACCATACTTTATGCCGCTTCGATGAGTTTTTTTTGTCAATCAGGTGAACGTTTTTTGGCTTTGCTGTTATCTAGTGCATAGCAGAGAATAAACGACGTATTACTACTAGTATAAACGCTGTTTTATTGAGTGGTTTGAATGTATTGTCTAGCGTTAGCGAGGAAAAGTGCTGGCGTATTGTGAAATCCATTCAGCGGCAGCTTCTTCGTCACTTAATGCACGACCTTCATTTTTGAGTATGTCAATTTTGTAGTGTTGGATATGGCAGGCTTGTTCAACCATGCGCAATAGAAACGGTGATGTTTGGTCTTGTAGCTGCACAGCAATATAAAAATGATCCGACTCAGGGTGGCATTCAGCAATAATACCATCGGCTTCAAACTGAGCATCAGCTAAGGGGATTGCAATATGAATGGAGGTTCCAGGGCTCAGTGCCTGCTCGCATTCGAAGCTAAGACCAGGAAGAGGATTGCTTGGAGAGGGTGGCTGCGTTGCTGTGCCTAACTTATAGGCTAGCGGTATATCAGCAGGGTGGTGAATGTATTGATTCATTTACAACATCCTTATTTTGTAAATGCTATCGGTCTATGAATGTTATCGGTCGTGTGTTTTGTTCCTTTACTTTATTTTAGTTACTTATTAGACAAATGTGCGGAGAGTCACATAGTTTTTGTGAACAGAGCGAGCCTTAGGCGTTTTGTGCAAGTGCAGTTTTGTTAAGGCGATTGTAGATGTGCCGTGCGATTTGGGCCGGAGGTTTGTTGTTGGTATCCACCTGTTCAAAACGGCTATAGCCTGCTTGGCGTTCTTCCATTAATTTAAGAATGTGCTCGCTAGGGTTGTCTGTCTTCAGCAGAGGGCGTTGGGCGCGTGCAACATTGCTGGATAATCGTTTAATAATTGTTTCAGGGCTGGCAGATAAGCAGAAAATCAAGCTGTTTAAGCTCAGTAAGTCGGCATTATGCTCATTGAGCATAAACTTGCCGCCCGTTGAGATAACCAGAGCGCTTTGCTGAGCCAGTTCCTCGGCCAGCTCTGCCTCCATTTGGCGAAAAGCCAGCTCACCGCTATCAGCAAAAATATCAGCAATTGAGCGTTGTTGGCGGTCTTCAATCAGCGCATCGGTATCGACGAACTGATACTTGAGCTGTTTGGCGAGTATTTTGCCGACAGTGCTCTTACCTGTTCCCATAAATCCGGTTAATATGACATTCATATGGCTCATGAGTCGTTGTTTTTATTATCCCGTTGGTTGGAAAACGCGAGTCTGTCGAGCAGGGCGAGTAATACCGCCGAGACCACAAAGGTCAGATGTAGAATGATGTACCACATCAGTTTGTCGTTGGGGATTTCTTCAGCCTTCATAAAAATGCTCAGTAAGTGAATAGAGGATATAGCGACTATTGAGGCGGCAACTTTGAGTTTTAGTGTGCCCGCATCCAGCTTGCCTAACCAGCCGAGCTTGTCATCATTGGCTGATATATCAATTTTCGACACAAAGTTTTCATAACCGCTGAACATCACCATGACCACCAGACTGCCGACCAAGCTCATATCAATCATTGCTAAGATGGCCAGTACTAAGCTGGACTCTGTCATTGAAAGAATATGGCCAGAAATATGCCAAAGGTGCTGAAAAAATTTAATGCCCAGCGCAATTAAGCTCAGTGCCAGACCAAGATAAATGGGGGCGAGTAACCAGCGGCTGGCAAAGAGTAGTTTTTCTACAGTGCGTTCGATCATGCTTGTGTATAAGTATTAATTAGGGTTGTATAAGTGTTATATGCGAGATGGGCCGGTATCTTACCGCCCCTGTTATGGCCACTGCAATGTTTGTTTGCGAAAGAGTGTATACTTTTATCGCTATGAGCAGCAGTCAAACCTATACCCCAGTAGAGGCAGCCCGGCTGGAGTGGCGCGATGGTCAGCCCTATTCGCGACAATTCGGTGATATTTACTTCTCTAGCCAGGGAGGCTTACAGGAGACGGAATATGTTTTTTTGCAGGCCAATCGGCTGGCAGCCCGCTGGCAGGCCTCCAAATTAGATAAACATGACCCACCGGTGTTTGTGATTGCTGAGACAGGGTTTGGCACAAGTTTGAACTTTTTAGCCACCATACGCTTATGGCGGCAAGTTGCTGCGCCTGAGGCTTGCTTACACTATATGGCTGTGGAGCGTTACCCATTACAGCGACAAGATGTCGCCCGCGCCTTACAGCTTTTTCCCGAGCTACAGTGTGAACTTGAGGCCTTGCTGGCAGTATATCCATCACTTACCCCGGGTATACATCGCCTGAGTTTGTTTGCCGGGCAGGTTCAGCTGACTTTGGCATTTATGGATATTGTACAGTGGTCGCAGATAGTCGCGATGCAGGCCGATGCCTGGTTTCTCGATGGTTTTGCGCCGGCGCGTAATCAAGCGATGTGGACGCCAGCGGTGTTAGCTTTCATTAGCCATAATACACGTGCTGGCGGTACCTTGAGCACATTCACTGCGGCCGGTGATGTGCGCCGGGCCTTATTGGCCGCGGGCTTTGAGGTGCAAAAAATACCTGGCTTTGCGGGCAAGCGGGACATGCTGATTGGTCGCCGACAAGCCGTTGCTCCTGTGAGCAGTTTGCCCGCTGCAGCTAAGCCCTGGTTTTATCCGCTACGCTGTAATGCCAAGCAAAAAACAGCCGTCGTTATCGGGGCGGGTTTGGCAGGCGCTTTTACCGCCGCACATCTGGCAGAGCGTGGCTGGCAAGTGCATATTATTGAACGACAGTCGCAGGTAGCCGCTGCTGCTTCCGGTAATCCAGCGGGTGTTATTTTCAGTAAATTCAGTGCTTATGAAGGCGTTGAATACCGTTATTATCAGCAAGCATTTTTATATGCCTTGCACTATCTTGCACAGCGTTTTCCAGTGCACAAAGATATTCATCGTTGTGGTGTGTTGCAATTAGCCTTTGATACGAAAGAGCATCAACGACAACAAGCAATTATCAATACAGCTGTTTGGCCTGAACATATTGTTCGGCAACTAACAGCTGCGCAAGCCAGTGAGTGCGCAGGTATTGCATTGCAACACGGCGGTTTGTTTTTCCCACAAGCAGGTTGGTTGTCGCCACCTGCTTTGTGCGCGGCGCTGTTGCAGCATGCCAATATTAGCAGTCAGTTGTCATCTGAAGCTTTGTCTTTAGCACATGACAATCAGCAGTGGCATATTTATGCTGCAGGGCAACAACATCTTGCAGCAGCTGATGTTGTTGTGATTGCGAATGCTAATGATGCTGTACAGTTTCAACAAACCGATTTTTTACCCTTAATGGCTATTCGTGGTCAGACAACACAGTTGCAAGCCAGCCGGTATACTGAAACATTAAAAAGAGTCTTGTGTTATGAAGGATATATAACGCCGGCATCGGGTGGTGAGCATAGTATAGGTGCCAGCTATAATTTGCGGGATCTTGATGCCAGTATTAGGCCTAGCGATGATCAAGAAAACTATGCAATGTTGCAAGGTGTTACAACTGGCTTACCCGCGTATGATCATGTGCACTTTACTGCTGCCCGTGTAGGTTTTCGTTGTTGTACGCCGGACTACTTGCCGCTGGTAGGGCCTGTGCCTGATATTGCTGCGTATAAAGATCTTTATGCTGGGCTGCGTGGTGGTAATTTAAAGTGCCATTATCCTGTGGCGAATTACCTGCCGAATCTATTTGTGAATCTCGCGCATGGCTCGCGTGGTATCACCAGTGCGCCATTAGCGGCGGCTTTATTAGTAGCATATATTAATAATGAACCAAGTCCGGTGGATCAACAGTTACGACAGGCTTTGCATCCTGCCCGCTTTCCTATCAAGCAACTGCAAAGAAGAAAGCTTTAAAGCAGTGTAGTTGTCGTTAACAGTACTAATAAAAAACCCGCCTCATGGGCGGGTTTTTTATTCACTGTTTTTAAACAGGGAAATCAAAGTTGAGGTTTGAACGAAGGTAACGCTGGCTTCTCAAACTTTGGTTTAACATTTTCAACTTCAGCAAGTTTTGCTTTCTGGTTGCGTAGCTTTTCAAGATCGACATCAGCTAGCAAATCATCTTTTTGTGTTTCTTCTAGTCCACTCGCAGTAGGCTTACTGCTTTTAGACATTTTTTTCATCTGCGATAAGTAATAGTTGTCTTCTTCAGCGTAACCATTGCTTATAGCACCACAGAATACAAACAAACTCAGCGTAATTTGGATGAGTAATTTGTATGTACGAGACATAAACCCTTCCTTTTATTCATAATTAATATTCGGACTCACAAAATGCAAATATGTGAACCAGCAAGCTAAGACTTAACGCTGCAAGTCTTACGTCGGGCATCCTAGCGGAATATTAATATCTGTCAATACCGAGTATTGCCTAAGCGTTTACTTGGACGTGATGTTTAGCTGAGGTGAGTGTTTTTGATAATGTTTTTAAAATCATAAGCTTATAGCGGTTAGATTAAGTGTTTTTGCATATTGTTGAGCTAAACTAAGGTAAATATTTATTTTTTGTTTTGAAGATTGGGTCAAAGATTGAGCACTTTTTTCAAAATTTTATTAGCGTAGGGTATAAATTCCGTTTTAATGTGAAGCTGTTAACAAAACGGCAGATATGAGGATGTTATCTGTCATGCCTTATACAATGCGCGAGTGCATTGTACTTTATTGTGATTGTCATCGTTGTTAGAGGTAATATGCAAAACAATGACAAACGATATGTCGTTAATGCAAGCAGGCCTGTTATGCGCATTTTTCAAAAATGCTAGCACCATTTGATCACCTTATTGATATCAAATGAACCGTTGATATTGCATCAGGTCATAAAACCCTAAACTATATCTTGAGAAGAGCATGTTATCCGTATCGAGTTTACGCGCTGCACCAGATTGGCAAGCTGCATTAGCAGACGAGTTTACCAAACCTTATATGATCGAGCTGAGTAAATACTTACAGCAACGGCAACAGGCAGGCGTTAGTTTATATCCCTTGCAGGAAAATATTTTTAATGCGTTTATCTTGACACCACTTGCTAAAGTAAAAGTCGTATTACTCGGGCAGGACCCTTATCATGGTGAGGGGCAAGCGCATGGCCTGGCTTTTTCAGTGCCATCAAACATGCCAATACCACCCTCATTACGCAATATGTATCGTGAGCTACAAGATGACTTAGGTATTGCCGTGGCTGCGCATGGTTGTTTGCAGCCCTGGGCGGAACAAGGCGTCTTCTTACTCAATAGTGTATTAACCGTAGAGCACGGTCAGGCAGCAGCTCATCAAGGGCAGGGTTGGGAGGTGTTCACTGACAAAGTCATTCAAGTGCTTAATGAGCAGCGACAAGGTTTAGTATTTTTATTATGGGGTAGCTATGCCCAAAAAAAAGCAACGATGGTTGATGAGCGTAAGCATCTTGTTTTAAAAGCACCGCACCCATCGCCGTTATCAGCTTACCGGGGGTTTTTCGGATGCCGACATTTTTCCCAGGTGAATGCCTATCTGACAGCACAGCAGCTTGCGCCAATCCAATGGTTATTAGCCGATGCGCAGGGCAATTTATAATGCAGCGTTTTGCGCAAATTTATGCAACTGCTCGTCAGCGTAAAGGCAGTAAAGCGGCGCTGGAAGCCTGTTTGCCTCAGGCAAAAACACCTCAGGAGTTGGCACATATAGCTAGCTCAGAATATTTGGCGCAGATGAGTAAATGTATTTTTCGAGCAGGCTTTATCTGGCGAGTGATCGATAGCAAATGGCCCGCTTTTGAAAAAGCCTTTGCCGGGTTTGATCCTTGGCAGCTGAGAATGATGTCAGATGAAGCGTTGGAGGCTTTGCTAAAAAATAAGGATATTGTCAGGAACTGGGTCAAAATCAAGGCTGTTCGAGAGAATGCCCGCTTTATATTAGCTATAGTAGAAGAGTATGGCAGCTTTGGGCAGTTTATTGCTGATTGGCCCGAGGCAGATATTATCGGTTTGTGGGAGGTTTTGAAGCAGCGGGGGTGCCGCCTGGGCGGCAATACTCGACAATACTTTTTACGATCTATGGGTAAGGATACATTTATATTATCGGGTGATGTCACCGCAGCACTGATTGCACAAGGTGTTATCACTAAACCGCCCACGGCTAAACGCGACTTGCAGTTAGTGCAGCAGGCATTTATCAGTTGGCAACAGCACAGTGGTAGGCCCTTATGTCAAATAAGCAAGGTATTGGCTTGTACAATAGGCTGATGTTGTTAAAATTATCGACACTTAAGAATAAAAAAAGATTTTGCTATGAGCTCAAATGATGTGCGCTATCGAGTGGTGCTATTTAGCAGCAACTCCGATGCAGCAGTGATCGAAAAGTTAAAGCGACAGATTCAAGAATCTGGTGATATTGATAAAGCCAAGTTAGATCAGTTATTTTCCGGGCAACCGCTGGTATTAAAGTCAGATATCAGCCTTGATGAAGCTGAGGAGTACCGGGCCGCCATTTTGGCTGCGGGTGGTGACTGCGAGTTGTTGCCTATGCCAGAAGAGAGCGATGCTGATCAGCTGGGGCTGGTAGAACGTCGTAGGAATGACCGGCGGCAAGCTGAGGAGCGGCGTAAGCAGCCTCGTGCTGGCTGGGTCCGTGACCGACGCAAGGGCGGGCGTCGCAGCACTGACGAATAATGTCGGCTTTGAATATTAACTACGCTAATTGTGCGCCAGTTGGATTAATTTGCTTTTAACACTTGAAAAATAAGACGACCGGTCATACTATAAGTGCATGAACAAGGCTCTAGATAAGAAAGACAGAATTCTGCAGGCTGGTTTGACCGTGATGAGCCACAATGGCTATAACGGCACTGGTGTGAAGGATATTGTTGACGCTGCAGGTATCCCCAAGGGGTCTTTTTATAACTACTTCGAGAGTAAAGAAGCTTTCGTTATTGAGGCTTTGCAGTCTGTCTCAGATTGCAGCATAAGCACAATGCGCAGCACACTCAACGATAGCAGTCAGCAGCCGATTGCACGTATCTTGGACTATTTTGAGTGCGCTATTACGGATCTGAAAGCTGGCGGCTGTGCAGGTTGTGGATGCTTTATCGGGACGATTTGCCAGGAGATGTCGACGGTTAACCAGCAGATTCGCTGTACAACAGAAAAACTGTTGAACAAAAATAAGGAGTTATTGTCAGAGTGTTTGCAGGAAGCAAAGCAAGTCGGCACATTGCCTTCGCAATATGCAGTTGAGTCTTTAGCGGGGTTTATTCTTTGTGCTTGGCAGGGTGCTTTATTAAGGATGAAAGCTGATCGTAATGCTGAGTCTCTTGATGACTTCATTTTTTGGCTAAAAGTTATATTGCAGGCTTAAACAAGCTTTTTTTTGGATTGTATTAAAAACGACCGGTCATTTATATCCTCTGTTATACAGAGAGTGACCTGTGCGCTACTGCGCTTTTTGATTAAATTATAAGATGACCGGTCATATAAAAGGTATGATAACCATGACACACATAAAAACAATAAGCTATATAAGAGAGCATCAAGTGCTAGAGAAAGCTCGGCATGTCGTTGGCTTGATTTGGTTGTTGCGCTTGATGGTCGTCATCGCGCCATTGGCAATAACCTTGCTGGGTATTGCGCCATTCAATATGGCTAGAGCGCAGCTGGTTGATCTGGCGGTGACTGAAAGTGCTGATTTGGCTACCGATGGCGCCTATAGTACCGATAGTACTGTTGGTAGCAGGCAGCACTTGCAACTTGCGAGTCTTGATTTGTTTGAGGCAGAGCAGCGTCCCTATCGACAGCCTTTCACGCCACAAGGCCAGGAAAAGCATAATACCGGTTGGGCACTTTATATCGATAATGATGTTTTTGCGCCAGGGCATCATGATCGTGACTATACAGGTGGGTTTGCTTTGACTTTGTCGGGTAAACGAGTGAAAGATTACTCCTTGTCACTCGATGGTCTGTTGAGCAGAACCGATCGTTGGCTGGGCTTAGATGGGCTTGCTGATAAATCTTTGCACAGCATGGAGTTTGGCTTTGCCGCATTTACGCCAGATCATGTTGATGTTGAACAGCGTCAAGCGAATGAGCGGCCTTATGCCAGCTTACTGTTCCTGGCCAATACGCGGCAGCGTGTTGCGACCGAGCAAAATAAAGCTTACCAGTCTACCTTAACCTTGGGCGCGTTGGGTTTGCCTGTAGCTGCTCAATTTCAGCGACAGGTGCATAAAGCCTTAGGCCAAGATGAGCCAAGAGGTTGGAGTAACCAAATTTCCGATGGTGGGGAATTAACATTTCGATATGCTTTGTCACGGCAGCAGGTGATCAAGTCGCGCTACCAGGCGGGTTGGGGTAGTTTTGAGCTTAAAACATCAACTGGTGCGAGCGTTGGTTATTTAACCGATGCCAATATTGGGTTGTCGAGCCGCTGGGGTAAGATCAATAGCCCTTGGTGGAGCTTTAACCCGGAATTAACAGACTATATTAGTCCACCAGTACCTGTTGCGAAAAAAGCCAATGATGCTGGTGCATCTGATGAGTTATATCTTTGGGCAGGGGCTAGTTTAAAACTCAGTATTTATAATGCTTTATTGCAAGGTCAGTTTCGTGATAGCTCGGTTAGCTTTGCATGGGATGAGTTAAACCACTTGGTTGCTGATGCTTGGTTGGGTGTCACCAAACGCTTTCGTGATGGTTTAGGTGTAAGCTTTGTGTTGCGTAGCCGTTCGGCTGAAATTGAACAGGGCCCAGCCTCACGCAGTCCGGTATGGGGAGGTTTTATTGTTAGCCGCGCTTATTAGTGTGATGTAGGGGCTAATATGCGGGTACTTACTCTTGAGGAGGGGGTGTGGGGGTGAATAAATACCCGCAGCTATAACACAGATAAAACCTTGTGAAGGCTTTTAAGCCTAATGTAGTTACGTTAGTCTTGCACCACTGAAAAGTGACTACCCAATAGCGCGTCGGGCTTGTCCGTAGTAATCTCCCAGCCGATTATGGTGACTAAAATAATCGAGGAGGCGGCTAATAAATGAGCTGCTTTATGTGCATGTTTCCAGTGCTTTTCCATTGTCTGATCTAACATCCTTGCTATAAAACTAATATCAGTAAGATTACGCGAAAAATATTGCAAATTAATGACTTTTACTGTGCTTTATGCATGTTGTATTGTCGTTTGTTCGATATGGTTTTATGGCAAGCTGTTTATTAAGTCTTGTTTGTTACTGTCCGATGCTTAATCTGAGTCTTGCTGGCGTTTTAGCAGATATAATCATTTTATTATTGCTTAATCTCGCTGAGCAATCAGATGTAGTTGGATATCCAAATGATCTTGAACGCTCAATGCTCCTAGCAAGACGCTAAAGGGTGTTAAGCCTAAAGCTTGCTGAGAGAGTTGAAACTGGCTCTCAATAATAATCTTGTTATCGCGAAAAAGAATCTTCCCTGGTGCTGTTAATGTATTGCTATGTCCGGCAAGCTGTATTTGTAAATCAGCATTGACCGTGAAGATATTATTCTCTGAGGCGACGGTGTTCATCGACAACAGCGCTATGCGAATGTTTGGGTATTGCTCTGCATTTAAAACTTTACTACCCAGCATGTTTTTTCGTGTGCCAGCGATATCTTTATCGCTAGGTTCGCTTTGAAACTGTTCGCCAGCATTTTGGCGTAGTGTGGGATCATCGATGACCAAAGCATTGACTGGAATGCTTAAATAAAAACGTGATGCTGATAAGTTTTCATGTTGATAAATTTGGCCTGAGAAAGTATTGCTGCTGATAACATGATTATGACCCAGTTTCGCTAATGCGCCACCTCGGTATACGTAAATACGCAGTTCTGATAGGTCATTAACAATAGAGTATCGGTACTTGTAGTCAATGTTAGTGTTATGCTCAATAACTGTCGGTGAGACATTTGTTGCTGGTGGTTGGCAGGCCAGTAGTGTGCTAAGCAATAAAATCACAATGAACTGATATTTATAGCTTGGCATTGATCTCAAGAAAAGATGTTGTCGAAAAACTGTAACATATCTTGCCAGGCGCGTTTATCTGCGCTGTGGTTGTAAATCATACCGCCAGCCTTATCTTGAGCTTGAGGGTTAGTAAACGCATGTTGGGCGGCGCCATAAATGTGTAACTGCCAGTCTGCATTGGCATTGGATAGCTCTTGCTGTAATTGCCATACTTGCTGCATGTCTGCCAAAGGGTCGTTGCTGCCATGTAGTACCAGAACTTTGCTGTTGATATGCTCACTGGTTTGGCTGTCTGAGTCGTTTGGTGGTGGGTTCAGTAAGCCATGAATGCTGACAATGCCTTTGATACTCAAGCCACTGCGAGCAAGATCTAATACGCATAAACCGCCAAAGCAGTAACCTATTGCCGCAATAGCGCTTTTATCTACCTGCTCGAATGTGCATAGTTTTTTTATTGCGCAATCGAGCCTTTTTAAGATTAAGCTGCGATCTTCCATAAACGGCTGCATAAGCTGGCTGTTTTCCTCAGGGCTAGAGCCGATCACACCTTTACCATACATGTCTACTGCAAAAGCTGTATAGCCGAGTTTGGCGAGCTGACGGGCTTTTTCACACACAAACTCAACGCGACCACCCCACATATGAACAATGAGAATGGCTGGCTTTTCTGATGGTCCGGTATTGCTATAGGCCAGGTAACCCTCCAGTAACACGTTCTCATCATAGTAATCTATGGTCTTGCAAGTAATGCTCATATCTCTCCTCTCTTATGCATTGAGTGTACAGTGAAAAGCGAATACGGAAAAGAACTTGCCGCGTGAGCGGCAAATGCAGTGCTTACTGATGCCGTTTATTAGCGCTGCAGCTGCGCTAAAAAGAAGTCATATAAATGGCTTTCAATGGCGAGTGTATAATGCTTATTATTAGAATGCATTAGGTGGCTCCTTATCTGGCGCTACGCAGTATATGTAATGAATATGAGCCTGGTATTTGTGCATGGTTCATGAAAAAATAATGTATACCTTGTTAGCACATGGTACCTAATGGTATCTAGGGGCGTTAACAATAATCGATTCAATAAAGTTCAATGGGTAGCTTATGAGTAAATTAACAGTGACGGCTATTCCAGCATTTAATGATAACTATCTATGGCTTGTGCTGTGTCAGGAAAGTGCTCAATGCATCATTATTGATCCGGGTGATGCCGCTCCGGTTATACAGCATTTGCAAGCGCAACAACTGACATTGGCTGCGATATTGATTACTCATCACCACCATGATCATGTTGGTGGGATATCGCGTTTATTACATGAATATCCCGGTCTGCCGGTGTATGGTCCAGCTGGTGAGTCTATTCACGGAGTACAGTACAAAGTCCAACAGGGAGATAGTTTGACAATCAGCGCCTTAGGTAATGTGGACTTTAAGGTATTAGATGTGCCAGGTCATACGCTTGGGCATATTGCCTACTACTGTCAGACGCAAGGCCAGACATTATTATTTTGTGGTGATACCCTGTTTGCAGCAGGCTGTGGGCGTTTGTTTGAAGGGACAGCGGCACAAATGTTAGCATCACTGCAAAAGCTGATAGCGTTGCCTCATGATACCCAAGTCTTTTGCGCACATGAATATACCCTGCAGAATATTGCTTTTGCCAAGGTGGTTGAGCCTGATAACGCTATGTTGCTAGCACGCGAGCAGCATTGTCGCGAGTTGCGTGTTAACAATAAAGCGACAATACCTTTTCGCTTGGCGGAGGAACTGGCAACTAACCCTTTTTTGCGTGTGCATGAGCCCAGCGTGATCCAAGCCGCTGAGCAACATTGTGCCCGTCAGGGCTTGTCAGCTGCCGAGGTTTTTGCTGTGATCAGGTCGTGGAAAGACGCGTTTTAAGTGCTAAGCTATGCGCCGCTTAACGGCGAGCATCGTTCTTTTTGAACACCGCCTGTTTTCTGTGCCGTTTTACACGTTCAGTATAAGCTGCATCACAGGCATTGCTGTTAATAATTTTGTCCGCAGTATCAATTACTTCATCCCAAATGGCTTGGCTATCCACGGTGTTACGCGCTTGTTCATCTCTTTCTAACATATGCCGGATCAAACTATCACATTGGCTATGCTGGGCTTGCGAGTTTAAAGAACTAAGCAGCTTGCGTGTGAAGTCCTGATGAACTAGCAGTGTATCGTGATACTCGCCCTGACATAAGCCGGCATTTTGCAGGGTTTCAATCGCTATTAGCGCATCACTTGCGGAGCTTTGTGCAGAAGGGATGTCTTGCTGTTTGTAAAAGTAGTCATTCGCCAGCTTGTTTAGCTGTTCTACATCGCTGAGCTTTTCCAGGCAGCGCAAGCCAGATGAGGAGGCTTTGGCAAGCTGGATATTCTCATTAGCGGTTCTGATATTGTTTTTGGCAATGCTTAAATTGGTAGCAGAGCAGTCGTGTACGATATCAGGCAGTTGTGTATATAAGTCGATGGCTTCTTGAAATAAGTCGATGGCTTGAGAATATTGCTGCTCAGCTTGTTTTATCAAGCTGTTGTCTGCAAATTTTTCGGCAGCTTGTAATGCAGCGATACCTGCTTCATTGCTGGCGAAAGCCTTATTGAACTCATAGATGCAGTCAGATTCGGCTTGCAGCGTGGTAAAAGGGCTGCAAAGCAGCACAAGTAGGCCAAATGTCAGGTTTAGCGAGCGGTATAACGTCATAAATAACTCTGAATAATGCGTTTGAATGTCTTAATTATAATGGCTTATTTTGCCATGCAGTGTACTTGATTATCCAGTGAACGACATATGATCAAAATCACAAAAGTTTAGCTCAAACTAGGCAGATGTTGCAGGATGTGCTTGTTGTCAAGGCTGAAAAAACAGGTGAAAGTACGAGGTGTTATCCAGGCTAGCCTTTTGTGAGATTCTTGCTAAGATACAGAGCTACGTATTAGCCTGTATCATAAGAGGCTCAGTAGAGCGAAGCGGTATTATTTTGGTCACCCAATATTTGTGGATAAAAGTCCCGGATAACCGATATAAAATGTATCTATGGAATGCCAAAAAATGGATTAATTTGCATGCAGTTTGAAGCTCAGAGCAATGGCCAATCATAAAGCCCGAGAAGACGAATTAGCCAGCAATATTGATAAGACCCGTAAGCAGGTCACAATATTGTTCACTGATATTGTTGATTCCAGTCGTTACTGGGATCAATTCGGCGATATTAAAGGGCGTATGATGGTTGATCGTCACAACCGTTTGGTATTCCCGATGATTAAACGTTGCCATGGTCGAGTGCTGAAGACCATTGGCGATGGCCTGATGGCCTGTTTTAAAAATGCTGATGATGCGCTCAATGCTGCTATAGGCATACAGCAAATATTGAAAAAAATGCGTGAAGCTGATCGTAGCTTTCATGCCAAAGTCCGTATTGGTTTGCATACGGGTATGGCGATAGTTGAGCAAAACGATATTTACGGTGATGCCGTAAATGTCGCTAACCGGGTTGAAAGCTTTGGTGAGGCGAATGAAATTATTTTATCACAGAGTGTGGTTGATAGTATTCGGGATAAAAAGCATGCTTTTCATAAGAAAGGTAGCTTCATTCCTAAAGGTAAGCGAGAGCCGACAACAGTATATCGCTGCCGCTGGAATGAATATAAAGATCTTACCAGTCGTCTGAAATTCAGCTCCGATTTGCCGCTCGACCCGCGCGAGAAGGGCGATATCATTGCCTATGGCCTATTGGGCCTGGTAGTGCTGCTGGGCTTATACCTTATTTATATACGGTACTTGCTGATCGCTACAGGAGTGGCTAGCAACTCGCTGAGCTCACAATTGCTGATTCTAAACCCATTACTGATTTTTTCTGAGTTTCCGCCAGCGGCCTCTATTTTAATTATTGGTATGCTGGTGAGCATATTGTTGCTTATTAATATTAAAAATGCCCCTTATGTTTTTATGCGGATATTAAAAGGGTGTACCGGTTTTGGGCTGGGTTTTTTCCTGATTTATGTGCCGGTACAGTATGTGGGCATCGGTGTTGCAACTGCACCAGGTCAGGAAATTTATAAAAGCCAGCAACGCTTTATGCTGGTCAATCAGCAGAATAAAGCCAGTTTGGCCTTGTTGCCAATCGATCAGAAAAATCTGCACAGCTTATTCGAGCGGGCTTTAGTGGTGCCCATCATGCCGCCCTTGAGTCAATATGAGTTACAGCGGAATGCACGGCACGTCGGCCTTGACGCACCGGCTATGCTGGAGGATGAACAGGTGCTGGCAACATGGGGGCAGCGGAATTTGAGCTTTTGGCAACCTAAGCATTACTATTTCCGCTTATTGGACTTATGTGCTTTATGTTTGGGCGTGTTGGGCTTTTTGTCTGGCTTTATGAACTTTAACATTCGCCCTAGCTGATCGGTTGCGTCAGCTGATTCAACAGGGCTTATGGTTTGTCGGCTGGTGTCTGATTTAGCAAACTATTATTAGGGTCGGCTTCACGTAATATTTCCAGAATGCGGCTGGTGTCGCTGCCACTGCTTTTGAAATGCTGATACTGTTCGAGCAGCGCGTTGATAAAGCGTTCTTTTTTTAGTGTGAGTTGTTTTTCTGCCTCGGCTAAGGATGCTGAGTCAGGGTATAGCTGTTTGACTTCAGCGAGCAGCCGACTGGCTTCCGGAAAGTCATATAATTTTTGTTTGGCATTGATAACAGAGTTAATACGCACTTGGTAATGACTGATAATTTCTTTGCGTAATGTCGATGCCATATAGTCGCGTGAAATTTCATCGAGTTCATTAATGCCTGTTAACAGCTCTATCAGTTTTTCTTGATTGCCGCTCTTGATTGTCTGGATGAGTGCCAGCTGAGCATCTTCTTTGCGCTGTTTGAGTATTGGGTCTATCAATAAAGAGCCTGAGATCAATACAATAATAAAGCCTGCAATGGCGAGATGCTTAGCATGGTTTTTAGTGCGTTTGATGCCATCGAGAAAAGCAGGCACAGTCGCTGTGCGCTTTTCGCGTACCAGGCTCAGAGCGCTATTAAATGCTTTTTGCTGGCGACGACTAATGCCCTTAATCGTCGGCGGTTTTAGATCGAGCTCCAGAGCTTTATGAGCAGCCACTTTTTTGTAAGGGTGTACACCTGTAAGCAGCTCATAAGCGACGCAGGCGAGTGCATAAATGTCGTCACGTGGATCAGGTGTGTCACCGCGGAACATCTCTACAGAGGCATAAGCAGGGGTGAGTGCTTTTAAACTGGCGGGGTCAAACACCGTATCATCGCCAACTTCTTTGCGCTCTTTCTTAATGACCCGTGTGATACCGAAATCGAGCAGTTTGACTGCGCCATTATCACAGAGAAAGATGTTAGCGGGCTTTAAGTCGCAGTGAATCAGGTTCTGCTGATGCGCATACGACAGGCCGTTACAAAGCTCACGAATATAATGTAAGCCAGTCTCATAAGGTAGGCCGCCGGGTGGGAGCTGTGCAATGAGTTTATCAAAAGGTTGGCCATGCAATAGCTCCATGGTCATATAGATAATGTCATTGTCGTGGTCAAAGTCATAGACTGTCGCGATATTGGGATGTGCCAGGCGCTGTGCTTTACTGGCTTCACGTTGTAGCGCGATAAATGCACGTGAATGCTTTTTGAACGCTTCTGATAAAACTTTGATGGCAACATAAGGGTTGCTGTCCTGGGCCTGCACTTTGACCAGGTCTTTGGCGCGAAAGACCACGCCCATGCCGCCTTGGCCAATGATATCGAGTAACTCAAAGCGCCCTTTGATGACATCGCCAGGCTGCAATTGCGTTGACTTGGCCGCCTGCGGATGTTTCTTTTTGGATTTGTTTTTTTTCTGCCTGTGCTGGCTTTCCTGGTAAGCCTTTTGGCCGCGTACCAGCAAGGTTTTTTCATGCTCGCTGCCAGCATTCACACCAGGAGGGACAATCAGTGTTTCTTCCTGACCCTCATGATCGGTCGTGGTGGCGCTATTGGGCATGATGAATGTCTCATCACCTGCATTATCGGCGGCATCTGCCGCAGTATCCGTATGGCCGCTGGATTGTAAGATGCGCTGAATATTCAGCTCAGTAATCATGCCAGTGATATCGCGAAATTGTTTCGGGTCGATATTGCCATCTGCCAGCAGCGATTGCACATTCTCCAGCAGTTCAGCAGGACTGATATCAGGTTTATCCGTGAGCAGCTGATCAATGCCACTGCTGAGGGCGGTTTTATCCAGCTGGCCTTTAGTAAAGCTTGTTATTAGTGCTTTGAACTCCGCTAGCTTCACGCCATCTTCTCTTTTATATTACTATTGTTGTTGCGAGCGTGGTGACCCGTGGCTAACTTTGTGGCTAGCATGGAAAAAGCCTCATAGTACCGATATTCAGTTATAATGCAGGCCTGATTCAGGTAATGCATTAAGCCGATAAGCATAACATGAGTCACATTGGAACCGTGTACTTTTCAATGAAGTTATTAATATTAAACTCGAATATAGACGACATCCGCAGCAAAATGCCAGTTTTGGGCTGTAATTTTACCAATCTTTGGGCTTAGGTTTATGCTGGATACCGTTGTGGCGTCGCAAATTACAGCATTATTGTCAATTCAATAAGGTGCCAGATGGAATTTCTCTACGAATATGGGCTATTTTTAGCCAAAGTTGTTACTTTTTTAGTGGCGTTTATCATTATTCTTATCGCTATTGCAGCCTTACGTATGCGAGACAAGCACAAAACCGGCGATGGCCATATAGAAGTTAAGCACCTCAATGATAAGCTCAACAGCATGCGCGACAGCTTGCAATTTGCCGTCCTGGATAAGTTTGGTTTAAAGCAGGTTGGCAAGGAGCAAAAAGAAAAAGACAAAGCCGATGCTAAAATAAAAAAGCAGGCGGCCAAGGCGCAGGCAAAACAAGCAAAAGCGGCGAAAGATGCCCCGGAAAATCAGCCACATGAAACTGAGAAAAAAGTCTATGTTATTGATTTTCAAGGAGATATCAAAGCGAGTGCTGTCGATAATTTACGTGAGGAGATTACGGCTTTACTCACCATCGCCAAGGCAGAAGATGAGGTTGTGCTCAGGTTGGAAAGCGGAGGGGGGATGGTTCATTCCTATGGTTTAGCCGCCTCGCAGCTCAAGCGGATAAAAGATCGAGACATTAAGCTTAGTATTTGTGTTGATAAGGTTGCTGCTAGCGGCGGCTATATGATGGCTTGTATCGCGGATGAACTGATTGCTGCGCCGTTCGCGGTCATTGGCTCTATCGGAGTAATGGCCCAGTTGCCTAATTTTCACCGGCTGCTGAAAAAGCATGACGTGGACTTTGAGCTGCTCACCGCCGGTGAGCATAAACGTACCCTCACCATGCTTGGCGAGAATACCGATAAAGGTCGCGAGAAGTTTATGGAAGACTTAGAAGATACGCATGTCCTGTTTAAAGACTTTGTGCGAACTGAACGTGAGGTTGTTGATATTGACCAAGTTGCAACAGGTGAAGTCTGGTTTGGCTCACGTGCCTTAGAACGTAAATTGGTCGATAAGCTGCAAACCAGTGATGAATGCATTAATCAGCACTGCGATTCAGCCCAGGTCTATGAAATCAAATATGTTCAGAAAAAGCCGTTGCAAGAGCGTATCGGCATGGCCGCACAAGCAGCAGTCGATAAGCTGCTATTACGCTGGTATGAGCGAGCCACGAATAAACATTATTATCAGTAAATAGCGGCTCATCTAAAGGCCGGTAAGTGGCCCGGCCTTTTTGGGGCTAGAGGGTACGCATGTGGTTTGCGGTACCGTAGCAGATTGTGATGCGCGATGTTCTGGGCTTATTCTGCTATGCGCTGACCGCTACCATTACGGAACTCTAAAACCTCATTCGAGTTAGCACCATTTTTAATGTTGATGCTGCCTTGAATGGTTGCGCCTTCGGCAACTTCAATAATTGCACCCGTTAGGTTACCTTTAACTCTGGCAGTATCTGCGACTTTGATTTTTGCTTTAGCAATCACGTCACCTTCGGCTTCTCCGGCGATGACTAAATCTTCGGCTTGAATAGTACCTTTCCAAACAGCGCTATCTTCGAGTGTCAGATGGCCGCTAATATCGCAATCGCCTTCTACTTCGCCAAATACCACATAATTGCCACCACCACTGAATTTGCCAACATGCTTAGAGCCAGCAGCAATAACGGTTGTTGCATTGCCCGACTCTGGGCCTGCGTCTTTGTTTCTCCAGGTCATGATTATCTCCTGTCAATAAAGGGTTGTTAAACGCTCAATTGGCCAAAACCAGATGATTTTGGCTGATTTCCATAAAACCTATCGGCCAATAGTGTGGAGAACTTAAAAAATGTGATGAACTTGCCAAGGTTGACAAAAGATAATGCGGCAAATGGTCAGTTTGGTGCTCAAAGCAGTGTGGGGGCATAAAAAAAGCGGGCTGTTTGCCCGCTTGGTCCTTCCCACCTTAAACCTTGTGATTGATTTTCTTATGTGTTGATAGGGCTTATCGTCACCATTAATAGCCTGTCTCTAACTGTTTAATAAACTGGGGGCGAGTCCTGCCGTGGCCGGCTTAGGAAGAAAAAACCTGAAATCCACCTCCCAGAAGGGCAGTTCTGGAAGGCTGGGTGTTGGATTTCAGGCGTCCTGGGAGACTCGGTGCGCTTGTGGTTTAATGAATATGGTAAAATGCTTTATCAGGCAGCCCTAGCAATGGTAGCTGCTTATTAGACTTCTTCGATGTTTTAGTGAAATCTAATAAGGTATTATGCTTGCTCTCTGGGTGCTCATCCGTCCAAAGGCGTTCGTCCAGTCGTGGTAACTCAACGTCGTCGTATACAAGACCAATTGCGGTTTTAGAGTTGCTCATGTTGTTTTCCATTGCCTCATTAGCGTTTGCGTTGTGCAGACAGAATAAGGAAGCTGATAACATGATTAAACCGCCCATACACATTGTAAGTAACACAAAAACTAACATTGGCTTATCTCTCAAATTTAGTTTGCTTGATGTAGATAATGCAGTTTTGGGGCCAGTTTTTATAAATTTATAAAAATCAGTTACTTAAGGTTTTTTGAGAGAGTCTGATAGGGGTAAATCTAGGGGTGTTTGTAGGAAAGTCGTCAGTTTTTGCGGAAAACTCGACGACGAATGTAGGACAAAACTGACAAATAAGGCTAAGTGGACTTACTAGGCGTCGGTATTGACTACAGCTGATATTATGTCTTTAAAAGTGATGTCAGATCGATGTTTTGGCGACAGCGTGCTTTTGCCACTGATGCAAGGTTAAATCAATACGGCCGTCTCGCAACATAATGCCTTCATCTAATAGCAGTGAACGTTGTTTTTTGTATTGCCAGCTATCTTCAGGAAAAGAGATGCGGCCTTTTGCGTTGATAACACGATGCCATGGTGTCCCGTCAGGGCAGTTATGCAGAGCATAACCCACTAGGCGAGCGCCATGTTTAAAGCCAGCCAGCTTGGCGATTTGGCCGTAAGTAGCAACACGTGCAGTTGGGATCTGGTTGATCACCTGCCAAATTCGTTCGTAGGCATTAGTCTGGTTTTTGTCTATCATGCTGGCCTGTTTTGTTTATAAAGTGTTGTAAATCATAAGCGCTGGCATAGTTTACACGTTTTGTTATTCACCTATTGGAAAGATGTATTGGCAGGTTCGATATACGTTAAGTTCAAACATGATGAGCTGGGAGTCGAAAAAGTTCTATGGGTACTACAATGAAATGGCTGTTATTTGTGAGTGTGCTATGGCTGTCAGCTGTGCAGGGTTTATCAACAGCACTGGCGGCTCCACCCCTGCCTGAGGATGATTTGCAAAGAGTGAAGAAGGCCTATTCGCTGGCGTTAAGGGTTTATAAAGAGACTAAGGATGCTGCTGGCGGTGTTAAGTCATTGGAAGAGTCTGCAGTATCAAAGCTGTTAAAAGGCCGCCCGGATAATATGGACATGGAACTCTATATTAGTATCCTCGAAGATTATGCCGCCTTACTGGTGGGCGTGCCTGAGCGAAAAATGGAAGCAGCACCATTATTAAAGCTGGTGATCGAGGCTGACAAAAGTCGTTATTCAGCCTACCGCAGCTTAGGTGATTTGTATTACCAACTCTATCAACAGCAACCTGAGGCCAAATACCAGTCTTTGTATCAGGCTGCTTACCGTAAATATATAAGCTGGCTTCGCGAGTTACAGGTTGGGGTAGCATTGCCTACGCATATTATTGACTCTGTCTATGCTGAACAAGCACAAACAGCTTGCAGCTTATCGCGCTATCTATTAGACGAAAAACAGTTTTTTGATTTGAATGAGCTGCTTAACCCTGAAACGCATATAGAAATCTTGGCAAAAAACTCTGAAGCGAGTGCCAGTGAAGCGCTAAAGCGCGGCGGTACTTTTTCCAGCCTGATTCAGTCGGGGGTGGAAGGGGTGCAAAAATCCTTTATTGATATCGATAATGATGGCAATGATGAGCTGCATTATTCAGTGAATGCGGGTTTGGGGGATTGTTATCGACATCTATTTTACAAAACAGGGGCTGCAGGTTATGAGGTTTTTAGTAACCCCTTATTAGATGAATATTTCAAGATGGGCCGTATTTGTGGGCAAAGTAAACTGTCGGTGTTACGGTTTAAAGGTAAGAATTACTTACTCGAACAGCAGTTTGCTGCAGCCGATAAAATGACATTTACCTTATTCGACTTAAAGCCTGATGGTGGCCATGAAGTATTATGTACATTATTGCCATCGAGTCATTTACAAAAAAGCTTACAGAAAAATTGCGATACGTCGATTTGTAATACGTTGGCATCAAACATAGATGGCATTATTGCGGCTGAAGGCCAGAATGGTGTTGAGTGGCTGGAAAATGACATCGCATCTCTGAATTATGCTACAGCCGTGATGAATGATCCAGCCTTGCAGGCATTTACACAAAGCCAGCATCAATATTGGGTGGATTTAAATAATGATGGCCAGCTTGAATTGATTGCGAGACTTTGGCGTCAAACCGAAGCAGGATTGCAATATGAATATCGTTTGTTTTCGAAAGCGGGCGATGTCTTAGTGGCCATGCCAATACCGGAGAACGCAGCTGCGTTGGGTATGGATGCTCGCAGCTGGTTTTTTGTGAGCAATGATAATGCGCAGAACTATATGGTATTGTACAAAGTGATAGAAAGAATTAGCATCGAAGGTGAGTCGTCAATCTTGTACCAGCTAGATATCTTGCACTGGAGTCCTACTGGCTTGAAGTCAATTGGGCAAATCAGTGTGCAGCAGCAATAAAAAAACCTATATAGCAGTTGTGTTACTAAAAACATAAAGGAATGTTGACATAATGCCTGACAAATTTGACCAAGACGCCCTTGATTATCATCGCTTTCCTAAACCGGGTAAGCTTGAAATAAGGCCTACTAAGAAAATGGTCAACCAGCGCGATTTATCGCTGGCTTATTCGCCGGGAGTGGCCGCGGCCTGTCGCTTAATTGCTGAAGATCCGAGTAAAGCCGCTGAAATGACCGCACGTAGTAATCTGGTTGCGGTAATTAGTAATGGCACCGCTGTATTGGGTCTGGGAGCGATTGGACCTCTGGCCTCCAAACCTGTGATGGAAGGTAAAGCGGTACTATTCAAAAAATTCTCTGGTATTGATGTATTTGATTTAGAAGTTGATGTGACCGATGTTGATCGATTTGTCGATGTGGTGGCTGCCTTGGAGCCAAGCTTTGGTGGTATCAACTTAGAAGACATTAAAGCACCAGAATGCTTTGAAATAGAACGGCGCTTACGTGAGCGTTTAAATATCCCAGTATTTCATGATGACCAGCATGGTACAGCAATTTGTGTCGCCGCAGCAGTGCGAAATGGTTTGCGGCTGAGTGAACGCAAAATAGAAAACATTCAGCTGGTGTGTACAGGCGCAGGCTCTGCCGCATTGGCCTGTTTGAATTTGCTGGTGAGTATGGGCTTGCGTAAGGAAAATATCCGCGTTTGTGATTTAGATGGTGTTGTGTATCAGGGACGACAGGTGGGTATGGATCAGTACAAAGCCCAGTTTGCAGTAGATACCGATGCGCGCACTTTAGACGATGTGATTGACGGTGCTGATGTGTTCTTAGGGTTGTCAGGACCGGGTGTGTTGAAGCCTGAGCAAGTGGCGCGCATGGCCGATGCACCGATGGTACTGGCCTTGGCTAATCCAGAGCCTGAAATCAGACCTGAAGCAGTGCTGGCCGTTAAACCTAATGCGATTATTGCTACAGGGCGCTCTGATTACCCGAATCAGGTGAATAATGTCTTGTGCTTTCCCTTTATTTTTCGTGGTGCACTGGATGTCGGTGCAACCACAATTAATGAGGCGATGAAAATAGCCTGTGTTGAAGCTTTGTCTGATTTGACGATGGCGGAGTCGTCTGAGTTGGTGGCAAATGCTTATGGGGGCAAACAGTTTTTCTTTGGCCCTGATTATATTTTGCCTAAACCTTTTGATCCACGCTTAATGACGACAGTGCCATTACGTGTAGCGCAAGCCGCGATGGCCAGTGGTGTTGCGACCCGCCCGATTGATGACTTTGAAGCTTATGAAGATCAGTTAGAAAGTTTTATCTACCGCACTGGCATGGTTATGCGGCCGGTATTTGAGCGTGCGATTGCCAACCCACGTCGGGTGATTTATGCCGAGGGTGAGTCAAAGCGCGTGTTGCGAGCAATACAAGTGTTGGTCGATGATGGAATATGTAAGCCTATCTTGATCGGTCGACGTTATCGAATGTTAGAGATTATTCAGTCTATTGGTTTACGTATTACGCCCGATAAAGACTTTGAAGTGTTGGATCTTAATGAAAACCCTGATTTTGAACGTGACTGGTCGTTACTTTATGAATTGAATCAGCGCCAGGGTTTATCGCCATCTCATGCTAAAACACTGGTGCTTAAAAACCCAACCGTTGTTGCAGCGCTTAAAGTGCAGCAAGGTGATGCAGATGCACTTATCTGCGGTATGTTTGGTGCGTTTGCTGAGCACCTGCAGCACCTGCAGCGTGTTTTTGAAATGCGTCGCACAGCCAGTGGTTGTTCGACAGTTAATTTGCTGGCAATGGAGCATGGCAACTTTTTTATTACTGATACTCAGGTAACCTATGAGCCGAAGGCTGAGCATCTGGCTGAAACTGCTATTTTGGCGGCAGATATCGTGAATCGCTTTGGTATCACACCTAAAATTGCTTTATTGTCGCATTCTAATTTTGGTAGCTCTCAGCATGATTCGGCAGCAAAAATGCGTAAAGCATTAGCCATTTTGCTGGAGAGAGCACCGCACTTGCATGTTGAAGGCGAGATGCAGGCTGACTCAGCACTCTCCGAGGTAATACGACATCATATTTTTCCAAACTCCAATTTGCAGGGGGCAGCGAATTTATTGGTCATGCCTAATCTTGATTCGGCCAATATAGCGTATAACCTTTTGAAGAGTTTAGGTGAGGGTGTGGCGGTTGGTCCTATTCTGGTCGGTCTGAATAAACCGGGGCATATATTAACACCGAGCATGACAGTAAGAGGTATTGTTAATATGAGCGCTATTGCAGTCGTTCATGCGCTCGATGTTGAAGGTGATAAACATCGATAATGTTATAAGCTGAATCGAGCCGTTAAGCCTGATCTTTGGTTTATACAGTCTTGGTATTCTCTCTTGTTCTCTTTAAGGGAATTTTTATTTCTCATTTCACTCTCTAGTGTCTGTATTGCGTCTGCAATACAGTAGCTGTGTTTCTGGTTAGTTTATTGCTGACCTATACGTGGCTTATATAACCAAAGGGTGATGTTAATGAAAAGTGTAATGCTTGGGATTGTCTTATTGCTGTCGATGTTTAATTCGATTGATGTGCTGGCGAAAGAAAAACGATACGATTTTAATGTGCATCTGTCGGCAGATAAAGTATATCAAATGAGCTGGGTGTCGGGTGATGCCGAGCTTCGTCAAAAGCTGCTTAGGCGAATGCGCGGCTTGGCAAAGTATTTTTATGGGGATGTATTATTTGCTGCAAATGTCAATCAGCGTTATGAATCAACATTTCGATCAGAGGTGGTTGTTTTAATCGAGTGGCCTAACCCCTATATCGCAAGAAAGGGTTATTATTTTATGCGGCAGTTTACTGACTTGGAAGTTAATACTACTTTTGGTCGTTTGCCATTAGAAGATGGTTTGTTTGGCCCGGCCGAGTTTGATAAGCAAGTGGTGTTTGATAGCGAGCGACTTTATGAGGCGATTGCTTTTAGACTGACTAATCCTGCCGAGCTGATTAAGTTTAATCAACAGGTATTTCCAAAAGCGCAAAGTGAATATGGGCAGCGCTTTGCCCTGATATTAGCAGCGGTGCCTGATTTACCGAATGATAATGACTTTAGTATGTTGGGTGTTGTTGAATGGGGTTCGCGTGAACGTTTTGATACCTGGATGACGCGAGAACCAGTATATGCTGATAATATAACGTTGCGTAATGCTGGGGCCGATCGCTTAAACCTTTTCGCGACGACGCCTTATTGGGTTTATTAGTTACCCTGATGTTGTGCTGAGCTTTGTCAGATTGAAAACGATGAGCCTGTTGGGCGATAGGCTCATCGTTTGCTGCGACTAGATGTGGCTGAATATGAATGGGCTTGAGAAACCTTTTGATTGTTTTAAGCCTGCTCAGTCGTTGCTGCTGTAGTATCTTGTGAAGTCGTTTTTGCTGCTGCGCTGGCTTTAGTGGCTTTGTTGCTGTGTGTTGGCTTGCGTTTTAACGGCTTGCGGCCAATATCGTTAAAGTCAAAATCATCCACATTGATAATAGCCATCACACGCTTATCATATTCACGTAGCTTGTCAGCCTCTTCACTACTGACAACACCGGCTTTTTCGGCAGCATCAATTTGTGCAACACCCGCTAAGTCAGTGATCAAACCTTCTTTAACGGCGTGGCGTAACTTCGCTTCCAATGGGGCTACTTGCTCAGCGAGTGGTAATAGAGCATTTAGCTCGCCGACAGGATTGTTGTCAGAAAGGTCTAGAAAAGTGCCTTGCACCAGACGCTTACGGCATTCGCTGTTTTCACTGAAAAGCCGGGCAACTTTGCGTGATAACTTATCTTGAGGTGCGGTTAATGTTCTGCCAGCAGGGAAAACCAACAAGCGTAGTTTTAATGCCATCCAGCGGTGCGGCAGGTTTTGCAGCAATGAGTGTAGTTGCTCTTGGAACTGGTAGAGCAGGTGCCGCACTGACCATTGTACTAATGGCCAGTCTTCAAGTGGTTCGCCCTGGTCGCGATAGTATTTGAGCACCATGGATGCCAGATACAGCGAACTCAGTAAGTCACCCAGGCGGGCAGATAACATTTCCCGAAACTTTAAGCTGCCGCCAAGAATCAACATCGAAAAATCTGTTGCCAAGGCAAAGGCCGCACTGTAGCGCTCCATGAGTTGATAATAACGTCGTGTGCGTCCACTGACCGGTACTGCAGCAAAGCGTGCGCGGGTTACGCCTAAAAACAGTGAGCGTGCTGCATTACGCCAGGTAAAGCCGATATGGCCAAACAGTGCTTTATCAAAAGTGGCCAGTGCTTCATCTTCATCCTGCATCTGGGTGGCTTGTAGCTCAGTGAGTACGTACGGATGGCAGCGCACCGCACCTTGGCCGAAGATGATCAGGCTACGGGTGAGGATGTTGGCGCCTTCAACCGTTATGGCAACAGGAGTACTCTCATAAGACGATAACAAATAATTACCAGGGCCTTTGATGACTGCTTTGCCGCCATGAATGTCCATGGCGTCATTAATGACCTGACGTCCCATTTCAGTGCAGTGATATTTGAGAATGGCCGAAGAGACAGCAGGCTCTTCACCGGCATCAATGGCTGCTGTTGTACCTGATACTGCCGCTTCGATAATGTAATTAAAGCCAGCCATTCTCGCCAAGACGGCTTGCACACCCTCAAATTTGGCAATAGGGACATTAAACTGTTTGCGAATACGGGCATAAGCGCCTGTCGCTGCCAGACTGCGCTTGCTGATGGACAATGCTGCAGAAGGCAGTGAGATTGCCCGTCCTGCTGATAAACACTCCATTAACATGCGCCAGCCTTTACCCGCCATATCCGGGCCGCCAATAATGTAATCCAGCGGGACAAATACATCTTCACCTTGAATCGGGCCATTCATAAAGGGCGAGCCGCTAGGGTAGTGGCGACGGCCAATCGTAATACCGGGCATCTCGCGTGGGATAAGTGCGCAGGTGATACCATATTCTTCTTGCTCACCCAGTAAATGTTCGGGGTCGTAGAGTTTAAAAGCCAGGCCAATCAGTGAGGCGATCGGGGCTAATGTAATATAACGTTTGTTAAAGTTAAGTTTGATACCAATAATCTCTTTATTAGCAAACTTGCCCTTGCAGATAATACCTGTGTCTGGGATTGCGCCGGCATCAGAGCCTGCTCGTGGACTGGTCAGGCCAAAGCAGGGGATTTCTTCGCCAGTGGCGAGCCTGGGTAAATAGTAATCTTTTTGTGCCTGGGTACCGTACTTAACCAGCAACTCGCCAGGACCGAGCGAGTTAGGGACGGAAATATAGTTGCCAGCAACAGAGTTAACGCTGGCAATCATCGTGATGATGCGAGATTGCGCGTAGGCTGAGAAATCCAAGCCGCCATACTCTTTGGGAATAATCAGCCCTAAGAAGCCATGCTGATCAATAAAGTTATAGATGTCTTGCGATAGGTCACCCTGCTCGTGGTTGATTGTCCAATCATCCAGCATTTTGCAAAGCTCAACGACTGGGCCGTCAATAAAGGCCTGCTCTGTATCGCTCAATCGTGGCTGTGCGGCGTTTTGTAGCTTTTGCCAGTTAGGCTTGCCCGTAAAAAGCTCGCCTTCCCACCAGATGGTGCCTGCCTCCAGCGCTTCTTTTTCGGTGCTGGACATAGACGGGGTGACCTTTTTAAACAGTGCAAACAGCCGTTTGCTCAGATATTCCTGGCGTAAGGCGATATTGTTGAGGAAAAACAGGCCAGCAACAACCAGCAACAACAGTAAGCCCAGCAGGCCGCTGACAGTACCCGTAAATAGATAGACCAGCAGATAGATCCCGGTACCGGTGGCCATAACGGTCGTCGCGGCTTTTAATGAGACTTGCTGATAGGCCAGCGTTAGTCCAGTAACAATGAATGCCAATAACCACAATAAGCTCGTCATCTGTACTCTCCAGGTTAATTCAGTGCTAACTATAAGCCTTTCTTGACTTATATAAGAAGGTTTTTTTTGACAGGAGTTTCGGGAAAAGGCAGAAAATAATGTGTTACCTGTCATAAATTGTCTGCGAATACAGACTAGCGGCCTCAAGGCTCAAGATATTTATAGGGGGGCCGATAGGCTTTTTGAGACTTGTGGAAAGTGCTGAGCGTTTGCTATAGCCGTGCGCGGCTAGGCTCAGAGATGGCAATGGCCATTATGGATGTGGCCAAAACAAGGAAGATCGCCAAAGGACTTAGGTGAGGCCCCAGGGAAATGGGACCAGGGAAAACAGTCACCATGAAAATGGAGGGTGATGCGCTCAAGTGGTTTGGCAAGGATGCCCTTCGGGCCCCGGTAAGTACACTTACCGGGTCCCCGAGTGTCACAAACCATTGTCACAATCAAGTCACTCACTTATCTTATACTGAAGAATTAGTATATATGTATATATAACCGTCCCCCTTGGCCTTGTTTCTGACTCCTGTATAATTCATCTCAAGTTATTGTATCGGTTAGCAAAAAAGCACATTCAAGCTTATCAGTCTCTAGCCCTCAATTTCGTTAAGCATAAATGGAAACAAAATTAAAAATGAACTATCTTGGCCGCCGTGTTGCCTTAATTGGGGCAGCGCTTTTTACTTTACTATTATCTGCTTGTGTTAGCGTGGGTGGTATTGCGGAGTCGCTATCGGCAGCGATTTTAGACCAACAGGATGCTGAGCTGGTGCGCGATGGTGCGCCTGCTTATCTGATTATGGTCGATAGCCTGATTGCAAATTCTCCCGACGAGACTGATTTGCTCTTGTCCGGGGCCAAGCTCTATGGAGCCTACGCCAGCGCTTTTGTCACCGAGCCTGCGCGAGCCAAATTAATGGCAGAGAAGGCCTATCACTATGCGCGTGGTGCCGCTTGTGAAGAAAATGAAAAGCTTTGCAATGTTTTATCTGGTGATCAAGAGTCATTTAATGCCGTGTTGGCCAAAGTCGATGATAAAGATGATTTGCCTTACTTATTTGGTTTGGCAACCGCCTGGGCTGGTAAGATTCAAGCCAATGCAGATGATTGGCAGGCAATTGCTGCTTTGCCCAAAGTTCAGGCCTTGACTGAAAAGGTATTGGCGCTGGATGAGACCTATGAAGAGGGTAGTGCTCATCTGTATTTAGGAGGTCTATTGACCTTAAGGCCAGCATCGCTGGGTGGCAAGCCAGAGCAGGGCCGTGTGCACTTTGAGCGGGCGATTGAGCTATCCAAGCGACAAAACCTGATGGCGTTAGTAGTATTTGCCGAGAGTTATGCGCGCCTGGTATTTAATCAGGAGCTGCATGATAAATTATTGCGGGAAGTCATACACGCTAAGGCTGAGCAAGCTGGCTATACTTTAATTAATGTGCTGGCTAAGCAACGCGCACAAGCGTTGTTAGCGGGTTCAAATGATTATTTTTAATTGTGTTGTTATATGGAGCAAATGAGGAATCGCATGACTAGAATTATTGGCATTATTGTTGTAAGCCTTTTGAGTTTTATCAGTCAGCTGGCTGTGGCTGCAACGACTATCAAAATTGCCACTATCGCCCCTGACTCTACAACCTGGATGAAAGAAATGCGAGCAGGTGCTGCCGAGATTGCAGAAAGAACACAAGGGCGTGTCAAAGTGAAATTCTATCCTGGTGGTGTGATGGGTAATGACCAGGCGGTACTCCGCAAGATGCGTATTGGTCAGCTACACGGTGGTGCTGTTACCACGGGTGCCTTTAACGGTATTTTTCCAAACGCACAAATTTATAGCCTGCCTTTTGTATTTAACTCTATTGAAGAAGTTAATCATGTACGGCAAAAAATGGATGAAGAAATCACGCAGGGGCTGGCAGCTAAAGGCTATGTGAGTATTGGTATCAGTAACGGTGGCTTTGCTTACTTTGCAGGTAATGCCCCCGTGACAAGCGCTGACTCTATTAAAAACAAACGGGTTTGGGTGCCACAGGGCGATATGATCAGTGAGGCCATGTTGCGCAATGCGGGTTTGGCGCCTGTTTCATTGCCTATTTCCGATGTTTATACGGCCTTGCAAACAGGCTTGCTTGATATTGTTGCGGGAAATCCTTCGAGCATTATTGCTTTTCAGTGGCATACCAAAGTGAAATACATGACTGATGAGCCAATTTTGTTTTTAATGGGTATGATGGTTGTTGATAAGCGTACTTACAATAAGCTCAGCGCTGATGATCAACTCATCCTCAAAGAAGTGATGACGACTAAGTTTGCGCGTTTAGATGAGCTTAACCAGAAAGATAACTCTGCTGCGAAAGCTGCGCTACTGGCCAATGGTGTGAAGTTTGTGAAACCCAGCGAACAAGAGCGTCAGAAGTGGCGTGCTATCGTTGCAAAGGCTTTGGTCGAGCTGGAAGAAAAAGGCGCTTATACCAAAGATTTTCTCGATATGATGCAAAAGCATGTTGAGGCTTACCGCAGTCAGGCGGCTCAACTATAACAAAAAACGGAATGAATACATTATTCGGCTTGTTAAGCAAGCTGCTTAAATTATTGCATGCAATAGAAGATGCCATATTGGTGTTGCTGGTAGCGGTTATGGTGTTACTGGCAACATTACAGATTTTCCTGCGTAATTTTTTTGATGGTGGTTTCATTTGGGGTGACCCTTTACTACGCATGTTACTGCTTTGGTTAGGCTTGCTCGGTGCTTTAGCGGCTAGTCGTACCAATAAACATATATCAATCGATGTATTATCACACTTTTTATCAGAGCAATATCAGTTATGGGTGCAAGCACTGACAGGCATGTTTACGGCTGTGGTTTGTGCTGTGGTTGCCTATCATGCTGGTCGTTTTGTATTTGATGAATACCAATATGCCACACCCGCTTTCGCGGGCTTACCAGCCTGGTATTTTGAGCTGGTTATTCCTTTAGCGTTTGGTTTGATGGCATTGCGTTATGTCGCATTTTCAGTGCTTAAAGTCCGCGATGGTGTGATCAAGGTGACAGGGCAATGATGTTACTAATCAGTTTGGGCCTGCTAATCATTGCTTTGTTTGGAGCACCTTTGTTTGCGGTTATTGTTGCCAGTGCCTTATTGGGGTTCTATCGACAAGAGATTGACCTGTCTGTTGTTGCTATCGAAATCAACCGCTTATCTGATATGCAGGTCTTGCTGGCAATACCGTTATTTACGCTAGCGGGTTATATACTTGGCGAAAGCAAGGCGCCACATCGACTGGTGCAAATTAGTAATGTATTACTTGGCTGGTTGCCAGGCGGCCTGGCTATTGTCGCGTTATGTGCTTGTGCCTTATTTACTGCATTTACCGGGGCTTCTGGTGTGACAATCGTTGCTTTAGGGGCTTTGTTATACCCAGCAATGAAAGAGGCAGGTTATAACGACCGTTTTAATTTGGGGTTAATAACGACCTCGGGTAGTCTTGGTTTACTGTTTGCCCCTTCGTTGCCATTAATCTTATATGGTGTGGTTGCACAGCAGCTCTCTTTGGGAACGCCTGTCCGTATTGATGATTTATTCATTGCAGGCATTTTGCCCGGGGTGTTAATGGTTTTGCTTTTATCGCTCTGGAGTGCCTGGCAGTACCGTGGCATCAAAAAAACGAGTGCTAACAAGCACTATAGCTGGCGGGAAGCTGCGCTGGCTATTAAAGATGCAGCCTGGGAAATTCCGCTACCATTTGTGGTCTTGGGCGGGATTTATAGCGGGTTTATTGCAGTCTCTGAGGCAGCTGCGCTAACGGCGTTTTATATTTTTGTGGTTGAAGTTGTCATTCGTCGCGAAATACCGCTAGTGCGCTTACCGGGTTTAATCCGGGAATCGATGTTGATGGTGGGTGGCATCATGATTATTTTGGGTGTCTCGTTAGCATCAACCAATTATATGATTGATGCAGAAGTGCCCAGTAAGGTGTTTGAGACGATCAAAACACATATCGACAATAAGTGGACGTTTTTAATACTGCTGAATATATTTCTACTCGTCTTGGGAATGATGTTGGATATTTTTTCAGCAATAGTTATCATGATACCTTTGATTTTGCCGATTGCTGCTGGTTATGGCATACATCCAGTACACTTGGGGATTCTGTTTTTAGCCAATATGCAGTTGGGGTATTTTACCCCGCCGGTGGGAATGAATCTGTTTATCGCCAGCTACCGCTTTGAAAAGCCAGTGATAGAGATATATAAAGCAACGTTGCCTTTCTTTTTTATCCTTTTGTTTGCGGTATTGGTGATCACCTATTGGCCTGACTTAAGTCTGTGGTTGTTGCAATGACCCCTATTGGGGCAGGCCGTTTACATTTTTTAACATAATTCAGAATCGCTTTCACACTTTAGTGTGAAGTGAGCCTTTATACTATCGCTTATAATGAAGCTTTATTTCGTCAGTAATATGGCTAACTTAAGCGCTAATCGAGCATAACGGTATGAGCGGCGACAAAATTTTGACGATCGGTAGTGCTCGCGCTTGCGTGCTTGATGGATATCTTGCTTAATGAACCTTATAAATAGCGGCGTCGGAAAAGCTGTGTTGTCTTTGCGGTATTTTCTTCTATTATTAATAGAGAAGGAGCAATATTCATTCGATGGGGCATGATATGTTAAAAGATTATGATGGCGCTGTCTTACACGAATCCTATCTTGGTCAGGACTACGCGGTATTCATTCCTATTGTCGTTAAGGGCTTACTGTCGACAGATCCTGACTTCCGTCAAGCTAGCTACGGGGAATTACACAAGACCTTATTTGATGAGTCAGACAGGTTTAATGCTGCCACTCAAGTTGTGCCTTTGTTATTGGAAGTCCTGCAATATGATATTCACGATAGTCGTGCCAGTGCTTATAAGCTGTTGCTGAAAATTACCGTTGAGTCGGCCAGCTACCTGAATAAGTCAGATGTTGAGGATATCACGCTGTTAAGCAACTGCCAGGTGTGTCAAAAAGATATTCGCACAAGCTTGGATATATTCTTAAAAGACATCGGAGACCCTGAAGCATCCTGCCGCAGTGAATCTTTAGATCTGGTCTGTGAGCTAGCTAGAATCGAGCGTCAGTCAGGCTCAGACAGTATTGATAAACAGCTTTTGCAAGTTTATAGTTCTATGAGTGTTGGTAAGCGCCTTATCCGTTGGCACTGAGCAGGCCTGCCAGCGCCGTAATTATTCTCTATTCGATCTGTACCGCCTTCATTCGAATTGCTCTTTGAGTATTCGATTAGTCTATAGCCAATAAATAGATTATTATGCGCCGTTAATCCATTAATCATCGTAAGCGGTATTGTATGGGAACCCCTTGGGCTGTGCGTTCTGCCAATAAGTTACTGGCTTATTGCTACCATCCGAATAAACTCGTTAGCAAGCAGTTAGACTATGCACGTTTATTGGAAAAGGCCTGCCAGCAGACAGGATTATCTGATCTAGGGGATTCGCAATATACTACCTTATTAAAGTCAGCTTTAGCCGCCGTACAGCAGGAAGGTCAACTTTCATGGCTGGGTGTGACAGCCATCAAAAGCTTTACTTATGCCAGCCTATTGAACCGTTTACGAATTGTTGAGCGGCTAAAACAGCAGCCTGATATTCTGGCTGTTGAACTACCACCACCGCTTATCATTACTGGATGGTATCGTAGTGGGACGACGTTTTTGCATAATTTATTATCGCAGCTGCCGTCATTGCAAAGTCCGTTACTATGGCAGTTGCGACACCCTTATGCTGTGACTGAGCGGCAGGCTATAAAAAGAAAAGTGAATCGGGAACTACGTATCCATCGTTATTTGTCGCCTGGCTTTTTAAATGCACATCCAATGGCGGCTGATAAGCCTGATGAGTGTTTGTTTTTGTTTGAGAATGCCGGTGTTGCGGTCACCACGTTTTTTATCAGTGAAATGCAGCGTTTTGCCTGGCAATTATTAGAGACAGACTTGCAGCCCGCATATCATTTTTATAAGGATCAATTAAAGTTGCTAAGCTGGCAAGGGCATAATGCGACATGGTTGCTAAAGTGGCCGTACCATCTTTGGCAGTTATCCAGTTTATTTAATGTTATGCCTGCAGCAAAAGTGATTCATATTCATCGTGATCCGGTGCAGGCTATACCTTCGGTATGCAGTTTGGCAATGCATGCACGTGAACCATTTTGCCAGTCGATAGACTGTCAGGCGCTTGGACGATTTTGGTTAGATTATTATGCTGCGGGTGCGGCTAATGTGGTGTTGGCTAATGAGCAATATGCCCAGAATATTATTCATGTGCAATATACTGACTTACTTAAGCAGCCAGCTAAACTCGTGCAAGATATTGCCGAGCAGTTACAGCTTGATTATACAGCAGCAGAGCAGCGTCAACTGGAAAGTTTTATCGCCGATAATCAGCGAAGTCGCGGTAAGGTAAAAAAACATCAATACAATCTGGCGCAATTCGGGTTGACTCAGCAGGCAGTAGAGCAGAAGCTGGGAGGATATATGGAGCGCTTTATTATATAGCGACACAAAAAAAACCGCCAACATAAAGTAACCCTTGAGGGTATAGTGCTGGCGGTGTGAGTGGGTATAGACTCAAAAAAGTTGTTGTCTAACCGCCAAACAGGTTAGGTATTTCAGGCATTCCTTGTGGCTCTTCTGTTATTTGCGTTGCCGCACCAGACTTGCCAAACTTAACCACCACCGCTTGCATGGTCTCTTGCTTGCCATTGACTGTATTATTAGCGGTTGATTTCACAATACCAAATGGCATTTTGTCTGAAACCCAAGTGGTAGACTCGCTTTTAATTTTTAATTTTTTAATAATCATGTTAACCACTGTGGAGCCAGTGCCTGAGATTTTTTGGGTTTTGAAAGTGCCTGCTGGAATGGAAACGGTATCACTGCCACTGGGCTTGAAGTCATAGCTGATTTCTACGCCAGTCGCTTTCATCATCATTTGAGCCAGTGCGCCGCCTTCAGAGATCATCATTGGCGGCTGGTCACCAACTTTTATGATAATTTCTTTCCCAAAGCCTCGTAAATTTTGGATAACATTTGCGAAATCACCGCTGAGCGTTGTTTTGTCGACCAATGCTTTAACGATGGCTCGGTCGCCATCTCGTTTGTATTTGTCTTTTTTAAACTTATAGCTTTGGGTGTCCATTTCAATCCAGTAATAATCTGTGCCATCACGTGCTTCCTTGCCAACCAGTGAAGTCTTAATGCGCGTCATGCGCTTTTTGCCTTTATGGTTAATGAAGGTTTCTTCGCGAACCTGCCAGCTACCCACAGGTGTGGACTTAGTGAAGTTGTACTTTACCGCAGCAACACTGCTTACAGGGTTAAGTAGTGCTGTGACAAGTACTATGTATAAGCTGGCCCAGAGTGTTTTTCTCATATTCTTGGTTCCTCTTATAGGGAAGTTTGTGCGAGGTTATGCATTATACTGGTCAATACTAGTGAGCCTATTAGCAATAAGTATGAAGCTGTCAGTAAATACCGGACCTGCGCGTATCAATGGCTGTGTTTGTCAATTAGCCGTATGATTGTGAAGATAGCTCAAAATGATTGGCTAAGTAGTAATATTTGATATCAATGGTGCAAAATAATATGCATTATATAAAGTACAATGGCAAAGGCGGTCCTGAGGTTATCACGCTATGCGAAGGGCCAATACCTGAACCTGCAGCGCATGAGGTGCTTATCAAGGTTAGTGCGGCAGGGGTTAACCGGCCTGATATTCTGCAACGCCTAGGGTATTATCCAGCCCCTGCCGGGGCAAGTGAGGTCCCTGGGCTGGAAGTTGCTGGTGAAATCATCGCCCTGGGGGCTGCCATTAGACACCGGCAGCTGGGTGAGCACGTTTGTGCACTATTGGCCGGCGGTGGCTATGCTGAATATGCTGTTGCTGATGAAGCCTTGTGTCTGCCTATCCCCAATAATTATTCATTGTCAGAAGCAGCTGGCCTGCCCGAAGCCTATTTCACAGTATGGTCGACAGTATTTGCTTGTGGGCAGCTGCAGGCGGGCGAGCGGTTTCTGGTGCATGGTGGTGCCAGTGGCATTGGTACAGCGGCAATTCAGTTAGCACGGGCACGGGGTGCGACGGTGTTTGCCACTGCGGGTAGTGAGCAAAAAGTACAACTCTGCCAGCGTTTAGGGGCAGAATATGCCATCAACTATCGTGAACAAGACTTTGTTGCTGCAATACAGCAGGCTACCGAAGGCCATGGTGTCGATATGATCCTGGATATGGTCGGTGGCAGCTACCTGCCGCGCAATATCGAGGTGGCTGCGACTGCGGCGCGTATTGTGTCTATTGCATTTTTGCAAGGCGCTAAGGCAGAAGTGAATATCAGTAAAATCATGCAGAAGCGGCTGGTACTCACGGGCGCAACCTTGCGTCATCGCAGCTTGGCTTTTAAAGCCGAGCTTGCCAGCGCGTTGCGCGAAAGTGTCTGGCCCCTACTAGATAGTGGCCGGATACAGCCGCTTGTCTCGGCAACTTTTCCATTGGCCGATGCCTATCTGGCGCATCAGCATATGGAGAGCGGTAAACACTATGGCAAGCTGGTGTTATTGATGTAAACACGATAGTGGCTGCAATTATCAGTTTGACGCTAGCAAAAATGCTTATCGATTTTAATCCTGTTAAACTTTTAATATGATATTAAGTACCATGGCGGGCTTGCCGGTGCGAGCTTACCTTCCCGGTGCCGTTCTCAGCCCGTAATCAGCTTATTACTTTAAGGAAAAAATATGAGTGCTGTATTAGATATAAACTCCACTGCATTGGCCTATGATGTGCTCAATAACCCTCATACCAGCCTGGCTGATCGATATCGTGCGGTTAGGGCGGCGACAGAGTTACTTTGTAGTGACTTGCAGCCTGAAGATACAGTTGCTCAATCCATGCCAGATGCTAGCCCGGTCAAGTGGCACCTTGCCCATACCAGCTGGTTTTTCGAGACATTTATCCTTGAAAAAGCCATGGACAATTTCAAACCTTTCCATACGGCATTCCGCGTACTGTTCAACTCGTATTACAATGTTGTTGGGGAACAATATCTGCGGCCACAGCGTGGCTTAATCAGTCGGCCAACCTTAGCCGAAGTTTATCAGTATCGGCAACATATTGATCAATCAATGTTGCAATTGCTAAACGCAGGCGCTTTATCTGACGACTTATTAGCGGTGCTTGACGTTGGCTTGCATCATGAGCAGCAGCACCAGGAGTTAATGCTGACCGACTTAAAACACTTATTCTCTTTTAATCCGCTCAATCCAGCCTTTCGCGATTGCCCAACATCTGAGGTGCTAAGTGTTGAGCCGTATCAGTGGCATCGTTTTGCAGAAGGCTTATACCCTATTGGGCATGCCGATAAGACAGCATTTGCCTTCGATAATGAAGGGCCTATGCATCAGGTTTTTCTGCAAAGCTTTGCGCTTGCCAGTCGCTTGATTACCAATGGTGAATACATTGCGTTTATTGAAGACCAAGGATACCAGCAGGCAGGTTTATGGTTGTCAGATGCTTGGGCTGTGTTGAAAAAGCAAAGCTGGCAAGCCCCCCTGTATTGGCGCAAAGTTGATAATGTCTGGCATACGCTCACATTATCCGGCCTGCGTGCAGTGCGACTGGATGAGCCGGTAGTGCATATTAGCTACTACGAGGCCGATGCCTATGCCCGTTGGGCAGGTGCACGCCTGCCAACAGAGCAGGAGTGGGAAGTTGCGGCTGCCGGTACCAATTTGCAAGGCAACTTTATTGATACAGGTTTACTGCAGCCTGAGCCAGCTAAGCTAGCGTCTGGCTTGCAGCAGATGTTTGGTGATGTCTGGGAATGGACCCAAAGTCCTTATAGTGCTTATCCAGGCTACGCGGCACCCGATAATGAGCTGGCCGAATACAATGGCAAGTTTATGTGTAATCAGATGGTGCTGCGGGGTGGATCCTGCGTGACAGCGCAATCTCATATGCGGGCAAGCTACCGTAACTTTTTCTTCCCCGAAGCGCGCTGGCAGTATAGTGGTCTACGCTTGGCAAAGAACCTATAGTATGCAGTGTATTCGCTTGGGTAGGTATCTGTTTTCTGTCAATAAGTTTGCTGCAGTTGGCTGTGGATTTCGTATAATAGGCTATTCCATGCAATAACCTGGGCGGAAGCCAACTGTTCTGTTATGTCACATTCGAAAGATGATCTGGTTTACAGCAAGCCTTTGAAAAAAGTTGCTGATTTTGCCTTTGATGAAGCTGTTGCCAGCGTATTTCCGGATATGATAGAGCGTTCGGTACCGGGTTATAGTGCCATTATTCCACTATTGGGTATGCTGGCAGAACACTATATACAACCTCAGACCTGCTGTTATGACTTAGGTTGTTCTTTAGGCGCTGCCAGCTTTTCGGTTGGGCGCTTTCTGCAAAATACCGATAAGAATGTGCAAGGCTGCAAAATTATTGCAGTCGATAATTCACCGGTCATGATCGAAAAGTGTCGAGCACATTTGCAGCATCTCGAGAGTGTTGTGCCCTATGAGCTGCTTTGTGACGATATCAATAATGTAAAGTTTCAGGCAGCTTCCGTTGTTATTCTGAATTTTACCCTACAATTTATTGATGTGCCGACTCGGCACAAATTACTGCAAAAAGTGTATGATGCATTAGTGCCAGGTGGATGTTTATTGCTGTCCGAAAAGCTTATCAGCAATGCTGAGCAACAAAGCGATATGCTGGCAGAGTTACATTATGTATTTAAGAAAGCTAATGGTTACAGTGAGTTGGAGATTAGTCAGAAGCGTACTGCCTTGGAAAATGTGTTGGTGCCAGAATCCTTACAACAACACCAAAAGCGACTGCATGAGATAGGTTTTGTGACAGTTAAGCAGTGGTTTCAATGTTTTAATTTTTCGTCTATGTTGGCAATTAAATGAAACAATGGTTAGATTATTACACTGGCCTTACAGAAATAAAAGGTAATGCTAAGTTTAATGAATGGTGTCAACAACTGCCTGCACAAATAACCGAAAGCTTAGCGCTTAAAAAACATGGGCGTTTGCCGATTTGGGCCGAAGCTTTAGAAGCTTTGCCGGACTTGCCGGCAAGTCATATTACACACGATGCCGCAGCGGTGAGTGTGTCAGCGGATATCGCACTTGCTGCGACAGAGCAGCAACAATTAGTTGAGTCACTCAAGACTTTTATGCCATGGCGTAAGGGGCCTTATAACTTACATGGTGTGGCGATTGATAGTGAGTGGCGCTCTGACTTGAAGTGGGATCGTCTGGCGGACAAGATCACGCCATTGAAAAATCGCCTAGTGCTGGATGTAGGTAGTGGTAATGGCTATCACTGTTGGCGTATGGCTGCGATGCAGGCCAAGGCGGTAATGGGTATCGATCCTTATCTGCTCTATATTATGCAATATTTTGCGGTACAGCATTTTATGCGTTCACCGAATGTGTTTGTGCTGCCGATGGGATTAGAGGCGATGCCAGCACAAATGCGGGCATTTGATACCGTGTTTTCTATGGGAGTGTTATATCACCGGCGTTCACCAATAGATCACTTGTTTGAGTTAAGAGATTGCCTAAGAGCGGGTGGCGAGTTAATTTTAGAGACGCTTGTGGTTGATGGGGCAGCCGGTTATGCATTAATGCCCAGCGATCGTTATGCGCGCATGAAAAATGTTTGGTTTATTCCCAGTTGCGCTACTTTAGAGCAATGGTTGGCACGTTGTGGTTTCGTTGATGTACAGCAGCTAGATATCAGTGTTACTGATAGTGTTGAGCAACGGGTTTCGCCTTGGGCAGGTGGTGAGTCCTTGCGGGATTTTTTAGATCCGCAAGATCCCAGTAAGACAATTGAAGGTTACCCGTCACCAAAAAGAGTGATATACATCGCAAGAACAGCTGGGTAAACTGCATGCAGCTTTGGGTAGCAGGATTACAAGTTATCTTCAATGGTAGAGGTGGTTAATATGATTAAGAAAAGTGTCATTGTCTTTATATCTTCATTGTTATTTGTCGGTGGTGTGCAGGCAGAGCCGTCTGATGAAATACCTTCGTGGAGTGAAATGCTTGGTCAGGCATCTGAGCCATTGACCAAAAAACGCGTGGAACAGGTTTATAAAAGCTACGATCATCTCAAAGAAGAGTTTAAAGACCTTGAGCAAGATGAAGGCGCGCAAGCTTGGGCAGGGTTCTTTCGGGCCAATAATAGTTTGACGAAAGTTGAAGACGTCGTCAAAAAATATGGTTTTGAGAGTTTTGCTGATTGGTATGCCAGCTTTATGCAAGTGATACGTGCATACACCGCGTATAAATCGCAAGGGCAATATGCCCAGCATAAAGCGCAAATGGATAAGCAGATTGCTGAAATTAATAAAAATCCCAATATGACAGCCGAGCAAAAGTCATATGCGATTAATATTATGCAGAAGTCTAGCAGTGTCTTGCAGCAACTCACTAATGCTTCGCAAGCCGATATGGAGGCAGTAAAGCCTTATGCGGACAAGCTTGAAAAGATGATGCAGTAATCAAGAAAACGGCATTGCCTATGGCGCTTCATCAGGTGCTAAGGTTTTTAGCGTTAAGGCATGCAATAAACCACTGTTGATTTGTTCGTTAAGTGCGGCATAAACCATCTTATGCCGCTTAACAGTATTTAAACCGATAAAACGCTCGCTAGTCACCGTTGCGCTATATTTATAGCCATCACCTTGAATATCGACTTCAGCGCCGGGAATATGTGTTTCAATTAATGCTTTAACTTGCTCGTTGCTAATCGGTTCCATAGGGTGTCTCTTAAGTTATTGCCTGTGTATATTTAAAGTATGTTCGGGGCTTGCTGATTCTTATTGCTAAGACCAGCTATCGGGCGTTGAAGAAAGCTCAACTTCCTCGGTAACGCCAATAAACGCTTCTACCACATGCATAATATCTTTGAAGTGTTCATCGGCTTGTTCGCTGTAGAGTGTCTCGCGATCAATGCTCTCTGTCCAGCCATAAATAGAAGCGCGTAAATCTTCGCTGGTATGAATATTGTGTTGAATATCATGGATGATTTTTTGATATTCGCTGAAAGTTGGGAAAGCATTGATGTGTGAAAATAATTGATTTAAGGCATCAATAAGTGGCTCTGCATCCTGTTCTAACATAAAGTCATTCGCTGTGTAGCCATGGTCTTTTTGTGAAGCACTGTGTAGCCAGAGTTTGAAGCTGTGTTTTTGCAGTGAGTGATACAGTGTGTCTTCTGAAATTAAAAAAACAATCAGGTTTTTGCGGTTGGCATAAAACACAGCATCCCGGTAGCGCCATTCATGTTCGATAAGAAAGCGATAAATCCGAATATGTTCCTTAAAGTCTGCAGCCTGTAGTTGGTCGATAATCAGTACGGTTTTATCAGCTTCACTGAAAGCACAGGCATCGCTTAATATGCGATCAAATAGGCCAATAGGTGGCTCTTCTTTGCTGTCCTCATCTTTATCTATTTGTACGGTTGCAGTAGCAACGGGCTCTTCACTTTGTGTAAAGTCATGGTATAAAACATGTTCTGCATCAATTGCCTTGGCCAGCGCGGATGCAAATGCTGTTTTGCGCCGACCTGCACTGCCTTCAATATTAAGACAAGGCACGGTAGGGCCAGGTAATGATTGCAAGCACTTAACGATATAGTCATAGCTTTCATTGCTCTCAAAGCCATGCTCTGCCATTTTGTTACGTAAACTTGTCATCGAGACTCAGTGATCTATCTGTATTACCAGCGGTATTTGTTCCACAACTCCGGGTTGGCCCAGTTTTTTGCATTTAGCCAATCCGGTACGGATTTATAGTTAAGTATATTATATTCGTACAAGCAAATATTATTAGGATATTGGGTTAGTTTTGTCAGACCAAAGGCAAGTAGATCAACTGTTTGCCACTTGGCTGGGCTGTTATGGTCATTGTCAGCTGATTCAATATTTAATGGCATAAGCACCAGTAAGCGATGGCAGTATAAGTCACGTAAGCGTGCGATTATACTGCCAGCCGTATTTTGGTCGAGTGTTTCCAGTGTGTTGCTGACAACAGCAATATCATGCATGCCAGCTGTTTCAATGGATTCAATAATATTATTGCTACGGTTGATGTGGGTAAGCTTGGCATTGCTGATCTTGTCATAGTCAGCGGGTACCTGTTGAGTGGCGGTGTCCAACAATAAAATACTGTCGGGCTGGATTTCTTCAATCAGTTCAACGATATCCCTTGTGGGTGAAGTGTTCATAATAGTATGAGCTTACTTGCTAGTATCCTGAGTAGTATTTTGTTTGCTGTTAAATTGTGCCATTTGTTCAGCACTGGCCTCAGTTTGAAACTGTGCTTTCCAATCGGCATAAGGCATGCCATAAACAATTTCGCGCGCCTCATCATAACTTAGTTCAATATCTCGATCTTCGGCGGCGGCACGATACCATTTGGACAGGCAATTACGGCAAAAGCCTGCTAGATTCATCAGGTCAATATTTTGTGCATCATGTCGTTCGCGCAAATGTTCCATAAGGCGACGAAAAGCGGCGGCTTCAATTTCAGTGCGTGTTTTGGTATCCATGGTAATCACTTTAATCTTGAGTTGAGTGCTGTATATTTTGCCATGATTATAGGTGAATGTAGCGAGCAATGCATAACATTGGCCGTTTTTGTCAGGGCAAACTTGCTATTGACCCTATTTACAACTATAGAGTCTAATACTGTAGGGAGTGTGCAGTATTTGCCCAATATTATATTTCTAGATTAACTGCTTTGCCAGAATTGATACCGGCGTTGATGTCAAAGCCAGTATTGAGTTGTCTTATTGTTATCCGTATTTTTTATTGGGGGGAATATGAAGCGTTATCAGGCGTTGACTGTCACAAAAACAGATCAGGGAGATATAGAAGCACGTATAGATACACAGGCACCAGGGCCTTTTTCTGATGGTTTGGTTGCCATTGATGTTGAATATTCCAGTATTAATTATAAAGACGCACTTGCAGTGCATGGGCGCAGTAAAATCATGCAGCGTTTTCCTATGACCGCGGGCATCGATGCGGCTGGCACTGTACTCGAGTCACGCGATGAAAACTTTGCGGTTGGCGATAAGGTGCTGGTGACCGGTTATGAATTAAGCCAGGCTTTTAATGGGGGTTATGCGCAATATTTATGCGTGCCCGCAAACTGGGTAGTGCCTTTGCCAGAAGGCTTGAGCTTATTCGAGGCAATGGCGTTGGGCACGGCAGGCTTTACCGCGGGATTGGCTATTACTCGCATGCAAGATAATGGGCAAGATCCCGAACGGGGGCCAATATTAGTCTCTGGTGCGACCGGTGGTGTCAGCAGCATAGCGATTAATAGCTTGTCAGCATTAGGCTTCCAGGTTGTTGCCTTAACATCCAAGTCACCTGATGAAGATGCGTTTTTAGAAGCGTTAGGCGCGCAACAAATATTAGTGCGTGAGCATACGGTCGTAGGCGACCGCCCCTTAGAGAAAAGCCAATGGGCCGGGGCTATCGATGTGGTTGGTGGAGAGGTACTTGCATGGTTGACACGTACCACCCGTTCTTATGGCAATATTGCCGTGTGTGGATTAGCGGGGGGTGAGCAATTAAATACCACTGTTATGCCATTTATTTTGCGAGGCGTTAATCTGCTGGGTATTGATTCGGCATATTGCCCAATGCCACTGCGACAAAAAATCTGGCAACGCCTGGCAAGCGATATGAAACCACCACATTTAAAAGATATTGTCAGTGATATCGTGAGCCTGCAAGACGTGCCGACTATCTGCGAAGCAATGTTAGCCGGTAGAACGTCAGGACGCTATATTGTATCACTTAAAGATTAGTCGCTTGGTTAGCTGCAGGCATATAACCAATGCGAAAATGTAGTGGCCAGCGTATCTGCTGTTGCTCTGTCTGGGGCCATGCTTGTTGCAGACTTTTTTCAATCAAGGTTAGCGGGTTATTGCCGGTACGCTTAAGATAACGTTGTGTGCCAGACCAGGTATTTAAATAAGCCAGGTACTGCTTAAAGGTCCAAGTCACTTCCATAGCAAATGGTGTAGGTATTATTTCCTCAAAGGGAAACGCGATATTTTGATAAGCTTGCTCTATATAATGTCGTTCAGGTGGCCAGTCTTGATGAATGATGGTGTCGTAATAATGTTGCACAATTTCATCTACCGCTGGGCTGCACTCACAGAGCTCGTAACACCACACAGCAATACAGCCTGAGGGCAGCAATACGCGTTTGGCTTCCTGAAAAAATGCTGGGATATCAAACCAGTGTAACGCTTGAGCAACAGTGATTAAGTCGAACTGCTGATTTTTGAAAGGCGATTTTTCGGCATGGGCCTGTAAGTAATGAATATTGTCTTTGGCAATACCGTGTTGTAACTGTGGCAGGCTGATATCACTGGCATAGACTGTATCGAAGTGTTGCGCCAGCTGATAAGCTGCCTGACCATTACCTGTTGCGCAGTCCCATACATTGTTTCGGGATGTACATAAGCTCGCTAAGTACTCAAAGAGTTTCGCAGGGTAATGTGGTCGATGTTGCACATATTGGTCAGCATGCGAAGAAAAGTGGTCACTCATTAAGCTTTTACCTGCTTTCAATATTGAGAGTTATCGAATTACTGTTAAAATTGCCGCGCTAAGAGCGCTTCTTATTTTATCATTGTTTGTCAGGATATTTATGTCTACATGCCCTTGTCAGTCTGGTTTGGCTTATAGTGAATGTTGTGAGCCTTATATCGAAGGTAATACCAAAGCGCCCACGGCTGAAGCCTTGATGCGCTCACGCTATACTGCGTATACACAGGTCAATATGGCTTATATCGAAAAAACCCATCATCCAAGCCATCGACATGATCTGGATTTGCCTAATACCGAGACATGGGCGCGGCAGGCAGAGTGGCTGGGTCTTGAGGTGATTAACTGCGAGCAAGGTCAGGCAAATGATGACCGAGGGCAGGTAGAATTTAAAGCGCGTTATCGTTTATCCGATAAAGAATATACCTTGCATGAGTTAAGCGATTTTGCCAATAAGCAAGGTACTTGGTTTTATGTTGATGGTCGCCTGCCTGATGTGCAGCAATATGTCAGAGAAGCGCCGAAGGTAGGCCGTAATGACCCCTGTATTTGTGGCAGTGGTAAAAAATTCAAAAAGTGCTGTGGTCGAGCAGCTTAAACGTCTAGCTGCGCCAAGCAGTAATTAATAGCAAAGCCCAGGCAGTGATCAGGCAGAGGCCCCCCAGTGGGGTAATCGCGCCTAGCCACCGGATGCCACTAATGGCCAGCACATAAAGGCTGCCACTGAATAAAAGAATGCCCACTAACATGGTAAAGCCACTGTATTTTAACAGCGTGCTCTGTGGCTGCCAGACACCTAGCAAGCCAATCAGCAATAAGGCCAGAGCGTGATAAAAATGATATTCAACCGCTGTTTCATAAACACTTAACAAATCTGTGGGTAATTTTCGTTTAAGCGCATGCGCGCCAAATGCACCGAGTATGACAGCCAACATACCATTGACAGCGCCGAGCATAATAAAAATTTTAGTTTGCATAATAGGATTTTTTACATATGTTGCATTACATTAATATATGTAACATTAGGATTAAAAATTGTTACCGTTTGAAACCGATATCAATAAACACAGCCTTGACTCTGTCGCTCAGTTTAGCATAATTACCCTATAGCGTATTGCGATAAAGAAACCATAACCAAAGTGTTATGGCAGGCTTTTAGTACTAATTAAAAAAGCCTGCACCAAAAACAATATATTGATAATAATATGGGCAGTCAATATTAAAGACCTGTACTGAATAGTCAGCCAGGTTTTTGATCCTCTCTGCTGGGCTAAAGAAGGTTTGCTAATAATGAAAACACTATTTTTGTGTAAAATAGTGCTGCTGTATGTAGTGGCTTTGCCTGCTGCATGGTCGGCGGTCTATAAATGTTTAGATGCGAGTGGGGCGACAGTCTATTCCGGTTCGCCTTGTCAACAGAGTCAAGAGTCTCGTGCGCTCAAGCTTAAAAGAAGTGGCAGTGTTAATAATAGCAATACCTGCTTGAAAGTAGGTGAGTTTGCTGATCAAGTTGCGTTAAGTATGCAATATGGCCAGTCTATCGCGCGCGTTATCCGTGCCTATGGTGGCCAGCAACGCTTATCTGATCCCGGTCTGCAAATAATCAATTCAGTGTATGCCTATCAGGGCCGACAAAATAACTACGCGCACCGTATTAGTGAGTCAATTATTGATAAATGTAATGCAGGCCACTTTGGTAAAATAAGTTATAGTGATATTCCTGCCCAACTTAGCAACAATGTTGCCGCGTCGGTACCTTTGGCAGAGACTCAGGGGCAGAACAGTTCAGCTAAAGCGCCCGAAAAAGCCATAGCCGTTGTTGCACAGTCTAATAGTGATACCGATACAATGTGCAATAGCTATTGGCATAAAATAAAAGAAATAGACAAGCGTTTAGCTGATAGCGATGCAACTCAACAGTCAGCGCTGAGCAAGGAGAAACGACGCTACCGTATATTGTTTAGAGCAAACTGTCGTTAAGGTCTATTATCCAGTTGGCAGTGCTTTAACGATATAAATATCATAGCGTGTATTTTTGCTTTGAATATAAGTGCTAGGTTTTGGGCCAGGCAAACTCGGCGCTGTTTTTGGGCGCTTAACAACAACCCTGGCGGTCGCGCTGGCGAGTGCAACTTCAAGCAAGTCACTGGCATCCGGGTCTTCGCCGACAATATCTCGTGCAAAACGCATTTCCTTTTTAACCAATGCTGATTTGCTGCGATGCGGGTACATCGGATCCATATAAATAACATCAGCATGTTGTGCTGGCAGCGAGGATAGATATTCACGGCTATCAGCATGTACCAGCTGCATGCGTGCAAGAATGTGTTCTATATCGGTAGATAGCGCTGCGCGTGCCAGCCCATCTTCCAGTAATGCCGCCAATATAGCCGAACGCTCAACTAACTCTACCGTACAGCCTAGGCAGGCTAATACAAAAGCATCACGCCCAAGGCCTGCGGTAGCATCAATCAGATGGAGTTTCTCGGCTTTATGCAGTCCCACGGCACGACTTAATGGTTGCTGTTTGCCGCCACCAAAGCGGCGACGATGTTCGCTTTTGCCCGTGCTAAAGTCGACAAAAACCGGTCCGGCAGTATTGCTGCTATTGTCCTGCAGCTCCAGACGTAGCAGGCTCAGATGTAAATGATATTGACTATCTGGGGTTGAAGAACTTAATTTTAAATTAAAACGATGCGCCAAACCTTGTGCCTGTGATAACTTATCCGGGTGGGCACTGAGTGTGATATTGGTATTATGAACAGCATCGGTCATCGTGGTAAGCGCATTATGCAATCGTTGTTAAATAGTGGAGCAGATAAGCGATTATCGCATAAGGTTGGCGGCAGAGAGAAGCGCTCTGCGCTTGTCTTGCTAAGAAACTGGCTAAGCAGAGCATACAAGAGATATGACAACACCATCAGATAATCAATCGAATAAGCCAGAGCTGCGCTTAGCGCTAAGAGTGCTGGTAAAGTTGCTGCTGCTAGCCGCTGTTGTTAGTTTTTTGTGGGTTTTATGCAGTCCATTGCTGCGCTCTACGCTACCACAAGCAGAACAGAGGGTTATCGTTGATATAGCTGGCCTGGCTGTAGGTGAAGTCAAGTATATTACTGTGCAACAGCGTGAGTACTTAATTATGCATCGTAGCCGGGCAATGCTGGATTGCTTGCTAACGGTAGAACCTTATCTATTTGACCCAAAATCACATCTGGCCAGACAGCCATCCGGGCTGGCGCAAGCATATCGTAGCTTGCAGCCAGCGTATTTTATCGCTTTAGCGCATGAGCCTGATCTTGCTTGTCCGATACGTCAGGTGTTCGATAGGCCGGACAAAGATGCATTGCCAGAGGCGGCAGCATGGTGTGGTGGCTTTCAAGATCAGTGTCGCGGCAGTGTTTATGATCCGGCAGGCAGGGTTTATGCAAAACAGGCGGGCGAGCGTAATCTATCGATTCCAGAATATCATTGGCAGGATAAACAGCTGCATATTAATGCTCAGTAAGTTTTTTGGTAATATAAAAAAGCACATCCTTGTGCGACCAGAGTATGACTAATATAGAGTGTAACAGGCAAACTCAGTATCACACCCGCAGGCTAGCATGTAGGGGGGTAGATGCTAGCGTATCCTCAGTAAAGCATTTTTGACAAAGTCTCTAGAGATTAAATCAGTTTTAAAAGTGTAATCTGAGTACACCAAGTCAGTACTTTTCTTGGTTTTATGATTGACCATTTGCATAGTGTGTGGGCGCCAATATTGCTGTTCGTATTGACGGTAATCGGTGAACGTTAATGTTTTGAGTAAGTCACCACGTCGATCATAAAACTCTACCTTGCGGACTTGATAGTCAGTTTGATCTATCCAGGAAATTTGTTTGGTGTAACCTGAGTTTTCATAACGCGGATAGCGTTCGAGCACATCGCACTGTAGGTCTGCACAGGGTTCTTCGCGTAAATAACGATAGTCGTATTTATTGAGTTCCAGTGCAGTAAAGTCTTCAAACGCAAATTCACTGCCTACAAACGGTCCTGACTTATTCGCGGATGAAATGCGTTTAATGCGTTTTAAAGATGGTAAAAATAACCATTGGTCATCAGGATCCAGAATTTTTGCATGTGATAATAAAGCGGTTCCGTCGATATCGGCCGGGCTGTCAAAGACAATTAAGCTTTTATCACCAAGCTCCTGATCATTGGTTTCCAATGTGGCAATATTCAAAGAGCGTGAGGTTTCCTGCCCTTGTGCATTGCGCAATACCATCGTTAAGGTGACCTGGCTATTATTAAAGCCTTTGTCGGTATGATCACTTCTGGCAGCAATTTCATAGCCTTTTTTGCTGGCATCGTCGGCTGTTGTGTTAGCGAAGACAATATTGGTAATCAATAAGCCAGCAGTAATCAGGGTAATGACAGTGATGCCATCAATTATTTTCTGAGACAAGCTGTGTTGCATAGTTTTCACCTCGATTTGATTTTTTAGACCCTAGCATTAAAAGGGTTGGTAAGATTAAAAAGTCGAATAACAATGCGAGTACAATCGCAAAAGCGGTTAGTAAACCCATTTGGAAGTTGATTAAGAAAGATGACGCTGTAAGTACAGCGAAGCCGACAGTGAGGATAATCGTCGTTGATACGATTGCCGGGCCAACGGTAACAAAGGTGTAGCGTATGGCATCCTCAGCACTTAAGCCTTTCTCATTGCGTGCTCTGAGGTATTTGCTTAAAAAGTGAACGGTGTCATCAACGACAATACCTAATGAGGTTGCAGTAACGGTGGCTGCGGCCATACCGACCTGTCCAACTAATAATGCCCAGGCGCCATAAGTCATTAGAATAGGTGCTGCATTCGGTATTAGGCTAAATATTCCTAAACGGATGTTACGTAAGGCAATAGCCAGGATTAAAGCAATCGCAATAATGGCAAAAGCATTGCCACCTAGCATACTCTCGATATTGCGTTTTGAAATATAGGTAAACATAACCGCAGCGCTGGTTGGTTGAGTCCACATATAATCAGGTGTGTTGCTTCTTAGCCACTGACTGGCACGGTCAAAGAAAGCACGACCTTCAAGAGTTGATAAATTATCCAGGGTTGCCGATACGCGGGAAGAAGATTTATCAATGTTGATGCGGTCATTTAAATCTAAACCATATGGCAGCGATAGCTCATAGAGTAATAAGTACTGTGCTGCAAGGTTGCGCTCTTCTGGAATGCGGTACCAGCTAGCATCGTCGCCGTGCATATTTTTATTTAAGCGTTTGATAATGTCGCTATAACTAAAAACATGCCTTACCTCAGGTTGCTCTCTTAGCCACGCTGTAAATTTCTCCAGATTGTGTAAGTATTCGGGGTTGCTGATACCACCAGCTTCGCCAGATTCTAAAGAAAACTCAGCGACATAAATGCCGTTTAAATGTTCAATGCCAAATTCTGCGTCGTTTCTAAATTGAATGCTGTGATCAAAATATTCTACAAATTGGTCGTTTAACTCGATAGTCGGGGCAAGTGCCATAAGAATGATCGAGATACTGCCCATAACAATCAGCACTTGGCGGCGTTTGCGGATAACAAATTCGGCGAGTTGCTCCAGAGCGCGGTTGAGTATGCTGGCTTTCTTTTGAGTTTGTTGCTTGATCGGTAATAAGCTGAGTACCGCTGGTAAAAATGTGAGTGATAATAGCCAGGCAGCGGTAATACCCATTGCAGTGATATTGCCTAAATGCCAAAAAGGTGGGGCATCTGAGAAGTTTAAACTTAAGAAGCCAACAATTGTCGTTAAGCTGGTAATGCTTATAGGTGTAAAGTTAATACGAATACTATCAACAATAGCATCATATTTAGTCGCGCCTTGTCGAATAGCGCTTAACATTGAAACTAAAACATGCACACTGTCAGCAATTGCCAGTGTTAAGATAATCGTTGGCGCAGTTACCGAAACAGGGGTGAGTTTAATGCCAGCATAACCAGCCAGGCCCATAGCAATCAGTGTGGAAAAGCCAATCACAAATAAAGTGGCTATTGTGCTGCTGATGCTACGTAAAATCACAATAATCAACACTAACAGCGTGAGATACATTGCGGGTATCAAAGTCGAAGCATCTGACTTGCCAGCTTCAGCGAAGGCATTGTTGAGCATAGAAAAGCCAGATAAGGCGATATGTACATCAGGGTATTGCGCTTGCAGGTCTTGTGCAATTTGTCGCACGACAGCAACGGTTTCCGGTACTTCCTGAATGGATTTTTCCGGGTATTGAATAGTGACATTAATGCCCGTGGTGTCTGCGTCTGCTGAGATTAAGTTGTTATGTAACAATGGTTCAGCTAATGCAACCGCTTTAGCATAATCCAGCTCGGCTTGGCTGCGTGCTGTTGCATCACTAATAAGGTCTTCAACAATTAAGTTGTCACCATCGGCCCGAGAATGTTGAAAGTTGCTGATTGAATCCACTCTGATACTGAAAGGGATTTGCCAGGCTTTTTCCGTCAGCGTTTCAACCGCAGAGGCCATTTGCGGGTTAAAAATCTCACCATCTTTAGGCTGTAGAATAAATAAGAAATTATCATTTTTGGTATACGTATTTTGAAAAGCCTCGTAAGCGATTAACTCAGGATTTTCTTGGCTGAAAAATACGCGGTAATTGGTTGAGAACTCCAGTAGGCGCATACCTGTAGCGGCGCTGAAGGTTAGAATAATAGCGGTCGCGATGACTAGCCAGCGGTATTGAATAACCCGGCGGGCTAACAAGCTAGCAAAGCGATCGAGGTGTTGATCAATATTAGGCATTCCTAACTCCTGCATGGTAGAGGGGTGACGCTTGTAATAATATGAAACCGATCGTTCTCTTATTGGGCAAGAAAAAATACACTAAATGCTGTAGCGACTTTTGAGTGAAGCTGTGTTGAATGTCTTGCTTGTTCATATTCTGTGCTTGCATAATAAGAAACTGCTCGTTCTCTTTAGTGGTAAAAAAAAGCTAAGACGCTAGCTTAGCGGGTTCTAACAAAGCTAATGACATGTCGATATAGTTATCCAATCTGCTTTTAGGTGTTTGAGCGCGTGCCAAATTGGCTAGCCCCTGCACAATGCAAACGTAATAACTCGCATGCTTGTTAATATCAAAGTCTTCAGGAAGTTGACCACTTGTAACACTGTTGCGCAAAGCCTGAGCAAATAAGGTTTCAAGTCGCTGCCAATAACTCTGTAGCCATTCGCGTACTTCCTCGTCTTCCAGCGCGAGTTCCTGCGCGGTATTGCATATAAAGCAGCCAATTTTACCTTCCGTCGAATGATGCATTTTTTTGAACTGCAAAAAGTATGTGCGGATCGTATCAACACTGCTATCGTCAGTGCGTAAGCAACGCTGTAAATTGTCTGACATTTTATGGTAATAGTGCTTTAGCGATTGCATAAACAAAGCATGTTTATTGCCAAAAGTAGTATACAGCCCCTTGCGGCTAACACCGGTGTGATTGACCAGGTCTTCAATCGAGGTGTTCGAGTAGCCTTTTTCCCAGAAGACATAGACTGCCTTGAGTAAAGCCTCCTCTGGCTCAAATTCTTTGAGTCTAGGCATACGAGCTAAAAATCTACTAATTGGAGAACAATCATTCTCGAATAATAGTGTAAATTCACACAAAAAGCAAACCGCGCCGACGATGGCTGCTAAGTTTTTGAAAAGAAAAAGGTTTAAGAGTGTTGCGGATGGCAATATTATTTTGGTCGAGCAAGCAGGTGCCAAAAATAGGGCCTTCGTTAGCTTGCAGATAAGGCCTGCTGATAACGTCTATAAATAGAGGTCGGTAAGGTTGTTAATAGTGCGGTGGCTTTTCAAAGGCTGGGTCGATCTGTGAGTTGTTGTAATTTTTTATCCAGTTTTGCAAATGCTCAATAAGTTGTTGTTGCTGCTCGAGTTGCTGTTGTTGTTGAATCACAACTTCATTGAGTGTTTCATGCGCAGACTCAAGATATGATAATTTGATTTCAAGTTCAGTGATACGGTCCATACAGTGATCGCCTTTGTTTTATTTGCTAAATACGGTAAAGCGTCGCCGAATATCACGTAATAGAATAAACAGCCAGGGCCACAATAGCATGCCAACAATAGCCGGTGAGAAATATAGCCATAAGTTATCAGGCGCTCTTTTGGTAATGCCGTATATCCATAGAAATAATAAAAGCTTCAATATTAATGCCAGCATAATAATAACCCCTTGCTGAGCTAAGGGGAAAACGCGTATGCGCTGATGGTTTTTAATCATAATAAATGCGATCAATGTTAAACCAAGTGAATGCTGACCCAGCAAAGTACCCGTGGCAATATCCAGAATTAGGCCGAAAACAAAGCCCGTACCCAAGCCTGTTGAGTTTGGTAATGCCAGGCACCAATAGATTAAAACCAAAGCAACCCAGTCAGGGCGAAACGGTTCGGCCCATGTGGGGAGCGGAAATAAAGTCAGCATGAGTGCGACCAGCAATGAGATATTGATGACCAGAAAATTTCTCAGGCCGATGCTCATTTTGCCACCTGTTTGAGGGCGGCAGCATTGCTACCCGTCCACACCAATAAGACCTCACGACTTTTATCCAATAGCGCCGTTGGCACTGCTCTGACCTGCGCAAACTGTTGGCCGGGTTGCAAGGTGACCTCAGAGATAACCGCAACGGGGTAGTTGGCTGGAAAGCGTCCGCCAAGGCCGGAGCTAATCATTAAGTCGCCCACTTTAAGATCGGTATTATTGGGTATATATAAAAGGTCTAGCTCATGCGGGTTGCCCTTGCCCTGGGCAATAGTACGTATATTGTTGCGGTTGCTTTGTACCGGAATAGCATGGCTGGGGTCGGATATCAGCAGCGCAATGGCGGAGTGTTGATTGATATTAATAATCTGGCCCATAACGCCGGTCGAGTCGATAATTGGCTGGCCCTGGTAGACGTTATGCTCAAGACCTTTATTAATCACGATCTGCTCAATATAAGCATCCTGATCGACGGTGACCACTTCGGCAATCAATACCTCTTCGGCAACACGGTCAGAAGATTGCAATAGCTCGCGCAAGCGTTCGTTTTCTTTTTCGATCCCCAGGAATTTTTGCTGGGCAGCTTGCAGTTTGAGGTTGTCGGCTTTAAGGCGGGTATTCTCTGCCAGTAGGGCGCTGCGGTTACTTAATGAGCTGCCAGCCCAGTCAAGTACGCGGGTGGGTGTTGAGACGATGATCTGTAAGGGGTAAACCAGGTAAGAGCTCATGGCAGAGCGAAAACCTTGCAGGGTTTCGTAACGGTGGTCCGTTGTCATCAAGGTTATGCATAAAGGGATGATCAACAGCAACCGTAAAGTGAGGCTGAGGTTTTGCTGAAACAGTGATTGCATGGTCCCTTTCCAGGGTCGTTGAGACTTATCTCGAGTCTACCTGGAACTCGCTAAGTTGCAACTATTCGACAGAGAGAAAACTGGTGCCGTGCTCGTCAATCAGCTCTAAAACACGGCCGCCACCACGGGCAACACAAGTGAGCGGATCTTCGGAAATCACGACGGGTAAGCCGGTTTCTTCCATCACCAGTCGATCAAGGTCTCGCAGCAGTGCGCCCCCGCCAGTGAGTACAATGCCCCGTTCAGCGACATCCGCACCCAGTTCAGGTGGCGTGGCTTCCAGTGCGGTTTTGACAGCAGCGACAATGCCATACAGTGGCTCTTGCAGTGCTTCGAGAATTTCGTTGCTGTTCACCGAAAAGCTGCGCGGCACACCTTCAGAGAGGTTGCGACCTTTGATTTCCATTTCCTGCAGCTCTTTGCCCGGGTAGGCCGAGCCGATTTGATGCTTAATACGCTCAGCGGTGGCCAAGCCAATTAACATGCCGTAATTGCGGCGAATATAGCCAATAATAGCATCATCGAACTTATCGCCACCAATGCGAACTGAGGCTGAATACACAATGCCGTTGAGTGACATTACCGCCACTTCGGATGTGCCGCCGCCAATATCCAGTACCATAGAGCCACGGGCCTCATCCACCGGGATTCCTGCACCAATTGCGGCAGCCATGGGCTCTTCAATCAGGTAGACGCTACGTGCGCCAGCGCCAGCGGCCGATTCTTTAATGGCACGACGTTCGACTTCTGTTGCCCCACACGGTACGCAAACCAGTACGCGTGGGCTTGGTGTATACAGGCGCGAGTTATGTACCTTTTTAATAAAATGCTGCAGCATTTTTTCAGTAATCGTGAAGTCGGCAATCACGCCGTCTTTCATGGGGCGAATCGCCTGCATGTTCTCTGGGGTACGACCGAGCATGCGTTTGGCATCCTCGCCGACGGCCTCAATGGTTTTTGGGCCACCGGGTCCTTTATCCATTCTGATGGTGACTGCCGAAGGTTCATTTAGCACAATGCCTCTGCCGCGCACATAAATCAATGTGTTGGCAGTGCCTAAGTCAATAGAGAGGTCGGTCGAGAAAAGACCTTTAATCTTTTTTAGCATACCGTCGAATTTAAATTGGCGAGATGGACATGACGCGCTAATGTAGCAGTGGGCTAAGCAACAAGCAAGGCTATGCCGTGATTAATTCATCTAAATTCAAGAAACTGGGCATAAATGCACAATTTCACGGCAATTATAGAGGATTTTTTATTTTTTATACCCTCTGAGAAAACAATTCGATCGCTATTGCGCGTGTAGCAGACGGCTAAATATGATAAGTTTCCGGCTCGTTTTCGACGAGTCATTTTTCAATACAACGATGAGTTATCTGGGAAAATACGATGTCTTTGGATGCAGAGCAAGTAGCAAAAATTGCTAACCTGGCCCGCTTGGAAATCAGCCAAGAGGCTGTGCCTGGCTATGCCAAGAACCTTTCTAATATTCTCGATTTGGTCGCGCAAATGGACTCCGTTAATACCGAGGGTGTGGAGCCAATGGCGCACCCGCAAGATGCCAGCCAGCGTTTGCGGGAAGATAAGGTCAGTGAGGAAAACCAGCGAGAGGCCTTTCAATCGGTGGCAGCAGAAGTGGAAGCCGGATTGTATTTGGTGCCTAAGGTGATTGAGTAGCCAGCCCTATAAATAACATGATTGCCCAAGCCTTATTTCACCCAGTCGCATACCAGGATAATTGAGATGCACAATAAAACTTTAGTCGAGCTTGCTGCAGGCCTGCAGGCCGGTGACTTTTCCAGTGTCGAGCTGACAAAACATTTTCTGGCGCGTATTGAGCAGCATAACCCAACGCTCAATAGCTTTATTAGCATTACCCATGAGCAGGCCATCGCGGCAGCCCAAGCGGCTGACCAGCAGCGTGCCGCCGGTAAGGCCGGGCCATTGACAGGTATGCCCATTGCTCATAAAGATATTTTTTGTACGCAAGGTGTGAAGACCAGCTGCGGCTCACGCATGCTCGATAATTTTATCTCGCCTTATGAGTCGACAGTCAGCGCTCGTTTGCAAGCCGCTGGTGCGGTTATGCTAGGGAAAACCAATATGGATGAGTTTGCTATGGGCTCATCGAATGAAACCAGTTTCTATGGGCCTGTGAAAAACCCTTGGCATACCGACTGTGTGCCAGGGGGGTCCTCAGGGGGGTCGGCAGCAACCGTTGCTGCCCGTTTGGCACCTGCCGCGACCGGTACCGATACCGGTGGATCGATTCGCCAGCCTGCTTCACTGTGTAATATCACCGGCTTAAAGCCAACCTATGGTCGAGTCTCACGGTATGGCATGATCGCATTTGCCTCTAGTCTGGATCAGGGTGGCCCAATGGCAGCATCCGCAGCAGACTGTGCCATGTTGTTAACTACAATGGCAGGGTTCGATGAGCGTGACTCAACCTCAATTGACCGGCCAGTACCCGACTATACGGCGGCGTTAGAGCATGGCAGTGCGGCTGCGGTGCAGGGCTTGAAAGTCGGTCTGCCCAAGCAGTTTTTTACCGACGACCTCGACCCCAATATTGCCCGTCTGGTTGAGCAGGCTATTGATGTGTATAAGCAAGCCGGTGCTGAGCTGGTTGAAGTCGACCTGCCCAATATGCACTTATCCGTGCCAGTGTACTATGTTGTGGCACCTGCTGAATGCTCTTCTAACCTGTCACGCTTTGATGGTGTGCGCTTTGGCTATCGTGCCGAGTCACCCAAAGACTTAAATGACCTCTACAAGCGCTCGCGCGGTGAAGGTTTTGGTGAAGAAGTGAAGCGTCGTATTATGGTGGGTACATATGCTTTATCGGCAGGTTACTATGATGCTTACTACCTAAAAGCCCAACAAATCCGACGTCTGATCAGCGATGATTTCAAACAAGCGTTTGATAAAGTGGACGTGATCATGGGACCAGCATCACCGAGCACCGCGTTTAAAATTGGTGAGAAAAGTGATGACCCTGTGTCAATGTATCTTTCTGATATTTACACCATTGCCGTTAACTTGGCGGGTTTGCCGGGTATGTCGATACCGGCAGGCTTAAGTGATGGTTTGCCAGTAGGCTTACAGCTTATCGGTAATTATTTTGATGAAGCACGCTTATTAAATGTGGCGCATTATTATCAACAGCAAACCGACTGGCATAAGGCAGTGCCATCCGCGTTTAGTGATTAAATTTATACATAGAGCTTCAATGAGTGAAGAACCACGTTTAGTGATTAAATTTATACATAGGGTTTCAATGAGTGAACAACCGCGCGTTTAATAAACAAAACAGTACAGCAGAATTAAGAGGCGAGAAATAAGATGGAATGGGAAACCGTAATTGGTTTAGAAGTGCATGCCCAGCTGGCAACCAAAAGTAAAATTTTCTCAGGTGCATCCACCGCTTATGGCGCTGAGCCTAATACCCAAGCCTGCGCGGTTGATTTAGGTTTGCCGGGTGTGCTGCCCGTATTAAATAAAGAGGTACTGGCGATGGCAGCTCGTTTTGGCTTAGCCGTGGGTGCTGAAGTGGCACAGCGTTCAGTCTTTGCGCGCAAAAATTATTTCTATCCCGACTTGCCCAAGGGCTATCAAATCTCGCAATATGAATTACCTGTTGTCGTGGGTGGCCATATGGACATCGTATTGGAAGACGGCGAGGGCAAACGCATCGGTATTACGCGCGCGCATTTAGAAGAAGATGCCGGTAAGTCTTTGCACGAGGACTTTCAGGGCATGAGTGGTATCGATTTAAACCGCGCCGGTACGCCGTTGTTAGAGATTGTCTCAGAACCCGATATGCGTTCGGCCAAAGAAGCTGTGGCTTATTTGAAAAAGCTACACACCTTGGTGCGCTATTTGGAGATCTGCGATGGTAATATGCAGGAAGGCTCTTTTCGCTGTGATGCTAATGTTTCAATACGCCCTAAAGGCCAGGCGGAGTTTGGCACACGCACTGAGTTAAAAAACATTAACTCTTTCCGTTTTGTCGAGCGTGCGATTAATATCGAAGTTGAGCGCCAGATCGATGTCATCGAGAGCGGTGGTAAGGTGATTCAAGAAACCCGCTTGTATGATGAGAGTCGCGATGACACTCGCGCCATGCGCTCCAAGGAAGAAGCCAATGACTACCGCTACTTCCCAGATCCCGACTTATTACCGGTTGAGATCAGCGCCGCCTATATAGAAGGTGTACGTTCGGCAATGCCGGAGTTGCCGGAAGTCAAACAGCAACGCTTTGAAAAAGATTACGGTTTATCAGCCTACGATGCAGGCTTGCTGATCGATAGCAAAGAACTGGCCGCCTATTTTGAGTCAGTGGTCGATGCCGGGGCCGATGCCAAGCTGGCGGCCAACTGGATCAGTGGTGCACTGGCGGCCGCGTTAAATAAAGCAGAGCAGGAGATCGATGCCAGTCCGGTCAGTGCCGAGGCGTTGGCGGGCCTGATTAAGCGCATTAGTGATAACACCATTTCAGGCAAAATAGCCAAAGAAGTCTTCGAAGCCATGTGGCGTGGCGAAGGTTCGGCAGATGAAATTATCGACCAAAAGGGTCTCAAACAGATCACCGATAGTGGCGCAATAGAGGCGATAATTGCAGATATTGTAGCGAACAACCCAGATCAGGTGGCTCAATATCAGTCAGGTAAGGAAAAAGTCTTTGGTTTCTTTGTTGGTCAAGTGATGAAAGCCAGTAAAGGAAAAGCCAATCCAGGGCAGGTAAACGAGCTGCTAAAAGCAGCCCTTAAAAAATAATATTATTTAAAAAACAGTGGCTTAAGTCTAGGTTCGGTTTTGTGCCAGTAATCAATACCTCGCTCTTTGCATCCCTTGCAGGGCAGGATTGCGGTGATTGCTAGCCTTACTCCCGGCAGTTGTGCTAACCTAGCCGCCGAAATGTATTGCCAAAATGTACTGGAGTAGAATCGATGGCTAGACGTTTACGTGTTGCTGGTGGCGCCGATGAGGAAGCCGATGTTGATTTAACACCCATGCTAGATGTGGTGTTTATCATGTTAATTTTCTTTATTGTGACTGCCTCATTTGTCAAAGAAAGTGGCTTAGACATGAATTCACCTGATAATTCAGATCAGCCGCCACCTGATAAAATTGAAAACAACAGTATTCTGATCCGAATTTCAGAAACTGGCCGCATCTGGGTTGATGAAACGCTGACCGATATCGACGGTGTGCAGCCAAATGTAAAACGCTTAAGTGCACAAAACCCAAAGGCCAAGGTTGTTATTCAACCTGAGCCAAAGTCTAAAGCTGATCTAATGATCCGCGTACTCGACCAATCGCGTGCGGCGGGTGTAGATGCTTCCATCGCCAGCGTCCAAGGCGGCTGATGATTAAAGCTTAAGACGATTGTATTGTATAAAAAAAGCCGGTTGTTAAACCGGCTTTTTTTATGGTTCTTAGTCATACCCAGCTTGACTGCTTATCCAGTCTAAGCAGTTTATAATAAGGCAGACTTACACCGTCAGCACAACTTCCTGCAATGTCTGCTCAAGCAATTGATAAGCCCGCATCTCCAACACGCCTTTAATATTCAAAGAAATAATCAAATAATACGCCTGGCGATAATTCAGCTCAGCATAGTCACTTGCAGTGCTGCTTAAAAAGTTATTGATATCCTGTAATGAAGGTTCAGCCGGGCTGTTAGGGTGTGAGTGATAAATAGCAAACAACTGCTCATCTTGTGCGCGCATACTCTTTACTGCCTGAATATGCTCTTGCGGATCTAACAAAAAAGCCTTGTGCTTGTCTTTGGCAATATTGCGTATTGGGTACACCGTGCTGGGTTGTTGGTCGATAGCACCAATCAAACCACATACTTCCTGGTCGGCGGCTTGTTGTGCCAGCGCTAATAAATGAATTGCCAAAGGGCGCTTGATTTTAATTTCGGTTGTTTGTGTCATAAGAAAAATAATTGTCTAAAAAAGCTAAGCCCCTCTGGCTTAGAGTGTATCGATAAAAACTTATGTTGATGCACCACAAACCTTGCAGGCAGGGTCTTTGTTAAGCTTTAAGGAACGCCACTCCATAAACGCTGCATCAAAAATTAATAAACGGTTGCTCAGTGGTTCACCGAAGTCGGCCAATAACTTAATCGCCTCCAAGGCCTGCATGCTACCAATCACGCCCACGAGTGGGCCAAGCACGCCCACCTCACTACAACGCGCGGCTTCTTCATAGGCATCAGCATACAGACAAGCATAGCAAGGACTGTGTTGATCGCGATTAAAGACGGCGACTTGCCCTTCAAGCCGAATGGCCGCGCCAGAGACTAACGGTGTTTGCTGAGCAACGCAAGCGGCATTCACCGCGTATCGGGTGCTAAAATTATCGGAACAGTCTAATACAATATCGGCTTGTTCAACCGCGACAGCTAATTCTGCTTCTGTCATTTTATGTTCGATAGTGTGTATCGTCAGTGCCGGATTGCAGGCTTGTAAGCGTGCTTTGGCGGCCTGGGTTTTTTTATGACCCAAGTCCTGATCGGTATACAAAACCTGACGATGCAGATTGGAAATACTCACCCGGTCAAAATCACACAGTGATAAAGTGCCCACTCCGGCGGCAGCCAGATACTGTGCTGCCGGTGAGCCTAAGCCGCCCATGCCGATAATTAAGATATGCGCATCCTGCAAGGCCTGTTGGCCTGCTTCACCGATTTGCGGCAAAATCATTTGCCGACTGTAACGTTGCAACTGCTCGTTATCTCTATCCATGTGAGTATTCTACTGGGTATTTAACTATAAGGTGCGTTTTTATTTTTTGACCGCTGTATAAGGTCCAACACAAACACGTGCTTGGCCCGCCAGGTCTTGCTCTACATAAGGTGCTGCAAAACCTGCTGCGCGCATCAGCTTGAGTACATCCTCAGCTTGTTGGTAACCCACCTCCAGCAGTAAATAAGCCTCATCCGCTAACCATTGGCTGGCCTGTTGAATAATCTGTTGAATATCTGCCAAGCCATTGTTGGCCGCGACTAAGGCGCTATCCGGTTCAAAGCGCACATCACCTTGTTGTAAATGTGGATCATCCGTCGCGATATACGGCGGGTTGCTGAGGATCAAATCAAAGCGCTGTGTCGGCAGGGCTGTGAACCAATCGCTTTGGACAAAGCGCACTTGTTCAATGCCTAATTGAGTCGCATTGTCTTTGGCAACCGCTAATGCCGCCGCACTGGCATCGGCTGCAGTGAATGTCCACTGGCGTTGTTCATGTGCCAATGCTAAAGGAATGCAGCCACTGCCGGTGCCTAAATCCAATACGTTTAACGCAGGCTTGTTGCGGGCAAGTTGTTCGCCTAAGCGCAATGCTGTGGCCACTAAGCTTTCAGTGGCTGGGCGCGGGATCAGCGTATCGCTAGTGACTTTAAACGGCAGCGACCAAAACTCCTGCTGGCCAGTAATATACGCTATCGGCTCGCCAGCTTGTCGGCGTTGCACATTCTCTTGCCAGCGTTGCTGTTGCACGGCGGTGAGCTGGGTCTCTGGCCAGGCAAATAAAAAACTGCGCGGCTTAGCCAGGCAATGGCAAAGTAACACCTCAATGTCCAAGCGTGCCGAATCACTCTCGGGTAATAACTGCGGTGCCTGTTGTAGCAACGATTCAATGCTGGACGACATAATGCGATACAAGATAAACCGTGAGGTTATTAATCACCAATGGCGGCGAGTAAGTCAGCTTGATGCTCATTGATCAAAGGCTCGATCACTTGATCTAAATCGCCAGTAATAAACTCGTCGAGCTTATATAGTGTGAGATTAATCCGGTGATCACTCACACGACCTTGCGGAAAGTTATATGTGCGAATGCGTTCCGAACGATCACCGCTGCCCACCAAGGATTTACGCGCTTGTGCTTGGTCTTGGCGTTGCTTGTCTTGCTCAACCTGCAAAAGCTTGGCTTGTAATAAGGAAATCGCCCGTGCGCGGTTTTTATGTTGGGAGCGCTCGTCCTGGCACTCTACCACGATGCCAGTGGGGATATGGGTCAAGCGCACTGCCGAGTCAGTTTTGTTAACGTGCTGACCACCCGCGCCGGAAGCGCGAAAGGTATCGGTGCGTAAATCACTGGTATTAATATCAATCGCATCGACTTCTTCGATTTCAGGCAGGATCGCGACGGTGGCTGCTGAAGTATGTACACGACCTTGCGACTCGGTTTCTGGAATACGTTGTACCCGATGCGCACCTGATTCAAACTTCAAGCGTGAGAATGCACCCTGCCCAATAATGCGGGCGATGACTTCTTTATAGCCGCCATGCTCGCCTTCATTGGCGCTCAATAGTTCAACCTGCCAGCGACGCCCTTCGGCATAGCGTGAATACATGCGAAATAAATCACCGGCAAAAATCGCCGCTTCATCGCCACCGGTACCGGCACGAATTTCTAAAAAGATATTGCTGTCATCATGCGGGTCTTTGGGTAAGAGTAATATTTGTAACTCTTTTTCTAATTCAAGCTGTCTGCTCTTCGCGCTGTCGAGTTCTTCTTCGGCCAGCTCGCGCATATCAGGGTCGTCTAACATCTCTTGTGCGGCGACAATATTGTCTTGCTGTTGTTTATAGTCGGTAAAGGTTTTACTGACCGGATCGAGTTGCGCATACTCTTTGGACAGATCACGAAACTGGTTTTGATCAGCCATGACATCGGGGTCGGCCAATAAGGCGGCCACTTCCTCATGTCGAGCAATCAATTGCTCGAGCTTTATCTGAATACTTTCTTTCATTATTTGTGTTGTTCTTTGGGTTTTAAAATTTCAGAAGCCGCTTCGAGTAATTCAAGTCGGCCTTCACGAGCAGCCTGATCCAGGCGCGTTGTAGGTGTGTGCAATAATTTATTGGTTAGTGTGTGGGCCAGCAGTTCCAAAACTTCTTCGGCACTTTTGCCTTGTGCCAGATTGTGCAGGGCTTTATCCAGTGCCTGTTGGCGAATAAATTGTGCGTTATCACGAAATGTGCGGATGGTATGCACCGCTTGTAGAGAGCGTTGCCACTCTAAAAACTCTTCGACTTTTTGATCGATAATTGTCTCAGCTTGATCAGCCGCGGCTTGTCGTGACTTGCGGTTTTCAGCAATCACCGCTTCTAAGTCATCAACGTTATAGAGATACACATCGCGCAGTGCGCCGACTTCAGGCTCAATATCGCGTGGTACGGCAATGTCTACCATAAACATCGGTTGTCGGCGTCGCTGTTTTAACGCGCTCTCTACCGCACCTTTACCGATAATGGGCAGCTGGCTGGCGGTTGAAGAAATAATAATATCCGCCTGTGGCATAAAATCGGGCAGGCTGCTCAAGAGCATGGGCTCACCGCCGACTTGCCGGGCCAGATCTTGCGCGCGTTCAATGCTGCGGTTGGCAATCATCATGCGGCCAATATTATTATCACGCAAATGCCGCGCGGCCAGTTCAATGGTCTCACCGGCACCGACCATTAAGGCGGTTTGTTGGTGCAGGTCAGTAAAAATTTGTTTGGCCAGACTCACTGCCGCAAACGCGACCGAGACTGGGTTAGCGCCAATCGCGGTTTCGGAGCGCACATGCTTGGCGACAGAAAAGGCATATTGGAATAAGCGGCTTAATTGTGAACCTACCGTACCCGCTTCTTCAGCCTGGCGATAAGCGGTTTTTAATTGACCAAGAATTTGTGGTTCGCCCAAGACCATCGAATCCAGGCCACAGGCGACTCTTAACATATGGCGTATCGAGAGTTCATCAAAATGCCGGTAGAGAAAATCGCTGCTGGTCTTCAGTTCTAAGCCATGCTGCTTTAGGAACCATTGCAAGGCATCGCTGTCATCATCTTTATCGATGTTGCAATAAATCTCAGTGCGGTTGCAGGTCGAGAGTATCGCGGCTTCATTGATAGCGGGTAATGCGACCAGGCCATTGAGTGCGGTGATGATTTGGGTCGGCTCGAACGCAACCTGCTCGCGTATCGCGACAGGGGCGGTTTTATGGTTCAGGCCTAAGGCAATTAATGGCATAAGCGTATTTCAGTTAAATTTGACGTTAATGTACAGATTATCAATGATTTTCCGATAACAATTTTACTACAGTAGTTCCCAAAGAAAGAGCGTAATCCCACAGAAATTATAAAGAAATGTGAATTTCTAGGGTTACAAAGGCGGTTAATTGTGCAAATATCAATATCATGACATTGCGTTTTACTCATATTGGCTTGATTTTGCTGGTAATTTACTCAGCTTTATTGGCCGGTTGTGCCAATAGGGGCTTGCCTGAGCCAATCGAACTCCCCCATTCGCCCGCGGTTGGCCAAAATTCCCAACAGTTGCCCCTGACAGACCCGGCCGTTTTAAGCCGCGATGAAATCTACTACCGCTTGCTGGTCGGCGAAGTGGCCGTGCAGCGTGGTTATTTTGATACCTCAATTGATAACTTATTGTCCGTCAGTCAGCAGGTCGACGATGTTGAACTGGCCGAAAGGACAACCCGCATTGCCATGTATGCCAAACGCGAAGCAGCGGCACTACAAAGTGCTCGCCGTTGGGCAGATTTGCGAGTCGATAGCAGCGATGCGCAACAAATGGTGGCGATCTTAGCCTTACGGCAGGGTGATATGCCACTGGCCAAAACCTACTTTCAGCGCATGTTGGCCACAGAAGAGGCGCAGCTCAAAGAAAACCAGGCTTTTTTAACCGTTGCTGGCCTATTACGTCAGGAAGGCAAAACCAACGCCGATGCCGCCTTGAATATGATGGCTGAGCTGATCGCCGACAAGCGCGACAATCCTGAAGCACTTTACGCCTATGGCAACCTGGCCATGACCTTCGAGCGTCATGATATTGCCGAGGAAACCATTCGGCATGTCGTGCAGATGCAGCCTGACTTTTTGCAAGCCAGTATTCTCTATGCCCGTATCTTAAGTCGGGTCGGCGAGTTAGAAACGGCCATCCAAAACCTGGCAGCCTTATTGCAAAAACACCCAGAGAACCGCAATTTACGGCTGGCGTATTCGAGGATGTTGCTCAGTGGCAAACGCAATGCTGACGCCCGGCAGCAGTTTGAAGTGCTACTGTCCAAAACGCCAGACGATGGCGACCTGATTTACACCGTGGGCTTACTGGCCTTAGATATGGGCCAGTATGACGATGCGGCAGCGTATTTTGATAGACTGCTCGGCTTGAATAGGCGTGTTGACGAAGCCCACTATTACTTAGGGCGAGTCGCAGAGCTGCGTCAAGAACATGAAAAAGCCATTGAGCACTTTTTCAATGTGATCGATACCGAATACTTGCACGATGCCCAGCTACGCATCGCCCAGCTTATGGCGAGAATGGGCCGAGTGGATGAAGCCCGCCAACTGCTGGCAGACTATCGGCTGGAGAATGCCGGTACTGCCTTGGAGCTGCGCTTTTATTTAGCCGAAGCCGATATTCTCAGTAAGCACAACAACTATGCCGCCGCGGTACAAGTGCTGACAGCCGCCTTGCAGGAAACGCCCGGTAATACTGACTTACTCTACGCACGTGCCTTAACCTACGAGCGGCTCGATAAGATCGACTTATCCGAAGAAGATTTGCGCGCGGTGTTATTACGCGAACCCGAGAATGCCGATGCCTTAAATGCTTTGGGTTATACCCTGGCCGACCGAACAGATCGTTATCATGAAGCCTATGAGCTGATTCAACAGGCGATGAAATTGCGACCCAATAATGCGGCGATTACCGATAGCATGGGTTGGGTGTTATATCGCTTGGGGCGTTATGAAGATGCCTTAAAATATTTGCAACAGGCATTGAGTCTGCGTTTTGATGCAGAGATTGCCGCCCACTTGGGCGAAGTGTTGTGGGTATCGGGCGAGCAACAGGCAGCCGAGCTGTTGTTAAAACAAGCACTGGAAAAAGTGCCTAACGATAAACTGCTGTTAAAAGTGATTCAGCAATTACAAAACGGTACACTCTAATCCACAAACACATATAAAGCGCACGCACGTCGATTGTGCGAGTCTGCTATTGACATCTGACAATGATAAAACTCGTCTGGCACTATGACAGGCAAGAGGTTTATGGGGAAACGAATGCACAGTGTTTTAAAAAGTGGCCGCTGCCGCTTGAGTTTGCTCAGTGTGGCACTGGTGCTACTGCTGCAGGCCTGTACCGGCCATATTCATAAAGTCAAAGCGCCCGCTGAATTCGCAACACAACTCTCCGCCGTAGAGCGGCATTGGCTGCAACACAGCCAGGCAGTGCGCGACTTAGCAGATTGGCATTTAAAAGGCCGCATGGGCATTATCACTGACAATGATTCGGGTGCGGTGAGTTTAAATTGGCAGCAACAGGCCGATGCCTATGCCATTCGGGTGACCGCCGCCTTTGGTCGGGTGCATATTATGATCGAAGGCGATAAAGACGGCGTGAGCTTTCGCAATAAAACCCAAGAGGCACTGAGCGCCAGCAGCCCGGAAGAGCTTATTTGGCTACAAACCGGTTGGTATATTCCAGTGAGCGATTTGCAATATTGGGTATTGGGTTTACCGGCAGCGCCGACCTTATTGGATGCACAGCTACAACGGGCACAAGATAACGGTGCACCTATTTTGCCGGATAATGTACAGCTCGATACCGCTGGCTATTTAAGTGAAGTGCGCAGCAAAGGCTGGCATGTACAATATTTAAGCTACCGCTTTGTCGATGAGCTGCAATTAATGCTGCCGCGAAAAATGTTGCTGAGCAATGGCGAGCTGCAAATTAAAATAGCCATTAAAGACTGGTCCAACGTGAGCACAGAATCTTAATGACAATGGCGATAAAAAAATGGCCAGCCCCGGCTAAACTCAATTTGTTTCTGCATATTACCGGGCGTCGTGATGATGGCTACCATTTATTGCAAACCGTGTTTCAATTTATCGACTACTGCGATGAGTTGCAGTTTAGTCTGCGCGACGATGGCCAGATAGATCGCCCCGCCGCCATCGAGGGCGTGTCTGCCGAGGACGACATTACCGTCAAAGCCGCCAGGTTATTGCAAAGCACCGCCAATAGCCGCTTGGGCGTGGACATTCATATCGACAAAAAAATTCCCATGGGCGGTGGTTTGGGCGGCGGTAGCTCGAATGCCGCGACGACGCTGTTGGCCTTGAATCACCTCTGGCAAGCTGGGTTGGATATTAACCAGCTGGCTGCATTAGGCCTGCAGCTAGGGGCCGATGTGCCGGTGTTTGTGCGTGGCTTTGCGGCCTGGGCTGAAGGGGTGGGGGAGACACTCAGCCCGGTAAAATTGCCTGAACCCTGGTTTTTAGTGCTCAGACCTCCGGTTCATGTGGCGACAGGGGCAATATTTAGCGATTCAGATTTGACACGCAACTGTCCACCCATCACAATACGCGACCTCGCAGATACTGCCGCAACGCGCAATGTTTGTGAGCCGGTGGTACGAAAGCACTACCGGGAGGTTGATCAAGCCCTGCAGTGGTTATCAAACTATGGTGAGGCGCGCATGACCGGCACGGGTTCCTGTGTGTTTGTCGCCTTTGAGACAGAAGTTGCTGCACAACAGGCATTGGCCGCGTTTCAGGCTGAGCTAGCCGACAAAACGCCAAGCCCTTGGCTGGCCTTTGTGGCAAAAGGGTTGAATCAATCGCCGCTATTCGCGCTAATGGATACGCTAAACGGTACAGCAATAGAACAGAAGTAGTTGAGACTTGTAGGGCAGGACGCGTAAAATACAGACAAGTCGTAAAAGTTTATTGGGGTGTAGCCAAGTGGTAAGGCAACGGGTTTTGATCCCGTCATTCGCAGGTTCGATCCCTGCCACCCCAGCCATATTTGCTAAGCATCTTTTAACAGACGCCGCTAAGGGCAAAAGATGCAAGACGCACTCAAAAACATGCAGGTTAATATAGAGTACCTGCACAGAGTTCAGAAAATAAGCACTTAGTGGAGTACACAGCGCGTGAATGATAACCGGATCTTGGCGCACGACAATGTCAAAATGATGGTCTTCACGGGTAATGCCCACCCGGATCTTGCCCGGCATATCGCCGGTAACCTACGCCTTCCCCTCGGCAAAGCCACCGTTGGCCGTTTTAGCGACGGCGAAGTCATGGTTGAGATCGACGAAAACGTGCGTGGCAAAGACGTGTTTATTATTCAGCCCACCTGCAAACCGTCGAACCGCAATCTGATGGAACTGCTGGTGATGACCGATGCACTCAAGCGTGCTTCGGCCGAACGCATCACCGCTGTGGTGCCTTACTTAGGTTACTCCCGCCAAGACCGTCGGGTACGCTCGGCGCGGGTACCGATTGCCGCCAAAGTGGTGGCCAATATGCTGCAAAGCGCAGGCGTAGACCGACTCCTGACAGTTGACTTGCATGCCGACCAGATACAGGGCTTTTTTGATATTCCGGTGGATAATGTGTATGCCTCACCGTTACTGATTGCCGATATCTGGCGGCAGAAATACCCCGAGCTGATGGTGGTTTCACCGGATGTAGGCGGGGTGGTCAGAGCCCGCGCGATTGCCAAGCAACTCGACGATGCAGATTTAGCCATTATCGACAAACGTCGGCCCAAGCCCAACGAATCCAAAGTCATGCATATTATCGGTGAGATCAAAGACCGCAGCTGCGTGATCGTTGACGATATGGTCGATACGGCGGGCACGCTCTGTGAAGCGGCGGCTGCATTAAAAGACCATGGTGCACTCAAAGTCGCGGCCTATGTGACCCACCCGGTACTCTCCGGTAAGGCGCTGGAGAATATCGCCCACTCCGTGCTCGATGAGCTGGTGGTGACCGATACCATTCCACTGAGCGAAGAAGCCCAGCATATCCCGCAGATCCGCCAACTGACCGTGGCCAGCATGATGGCCGAGACCATCCGCCGCATACACTCGGGCGAGTCAGTTAGTAGCATGTATATGGATTAAGTGGTGATTCCCGCGCACGCGGCAATCCACAAAACCCCCTCAGTTTTCCGCTAAAACCGCCGAAAATCCCCGGCCAAGCCGGTCCTGGCACCATCCGACTGGATCATCGGCCACACCAGTGGTATTATCGCGCTCCCCTGCTAAAAGCGGGCTGTTTTGGTCGCAAAAACCGCTCAAACACGGCTGGCAGGCTGGCCGTCATGCCAGAAAATAAGCCGTAAACCAGAGTAACCCGGCCCTAGGGCCATAACGAGGTAATTAACATGAGTGAAGCGTTTCAATTAGATGCCGAATCGCGTTCAGACATGGGGAAAGGTGCGAGCCGCCGCCTACGTCGTGAAAACAAAGTACCCGGCATTATCTATGGTGGTTCAGACGAGCCGCAATCAATCACCCTGGATCACTTCCAGGTATTGCAGCGTTTGGACAACGAAGCATTCTATTCGCATATTTTGACACTGAGTGTCGATGGCAAATCGCAAGAAGTGGTATTGCGCGATCTGCAACGTCACCCGGCCAAGCCTGTCATTTTGCATATGGACTTCCAGCGCGTCAGCAGTGACCGCGAAATCCATGTTCACGTACCACTGCATTTCTTAAACGAAGAGAAGTGCTATGGCGTGAAAATGACCGGCGGTTTATTAAGCAAGATTGTGACTGAAGTTGAAGTCAGCTGTTTCCCACAAAGCCTGCCAGAGTATATCGAAGTTGATCTGATTGACCTGAAACTGGGTGAGTCATTGCACTTGTCAGATATTCAATTGCCAGAAGGCGTTGCACTGGTGGCCTTATCACACGGTGACGGTCATGACACGGGTATTGCCGCTGTGCATAAGACACGTGGTTCATCTGAGGAAGAAGAATCAGCCGATGCGGGTGATGCCGATGCTGCAGAGGGCGGCGACGCTTAAGCGCGATGCCACCAGCAGCCAAGCTTGATCCGGGCCTAACCCTGATCGCAGGGCTCGGTAACCCCGGCGCAAAATACGACCAAACCCGGCACAACGCCGGGTTTTGGTTCTTAGACCAACTGGCTGCACGTTTCCATGCCAGCTTTCGCAACGAAAGCAAGTTTCATGGAGAGGCCTGCAATATCACCTACCAGGGTCGCCAAATCCATTTGCTAAAGCCCATGACCTACATGAACGAGAGTGGTCGGGCGGTTGCGGCCATGGCACGGTTTTACAAAGTGCCGGTGGCACAAATATTAGTGGTACACGATGAGCTGGACTTACCGGCGGGCAGCATTAAACTCAAATGCGGCGGTGGTCATGGCGGCCACAATGGCTTGCGCGATATGGCCGCATTGGGCAGCAAAGACTACTGGCGTTTGCGCGTGGGAATTGGTCACCCGGGTAATAAAAACTTAGTGGTAGACTACGTGCTCAAAGCCCCCAGCAAAGCCGACCGACAACAAATAGACCTGGCCATTGATAACGGCCTGGATATAACTGAGCAAATGCTCGACGGTGAAATGGAAAAAGCCATGCACCAACTGCACAGTAAATAGTGGTTGCAGCCTTAACGCAAATCAAGCACCAAATTAGACACCAAATTAGATAATAGGGTAAACACATCATGGGATTTAAATGCGGAATTGTTGGCCTGCCAAACGTTGGTAAATCAACACTCTTCAATGCACTGACCAAAGCCGAAATTGCTGCAGAGAACTATCCGTTCTGCACCATCGACCCAAATGTCGGCGTTGTCCCCGTGCCAGACCCAAGGCTCACGGCAATCTCAGAGATTGTCAGCCCCGAAAAAATTATTCCTACCACCATGGAATTTGTCGACATCGCAGGCTTAGTTGCCGGTGCCTCCAAAGGTGAAGGCTTAGGCAACCAGTTTTTAGCACACATTCGCGAAACCGATGCGATTGCCCATGTGGTGCGCTGCTTTGAAAACGACGACGTCACCCACGTCGCCGGTAAAGTGAGCCCGCTCGATGATATTGACGTGATTGATACCGAGCTGCTATTAGCCGATATGGAAGCAGTAGAGAAAAGCCTGAGCAAAGCCAGCCGCAATGCCAAGTCGGGTAATAAAGAAGCGGTGGCCAGAACCAAACTACTGACAAAACTCTCAGAACACCTAGAAGGCGGCAACCCCGTTCGCACCTGCGAGATTAGCGACGAAGAACAACCGTTTATGCGCGAATATGGTTTGATTACCGCCAAGCCTGCCATGTTTATCGCCAACGTTAACGACGATGGTTTCGATAACAACCCGCTGCTCGAACAAGCCAAAGAACACGCCGAGAAAATCGGCGCGCAAGTCGTGCCCGTGTGCGCAGCGATGGAAGCTGAAATTGCCTTGCTCGACGATGACGAAAAACAAGAATTCCTGGACGACCTTGGCATGCAAGAGCCCGGCTTGGATCGTGTGATCCGCGCGGGTTATGCATTATTAAACCTGCAAACCTTTTTTACCGCTGGCCCCAAAGAAGTCCGCGCCTGGACTGTGCAGCAAGGAGCCACTGCCCCACAAGGTGCTGGCCGCATCCACACCGACTTTGAAAAAGGATTTATTCGCGCTGAAGTGATTGGCTATGACGACTACATCGCAAACAAAGGTGAGCAAGGCGCAAAAGATGCCGGTAAATGGCGCTTGGAAGGCAAGGACTATATTATGGTGGAAGGGGATGTGGTGCACTTCCGCTTTAATGTTTAGGGTTGTTGTCTTTTTGCGTTAACACATAATTTCTTATGATCACTCCCGTGTGGGACGACACCTTGTCATCTCGCACTTGATGCGAGATCTAGTTTTTTATTTTTATTTTTTATTTGGGTGCTCCGCCCTAAAGGGCGAGCTATTACCAAACAATCTGCAATGCCCGGCTTTGTTACAAGATGTGACAGAGTTTTTTAGATTAACAAATGCTTCAGGTTTTAGCCGACTTCCCGCAGCTGAGGAGCGCAGGCAAACTTGGCATTCGCACTCCTCTGCTATGCAAGCGTTATCAACACCCTAAATGAACGCATGAGGATCATAGTTTTTCTGTTAACCCTGTGACGAAGCAGAGCATCGCAGATTGTTTGGTAATAGCCCGGTAGGGGCGCGAGAGGGATCTCGCGCGTTGGCAGCTGGCGCAGGGATGCGTCATCTGCCAACCACCAAACAATTGAGAAGCGCAGGCTGCCTAACTTATCGCAACGCGATAAGTTAGGCAGGAGTTACCGGGGATCCACTTTCTTTGGTTACTTTCTTTGTGGGAGCAAAGAAAGTAACCCGCCCTTTAGGGCGGAACCCAAACTAGCACCAAAAACAAAAAATAAAAAAACTATCCTTGTTTATTCATATACTCCATATACGGCTCATACAAATGCCGAATCTCCTCCAAACTGTCCTCAATAATATGCGGCAACACCTGCGCAAACATATCCAACAACACAATCGCATTCACTGACGAATCTGCCTCACAGGCGGCGCGCATGCGCTTGGCAAAGGCACTATTAATAATATGCATGTTTTTATAAATTTCCGTCAAGCCATCTAAATTAAAATTGGCAGGCTTACCTTCCATTTGCTGAAAATATTGCACCAGCAAATACGTGCCAATGGCCCGGCAGGCTGTTTCTTCCGAGTCTGCCAAAGGTAGGTGATGCTGTGCCATCGAGCGAAAAAACAAAGTATGCGGACAATCGCTGGTGGCCATCATAAAACCCAGCAAAGAACTCAACGCCTGTTGCGCCGTGGTGCGTTGGCGAATGGTGCGCTCGCTGGTGATTACCTCAATATCAATCTCTTCATACGAGATAATCTTTTTAAACTGCTCCACCGCTTCGGCAATATTCAATGCCACCGGGCAATGACTGTGCGTCTCCAACGAGAGTGGGCAATGCGAGCACTGATGAAAGTCCAGCCGCGTCCAATCGGCAGCGGGCTCCACAGCATTGAGCACCAGCACGGTGGACTGCTCTAAATTAATCGCCAGCCGAAACTCCAGTGGTGGCTCATTATCGAGAAAAAAGCGGTATTTAATTTCAGCGGTATCCATGGCCTGCCTTTTGGGTGGGTGATAGGGAGGGGCGTCTGCTTTAAACATAGCATAACCACCCAAAAAAGCGCCGCCTGGCCGCAAAATGCCCCATTCAGCCCCTGGCGGGCGGCATAATACGGTGCTGATCAATAAATAATCAATTAACCCGCAATAGCCCCGCAAGCCGCTTGACGTCAAAGCCGACAATCTGTATTGTACCCGCCCTGTCCATAATCCGGACACATCTCGCGTGGCTACATAGCTCAGCTGGTTAGAGCACAGCATTCATAATGCTGGGGTCCCTGGTTCAAGTCCAGGTGTAGCCACCAAAATCACATCCGCTTAAATCCTATATCATCCAGCAGCCCCCATTTTTCCTGGGTTTTTCAACTATAATCAGTCCTGTACTGTCCTAATTGATACCCCTGGAGCCGAGTGGTTTTGGGGGTATATCTGGGGGTACATGGGCAATCACAAAATCAGGTACCCCCAAATCTCACTATGGCACTGACAGACCCAAAAGTTAAACAAGCAAAGCCTAAAGACAAAGATTACAAGCTCAGCGATGAGAAGGGCTTGTTCCTATTAGTGAAGACAAACGGTGCAAAGTACTGGCGTTTAAAATACCGCCATGCCGGTAAAGAAAAACTCTTAGCCATTGGCGTTTATCCAGAGGTTGGCATTAAAAAAGCCAGGGCGTTACGCGATGAAGCTCGTAAACAGTTGGCTGATGGTGTTGACCCAAGCGATATAAAGCGTGCTGAAAAAGCCAGTGCAAAAGAATTGGCCGCCAATAGCTTTGAGCTGATTGGCCACGAATGGCACAGCAAACAAAAAAGTAAATGGACTGAGCAATACGCAAGCAAAAAGCTACGCAATATGGAGAAGTTTTTATTTCCTTCGCTCGGCCATCGTCCAATCAGCACAATCACTGCACCAGATTTATTGATGGTGTTGCGCAAAGTCGAAAGCCGAGGAACCATAGAAACGGCTTACCGATTAAAACAAACCCTGGGGCAAATCTTCCGCTATGCCATCGTCACAGGCCGAGCCGAGCGTGACCCGTCAGCCGACTTGAAAGATGCCTTAACCAAGCCTAAGAAAAAACATTTAGCGGCCATCACCAAACCGGATGAAGTTGCCCAGCTACTAATAGCCATCGATGGCTTTCAAGGCACGCCTACAGTGAAAGCTGCGCTCAAATTATCGCCGCTGCTATTTTGCCGCCCCGGCGAATTACGGCAAATGGAATGGCAAGAAATTGACTGGATCAAAGCGCAATGGGAAATCCCTGCTGAGAAAATGAAAATGCGGCAACCACATATTGTGCCTTTGAGTCAGCAGGCTATAGTGATACTTCAAGAACAACATGTGTTTACCAGTAATGGTCAATATGTGTTCCCGAGTGCAAAGGGTAGATCGCGGTCCTTGAGTGATAATGCAGTAAGAACAGCATTAAGAACCTTAGGCTATGACAATAATATGATGACGCCGCATGGTTTTAGGGCAATGGCGCGTACCCTATTGGATGAGGAATTGGGCTTTAGAGTTGATCTTATTGAACACCAGCTTGCGCATGCTGTCAAAGATCCTAATGGGCGGGCTTATAATCGAACGACACATTTACAAAAGCGTAAAGAAATGATGCAGCAATGGGCAGATTATTTAGAACGAATAAAAGTTGGATATGAAAAAAATGAATCTGTTTTATGAATAACATCTTAAGTTTATTGGAACAGAAAAATAAATAAATGTAGAAACTTTTTAAATATTTGGAGTAGTAAAAATTAAAATATTTGATCTTATCCCTGATGCTGATGTATTAATTATACTTGCTCCTGAAGAACTTGCTTTTAGTTTGTTGAGGGTGGCTGCTGATAATCTTCAGAATGGAATGGTTCATAGGAATGTTGTTATTTCAATAGAGCCTCCACCAGGGCCAAATCCAAGACCCTATGAACCTGAAAAGGTGGGGGAAGTCGAGTTAGCCTTGCTTGAAGCTATGCACTGGCTAGAAGTGAATGCTATCTTATTGCCCGCATCTGATCCGAATGGGCAGAATGGTTGGCGAATCTTAGGGCGCAGGGGCAGAGAGTTTCTTAATCGAGAAAACTTTGACAATTTTAAAAGAGCTGCTCAATTCCCTAAGTCTATGCTTCATCCATTGATTGCTGATAGAGTTTGGATATCACTGGCTAGAGGTGAGTTGGATACAGCAGTTTTTTTTGCATTTCGTACCGTGGAGGAAAGAGTTCGGAATGCAGGCAATTATTCCTCAACGGATATTGGTGTGAAATTAATGAGGAAAGCTTTTAATCCAGATGATGGCCCTCTGACAGATCTGGGACAACCAAAACCTGAAAGAGAGTCTCTTATGCATTTTTTTGCAGGCTCTATTGGTTCATACAAAAACCCTCATTCGCATCGAACGATAAATATAGAGGATCAAAATGAAGCTCAAGAAATGGTTTTGTTGGCATCGCATCTTCTTCGAATTGTCGACTATCGCCAGAATGTAAGTGAAAGTTAACGGCATAGAATTGAGTTTTGGGGAGAAATTTTAATTTTAGAAAGTTTGTTTTTTTTGTGTATATTAGTATTATTGGTGGTGGGGTTTTCTGAAAGTAGAAGTTAGTGTGATTTATGTATTGAGCCATTGTGTTAGGGTTGTTAATACTCATTAATTACTGAAGCTGATATCTATTGGTATGTCCATTAATAAGTTTTGCTGCATTTTTAATTAATACGCAAAATATTAAATCAAAGATAATGATTTTATGAGTTATGAGCCTTTCTCTTCTATATTTGCCGTTGATACTGCGGTAGAGAAAAAAATACCTTTCTTTACGCATTCTCAGCTCCACGTAACAGTAAGCATGACAGTGCGATAGTCTTGCGCAAAGCGTAAGGTGCGAGGAGGAAGGCTCTTTTGTCTAAAACTCAATTTAAATTAAAAAAAACACTGGAAGAAGCTGCAATAAAAATTATTGGGGCTCAGACATCTGAAGAAATAGCTAATATTTTAGAAGTTCCGGAAGGTCAATTACTTCATATTCTTTATGCTTATTCGGATGAAAAAAAATATATTAAATTTGATATTGAAAAAAAGAATGGTGGGCTCCGAAGAATTAAGGCGTCGAAAGGTGGTTTAAGGGTTCTTCAAAGCAAGTTAGCGCCAATACTTTATTCTCATTATAGGCTTAGGAACTCTGTGCATGGTTTTGTAAAGAATAGGTGTATAGTTTCTAATGCTAAAAAGCATAAAAGGAAACGATACGTACTTAATGTAGATTTGTTGGACTTCTATGGGGCGATAAATTTTGGTAGAGTGAGGGGCTTGTTTATGGCAAAGCCATTCGAGATGGGCGCTAAAGCGGCCACTGTTATGGCCCAAATATGTGTTTTCGAAAATAGCTTGCCACAAGGAGCATCAACTTCACCCGTAATATCTAATTTTATTGCGTCTGAACTTGATTATAAATTATCTAAGCTAGCTATAAGATATAAATTAACATACACAAGATATGCGGATGATATAACCTTTTCTTCTAACAATAGAAATTTTCCAGAAGCTATAGCTTTTTATGATGGGAATAACCCAATAACAAATGGATGCTTTGCTGGTAAAGTTTTAGAAGAAACTATTCTAAGTTGTGGTTTTTTGATTAATAGTGAAAAGACAAGATTGCAAATTCGTGGGGTGAGGCAAGATGTAACAGGTTTAACAGTTAATGAGTTTCCAAATATAAGAAGGTCTTATATTCGAAATATTCGCGCTTTATTCCATGCGTGGAGAAAGTATGGTCAAGATAATGTTGAATTAGTATACAGAGAAAAATATGCCAAAAATAAGTCTCGGCTAGTTGATGATGAAAAATATTATTTTAAAGAATCTTTATATGGAATGCTTGCTTTCTTAAAAATGGTTCGGGGAGAAGATGCATTGTATTCAAAATTTTGCCTTCAGGCTGCTGATTTGGATACAGCTCCGCCAGAAGCTATAAAGAAAGTGAAGGAGGTTTATCAAATGTATGATGTGTTTATATCTCATGCTAGCGAAGATAAATTTAATGTGGCTAGGCCGATTTATGATAAGTGTGTGTCTTTGGGAATTTCTGTATTTCTGGATGAAGAGGAGATAAGTTGGGGGGACTCTCTGACAGAAATTCTTAATCATGCTTTGGGTAAAAGTAAACTATTTTTGGCGATTTTATCGGTTAACTCAATTGATAAAAAGTGGCCTCGTAAAGAAATAAATGTGGCATTAGCTCAGAAAATTGATGGTAAACAAAAGTTTCTTCCACTTGTTGTTGGCTCCCCAAGCTTGGAGAATCTTGGTTTGGTAAGCGATATTTTACATATAAATTGGGATAATAATCCAGAATATATTGCTGAAAAGCTGAAAGAAATACTTGGAAATATGGGGGGTGAGTGATTTAAGAATAATATGTTTTTTTCATAGTGTATTAGCTAATCTAAATCTCTTTTTTTTGGTAATTAGTATAATTGAATTGAAAAAAGTATATTGCGCAATTATAAACTGAGTTGAAACTCGTGAAAATGAATGACTGTTATATAAAGTTTAAGCCAAAATATGAAGAGTCTTTTTTGAGAACCAAGCAGGTTCTTAAAATTATTAAATCGGAGAAGGAGTCTGAAGAGGTTAACGAAGAAAATATAATGGCTTTTTTATCTGATAAAGAAAAATCGTATTTTGTTAACTTAACCCCAGAGCAATTAAATGAGTGGAACGAATTTTGGTTTTCAACGCCAGTAGAAAAGCGTCTTTCATCAGACATGCCAACACTAGGTTGGGATCTGATCTCAATGTATGAGGCATTTATGAATGGTGACTATGAAATTAGAGGTGTAACTGAAAGTAATGGAGAATACCGTTTTGTTTTTTCTCCATATGGTTATCCTTACGGTGGTACAGGTTGCATGGTGGCACTATTAGAAAGTATGGGTAATATAGTGATTGGTATTGAGGATGGTAGGGGGTATAAAAGTTATAGCAAGCCCCAGAATATATGGAAACCTAAAAAATAAGATTAAGTAATTAGACGCTTTAGTAGTTTTTTTATAGTTTAATAATGGAAATTGACCAAATTAAAAAAACTGTTGAATTGCCAGAGTCAGAGCGCAGCTTTCCTGGCTTTTTATGTTTGGATAATGAGTATACAGTGAATTCGAAATTTGAAGAGTATATTAATAGCTTAGAGGCTGAAGGCTTTTTAACAGATTGCTTTATTGGTGGGGTCGGTCAAGGAGATTTTTATTCGCATTCGGCTATCATTTTCTGGAAAAAAGGTAAAAATCATTATAATAAAGGAGGTTTTTCATACGTAAAAACCTGTACTATTTACTTTAGTCACATTGCGCCCATAGCAATAATTAATTATAGTGAATCTAAATGGAGTAAAGCGCAAAGGCGTCGCCGAGGAAAGAAGGTTGCTTCAATTTCTAGTTTGGGCTATGAGGGTGATAATAATATTTCGATATCTGGTTTGATTCATGATGGTTGGGAGAAATTTGATACCGAAATTAGAAAGCAGCTGGCGCTGCCCAATTTATGGATATGTGAAAAAAGCATGCTTGAAGCAATTAAAATATCTAAATTTGAATACTTCCCAGGATTAGAGCTAAAGCAACCTAGTAATCTAATGGCGGCACTATTTCATAGTGGAATTGATTGGGAGTATTAAAAAAATAATTCTATTTTCAGGTCAATGAGCATCAAAGTAGAGTGAGGTAACTTCAAGTTAGATGACCAATCAATATCAACATCGCCATTTTTTTCGCAAGATGCCTAATGCGCTATTGGCTGAGTATTTTCAAATTAAAGCGATTAGCATCGATATTGGTTGGGAGGATTTACAAGAAACCAATGTTGACCCCATTTTTGAGGCATTTAAACACCTACCAGAAAGCCAACAAGCTCAAATAGAAGCTGACTTCCAAAATATTAATGCTTTAGCTTGTGAGGGTGGTATTGAAGCTTTAATCGATGAAGCTGATTTTCACCAGGATAAAAATTTACCCCAAGCACTGGCTATTGTTGATGGCTTTCATGCAAAAGCTATGTGGGCGTTTTTGAATAAATCTGATTATTGGTTAGGTGCGAGCATGTTCTTGCATGCTGACAATATTGGTGTGCGACCTTGGAAAAAACGCAATGACTTGCCAAAGGTTTCACCGAATGTTGAGCCGGAAGATATTGCGCAGTTAGCATCTGCTATCGGGAGTTACTTTTTTCAGGCTGAGGGTCGTGGGCGAAATTGTAAGGTTGAGCCCTATCGCCGCCGTAATAAAGAATATTTCTTTGCATACCCCGAAGACTATGGTCAGTTGGAAATTGAGTGGGAAAGTAATACGCTCAGAAACAGGCCAAAGCACCCCGCATTTGAAATAATCTTTGTTTACTGTGAAGAAGAAGGCTCACTGGATATTTATGCTCCTGGAAATTCAAAAGCTGTTCCAGATCTGCAGCAGGTTTTTTTGCAATCTATTTTGAAACTGGAAGTATTGCCAGATAAAACTATTGATAAGCGGGTATATGATTTGGCGCCACTGGCGAACCCTAATTTTCAATTTGAATTGCCTATAGAGTCAGGTATTGCTGATATTGTTGTTACTAAAATACGTTTGACACTGAAAGGTAGCCAAAAACGTAAGATTACTTTAGAGGCAGATACAAAAGAGAATAAGTTGGCAGTTTATGACTTGCTTAAAGACTTGAAGTTGCCACCTTATTTTGTGTCGCACCTGGGATTGAAAGTGGTTTACGAAAAAGAACCAGGTAGGCGGACTAAAAGCCGTGCATTTACTATTTCTCATCCTAATTGGTGTGGTCTGAACCATGATGGTAAAGATGCAATGATCCGGGATATATTGAGTCAGTCAGGAATAGAACCTCGCTAATCTGGGGAGAGGCTTAAATGAGTTTAAACTCAAACTTGCTTGGCTTGATAGAAAGGCTTGGTCAAAGCGGTGATTCTTATTACATCGCTTGGGATGAAGTTAGTCAGTGGTCTGAAAAAGTGTTAGCTGCTTTTCTTGAAGTTGGAATATTATCACCTGCAAACAATGCCAAAACATTAGAGTGTCATGGCTGTGATTACCATTGTTTAATGGATGTAGATTTGTTACCAGGTACTAGAAGCAAGTCTAGTCGTGCATTTATTGCTTGTGATAAACCGGATATGCAAAATAAAATGGGCAGAATATCGGTGCCCATACAGCGATTACAGCAATGGCAGATAACGTTATTACAACTCGCTCAAGTTATAGCTGAATTGCTTGAAATCCAATATAAGGCTGATATTTCAAAAGAGGAAAATGAGATACGTGTAGGTATGTTGAAAACAAAGAATGGTTACCGCTGGGTATCTTTGACTGCCTCTCCTTTGGCTTTAGTTGTTAATCAATATGCATTGCCTTTGGAGGAGGTGCTTTATTTTAAAGAAAAAACGTTAACAATTGACCAGCAACGTATAGCGCAGTTAGCTACCAAATCGCCTGGTAATGATGGCAAGCAATATACCCCTTCTACTAGTAGGCAAGAGCAAAGAAAGCGAGATACTCAAGCTATGTACAAAGACTGGCATACCGAATATGTAAAACTAAAAAAAAGTCACCCGGATAAAAGTAATACCTGGATATCAAAACAGATTGCGAAGCTGGAAGTCGGGCATGGAAAAAGCTCTGAAACCATCAGAAAAAATATGATTCGCTAAAAAATTGTGCGAAATTTTTTAGCCTAATTTTATTTACGCTAAGTTATTGTTAATTATAAAAATAATATATTCTGATTAAAGCTGGTAACTTTTCTAACCCTTTTGGGTTTTGATAAGCCCTAATGTTTAAGGGCCTTAAATCGATTTATGGCTCTTAACGAGCTGCCTTTTATCGCCCAAATCACACATTTAATCTAGACCTTATTCCAATATAATTTAATGAGGTTCTAGAGTGACGCATTCAATACTAAGGCTTCCCAGTGTCAAAAGCCGTACGGGACTCTCCCGTAGCACTATTTATTTACGCATTTCTAAGGGTGAGTTTCCCAAGCCTATTTCTCTAGGTGGGCGGTCCGTTGGTTGGTTAGAGGCAGATATTGATGACTGGCTAAATAAGCAAGTCGAAGCTAGCCGCAAAATCTAAATATGGGTAGAAAACGGTTTAACCCTAAACGGGCCAAAATACACCGCAATTACACTGTGGAAGAAATTTCTAGATTATATGAAGTGCATAAAAATACCGTGTTGCAATGGATAAAGCGAGGTTTGCCAGTTATCGATAAAAAGCGTCCTATGTTGGTGTTAGGTAAAGACCTTGCAGCATTTTTACAAAAACAACGAACTCAGAGTAAGCACAAGTGTAAGCCAGGTGAAATCTATTGCGTGAAGTGTAGGAAACCCAGCATGCCGTTGGGTAATATGGCCGATTATCAGGTGATTAATGCGCAATTAGGTAACTTGGTTGGCATATGTCCTCACTGCGAAATCCTCATTTACAGGCGGGTAAGTAAAGCTAAATTAAACGAAGTAAGCGGGAATTTAGAGATTAGCCTGCCGGAGGAGCTGCAACACATAGACAGTTGCGATAAACCCACCCTAAACAGTGACTTTAAGGTATAAGCAATGGCTACGAATAAATACAGTGCCAAAAACGAACGTATCAAGCGGCAATACTTCACATATCTAAAAGAAGCAAAGCGCCATAGTGAATCTACTATTGATGCTGTTGCGAAGGCCATCAGCCGTTTCGAAGACTATTCCCAATACCGTGATTTTAAGCAATTTCATATTAAACAAGCTGTCGCATTCAAGCAGCAATTGGCCAAGCAAAAAGCGGTACAGTCCGGTAAGCCTCTAAGTAAAGCTACCCTCTATAGCACCTTAACGCACCTGAAGCGATTTTTTGAATGGCTGGCAGGCCAACCAGGCTATAAATCCAGAATCGCTTATGCTGATGCTGAGTATTTCAATCTATCAGAAAAAGAAACACGTATTGCTACTGCCCGAAGAGAAAAACCTGTCCCAGCACTAGAGCAGATAAAGCATATAATTAGCCTCATGCCGAGTAATACTGATATAGAAAAACGTAATCGGGCATTAATTGCATTTACAATACTAACAGGGGCGAGGGATAGTGCTATAGCGTCAATGAAGCTAAAACATGTGGATCTGGATAACCGTTGTATTTATCAAGATGCCCGTGAAGTAAAAACAAAATTTAGTAAATCATTTATCACATATTTTTTCCCAGTAGGTACAGATATAGAAAAAATTTTTATTGATTGGGTCTCAGAATTAATGGAGAAATTCAATTTCAATCCCAATATACCGCTTTTTCCAGCTACTAATGTAATGGTGAGTGCAGAAAGCAATCAATTTAAAGTGATTGGATTGAAGCCTGAGCATTGGTCAAATGCTAGCCCTATAAGGTCTGTTTTTAAGAATGCTTGTGTGGCAGCTGATATTAATTATTTTAATCCTCATAGTTTTAGAAATACACTGGTTATGTTAGGTGAAAAAATCTGTAAAACCCCAGAAGAATTTAAAGCCTGGAGTCAAAATTTGGGGCATGAAAAAGTAATGACAACATTCAATTGCTATGGGGAAGTGAGAAAAATCCGGCAAAAAGAAATATTAAGTACTTTATCTTTATCTGATATTGGTGCTTCAAATAAAAATATATCAGAGTTATTAGAAGCTGTTGTTTCTAAAATGCGAGAAACATATTGATTTTTTTATGACTGATGATTTTTATTGTAGTATCTTTTTCACAGCAGGACCTTTAAGTTGCATTTCTGTTTCAACTGTCAACCAAGTTCTTTCTTCGATATCATCCAGGCCTATTGTGGATAGTACTTTTTGACTTATATAGATATTTTGGTTGCCGGTTTCTGGTTTTAAAAAGCCAAAGCCTTTCTTTTTGTTGAAGAAAGCTACTTTAGCTTTAACTGGTTGACTTTTTTTATTTTTTTTGGATTCAATTATGTGAGTGATTTTAGAAACTTGATAGCCCTTGGATGTGGAAATGATTTCGCAGTGTAACTTTGCTCCTGAATGTATTGTGATTTTTCCATATTCTTCGACTACAGTTAGACTCAAAAAAGCATCTGGCTTACCATCGACCCTGCTAACAAAGCCAAATCCTTTGTCTCCATTAAACCACTTTACATGAACTAAAACATTTTTTTCTATTTCTTTCCTTTCTAGCTGTTCTATAAGAGAAACCTGGCCGTAATAATTTTCATTGCTTGGTAAGCTAATGAACCTTCGGTCTTGCTCTAGGCAGTAATCGATAAATAACTTTCGTATTTGAAAGTATTTATCTTCTAATGATAATTTCGACCTGTTCATGGAAGCTATTTCTGAAGATAAATTTTTATTTCTTATTCCGGTAACTAAAGCCATCTGGACGAGATATGTTGGCTCATGAAGGAGAAGGTCTAAATGCATAGTGCCGCTATCAGTTATGCTAACTTTTTGTTCTGGCTGTATTTTTTCATCTGTAGGATCATAAGGCTCAATTAACCTGTATGATAGAAGCTCTTCTATTGCAGATAGAACAATATTAGCTGGAACACCAATAGGGTCAAAATATTCCTCAATTTCGTTACATGTTAAATAGCTTTCTAGTATGTGATTGATGTCATCACTATGGTCCTTGTCCTGAAGAAGTTTCAAAATTCGTGCTTTTAATAGTGGGGAGTTAATGAAATCAGGGTTTATTGAAAAAATGTTAAAAATAAAACTGCTTTGATCTTGTCTAAAGAAATCATAAAGGCCATTAATAAGCCCTGTAATAACTTTGGTTTTGGGTATGTTTATTTCTACTTCTGAGAAATATGCTGTTATTAAATCATCAATTTTTAGATGAGGTGAAGTAATAAGTCTTCTTGAAAGCTCAAGAGATCTGCGAATGTCATAGTTCGCTAGGCATCCAATTCTTCGAGCTATATAGTCATTATTAAGGAAAATTTCCTCAAGACAAGCCGCAAATGCTGTTATATCCTTGATTTCAATTTTAAAGCCTTTTTCCGATAAGTATTCTTCTCCTGAGATTTTCTTTTCTTCTATTTTATTTGATACATATTCAATTCTTTTTTCTAAAATTGTCTTGGTTGAAGGAGTTGGTAAATAAAACGATTTTGCTTTGTATGATTGTAGTGGACCAGATTTAGACATTTGCCATATGGTCTTGTCAGTTATAGGTATTATTAAAAATATTGGTTTAACCGCTTCATAGAATGCGTTTGCGTATTGAAAAACTGACTGTTGTATTTTGAGTGGGTACTGATCAGTATTGTCAAAAATTATGCATGGTAATTTTTTTCTAGATCTAACAATATTAATTAGTTGGTATTTGCAATATTTGTATGGGTCGTTATCAATTATCGATTGAATATGCTTGCCGAATTCAATTAAAAGCTCTTTTCGATCTTTTTCATAGAGGTGTTTATGTGAGCCATGTTTCCATGAATTGTATTCAGAGAAAAACACTCCTCCCTTTAGCTCGTCAAATGAGGGGTAGCTTCCATTATATAGTTTCTTGTCGATTTGGCTTTTCAATGTTTCGTTGAGCCAGTTAATTAGATTACTTTCCTCGCCAGTGAATTTTGCTAAATCAATTTTTAGTTCTACGCATTGCTTTCTTAGGTTTGCTTCTAAAGAGGATTTAAAAAACCTATCTATAAATGTAGATTTTCCTGAACCTTTATTTCCAATTATTAATACTTTCTCTCCTGTATGAAACTCTACAGCGCGTGAAATTTCTGTGTTTAATTCATCTCCTGTGGCGCTATCAAAGATTTGAATTTGGGCTAGAATATCCGATGCGATTTTAGTCATTGTCTTATCTGCCCCTTTGCTCTCTTTGCTCTCTACAAAGCAATGAGTCAACATTTCGGAGTCGTTGTCGTCTGATATTGCACTAAAAAATCGATCAAAAGCTTCTTCTAAATCTCTTGATATTTTGGGTTTGTTAGATAGTGTGATAGAGTCTTCCTTGATAGCATGATGTAACTTTTCGGAGGGGGATATGCTAAATCCTTCTGCTTGGTTTATATGCGTTCTGTATAGTTTTTTTACTACGGATTCCCGTGAGAAAATTTCCCAAAATTTTGCAAAGTCATTATCTATTGATTCCAAATTTGGAAATGCAATAGCTTTTCCTTCTTCTGGTTTTTTTCCATCTGACCGAGTGGCAAGGAAGGCAATCCATGTTGTACCATTTGTAAGAATACCTAAATCAACACCTTCTTCAATGCAATATCTCTTTGCTTGTTTGATACCGTCATTTGCATTTTTAAGTGCAGGCCCTAAAATTTTTAGTGGCTTGCAATTCGAGCTTTTGATGTTGATTAAGTCATTAGAAGCTTTCTTTGCTTCAACTATAGCTCTGGATCTTTCTTCGCCTACTAATAAATAGTCAATAAAGCCAGTGTCATTGTGGCTTTCAGTTTTAATCTCTTGATAACTCCAGCCAAGAATCTGAACTAGAATCCTATCTATGATTTGAAATCTAGTGTCCTGTTCAGAAAGTATATTTTTATAATTTTTCTTAATGTCTTCATGTAGTTTCTTAAAATACTCGTATTGCTCTTCCATATTATTCATGATTTCCATTTGACGTAGATTTCAAGTTATCAATGCTAAAGTTAATTGGTAGCTGGGTTTTAAGATTATCTGGACTCTCTTCTGCTCTTTGCGGCTTTATCTAAAGTTGTCCTTACCCATTCGCTTAGTGTTATTCCTTTGCTTTTGGCTACTGATTTATATTCATCTAGCTGAAGTGGAGTGACTCTAATAGGTCCCAGGATTGAGTTTGCTGGGTTTGATTTTGGCTGTCCGCCCCGCTTTTTCTTTTCTTGATCATTCATCGTTACCATTATATGGGTATTTATTGTATATACAATAAATTCTTGACTTGAAATTCATTGTATATACAATGAAGAAAGCAGCGAGAAAGAGCTGCTTGCAAAAGCACGCCTTACCAGTGCGACAACACTGACAAGGCGCTAACCACAAACAATATAAGGAGTATTGATTATGGCTAAACGCGATAATACACCAGTTTTTCACAAAAGCCCGCTTATACCAGGTTATCCCATATGCACTAGCTATTTGCCAGCCTTTTTGGCCCCTTTCATCATCAATTCTGTTGGGTATAGGGGGCAAAGACATGGCAAATGACACCCTCAAAACCATTGGTGATGCCATACGCCATGAACGCCAGCAAATCCAGTTAACTCAGGAAAAGGCGGCATTTAAGGCCGGTATCAGCTATCGGTATTTCCAGGCCATTGAAACAGGCAAGTCCTCAGTCGGTATACGAGTCTTATTTCGTATCTGCCGGGGGGTAGGATGCCACTATTCGGCAGTCTTGGAAAAAGCCTGGCAGGCCTTTAAACTGCTGTGACGGTAAGCAGGAATTATGGGGGTACTTCTGGGGGTATAAGTTAAAGTGGGTTGTTATAAATTTCAATAAAATCAATATTTTAGTGGCTCTATTCAAGAGAAGGTGTAGCCACCATATGCTCCACCCTCCGCAACTACGTGCAGTATGCAGCAGCGGTACAGGCAAGCAACTGCTCCTGCATTGTTTGTACTACTTTTATGCCTTTGCATGCCTGAGGCTATCCGGCACATGTTGGTCAGAATCACAGAACCAAAAAAACCTTAGAGTGCACTTGCCCGTCAACCCCCCCCAACTCTTTAGACTCAGCTCGCTATAATGCTGTCTTTATATATCCCGCAGCTTTTCTGCCAGGAAATCATACACCAATCGTATGCGACGACTGCTGCGCAACTCTTTGTGGGTGACCAGCCAGATTGGTACCGGTGCGCTAAACGTGTCGGGAATAAGGCGTTGTAGTTCGGGGGCTTTGTTGCCGATGTAGTGCGGCAAAATGCTGATGCCCAAACCTTGTTTGACTAGCTCCATCAGTGCTGCGCTACCAGTGGTGGTGATGTTGAAGTTGTCTGTGGTGAGCGGTAGGCCAAGTGAGTTTATCATGGGCAGAAATCTTTCGATTTGTCCCAGGCCGATAAAGTCAGCGTTGCAGATTTGTTCTTTGTTCATCGGCTGTGCGTGACGCGCAAGGTATTCGGGTGCAGCGTACAGATAGGCCGATGCCTGGCCAATTTTTTTGGCGATAAGGTCTGGCTGTTCGGGGCTGACGTGTCTAATCGCGATATCGGCTTCCCGCTTGTTCAGATCTTGCACTTCGTTTGAAGGAATTAACTCAATCTTCAGGCCAGGCGCTGCTGCCTGTAGCTCGCCGAGCATCTCGGGTAATAGATAAGTGGTGACCATGTCGGTGGCGGTGATACTGACAACACCTTTTATCTCCTGTGATTGGCCAGACGCGGTAAGCGACACCCGTATCGCGGCATCACGCATGGTTTCAACATGCTCGACCAGCTCAATGCCAGCCTGGGTGAGTGTCATCGCATGTCGGCTTCTCTCAAACAGCACAAGACCAAGTGACTCTTCAAGTGCACTGACCTGGCGACTTAATGTGGGTTGGGTGAGGTCGAGTGCGCGGGCGGCCGCCGATAACGAGCCTTCCTCAACCGTCGCCAAAAAGGCGCGGAGCTGATTCCAGTCAAAATTGATAGCTGTCCAGTTCATCTATTTTCGTATATTAAGTATGTTTTTTTGGTTGATTGGTATGCATTTATGTATGTGTAAACTACGTTCTTTTGTCGTGCCAGTCAATGGCACACTCTTGTGAATATTTTAAAATGGTGTGATGAATGCGAATTAACCTCAATGATATAAATGCCGCGAATACCGCATTGCAACGTGCCAGCACAGTCTGGTTTTTGTCTGTTGTGTTTGGCTTGTGGGTTTTTCTGACTTACCTGGTGGTGAAGCTGGGCGGTAGCCAGTTTTGGGCGCAACACCCACTGGGTGCTGGCGCGGCGGCTGAGCGTTGGGGCAACTTTTCTATTGCGCTGCATTTACTGATAGCCGCGCTGATTTTGGGGGCGGGGCCGTTGCAGCTTGTGCCAAAGATTCGTCAGCGTGTTCCGGCGTTCCACCGTTGGCTGGGGCGCGGCTATGTTGTTGCGGTTATTGTTGCGATGTTAAGCGGTTTATATATGATGTTCGCGCGCGACATCGGCAGCGCTTACCTGAAAGCCGGTTTTGTAATACAGGCGGCGCTGGTGATTTGGTTTTCTGCAGTGGCGCTGCGCTACGCAATGCGGCGTGACATTTATCATCACCGCCGTTGGGTGCTGCGTTTTTTTATTGTAGCCAATATCGCTTTCTTTTTTCGCGTGTTGCTGATGTTTTGGATTTTGCTAACCGGAGGCATTGGTATTGACTTCAATACCGGTAAAGGCTGGTTTCTTGACTTTATGGCTTTCGGTCAATATCTACCGCTAGTGTTGCTGGAAATGTATTTTGCTGTGCAAGAGCATGGCAGTGCTCCTCGGCGCTTTGCAATGGCTGGTTTGCTTTGTGTGTGTGCCGTAGTGATTGTGGTCGGTGTTGTGATGCTGTCTTTTGGTATGTGGTTTCCGGGGCTTGCGGGGGAGTAGTTGCTTTATGCGCTAACATATCACTAAAGCCATATTGTGTTTAAAGGTAGGGTTGATAGTCAGAAGTAATAAAGATTACTTTTTTATAATATTAAGAAAAGCCCCCTCGTAATAGACTGTAATAACATTCAGAGATTTTTTCATTTACTATCAATCGGTTACATAAATGAAAAGGAAATCTTTATGAAATACTGTATGGGTCTGTTAGCTGTATTGGTAATCTCTCCCGGATTTGCTGTTGATTTTGTTAAAATTCCTAATGCTGCTATTTATGGGCACAATACTAAAAAACTCAAGAATCACTCTGTTAAGTCATGTAAGGCGGCATGTGCTGCAGAAACCAGCTTCGAATGTAAGTCATTCGACTTTCACAAAGGTAAAAACATCTGCGATTTAAGTGACAAGAGCGCAAAAGATGTTGGTGGCCTTAAGTTTAATTATGCAGGCAACCCTTATGATCATTATGCGCATATTAAAAAAGACAGCAGCTCCTATCAGGGCTTTGTTGATATTCCTAAGAGTGCGATTTACGGTCACAATACTAAAAAACTCACTAAGGTTAATGTTGATGACTGCAAAAGAGCCTGTCGCGAAGAAGCGAGTTTTGTATGCAAGTCATTCGACTTTCATATAGACAAAGGTGTTTGTGATCTATCAGATAAAAATGCAGCCGAAGTACCATTGAAGTTTGATTACCCAGGTAACCCGTATGATCATTATGGTCGAGGCTTTCCACTCTATGGCGGTAAAATCAATAATATCAGAGTGTCTCAATTACCAATAGAAAAGCGTCGGCAAATTATTGTCGATAATATGCCTATCTGGATAATGTTCTCAGATGAAGAGTATTATCCAAAAGCTTTTCAGGAATATCTCAAGCACGATGTAAAAACATTTTCAAAAGTTAAAAAACAAGAGGTGGTTGATCTTATTGCGTATGATGATTTGAAGCATCAAAGTAAAAATGGCAGCAGAAACACAGTTAAGCTAAAGAAAAACTTAATGACAGACACTTTTCATTTTCATGATAAAGATAAGCCAAAACGCACTGCTAAGTCGATGGATCCTAAGGCAGCACCAACGTATGTGTTTTATCAAGAAACACATGATAACAATATATGGTTAAGATACTTTTTATTCTTTGGCTATAATGATGTCCCTGTTTCGCACAGAATACTCGGCGCACATTTCGCTGATTGGATTCACATTGCTGTAAAACTTCAGCCTGAAGGGGAGGGCTATATTCCCAGTAGTTATTATTTCTCAGCACATAAAACAGGCGAGCATATACCGGCTAGCAGCACTAAGCTGGATTACTATATAAAAACAGGCAATAACAGCTTTAAAGAAGTGGAGTATGCGGAGGCCAAACAAGCCAAGCAGTTTCATGTGCGGGTTTTTGCTGCCAATGGCACCCATGAGGCTTATGCTGAGCGTGGCTATCACCGTCGACACCCTTTCCCTATTGCCGGTTATGATCATTGTGATTTTGGAGGCTATGTTGTTGTGCCTTTCGCATGGGAAATGTCGACACACCCTCGCAGCAACTCCAAGCTAAAATACCAACCTTACTACGCTTGGGATATGGGCGATTTATCGTATACCAATAAAAAAAGCAATATTAATTATATAACACTGGTACCAAATACCTTATTTGGTAAAAAAGACAGTTATTTTAATATTTGGTCGCATAATAAATCATCCAGCTTGCTTGCAATACGAAACTCAGGTCAAAAAGTCGGTACAGAAAGTGGCGGCACGGCAGAAGCGCCGGTTAGAAAGATCTTTTCTTGGGGGAGTAATTTTAATAATTAGCCATTGCTTATAGAGCATTCTTTTTTATCGGTTGTTTAAATACAAGCAAAGGCAGTATTAAGTCTGTCTTTGCTTGCACTTATTGATAGCAAAATAGTACTTTGCTTTTTAATGCTTTAAACTCGTGTCACACTGATGCAGTTGACCCATAACAACTTATGGCCCTCCTGCATACTTTGCTAAGTCAAAAACTAATACACTTAGTAATACATGTGGTTATCTAGATGCCTGTTCCGAATTCTCTATTTCGATATTTGGTCTAATCTGGCCATGCAGGCCAATTTATTTGGAGTGTATAAGCCCATAAGCGCATTAATTGAAATTAATTGAGCAAGTATGCCTTTCTGCAGCGGTAATGAAGTGTAATTGACTAATCATGAATAACGGTATCTACTATCCTCTAGTTTATTTTTTATGATTAGGGCTAGCGGCTATGGGGGATACAACAGCAGTTATTGGTATATAAAGTGTACGCCAGATAATGGCGTAACTGGCTGCAGGTTGTCTTGCAAAAGTCATAACTATATTGGCTTGTCGATCTCTCTCTGGCGGTTTTAAATTCTTTTTTGAATGGCCGCGCTTTCAAGGTTTATTCTTTACTTTATTATTTGAAAATATAAAAACCATTCTGTCGTTTTTTTGTTCAAATAATAAAACCAGGTGGGGGTTTGTGTTATGACTAAATCAAAAGAAGCATCAATGATCGAAATAACAAAATTTATCGATGAAATAGCTGATGATCTTAATAAAGGGTATTGTTTTACACCATTTATAGGCAGTGGTTTATCATTTCCATCAGGGATCTTGCTCGGGAAAAACTTTTCAGAATATCTAAGCTATATGGTTTATCGCTGCATCGCGCCACCACAACCTAATGATGGGAGAAATCCCGAGGCTGTTTTAAACAGCAGTGAATATCAACAAGATGAGAGATGGGATTTGCGCAGAGGATGGTTGCCAAACCCAACGCCCACTCAGTTACAGCAAGCAGAAGATTGGATTATTAACGAATATATTAAAATATGTGGAAATTACCATGCGGGCTTAATCTATCAAGATGGGAAAATTGAGTTTGAAGAAGAAATCTCAGAAAATGAAGGTAAAGCGCTGGGAAACCATCGATTAATGATAGGTAGTTTGCATAGACCACTTGTGCCAGATATTTTGGATACTTCTGAGGGGGTTGGAGAATGGGAAAAGGAAATTAAAAAACTCTATCGCTATATACAGGTTGATAGAATAAAGTTGGAGTTTAGCCCGCCTCCAGGTAAGTCGAATACAACGCCAGATTATATCTATGAAGCCGCCATTCGCTCTTTGCATGACTGGAGATCTACACTTGAGTTTTTATCCCGCTTTACTTATGAAGAAGGAGTTTTTCATTTAGCAGAAAAACCTGATCAAAACATTATTGATTCATTTAGTTTACATATTACCTGGCGAAAAAAACCTGCTCTTGGGCACCATGTATTGGCTCATCTTATGCGCCCATTACGCATACGAAAAACATTAACAACAAACTTTGATACGTTAATTGAGCAGGCGTATGCGCAAATAAAAATACCGCTAAGGGTATTGGAAGTGCCGAAGTCTAGTCGTCTACCGTCTGCTGACACAGTTAGGGCTCAAAATGCATTAATTAAACTGCATGGTGGAGTGCATGATATTCGAGCTGACTTCAGCTTGGATGCACCAGCATCAGCGGAAGATAAGCAAACATTTCGTGAATACCTTTTTCCAGGTAGCGATCGTGCGTTAACGTTTCTACCGAGTCATATGCTGGTTATTGGGTTTTCCGGGAACGATATGCGCATCATAGAAATGATAAAATTCGTCCTGGATACTCGAAAAGATTTTAAATTATATTGGGTGACTACAGCGGAAAATAGCCTAAAGAAAGTTAATAAAATTTTTTCTGAGGAATACTATGCAGGCCAGGTCAGGGTTGTTTTGGCCAATAACCCTGATTTATTGCTATATGAAATGTACCAACGTATCACGCTGTCGCTACCTCCGGGTGGGTTTTACTATCAATTTGATCATTTTTTGCCGCCTGATAGCGATCAAGGTTCAAGTCAGAAAGGCCTTGGTCTGAAAACTGAAGAAATCCAAAAAAAAATTATCTCCGCAGGTGACAACAGAGAAAGTTCTTTGCATATAATTAGCGCTAAAAGTGGTGTTGCTGTGCCAATGGGACAATTGTTCAAAAGCTTGTCTGAGCTGAGTCGTTACTCTTGTGTGTGGTTAGAGTTGGAGTATTATGCGACGCCCATGAGTTTGGTAACAGAAATCGTAAAGATTATGGATTATAAGCTTGGCTTATACCATAAAGAGCATATTTTGCTGGATGTGTGCGATGACGATGATGAAAAAAATCATGAAAAAATAAGGAATTACCTGCATCGATTAAAAGAGTACTTTCGAATAACGCCATCGCGCTGGGTGTTTTTTCTCTATGGTAGGAATGGTGCTGGTGGATGCTCTGGTTGGCGAAATAAGTACTGGGGAGATGCTGAATATGAAAAATTACAATTTTTTATTGATATTTTTTTAGAGTTTGGATTTCATTTTGTGTATATGCCGTTTTCCCTAAAAAGATCTGCGCGAGATAATGCAAAGAAAAAATTTATTCGCAATAAGTATTCTATTGGAAGGGAAGATGTAAAGAGGGTATTTAAAGATAAAGAAAGAATGAAAGAGTATGATGACTTTTATGAAAAATTCTTTGTGAGTGAAAAAAACATAGAAGATAGCAATGGTTATGAATATTTCTTGCCTAATAATAGTATTGATAAAAATAATATCTCGTATAAAAAAATTGATGCGAGTGCTGGTAAATCTAAATTTGAGAGTCTCATAAAAGAAGTTTTGGATAAATTTCTTGCTGGCTACGATGACTCCATTGGAGTTGGGAGTGAATCCAATATTAACTCCGATTTATATCGAAAGATTAAATTCTTATATGTGACAACCTTGTTTCGGCAGTCGCGGCACCCTTCAGCATTTATGTCAGATGCCTCTTTTCATCCAAGCAAGCTTTATAATGTTACCGGCGTTGATAATGACTGGTGGCGGGCTAATGATATTGAATACTGGATGCATTTTTTAAGAGATACTGAAGAGACGAAGATATTCTTTCGAAAGCCAGGCGGATATGCTTGGAAATATCGCGATACTCGCCTTGGTTTGCAATATCTTCTTGATCGATTAGTTGGGTTTACTATCGACTCAAGTGAGGAAGAGAGCAAGCCTTACTATGATTTTTTGGCTCAATCAAGAGCAAGGTTACATTATTGGATAGCGGATTGGTATATAAAAGCATTTCATTCAAGCAACCATGCCACACCATTTATTGAGGTTATTTATCATCGTTTGGCGGCGATTTACTTTGCTAAATATGCAAAACCATCAAGGTCGTCAAAAACCAAATATGAAAAATCAGGTTTTTCAAAAGAAGAGGATTATATAATAGCTTACCGTTGCCATATTATAATTTCATCTTTAGTAGGTATTGTTAAATCTTTACGTCTAGCAAGAAAGTGCTCTCGGTTTTGGATTCAGGGGTTTCAGGTTGAAGAGCTGTTTTCAGTAACTTCTATGGAAAATGCGCTAGGTTTAGATAAATTCGATCTTGTAGAACATGATCAAGTGCAGTTTAAAAAGTGGGGTCAAGATGCTAATTTAGAAGGTGATGTGGATAAATTTCTAAAAGAATTATTAGGCGAAAGCTATGCTTGTAAAGAAAGTAATAAACATAAAGCCTTTTTGATTATAGACTATATTAATATATTGCTCGTTGAAAGTCAGCAGTTTATGCGTTTGTTAAGATATGAGTCTGGCTGGCACTCTGTGGAAAACAAGACTTTTTTGAGTGGTAGAAAAGGCAGTTCGCCATTGAATAATATTAACGAACGGTTTGAGCCTGGCCTGTCTGACGTAATTGACTTTGATGGTATTGATAGTTTTCTGGAGGATTGTGAAAATTGCTTTTCAGGTGTTGTGAATAAAGATAGTTCGCTGAAAGAAGAAAATGTCGAATCTTTGATTTCGATAATGAAAGAACTCTTTCCTAAGTCAGAAAGTGATGAGATTGATACAAAAAGTATCCAAGTGAAATTTGATGAAATTGCCATTGAATGGACCGAGACTTTTTTAGAAAGAGGCAAGGATATGGATATGGTCATGACAGTGCAGGCTCTAACTGATATGGCTTATCGATGTACAAAGTACGCCAAGTATTTAGTGCAAATCAGTAAAATTGATAACGCTGATGTTAATGTTTGTAAGAATCTAAAAAATGATGCTAATTGCTTATGGGTTATTGTGTCTTTCCTATCCCGATTTAGTATTGATTTAATGCGTTTGCTTGATCCTATGTTTCTTGACGAAGAAATTAGTTTGAAAATTAAATGTTTATCATTATACGGTTTGGCATTAGGGTATTTGAATCGTTTTTATGAGGCTAATCGAATTTTTAATGAAGCGATATCTGTGTCAATTAGTATGTCTGTGCAAGAAAATAACGATAATACAGCAATGCTTCGCCTAAGAAGAGCTGAAGTGCATATTCTAGAGGCAATATTTTTTAAAGAAATGTGTAAAAAAGATGACCCCTTTGATGGCTTGAAAGATGTATTAGTTCAAGAGAACGGCCAGTATAAATATGAAATTAAAGAGGTTAATGATAGCTGGCACCCTTATTGGCTTCGGCATCCAGGCTATTTTATTGGTAGTAATGGAGGGAAAGGTAATAGGGGTAAACTCTCTGACGAAGAGAGAGAATATATTGTATCTTTGAAAAATAATGATGCAGATAAAAAAGAAGAGCTTGTGAAGAAAGCTAAAGATCGCCTTGGACGTCTTTATGTTGCTAAATTGGGTGATGCTAGTGTTAGTTTAGAAGCAGCTGAGCACTTACTGTCTGATCATAGTCGATCATCATTATGGTGGGGGTTGCTGCAACTTTTAAGAATACAAGTTTTTTCAGAACACGACCTATTAGAAAATAAGATAAAACCAATAAATATGGCTTTATCTTATCGGCGGAAGATTGAGCATGATGATTTTTTAGATGAGCTGTTGTTAAAAATTTTTCTTGTGTCAGGTAATGATATCTGCGCTAAAGTTAGAGCTTTGCATGAATATTTAAACGCTATTAAATCTATTGTTAATATTCAAAACGATGATGGCGCTGAAAAAATTTTACAACGCAGAGTGAAAAAGATACTGAAAAAATTATTGCTTGCAAGCTATCAGCCTGGTGATGAAAATTTGTTTTCTCAAATAACTGGGGCAGAAGGCTCAGAAATAAAAAATAAATGTTTTGAGTGGTTTTACGAATCTGTAAAAAATAAATTAGATTCTTTTTTAAAAGAAGAATCAGCTGTTTAGCATTTTATGTTTTTTGGAGGTTATACATATGCAGAAAAGAGCTGAAACAGTTGAAGTCAATCAATGTCTATCTCATTGAAGACAACCATTCAGGTCAGTGGCTCGCACTTGACTGGCTTTGGTGATGCGCAGAATAATGTTCTTTTAAGAGGTCTCTACCAAAATCCCCTGCAAACTCGCGCCACACGGTGTGAATATGGTTTGCGTTATTTTGGGTATTGTCGTACTCAATTAAAAAATGTTCACTTTGAATACGGTAATAATGCGGTTTGTCTTTTTCGGTAGGGCCTGCCCAGGCAAAATAAAGAGTATCCATGCCCGCTGTTTTTACTTGGGCTATTTTTTGTTTGGCCAATGCTGGTTGTAGCGTGTTGGCATACTCGCTGATGAGTGTGAGCAGTAAATCTTGTTGCGCCGCATTTAAGTCTGCAGCGGCAATACCGGCTTTGTCTAAGGGTGTTACGCTCGACTTTGATTCGGTAATAATTTCTGCATAGGCTTTCTCTCGAAAAATGGCTGATTTGCGCTGTGCCGCTGTCAATGATTGCAGCAACTGTCTGGCTAAGTCTTCTTCGGCAGCCAGTACGCGCAGGCCAGCATTGTCTCCCTGGGTAATGTGGGCGGGGTTTGCGCCGAGGAATCTTGGGGCAGATGCAATGGCTTGCCCATCAACGAGAGTGATATTGATTGAGAGGTGATGGCCTTCAAATTTCCAGCCCCAGTTTTGGTTGGTTGAGGGTGTGCCGAAAATGGCCAGGTAGTAGTAATCAGGGTTTCTTACCCACCAGTTGTCTTGTTCGAACAACACTTTTTCCAGCAACATAATTTGCTCGGCTTTTAATAGGCCTTTTTGGCTTAAGCCGCTTGCCAGTAAGGTTTTAATGAGCTCGCGTTGCTCGGTATTTAATTCGTTGAGCGTAAGGTATCGTTTGGGGCGCGTGAGTGGCCAGTAGCTCCATTCTTCTCTGGCCTTGGCATTAAACGTAGAGACGGCTTTATTTTTTTGCTTTGCACTGAGCGAGGCGATAAATTGTTGTGCAGCGGTGACCATGTCTTTTGTGATATGCAGTTCTGCTGCTGCAGATGCACAAAAGGGGGCAAGTGATAATAGTAAGCAGCACGCTATTAACCGAAATGTCATATCCATTACTTTAGGTTTGATGTGTGAAACTATCCTAGCAAATACGATAAAAAATAGAAATATTGTTGAGGGTTTAAGCTTGTGCAATTAGGTGTTTGTACAGAGGCAGGCATTAGGTGTGAATAAAAAAGTAAGGCCTTAGGAGGGTTTTAATAAAAAAGCCTCCTTTGATAGGAGGCTTTTTTCTAACGGCAAGACAAATAAGGTAATGCGACCAGGCAATTATTTTTTCCAGTAATAACGATAGTCTTTTACAATAAACGCCAAGAACTGATTCACCTGTGGACCAAAGGCACTGAAGTTATCGTCTGATACCAGCACTAAGCTGCGTTGGCCGTTGATCTTCGGGCCGAAGGTCATGCCTTCCACATTGTCTAAGGTTAAGCCAAGCTCATCTAAGTCTAGCAATAACCATTTTTTCATCGGTCTGATGTTTTTATCTTTAATAGAGTCTATGCCACTGACGTCGCTGGCCCCCAGTGTTGTGGTGAGGTATAGCTTAATAGTGTAGCCCTGGCCCACTGAAAAAGAGCGTTCCATGGCAATCATAAAATATCTATCCAATGTTAATAGCTCTACCAGGCCACTGTCGGCAAAGCCATCGCTGGGCTCGGGGGCTTTGGCGATAGGGTCTACTCTATAAATGTATTCCTGCCTGGCTTTGCCATTATTGGTGTTGAGTGTTAGCACGCGGGTTGGGCTGCCGTTGCTTAAGCTGGCTCTTTCACCGTCTTGTACTAAGGCGCTTTCATTAGCAACAAGCAGTCGGTTTCTGCTTTTGCCAACAGTAATGCTTTCAAAGCCGACATTATTGCGTGTGCCAGCCACATCAGCAACGCCTACAAATTTTTCAGGTAATTCAAATTCAGCCAGGTAATCACCCTGGGCTGACATCACGCGGGTAAATGGTGTGGTATCGCCGTCTTGTCTTTCGCTGGTCCAATATAAAAGGCCTGGGAAAGGCACAACACGAATGCCTTCCGGGTCAGGGCGTGTTGTAAACGGTTGGCCATCTTTATCTAAAATAGTCGTTACTTTGGTAAAAGTGACATCGCCTTGGTTTAACCAGCCGTCTTGCAAATCAATCGTCAGCTCATAAAATCGTGGGGCAGATCTATCATCACTGATGGCCACATAGCTGCCTGTAAGTGTGTTGTAATCAATACCCGACAAACCGCCCACAGTCGTCTCGGCAAACTCAAAACCGCTAGGCACGGTGGCTTCGCCAATAAACTCCAAGTCATAGCCAAAAAATTTGCCAGTGGCATTAGCCGGCATAACAGCGACATTCAACAGACAAACAGCAAAGAACAATGATGCACGCAACATAAAGGCCTTCTCCATATAAGTGGGGGATCAATAAGCTCACGATATTCGGCAGATTGTGTGAAGTCGCGATTAATAGGAGGTGAAGCTTTGATTAAGTCCCGATTAAGGCGAGTGCATCTGGGTTGGTGATATTACTTATCAAAAGTATATGGCGCACTTTTATGGCACAAGAAAAAAGTGATTGAGGTGAGTTGTTATTGCTGAGGAGTGTTTTTAGCGATATTGACTTGTAAGAAATACAGCATTAGTGTGGCGTCTCAGTCTGTCGCTATTCGGCAAAAGATTTTCACTTTTTGATCAATGTTTTACCATGAAATATTTGCTATGATGAATGTTGCTCTAGCCTTATAGCGGGTGGGAGTCAGACAAAATCTTTGGGCTTTGTAAAACGTTGCTGCTGCTTTGCTGTTTTGCTGTTACAGAGGCAAATCATCTAGCGAATATGTCATTCAATAAGCTTGCATTTTAATAGGAATACCTTGGGAGAAAGTGCCATGTGTTTCAGTGCCCGCCGTACCTTGTGCCGTACCACTTTTTTTGTATTACTCTCTTTGCTTGGCAGTTTTATGTCTAATGCTTCTGCGCAGGCTTTACGCCTGCAGTGGGCGCACACCGGGCAGGGCAACTTTGATGACTGGGCGCATGTGGCGCTGGATAACAGCGGTAATGTCGTGGTCTCTGGTGCCATTACATTTCCGGGTAATTTTGCTGGTGGCACAGTGGCCGTGCCGCGCGATGCCTTTCAGGACATTTTATTGGCAAAGCTCGATGCCGATGGGCGTTTGCTGTGGGCCAATGCTTCTGGTGGCACGCTGATGGATGCTGGCAATAGTGTGGTGGTTGATGCGGCGAATAATATCGTGGTGGGTGGCTTCACTTCACCCGGCAGTGGTTTTTTTGGTGGGCCCGCATTGGTTATACGCGGTGAACGGCGCGATGCGTTTGTAGCACAGTTTAACGCCAGTGGTGCATTAAGCTGGGCTAAACGCGGTGGTGATATTTTTAGTGATACCACTCTCGATGTTGCCTTGGATACATCCGGCAATGTCATTGCTGTGGGGGAATTAAGCCGCGGCGGTGACTTTGATGGTACGCCAGTCTCAGCGGCGTTTAATGGTAGCGGTTTTGTTGCCAGGCAGCGTGCCAGTGATGGCGCTGTGAATAATATTGCCTTGTTTACCGATGCTATTCTTTGGGGGGTTGCCGCCACGGCTGATGGTGGCTATGTTATCGCCGGTGAAACGCGAGGTTGGACCGACTTTGGCACGGTGCCACTGGTCTCGCCGCGCGGTTTAAGCGATGCATTTGTGGCACGCTTTGATGCCGCTGGCGCTTATATCTCAGCACGGGTGTTCGGTGGTGCTGTCACGCTGGGCTATGATGCTGCGCATGATGTGGCGGTTGCTGCGAGTGGCCGTGTCTATGTGGTCGGACAATACAAAGGCAGTATGGATTTAGGCGCTGGTGTTAGCTTAAACAGCATCGCTGCTATGCGTGATGAGCATGGTGATGCTTATGTGATTTGTTTTGAGCCCGATGGCAGTGTCTGTTGGGCGCAGAGCTTTGGTGGCTCAGAAGCTGATCTTGCGGTGGATGTTGATATTGCGGCGGATGGCACTATTGTGGTTGTCGGCTCAGTGGGGGCTAATGCGCGTATAGGCAGCCGCAGGCTTAATACAAATGGTGGTGAGGATGGTGTGATCTTACGCCTGCGGCCCGATAGCGGTGCAGTATTATCCGCTATGACTCTAGGCGGGCCAGGTGATGATCGACTGGAGTCGGTTGTTGTCAATGCCAGTGGTGATATTTTTGTAGGTGGTTTTTTTGCTGATCGCATTCGTCTATTGGGCCGAGACTATACGGCAATCGAACGCGATGCCTTAATTGCCAAAGTGGTTGTGGCTGAGCGGGTCGATGATGATCCGTTTGAAGATGATAATACGCCAGCGACAGCTGCAGAGATCGATGATAACTGGGTGTTCGAGCAGCGTTGTCCAGCTTGGTTAGCGCGCCGTGTTGCCGATGATGATAATTGCGAAGGCATATTTGCCGATGGCGCTATACGCAATTCGGCTGGTGAATTAGTTGGTCCGCCCAAAGGCTCGGAGATGGCCTGGACGCAAACCATTACTGGCCGTACCTTAACCGACACAGCTGATTTTTTTCGAGTATCGTTTCCTACGCCTTTGCCGATAGAAGAGTGTGGCAATACTCAGGCACAAGATCCGGGCCCCGCCGGTAGAGACAATACAGTAAACATAAACTGGACCGGCCGCTTTACTGCTAAGTTAGTGCCGGTATTAGCAGCCGATGCCAGTGGTGGTGTCAGCGAGAATGAACCCATGTTGTTATATCGAGGCACAACAGCAGAGCCCACACTGTTTAATCGCACGGCCGGTGTTTGGCGTGTTGATTGCCCGCAAGATGTGCATGGTTTGGCGAATATTACTTTCTCTGTTGGTGAAGGCAGAATGCGCGATGACTTTGCCCGCGGTGCATATAATATCGAGCTGGAATATGTGATTGAAATCGAACGCGGCATACCTGATTGGGCGCATGAGTTTGGACGTTTCTTAGGGTTGGGCTTGTTGCCAGACTTTGCGGGTAGTCTGCCAGATAATATTTTTGACTTACAGCGCAACTTTCCCAGTCGCATTATTGATAACTTACAAAACTGTATCGCGGATGGTCCAGGTTGCTGGGAGTTATTTACCTTGCATTGGCCGGGCGGTGATGCACCATTGAATATTGATTTAAGCCATTCACCGGGCATGCAGTTTCAATTGCTCGATGCCGCGCAAAATCTTATCGCTGAACAACAGGGGCTACAACAAAGCCCGCAACAAAATCTGCAACAAAGCTTTGCTGCTTTAAACAGTGTGCAGCGCAGTGCCTTGTCTGTCGCGGCATTGCCAGCGGGGACTTATTATTTAGCTGTAGGGGGTCAACCAGGGCATTATGCCATGTCTTACCAGGGAGTAGCGGCAATGCCAGCGTTAGACGATGTGACTCAACCGGCTTTTAATCCTGCATTGCTAATTGGCTTATTAATAGTATTGGTTATCTTTTTGATTGGTTTGGCTATTCGCAACAATACTGAGAACTGATTGGCCTGGGTTAAACTATAATTAAGCACGCCAGTTAATAGTGGCGTGCTTATGTAAAAAATGAACGAATGCGCAATAGCTTTTTATAATGGCGAAGCGTTTTTACTTAAGCGTAATATCGGTCGCTGTCTGATGGTCAGCTAACGTTGATGAGTGGCTATATCAGCTTGTGTTTATATAAAGCATTAATTAATGCATTTAGGTAATACTTAAAAGGCAAAACTATCCACAGTATTGATCACATCATCAGTCAGTATACTCGCATTATTGCCGTTGGCATTTAAGCAGATAAGGTCATTAATTGCAGTGCCATCACTTTTGGAGGTGCAGATATTATTGGCATCCGTCGACCAGCGGTGTATATATGCCACGTCCATATCAGTGTCAAGAGTCGTCGCAGTGCCGCTAGTCGTATCGATGCGCTCTAGTATATCGGTATCGGTTTCTGAACGTTTTAACACGAGGCTGTCACTGTTGGGTGACCAGCTGCGTTGGCTGGACAGATCAACATCAGTAGTGGCGTTGTTAAAGCTCACTTCACGTTGAATGGTGCTGCTGGTAGGAGAAATAAGTAATAAACGATATTCACTGTTGAATAATTCCACTAGCGCAATCAGATTGCCATCGGGTGAGAGCGTAATGCTGGTGTCAATATCTTCAATCGGAATTTCCAGCCGGTTACTGCCATCAGGGTTGAGAGTGGTAAGCTGATTGCCAGTACCATTGCCATGATAAATTGACAAACGATTGCTGTCCGGTACCCAGTCCAGGTTAATAAAACTGCCAAAGTCATCAACCAGTTTTACCGCATTGGGCATAGCATTATTACTGTCATACACACTCCAGTTAGCGGTTGCCATACCACTGGCTATAATGCGGTAAGCAATATAGCGGCCATCGTCTGACCATGTAGGGAATTGGGTGCCATCGCCGCTGCTGCTAATCCTTCGGTCAGCAGCCAGATAGCTGCTTTGATCTTCAGAAGCGTTAACAATATATAATTCTTGATTAGCGCTGAGCACCTGGCTGCGATACACCAATTGGTTGGCAACGGGGCTCCAGATATAATCACTGCCCGAAGTGTCGGTTGCTGAGAAAGCAGGTTTGCTGACGCGAATACTAAAATTCGCATCACCACTTTGTGTGCCAAACTCATGGGTATTAACGCCGATAGGGCGGCTGCCATCTAATACTTGATAAGCCACATGGCTGCCATCAAATGACCAGCGAGGCCCAAGCACCGATACTGTCCCCGTAGCGCCAATTGGGCCATTGATTTTTTGTGGCATGGTAAAGGTATTATCATTATTAATATTAACTGCATAGATTTCATTGCGGTTATCATAGGTATCGTCAGCCACATACAGTATGGCATCACTATTGGGTGACCAAGCGGTATTGTTTCGAATATTACTAAAGTTGATGTTGCTAAAAGCACTGTTTAGTACAGACACTTTAGTAAAGTGCTCGCCACTGGTCGATACGATATAGAGCTCAAAACGCCCCGAGCCATTGAGTCTGGCCAGCAACGCTACCCAGGCTTTATCTGGTGATAGCAGAAAGTTGGCATAAAAGTCCCCGCTACTAAAATCGGGTGTCAGTTGCAGTTGATTGTTGCCGTCGCTATCGCTGGCAAATACACCGGTTGACGTCGCGTAAAATACCCGAGAGGCTGGCACAGGCTCAGCGGTGTTGTTATCGTTATCGACGTTATCACTCTCACTTCCTCGGCCACCCCCGCCTCCGCAGGCGATAAGCAAAAATAGACAAATGCTGAGTAATAAGGGCTGAAATATGCTATGCATTGTGGATACCTTTGGTTGTCTGTTCATAAAGGCATCCTGCCTGCTTATTGATCATAGTAGTCGAAAACCGGGTAGATTACATCTGAACAATGCTTATATTGTGCGAGGCCGTGTTAGTTTTATGGTAATAGTATGACGACGAGTTGCTACATGGCTTATAATATTATGCCAATGCTCAAGGAGCTTAAGTGCAGCCAACTCACTGAGTGCTTTAAATTCATTGTTAATCGCATTTTGGTGAAATTTGCATAGCAGTACATTAATCTTTATGAATTCAACATTACAAGACAGCATTCTCCAGCATACTGGCGCAAGTTCTCTGCAGCGTTCAGCGGTTATCCAAAGCCTATGGAGCGGCTATGGCCAAATCATTCGCTATCGCTTAGAAGATTGTGCGATACCCAGTGTGGTAGTAAAGCATATACGCTTGCCACAACCTGAACAACATCCACGCGGTTGGAATACGGATATCTCACATCAGCGTAAGTTAACATCTTACAATGTTGAAACCGCATGGTATAACACTTATAGCCAGCACTGTGATCAGCATTGTCGTGTGCCAAGGTGTTTCGCTGTTGTCAGGCAAGATGATGAAATATTAATTATTTTAGAAGATTTAGATGCTGCGGGTTATTCATTAAGAAAAACGGCCATTCGTTTGCCTGAGATAGAAGCTTGTCTAACATGGCTGGCTTATTTTCATGCGAAGTTTATGCAGTCTTGTCTTGAAGGCTTATGGCCAATCGGTACTTATTGGCATTTAGCAACACGGCCAGATGAGTTGCAGGCATTAAGTGATGCATCACTGAAAAAAGCTGCGGCCAATATTGACCATTTATTGAATGACAGTCCCTTTCAAACATTGGTGCATGGTGATGCCAAGTTAGCCAATTTTTGTTTTGCAGAAACAGGCAATCAGGTAGCTGCGGTAGATTTTCAATATGTTGGTGGTGGTTGCGGCATGAAAGATGTGGCGTATTTTTTGGGTAGCTGTTTAGATGAGGCCGATTGTGAGCAGTATGAACAGCCTTTGCTTGGTGTGTATTTTGCACGGCTCAAGCAGGCTTTAATGCATTATCAGAGCACAGTAGATGGCACTGCATTAGAACAAGATTGGCGTGCCTTATACCCTGTGGCCTGGGCAGATTTCCATCGTTTTATTAAAGGTTGGAGTCCAGAGCATTGGAAGATTAACAGTTATAGTGAGCGCATTACTCGTCAAGTGATTGAACGCTTACAACAGTCAACATAATGATTATGCAAAAACCTGATCTTAAAGCCATTCAAGACCAATGCATTATCGCTGCGCGTAAAGCCGGTGCGCTCATTATGCAACGTCGGGGCAGTGCGCTGACGGTAGATAATAAAATCGATTTAGCTGGATATCAGGATGTCGGTGAGAGCTTGGCCTCACAAGTCGTGACAGAGGTTGATCATAATAGCCAAGCCTGTATTTTGGCAAGCTTATCACCGGTATTGCAGCAATACGACCTCGCGCTGCTCACCGAAGAAAGTGAAGATGATAGTAGTCGCTTTCGCAAAGACTATTTTATTTGTATCGATCCACTCGATGGCACTTTGCCGTTCACCGAAGGCAAAGCCGGTTTTTCTGTTGTGATTGCGCTGGTTTCTAAACAAGGTGTGCCACTGTTGGGTGTGGTGTATGACCCTTGTCATGAGGTGTTGTACACTGCAATAAAAGGCGAGGGCGCTTTATGTAATGGTGTGCCATTCAATGTTAAATCTCAAAAAGTACAGGCAGCACAAAGTCCATCGCTAACACTGTTAACCGATAGAAGCTTCTTAAGCCAACCGCGCTATACAGCAATAATGGCGTGCGTTAATAATATTGCCCAAGCGCAAGGTTGCCGCGATGTGCAAACACTCACGCAAGCTGGTGCGGCATTAAATGCTTGCTGGGTTGTTGAACGAGCGCCTGCCTTATACTTTAAATACCCCAAACCCGCGTTAGGCGGTGGCAGTATTTGGGACTTCGCGGCGTCAGCCTGTATTGCCAGTGAAGCGGGTGCGAGTGTTAGTAATATTGCCGGTAAGCCGCTGGACCTGAATCGACAAGACTCAAGCTTTATGAATCATGAAGGCGTGTTGTTTGCGAGCTCTGATAGTTTGGCGCAGGCAGTGATTGAGATAAGTAGAGTAGCGATTTTCGATTGACAGCCTGAAAAACATAAGAGACCTTCGCTAGCCTATTTTGCATGCCGCTAAGGTCTCTTAATATATTGCTGCTTTGCTAATGCGCGTTAGAAAATTATTAGAATATTAGCCATCACAGCGTTATTTTTTCGTGCCTTTAATATCTACTTGGCCAGCTGTTTTGGCGTCACCTGGGCGCAGTTGATCAGCATCAGATCGAAGCAGTTGCCAAAATTCTTTGCCAATAACGACGATGTCATAGGTGACAACTTCGCCCGCAGGAATGGTGGCAGCAATGGTATCGTGTTGCGCATTTATTTTATCCAGTTGGGTTTGTGTATTAACGTAGCTGCCCCAGTTAGCCACTTGGCCGATTAAGTTGTTGAGCATTTTAATAACCGGCGCAGAGGCCGGTGTGCGACCCATATCTTTTATAATGCCTTTTTTGGTCGCCTCGGCAGAGAGTGTAAAGTCTTCAGCTTTGCTGTTAACGAGATGAGTGTCGATCCAGTGATACACGCGATATAACGATGCTGCGGTTTTTAAATAACCTAAAGTGCGATTCCATTTAGCCGCTTTGGCGGCTTTGTCAAAAGTGGCTCTAATCTGCTTATCTTGATCGGCAATGAGTTGTTTAATCTCTTTGCGTTGTGCGGCCATAGCATCTTTATAAGCTTGCGTACCTTGTATGCTCTCCAGCCGGTCAATTTCATTCAAGTCACGCATTAAATCCAGCACGCTAATTCGATTGATTTGTTGTATGGTATAAGGGCTTATTTCATCAAAATTTCCGTCGATGACGTTGCTTAAGCGTGATTTAATCTGAATCGCCGAGTCTCGAATAGCTTGTAACTGACTTAAAGTGTTGGCACGTTTAATTAAGATATCAGCATTTTTCTCAATTTGTGTCTTGCTTGCATGTAGTGGCGCATAGTTGTTGCGATTAATAGGGCAGCTATTGTCGATCTTTGGCAAGGTCTCTATAGATACCTGGCTGGCGAGTGAGCTGTATTGACTAATATTGCCTGCTTTGTTGATATTAACGACAATCATTTTGCTGCCTGTGCGAACCCAGCGACTTTTTGTGCAGCTGTATTTTTCGATATATTCTTCAGGTGGGTCGCAGTCACGATCACCTGGAGGGCCATAGCAACCACCTCGAGTGCGTCTAATGCGCTCACAAGTTGCGGTATAAGATTGACTTACTTCCAGAGTGTAGCAGCCAGCACGGTATGTGCCAAGCAGTTGGCTGGCTGTCCATTCGTCTAGGGATTTGTCATTGTTGATTCTTAACCAGCTAAGATAGTTGGGGTCATTTTGCAAAACACTAATTGTCGTTGTAATCAGTGAGACGAGTGATTCTTGTCGTTGAGGATCTAGAATAAGGTTAATGTGATTTAAATAGTTTTCTGCACCAATATAAATATCGCTTGGGCTGCCTTGGTAATCTTTTTCGAGCTCAATGCGCATGGATAACTCAATTAATGCAGCGGTTAATATGGTCAGTGCATTAATATTAGTGCTTTTTGGGCGTTGTGCCATATTGGCGCTGAGCAGTGATATTTCAGCAATGCGGTTAATCAAAAAGTAGCGAAAGTCATTTTTAATCACTTGAAATCGCGCTGAGTTTTCACCCAATGTGCGGCGATCCCGCTCTAGAGATGAGATTTTATTCAGGTAGTCATTGCCAATGCCAGTAATATCTTTACCGATATTATAACTTTGCGCATTAAGGTTTTGCTCGAACATTTCCGCTGGCAGTTGTGCGACTTCAATCATGACTTTGGCCAGACTGGCCTCAATATTATCCAGGCGGTCATGCATTTTTATCAGCAATTCTCGGTTGGCTTTTAATAATGCCAAAGAAGGGTCGGGGCCTTTTTTACTAAATAACTTAACGACGCCATTGGCAAGTACACCTGCGGTAACCGGGTCTATGGCAAAAGCAACTTTTCCTATTAAGAAAGAAGAGATGCAAGCAATGAGTAGAGTGGGTTTGACAACAGAGACTACTTTGGAGAGAACCTTAGCCATATTCCTTATCGCCTTTTGCTGTTATTTTGATTGATTATATCGTCTGGGGTTGATGGCTAAAAGACGCTTTTTGATTAATTTGCATATGAAGTGTAAATGCACGCTGTCAATAGTTGAGTATTACAAAAATTTTCAATGCTTTATGGTTGAAGGCGCATATGTATAAGAAAAGAGTATTTTGCTTTAATAGGTGTAAGAAGTGGTAAAGAGGCCTTAGAAAACAACTCTACTAAGGCCTCTGGAAAGCAAAAATGCCAATTTAATAAATTTTATGGGAATTGTACAGGGTGGAGTAAGCGATATGTATTGCTGGAACCTGCTTTGTAAAAAATTTCTGGTGTGCCATCTCGGTCAAAATCCATCACCCACTGGTCCATTATGTCATCAACAGGACTAGTACGATGACTGACTGGGTTGTCAAAGCCAAGTATCACACCATTGAATGGTACAATATGATAGTCTCTTCGCCCTTGACGTTGATAGACAAGATCAAGATGTCCGTCAGCATTTGTGTCAATCCACCATTGTGTTTTGGCATCATGCAGGCCATGTTTGCGCTCGCCAATTTTTATATCGCTAGATAGACTGCTGCCATTGTTATACTTAACCCAGTATTCACGGTTCCCGTCGCGTTTATAAACTAGATCAGGCAAGTTATCGTTGTTAAGATCAACCCATTGGTCGAATAATGGCTCTGGAATACTATAACGGCGGGTGCCCCAGCGGCGATCACTCCCGAGCGAGCTGCCATTGTTGAGTTTCACCCAGAAATCACGTGTGCCAGATCGTTTGTATATAACATCAGTTCTACCGTTATTATCAATATCGATCAACCATTGATGTTGGCGATCATCTAAGCCATAAGAGCGTGTTCCCCAGCGACTATCAGAACCTAAGTTACTATTTGATGTTAATTTGACCCAATATTGGCGTTGTCCACGACGTTTATAAACAAGATCGGCAATATTATCGCCATTCATATCAGCCCACCATTGCAAAGATGAATCATCCAAACCATATCGGCGTGTACCAATACGACGGTCACTGCCTAAGCTGCTACCATTATTAATTTTGGCCCAATATTCTCGGGTGTTGCGTCGCTTGTAGATTAAATCATCGCGATTATCACCATTGATATCAACCCACCATTGTTGTGTTGAATCATCCAGTCCATGTGATCGAGTTCCCCAGCGAGAATCTGAGAAAGTATTATTGCCAGCGCGACCAAGGCGTACCCAATACTCTCGAGTGTTAGCACGCTTATAAATCAAGTCGGGGTAGCCATCGTTATTTAAATTAACCCACCATTGTTCATTAGCATTATCTGTAGAGTATCGACGGCTGCCAATATTTTTTTCCGAGCCATAAAACACTTGTGCCATTTTGAGATCTGTTGCACTAATTATGCCGTCACCGTTCCAAACTGGATTGCAGTAATTCATCACAGAGTCTATGTCCCAATATCCAACTGCAGTGTCAGCAACTTCGCCACCGTCACCTCTTGTGCACCAGTCAGGTGTGTCAGAGCGAGATTGTTCATGGGCAAATGATAAAACATGGCCAAACTCATGAATGGCGATGTCTTCAATGCAATCACGTCTAGCGGCATTAGTTAAGCAATTGCCATTATAAGCAGAGCCATCAAGCTCAAAATTTAAGTAAACTCCTACGCTTTTTCCTGCTAGTTCACTGCCCAAGGCAGTTGTTTGAGGCTGACGGCTTTCAATTCTAATTTTAACGCTGTCAGTATTTGAGCTATTGCAAGTGCCCCAGCCGGTAAAGCGTATTTCTGAAACAGCTTCCCAGGTATTAGCTATAGCATCTCTTACCCAAGTTCTCTCAACGCTGTTATGTGAGCCAGGATTAATCCAGCAGACGTGTACATTTCTCGTATTCCAGATGTGGTCAGTTTTTACCAAACCAGCTTGAATAGTCTGTGGTAAAAGTAAGCTTAATAACCCAGTCAGAAGAAAGCTTCTGTGGTTTGTAGAATTTTTGATCATGTATTATTCCTATATATACTATAAATGAATTTTGTATCAGGAATAGAAAAAGATGCTAAATAAAATTTCTCATTTCTTTGTATTCTTAGCCCTTTAACCCCTTAGCATTAAAACTTAGCTATCTTTATTGATGGAGTCAAACAAGATTTATTATTTATCTGCACTAAAGATAATTGATAAGAATTTATATTTATTAAAAATGGCCGTGCTCGTAAAAATAAGTATAAAAATATCGACGATTTTATTTGTGATACTAAAAATAGTTAACGTAAGAGAATTTATTTTGTTGCTAGGCTTTGTACTTACTGTGAAAACCAGTATTGTGGAAAATAATAAACCCGTTAGCTTTCAGCCCAATATTGAAAAATGGCTTTGATGTTAGGCACTGTCGTATGACTTTGTAAAGGTAAACAATTAAGTACTGCTGTCAAATAGCAGTTTATAAAATTGAGCGAGCTGTTTATAAGTAAAGTAATAGCGCGACACCTAGAGAAGCTGTTATGTATTTTAAAAAGGATAAGGTGTATGAGTTGGTGTATATATCTATTGTATCCTGGGCGAATAAGCTGAAACCTAATGCGGTAGCGCTTGAATTGCGTTATGTCATGCAGTTCTCATTTTCGTAGTAATAAAGGCTTGTTGATTAATGAAGGATTTTTTAAATATTTCGATTAAGGGGAGTAAAAATAAGTAATCTCGATAAATACCTAAAAAAGTAGTGTGAGAGGTTGGTGCGCTCAGACTTTTACTATATGCATTGCTGTGTTAACTGTGGTTAATGTATGCATGCGCTTTATATGCTTGATTGGCATAGCTATGTTCTTTTGTTTCATGTATTGTAACGTTTAAGTGTGTTAACAAGTTTAGGTAAGTAGATGGATCCTGTATCGCAGGCTGTGGTAGCTGGTGTAGCTGGCCAAAATGTTATTCAAAATAAGCAGAGTAATACAAAGTGGCTGGATAAAGGCAGCTTTCGTATTGCTGGTGTATTAGCCTTTTTATCCGGTATGTTAGCTGATTTGGATGTACTTATCTCTTCAACGACTGACCCTTTGTTATCCTTAGAGTACCATCGGCAGTTTACACACTCGATACTGTTTATGCCACTGGGTGGCTTGCTTGCGGCACTGCTATTGTATGCCGTATGGGCACGGCGTTATTTGTGTTTTATGCATACCTATCTGTTTTGTACAGCAGGTTATATCACGCATGGCTTGTTAGATGCCTGTACTAGCTATGGCACACAATTATTCTGGCCGTTCAGTGATATGCGCATCGCCTGGAACATTATTTCGATTATTGACCCTGTATTTACCTTACCTTTATTCGTCTTGTTTTTGTTAGCTTTGGTGCTTAATAAGCCAGGTTTAGCCAGAGCCGCTGCAGTCTATGGGCTGGTTTATTTATCCATCGGCATAATACAACAGCAGCGAGCGATAACTGCCGCTGAGAGTTTAGCGGCAAACCGCGGTCATATTGCAGCTAACTTGCAAGTCAAACCAAGCTTTGCGAATAATATTGTCTGGAAAATTATCTATGAGCACGAGCAACAATACCATGTTGATGCGATAAGGCTAGGATGGTCGCCACAATTAATAGAAGGTGAGTCTGTGCCAAAGCTTGAAGTCGTACGCGATTTTCCCTGGCTTGAGCCATTATCACAGCAGGCGCAGGATATTGAGCGCTTCCGGCATTTTTCTGCTGGATATCTGGCTGTTGACCGGCAGGATAATAATACTATTGTAGATATGCGTTATTCTATGTTACCCAATACTGTTGATGCGCTTTGGGGGATTAAGTTATCCACAACCGTAGGTGAAAGTGAGCATGTGCAGTTCTTAACTTTGCGCAACCCCGATGAGCGTGATCTGGCATTAAAGCGTTTGCAAGAGATGGTGTTTTCTGCTGATTATCCAAGCCTTAATGATTATCAAGATAAATAGAAGTAAGCTTTTAGTTGAATAAGGGCACGCAGTCATATAAATATTATGATCTATTCTGCACTGCACGCCCTTAAATAGATTTAGGCACTATAACAACTTAAGTCTTTTTATGTCCGGCGATTTTTTCTAGCTAAGAGACTCAAACCCATCAAGCCACTCATCAATGCAGGTAGCCTGCAGCACATTAGTGATGTGATTTTCTCGAATTAAAGTTGTTATAAATTAAAGTTGGCACTGGCATCATAACTCAGTGCCAACTTTATGCCTGAGTCAGCTTTGTGACGTTAAAAATAAAAAATATTTATAATGCAGTATTAGCAATACGAGATTGCCATGCAGGATAGATAGAGGTTGACAGAGGACGTTATTCTATAATCTGATATTTTCGGCTTATATATTTTTTTCATTAAACAAGATGTGATTTTAGCGATGATGATTTATCATTATATAAATTATACCTAGCATGTGAATACATTTTGTCCGAATCGACCGAAGGCTCATTACCCATCAGGCCACTATCTGGCTTTATTCTTACCCGTGAGCGACGGGAGGTCGATGCTGGCTTTTTATTGGAAATTTGGGTGCTCAGTGATATAGGACCGGTCAAGCTAGTAACTGAGCTACAACGCGAACTATTTTTTGTACGCCAGGCAGATCAGTCAGCCATAGAAAACCAGCTTAAGATGGCGCGTATAGCCTACGAATATAGGCCATTAGATTTAACTAACTTTCAGCAAGCGCCCGTCGCTGCCTTGTACTTTGTGAGAAGCCAGGCTTTATATAAAGCGAAAGATCTATTAGAAGCTGCAGGCATCGTTTGCTATGAAAATGAAATACGCTTGAGTGATCGATTTTTAATGGAGCGCTTTGTTTATGGTAGTGCTTCTTTTGCAAGCCAGGCTAAGCCTATTAAACGTGACGGTTATTATGAGTTACCACAGGCCCAGCTGAAGTCAGCTGAATATACCCCAAGCTTTAAAGTGCTATCTTTAGATATAGAATGTAGTGAACAGGGTGAATTATTCTCAATTGGCTTATCGGCAAAGGGTTATCAATGTGTATTAATGATTGGCGAGCCACAGAAATCAGCACCGGACTGGATTGAATGGGTCGCAAATGAAAAAGCCTTATTGCAAGGCTTCGTGCAAAAGCTTCGAGTGTTCGATCCAGATATCATTATCGGCTGGAATGTGGTTAATTTCGATTTACGCTTATTAATCAAACGCGCGAAAACCTGTAATGTCACTTTAGCTTTAGGGCGCGATAACAGCACCATACGTTGGCGCGATGCGCCGGGTGAAGTAGATCAAGGCTTTGTCGCTATCTCAGGTAGGGTTGTTGTCGATGGTATTGATGCGCTTAAAACGGCCACCTATCAGTTTGAGAATTTTAGTTTAGAGTTTGTAGCCCAATCCTTGTTGGGTAAAGGTAAGAAAACTGAAGATGTTCATAATCGCCTGGAAGCGATTCAGCATGATTTCTTGCATAATAAAGTGAAGCTGGCCGAATATAATCTACAAGATTGTCAGCTGGTTTTCGATATTTTTGCATTCACCAATATTCTGGATTTTCTTAGATTACGTAGCCAACTAACAGGACTGGAACTGGATCGAGTTGGCGGCTCTGTTGCTGCTTTTAATAACTTATATCTGCCAAAATTACATCGTGCAGGTTATGTTTCACCCAAACGACCAGGCAGTGGAGGGCTGGCTAGCCCTGGTGGCTATGTAATGGATTCTGTGCCAGGTTTGTATGAGAATGTTTTGGTGCTCGATTTTAAAAGCCTGTACCCATCTATTATTAGAACCTTTAAAGTTGATCCTTTAGGGCTGGTAGAAGGTTTATTAGCCCCTGAGATTGCTATTAGCGGTTATAAAGGAGCTATGTTTTCGCGCGACAAGCATTTTTTGCCCGATATTATTACATCGCTTTGGCAGCAAAGAGATCAGGCTAAAAAAAATCAGGATGCAGCGCGCTCGCAAGCCATTAAAATATTGATGAACTCCTTTTATGGTATTTTGGGCTCTGGTGGCTGTCCTTTTTATGACACGCGCTTGGCCAGCTCTATTACCTTGCGTGGTCATGATATTATGCAAACTACCGCTGAATGGATTGAAGCTGAAGGTTATAAGGTCATTTATGGTGATACAGACTCAACGTTTGTCTGGCTCGAAGGCAAATATAGCGCCGAAGATGTGGAGCGTGTCGGTCTTGATTTACAAAATATGATTAATCAGCGCTGGGATAGCTACATTCAGCGAGAGCTACAATTAGAAAACTATATGGAGATTGAGTTTGAAACACATTTTAGCCGGTTTTTAATGCCGACTATTCGTGGTTCAGAGCAGGGCAGTAAAAAACGTTATGCTGGATTAAAGGTTGTTGAGGGTGGTGAAGAGTTGGTTTTCAAGGGGATGGAAACAGTTCGTTCTGATTGGACAGCTTTGGCAAAAAACTTTCAAACCGAACTTTACCGTATGGTGTTTGCCGGTGAAGATGTGCGTGATTACCTACGTCACTTTATTAAGGCAACCCGGGCTGGGCAATACGATGCACAGCTGGTTTATCGTAAAAGATTGCGCCGCCGTTTAGCAGACTATACTAAGAATGTTCCGCCGCACGTTAAAGCAGCCAGGTTGGCAGATAGTATTAACCAGGATCAAGGCCGCCGTTTGCAGTATCAGCATAAAGGTGCGATTGTCTATCTTATGACGATCAATGGTCCAGAGCCCGTTGAGTATTCGTCTAGCCGCATTGACTATGATCACTATATAGACAAGCAACTTCGCCCGATTGCAGAAGCCATCTTGCCATTTGTCGGTGTGTCTTTCGATGAGTTAGCCAGTGCGCAATTAGGTCTATTTTAATCAATAGAGATATTCAATCAATATCGTAAATGTTAGTAATGATGCTCTTTGCTAAACCGCTTTGTTTTGGGTGAGGCTGGTTTGTTCAGTATTGGATATTTTTCGATACTCTGATGGTGTTAGTTGTGTATATGACTTAAAGGTTTTGTAAAAAGTGTTTTTGTTATTAAAGCCTGATTGATAAGCGATATCTAAAATAGATAGTTGACAAGTCTCATCTTGAAGATAATTAATGGCAGATTTAATGCGAGCATTATTGATATATTCATAGAAGCTGGTATTTAAATAACTATTGAGCAACTCTGATAGCTGGTGAGTAGAAACATGTAGTGTTTCGGCAAGTTGTTTCAATGATAAGTCATTTCTTAAATACGGTTTTTCTTTTTGGATTAGGCTGTCAAGTTGCTCGCTCAGGTCTTGTGCGGCAGATTGGGTTAGCTCTTTGAGCTGAGTGTTTTTTTCTGAGGTTTGCTTAACTTTAAGCGTATTGACTAAGGAGGTGGTGCTGTTATCAGTGTTTTCGACTTCACTATAAAATATATGTGGCTGTAATAAGGAAAAGCAAGCGATAACCACTATATATACAGCAATGAATGACATTAGTGTATGCCATGTGAAACCATCGATAGTGCCTGTCTGAATAATTTCTTGGATAACATAAATATCCATAAGTGTTAGTAAGATTAACGCTAACACAATATAACATAACCAATATTGCGAAGTGTTGCGATAGTTAAGCCATAAAGCGCTTAAATGCCTCCAGTGTGTTATAGCCATATAAGCGGTGATCAATAAGTAGATTATCATCTGAATGATAATGGCGATACCGATAATAGTGCTTTCCTGATAAAGATTGCTGATTAATAACAGGCTTATTATGATAAAAGGTGAGAAGTGGATTAAGCTGTTCTTTAATGTCACTTTGTAGTTCAGAATAAGGCGACTAAAGATATACATGCAGGGGCCATACATAAGAGCAAATTTAATGATTAATTTAGTGGCCAATCCCGGTAAGTTGAATTCGCTAAGATAAGAGTATGCTAATGTCAGAGGCATCATCATTACAATCAAAAACAAAGCAAAAAATTGATTAGCCTGTTTGTTGCTTTTTTTTCTCAGTAATAAACTAAGTGCTGTCCAGCTAGCTAGGAAAATACCAATTAGATATACATGTTTAAATATTTCAACGTGTGTTTCTGACATAGACTTATTATTGCTTGAGCTGGTTAAGGGTGTCGCTTGCAAATAACGACAATAGCTTAAAATCACTTATTGGCAGCATATAAAGTTTGCAGTGATTATTTTTAAAAAACACTAGATTTTACGTTATCTTCACTTTGTCTTCACTTGACCTGATGTTACGACGCTTTTTTACTGTGGATACTACTTGCTCTGAATAAGCTGAGTTGGTTAATTTTGGGTTGTTTATGATGTTTGTAACTTTCTGAACTTAATATTCAGGTTTTGCTGGTAAATTTTCACGGGTATAAATTTATACTGGTAAATAAATAACTGCCTACTATACTCAGTGGTTATGTTGCAAGATTCGAGTATGTAATATAAGCATTGCAATAAAGTAGTGCAATATTTTTCTAAAAAATTTTTCATAAGATGATTTTTGGCTTTTGAGTCTTCTTTTATCGAAGATGACGGATAGTTGAATGATTTGTATTATTTTTTGTTGAGTGATCAACTATTCGTAGTCGAAATAGGTCAAATAAACACTTTTAATATAAGTTCGTTTCCAGGTGCATGATATGACAACTTTCAATATTACAGTAAATGAGCAGCGTCTTAAGGTGCAAGCTGATGGTGAGACACCTTTATTATGGGTTTTGCGAGATTATTTAAATTTGGTTGGGACTAAGTATGGTTGTGGTATTGGTCAATGCGGGGCTTGTACCGTGCATATGAATGGCGCGGCAATACGGTCGTGTTCAATGCCATTGCGTGCTATCGGTGATGCCAAAATTACAACTATTGAAGGCTTAAGTGAAAAAGCTGATCACCCGGTGCAACAAGCTTGGCTGCAGCATGATGTGCCACAATGTGGCTATTGTCAGGCAGGGCAGATTATGAGCGCAGCGGCCTTATTGGCTAATAACCCCTCCCCGTCGGAGCAGGAAATTACAACCGCAATGAGCGGTAATATTTGTCGCTGTGGTACTTACAATAGTATCAAAGCGGCTATTGTCACTGCTTCAAAAACGTTAAACAAATAATGGTTGAATAATATGACAACGGTAAAAACATCATATAACCGCAGATCTTTTCTAAAAGTCTCCGCTGGTGCTATGGGAGGCATTGTTATTGGTTTTAATTGGTTTGCTAACCCCCGTCTTGCAGAAGCTGCTGCAGGGGCTAGTGATGAAGCAAAGTGGTATGAAATTAATGCTTATTTGAGTATCGCCAGTGATGGTCAGGTGGTTATTATGTCACCAAATCCGGAAATTGGACAAAATGTAAAAACGTCCATGCCGATGATTATTGCCGAAGAGCTCGATGTGCCATGGTCGATGGTCAGCGTTCAGCAGTCTGCATTAAATACAGACTGGTATCAACGACAGGTCGCGGGTGGTAGTCAGTCTATTCGTTTTGGTTGGCAATCATTAAGAATGGCTGGTGCGACAGCTAAACAAATGCTGATTAATGCGGCCGCAACTGCCTGGGGTGTAAATGCAAGCAGTTTAATTGCCGAGCAAGGTATGGTTATTAATGCCGAAGGTGAAAAGCGCTCATATGGCTCTTTAGCTTCTGCGGCATCGAAGTTATCTGTGCCAGAAGAAGTTTCATTGAAGGACCCTAAAGACTTTACGCTAATTGGTAGAGATACACAGAATGTGGATTTACCAGCGATTGTCACAGGTAAGCCTTTATTTGGTATTGATACACGTATGGCTGATATGCGTTATGCCATGGCTGTTAGAGCGCCTGCATTCGGTTTGCGCTTAAAATCATTTGATGCCAGCAAAGCGCGTAAAATTCAGGGCATAGAAGATATTTTTTCGATTACAGTGCCACTCGTTGTTGATGGCTTTGCCAATAGTAAAACAATACAGCGTCGTGATGGTGATATTGATATGGTTGCTATTGTGGCCAATTCTACTTGGGCTGCAATGCAGGCACAAAAAGTACTGGATATCGAATGGCAAGTGGAAACGCCCTTAGAAGATAGTGCTAGTCATGATGCAGCGATGCTGGCCTTACTGGATGCCAAAAAGAGTAGCATTGAGCGTAGTGATGGTAATGTAGAAGCGCGCTTTAGCGAAGCCGATAAGGTGGTAGAGCGTACTTACTCTGCGCCTGTGTTAGCACATAACTGTATGGAACCAATGAATTTCTTTGCGCACGTGACTGATGAGCAAGTGCATGTTGTTGGGCCGGTGCAAACGCCTGCCTGGACACGCAGCTTGCTAGCAGGCTTACTCAAGCGTAATGAAAGTGATATTAAGGTTGATATGACTCGTATGGGGGGTGGCTTTGGCCGACGTTTGTTTGCTGACTTTGCTTTACAGGCAGCTGAAATATCACGTATTAGCAAAAAGCCCATTCAGCTTCAATTTTCCAGAGAAGATGATATGACTTCGGGCATGTATCGTCCGGCCAGCAAATACAAAATTAAAGCAGCAGTCAATAAAGATAAGGTTACTGCATATCAGTTGTTGGAGGCAGGCTTAGGCTCTAATATGTATGCACATGTTTTTGGTAATTTTCCTGCAGGCGCTATTAAAGACTATCAGGTTGGCATTCATGCTGTACCTACTAATATTACTACGGGTGCCTGGCGGGCACCTTATAGTAATTTCTTAGCCAATGCCGAGCAATGTTTCTTCGATGAGTTGGCCGAATCTATGTCGATAGACCCTATTGATTTACGGCTGCAGCTACTGGAAGAAGCTCGCAAAACCCAAAAACTAAATGGCAATTATGAGCCTGATAAGTTTATTGGAGTGATTAAGCTAGTAGCAGAAAAATCTAAATGGGGTAAGGCAGGTAAAGGTGTCTTTCAAGGGTTTAGTGTGTTTTATTCGCATAATACCTATGTGGCAGAAGTCGCTGATGTTGTTATAGAAGGCAATCGGCCTAAGTTGGCGCGGGTAACCGTAGCGATTGATTGTGGCATTGTTGTAAACCCGATAGCAGCCAGTAATATTGCCAAAGGTTCGGTGATCGATGGTGTTGGCCATGCAATGTATGGTGCTCTGTTTTTTGATAAAGGCCAGCCGCAGGCAAAAAACTTCGACCAATATCGTTTGATTAGGATGTCCGAAGCGCCTGAGGTTGATGTGCACTTTGTTGCCAGCCATGATCACCCCACCGGTTTAGGTGAGCCAGTATTACCACCGGCAGGTGCTGCGTTGGCTAATGCTGTGTTTGCGGCTACTGGCAAGCGTCTCTATCGACAGCCTTATAATCAAGACATTGAGTTTGCTTAATTGCATTACTGAATGTGTGATGTCGTGATATTTAAAATAACGTACAGGTGTAGAGCTGGTATTGCCAGGCGTAAGCTAGTATGCCAGCTCGCTTTATAAACCTCCGTTGAGGGCAACTTTATGCATATGATAAAAGATTTCTTGCATGCCTATAATACGATGTTAAATCAGCATGCTGAGTTGGTTATGGCAACCGTTGTTGATATAGAAGGCTCGGCTTACCATCGTCCTGGCGCTCGAATGTTAATTGGGCCTAATTGTGAGCGCTTTGGTAGCATTAGTGGTGGTTGTTTAGAAAAAGATTTAGTCAAAAAGGCCTGGTGGATGGTTAAGCATGGTGCCAGACTTGTTAGTTATGATACTCGTGTCGAAGAAGATGATGTTATCAGTGGACCGTTTAATACCGGATGCCAAGGTGTTGTTCATATCTTGCTTGAGAAAATCAAGGCTGGCACACTGGCAAAAAGTAGCCATGCTTTTGTTGATGTAAGCAAGTCATTAGACTTTGTATTAAAGACCGGTGCGGCATCTGTGGTAGCGACTGTTTACCGCTGTGACACCAAAGATGTTGATGTTGGCGATCGTCTCATTTTAAATAAGCACGATGCGATCTATAGCAATATCAGTGATGCTAATTTAGCACAAAATATCGAAGCAGATGCAATGAGAATCTTATCAGAGCAGCAAAAAACGCTGTCGCATTGTTATAACTATAATGGTTTAAATATTGATGTTTTATTTGAATATATTAAGCCGCCTAAATCCCTAATGTTATTTGGCGCAGGTGATGACGCAATACCCATGATGGATATTGCCAAAAAAATGGGATGGACGACATACTTAATAGATAAGCGGGTAACACTAGCGAATAAAAAGCGATTTCCATCGGCTGATCATATTATTCATCATGAAGAGCAGCGCCAGCTGTGGTATCCCCAGATTAATGCTGATACGGTGTTTGTGTTAATGACACATAACCTTAATCGAGACCTGTCTTTATTGCCGGAATTAATGGCATCTTCCAGTCGGTATATAGGTGTATTAGGGCCAGTAAAGCGCATGCAACTTATTTTAAAGCAACTGGCGAAAGAAAATATTACCTTTTCTCATGAGCAGTTAGAAAAGTTGCGTTCACCGATAGGCCTGGATATTTCAGCAAACGGTGCACATGAAATTGCTCTAGCGGTCGCAGCAGAAATTATTGCGGCACAGAATGCCGCGACAGCTGGTTTTTTAAAAGATAAAACAGGTAGTTTGCATAAGCCACTTGATTATGCTGCTTCAGTCGTATTGCCTGTGAAAGCATTAAATCTATGTCACTAACTGTGCAGTTTTCAGAGATAGGTATTATTATTCTCGCTGCAGGTGAATCAGCTAGAATGCGTGCCTCAGGCGCATCGACAACGAAGCAATTGTTACCATTCGGTGATAGCACTTTATTAGAGTCTGTTTTGCAAACAGCGATGACGCTAGAAGCTGCAGAAGTGATGGTTGTGAGTGGTGCTTATGCGCAAGATATCGAACAGCTTATTGACAAGCATCCGGTTGGTTTGGTGCATAACCCCGATTGGCGTTCTGGCATGGGAAGCTCTATAAAAGCAGGTGTTCGAAGTGTCCTTCGTTTAAATGCTGATATTCAGGGTGTTATGCTGCTTTTAGCAGATCAGCCATTGCTGACAAAGCCTGATCTACAGCGTCTATTATTTGCGGTTAACCAAGCTGATATTTGGGCAAGTGCTGCATATTATCCTGCTGCATACGGTCTTCCTGAATCTTTAGGTGTGCCAGCTTTTTTTCGACGAGCTATGATTGTAGAGCAGTTATTGAATATTGATGATAAATCAGGTGCGAAGTCGCTATTGTTAGCGCTGGCAGACAAAGTGCAGAAAGTGTGCTTGCCCAATGCCAGCTATGATATTGATACGCTGCAAGATTATTTGGCAGTCAGTTCAAAAGCTTAACGTTCGAGACGTCAAGCTTTTGAACATTTTTAACGGTGTTTAGATATTGGCTAAATTGAGTTGATACCAGTTAATTTTTTCAATTCCGGCTTGGGCTTTTGCTTGATTCTCTTTGAAAGTCATAGAGTTTAAGTATAGTTGTGGGCCATTTGGCGTTGGCCACTCAATCAGAACGATTAAATCAGGTGGGATATCGCTTGCATCAAATGTTTGGTAATCGTGCACAGGTAGTTTAAACAGCATTTTAGCACCTAAGGAGTCACGCAGTGTTATTGTTGATTGGTAATAATTATCATAGCTGATTTGATCTTTTATCCATACTTGAGCAAAAGTATAGGTTTTATTTTTGCTATGGCTAAAAGATAGATTTTGAGAAATATCTGAGTCAATAATCGTGAGTTCTTGCCAGGCTTGTTTTTGTAAAGGCTTGTATTTTTTTTCGTAGACTTCATTATTTCGAGTTTTTTCAGCGATGTCGGCATTCGGCCAAGCATATAAGCCTAGAAACTCAGCTTGACTGTCGCCTATAATGGTCTTTGGAATAGCAAAGGCAGAGAGTGTTTGCATACCTTCTTGTTCTGCAATAGGCAACATGCCATTAATGTAAGTCTGTAAGCTCTTTTCACCACCCGGTTTTACTTTGCTGAGCACGATTGAAAATCGTTGTCCTGATTTAAGGTCGATTTTTGCTGTTTTGGCATAACATAAGCCTGGTAACGTCGCTAATAACATAATAACAGTAAGTGTTTTTTTTAATATAATCATTGCTTTCCCCGGTTAACATTGCTGGAATAAAAAGGCTGCCTCACGGTGCAGCCCATGGTTATTAGATTATGGCTAATATCCGGTAATATTCGTCTTTTTCGATCAAGGTGTACCCTGAGCTATGTTGGAAATAAGCAGTATTATGCGAATAGCAATAATAAGTCTCTGTATTAGCAGAAGGCCTCGTTCAGTAGAAAATTGATCCGAATCAGCAGCAAATACGTAAAATACACTCTAAGACGAAGTCTATTTTGCGAGTATTTTAGAGAAGCCATCGAGTAGGGAGTTGATATGAGTGATATTAATAAGCAAGGTCAGGCCCTGTGGGCTAGAGAAAAAGAAAAGCTGGATGCGGGGGTTGTAAAAAATATCGAGGAAGGTATTGTTTTTCTTGAGTCAGAAGATTTTAAAATTACGCCCCTGACAAAAGGTGAATCAGCGCCTACTTTTGAATTACAGTCACATACCGGTGAACGCTTGAAGGGAGCTGAGCTATATGCAGCCAGTACTGTAGTGTTGTTTTTCTATCGTGGGCAATGGTGTCCTTTTTGTAATTTACAATTAAAAGCCTATATGGACCAAATACAGGCGTTTCAAGCTAAAAATGCACGACTGATTGCCGTTTCCCCTGAGTTGCCTGACTATAGCAAGCAGGCTGTCGAAGAGAATGGTGTAGAATTTGATGTGCTATTTGATAAAGACAATGGCTTGGCGAAACAGTTTGGTGTTGCCGCAGATGTGCCGGAAGCGCATGTAGCGGCACTTAGCCACTTCGATTTGGCATTAACCGAGCGTCATGGTTCCACTCAATGGGAGTTGCCGATACCTGGAGTGTTTATTATCAAGCAGGGTATTGTGAGCGATGTGTTAATTGATGTTAACTATCGAAAGCGCCCTGAGGTAGAAGATATTTTACCTTTGTTATAATATGGCATGAGCCGATATGAATGGGTATAACAAAAACGACTATCGTGCTACTTCAATGATTTTTTCCTTAATCAGATAGTTGATTACGAGCTGGGTTTCAGACTCGATAGTCATTTTTTCTGTGTTTAAGTGAATCTCTGGCGAAAGTGGTTTTTCATAAGGTGAGTCAATGCCGGTAAAGTTTGCGATCTTACCGGCTCTCGCTTTCTTGTACAAACCTTTAGGGTCACGCCGTTCTGCTTCACCTAGGGAGCAGTCAACAAACACTTCAACGAATTTTAAATTGGCAGCATCATGCAGGGCACGTACTGCGTCGCGATCAGCTTGATAGGGGCTGATAAAGCTCGATAATGTAATTGTGCCTGCATCGCTGAATAATTTGGCAATTTCGCCAACACGCCTGATATTCTCTTTACGGTCTGATTCACTAAACCCTAAGTTTTGATTAATGCCTAAGCGAATATTATCGCCGTCTAAGCGATAAGATAGCTTGCCCAGATCATACAAGGCTTTTTCAACAGCGACGGCAATACTGCTTTTACCGCTGCCTGAAAGGCCAGTGAACCAAATAGTAGCGCCATGCTGATGAAGAATGTTGTAGCGGTCTTCACGAGATATTTCACCATATTGCCAAACGACATTGTCTGCTATATTCTCGCCCATCGGTCGTATCTGTTTTCCTACTCTGCCAGTTTTTTAGTTGTGATATTAACGCTGATTTTATAGCGCAGCGAGTTTATTAACAAGCTGATATTAGATTTTAAAAAAGTTAATCATTGTTTGTTGGCAGAATAGAGTGGTGAAAGTGATGAAAAGTGCCGGGGCTATATTGAGTGCCCCGGCATAAGTAAATGATCTTATTGGCGGTAAAACCTTACTGCTTTGGGTAAGAGTAGCATAATGAATAGTAATATTGACCATGCATCAAAAGCACCACCACCGCTACTACCTCCTCCTGAGAAAGCAGGTCGAGGCTTATTATGAAACATCGGGCTTTTCTGGTCGGCTCTGGTTGTTTGTATTGCTTGCTGTGCGCGTTGTTGTCGTGCAGCATGCTCTTGGCTTACACGTTGTTGGTTATTACGTTGTATATTAAGTTGTTGAAAAACACTCTCTTCTACAACCAGCATAGAGGTGTATTCAGTAACTAAGCCGTATTGTAAGGCGGTATCAGTAATTGCTTGTTCGGTATCGGCATCTGCACCATAGTAGTCAAGCTGTGATTGTAAATATTCAATATATGCATAGGCCCAAAGTCGTTCCAGTTCAGGGTTGTCGCTTGCTGCTTCTGGGAAATTTATGCGGGTCTTATATTGGCGTTGTTCAGTGCCGACTAAACCATTTAATGAAACCTCTGCTGTACCACTCCCATAGTAATGACCAAAAATTATCAGTTGTTCACCTCTATATAGGCTGCCGATATGCTTAGGCGTTACATTGCTTGTGCGAACACCATCAATATCAAGCTTGATATTGCGCAATGCCTGATGTGTTATTTTACTGCTTGCTTGCATGATTTTACCAACAATGTCATCGGCATTCGATACGCTCAGTGCAAAGCCATTAGAAACTGTCGTCATCTCTTCTAATAATGGTCTGTTCGCACTATTGCCCATAATAAAAGTAAACAAGCGGACATCGTTGTTTTTGAGTAGCTTAATAAAGTCTTTTCTACCTGTTTTGCCAACATTGGCTACACCATCGGTGACTAAGATAATAGCTGTTGACCGGTCGGTATCTAAGTGTTGTGTTGCTTTTTCTAAGCCTGCATAAAGGTTTGTGCTACCATCAGGTTGATAGTGCGTCATAAAGTTAAGCATTCTCTGAATGTTTTCTGTGCTGGCATTATGCATACCCCGACTAATATCAGTGGCTTTCTGATTGAATAAAATGATTTGGAAGCGATCGTGTGAGGGGAGTTTGTTAAGGCTTTGTTTGATACCTTCCACTAAAGAGGCATATTTACCTCGCATTGAACCCGATACATCTAGTACAAAAATCCAATCTCTGCCTTGTTGTACTTTGGACAGGTCATCACCCGGTGTCAGCGTCAGCATAAATGTACCTTGTGATTGATTTTTGTTTTTATAACTAACTAAATCAACACTGCCCGGTGTGTTATCGGCTAATCGCCAGTAAAGCACAATGTCCTGATTTAAATGCATAGCTTCAGTTGTGTCACTATGATTATTTTCTGTCGATTCAATAGCTGGAGTCGATGGCTGAGTATTATTGTTTAAGGACACCTGCCATTCTTGTGGACTGATGCTGTGAGTTTGTGCTTGTGGGTGCTTGGGTAATCGCAGGCTGCTAACAGGATAAGCTGAACGTAAGTGAACATTAAAACTAAATTTCTCTGTAACAACCTCGTTGCGTGTCCAGAAGCTTAGTTTAGCTTCGTCAACACCGCCTTCTTCTAAGGGGTAGACATAGCGTGCAATATTATTATCTGTATTGATTGCCTGGATATAGCTAAGTTTTACTCGTGTGTCGCTGTTGGCTTGCACAGGATACACAGCAATATCAAACGTTTTGAAGCTGTCTTGTTCAACTAAAGCCGTATTTCGTCCAGCTTGTTTTTCTTGTTGATAAATCTCGCGTGCACGTTGTTTTTCAACAACTTCTGCAATGATGGCTTGTCCATTAACCCAATAAACGAATTCGCCTACCGCTGCTTTTGCGGGTACGGGAAACGAGTAAATAGCTTCTAATGCAGTATTGTTTGGGTTGTGAAAAACTTGTTCGATGTGTGTTGTTGCATAGCCGTTGTTAATAACAACATTGACGTGATGCTCTTTAATGCTTAAATCAGGTAGCTGGCCATTGCTGGGTTTGAGTAAGCCAGCTGCACCGGCAGTGTTCAATAGGGTGCTAGCGATAATCAGGCTAGCACCCAGCAGGGTTTGTATGAACTTTGAGTATAGCTGTATCTGGCTTGTCATTGCGATTGCTCCTAAGCAGTATGTCAGTGCTAGGGAGTTTTACAAAATAATACTTTTATGGGTATTATTACAATAAAAGTTGCAATTTAAACGCTTTTAGGTATCGTATATTGATACCTTGCTGAATGACCCTAAGAGCTGCTGCGTTGATATTTTTCAAAAATGCTATAAGCCCATTCGCGCTCAGCCATGACCAGTGAGATACCTATTTTATCGCTCATCGCTAAGGCTCTGTCTTCGCGGATAAAGTTATTGAAGTCTTGTGCCAGTCGTTGCATTCTTTTTTGTAATTCTGTAATCGATTCACGGCTAAGCATACCATTGAGCACCATCAGTGTTTCCGTGCCTTTATCGAAACTGGAGGTGAAAAAGTCCTGTTGAATTTTATGCTGAAAGAACTGCTGGATTGGACCGCGAGGCAACCATTTGAAGTTTGGTGCTATTAAAAGTTTAATGCGATTATTTGGCAGCAGCTCAATAAGCTGTAGCTTATCCAGTGTTGTTAAGAGTTTGATGCATTCAGGCTCCGAAAGATTGTATTGTGATAATAGCTCTTCATAAGTAAAGCCGTTCATAACGCAGACGGTCACCAGGAGTAGTGCCACATTTGAGGCGATTTCTTGTTCTTGTTCAACAGACAACTGACTGAGTTGCTGTTGCTGTCGTGTGACCAGTTGCAGTAAATCAGAGATTTCAAGTCCTAACAGTTCGGCAATAGCGTCTAAACGTTGTAAGGTAAAGTTTTGTTCAGCAAATAACCGTTTTACTGAAGCTTCGCTTAAGCTTAACTTTTGAGCAACATCTACATAGGTTTTGTTTTGCGCTTTGAGTTGCTTTTTGATGACATCGATTAATAAGGGAGTTTGTGCCATATTGCCTACCCGCGAGACAGAAAAGTATTGTATGATAATACCAGAACAGCAATGTATTGCTATATCCGTGCTAAAAGAGTCTGTGAAAGCTGCATAATATTAAAAAAGGCTTTTGAATAAGCGTCAGTAATATGTCGATGTGAGTAATAAGCTGACTTATAACAGCTTCACCCTAGCTGGCAGGATGTGCTGCTGAAAATAACATCATTTTTATAAAAATCACAATAAAGGTGGTAATACGTATTTCTTTATTAAGCTAAAGTTAGCATAGCAATACGCAATAAATTTTCTTTATGTGCAAATAGTGATTTTGTAGATTTGCGGGGCAATGTTCAAGCATAGATAAATAGTCGGTGTATTAATCGTAGCCGATGTATGAAAATCAAGGAGTATGCAATGTATGTCGTAACAAATAGACAATTAAAAGCTGACGAGGGTGATCTAGGTATTTTTTCCAGTACGCCGAATATAAAAGGTAGTAATGAGCTACGTATTGTAAAAGTTGTAAAGACGGGCAATAAGTGTAAGGCAACACTGGTAAAAGATGAGCTTGAGCAACAAGAGGCAGATAAGCTCAAAGAAAAGTACAATTTAAATATTGATACCAATAAAACCTGGTATACCAGTTTATCTATCGCTTGTGAGCTTTTTGATAAAGCCTGTAAAGAAAAAAAACATATTTTGCTCTATGTACATGGCTATAATAATAATTTGAAAGATATAGTTAATACAGCCGAAGCGATTGAAAAAACCTATAAAAATGTTCTTGTCATACCTTTTAGTTGGCCAGCCAGAGGTGGTGGTGCTATGTCGGGTACAGCAAATTACATTGATGATAAGCGAGATGCAAGAGCATCTGCAGGTGCTTTAGATCGTGTTGTCGGTGCAATAAGAGATTTACATCAGCTGCTTGTTGAGAGTCAATCAGCGCAGCTTTGGCAGAAAGCGGAAGAAAAATTTCCTGATAACCCTATAGCCGCACGTGAAGAGTATGTGAAGTTGCATAGCAGAGTGTGTAAAGTCTCTTTAAATTTACTTTGTCATTCTATGGGTAACTATGTTTTAAAATATGCAACGCTGCCATCCGGTAGCCATGCTAGAAAGTTAACATTTGATAATGTATGCTTAGTTGCCGCTGATGCTAACAATAAAGACCATGAAAAGTGGGTGGATGCTATTGATAGTCGCATTGGCAGTTATGTGGCGATTAATGAAAACGACTTTGCATTGGGATGGTCAAGACGAAAGCCAGGTGAAGAACAGCTGCCAAGGCTAGGCCACCATTTGAAAGGGTTAAATTCTGAAAATGCAACCTATATTGACGTGACTTCAGCTTCACACGTTGGTAATGATCATGGTTATTTTCAGGGTGATCCGGTAATTAAGAATGACAGCTTAAGAGCAGTATTTGCCTGCTTGTTTCAAGGTGAGCGCCCAGAATCTAGGACTAATAAACTTAAATTTCATAATGATGTTAATGTCTGGCGGATAAAATAAGAAAAATAAAGTATTAGCAGTAGTCTAACTGAAAATTTAATCTTTACTGTTATTTAAAAACTCCCCTGACGATTAAGTGCATGTAGCAGGGGAGTTTTATCTAACTAATGTACTGCGGCAATTATATATTGTTACCTGCCGCTGTATTAGCAATTACAGATAGAGCATTGCTGATATTATCAAAAATCATATTCTTGTCAAAAATTCTATGCCTGAACTTAAGGTATTTGGGTTTGTTATAAGCAATGGTTATATTGCCAAACTCATCTTCCCAGATAAGAAATTTTTGTGGCAGGTCAATACCAATGCTTTGTTCGCTGGCCATTAGTTCACTACCTATATTAGGATTGCCAAAAATAATTAATTTTGTTGGTCGTAGTGTTTTGCCAACATTTGCCGCATTTGCTGCATGATCAATGACAGCAAAAATACCCAGGCCGCGATTAACAATTTCTGCTTCTAAGCGTGCAGTTGTTTCATCAACATTAAATTGACTTCTGATTTTTTGCAGACCGAAAACGGGTAATGAATAGCTGCCACTGAAACGCTTGTTGTTCGAGAACTGAGTGTTATTGGCCGCTGCCATAGAACTGGCCAGCAAGAAAAAGCAGCTAGTCGACAATATAAGCAGGCCCTTAAGCTTTGTAAGTATGTGTTGCATTACTCTCTCCTAATTATTGAATAACTATTATTAAATCTAATATCAAATGTTTGTATTAATATATTTTTTATGTGTTAAAAAACGGTGTAACAATAAGGTATTTTTATTTTTTAATAAAAGAACGCTTGTTGTATTGCGAAGCAGGTCACTTAAACTTTATTAATAAGCAGGGCGATGTTGTCTATGAAATACTATTAATAAGTAGTATTACTTTAAATATATTTGAGGTTGGTATAAATGCTTATTTGCAGGTATGAGAAAAGCCGACACATCCTTGTATTCGGCTTCTTTTGGTAGCACTGCGATCACACAGTGCTTAATGCTTGAGAATGTGTGTTTTGAAAGTTACCACCAGTAATGCCAGTGATGTTTAGATTTGTTTGTTGAGGATTGCTTGTTATTACTGCTGATTGATATTGCAGTATTGCTTAAAAGTCTCGCATTATCCTCTGAAATTCGGTAGATAACATTTCCGCTTGTAGAGGCTGACATTTTATCGTGTGGCCAATTTGCTGCCTCAGCTTCAACCACGTCTAATTGATTGATAATAAAAAGCTCCTGTCCGTCGTAAATAGCGCCAGTAATATTTCCATTTTCTATGCTTAAATGAGCCCATGAGTTTTTAATGCCATTAAGTGTGCCTGCATAGAATTTGGTGTTGATATCATTTTTATTAATGTTGGCTTGATTAATAATTTTACTATTATCTTTGAGCTTTAAATTAAATTGACGATCATATGCATTGAACTGGATTTGAATGTCATTTGCTGCTTCTGCTAAAGCGCTTTCTATAATATTTAGTATTTGTGTATTGGCAATAAAACGATGGTCTGCCTCAACAGCATAATTATTAGATGACAAGACAGTTAATAGGGTTGAGATGATTAATTTTTTTATATTGAAACGATAGAGGAAAGTTGGCAGCAACCTTTTTAAGGTGTTGTTGGTATTTGGCATAATATTTTCCATCAAGTGTCTCATGGTGTTTTTACGAATAGGACTTTTACGGGATATTGATTGATAATATCTTTATAAAATGTATCCAGACTGTAACGGAAAATCACATGAGTAAACAATGAACATGCTCACAGAGTTTGAATTTTTATAATATATTTTATATTGATTTTTCTTTACTTCGGGATGTACAGATGGCTTTGTCGTAATTGCTGATGTATTGCTGTATTTGAGTTATCTGCGAGGTGAAAGTTAAGTTTGAAAAGTCAGTAGTGCTATTGATTTGAGGTATTGCAATAACTGCCGTATTTTTACTCTTTAAGTTTTAATTGTAAGCCGCCTTCTTCAACTTGAATATGTTCGATACCAGCCGAAAATGTTTTCCAAAAGCCATCTTGATTGCCAAACTCCTGAATCAAGTCAACATTTTTTAAATTACCTAGCCAAGCATTCGGCAATGGAATGCCCATAATGCTGATACCTTTAAGCTTGGCAATCATTCGTTGATTATCATAGTTGAGTTGCATGCCCATATTTACTCTTACCGTCTTGCCTCCCATAACAGGAAAGTCAGGTTCTAAGGGTACTAATAGGTTGGCACTGACTAAATTATTAGAAAAATCAATCGCCAGTTTGTCAGCAAGGTCTGTGTTATGCGCCAGTAAAGCATTGACTTCCCGTTCATTAAACTTAACTTTACGTTTGTCTGCATCTTCAGTATAAGGTTTAGGTTGTAATTTCGTTGTTTTATTATTATTCGCTGAGAGGCTGCTACCTAACCCTGGACTTAAGCGATTTAATTTATTAGTCAGTGTTTGTTCTTCTGCTGAGCTGAGTGCAACAGGTTTGAAGGGGGAGGGGAAAAAATAGTATTTAACAAGCAACGCCATCAAAACTGCTGTTAAAAGCATAGTCATAAAGGCAGTTAACAGTATTTTGGGCCAGATACTTTTATTAGTAGAATCGCTTGTCGCAACCATAGTTACTCTTACTATTATGATTTTTAAGAAAATTAATGATAACGTATTTGATATCAAATAAAAGGCTTCTCCTGCAAAAGATTGTTAAATAAGCAAGTAATGCATCGATTGCTCCCTGAGTCATATAATGATTGTGGTGGTTTTTAAAGAGTCAAATAAGTGTTTGATTAATATGGTTTTATTCTTGATGTTGCCGGTCTTATATTTATGACGTTATTCTATTATTATATAGCATGATTAATGTATCTGATGAGGTAGACCTGTGTTATCGAATTGCAGTTGGAGAGAGTGGTGTGTAACTCTGGATCATGAAGATATTACTGCCCGAGACGTATTAGCGTCGATGGAAGCCTTAAGCAATACTGATATAGAAACGCCGCTGATTGTACAATTGATTGAAAACCCTAAATTTGATATCCCTGGTATCGAGCTTTTTAATGGCTCTGTTGATATTACTGCACACGATTTTATCCATGCTTTACTAGGGCGTGGCTTATTACCCAAAGATGAGGCTTTTGTGATTGGCTTTACCATGGGCAGTACCAACAGAGTGACAACTTTGGAGCAAAGGATGTACTCCTTAGTATCTAAGTATTTTTACCCTGGACCCTATAAGTTTGATGATGCTGATTTAGTGGTATTTAAGAAAGCTGCGCATTTAGGCTATGTCTCTAACTGTATGGCGTTGAATCAGGTTGATTATGAGTCATTGCTTGATTTGCCTTTAAAAGAAGCAAGGCAGAAGGTGGGAATAGAAGTTGACTTGATTAAAGCATATTATCGTATGGAAGAGCAGATGTATCCTGATTGTGTGGAATGTCAGCGTCTGTTTTTGTCAGAATAACCCTAAAAAAAGTATTGTGCAAAAAAGGCTCAACAAAAGTTGAGCCTTTTGCGATATGCCGTATCTATAATTCTATAGCAAGATCTTGTTTGACCTGATCGCCGTGTTCCATTTTCTGAATAGAATCTTCCATCGTTTTTGTTAGGCCATCCATTTCCAGTATAGACTGAGCCATCTGTGGTAAGGCTTGTCTTCTGAAGTTAGTGATATCGTGCAAGGCACCTTCAACATTTTGAAAGGCTGTACGTAATTTATCGATATCCAGTGCAGTGCTGGAGGCTTGTTTTTGAATTTCAACACCTTGTGTTTTGAGTTGCTCAGAAGTTTGTACTATCAAGTCATTAGTCGTGTCTGTGACAGCTTGCACGCCTTTTAGCACTTTCTTTTGATGTTGCAAAGCAATTGCTAACGTTGCGGCAGTTTGTAAGGCAGTCATCGTGACGTTCAATGAGCGATCAACGCCTCTGATGAGCTCTTTATTGTTCCGAATAATCACTTCAGTGGTTAGAACACCTTGTTGATTTACCGCGAGTTGTTGTTGTAAGTCCAATATTCTTTGTTTGAGAGGAAATACAACTTCTTCTTCAAGAAATTTCTTGCGATCTTCGCTTGCCTGGCCGGATTCAAGCGCTTGATTTAACTTATTATCAAGTAAGCTGCCAAATTTAATATAATCTTGCAATTTAAAAGTCAGCTCGCGCATTTCAATTTGATCTTGCGTTAAGGTGGTGTTGTCGCGTTCCAGTCGTGCTCGGCCGTCTTGCAGACTCTTGACAATATCATCCATTACATTTTCAACAGATTGGTATTTCGCAAACCATCGCGACAAAGGCGTACCAAAGCCCGGTATTTTAGCCAATAAGCGACGAAAGCTGCCCATATCAAAATTAAAGCGGTTAGGGTTTATATCACTGACTTTCTCTTGTAATGACAGTAGTGATTTGGCAACAGGCCCACCATCTTCAGCGTCATTGACTAAGTTGCGCATTGGCTCTTTTAACATAGCGCTTCTTCGAGCAAGTTCTTTTTCAACTTTACTCCCTAAAGATTGAATAGCTCTGGCATTATCTTGTTGAGCACGTAAGTCTTTAGGGTCAATTGTTAATAGCCGTTCCACAACAGCATCAGCTTGTTGTAGTAGCTCCGGATTAGCTTCTTCCTTGGGGACGTCTTCAGGTAGAACCATAGGTAGATCTTTTTTGACATCTTCCAGGCTCATTAAGGTTAGTGTGTCTTCTTTAGTGGAGGTTTGCATTTTTAATCTCCCGTATTAATAGTTTTTTCAAGTGGAGTACGAATCTGCACGCTTGATTAAGGTTTCTAGTTCAGCCATAGCATCTTCAATATCCATCGTGGCATGGCCCTGTTCGGTTTTAATGTTAGCCAATTTGGTAGTTACATGGTCCAGTTGTGTGAGTGCAATTTCATTTTGTGATAATAATTGGTTCGCTCTTTGAGTTTGTGTTTGAAAAAGCTGTTTTCTTGTTTCTAGCGATTCTGTGATCGGACTGTCCGCTGTTTTTGTTATGTTGTCATTGATGTGTTCTATATCAATGGCGCTAACGCTTTCTAGCGCTAATGTGGCATTATGTAAATTGTCTAGTCCGCCGAGAAAGACTTGTTCCGCTATTGTTAAGTATCTTGTGTGTGTTAGTTCACCGGGTTCAAGTTTTTTATCAAGAATAGAAAGTAAATTATGGTATTTGTCATTAAATAGGCGAATCTGTTTGATGCCATCTGGCCTGTTTACTTTGTTGAGATTATCTTCCAGGCCGTTGAGAATGCCGCGTCGTTTTTCAATCAGTTGTTGCCTGATTTCCTGCATATATTGGTTAGCATATTTTTCTTTGCCGAATATATATTTAGCAGCAAAGCCACTCATACCTAGCGCGAAGCCACCTGCCATCAAACCAACAGATAATAAATTAAAATTGAACAGCACAGCAGAAAACCCACCTAATACGCCCATCGCCATAGGGTATATTGATACGGGAGACTGTGCTGTTTTGCTTAATACAGCTTTATTAACAGCGGTGTTTGATATTTCTTTTAAGTTACTCATTTTTTTTTAAAATTCTTCTGCTAATAGTACTAACTCAACTCGAGGTAGGCGGTAGTTATAAGCTCTGCTGGATTCGCCAGATGCGCGTGCCAATGGTTGGCTGCCACCAAAACCTATCGCGCGTAAACGGTTTTTATCAATACCGTAGTCATTTTGCAGGTGAGTTAATACCGTTTTCGCTCTATCACTGCTGAGTTGTTCGTTGAGCTGTTTATCACCGCGGGTTCCAGTATGGCCGCGAATTTCAACACGGTAGTTAGGGTAATGCTTAAGGTTTTCTGTTGCCTGGCTTAATTGCTGTTTGCCTTCATCTGTGAGTGTATGTGTGCCACTAGCAAACACAATAGGACGTATTTTAAGCGTACCAACTTCATGTAGTTGACGCCAGCCGCGCTTGCTAATAGCTGGGAAAGTCTTCGTTAAACTATTTGTGTTGCTTGTCTGCCCAGCGCTAGTTGGTGCGAATGCCTGTGTGCTTAGGTGGCGCTCATATAAGTTACGGACAAAAGTGCTATTTGTAATAATATAAGGATCCTGATTAGGCAGTGGGTTTTGATTAATCTCGCCATAGTCTGTAAGGATATTAATTGATGACTCGATAGTTTCTATTAAGGCATCTTCCGGTAAAGCATTGTCAGTAATGCTGAACCAGCGGTCAGCATTATCCAGGAGTGAGGTCCATGCAACACCGTTGAGCAGAGTGTTAACCGTCTTTTTGTCGAGCTTATAAGTTTCGGCAATATCACTAATGAGCTGTTTGTCATTATTACGGTAGTGTTTAAGTGTTTTGAAATAGCTGTTCAGTAGTATTTCAACCAGCTCGGGTTTTTTTTGAGCTATTTTTCGGTTAGCTAATAAAATATCGACAATAAGCTGATTTGTGTCTTCGGTACCGATAATGCGTTTGATGCCATTTTGCTTTAATGCCTTGGATACATCAGGCTCCCATAAAACGGCAGCATTGACTTCCTTTTTTAATAGCAGTTTCAATGCTTGTTCAGAGCCTTGGGTTTCTACCCGCCACTGCCCTTGCTGACGTAATTGGCTTATATCAAAGTGAACTGAGATGGCTTTGAGCAAATGATCGCTGGGTGAATCAGGCGTAAACGCAATTTTGATGTTTTGTTGTTGCTTAAAGTCATCAAGAGACTTGAGTTGATCATGCCAGGCGACAATAGCATCACCACCTTTAGACTCATCAATAGTAGCGACAATCACGCCGGGGTAATCGTGTTTATCGCCATTAAGAATGTAGCTATCTACTGTCGCTACAGCAAAATCCAGCTTGCCAGCAGCGAGGTTTGAAAGGCGGTTGTTATAATCAGCACCATCTTCAATGCACTCCAGCAGATAACCTAGCTGGCGCAAACGCTTTTTCATTTCGGGTGAGCATAACGGAAAGTAACCTACCCAATTATCAAAGCCAATTTTGATTTTGCCTTTGGTGTCACGAGCATCTGAGCTGCCGGTCTGAAAATTATCTTGTAATAAGGGCATGATTAATTTGCTACCTGAGATGCCAAGCATTCCTAGGATGACAATAATCAATGCTATTCTGACATGACTGTTCATAAATCTTCGCTTGAGAAAGTATCTACATTGAAAGTCGAGGCTTCAGCCAGGACTGACTCCAGTCCTGCACGTAGTGATTCAGGGTCATTAGCAGCTTTATAGAAAGTTCTGCCTGCCTGATTCAATGAATGATTTTCACCAATGCAAAAGCCGATGGTATGAATCACAACCGGCGATTGTTTTATAATTTTATTAATGCTTGATGTTGGGTCATAGCCACTACTCGCTTCGCCATCAGTCACAATAACCAGATTGTATTCGCCATAGCCCAGTTGCTTTTCCGCCTGTAGGCTGAGCATACGATAGCCATGGTCCATTGCCATGCGTAAAGGTGTACCTCCACCTGCATGTGCGCGTATAACGCTACTAATAAGACTATCTCTATTGTTGTTTAATAGCGCTACTCTTTCAGAAATCCCTGATTTATCAAATACGAATAAACCAACATTCGCATCGGCCGGGAGTTGTTGAATAAATGCCTGTATAGCCTCTTTGGCTGCACCGAGTTTACTTTTGTTGCCTGAGCAGCGAGTCTCAGCCATACTGCCTGAACCATCAAAAACAATATAATAATTGGCAGCAAGCAGGTTGCTGGCAATTGGGCTGGCATCTTCAGGCAGATTAGGCCAGTTATCTTGGCTGCCATTGAGTGCATAACTGTTTGCTGCTGTTGCCTCCGTCGGTGAATGTGAGTCTGACGTAGGTGATGTGTTTTGTGGCAAAAAAGATTGTATAAATGTATAAATAAAGATGCCGACAATAAAAATGGGTATGAGTGATTTTTTCATGGTTAGCCCCGTTAATTATTATAATGGTTGAAATACTTCGGCTTCGGCTTCTACCTGAATGATTCTAAATTCAACACGCATATTAGAGCGCCACTCAGCCTCGGTTTTCGGTGCGCAAGGGTCCGTACCACAGAGTCCTGTATTCGGTTGTGATATGCCATGTCCGACAATAGCAAACTGACTAGGGTCAAGGTTAATGCCTTTGTTTACTGCATAGCCAATAATATTGTCGCGCACTTGTTGGGCGCGGCCGAGGCTTAAGTTTTTAGCTGATTGTTTAATGCGTCCTAATACAATAGCGGGTTGCTGATCTTTTTTCTTGCGTAAATATCCCATTGGATCTGAATGGCCTTCAACAGTGATGATGGCACCGCCGTAAGTAGCCGCCAAGTCGATTACTTTGTCGAAATCATCACGATATAGACTTTCAGTAAATGTCTTTTGGTTAGGTTGAAAAAAGACCTCAAAGCTAAATAGCTCACCATCTCGCAGTGCGCCTTGTTGTTGTTTCTTTTTTACAACCCGAGCAACAGCTTGTTGATTAAAACGGTTGGTTTTTGTTGCAGCAGTTTGTTTTAAACCTTTCTTTAATGAAGGGTAATCCCAGTTTGCCTGTGCGAGTGTTTGGCGGCCCGATGTTAAGCCAACCGTGCTTAAGCTGCTTTGAATTTCTTTTTCCAGTCGAACAAAGTTTCTTCTGTTTTTACTGTTTTGAAAAAACTCTACGTTACCGTTGTAGTGAACAAACTCAGCATCAGCATAAAGCCCTTCTGTATCACTGGTTGCCTGAGGGCTGTCGAGTAATATATCAGCTGCCGCACGTAAAGTGGTTTGGTATTCATTGCTACGAGCAGCTTTGTCTTTAAATAATTCATTGAGTGCTTCTTCAGAAAGCATGAGTGCTCGCACCAAGTCGGCGACTTGATTTTTGTTTTTATTAAAGTAATCAGAGCGGACAGCATAGACATCGGCAATAATACGGTTTGCTGTTTTAGTTGAGAGTAATATTTTTGCACCTTGTACAGAGTCTTCGGCACCAGTACCAACAGCGCCACCTGAAGTTAGTGCTAAGGCATCAGGAATAATAACGAAAGCTGCATCAATTGTTGATTCGTAGAATGCATTCATCGGGCTATTGTCTGTACCTGTTAAATCTGCCAGCCATTTAATGTTGACATCATTGAGTGTTAAACCGGCATCGTTTAATACTTTAGACAGATAATCGACATGTGGGCCATAGGCTTGTATGGCGATGGTTTTCCCTTTGAGGTCTTTGGCTGTTTTTATCCCAGGTTTTACGACGAGTGCATCACCACCAGCTGACCAGGTAAGCTGATAAATAATCACAGGTGCCGTACGAGTGTCTCGATTGAGCAAGTCTGCTGCTGCTTCAATCATACCCAGTGTGCCTCGTAAATAAGGGGACTGGCCAGATAAGTAATTTTCGAGCTGTTTGGTGAATACATCTTCACGTCGCAATTTTACGTTAACATTATTTTGCGCAAAGATAGAACTCTTGGCCGTGCTGCGTTGGTTGCCATTGCCATAGATAGTGGCAATATCACCGCCCCAAGTAATGATAGGTAGTGTCTTTGTGCCACTTTTCACATTACCTACCCGGGTTTTAACGACCTGGTCCAGTGGTTTGGCGGCAATATATTTGGGTGCTGCAAATGCATTGCCAGATACTAATGCGCCCAGTAGCAGTAATGCTGTTATTTTTTTCATGTTAGCTCCCTAGATTAGGTATAAATGCATTTTAATAAAGTGAATAAAGCGTTCTAGCCGTTTTTGCACCAAGCCTTTTTATATAGCAGTTTGGTACTAAATTTTACACACCGGAGAAATATCAATGAGAAAACAGTGTTTCATCATTGCATATAATCTGCTAAAGTTGCCTATTGTTTACCTTGCATACTTAATTTCATGAGCAAAAAAACCTCAAGCCAATTGCCACAAACCCCTGCCGACCTACCATCTTATGTGCATGACCCAATATGGGCTGAGGCGCTACGTCGTTATATAAAGTCTGAGAAAGCCAAAAGTGGTTTAACTTATGACGATATCAGCCATAGGCTTTATACGACTTTTGCCACCGTGCAAACTTCAGCGAATCTTAAATCTAAAGTTGCTCGTGCAAACTTTGGGGCACAGCTCTTTCTACAATTACTCATTGTGATGGGGGCGGCTGTCATTAACATCAATGAAGTACATGACCTTTATAACACCATCAAACGAGAGCAAACTTAAATTTTATATTTTGCCAGTTTTAAAAGGCGCGTTTAGTGTAACCAATTATTGGCTAAAACGCCGAGTGTTGTAGGATGTTACCTGTCAATCTCGATAAGCTTTTAAGTAACTATAAGCCCTAAAAAGTTGCTTATAAGCAACTTTTGTAAACTATAGGGTATGTCAAAGCAGATTGCAAGCCATTTGAGCTAAACTCAAATCAAAGTGTTGTTTTAAATACAATTCAAGTATATCTTAGTGATTAATCTCAGGTTGCCACTGTGTTTATGATGTCGCCGCTAAGCGAATAGCATCAACATGCTCCATTATGGTGCTTGTTGGGCTGCTAGTGTTTAGTCGTTTGTGTTGCTGGCAGGCATCATTAAATACCGCTCAGTTGGCTCATTGCGTTGTCGGTAGCCGCATTGGCTTGTAATCGATGCTATATGTTGAAAACCCGTTTTTAATAACACGCGTGCTGAGGCTGGGTTGCGGGTTAGATGTTGGGCATAAACCTTGTTTAATGCCAGTGTCTCAAAGCCAAATTGCATGATTCGCTGGCAGGCTTCCGTGCAATAACCGTTGCCCCAATACTCTACCCCGATCCAGTAGCCTAATTCAGCTTGTTGTTTATCGATATGCATTAATGAAATGCAGCCAATAAGTTGTTGGTCAGTTTGTCGTGTAATTGCAAAAATAGCCTGCTGTGTTTGCTCCCAGTTTGATTTATGTGTGCTTATCCAGTCTTCAGCTAGGCCCGCAGGATATGGGTATGGAATATTGGCTGTAACATCAGCGATACGTTCATTATTCGCTAATAAGTGAAGATGCTTTGCATCACTCTGTTTGAATGCACGTAACAGTAGACGTTGGCTGTTCAGTTGAGGTTGTGCTTGCTGTGGCATAGGCTTGATATTTTATCTGCAATAAATGCCTATAGTAAAACAATTACTTTATATCGGTGTTTTAATGTGAAAGCAATAAGCGTTTTATTTAAGTTTAATTTTGCAAGGCCGTTAACAGCAATTGAGAGAAACAGTGGATTTTAGGCATGATTCCGAAACCGTTATACTTTATTGACTTTGAGGCTTCGAGTTTATCTTTTGACTCGTATCCTATAGAAGTGGCCTGGGGAAGTACTACAGCACCAATTGAAAGCTTCTTGATTAACCCGACTGAAATTGATGCATGGTCAGATTGGAGTGAAGAGTCAGAAGCGGTACATAACATAAGCTATGAAACTTTATTGTTAGAAGGGCAGTCACCTAAACTGGTTTGTGACAAGTTAACACAGGCTTTGGATAGTGTGCAGGTATATTCTGATGCCCCTTCTTTTGATATGGATTGGTTGCGTAAACTCTATGATGCCGCTGATGCAACATTGCCAGATATCAAAATTCAAGATTTAGATGAGTTGCTGATCGCTGAAATGTCGAGTGATGATCAGACTGTGTTCGGCTTGAGTGAGCGACTCGATGAGTTTAAAACAGATGCTCGTAATAAAGTACCTGGGCAACATAGAGCAGCATGGGACGTTGAATATATGATTGCTCTTTGGACTATGGTTAGTGTTACTCATTAAAATGAAAGGTTCCATCACATAATGTCACTTTTGATAAAAGCCATGTGTAGAGTATTAATAGGTTTGGTTCTGTTGCTTTCGACGTTGCCTTTGTTGGCAGGTCAGCCAAAAGTAAAAGTCGCTGATATAACCATTAAGAAAAAACAGATAGCCAATATTCAATCGGTAGCACTTGTTTCAGTGTATGGCGATTATCTGGTTAATAAAAAGTCTGTGAGAAGGCTTAAGGAATCTCAGCCTGCACTGGAAGATTTTATTAATGGTAAAGTGCAATATTTGCGTAAGAAAATTATTAAAGGAAAAATGTTTCCCTTTGAAATTATAGAGGAAGAAAAGGTCTTATCTTCACCTCAATATGAATGGGTTATTAAGGATGGTCTGGCGCGTATAGAAGGGGTCGCTTCAAGAGGTATGTTGCATATTATTGGCGAAGCAATTGCTAACGGTCAGACACGACGTCGTGTCGTATCCGCTATAGAGCATTCTCAACAACAGTTTTTTGTTCCTGAAGGTTATGGTGTTTACCAGATTAAAAATCATGGGCTGCTTAATATATCAACTGAAGCACGTATCGCACGTGAGGCAGTGTTGCAGGAACTGGGTGGGCAAGCAGTACAATCAGTTCAGCTAAATATAGAGGCTATTGGTTTGGGTGGAAATATGTTTGGTCGGGAGAAAGGTAAAATAATAGTGGGGATAGATGTGGCCTTGGAGACAGCAAATGGTAAGCAGCCTTACCGAGCCAGCGTAAAAGTAGAGTCGCCGAAGCAAACCATTTTTACTGTATCGCAAAGTCGTCTGATCGCAGGCGAGAGAGAGCTAATTGCTTCAGCTGCCATTGAGCTGAGTGAACAAGCATGGGATATTGCCTGGCAGGCTTTATCTGAACAGATGTATAAAGCCCAGCAGAAAGTTTTTAAAGTAAAAATAAAATAATTAGGGGCATAGTGGCTGAATATATGCACTTATACCGTGAGTCGCATTATTGCCACTATGTGCTGTAAACTAGTCTATACTTATTCATCATTGTAGATACCTGTTGTGAATACTTGACGTATATTTCGTTGTTTCTCTATGCCGAGTTAAGTTTTTAAATGCTCTGTTGTGTCACTCCGATATTTAGGCAAGATCAATATACAACCGTCAAAAACTTGACGCATGACGCTTTATTGTCATAGTAATATCACTCGCTAGCTGAAAGTATAGGTATTTGCCTAGAGGTTTGGACGAGTACAGTAATAAAAGCAGGCATTTAAATTGCTACATTACTCACAAGGATGGTGGGGTGCGTGTCTATAGAGATAGGCGCGGTTGTTGATTGAGTTTAGCTCAAGGATGAAATCATGCGAGTAAATAATGTCGTTATTGAGCCTATTCCGTTCAAGAAACGAATGCCTAAAGGGCCTTTGCTCACTTTGGATTTGTTTCGTGGTTTAAATAGAGCTTCTATCTGCCTACTCGAAGCAGCAGTTTGGCAAGACGTTGCAGATAATGCCTTGGCAGAAATAGGCCAGCCCTCAGATGTCAGCCGCTTAAGCTTGATTAAAACAGCGGCTTCGCAGGATGGGCGTGTAAATGCGAAACGCTTGTTTGAGTGGTATCAGGATGGCGTATCGAGCGTGTTGGGTCGCCATAAAGCGCATGGATTCCAACAGAACGAAACATTTCAGTCTTGGTTGCCATTGTTGCGCCAGGGTGAACTCATTAAGTGTGATTGGCAAAGTGCCAGTGAGTTAGAAAAGTTGTATCTGGGCACCATGGGGATAATCACACTGTTGTTAGTACCTGTTGTCATTAAAAATGAGCTATGGGGAGCCTTGGCTTTTGAAGAGTGCCATGATGATCGGATTTGGACGCAGGCAAACAAAGATGCAGCTAGTCAGATTGCCCAATTATTTGCTGCGGGTATCAAAGATAATATACCGGTGCCGTCAGATAATATCACCGAAATTTCGGCTCCGGTTACGATAAGCCAGTCTGATAATATTGTTTATGATTGGGACCTGATTAGTAATAGCGTTTGGCGTAGTTCGAATACAGAAAGTATCTTGGGTTATTCTTTAGGGCAAAGCCAGGCATATTGTAACTGGTGGCAGGATAACCTGCATCCAGCTGACAAAGAACAGATATTAAAAAGCCTTTATAAATTAACAGAATCTGAACAAGCTTATTGGACGGTTGAATATCGTTTTCGCCATGCCAGTGGGAACTATATTAAAATCATAGATAAGGCTTTTGTCAGTTATGATGAGAATCAGACGCCGATAAGAATCATTGGGTCTATGCACTGTCAAAAAAGTTAAGATCTATCGCATTGTTTTTTTAGCATGTTTTTCGCATATTAGATGATTTATAATAAATCTTTGCGACATCCCTCCTATTGTCTTTCTAGTGTCTAGCACATTGAATAAACACATCAAGATGCAAGTCTGTATGCCGATAAAAAAATAGCTGGCGAGTTGTCCGTTGTACTCGTAGAAGCTATTGGTCAGTTAGGCAGTCTATGTCAAAACAATATTTAGTATTCAAAATAACTGAGTATAGTTATTGGTTAGCCTGACATGGATTCCTTTAATGAAAGTGCAAGGGCGTAAATATGGATGGCAAAATGAGGCAGCCCAGAGGTAATAAAAATGTTGTGATTGCTTTTGTTATTATGCTTGCAACATTTATTGTGTTTGCAGCCATTATGAAGCATTACCAGCTATCGGAACTTGCTAATAATACCAATATACGCATTGGTATTAATATTTGGCCAGGTTATGAGTATTTGTTTTTAGCAAAAGAAAAAAAACTATATGAAAAGCATGGCTTAAATGTCGAGTTGGTTGAGTTAGGAGCGCTAACGGATGTCAGGCGGGCTTATGAGCAAGAGCATATTAACGCAATGGCTTCAACCTTGATTGAGCCTGTTGAGGCATATTATCAGTCTGGACGTATGGCTAAAATTGCATTGGTTATCGATTTTTCCAGTGGCGCTGATGTCATTCTCGGGCAAAAGAATATAAGCGATATTAAAGGTTTGCGAGGTAAGCGCATCGGGGCTGAGCCGGCATCACTTGGGCAATTTATTGTGTCTCGGGCATTGCAATTAGGTGGGTTGACGCTAAATGATATTGATTTTGTGCCGGTGGTGCAGGATGAGATGTTTGATGCCATGCGTAATAAAGAAGTCGATGCCGTAATGACATACCCACCCTTATCAATGAAAATAAAGTCTGAGCTGGAAACCAAAGAGCTTTTTAGTACAAAGCTGATACCCGGTGAGATCGCTGATGTTATTTCTTTCGACGTCCAGTTGTTAGAGAATGATCCAACAATTGTGCAAAAAATGCAGCATGTTTTAGCTGAGACGTTGCAATATATTCAAACTAATCCTGAGGAGTCCTATTCGATTTTGGCGGCTAGACAAAAGATTAGTGTGGCTGATTTTAAGGAATCTTTAGAGGGGCTAGAGATAGTAGGTATGGATAAACAATCTGAAATATTGCGTGCCGATGGGCCGGTAGTTAATGCGCTGTCGACAATTATAGATACTATTCATGTTGAGTATGATGCTGCTGAGAATAAAGTAGCGGTAAGTGAATTTTTATATTAAGCGTTGAGTTTTATTAGATATGTTAGGTTATCTTAAAAATGACTCAATTCAGTTCAAAGTACTCTTGCCGTTGGCATTGATTCTGTTGCTTGCGATAGCAGGTATGGTGTGGTCTATCCTGGATTTTTTTAAAATGCAAGTTGGTGACCTGTCAGAATCTAGAGTGAGTCAGTTGAGAAATACGATAGACTATATTGCTGAATTATCAGAAAATGAGAATAAACTTATTGGTGTTGTGCAAACATTGGGCGCTGAAAGAGATATAAAACTTTTAGCTGTTGTTGACGGCGATAGTAATATTTTAATAGCTGCCTCAAAGCGAGCATTGATTGGTAAGGAGAGGCAGGTGCTTTATAATTATATTCCCTCAAGAATTATGAAATCCATTGTAGCTAGAGAGGATATTTTTTTTCTAGATAAGGAAAAAAACAGCTATACGGCGATAGTTAATTTTTCAATGCCTGACTGGCAAGGCAATAAGAAAATTAAATCAGGAGAAATGTTCTTGGTATTGGATACTTCTGGAATATCCAGCTCTTTAGTAAAGCATCTGCAGCAAGTGTTTTTGGTGGCCATAATGACTATCATGGTGGTATTGTTTGTGTTGTATTGGATGTTAAATAAACATATTTTTGGTCCATTATTTAATATGATTGAGGGCCTTAAGTCGAAAATCGATGAGGTCGATGGTGAAGACCTTATTAAAGTTCATGGTGAAATAAACTGGGTTCAGGATTCGATAAATAGGCTGTTTACGGCGTTGCATAAAAGTCAGGAGTTGTTTAGAGCTATGGCTAACTCTATACCAGCGATAGCTTGGCTTTCTAATCAAAATAATCAATATACTTTTGTCAATAAGTATGGTTTGGATTTTTTTGATAGCTCACTTGCTAATATAACGCATGAATGGCAGCAAAAAATTCATGAAGAAGATCGTGAAAATGCCATACGCATTATATCTGATGCGGTAAAGCTGAAAAAAGACTACTCCGTTGAATATAGAATCGAAAGACATGATGGCGAATATCGTTGGGTTGTTGACTATGGTATTGCTCGCTTTAATAGTAAAGGTGAATATTCAGGGTATAGTGGTGTTTGTATGGATATCACTCAAAAAATATTTGCGCAGCAAGACCTGTTGCGTAAGCAAGAAGAGCAGCAGATGATTTTTGATAATGTACCTGTGCGTATTTGGTATAAGGATGATAAAAATAATATATTGCGTTTGAATAAACAGGCAGCTGAATCAATGGGTATGACGGTCGAGCAGGCTGAAGGTCGTGATGTTTATGAATTGTTTCCAGATATTGCCGGGAAATATCACCAGGATGATTTGGAAGTTATCAATACAGGCCAGCCTAAACTTGGCATTGTAGAAGAGTATATACCCAGAGATGGGCAGCGGGGTTGGGTGCAAACTGATAAAGTGCCCTATCATGATGTTAAGTCGGGTCGGCGTGCACTTTTTGTTGTGGCACAGGATATTACACAGTTAAAACAGGTAGAGCAAGCTTTGCGCGATAGTGAAAAGCGCTTTCAACTGGCAGTAGATGGCACCGCAGAAGGTATTTGGGACTGGCCTGATATTCAAGAGGATGATAAATATTGGTCGCCGCGGTTTAAAGAGTTGCTTGGTTACCAAGAAGAAGAAATAAAAGCCAGCTATTCAGCCTTTATGGATCTGTTGCATCCTGCTGATATTCAAGGTGTTGCTCAAGCATTACAAGATCATTTTTTTAATAAAAGAGCATTTGATATGGAGTCGCGGTTACAGATGAAAACAGGGGAATATCGCTGGTTTCATATAAAAGGTAATACTCTGCGCAATGAAAAAAATGAGCCTATCAGGATGGCGGGTGCGATAACTGATATTCAAGATAGAAAAGAGGATGAGGAGGTTTTAAAGGCACTTTATTCTATTACTTCAAATACTTCATTAGACCTAAATGAGAAAATTCAGTTAATACTGCAGACCGCTGCTGATTATCTAAAACTCCCGATTGGGATTGTAAGCTGTATTGAGAATGATAAATATATTATTGAATATTCTGAAACGCCTCAGGATAGTTTGCAAGCTGGTACTATTCTAAATTTGTCAGATACCTATTGTGCTTGTACTTCTCAGGCTGACAGTGTTGTGGCGCTGCACAAGATTAATTCCAGTGATTTTATGCAATATCATTTCTATAGTGAGTTTAAACTGGAATCTTATATTGCTGCGCCGTTATTTGTGGATGGCTGTCGCTATGGTACTGTGAATTTTTCTGGAAATGAGCCACGCAAGCAGGAGTTTCGTGATCGTGAAAAAACATTTGTTCAGGTAGTGTCGCAGTGGATTGGAGATGAAATGACACAGGCTTTGCAAATCAATCGCTTGCTTCGGGTGGAAGAGAATTTGGAAAACATGGTTGATAAATTAACCGAGTCTAATATTGAGCTTGAGCGATTTGCTTATGTGGCAGCGCATGACTTTAAAGAGCCTATTCGTATGGTGCAAAGCTTCACTTCAATTCTAAACACAAAATATTTAAAAGAATTTGATGAGCAAGACAAGCAGTTTGTTGCTTATGTGTTGGAGGCTGCCCAGCGAATGCAGAGCCTTATTGACGATTTGCTGGACTATTCGAAAATCGAATCGGAAGCTGATAAGAGAGAACAAATTGATTTTGGTGCTGTAGTAACTTATGCACTTGATAATTTAAAAGACTGCATTGCTAGTAACCAGGCGAAAATTCATTATGAAGGGTTGCCAGTGATCTCTGCAAACCCTGTCAGACTAACACGGCTACTACAAAACTTGATTCAAAATGCTATTAAGTATCAAGCTCCTGGCAAGACACCGGAAATATTTGTTGAGTTTGAGGAACAAGATCAGAGTTGGATATTTTCCATTAAGGATAATGGTATTGGCATGCGTGAAGAGTACCTTAAGAAAATATTTAAACCTTTTAAACGGCTACATGCGCAAAACGAATATTCAGGGACAGGTATAGGTTTGTCAGTTTGTAAAAAAGTTGTTAATAGTTGGGGAGGAAAAATTTGGGCCGAATCAACTCTTGGTGAGGGTAGTGAATTTTATTTCACAATTCCCAAAGAGAGTCCTGATGGGGTAAAACATGACTCTGGTCAAGCAGCGTAATGTTAACTTGATTTAGCTTTAATGCTGTCGATGTAAGGCTTAAATAGATGATGGATATCTTCCAATTTCTCATCAATGATATAAGGCATTATCTGCGCAAAAGTATCCAGTGAGATAATAGCATTAACAGATGAATCAGCTTTGGAGGCTGCGCGTAAACGTTTAGCAATAGCTAGGTTTACTGTACGCATGTTCTCATAAATTTCTTTTAAACCATTAAAATTAAATTCAGTCTGGATATCTTCTTTGTGTAGTAAGTATTGAGCTAGCAGGAACGTTGAGGTTGCGCGGTAAATGGTTTCATCAGAACTGGCAAAGGGTAAGTGATAGCGTGCCATCGGTTTAAAGAAACGAGTATGTGGGCAGTCGCTAACGGCTATCATAAAACCCATCAGGGAGCTGAGAGCTTCCTGGGCAGAGGCTTCTCGAGAGACTGTTCTTTCATATGTGACAACTTCAACCTGGACTTTTTCATAAGACAAGATTTCTTTGAATTTTTCCACGATATCTGCAATATTGGTGGCTAAAGGGCAAAATGTTTCCTGCTGTGGTGACAGTGGACAATTTGGGCATTGGTAGTAGTCTAGCAGGCTCCACTCAGGCCGTTTGCCACTCTGGGTGTCAACAAGCTTGACTGAATTTGGGTCAATTTTGAGAGAGAAATTGACTTGCTTTTGCGCTTCCAGGCAAAATCGATATTCAATAACAATAGGCCCCATATATCATCCTTAATAACACTTATCTCAACATGTTTTATGTATATCGAGACCCGTTGCCGGAACTTTAGCGGGGCTTATCGGGCCTATAATATGACTATTATCGGACATAAGCATTTGCTTCAAGTTGCTTTGGGAAATAGCCGACAAATGTAAACAGTATTCAGTTTAGTTGTATATTAGTGCTGCTGACAGTCATGATAAGCTGTCTTGAGGCCATTTTTGATCCAATTAGAGTGCTTATCACGAAATAATGGGATATGATTGCTTTTAATGGATGTTTTCGAGGTCAGCACCCTGTAAGTTTTCCTGCAATTTAAGGGCCTAGCGTTAATGCGAATAATATGAAAAATCTCTTAATTGTCGAAGATAATCGTATCTCTGGAACCTTGATTCGTACCAAAATTTCTAGCTCGCTGAATCTCAATATTTTTTGGGCTCAGACGATGGAAGAAGCCGTTAAAATTCTTGATGAGCATCAGAATAACTTCTTTGCTGCATTGCTGGATTATGTCCTGCCAGATGCCTCGAAGGGGCAAATCGTCGATGAGGTGGTCGCTAGAGGTATTTCCTCCATCGTATTTACGGCTACAGTGACCGAGCAAGTGCGTACTCAGCTGTGGCAGAAAAATATCGTGGATTACGTCATCAAAGATGATGCGCAAAGTATTGAGTATCTTGCCTTCCTATTATGTCGACTAGAAAAGAATCTACGAATTAAAGTGATGGTTGTTGATGACTCCCGCTTCTTTAGAACCGTATTAGGTAAACTGTTGCGAGTACATAAATATCAGGTACTTGAGGCTTGCAATGGGGTGGAAGCCTTAGAAATGTTGAAGATCAATCCTGATATCAAGCTTGTAATAACCGACTACCAAATGCCAGAAATGGATGGTTATATACTCACGAAAAAAATCCGTAAGAAGTATGGCAGAGATGGCATCGCTATATTAGGGGTAACATCTGATAAGAATAAGATGACCGGCGCCCGATTTATCAAGAGTGGCGCGAATGACTTCATTGAAAAGAAAAGCTTTATTGCAGAGGAGCTTTACTGTCGAGTAAACCAAAGCCTCGAAAATATGGAGAGTATTCAAATTATTCGGGATTTGGCGACAACGGACTTTCTTACCGGCTTGTATAATCGTCGGCATTTTTATGAGACTGCTGAGAAGTTGCACGGTGGAGCATTAAGGAATGGTAGTAATATGGCATGTGGTATGCTGGATATTGATCACTTTAAGTCGGTCAACGATACCTATGGTCATGAAGTTGGTGATAAAGCGCTTAAGCATGTGGCCAGCATTCTTAAAAAGCGGTTGCAACGTTCGGCAGATTTGATTGGCCGCCTAGGTGGTGAAGAGTTTGCTATTTTAGCGAATGATATTGAGTTTGCTGATGCTTTCCAGCTGTTTGAAGATTTACGGAAGCTCATTAGTTCTAGTCCATTTAAATTACGGGATGGTAAGGAAATATCAATTACTGTCAGTATAGGCGTGTGCACTGAATTAGATGAAAGCCTCGATGAAATGATGCGTAAAGCGGATGAGTTGTTGTACCGGGCTAAAAATAATGGACGCGATCAAGTTGTCGTTGACTGCGATATGGCTGAGCCAGTGGGCAAATCTGTATAAACATGCAACTGACTTAAAGAATTGCCGGTCTGCTGTCGATACGTAATTATATCGACTAATTCAAATTAGACCGGCTCTATCATGAAGTATGTCAAACAAGCTCTAGCAGCTTTCTGTTCGTTGTATTTATTAACATCATCCGTTGCATTTGCTGCGCCACCTATCAAAGTCGTTTTACTTTCACCTGATCAATACAGCAACTCGTTTTGGGGGCCGCTAATCGACTTCGCGTCGGCAGTTGCAGAAGATCTGAATATAAACTTCTCTGTCAAGTATTCCAGCCCGAATACCTATGCTACTAAAGTTGATACATTAGCTATTATAAACAGCGAGTCACCGCCTGACTACCTGTTGACAGGATACTATCCTGGCTTGACACATAAATTACTGGAGCTGTGCCAACAGAAGGGTATTAAGGTTTTTACGTTTAATACCGGTGTGCCAAATAATGAACGATCGTTGGTTGGTGAGCCGCGAGAGAAGTTGCCTAATTGGATAGGTCATAGTGTGCCTGATGATGTGAGTGCAGGTTATGATTTGGCCGATATTCTGGTGAGGGCTGCACTAAGCAAAGGCATGACTAAGGAAGGGCGTTCTCTGGTTGTTAATGGTTTTAATGCGGGTAATGGTGAAGTAAAGGCTGATATTGATAGAAGTCGTGGTATACAAAGACGGCTAAGATCCAAGCGGCAGATAACGCTGGGGAAATTATATTCAACAAACTGGCAGGCAACGGCAGCTGAGAAGCTTACTCAACAACTTTATAAAGACTTTCCAGACACAAAAATCGTTTGGGCTGTAACAGATACATTATCTCTGGCAAGCCAGCAGGCATCTATTTCATTTGGTAAACAACCTGGTCGTGATGTGTTGTTTGGCGGTATGGATTGGTCGGCTGCTGCTTTACAAGCCATTGCCGATGGGCATATGACTGCGTCAATGGGCGGGCATTTTATGGATGCTGGTTGGGCATTGATCTTAATCCATGATTACCACTATGGTTATGATTTTTCTGATATATTGGGCGTGGAAATATCAACCAAGTTAGAGCCAATTACAGTCAAAAACGTGCATGACTATTTGCCAAAGCTCAATAATCCAGATTGGTCGGCGATTGACTTTAAACGCTACTCTCGCAAGTATAATAACACGCAAAGGCAATACCGGTTTTCTGCTGCACAGGTATTAAATTAATCCGGTATTAAATTAATAGTGAAAGCCCTAGGTCTACGCGGCTGTATTATCAGATACCCTATGCATGTCTGTGAGTTTGAAAAAACAGCGGGACAACAATTTCTGCTGCCAGCATAAACTGCCTAATGTATTGCATTCGCTTGATCTGATCTGGTATACCTATTGCCTTATCAATCTTAAGCGAGAGGCTGATATGCTGTTCAAGCCCTGTGGTAGTATTTCCCTACTGACCGATTTTAGCCTGCGTTCGCCATTTGTCGGGCTTATGCATGCAGTAATTACCCAGCGTTATCCTGAAGCAAAAATAATAGATTTATTTCATGAGGTACTGCCTTATGCCATCGCTGAGGCTGGTTTCTGGTTGTCTCGCAGCTATCATTATTTTCCGGCGGGTACAGTGCACGTGGCTGTTGTTGACCCAGGGGTCGGGTCTGAACGAGCAATTATCGCTGGTTTATGCAAAGGGCAATTATTTTTAGCGCCGAACAACGGTTTGTTGTTGCCTGTGTTCGCTGGTGAGTCAATGGTTGAATGTCGTCAGCTTGATTTAGCAGCTGTTAAGCAATACTGCTTACCTGAAATTAGTGCTACATTTCACGGACGTGATATATTTGCACCGGTAGCTGCGGCATTGGCGGCTGGGCAGTGTGATTTTGAGCAGCTTGGGCCAAGTATGGCAGTAGATGATCTCATGAATACAGCTGATAGTGTCATTCAGCCAGCCAACTGGATAGATGATTGCCTCACCGGCGCTGTGGTCAGTATTGATCATTATGGTAATTTAATGACTAATATTGATGTGAGTATGTTAGGCGAGCAACGTAACTGGCATGTAATCTGTAATAAACAATGTTTTACATTAACATATACTTATGCCTCGTCAGCACCTGGGACGGCAATAGCACTTATTAACTCTTTAAATGTTGTTGAAATCGCTATTGTTAATGGTAATGCGACGCAAGAGCTTGATATAAAGCGTGGAGCAAAGGTAATAATACAGCAAGGTGCAGATTGTGGATAATCAGATAGAGTGGTCTAAAACTGTCGCGGGTATATGGCGACACAGAAAACAATATTTACGAGCGGTCAAGCAGGTCGATGATATTACATTGCAAAAACTGATTGGTATTGATCGGCAAAAGCAAGCTTTGATGGAGAACACCCAGAGGTTCCTGCAGAGTAAACCTGCTAATAATGCTTTGCTCTGGGGAAGCCGGGGTACAGGTAAGTCTTCTTTAGTGAAAGCGATTTTAAATGAGTATGCTGCAAAAGGTCTGCGTCTCTTGCAGATAGATAAAGATGATTTGCTGGACTTACCTGAAATATTGGATGGCGTCCGTGATTTGAATTATCGCTTTATTGTGTATTGTGATGATATATCATTTGAGGCAAGCGAAAGCAGCTACAAGGCGCTAAAAAGTGTTTTAGATGGCTCCATTGAATTACCGCCGAGCAATGTTTTGTTATATGCGACATCTAATCGGCGGCACTTGTTACCCGAATATATGCGTGACAATTTATCAGCTGAACTGGTTGATAATGAAATTCATCACTCAGATGCAGTCGAGGAAAAAATATCTTTATCGGAGCGGTTTGGCTTATGGTTAGGGTTTTATGCATTTAATATGGATGATTATCTGAGTATTGTGCAACACTACTTTGCGGGATATCAGGGGGATCAGGCACGCCTATTAGAGGCAGCACGAGATTTTGCCTTATTGCGTGGCAATCATAGTGGACGAACTGCCCAGCAGTTTTATAATTATTTCTCTGAACAGTGAGGCGCTTTTCAGTGTCGAGTTAAAATAGCATGCAGGCCGAGTTACAGCATCAACTAACAATAGCAGCTGAGAAAATTCAGCAGGCAGAAGCGCTGATCTTGATGGCGGGTGCTGGGATGGGCGTCGATTCGGGCTTGCCTGACTTTCGCGGAATAGAAGGTTTTGGCGTGAGTATCCGGTTATTCAATCTATGGGGTACTCGTTTGAAGAAATGGCGGATCCTAGCTGGTTTGAGCGTGATCCAGAAATTGCCTGGGCGTTTTATGGGCATCGTTATAACCTTTATTGTCAAACTGAACCGCATGAGGGCTTTTACTATTTAAAGCGATGGGGGCAGCAAAAACCTCATGACTATTTTGTTATTACCTCAAATGTCGATGGGCATTTTCAAAAAGCAGGTTTTGCAGCAAGCAGGGTTTATGAAGTACATGGCTCTATACATTATTTACAGTGTAGTCAAAGCTGTCAGCCGGGCATTTGGCCAGCCAATGACCTGGAAATTAAAATTGACCATGCTGCATTCAGAGCCTTGCAGCCATTACCAACTTGCCATAATTGTGGCGCTTGGCTCAGACCTAATATTTTAATGTTTGGCGATTATCATTGGCAAAGTCAGCGCGCAGATCGTCAAGCACAAAATTTAAATACCTGGTTAGCGACAATAAAGCAGGATATAGATATAGTTATAATAGAATGTGGTGCAGGAACGGCTGTGCCAACAATTCGTTCAATGGCAGAGCGACTCTCATCGGCCAGTAATATAACGTTAATACGGATTAACCCCCGTGATGCTGAGGTGGCAGAAGGTGCAATATCAATTGAATTGCCAGCTTTAGCAGCGTTGCAGGCTATTGATGCTATATTATAGAAAAAGGCAATATAGAGATAAGGTGTTTTAAATGTTAGCTGGCAAGATTACCCAACGACTTGATCATCTGCTTTGGTCTAAACAATATTATTCCCAGGCCAACTTATGGCAGCGTTATTTATTGGACGTTAGTCGACTATTAATACGTTTGGGGCGTGATATTGCGGAAGGTTATGTAAATTTGCAAGCAATGAGTCTGGTGTTTTCCACGCTGATTGCTATTGTGCCATTGCTGGCAGTTAGTTTTTCGGTGTTAAAAGGGTTTGGTGTGCATAATCAGATTGAGCCCTTTTTATTAAACTTTTTACAGCAGCCATTTGGTGCTGTAAAAGGCGCGGAGCTCACTAATAATATTATCACCTTTGTTGAAAATATTAAGGTAGGTGTATTAGGGTCTTTAGGGTTGGCTATGCTGTTTTATAGTGCAATTGCCATGGTACAAAAAATTGAGAGAGCTTTTAATAGTATATGGCGATTAAGACAAAGTCGCTCTATTATTCGGCGTTTTAGTGATTATTTAAGTGTGCTTATTATAGGGCCGGTATTGGTTTTTACTGCCTTAGCTGTCAGCGCCAGCTTGCTTAACCATAGTTTAGTGCAAAGCTTGTTGTCGATTGAGCCATTGGGCTACTTATTTCGATTTATAGTGAGATTTTTGCCATATTTTTTGATTATTCTGGCATTTAGCTTTTTCTATATGTTTATCCCAAATACCCGTGTGAAATTTAAAGCCGCACTCATTGGTGGTGCTGTATCGGGTGTTATATGGCAGAGTGCAAGCTGGTTGTTTGCTTCGTTTGTTGTTGCCTCAACAAACTATACAGCAATATATTCTGGTCTGGCGGTATTAATGTTGTTTATTATATGGCTATATTTGAATTGGCTTATTTTGCTAATTGGTGCCAGCTTGGTATTTTATATTCAATACCCTGAAAATGTGTTACCGCAAAAAACACTCATGCAAGATATTGCCAGTCAGGAAAAGCTCGGCTTGATGATATTAAGTTTGATCTCCAAACGTTTTTATAATAAAGAGCAAGGTATCAGTGCTGATCAATTGGCAAGCTCATTAAGTTGTCCCAGCCAGCATATTAGTCGTATGTTGGATACTTTAATGCGCAGTCAGCTTATTAATGAAACGGCAGATAGTCAGCCTAAGTATATTCCAGCGGCGCCTTTTGAGATTACCACGGTTGCTGAAGCACTACGTCTGATCCGTGGTGACAACAAAGCTGATGATAGTTTTGCTAGTCTAGAGGCGGTATTACAAGCTGCTTATAGCCGCCGTGATCAGTATTTATCTGAAATAACATTGAAAGATTTGGCTCAGCAGCATGGGCCACAATAGTATGCTGTAAACAAGCCTCGTTAAAAAATATCATTTGAATTAACCCCATTTGTCGCTTTGGACCGTTTATAAGTAATAAGCCAATCGACAAAGGTAATGAAAATGGTAAAATTCCAGCAATATCAATGCTTTATAACTTCTGCTTTATTTTCTTTTATATTGGTAGCGTGTTCTAGCCACAATGGCCATAAACCAGGCTCTATCAACAAAGACAATGAAAGAGCCGAAGAAACCTTGAATGAAAATATACAGCCTGTCCCCGCCACGGCTGTACTTTCCGGCGCTGAATTAAAAAAAGATACTTTGGCTGATATGGCGGCAATGTCAGAGGCAATTGCCAAGCCTATGCGCGGCAGAAAAGTGAAAGCAAGCAATGGGCAGGTTCAAGCCGTTATTCGACAGCTTGAAAGTATTCGTTTACCTGCTGAAGCTAATGATAGAGAGAACTACGCCGATATAGACAGGAATCCGCTAAAGCGTGTGACTGAACAGCCTGTTTCTACATTTAGTATTGATGTAGATACAGGTGCTTATTCCAATGTCAGGCGTTTCTTACGGCAGGGGCGCTTGCCACCACGTGATGCAGTACGGGTTGAAGAGTTGATTAACTATTTCAATTATAATTATTCAGCCCCAGATAAACGCCAGCGGCCATTTGCTGCAACGACAGAGTTATCAGTCAGCCCATGGAATAGCAATACTCACTTGCTGCATATTGGTATCAAAGGTTATCAGGTGCCGCGGCAGACATTACCGGATGCTAATTTAGTATTTTTGATCGATGTTTCTGGATCAATGCAGGATGCCAATAAGTTGCCTTTATTAAAATCTGCGTTGACTTTGCTTAGTAAGCAAATGACAGATAAAGATCGGGTATCGATTGTTGTTTATGCAGGCGCTTCCGGGATTGTTTTAGCGCCAACGGCAGGTAATGAAACTGCGACAATACAGGCGGCATTAAATCAGCTTTCTGCAGGTGGCTCAACCAATGGTGGTGCTGGCATTCGTTTGGCATATTCATTGGCACAACAAGCTTTTATCAAAAAAGGCATCAATCGCGTTATTCTAGCCACGGATGGTGACTTTAACGTAGGCACGGTTAATTTCGAAGCTTTAAAGCAACTGGTCGAAGAGCAGCGTGCATCCGGTATTACTTTGACAACATTGGGGTTTGGCACAGGCAACTATAATGACCATCTTATGGAGCAATTGGCAGATGTTGGCAATGGTAATTATAGTTATATCGATACCTTGAGTGAGGCAAGAAAAGTATTAGTCGATGAAATGAGTTCCACCTTATTTACTATTGCTCAGGATGTTAAGCTACAAATTGAATTTAATCCCAATGTTGTCGCTGAATATCGATTGATAGGTTATGAGAATCGCATTCTTAACCGGGAAGATTTTGCTAATGATAAAGTTGACGCAGGTGATATCGGTGCAGGACATACTGTCACCGCCTTGTATGAAATTGCCTTGGTAGGCCAAGGCGGGGAGCGTATAGCACCGCTGCGTTACGCTAGTGATTCAAAGTCAGGCAGCTCAAAAGACTTTGAGTTGGCCTACCTTAACATGCGTTATAAATTACCAGGGGAGAAAACCAGCAAACTAATTGAACATCCCATCCTATATAAGGATATACAGCAAGACCTGGCATCGAGCAGTGAAAATTTTCGGTTTGCTGCTGCAGTAGCAGCATTTGGGCAGTTATTACGAGGCGGTAAGTATTTAAATGATTATGATTGGTCTGAGATTCGGGATTTGGTTAATACTGCCAAAGGGCAGGATAACTTTGGTTATCGAGGGGAGTTTTTGCAATTATTGGGCTTAGCGGAAGCATTGCAGCTCAGTCATCCGGCTGGGAGTCAGGGCTAAATCACTTTGGACATGGATGTCTGACTTTAAAAGTTAATGTAACTGAGATAACCTTTATAAATGGATGGCGCGAAGACGATAAAAGGTGCATATACGGATGCTGTAATAACAGCCGATGAGGATCTGATGTTGGCATATGGTCGTGGCGATAGTGACGCTTTCGATGCACTGTATGAAAAACACAAAAGTGCTTTATATCGCTATTGTCGGCGACATATTTCAGATTCAGGTAAAGTAGATGAAGTGTATCAGGATATATGGACCAGTGTTATACGAAGTCGTGAACAATACCGAGTAACGGCAAAGTTCACCACGTGGCTGTACAAAATCGCACATCACAAGGTCATAGATTATTATCGTCAATTAGAGGTGGTAGAGGTTTGCGATGAGGAAGAAGGCCAGGCGAATGTTGCAACCATACATGAATCGCTTGAACCAAGCGCGGTATTAGCGAATAAGCAGCTTGGCAGCATTTTAGCTGATTGTATTAATACTCTACCGCTAGCACAGCGTGATGCTTTTTTATTAAAAGAACAAGCAGGTTTGAGCCTGGAGCAAATTGCTGAGGTTTGTGGCACTCAGCGTGAAACTATTAAAAGCCGCTTGCGTTATGCGTTAAATCAGTTGCGTGGCAAATTGCGAGAACGTTTATGAGTGAATCAGATTCATCAAAGCAGGCAGATGACATCAGTCAAATTTATCAAGCGGTAGAGCAGCTTGATGAGTCAGGTCCGCCTGCGGCACTAGATCAGCATATCAAACAGATAGCGAGCGATAATATAAAAAAGTCCCCTGAGCGTTTGCAGTGGTTTTCTTATGCGGCCGTAGTGATATTGTCATTTAGCATTATCTTTCTAATGCCATTAGAGCATCATCAGGGGCCGGAGTCACCTGTTGTTGAGCGATATATTGAGGCAGAAGAACAGCCGAGTATTACGCAAAGTGTTGATGTGCTTACTATGGATAAGCCTGACGAAGGGCATTTGGCAATTGAGGAAGAGATATTCACTGATGCAGATATTGCCGCTGAGTCATCTCAAGCTTTAGACGTTAAGATGAGGCGAAGTGTTATAGCACCAGCTCAGCCTGAATACGCTAAATCAACCGAGGCACTGACTACACCACCAATTACACAGCCGGCTCCGCTTACTCCAGCGGCTTTGCAGGCAGTAGGAGAACAAAAAAAGTTATTACCAGTAAAGCCTGCTAGGCAAGAAAGAGGCAAGACCAAAAAAGGTATTAGCGATAAGCAATATCCTTTGTCAGGCCTTATTGCAGAGGAGTTATCCGAATCATTAGCGAATACTAAAGATAACGCTGAGCTTGGCAAGTTTGATGATTCTATAGAGCATCGCCAGAGCATTGCGCTTTGGGTAGCGTATATTGAAAAATTAGTAGCGCAAGATGAGCATGATAAGGCTAAAAAAGAATTTGATGTTTTTCAGCTAGCGCACCCGCAACACCCTTATCGTTTCCCAAGTGAATGACGAAATTTCATTACTACTGACGAAAATTCAACAATATCAATGAGTTAGTTCGATGTGTGCTGTCCGTCACACTAATTTTCTTTAAGATCTCTAAGATAGAAAGCCTGAGGATAAAACAGTTTTATCTGCCTGTTTGTATATAGGGAAAGGGGGCTGGGTCGCAAAGTTAGCACCTCAATATAAAATGAATATCAATAATTACTTGCGTCATATGGTAAGAGACTATGGAAATACGATAACCATAAGTTTATCGAGTATGCTAGTAATACTGATGGTTGCAGTATTCTCAGGCCTTATTGACTTATTAGCGCATCAAAAAATTCATATCACAACCTTGCTGTTTTCACTTGTTATTAGTTTGATTGTTGCTCCTGTAACACTGTACTGTTTTGTGAGTCTTATTGCTGAGTTGGATCGCTCGGAGCAGAGCTTAAGAGCGCTTTCTATCAAAGATGATTTGACCGGTGTTTATAATCGACGTTATTTTTTAGAGAGAGCAACAGCAGAGTTAGCAAAAGCTGAGCGATATGGAAATGTTTTTTCTATTATGGCAATTGATATTGATTACTTCAAAAAGATAAATGATCGTTATGGTCATTTTGGCGGCGATGAAGTATTAAAATCAATGGCGCGTATTTGTATGACAAACCTTCGTACAATGGATGTCTTTGCCCGTTTCGGCGGTGAAGAGTTTATGTTTCTGATTCCTGAGTCTGATAAAACAGATGTTGCAGCATTTGCAGAGAGGATTTTAAGCGCAGTACAACAGTCTGCAGTTATCTATGCAGGCCAAGAAATAAGTTTCACCGTGAGTATTGGTGCTGTAACTCTACAAGAGCCAGAAGAAAGTATAGAAAGCCTGCTTAAAGCAGCTGATGATGCATTATACGCAGCGAAACGGCGTGGGCGAAATTGCATTGTTATATACGATGAGTTTGAAGCATCCTAGTTTTTAAAGCCCTTATCTACCGCTTATCTAAACACTAAACGTATTGCTCTGATCGGCAAGTTTTGCCGCTTTGCCCTTTATTGATATTTTCATTAGATAGGCAATCTCAAAAAGTATGTACAGGTACTTATTTTTTCGTCTGTGTTCGATCGAATGAAGACAAAGGATACTCAACTGTTTAAAAAACAGCGACTTAATTCTACAGACAGTTCAAGGTTGCTCATTAAAAGCCGATGAGAGAATGTAAGTTACCGTATTCCATATCAGCAATGAGTCCGTAGAAGGTGCAGTGTGTTAGAGCTACTTAGGAAAAAAAATAAGCAAGCAGCAACCGTAGGTTTAGAGATAAGCGATACAGGGGTTGCAATGGTTGTTCGAACGCATAATTCGAAAACCGGCATAACAGAAATGCAATGTGATTTTGTCAGGCGTGACCAGGCAAGCAGTATAACTGCAGTGTTAAAACGTTTGGTTTCCAAATATGGCCTAAAGGGCTTGCCGACGACTGCACTTATGCAGCGTTCTGCTTATAGCATTTTGCAAACCAGTTGCCCCGTTATGGAAAGAGATGAAATGCGTGCAGCAACGCGCTGGAAAATACGAGATTTAGTACCCTATGCTGCCGAAGATGCAGTTATCGATGTTTTTGAATACCCTGAGGCTGGTCAAAGAGGCAGCGAAAGAATGCTCTATGTGGTTGCCGCTAATTCGTCAGATGTTGAAAAGAATGTACTAAGTATTCGAAAAAGTGGTTTGGACTTAAAAGCAATTGATATTAGTGAGCTAGCATTACGTAATGTGATTTCCTGTGTTAATAAAGAAGACTCGGCTGTTATTGTTTTATTATTGTTTGAGAAAACCGGCATGTTAGTTTTTGTGAAAGATAATGAGCTTTATCTTTCCCGCAGGCTTGAGGTGGGTTTGCACGATTTACAAGAGAAAGAGAGTAGTCATGAAGAAGTTATTTTAGAATTGCAAAGATCTCTGGATTATTACGAAAGTCAGTTTTCACAAGCACTGCCAAGCAAGATGCTAGTGTATCCATCTATTGAAATGCATTCTGAGCTGCTGGTTAAAATTAAAGATAGATTGCGACTAAATGTTAAAACGCTCACGCTTGATAATCTAGAGGTCTATAAAGTTGATGGCGCAACAGGATGTGAATGTAGCTGCTTATTAGCAGCAGGCGCTGCACTAAGGAACTATTTTGAGGTGGCCGCATGAAACAAGAGATAAACCTCTATCAAGAGCAATTCCATGAAATAAAAAAGCCCTTGTCTGCAAAAAAAATGCTGCTTGTTACAGCTAGTTTTTTGCTGGCTGTAGGTATAGGCAGTGTTAGTCTGGTATCTGTTAATAACTATTATGATAAAAAATATGCAGATTTAGCGCATCAGGTAAAGAATGTAAAATTAGCTAACGAAAAATTACGCCTGCAGGTTGAGTCACGCTATGTTGATGAAAACCTTATTCGGCGTGTTGATGATACAGAATTAAAGATGCGAGCTAGGCAGAATATTTTGAGACTGGTCGATGAAGCTAAAGTGGATAATGAGCAGATGTTTTCGTCATTGCTTGAGGGTCTTGGTAGGCAATACTTGTCGGGTATGTGGCTGTCTTATATTGAAATATACTCTCGAGGGCAAGAGTTAAATCTCAGAGGTAGTACAGTTAATCCAAAACTGATTACAAAGTTTTTGAGTAATTTAAATGATGAGAAGGCGTTTTCCGGTAGAGAGTTTAAGAAGGTTGTGCTTAAGAGAAATAAGGACAATATAGAAATCGTTGATTTTGAATTGACAACCGATATTGTCGTGAATGATATGTTGTTTTCATTTAATGGATGATTTGTTCTTATGAGTTCGGCGGTAGTATATGTCAATAGAGTTGTTGATAAAGTAGATTCTCTACAGTATAGAGAACGACTGCTCTTGCTTGTGACTATTGTCGTTTTGTTGATGTCTATTTGGGACTATCTTTTTTTTCGGGATGAATGGGGTAAAACCCAATCAATTCAAAATAAAATATCTGCCAGTCAAACTCAATTAGATATCGACTCTGCTTCGCAACGAGGATTAGTGAAAGAGATTCAGGAAGATCCTGGGTTAGTCTATGAAGCTAAATTGAAACGTTATGAGCAGGAGATTGTTAGAATTGATCAAGTGCTGAAAGAAAAGACATTGGAGTTTATTTCGCCTCAGCAAATGATTCAGGTTTTGGAGAGCTTGATACAAAAAGAGAGTGGTTTGGACTTAATTAGCCTTACAACAACTGGATCAAGGAATTTGTTGAGTCAAATTAAAGATCATAAAAAAGAATCTCGATTGCCATTAAAGAATGATAATAATGATTTTGTCGAAATATATAGAGAAGGCGTGCCAAATGTTTATATGCACGGTTTAAAAATGAAATTTGAAGGTGACTATATTAGCGCTCTGAATTATGTGAGGCGAATTGAGTCCTTGCGCTGGCGATTCTCATGGTCTTCTCTAGTAATTAGTATGGAAGGTTATCCAATAACGAATGTCACTATTGAGTTGGAGACATTAAGTCTTAATGAGGGATGGATAGGTGTTTAAAAGATCAGTCATCATAATTGCTTTTATGTCAATATATGCAGCATTCGTTAATGCTGAAAAAGGTGTGTCTGATCCTATGAAGCCACCTGTAAATTATGTAAAAAACAAAAAAGCAAGCTCGAATAATAAAACATACTGGCATTTATCTGCAATTCTTGTTTCGGCAGAAAGAAAGCTGGCTATGATTAATAATAAATTGTTGGCAGTGGGGGAGAGGGTCAATGGTGCTAAGGTTAAAGCTATATATGCAAATAGAGTTGAACTTGATGTAGATGGGGAAATAATAATTGTTAACCCGCCAGTGAAAATGCTACGGAAAAAGGTGGCCAGTGAATAGCAAATATAAAAGATTTCTTTATTTTATATCAATAACGGGTTTGTTATTGTTGTATGGGTGTGCAGCTAAGCATGTTGAAAACAATAAGCAAGTAAGTCGTGCTGAAATTATGGCGGCTCTCAATGAGTCAAAACTGACCATCCCTAGAAAATCTCAAGTGCCAACCGTTGTAGAAAATGCATTGTTGCCATCCTATAACAAAGCATTGCAAGATAAATTGCTGGAGAAAATTCCAGAGCCAGAGCGTTTTGATTTAAGCGTGAGTAAAATGCCTGCAAGGATATTTTTTATGGGGTTGGTGAAAGGTACGCCAACAAATATGGTTGTGCATCCAGATGTAAAAGGTGTGGTAAGCCTGGATTTGAAGAGTGTGTCTATAGAAGAAGTGTTGGAAGTTGCCAGAGATGTATATGGCTATGAATACCAAAAGAATAATGCGGGATATTTTGTGTTGCCTGCCAGGTTGCAGTCGAAAATATTTCATGTGAATTATTTAAATATTGCGCGGTCAGGAGAGTCCAATACAAGGGTAACTTCTGGTCAGTTTTCAACATCAGACGTTAATAAAGGCAATGGCGGTGATGGGTCATTGAATTCTGTCAATGATAGAAATGATGTTGAGGTGTTTCCATCAAGTCGTATAGCCACTGAGTCTAAAGCTGATTTTTGGTATGACCTGGAAAAGACAATATTAGCAATAATTGGTAATAGCAAAAATCGGAGTGTGGTTGTTAGCCCACAGTCAGGTTTGGTTGTTGTTAGAGCAATGCCTGGAGAGTTACGTGATGTCGAAAGATTCTTAAGGCGTGCTCAATCAAATTTACATCGTCAGGTGATCATTGAAGCTAAGGTTATTGAAGTGCAATTGAATGATGACCATCAGGCGGGTATTAACTGGGCTAAGGTAAAGCAAGATGGGCAGGATACAGATTTTGGCAATCAGTTTGAACTTAACAATGGTCGTTCGGAATTGATTAATGAGGCAGGTGAATTCTTGGTTGGAGGGCTTACCGGTACTAGGGATGTAGCAGGTTTTAGTAATCTTTTTGCGGTAGGTACAGCCAGTGATGATTTTGCGTTAATCATTCGTTTGCTTGATCAGCAAGGGGATGTGAATGTGCTTTCCAGTCCTCGAGTTTCAACAGTGAATAATCAAAAGGCTGTCATTAAAGTGGGGTCCGATGAGTTTTTTGTTACTGAAATATCTTCAACAACAACAACAGGAACGAGTACAACAACTACGCCGCAAATTGTTTTGACGCCATTTTTCTCAGGGATTGCGTTGGATGTGACACCGCAAATTAATGCAAAAGGTGAAGTTATTTTGCATATACATCCAACTATCAGTGAAGTCATTGATCAAGTGAAAGATATTACTGTGGCTGGGCAAGACCAGTCATTACCTCTCGCTTTTAGCACTGTTAGAGAATCGGACTCGATCGTGAGAGCCAGTGACGGTCAAGTTATTATTATTGGCGGTTTGATGCAAACTCAAACAACAGATGTTGAAGGTGGTGTCCCCGGTTTGCGAAAGATTCCTCTGTTGGGGCGTCTTTTTAAGCAGACGAAGAAAACCTCTCGCCGTAGTGAGTTGGTGATTTTATTAAAGCCGGTTGTTATTGAAAGTGATGGTGAAGCCTGGCGAACGGAGTTAGGTAAGGTTTCCAGTAGAATTGAACGTCTGCAAAGGTAGCGCTAAAGGATATAAGGAGTAGGTTATGTATAAAGGTTTTTTTGGGATGAGTGAAATGCCTTTCTCTTTGGCTCCTGATACGCAATTTTTCTTCTGTCATAAAAGCCAGCAAGAAGCAATGGATATGCTATTGGTTGGCCTGCAAAATGAAGAAGGTTTTATGAAGATAACTGGTGAGGTGGGTACAGGAAAAACCTTGCTTTGTCGTGAATTGCTAAACAAACTGGATTGCAACTTTGTAACAGCTTATATCCCTAACCCTTATCTAAGTCCTATTGGGCTGCGCCGCTCTCTGGCCGAGGAGTTAGGCATTGAAACCAGTGGTTTGACGGATCACTTCTTATTAAAAGCTATAAATCATAAGTTGATAGAGTTGAATAAACTAGGCAAGCATGTTGTTGTATGTCTTGATGAGGCTCAGTCAATGCCTGATCAAACTATGGAAGCATTGCGACTTTTGAGTAATCTCGAGACAGAAAAAAAGAAACTATTACACATTGTTTTGTTTGGGCAGCCCGAATTAGACGAAAAACTGTCGCGTAAAAATAATCGTCAATTGCTGCAGCGTATAGTGCACTCTTATCATCTGCAGCCATTGGATTTGTATCGCGCCTCTTGTTATATAGAGCATAGGCTCAGAGTGGCAGGCTACAATGGTGAGCCATTATTTAAAAGAGACGCTATCGAATGGCTATTTAAAGCCAGTGGTGGTGTGCCAAGGATTATTAACTTGCTAAGTAATAAATCGTTAATGTTGGCTTTTGGTAAAGGTCAGCGTAGTGTTGATATTAAGCACGTTCAGGCAGCTATAAAAGATACAGAGAGTGCTACCTTAAAAGCTGTCTTTCATGAACAAAAGTTACCAGCAGCTTTCTTCCTGGGGGGGAGTGTGCTGTGTTTATTTGGCTTGCTGATGATGGTGCTTAATTAATTATGAGTGTCATTAATCAAATGTTAAAAGACCTCGATAGTCGGCAAAACCAGTTGTCTACAGACAGTTTTTGGTCGAGTTCAGCTGAGTTCTTTCCGAGTGATGGGGCTTCATTTTTCATTTCTCGGCAAAAAAAATTACCTATCTTGATATTTCTTTCTTTAATAACGATTATGCTGCTCTTTTGGTGGGAGGAAGAAACGGTATTGTTAACGTTAGGTTTGACCAAGCAGGTCAATGTTGTTGATAATAATCTAATTTTGCCGACAGATGAGCTGGTAGTTGACGAGGCTTCGACGCATGTCAGTTTTCGTCAGGATCTAACACCTATCACCTCGGTTTTTTATGAAAGTAATGATTCTTCTGTGAGCTTGGTTTTTAAATCTAAAGCAGACTTTTCGAGTTTGGTTAGCCAGCGTTATATAAATAATGCTGAAGTTGTCTTTGAGTTTGACGGCTTTAAAAACAGTATTGAACTGCCTAAAGTAGACTTGAGTTATTTGGTCGCTTATGGCGTGGAGAATACTGCTGAAGGATTTGAACTGATATTGAAAACTGCGCCTAATGTTTCGGTTGAAGTTCTCACTGAAACTGGTGGCGATATGCAAGGGGACTTTAGGTTTTCTATTTCCTTTCAGAGAGTATCTGAAAAAAATATATCAGCGGAACAAGTAATTGTTAATGCAGATTCAATTGCGGAGTCAGACTCGAACTCGGATTTAGATTTAGGGCTGTATTCGGACTCAGGCTTAATACAAAGCCGGGATAGGACAGTGGGGAAACAACATAAAGACTTTAAGGTTGTGGTGCTGGAAACCACAGAAATTCAGGCGGAAAACTTATATCGTGCTGCATTATCAGCTTTGCAGGCAGGTAGGGAAAGAATAGCTATTGAGAAGCTAGCCAATGTTATTGAGCTTAAACCTGATTCGCATGATGCTCGTGAGCTGTTGGCAACATTATATTTGCGTGCGGGTCGTATTTCGGAAGCGGATGTTTTGTTAGAAAAAGGTATTAGTATTAATGCTTCTTATATTCCCTTTACTAAGTTGTATGCTCGTTCACTGTTGGAAAGAGGGGATTTGCAACAAGCTGCAGATATATTGACTACGAATATTGGTCTGGTGATGGATGATGTAGACTATTTGGCGTTATTAGCGGCGACTCAGCAGCGTTTGGCTAATCATGATATTGCGATTGACGCTTATATAAAAGCACTATCGATAGATAAAAAAAATGGCAACTGGTGGCTGGGTCTTGCTGTTTCATATGAGGCATTGGGGCATGTTGATGATGCGCTGCAGGCATACCTCACAGCCAGTTCTTTGCCTATTAGTCGGGATTTAATAGAGTATATTAATGCCAAGTTGCAGGAATTGGGCGGCTAATATGAGTGCAAGCACACATAGTATCACTCGTAAAAAGATTCGGATTGGTGATTTGCTGGTAGAGCACAATGTTATCAATCAAGATCAACTAAAAATAGCCTTAAGCGAACAGAAAGTTTTGGGTCGTAAGCTTGGCCAGACCTTAATTTCCTTAGGCTATATTGGTGAACAAGACTTGTTGGATTTTTTGTCTAAGCAGCTGCACTTGCCATTGATAGATTTAAAACATCATGACTTTAATGTTGATCTTATAAGCTTGTTTCCTGAGACGATTGCCCGACGTTATAGAGCATTGCCGTTAGAAGACCAGCAAACACATTTTTTGGTAGGTATGGCGGATCCTACAGATTTGTTTGCGTATGATGAGATTGTTAGGCATCTGGGTAAGCCGGCTAATCTGGCCATTATTGCTGAGTCTCAGCTGTTGGAGACTTTTGATCAGTTATATCGACGAACATCTGAAATTAATAATTTTGCCGAAGAGCTTGGTCAGGAGCTGCTTGACGATGAAGATGACCTTGTTCGGTTGCTGCAGTCAAGCTCCGATGAAGATGTACCCGTTGCAAAGCTTTTAAAATCTATATTTGAAGATGCAATACAAATCAAGGCATCCGATATACATATTGAGCCTGATGAGAGTGTTTTGAGAATACGCTTGCGTGTGGATGGTATTTTGCAAGAGCAGGTTATGAAAGAGAAGCATATTTCAGCAGCTGTTGTTTTGCGGTTGAAAATTATGGCGGGCCTTGATATTTCTGAAAGACGAATCCCGCAAGATGGGCGTTTTAATATTCGTGTAAAAGGACGGAGTATCGATATTCGTTTGTCAACTATGCCGATTGAGTATGGCGAATCTGTGGTTATGCGCTTGCTTGATCAAACGAACGGTATACTTAATTTAGACAGTTTAGGTATGCCGAACAATATACTACAACGCTTTAAACGTGTTATTAAAAAGCCACATGGATTGGTGTTGGTGACAGGGCCAACGGGCAGCGGAAAAACGACAACGCTTTATGCCGCGCTACAAGAGTTGAATAATGCTGAGAAAAAAATTATTACTGTTGAGGACCCAGTTGAATACCGCTTGCCAAGGATTAACCAAGTTCAGGTTAAGCCTAAGATTGGATTGAATTTTATAGAAATATTGCGTACAGCCTTGCGTCAAGACCCTGATATTATTCTTATTGGCGAAATGCGTGACCAGGAAACTGTGCAAATTGCATTAAGATCGGCGATGACTGGACATTTAGTTTTCTCTTCTTTACACACCAATGATGCTATGCATACCGCAGATCGGTTGATTGATATGGGAGCGGAGGGCTTTTTGATTGCTGCAAGTTTGCAAGGGATTATTGCTCAGCGACTCGTGCGGAAAATTTGTGAGTCCTGTATTGAGGACCACATTATTCAGCCGCAGGAAGCGTCCTGGCTAGAGTCAGTATGTGGCATTAAAGCAAGTGATATAAAAGTTAAATCCGCTTGTGGTTGTCAGCATTGCAATAATACAGGTTACCACGGCCGGCTTGGTGTTTATGAGTTTCTAGAGCCTGATGCGGCAATTATAAGTGCTTTGAAAAGCAATGATATCTCTGCTTTTGCCGAAGCGGTCGATAATAATAAACGCTTTAAACCTATGTTGTATGCTGCTGTTGAATATCTATTGGCTGGCGTTACAACAATTGAAGAGTTAATGCGTATTACTTCAGAGAGAATAAGTGATCAGGATAATGATTTGAATGAATCAGTTGAAGGAATAAATGAACACTATGATATTGAGAATGACGGCTCACTATGAGTAAGTATCAGTATCAAGCCAGAGATAATCAAGGTAGTCTGGTTACAGGTGTTTTGGAGGCCTCATCAACGGATGCTGTGGCAACGCAATTAATGCAAAGTGGTATGATGCCTTTGGATATTGTGGCATTTCAGGAAAAACCAGATTTTTGGAAGCCCTTGAAACGTCAGTTAGGGTTAGGAGCGCCAAGCATTGATGATTTAATTTTATTCTGCCGTCAGAGCTATGCCTTAAGTAAGGCTGGTGTGCCAATTATTCGCGGCTTTAAATTGTTGATAGACTCTGCAAGAAATCAAATTTTTTCAGAAGCTTTACAGGAAATCAGCGATGAGTTGGAATCTGGCCGAGAATTATCCAGTTCAATGGGACGACACTCAGCCATATTTTCTCCATTGTATATAAATATTATTCGGGTCGGTGAAGCATCAGGCAAACTCGATGAGGCTTTTTTTTATTTGTACCGTTACTATGCAAGAGATAAGGAAACAGTTAAGCAGATCAAAGCTGCTTTAAGATATCCAGCTTTGGTGTTGTGTGCATTAGTTCTAGCTGTGGTTGCTGTTATGCTATTTGTTATACCGAAATTTTCAGCGTTTTATACCAAGAATGATTTAGAGTTGCCATTGCCGACTCAAATCATTATGGGGATGTCAAATTTTGCCAGCAGTTACTGGTTACTTATTTTTTCAGTAGTTTTAATTACAGCAATAGCATTTAGGCGCTATATAAGAACAACAGCAGGCGGCCTGTGGTGGGATGAAAGGCGAGTTAAATTCCCACTTGTTGGAGGTATTATTTATAGAGCAACATTAGCTAGGTTTTCAAGAACGCTATCTATGTGTCTACAAGCAGGTGTACCCATTTTGCAAGCAGTGACGATTACAGCTAGAGCGGTAGGTAATGATTATTTGTCCCTTAAGATATTGAATATGCGTGACTCACTTGAACGGGGTGATAGTTTGTTAAGGGCTTCCAGTCGTCAAAATGTGTTTACGCCCATTGTACTACAAATGATTTCAGTAGGTGAGGAGAGTGGTAAAATCGACGAAATGTTACAGGAAGTTGCTGACTTTTATGAGCGTGAAGTGGATTATGATGTGGCAAATATTAATACCACTATTGAGCCGTTATTAACAGTTGGTATGGCTGGTCTAGTGTTGTTATTAATGTTGGGAATCTTTTTGCCTATGTGGAATTTGGTGGATATGGTTAAATAACATGCAATTTTCTAATCATAGCCAACATGCAAAATATTTCGGTAGTGTAATAAGTACGATGTTGGTATCTATAATGCTATTGTTTTTTTTCTACCATGAGCGAAAAATATCAATTGTTTCTGAAGAGCAGGCAGTCAATCAAATGCTGTCAACTATCAGAATGGCTATCCAGTTTTCTGTTTTCAAAAAAATGGTGCAGGGTGGAGATTATAGTTTGCGTGAATATACGCAGAAGAACCCAATGAGTTTGTTAAGTAAATTGCCTGTTAATTATATTGGTGAAGTTAATCGATTAAAGCAGGGTGGCGTCCCTGATGGTAGCTGGTATTACGATACTCAGAGCCAAGAATTGGTTTATCGGTATCTTAATACAGGTTTTTTTAAATTGCGAAAAATTAAAGAGAGTCGTTTTCAGCTCAACTATATGGAGCCTGGGCTGATTGATAGATATAACGGTGTGCATCTGGCTTTAGTACAAGTAAATTAGTCAGGCCTTTACAAGGAGGTGAGCGTGATATGCTATGGATAATGCTAAAAATATTATTGATTGTGGGTGTTCTTGCTTTGTCTTGTGCAGGTGTCTGGGCGCTGGTTTCTCCTCATACTTTTGTCAAACTAAATCGTTCTAGTGGCCACAATATAAAGTTGCAATGTATAGATAGTGAGTTGCCAAATAAAACCCACTTTGTAGATGGCGTTATTTATCGTTTTCACTATGTTATGGGATTAGCAATGATGCTGGTTTCTGCAATAGCACTCTATATTGGTTTGTTTGTATTGGATCAAAACATGCTATTACAGGGCGATAGTAGCAATGCGAGTACTTTTCTCAATCAGCTTCTCATCAGTGTGGCAATTATGCTGACTCATGTGGCCGGTCTGGCTGGTCTGAGCATTGGGATGATTGTTTTTATTCGACCGAGTGCGCTTAAAACAGTCGAAATGTGGGGGAATCGTTGGGTATCTTGTAATCGTCTATTTTCATATGCTGAGCGTAATATCATGTTTTTTGATAGATGGGTTGAGCGGCATACACGTTTGTACGGCTTGACAGTGCTCTGTATGGCCTCATTAATAACAGTGATTGCCAGCTGGGCATGGTTGTCAGGGCATTAAAGAAACTTTCTAGTTGGCCGATACTCGATCAATACAGGTACATCTGGTCGAATTGCGATTTGGCTCGAATAAGTACTAAGGATATTTGAAGAAGGATTAGGAGAAATTTATGAATAGATCTCAAGCTGGTTTCACATTGATTGAATTAGTGGTTGTTATTGTGCTATTGGGAATTGTTGGTGCTGTTGCAACTGCACGTTTTCAAGACTTAGCAGGTGATGCAAGAACTGCTGCATTGCAAGGTATTGCGGCAGAAATCCAGTCTGGCTCAGCAATTAATTATGCAGAAGGTGTTTTAGATGGCAGTTATACAACAGCTGTTACTAATGCAGGGACATGTGCTACATCCGCTGCAGCGTTATTAACAGGTGGCGTGCCATCTGGCTGGACGGTAACAGGTACGCCTGATGATTGTGGCACAGCGGGTAATGTAGAGTCAGATACCTGTACTTTAACCAATGACACAGATGCGGGTGTGACAACAACATTTACCGTTATCTGTACGGGATAACTGCTTATATTTTTAGTCATGTTTTAAAGGGGGTGCTGAGCCCCCTTTGAAGTCTGATATTTGGGATAAGAGTATCTTAATAAATGAAGGCACCACTTGGAAAAATGGCGGGTTTTTCATTTATCGAGATATTAACAATTTTGATTTTGTTAGGTGTGTTGTCCGCAGTTGCTTTAGCAAGGCTGGATATCACTACATTCGAAAGTGCTGCTTTTGAGCAGGATTTAAAAGCCGCCATTCGCTTTGCGCAGAAGTTTGCTATTACATCTGCCTGCGATGTCCAAGTCGATGTTGTGGCTGCAACAGATACCTATGTGTTACGCCTGCGCAGTGATGCTGTCTCAACTGCGGCTGCCTGTATTGGTGCCAGTGGGCCTTTTTCGGTTGTCTTACCTAGACCGATTGGCGGTAGCTATAGTGCAACTGCACCTGCAAGCGTGAATATTGTCAATAACCTGACTTTCTTCTTCAATGCCCAAGGACAGCCATCGATCGCAGGTGGCAGTGTTACAGTCGGTACTAGTATTATTAACATTGAGGCGGTAACAGGGTATGTCTACTAATTTTCAACAAAAAAGGCCAGGCGCTGTACGGGGCTTTACCTTGATCGAAATAGTCACCACTATTGTGATTATCTCTATTACAGTTGTGAGTCTGCTTAGTGTTGTAACGAGTAATGTTACGCGTAGTGTTGACCCAATGTTACGTATGCAGGCAATAGCGATTGCGCAAGGTTATATCGAAGAAGCCTTATTAAAGCAATTTGCAGACCCTAATGAAGCTGAAACCGGCAGCTGTGAAGAAGGGGCGCTACCGGCCAACCGGCAGAATTATGATGATATTCAAGATTATAACTGCATCAGTGATTTGGCAGGTGCTTTAGATCAGTTTGGTAATCCTCTGGCTGGCCTTGGTCAATACAATGTGCAAATGACAGTATCTGCGGTGACATTAGGGTCTGGCGCACAGCAGGCAGCCGGACAGCAAGCAGCTGTTACGGTAACGCATGATGATACTGATTTGAGTATCACATTGACCGGTATACGAACTGTTTTTTAATAATGCCAACATCACATTACCAGTGCACCACTAGATTTTTTTATAGTCGTGGGTTTACGCTAGTTGAAATAATTGTTGTCACTGTCTTGGTATCAGCAATGGCCGTGCTCGGTGGTTTATTGATTGTGACACCGGTGCAGGGATTTGTGGACGTATCACGCCGTGCTGAGCTAGTCGATATTGCTGATAACGCTTTGCAGCTAATGTCGCGGGAGATGCGGCATGCATTGCCCAATAGTGTGCGTACCCGGGTGTCAGGTAATCGTCGTGCGATAGAGTTTTTGAATACTGCAACGGGTGGCCGTTATCGTGCTCGTTTGGAAGATGATGGTAGTGGTGACGCTCTCATTAATGCGAGTAACGATACTTTCGATGTGTTAGATACTGTTATTGGCGCTATTAATGCGGGTAGCGCTGGGCAGCTTAACTGTTTAAGTGCAGCAGGTGATGCTGATTGTCTGGTAATATACAATACAGGTACCGCTCTAGGTGATATTAATGCCTATAATGGCGATAATGTTGCTGCTATTACGGCTGTCGATACCGTCAATAACCGAATTAGTTTTGATAATGGTGTTGGTTGGCAGTTTCCTTTTCCTATTCCGCCTTCTGCTAATCAGCGGTTCTATGTGGTTGATAAGCCAATTAGTTTTGTCTGTGATTTAAGCAATAATGAACTACGCCGCTATGAAGACTATGGCATAAGCGCTGCTCAGCCTATTAGTAATACAGATTTTGGCGCGGGAGGTTTTCTCTTGGCGAGCAATATTATAGCGTGTCAGTTTGATTACTCAGCGACAGCCAGCGCTCGACACGGCTTAGTGACACTCAGAGTGCAAGTGCAGGATAACATAAGTTCGGAAGCCATATCTTTATTGTATCAAGTACATGTTATTAATGTGCCTTAAAAGGAAAGGATGTGCAGACCCTCAACAAACAACAAGTAGGGATCAGTATCATTGTCGTGCTATTTATATTAGCAGGCCTTTCCGCATTAGTACTGTCTTTGGTGAATTTATCGGGTTCACAGCATTTAAATAGTACGTTTTCAGCGCAGGCTGCACAAACTTATTTAGTCAGCCGCTCAGCGATTAATTATGGCTTATCAAGAATAGCAGCAGGTGCTGATTGTAGTGGTATACAAAGCGCGTTAACAATAGACAACCATGCGGTGACAATGGGCTGTGCAGCAGTTGGTAGTTACAATGAGGGTGACTTGACGAATACCTATACTATCTACTCTATTACAGCAACAGTCAGTCGAGGTAATTTTCAACTGCCTAGTGTTAGCAATCGCCAGATGCGAGCAACCATTAAATACCCTTAGGGTGAGTGGGAATAATGTCTGATAGCAGGCCAGTAAATATTGTATTTATGACTGATAAGGAAGAGGATTTCGCCCAGCTTTCAGACTTGTTAAATGAGTTTGATTTTCACTTAGACAGTCAATATACCACAGACCTGGAATGGTTAGATAATTACCATAAAGAGCATGCCTGTGAGTTATTGGTGTTTTGGCATCAACATAATAATGTTAATGAAAAAGAACTCAGCACATTTATAAAAACGTCCACAGATCCGCCAGCGGTTATCTTTGTGACAGAAAAGTTGGAAAATCATGATTACATCCATGCGGCAGCATTAGGTGCGCATGATGTTATCAGTCTTGAAACACGTACGCAGTTCCCATTCGTTGTGCAGCGGGAAGTGTCACATATTCGTATGCGGCGCAAGCTAGATGAAATGCGTCAAAAAATAGAGGCTGACTATATTGTTGCAGACGAAGAGCTGGAAGTGCCCGCTGACGTAGGGCCAATGGATTCTTTGGTAACAACAATCGATGATGCTCTAAAAAACGATGGTTTCGAACTTTTATTTCAACCCATTATGGCAGTACCCGATGATGGTTGTGATAATTATGAGGTGTTTTTAAGAATTAAAACAAATAAGGATACCTATGTAACTCCAGGCGAATTCATGCCTGTTGCAGAACAATATGGTTTAATGCCAGCCATTGATCGGTGGGTGGTCAAAAATGCCATAAAACGTTTTAAAGCTGAGCAGGATGTAAGGCGTATTACAGGCAAAGGCGATAGAAAGCTGCGCTTCTATTTAAACATATCAGGTCATTCCTTAGGGGATGAGGTGATTATGGGGAATATCATCGTTGAGATTGTGCAGGCAAAACTACCTGCAGGTAGTTTGGTCGTCGAAGTTGATAAAAATACTGTGTTATCACGCCTGCAAAAAACCAAAGCGCTCAATCAAAATATTAAAAAACTCAAACTTGAATTTGCAATTGACCACTATGAGGAGAGTGATAACTCTTTAAACTATATTAAGCATTTGGACTTTGATTATATGAAACTAAATAAAGGTCTATTGGAGTCGCTACACGCAGATGATAAGAAGCGTGTTTCTGTAAGAAATATTATCGAAAAGGCACGTAAGCATGAAATTAAAGTGATCGCTAGCCAGGTCGAAAATGCAGCAGTATTGAGCGTGTTATATGATTTAGGTGTTGATTATATCCAGGGCTATGTCATTGCGGAACCAACAACGCGCCTACAGCGTGCAGTTATGGATGAAACGCTGGACCAGCAAGCGAGCTAGTTTTATTACTGATCCCTGCAGTGCAATCTATAATCAAGAGTATAAGGCGTTAAAAATAATATGGGTTCGATGTATGGTGTTACAATTGCCAACGATGATACCGTTCAATCCAGCGTAGTAAAGTTTGTGGCGAGCGGGTTTTTTTCCAGTTGCCTGCGGCATATTTATTAGCTTCGGCTAGCGTTGGGTAAATATGAATAGTGCCCAGAATAGCATTAAGTCCAAAGCCATGTTTCATGGCACTAATATATTCGCTGATTAAATCACTGGCATGCTCGCCAACAATGGTTGCGCCAAGGATTGTATCTTTGCCGGGTTTGGTGAGTACTTTAACAAAGCCATAGTCGCTACTATCAACAATAGCCCGGTCGAGGTCATTTATATCATAACGTGTAACTTCAAAAGGAATGCCTTGGGCTTTAGCTTCAGTTTCGTTGAGTCCAACTCTGGCAACTTCAGGATCGGTAAACGTTGCCCAGGGAATTACCGAGTAGTCAGCTTTGAACTTTTTAAATCGACCAAATAAAGCATTTACGGCGCAATACCAAGCTTGATGTGCGGCGGTATGCGTAAATTGGTATGGCCCGGCGACATCACCACAGGCATAAATATGCTTGATATTGCTTTGCATATAGGCGTTGGTTTTAATGGTGCCATTTTGATTAAGTTCAATATTTAAATCTTCCAGACCGAAGCCTTCAGTATTTGCCCGGCGGCCAACGGCTACTAATACTTGATCAAAAGCAATTTGCTGCTCCTGTTGATTGTGCAGACTTTGACAAACTGCGATATGCTCATGCTCTTGTTGAGTAAAAGCAGTAGCTTTATATTGTGTCAGTACATTAATGTTTTCTGCTTTAAACTTTTGTTCAATATAATGAGCAACATCCTGGTCTTCTCGGCCCATAAGTTGATTTTGCATTTCAACTAATGTTACCTCAGCCCCAAGTCGAGCAAAGCTTTGTGCAAGTTCGCAGCCGATGGGGCCACCGCCTAATACCAGTAGCCGCTTGGGGAGCTTTTGCAAATCCCAAAGTGTATTTGAAGTGAGTATAGGCGCTGTTTCTATGCCAGCAATAGGTGGAATGAAAGGTCTTGCGCCAGTAGCAATGATAATATTTTTTGCTGAGAGCACTTGTTGATTCACTTCTACTTCATACGGTGATATTAGCTTCGCATCGCCACTAATACAATCTACGCCCATTTTGCTATAGCGTTCGACTGAGTCATGAGGCTCTATTTTTTTGATCGCGCTATGCACACGTTGCATAATATCAGAAAACTCGAACTCAACATTGCTTGTCTTAATGCCAAAGGCTTGAGGGTTTTGCATTTGGTGAACTAACTTACTGGAGCGGATCAATGCTTTAGATGGGACGCAGCCAGTATTCAGGCAGTCACCGCCCATTTTATGTTTTTCGATCAAGCTGACTTTGGCTTTGACTGTAGCAGCAATGTAAGCGCTAACTAAGCCAGCGGCACCTGCACCTATGACAATCAGGTTGCGATCAAATTTTTTAGGCTTGGGCATGTCTTTTTTGATTAAGGTAATCAAGCGTCTTTTTGGCAATTAATGGCAGCAGGCCAAGTAAAATAAAGGCCAGTGCTAGTTCCAATGAAAGAATATCTTTGAGTGAGTTGATTTTAGCCAGTTGTGTGCCAGCATTAACATAAACAAATGTTCCGGCTAGCATGCCTACTTGACTGACCCAGAAAAATGTAAAAGCTTTGATTGGTGTTAATGCCATTAAGACATTGACCATAAAATAAGGAATAATAAAGACCAGACGCAAGCCAAATAAATAAAAAGCACCATCACGCTCTATGCCTGCATTAATGGCGTTGAGTCTGTCTTTGAATCTTGCTTGCATATAATCTCTTAGCAAATATCTGGCGACCAAAAAGGAAATCAATGCGCCGATACTTGAGGCAAATGATACCACTATCACACCATATAGCAGGCCAAACATAGCGCCACCAAGAACAGTCAGTAGACCCGCGCCTGGTAGAGAGAGCGATGTAATAGCCAAATAAATACCAAAATAAATACTGATACAGGTGAAGAGGTTTTCCTGGCAATAGCTGCGTAGTGTATCATGCTGGCCTTTAAGGTAAGTTAGGTTAAAAAAATCATTTAAGCCAAAAATAAAAAAAGCGGCAACCAGTGATATAAAGATAACGACGACAATAACTTTGGTGGAGCGCATGCACTGGTCCTTTAGGGGCTTAGATTTGAAATATTATACGTGCTGTTTGTATATTCAGATGCTTTAGAATCGTCAGGTTAATGTAGTTCAGCGTCGGCTTTTTGCCGGATAACTTTAGCTATTGCACTGAGTAATGGCTTTTGGTAGCTGCTATTACGAAATGTCAGTGCGATACTACGGTAAGGCTCTGGTGTTTTAAATGGTTTTAATGTAACCCCTGATTTTTTCGATTCATTTTTCTGGGCGGCAAATGCTGGGATAAAAGTAACGCCTAAGCCAGTCGCAACCATTTGCCTCAGTGTTTCCAGGCTGGTGGCGCGATAGCCTTCGATCTCTGAGATGCCAACTGTATTACATAAGTCCAAGGTTTGGTCACGTAAGCAATGGCCGTCTTCTAATAGCAGTACATCTTGGTCGTGCATGTCTTTTAATGTGATTTGTTTCTTGTCAGCCAGATTGTTTTTGCTGGGTATGGCTGCCAAAAAAGGCTCATCAAATAAAAGTTCATGCTGGAGTGTTGAGTCAACAATTGGCAATGCAAGTAATGCCGCATCAAGCTTGCCGCTATTGAGTTTTTCAAGCAATATTGCTGTTTGCTCCTCATATAACAAAATGCGTAGTTTGGGGAAGTGCTTCTTTATAGCTGGCATGATATGAGGTAGCAAATAAGGCCCTAGCGTTGGAATAACACCTAAGGATATTGTGCTGGCCTCTGGGTTGTTATAGTTTTCAGCTAAGCGTTTAATATCAATACTGACTTGTAGCAGTTCTTCAGCTTTTTCAGTGATGACTTTGCCGGCTTCAGTGAGTAAGACACTTTTATTATTGCGTTCTATTAAAGTTACTCCCAGTTCTTCTTCGAGCTTTTTGATTTGCGTACTAAGCGTTGGTTGGCTGACAAAGCAAGCTTCAGCTGCTTTGCCAAAGTGTTTGTGCTCAGCGACTGCAACCAAATATTTGAGATCACGGATATTCATGGTTTACGCATCAGCATAATTGATTAATTTAAATAATGTGTCGGGCTCAGGCGTGTCATGATAATGACTTGCTACCTTGTAGTATACAATTTGTTTGTTGGTATTGGTAAGTACGGTTGTTGGGATAACATTTTTGGCGCTGTGTCCAAAGAGCTGCAACAATAGGGGAGTTGCATTATCTTGCTCAATGCCGAGCTTAGTTGCCAGATTACAATCTTTGTCAATTAAGAATACTGCTGGTACTTGGTAGGCTTGTGCAATTTTTTGCAGGTGTTTTGTATCATGGGTTGTGATAAAAACCAGTTGCGTGCCTAGCATTAGAGCTTGACGATATTTTCGAGCCAGCTCTTGCAATTGTGCATTAGCAGCAGGACACCAGCAGCCACGAAAAAATACGAGAATGCTATGATGTCCTGCGAGTGATTCTGAATGAAAAATTTCGCCGTCCTGGTTGGGCAGTGTAAAAGCCGGAATTGTTTTGCCGGTTTCTAATGTCAGGGTATGCCGGTATTGTATTCGTTTATACCAGAACTCATAGAGCAGCCAGCCTACAAATAAAATAACCATATAAAAGAGTGGCAATGTATTATCTTGCTGAGGGTTGAAGTTACCAATAATGGCAAGCGTGGCACCGGCCAACATGCATAAGAAGGCACGATCAGCAAAGGCTTTGCTGCGCGGGATTGCGATAAAACGTGGTTTGATAAAATGCCAAATAATGATAAACGTAGTAATACATACACCCAGCCAGGCAAGATTAAGGCCGCTAGTGATCAGCTGATAGCTCGCCTGCAAGCCAATGATGGCGGTGACTGGCACATAGAGTATGATGAAAATAGCTTTTAATTGATTCAACAATAACAACTCGCAAAACGGATAATTAGGGAAAAAGACACATCAAGGAGCCTTTAAAAGGCGATATTAGCCTATAGTTCGTGAAGTTGTCCATGCGCTGATTGAGAAGCCATTGATTTTAAAGAAAATCTTAACACTCAGATCATAGGTCCAACTTTTGTAAAGAACTTCACTTTTATGTGACACTTTGGCTAGAATAAAAACGTTTTCGCAAGGCCGGAAATAGTGCGTATTTTCTTCATGGAGAAAAGTGGTCACATGATAAATACGTTTGTATGACCAAGAAAGAGGAAGGTAAATGAGCACTCATACTGGCGTAGTAAAATGGTTTAATAACGCTAAGGGATTTGGATTTATTGAACCGCAAGATGGAGGAGATGATGTGTTTGTGCACTTCTCCGCAATTCAAAACGAAGGCTATAAAACGCTGAACCGTGGACAGCTTGTCAACTTTGATGCAGAGCAAGGACCTAAGGGTTTGCAGGCTCTGAAAGTGACACCTGCTGTCAGCGAAAAGGCAGTTTAATTTGTAGCAGCTATCAATAATCCTCAGCTGTATTATACGCACGACCTGCATGGTAAGTGCATAGTGTTGTGTGCTTATAACATGTCTAATTTGCGTCTATACTCATTGGAGTTGCTACGAAGGTCATTGGGCAAGTCTACGCCGGGCTAGCCCCGCTGAACATTTGCAAATGGTTTGAGCTGTGTGTCCGCTGTGTTCTAGGCGTTTTGAGATTTTAGCCATAGACTAAAACGAATGATGTTGCTTTACTGGATGGTCCCGGTATTAGCACTATTTGAGTTTAGATTTATCCCTTTCAGCTGCTGAGTCAGTCATATCTATAGATCCTTAGGTCCTCATGGGGGGTATGATCGTCCTCATGGTTGTGAGTGCAACATTTAATTGTTAGCGTGATAGCTGTTGATGAGTTGCTAAGTTATTGCTAAAAAAGCAAAAAAATTAACGATTTGCTTATTTGCAGCCGTTAAGAATTCAGAGGAGTAGTGATGTTAGTATTTAGCAGCACTCGTTGGAATATTTGATGCCAGTTTCGCAAGGAAAAACAAGAATGACGCAAAATAATCAGAGTAATGCCGGTCATATCGGCAAGGTGGCCAAGTATGCGCGGAGTGCAGTTCCCAAACAGAAAATACAAGCTTTAGAGGCATTTTTACGGCTCTATTTTGCGAATACAGCACCCGATGACTTTTTGAGTCTGGATGCCAAGACTGCTTTTGAGATTGTATTCTCGCACTGGCAATTGGCACAGCAGCGTGCAGGCACTAAACCCGTTACTAGTGTATTTAATGCCGATGGCTGGCAGACCATGAGTACGATTGTGCAACTGGTTGTGCCTAATATGCCCTTCTTGGTTGATTCGGTACGAATGGAAGTTAACCGGCAAGGTTTTAGTGTTAAACGTATGATCCACCCAGTTTACTGGGTCGAGCGCAATAATAAAGGCAAGCTTAAGTCAGTTGCATTACCTGAACCCAATAAACAAAATAATACACATGAATCTTTTATTCATGTAGAGATTGATAAGGTTGTCGATGATAAGCAGATTCAACAGCTGCAAACAGGCTTAAACAAAGTGCTGCGCGATGTGCAAAGAGCGGTCGCAGATTGGCGTAAAATGGGTGCTAAGTTGCAGGAAAATATTGAGCAGCTTGGTGAGAACAAAGAACCGGTTGCGCAACGTAAGGTCAATGAGGTACGCGCATTTCTGGCATGGATGGAAGAAAAGAATTTTACTTTTTTGGGTTGCCAGGACTACAAAGTCTATAAAAAAGGTCAACAAGAGGTATTGCGCCCGGTGGCAGGTACTGCTCTTGGGGTTTTAAAAGATAAGCCTTTTCGTAATACAGAAGACGTTTTGGTGCCAAGTTTGCAAGGCGTTAAAGCAGAACGATCACAGGAAGATTTAATTCTGTTAACCAAATCAATTTACCGAGCAACAGTGCATAGGCCAGGGTATATGGATTATGTTGCGATCAGGCATTTTAACCCTAAAGGTAAATTAATCGGCGAGCGGCGATTTGTGGGTTTGTATACCTCCATGGCATACCGACGCCACCCTCGGGATGTGCCGGTGGTCAGGACGAAAATCAATCGAGTTTTTTCAGCGGGTGGTTTTGATGCTGTATCACATACCGGTAAGGCCTTTGCACATATTTTAGAAACGTTTCCGCGTGATGTCTTATTTCAGATTCGTGAAAAAGATCTGAAAAGAATAGCGCTGGGTGTATTGCATTTAGGTGAAAACCAACGCCTGAAATTGTTTGTTAAAGAAGATAGTTTGCGACGCTTTGTGACATGTTTGGTGTATGTGCCACGTGATCATTATGATACTGATTTGCGCATAAAAATCACTGATATATTATTGGAACGCTTTTCAGGTTTGGATGTGACGTTTAATGTCAAAGTAACTGATGAAAGCTTTGCCCGTGTTGAATATGTTATTCGGACTGATGCGCAAAATTTCCCAGACTATAATGTGGTGGAAATTGAAAAGGCTTTACTACATGCTTCGCAAACTTGGCTGGATCAGTTTAAGCTTGAATTGTTAGATCGTTTAGCGGTAGAGCAATACCCCGCCATATTAAGCAAGTATGCCAAAGCCTTTCCTTCATCGTATCAAGTAGACTTTGCGTTACCGATCGCGGTGGATGATATTCTTGTGCTGGAGAGCATCGATGCAAATAATCCTTTTCAGGTGAGGTTGTACGCTCAGCAGGGCGAAAAACGTATAGGCTTGAAGCTTTACCAACGAGGAAATGCAATAGCGCCATCAGATAGTATGCCGATATTGGAGAATATGGGCGTTAAAGTATTACAGGAAAAACCGTATGAGATTATGCCTGCGGAAAGTAATAAGGTTTGGCTGCATGATCATGGTTTGAGTAGTGCTGTGAGTATTAAAAACTTCGAGCAATTAAAGCCCCTGTTTGAAGATTTGTTTCATCAGGCCTGGCAAGGTCGGGTAGAAAATGATGGTTTTAATATGTTGTGTTTAAATGCGGGTTTGTCTTGTCGTGAAATTGTCGTGCTACGAGCTTATTGTAAGTATTTATTGCAAGCAGGGTTAACATTCAGTCAGCAGTATATGGAGCAATGCTTAAATAAGCATGCCAGTATAGCGCGTAGCTTGCTTGATTTATTTAATAAGCGCTTTGATCCTTCATTGCAAGACAATAAATCTCCAAAAGCATTTCAAGCTTTACATGAAAAAGTGTTAGCAGCATTGGATGATGTGGCGAGCCTTGATGAAGATCGCATTTTACGTAATTTTGTTGGCGTGATTGTGGCCACTATTAGGACTAATTTCTTTCAATCTTCTGCAGTAGCCGATATTAAACCCTATGTGGCATTTAAATTTGATACTGCAAAAGTGCCAGAGTTGCCTGAGCCAAGGCCTATGTATGAGGTTTTTGTGTATTCACCCAAAACTGAAGGTGTGCACTTGCGTAGTGGTAAGGTTGCACGAGGTGGTTTGCGTTGGTCAGACCGTCGAGAAGACTTTCGTACTGAAGTATTGGGCTTGGTAAAAGCGCAAAAAGTAAAAAATGCAGTCATTGTGCCAACGGGTTCCAAAGGAGGGTTTGTTGTTAAACAGGCTCCTACCAAAGGCGGTCGCGATGCCTTGATGCAGGAAGTGATTAGTTGTTATAAGCAATTCATTAGTGGCTTATTAGATATTACAGACAATATCGTGCAAGGTGATGTTGTGCCGCCAAAGAGTGTCGTGCGCTACGATGCTGACGATCCTTATTTAGTGGTTGCCGCTGATAAAGGCACGGCGACTTTCTCTGATATTGCCAATGGTGTTGCTAGAGATTATGGCTTTTGGCTAGATGATGCTTTTGCTTCAGGCGGTTCGCTAGGTTATGACCATAAAAAAATGGGCATTACCGCAAGAGGTGCTTGGGAGTCAGTTAAGTTGTTATTTCGTGATTTAGGGAAAAATATCCAAAAAGAAGATTTTACTGTAGTGGGTATTGGCGATATGGGAGGCGATGTTTTTGGTAATGGCATGCTGTTGTCGAAGCATATTTGTCTAGTGGGTGCTTTTAATCATATGCATATTTTTTTAGACCCTAATCCAGATTCGGCAACCAGTTATAAGGAACGCAAACGTTTATTTAAGTTGCCAAGATCCACTTGGGAAGATTACAACAAAGCGTTAATTTCGAAAGGTGGTGGTATTTTTTCTCGTAGTGCCAAATCGATTAGCTTAACACCAGAGATACAAGCGTTGTTAAATACAGACCGTAAGAGCATGGCGCCGAATGACTTGATCAACCTGATGCTCAAAGCGCCTGTGGAGTTGATCTGGAATGGTGGGATAGGTACTTATGTTAAAGCAAGTCAAGAGCAGCACAGTGATGCTGGTGATCGGAGTAACGATGGTTTGCGTATTAATGCTGATGAGCTACGCTGTAAAGTATTTGGTGAAGGCGGTAATTTGGGGCTGACACAAAAAGCCCGCATTGAATACAGCTTGCTGGGTGGTTCAATTGATACTGATTTTATCCACAATGCTGGCGGTGTTGATTGTTCTGATCACGAGGTAAACATCAAGATTTTGCTTAATGCCGTTGTTGCCGATGGGCGGATGACTGAAAAGCGCCGTGCTGAGCTGCTGCTAAGTATGACAGATGAGGTGGCTGATCTGGTGTTGCAAAGTAATTACTGGCAAGGCCAGGCGATTACTTTGATAGAGATGGATGCGGCAAACTTATTAGATGAACACAGTCGCTATATCAAGCATTTGGAAAGCGATGGGGTATTGGACCGTGATTTGGAGGTGCTGCCAACAGAGGACGTGTTATTGGACCGCAAGGCGGCAGGTCAGGGTCTAACTCGGCCCGAAATTTCAGTGCTGTTGTCTTACTCTAAGATTTTGGCTGAAACTGAGTTGGTGAACGCCGATCTTTGGGATGACCCTTATTATGCGGCAGAACTATTGCGCTACTTCCCAGTGCCATTACGGCAGCGTTATGCGGAGTATATCCATAAGCATCCACTGCGTAAGGAGATTTTGGCAACATTTATAGTGAATCGCATGGTCAACCGTATGGGTTGCACTTTCGTTTATCGTATGCAGGAAGAAACGGGAGCATCTACTGCCGAGATTGTGCGGGCCTACACAATTGCTTGGGAAGTTTTTCAGTTGCGGCATAACTGGGCTGAGGTTGCGGCATTGGATAATAAAGTGGATGCGAAGATACAACTGGAAATTATGCAGGAAGCTATACGATTAATTTATCGGACCAGTACTTGGCTTATCAGGCATCGTAAGCGTGCATTGGGTATTGAGGCCGCAATTGCCGATTTTGGCAAAGGTGCCCAGGTTCTCATGCGAAAATTGCCGATGTTGTTAGCTGGCTCTGAGGATCCGGTAATACGCAGCAGGCTGGAACGTCTGGCCTCGCAGGGGGTAGATAAACAGTTGGCACTTACGACTGTCAGCATGGATGCTCTGTATTGTACCTTTGACGTGGTATTGATCAGCAATCAAAGTAAGCGACCTATTGAACTGGTTGTGGACCTTTATTTTGCCTTATCAGCTTACTTGGATATTTTCTGGTTGCGTATCAAGGTTGGTGAGTTCAAGCCTGACAATCACTGGCAAGAGTTAGCTTGTAAAGCGTTGATAGCTGATATTTATACTGTATTACGTGCTTTGACTAAAGAAGTGTTACGAACCGGTAATAAAAAGAGCCCTGTGGATCAGTTGATAGCAGCTTGGCACAAGCGAAATCAGTTCTCAGTAGATCGATGCTTAAAAATACCCCGTGACCTGAAAAGCGTCGATGGTTTGGATATGGCGATGTTCGCTGTCTCGTTAAGAGAGTTGCAGAATTTACTTGAGGCATCGGCAGCGAACTAAACTGGATTATTCTTGTCTGCAGATTTTAGGCTGGCGCTGCAGCAATGCGTTAGCGAGTTCAGGAAAAAACCTTGGTGTTTTGTGATTAACAGCATGGATTATTGCATGCTGTTAATGGCTTTTGAGAGTATAATTGCTCATCAGAAGCACTTCCTCTTTTTTAACAATACCCAAAACGTATTTAGCAGGCATGGATCGAAATAAAGATAACCACTCTTTGTTTAAGGATGTGAAGGAGTACTATTGGTACCCTTCCAGTAAGCCATTTAAGGTTGGCCTTATCTTGACCATTCTTTGGTTAAGCTTTGTGGCGTTCTATATTTCCCAGGGCGTGGGTTGGGGAGCGTTTATGAGACAGCCTATGGATGTCATTGGCAGTTTCTTTGAAGGTGCATTTGCCCCATTATTGTTCCTATGGATTGTGGTAGGCTTTTTCCTGCAGCAAAAAGATATTGCTGAAAATGCCAAGAATATTGCCAAGCAAGCGCAACAGACCCAACTCAATACTTTTTTGAGCTTATCTAAGATGGTTTTGCAGCAATTAGGCGTTATTAGCGGCCATATTTACATGGCTACACAAGGCCCTAGTGCAGCAGGCATGGAAACTGACGAGTCAGCTTCTTTGCTATGGATGCAGTTTCATAAAGATGAGCGCATATTTATTCGTAAATTGCTCGAATATGGCTCTGTAGCGGACCACCAAAGCCGAATACAGCCAGATATATATTTTGGTAATGATTATGTACAGCGCTATACTGAAGATTATATTCGCGCGTTTGAAAAGCTGATTACTGATGCTGAAGCCTGTGACCCGGATTTTGTGTTGCGTGATGCCTTACTGACTGGCACCGGGCAAGGGGTTTTGTACCGGACCATTATGGATGCAAAATCACAACTGGATATGCAGAAGATTGAAGAAGGCAAGCAAGGCCCGAAGCTCAAATCAGTTTCCTAGTGCATGACTGTACGGCGCGCCTGGCTGAGCTAATCTACGCTGATTCAGTCAAGGTTGTGCCGGTATTGGGGGTAAATATGTTTGAGAACCTAATTTACTTTGCGCATGGCAAAGAAAGCGACCCTTGGGGGGCAAAAATCGAAGCGTTAGCTGAGGTTGCCTGGGATCATGGGTTTCATGTTGAGAGTCCCGATTATCGCGGGATTAGCGACCCAGATGCTCGGGTTAACCGGCTATTAGATTTACAGCCCCTTGCCAGCGATACGTTGATTCTTGTTGGTTCCAGTATGGGGGGCTATGTATCCGCTGCTGCTTCAGAAAAATTAACGCCAGCAGGGCTGTTTCTGCTGGCACCCGCCGTATTTATGCCTGACTGGGGGCGGCATGACTTGCAGCCTGATGCACAATATGCTGAGGTAGTGCATGGCTGGCATGATGATATTGTGCCACTCAATAATGTGCAGCGCTTTGCAGAGCAACATGCGATGGCGTTACATATTCTTAATGGCGATCACCGTCTGCTTGCCGTGTTGCCCGACATTCAGAGTATATTTGAGCGCTTCCTGCTAAAAACACTCGCTCGATAGCATGCTATTGCGGTACTAGCGCCGTGGTATTGAAGGCCTTTGAACTAAGGTGGCCTGAGCGATTAATACTTTGCCATTGCGCATGATTTCTACAGTGAGCTGTTCGCCCGGGCGATGTTTAGCGATTTCTTTCAATAGAATTTGCGAGTTGAAGATAGCGGTATTGTTCACTGTGGTCACAATATCACCAGCTTTAATACCCGCCTGATCCGCCGGGCTGTTGCCCAGCACGCCGACTATCCATACACCGTGTGTGTAGTTACTGCGTTGCGCCAACTGTGCTTTGGCTGCAGCCGGAATTTCGCGGGCTTCTACCCCCAACCAGCCACGGATCACTTTACCATATTGGATAATATCGGACAGAATGGCTTTTACCATATCGACGGGTATTGCAAAACCAATGCCCTGCGAGCCACCGCTTTTGCTGAAAATAGCGGTATTAATCCCAACCAATTTGCCTAAGGGGTTGACCAGCGCGCCACCAGAGTTACCTGGGTTTATGGCGGCATCAGTCTGAATGAAATTTTCAAAGGCATTAATACCCAGGCTGTCTCGGCCAGTGGCTGAGACAATTCCCATTGTCACCGTTTGGCCAACGCCAAAGGGGTTGCCAATTGCCAACACAACATCGCCAACCTGTAAAAAGTCCGACTGACCAAGTTCGATACTTTTTAATTGGTCAGCATCAATATGCAGGATAGCCAGGTCAGTTTCTGGGTCAGCGCCTACCAGTTTGGCGGGGAAATCACGGCCATCACGTAAATAAACATGAATATCTTCTGCTTCACGAATAACGTGATAATTTGTCACGATATAGCCCTGATCACTAAAAATAACACCAGAGCCCAAGCCGCTTTGTTTGCGTTGTTGCTGTCGTTGTGGTGTCGGAACCCCAAAAAAGCGCTCGAACAAGCTGCTACGACGGCGATTATTTTTGGTGACTGTTTTGGTGGTGAAAATATTCACTACCGAAGGCGCGGCTGTTGCTACTGCTTGTGCATAAGAAAAGGGCCCACCAAATTGCCTAGATGGCGTTTGCAGGATATTGCTGCCAGGCTGTTGATCATTTAGTTGGGGTGTTATCGGTGGTGTGCTGGCGGGGGGAGGCGTCGACCTATGCCAAAGCAGCAGAATAATGATGGCAATTAAAAGCCCTGCCAGAGCAGCCTGTATGATAAACGCGAATGGTTTTAATGATTTCACTGATTGTTTCACCGATATTTTCAAGGGCCTTGCCTAGTTGCTTCGGGCTACCCCCTCAAGGCGTTGCCGGATGGATTTGCGTATCTTCTAGAGATAATGCAAAAGCAACATTGTTATGAATATGAAATAATAAGCAATGTGTCGAGCATACCTAAATGTCAATATATGTCCAGTTAGAGTTAACTGGAAGTGCATGCTTAACAGGCTGGAGTTAATTTTATGGTCGCATTGAATGAATTGGTGACTTATTGTGATAAGTTGCTTGAAAGCACATCTTTCAAAGATTATTGCCCAAACGGCTTACAGGTTGAAGGCACTGCCGAGGTAGCTTGTATCGTCAGCGGTGTAACAGCGAGTCAGGCATTGATTGATGCGGCAATTACAGCACAGGCAGATCTGTTGTTGGTACACCATGGTTATTTTTGGCGAGGAGAGTCAGCAAGTATTGTCGGTATGAAGCAGCGCCGTATTAAAGCGCTGTTGCAGCATAATATCAGTCTGCTCGCATATCATCTGCCGTTGGATGCACATATTTCCCTGGGTAATAATGTGGCTTTGGCCAAAACACTTGGCATCACTGTGAATGGTGTGATCGATCATGGTGCTGCCAAAGGCTTGCTGTTTTATGGGCAGTTACCCGCTGTCCAGCCTTTAGCTAAACTGGTAGAGCATATTGCTCAGAGCCTGCAATTTGGGCCAACAGTTGTTGAAGCAGGTGATCAGCCTGTGCAAACCATCGCCTGGTGTACAGGGGGGGCTCAAGATTTCATTGAAGAAGCCGCAAAGCTGAACGTTGATGTGTATTTGAGTGGTGAAATTTCAGAACGCACGACGCATTTTGCCCGCGAAAATGGTATTCATTATATTGCCGCTGGCCATCATGCAACCGAGCGGTTTGGTGTAGAGAGCCTCGGTGAGCACTTAGCGAGCCATTTTGCCTTAAAACACCAATTTATTGATGTCCATAACCCAGCTTAAGTACTTGATCTCTAAGTTAAAACTCATCATTTGCTGGCGGTATGGAAGGCAAATTTGTTACAATTCGCGCCTTTATGTGTGGTTTGTAACTGAGTTTGATCATTAATGCCGAGATCGTCTGTAAAGCACCATAGTCTTGAACCATGGAATCGGTATTGAATAATCGAGTGTTGGGTGTAAAGAGGTAAGCACCGAGCGCTTTGGTCAAAGTCAGAATCCCTGCAATAACTGATTTCAAGAACATACGGGAGATCGTGATGTCAGCGGGTAGTTTTGATACGAGTGAAGTCGATCAGGATCGACGAAGGTTTTTAACAGCTGCGGCAAGTGTCGTTGGCGCAGGCGGTGCTGCTGTTGCTGCAGTGCCATTTTTGTTGTCTATGCAGCCCAGCGAACGAGCTAAAACAGCTGGTGCACCAGTTGAAGTGGATATTAGTAAGCTTGAACCTGGTATGAAGATCACGATCAAGTGGCGTGGTAAGCCGGTCTGGATTGTGCGGCGTACGCCAGAGATGTTGGAAAGCTTGGCTTCCCTAGAAGGCCAATTGGCTGATCCAGGTTCAGATAATGAAGCGCAGCAGCCAGCTTATGCAAAAAATGGTCACCGCGCTATCAACCCAGAGTATCTGGTGATGGTTGGTTTATGTACTCACTTGGGGTGCTCTCCAACCTATCGTCCGGAAGTTGCTCCACAGGATTTGGGTAGTGACTGGATTGGTGGTTTTTTCTGCCCTTGTCATGGATCGAAGTTTGATTTGGCAGGCCGTGTATATAATGGTGTACCAGCGCCAGATAATATGCCAATACCGCCACACCGTTACTTGTCTGATGAGGTCGTTCTGATCGGCGAAGATGAGGGGGTAGCGTAAATGAGTAACCTAAATGTGAATAACTTACTCAATTGTACCTTGAAGTGGGTGGATGACCGTTTCCCGCTGACATCACTGTGGCGAGAGCACTTAAGTGAATACTATGCACCGAAGAACTTCAATTTTTGGTATTACTTTGGCTCTTTGGCTTTATTAGTACTGGTAAATCAAATAGTCACTGGTATTTTTCTGACCATGAACTACAAGCCGGATGCAGAGCTGGCATTTGCTTCTGTTGAATACATTATGCGGGATGTCGAGTGGGGATGGTTGATTCGCTATATGCATTCCACAGGTGCTTCGGCATTTTTCGTTGTCGTGTATCTGCATATGTTCCGAGGCTTGATCTATGGCTCCTACAAGCAGCCACGTGAACTGATTTGGATCTTCGGCATGCTGATTTATCTGAGCTTAATGGCTGAAGCGTTTTTAGGTTACTTGTTGCCTTGGGGACAGATGTCTTTTTGGGGTGCGCAGGTCATTATCTCATTGTTTGGGGCAGTGCCCTTTGTAGGTGAAGAATTAGCTTTATGGATTCGGGGTGACTATGTTGTCTCTGATATCACATTAAACCGTTTCTTTGCTCTGCATGTGATTGCTTTGCCAATTGCTTTATTAGGCCTGGTTGTTGCGCATATTATTGCGCTGCATGAAGTTGGCTCAAATAACCCGGATGGTGTTGAAATTAAGAAAAACAAAGATGCCAATGGCATACCATTAGATGGTATCCCATTTCATCCGTATTACACGGTGAAAGATTTATTTGGTGTTGGCGTATTCTTGATTATTTTCGCGATTATCATTTTCTATTTTCCAGAAATGTATGTTTACTTTTTGGAGCCAGCTAACTTTGTGCCTGCTGATCCGTTAAAAACACCTGAGCATATTGCGCCGTTATGGTATTTCACGCCTTTCTATGCCATTTTGCGGGCAGTGCCTTCATATCCATGGATGATGGGTAAATTTGCAGGTGTACTTGTCATGGGCTTAGCGGTGATGATTTTATTTGCTTTGCCTTGGATTGATCGTAGTCCAATCAAGTCTATTCGTTATCGTTCTTCTGCTTATAAAGGTTTGTTAGCGGTGTTTATCATCAGTTTTATTGGCCTTGGTTATTTAGGTATGAAACCACCGACGCCTTTGAAGCAAATACTGGCTCAGGTATTTAGTATTGGCTACTTCGCCTTTTTTGTAGGCTTGTACTTTATAAGTAAAAATGAGCAGGGTAAGCCCGTGCCTGAGAGGGTGACAAAATGAAAAAACTCATAACGATTTTAGCTTTATCATTGGCATCACTTGCAGTGCATGCCGCTGGTGGCTCTGCTTATCCTCTGGACAAAGCCAACGTTGATTTGTCCGATAGAGCTTCGCTGCAACGTGGGGCGAAGTACTTTGTTAACTATTGTATGGGCTGCCATGCAATGGGATATTTACGCTATAACCGTTTGGGTCGTGATTTAGGTCTGACTGATCGTGAAGTAGAAGAGAATCTGATTTTTACTCAGGATGATGAAGGTTCACCTACTAAGGTTGGTGAATTGATGACGATCGCGATGGATCAGTTTTATGCTGAGAAGTCATTTGGTGTTGTCCCACCGGACTTGACGCTGGTTACGCGCACTAAGCCGCATGGTGCAGATTGGTTATATACCTACCTGCGAACATTTTTTGCTGATGAGAGCAAACAATGGGGTGTCGATAATGCCTTATTCCCAAATGTCGGTATGCCGAATGTGTTATGGGAATTACAAGGTGTGCAGAAGCCTATCTATAAAGAGAAAACAGATGATCATGGACATACGCAAAAAGTGATCACCGGTTTCGAGATTGTAGAGCCAGGCACGTTAACGCCAGCAGAGTTTGATCAAGTGGCTTTAGATTTAACTAACTTCTTATTTTACGCTGCAGAGCCTGCCAGACTTGTTCGTCATACTGTCGGTGCTTATGTTTTGGTGTTTCTTGTGTTCTTAACGATAGCTGCCTATCTATTGAAGAAAGAATACTGGCGCGATATTAAGAAGTAATTTATGTATATATGCACTGGTCGGTTAATGCAGATAATCGACCAGTGTTAAATTCATCTCGCTATTGATAGCTGAGAAAGTAAAGCAAGTAGGGGTAATTGAATGGCAACTGTTGCTAATCGTAGGCCTGTTATGACACTGTATTCTGTACCAGATAGTGCGCACTGTCATCGTGCGCGCATTGTGCTGGCTGAAAAGGATATTGTCGTCGATATTATAGATATAGATCCGGATAACAAGCCTGAGGACTTATTGGCAATCAATCCGTATGATGTATCACCAACACTGGTTGATCGCGAGCTTATGTTATATGACTCACGCGTCATTATGGAATATTTAGATGAGCGCTTTCCACACCCGCCTTTATTGCCAGTAGATCCGGTTTCGCGTGCGCGTTGTCGCTTGGCGTTGTACCGTATTGAGCATGATTGGTACAGTTTGCTCAATGATATTCAAACAGCTGATAAGCCCAAAGCTGATCAAGCACGTAAATATCTACGTGAAAGTATTATCAGTATTGCACCAATTGTCGATAGGATGCCATTTTTCCTGCATGATGAGTTCACCATTGTAGATTGTTCTATTGCACCAGTGCTGTGGCGCTTACAGCACCTGGGTATTGACCTTCCAGGGCAGGGCAAGGCAGTGATGAAATATGCAGACCGCCTATTCGAACGTGCCTCATTTCAAGCCAGCTTATCGGAAGTTGAGCGTCAAATGCGCTGACTTTTTGTAAGTTTATTGTTTACCAGTGTTATATCGTTGTCGATTGAGCTAAGCTTATCAGTATGACTTCCAGCAGACCCTATTTAATCAGGGCAATCTATCAATGGATTGTCGATAACGGTATGACGCCACATCTACTCGTGGATGCGGCTGCTGAGGGGGTTACTGTGCCCCGTGAGTATGTTGAAAATAACAAAATTATTCTCAATGTTGGTCCAATGGCGGCGCATGGTCTGGTGCTGGGTAATACGCATATAGAATTTAGTGCGCGCTTCGCAGGCAAACCACGTCAGGTGACGATCCCAGCTCATGCAGTATTAGCGATCTATGCGCGTGAGAATGGTCAAGGCATGGTTTTTAATGATGAACAGCCACCACAAAATGATGATCCTATATCGCCGAATAACGACGATAAGCCTGGAAAGCCTCATTTGCGGGTTGTCAAATAGCCTTAGTTTTGGCCTCAAGGTACTAAACTTATTGATAGTTTTTATCGGCCTTCTACAACATATGTTGATACCAAGCTGGTTTCGGCTCCAGAGTTTTTTGCAAATATCGCCGATATTAATGCATTATAACTGAACATAATACAGCGGCAGCTGAGCTGCAGCGCGTGTTTTATCCGTTGGTTGGCATGACTATTGTGTTGTGAGGGCCATATATAACGCTGATTAAGCACACTATAAATTATAAGTAGGGCTAAAAAATGACTTTAAGAACAGCATCTTATCCGTTTGAAGCAGATGAGCTGATTGCTTTGGCACGACTGGATATCGAGAAAAGTGATTATGAAAATGCACTGGCTAAATTAAAAGCGGTGCTTAGCGCAGAACAACCTCCGGCAGCCGCATTTTCCATGGTTGCGCGCTTATACGGGCAGCTTAAGTTATTTGCAAAAGCTCGTGAGTATTATCAGCGCTATTTAGAGCTGCATCCGAATGCTGAGTTGGAGCGCTTTCAGTTGGGTATGACCCACTTTGATTTGAATGAGCACGAAAAAGCATTAGCAGTTTGGGATCAAGTGATTGAGCAAAGCCCAAACCATCCACCAGCGCTATTCTATAAAGGTATGTTGCAAATGCGGTCAGGTAATATCGCGGCTGCGAAAAGCACATTAGAATCAGTGTTGCATGCAGTGCCAACGGATAATCTATACTTTGGCCAGGCAAAAGAATTGTTGAGCGCTATAGAGCGTGAACAACAACAAGGTGATCCTGCTGCAAGTGATAGCATAAAACCTTTTGCAGTTGATGCCTATAAAATTGAGCACTAATTACTCGATCATTATCAATTTCAGTAGGTAAGCCAGCATGACTTTGGATGCATTACGAGAGCGCGCCGAACGTTTTCGACAATTTTTACAACAAGACCCGGATAATATTAATATCATTTCTGAGTTAATTGATATTGAATTGCAACTCGGGCATTTTGAACAAGTGCAAGTGTTGCTTAGCGCTGGCTTGACCAAGTTTCCAGATAATACTGGCTTAAAGTTCAAACAAGCGAGCTTTTACCTTGCGACTGCTCAACAAGAGCAAGCGATCAGGCAACTACAAGATTTGCTTGATGCAGGTGTACACGCGCCTGCTGTTTATTTTAATTATGCTTATGCTGCACTATTAAATAATGATCCAGAGTTGGCACAGCAGCAACTTGCCCAAATTACTGATATAGAGCTGTTGCCTGACTACAATATATTGCTATCACGAGTGCAGCATCACTTAGGTGATATGGAAAATGCTATACGCAGTGCGCATGCTCAACTGAATGCTCAGCCTGAAAATGCAGAAGCTTTAGGGCATTTAGCATTATTATATTTAGACACTTTGCAACACCAACAAGCTGCACAAGCGCTAGAGAAAAGCCCGCTAAATCGTGAAGCATTGATTACCATGGGCTCGGTCGCTTTGGATGAGCAGGATATTGTACAGGCCCGTGGCTATTTTGAGCTTGCCGTGAAAGAACACGCTAATGCCGGCCGAGCATGGTCGGGTATGGGCTTGGTTAAAATGGCGGAGATGGATCTTGTTGGGGCTATCGAAGACTTAACGCTGGCGGTTAAATATATGCCTGAATATATAGGAACTTGGCATGCGCTGGCTTGGGCGCAGATAATGCAGCAGGAATTGGATGCTGCTGAGCAGAGTTTTCAGGCAGCTTTGGATATAGATCGTATTTTTGGCGAAACACATGGTGGTCTGGCAGTGGTTGCTGTTATGCGCGGTGATTTAGAGGATGCTGAACGTAAAGCACGTATTGGTCTGCGTCTTAATCCGCAGTCTTTCGCAGCACGTTTTGCACAGAGCTTATTAACTCAGCACAGTGGTGATCAGGCAGCAGCGGTTAAACAAATAGAAGCTATCTTAGCATCTGAGATCATGCCAGGGTGTGGTAAATTACAAGATGCTTTGCAAAGAATGCAAATGCTCAATCGTGCTAACGCGACTAAATTGCAGATAGGCCAGCAAGTCTCTGAGATCAATTCGGATAATGATAAACCTTCTTTGCATTAGATATGGTATGTGAGGAGCGGTAAGTGATAGTTGCAAAGCGACAAGCACAATGCTGTTTGCTACTTATTGCGCAGTTATTTAGCCCAATTTCAAAAGCTCAGAGCCAGTTTGACATACAAGATGCGGCATCTTTATACAGTCAAGCTGAGCAGGCAGTCGCAGCGGATGCTAATGATCAAACCATGATTTATTTGGAACAGCTGCTGTTTGCAGAGCCTGATCACATGCAAGCGCTAGTCATGTATGCCGATTTATTAGCAAGTAAGGGAGACGTTGCGGCAGCGATTAGGCAATATAAAGAAGTATTGGTACGGCAACCTAATGCACCTTATGTGATGTTGCAGTTATCATTGCAATACATTAAGCATGGCCAAACTGGCAAGGCACAGCGTTATTTGAAAAAGTTAAGAGGAAAGAAGTTTGCGCAAAATATTAGACGGTTGGTGCAAGGCTTGAATGCTGTTCTGGCTGGGCAATGGGGAGTTGCACAACAGAATTTACAGGCGGGCTTGATCGAAACCACGCCCACAAGCCTTGTTACTATTATCGAGCAGTTGATTTTAAAAATAACTCAGTTGCAGCAACAAGCTGCAGAAAACATGCTTTTGCCTGATTCGCAGGGTGCTGAATCTTTGAATTTATATAAAAAGCTATTGCTGGAGTACTAGCTTAGTTGGCTTCAATGGCGTTCTGTAGCCAGTTAATATTGCTAGGCTCTGTTAAGTTACCTTCTATTGCGAATACATCAAAACGCATGTCCATGGCTGCGTATTTTTTGTTTTTTTGTAGAAAGACCTTAGCGGTCGATAATAAGCGCTGTTGTTTTTTTATTGTTATGCTGGCTAAAGCACCACCAAAGGCAGCATTGCGGCGATAGCGTACTTCAACAAATACCAGAGTCTTTTGGTCTTGCATAACAAGGTCGATTTCACCAAAGCGGCAATGAAAATTACGGCTTACTAACTGTAAGCCTTGTTGCTGCAAGTAATCGCAAGCGATGTTTTCACTGTGCTGTCCAGCGTTGATGTTTGACACTAATGCTGTTTATAAGCTGTCGAGATACGAGATATCATCTTCAGCTGCTTCATCGAGCTGATGTTCTTCAATTGAAGAAAACTCCATCGCTTTTGGCTGCCCTTCGTTAAAAGAAGCCCAGAGTAACTCTCGATGAATTTTGTTGTCGGCGTTCAGTGAAATGCTGCCGGTTAACCCTGGAAAGCGTTCAATCGGAGAGCTTTTTAAGCGTTTTAAATAAGGAATAATGCGATAAGCATCCAATCCTAAAGCATAAAGTGCGCTGTATTTTTGTATCGTTTTTGGCCAATAGCGATTAGCTAATGCGTAATTGGTGTTATTGCTGCCTTGTAATGTCCAAGGTGTATCAGTAAACACAATGCCGTCGAGTTCATGTTTGTCACGTTGGCTGATTTTGCTGGTATCTGTTACTCTTGAGGTGGAGTAGATACTAATATCGCTCGAGTTGTGGAATTTTAATTGTGAACGGAAGTTAAAAGCCTGCAAGCCATTGGTTGCAATCAAAAAAATGGCATCCACATCTTGGCGGCGACGTGGCTCGAACTTAATTGATCGCTTCAGAACCGTGCGTAGAATTGAAGCGCGGTTATTGCTTTGTAATACATTGAGTGCACGTTTAATAGGATGGGTATGATCGCTGGTATTGGGCGCGTATTTTTCAATAGCAACGACCTTGCCGCCTAGTTCAGTATAACGCTCAGTAAATGCCTGGCTTAGGCGTGCGCCATAACTGTTATTGGGTGCAAATACCACAGCACGTATTTGATCTTTGATAATGGCCATTTCTGCCGCTTGCCTAGCCTCATCTTCAGGTAATAAGCCAAACTGAATCAGCTGTTCAGAACTTAGCTCATTGCTGGCAGCATAATTGAGCGCCAGTACCGGACGCGGTAATTGTGCCGCATTGACTAACTCTGTGACGGCATTTTTATGCAGTGGTCCAACGACCAATTCAGCACCTTCATCGATAGCAGCCTGATAGTGTAGCCATATCTGACTCGGATCACTGCCGGTATCATAGAAGCGAATACTGGGTCGGGTGCGGGCATCATGACCATAATAGGCAGCCAGAATACCATCTCGTATGGCTTTGGCCTGTTTGGCAAAGCGCCCACTCAGTGGTAGCAATACCGCGACTTTACCGGGGTATTGAAAATCAAATGCTTCATCAATGCCCAGCATTCTGCCTAAGGACGCGATAGCTGGATGTTTGGGAAAGCGGCTACGCCAGTTGTTGACAGCTAATTCCTGATCCAAGCCTGATTTTCTGGCGGTACGCACATTCAGTGCGAGCTCACGCCAGCCATGCTCAATAGGGTCATCTTGCGGAATTTGAGTGACCAGTGGTTCTGGCATGGCCTGTAATAACGACCAGATGACTTGATGATTGGCTTGGCGGCGTTTAATTTTTTCGGGTAATAGCTGGCTTAACACTTGGTCGAGTGCGAGCCGGGTATTAAAGCTTTCCAGGTAATAGCCAAGTTTGCTTAAGCTGATGGCACGTGTACGCAAAATGGCTGCTTGAACTCTGATTGGGTAGTCAATGCTGTATTTAGGCAGTTTTTGTAATGCGATGGGCGCTTTGTTTTTACTCAAGGCCAGCTGTGCATGCAAGACATCAACACGATAACGGTAGCTACGATCAAGAGCACGTAAATCGAGGTGTTGCAAGCGCTTTTCGGTTTCTTTGGACTTACCGTACTCCATTAATAATTCCATGGCCAGTAACTGGTAGTAGGCACGCTTATTCGGCAACTCTGTTGCATTCGCCTGCCGGTCAAACTCACGCAGGCGTTCTTTTGGCGTGAGTGCCTGAGAAGCACGTTCTTCCTGACTCATTGGGTCGAGATCGCTGCGTGTTGGCGGGCTGGTTGTGGCGCAGGCATACAGATTAAGTAATAGGCAGATTACCAAGATGTTAGAAAAACAACGTTGGAGCGGACTGAATATGCTGCGGTGCTCAAATATCTGCATGCTTTGGAACCTATCTTATAAATGTGGCTATAATGTCAACTGCCTAGCTATGCCTTATCCCGTACAAGTTGCCAGCTAGGGCGCACAAGTATTTGGTTTGTGTAGCGAACTGTCAACTCCTCTCGGTGAAATGTTTGTATCGCTACCAAGATTGCACAAAAAAGTGCTGTATTCAATTGAGTGGAAAGTGAGAAATGATGTCAGATCAGCCTGGGAAGCTCTATGTTGTGGCTACACCGATTGGTAATTTAGCCGATATTAGCCAGCGTGCTTTGCAAGTATTAGCCGAAGTCGATGCGGTGGCCGCTGAAGACACCCGGCATAGCAAGCCTTTATTGCAACATTTCGATATTCGCACGCCTATGCTGTCTTTACATGAGCATAATGAAAAGGAACGGGTTGCTGAGTTGCTTGCGCAGTTGCAGGCCGGCAAGCAATTAGCGCTGATTTCTGATGCCGGCACACCATTGTTAAGTGATCCTGGCTATATTTTGGTCAATGCTGCCCGTGAGCAGGATATTGTGGTGACCGCCGTGCCTGGGGCTTGCGCCATCACAGCAGCATTATCGATTGCTGGATTGCCAACAAATCGCTTTATTTTCGAAGGCTTTTTGCCAGCCAAGCAGCAAGCACGGCGAGGTGCACTTGAGCAGATCAAGTCTCACCGTTGCACAACAGTATTATTTGAATCGGCGCACCGTATAAAACCGTTGCTCGAAGATATAGTGACAGTTTGCCAAGCAACCCAGCAACTTGTGGTGTTAAGAGAGATGACCAAAATATATGAAACCTGTTTGCGGGGCCTGGCAAGTGAAGTGCTGCAACAGGTTGATGCAGATGCCAATCAACGCCGTGGCGAGTTTGTTGTGTTATTAGCTGGGCAGGCTGCAACAAGTCCACTGGCAAACGATGCTGAGCTTGAACGTTGCCTGCGGGTATTGCTGGAGGCAGTGCCGGTCAAGCAAGCTGCTGCTATGGCGGCCAAAATAACCGGCTGTAAGAAGAATGCTGCCTACCGATTGGCACTGGAAATTACGGCTCAGGCACAGCAGTGAGGTATTTTACGGGTTTCGTTGGGTAAATTGGCAAAGACGCTTTTTATCGTCTATAGCTTTATAAAGGCAGTCGCTGTTGTCGCCGATAAGTGGGGTTTATCAGCGAACGATTTCGCTTATTTACAGTCTGACAATAACAAATTCTATAAGTCTGGCGCGTTGAGGAGAGCCGTATGGTGCAGCTACTGGTGTTGTTAGCATTTGTACTTGGTGTTTTATGTTTATTTGCATTTACTCGCATCAAAGCTTGGCAGTTGGCATTGCTGGTGCTTGTTGGCTTAGTCAGTTTGTCCCAGCTGGCTTTGCTGGCAAAGCCTTTGGCTGGCATATTGTTATTGCTGAGTTTGCTCATGATCGGTTTTGCCGCCTTACCGGCATTGCGCCAGCGGTTATTCAGTCGACGGCTATTTGCCTGGTTTAAGCAGGTACTTCCCCCCATTTCAGAGACAGAGCGTATCGCCATTGAGGCCGGTTCTGTCTGGTGGGATGGTGACTTATTTTCTGGTGACCCTGATTGGCATAAGATGTTAGCCATACCACGGCCAACACTCAGCGCTGAAGAGCAGGCATTTCTCGATGGCCCCACCGAAACACTGTGCCGTATTCTCGATGATTGGCAGATAACAACACAGTTGCATGATCTGACACCCGAAGCCTGGGCTTTTCTTAAAGAAAACAAGTTTTTTGGCATGATCGTGCCAAAAGAGTATGGCGGTTTGGGGTTTTCAGCTTTGGCAAATTCAGCGATTGTCATGAAGATTGCCAGTCGCAGTCTGAGTGCTGGCGTGACGGTGATGGTGCCAAACTCTTTAGGCCCTGCTGAGTTATTGGTGCATTATGGTACACAAGATCAGCGGGATTATTATTTGCCACGCCTGGCTGTTGGTGAAGAAATACCTTGTTTTGCGCTGACGGCACCAACCGCGGGTTCCGATGCTGGGGCCATTCCAGATAAAGGTATCGTCTGTTATGGTGAGTATCAGGGTGAAAAAGTATTAGGCTTACGGGTGAGTTGGGACAAGCGCTACATCACCCTAGGGCCAGTAGCGACATTACTTGGCTTGGCTTTCAAAGCTTATGACCCGGAGCATCTATTGGGTGAGCAAGAAGACTTAGGTATTACTTGCGCGCTGATTCCAACCGACACAGAGGGTGTCAATATTGGGCATCGGCATATGCCGCTGAATATGGCGTTTATGAACGGTCCCAATAGTGGCCAGGATGTTTTTATCCCAATGGATTGGGTGATTGGTAAAGAGCAGGGGGTTGGTGAGGGCTGGCGAATGCTAATGGGCTGCCTAGCGGCAGGACGAGCCATATCGCTACCGGCTTTAGGCACGGCGGCAGGTAAAGCCTGCAGTCGTTTTGCGGGTGCCTATGCCAGAATTCGTAAGCAGTTTCGACTGCCAATAGGCAAGTTTGAAGGGGTCGAAGAAGCACTGACCCGAGTAGCCGGTCTGACATATATGATGAATGCCGGTCGGACGATGACTGCAGGTGCCATTGATCTCGGCGAGAAACCAACCGTGTTATCAGCGATTTTGAAGTATCACAATACGGAAGGCATGCGCACAGTCATTAATGATGCTATGGATGTATTGGGCGGTAAGGGTATCTGCTTGGGGCCTAAGAACTTTATGGGACGGGCTTATCAGGGAGTACCGATTAGTATTACTGTTGAAGGTGCGAACATTCTGACGCGCAGCATGATTATTTTTGGGCAAGGGGCTTTTCGTTGTCACCCCTATGTTTTACGAGAAATTGCCGCTGTGGCTGACCCCGATGCGGATAAAGGCCTGGCAGCGTTTGATCAGGCTTTTATGGCTCATCTGGGTTTTACCATCAGAAACAGTGTGCGCACATTAATGCTGGGGCTAAGCGGTAGCCGCCTGGCCAGTGCCCCGGTTGATAATGCAACAGCACAGTACTACCGGCAGTTATCGCGTTTTTCGGCAGCATTTACCAGTTTGACGGATATCACCATGCTATTACTCGGTGGTGAGTTGAAACGGCGGGAAAAACTTTCAGGTCGTTTAGGAGATTGTTTGAGTTACCTTTATTATGGCTCGGCTATTCTTAAGCGCTTCGAGGATGATGGTCGACCCAGTGGTGATTTGGCTCTGGTGCACTGGGCAAGTCAGTACTGTCTCTATCAGTTGCAGCAAGCACTGTTGGGGGTATTGCAAAATTATCCAAACCGACTGTTGGGACGTGTATTAAAGCACTTTATTTTTCCTTATGGCGCGCGTTTACAGCCACCGAGTGATAGTTTGGGCCAGCAAGTCGGCCATTTGTTACTGACACCGAATGAGGCTCGTGACCGCTTAACAGAAGGAGTGTTTATTACTGATGAGCCAGCGGATGTGACGGGGTGTTTGGAGCATGCACTCAATTTGGTTGTGCAGTCTCAGCCCTTGGAGGCGAAATTATATAAAGCAACAGGCGTGACTTACCAGTCAGCAGCGGATGAGGAAAAGCTGTTGCAGGCAGTGCGTGATCAGCTGCTAACAGAGGCTGAGGCAGAGCTAATTCGGCAGGCGTTGGCGGCGACAATGGCGGTGATTCATGTGGATGACTTTGCGCCAGAGGTGTTAAGTCAGCATAATACCGATAATAAGAACCAGGCTGCTTAGTGAGGGTCTTGCTGAATGTCATGGCGGTCAAGTAGAACGGAAAAACTCACAAAAAAGGAGTACTCTTTTGAAGTACGTCACAAAACAAGCCGTCAATAATCAGCAATCGGAATTGCTTGCTGCATAACTGGCATAATATAGAGTATGACAGCTAAGTTTCTGATAATTGATGATAATGCCAAGTATCGCTCTAAACTCAAGCGCTTATTATTAGCGCAGTGGCCAGATGCCGAGGTTGAGCAATTCGATCCGGTTACCGATGGTTGGCCTGGCGAAACCTTGCAGTGGTTTGAGTATGACTTGCTGTTTCTCGATTATGTCTTAAAGCAAGACAGTGGTTTGGAGTGGTTTGAAATCCTCAAAAGCTATTCGGGCTTTCCACCGACCATTATTGTCTCGACCCAATCTGACCCAGAGGTCGCCGTTAAAGTCATTAAATCGGGCGCAGAGAATTATATTCCCAAAAGCAGCTTAACACGTAAGAAGCTGGCATCTGTTGTGCAAGAAATCTTGAGCCAACCTGGGCGTTGTTGGTCGAGCTCGCCACAGCCTAAGCAATCACCAGCCGATGATCCTATTAACAAAGAAGTTGAACAGGTACTGGCTGCTGAAGGTAGTGCGCCAAATGATGCCAAAGTTGTCAGGTTGAAAAAACGGCATAAAGAAGATCGGCGTAATTGGCCAGATATTGACGGTCATTCAATTATCAAAAAAGTAGGTCAGGGTGGCATGTCTACGGTATACCTGGCTGAACGGCAGCGAGACAGTAAACGCGTGGTTGTCAAAACGTTGTCTGTGGGGTTAGTGGATAATAAAAAAAGTGTGGCACGCTCAAATCAGGAATTTAAATTAATCAGCCGCATTAAAAACCCGCACATTGTAAGCTTATATGAGCAGGGCATGATAGGCGATGTGCTGTTTACCACCATGGAACACTTTTCCAGTGGTGATCTTAAGCAACGCTTGCGTAAGGGGATTACTCAGAAGCAGGCAATCAGCTACTTGAAGCAAATTGCTGAGGGTTTAAAAGCCATTCATGGTTGCGGCATTATCCACCGCGATTTAAAGCCAGCCAATATCATGTTTCGTGATGATGATAGCTTGGCGATTATTGATTTTGGTATATCCAAAGATATTAATTCACAGATGGATTTGACAATTCCTGGCCAGGTGATGGGGACACCCAATTATATGGCGCCTGAGCAAGGGAGTAATACTTATAAGCCTGATGCTCGCAGTGATATTTACAGTTTAGGTGTTTTGCTCTACGAGATGCTCACCGGTAAGAAGCCATATGCCGCCCCTACAGGTGCCGCCATTATCTATAAGCACTTGCATGACCCAATTCCACAGCTGCCAAATCAATTTTATGAAATGCAGGTTCTGGTCGATAAGATGATGGCAAAGTTTCCGCATCAGCGTTTTCAATCAGCTTATGACCTGATTAAGTTTATTGAGTCAGAGTTTCGCTGGGATATTACCTTGGATTTTGCCTAAAATAGGCTTTGCAAAGTTAAATAACGTTGTTGTATTGGCTATAGAAAAATAAAGGACTTTAGCTCGCTTATGCCTCGACGCCTGATTGTTATTGACGAGAGTAAAAAGTTTTGTGATACCGTAAGGCGGTTGCTTGCGGCTGAGTGTCCGGATATTGTTTTTTATGAGCATGATGTTAGCAAAGATGGCGTGCCAACGCGCAACTTTAATTGGCTAACCTATGATTTAGTCATGCTCGACTATCAATTGGCAATTGATAGTGGCATGAACTGGTTTAAAGAACTCAAAGAGGAAGAGGCCAACTTTCCCGCGCTGATCATGCTGACTGGCTCAACGCCAGCAAAAATGGTGCGTGCCAAAGCCATGGGGGCCGATGAGTGTGCCAACAAACGCAAGTTGACTCGTTCTGTTTTAGTGTCGACGATTGACTTTGCTTTGAAGTTTGCCAAAAGCCGACGTAAAAGCGCTGAGCTCACCATGCGTGACTCGACTGGCCCGCAGATTCCAGGTTATAAAGTGCTTAACAAAATCGCTGACGGTGGTATGTCCAGTATTTATCTGGCAGAGCGTGAACAAGATCAGCGGCATGTTGTGGTAAAAATCCTGTATTCTGAGTCTGTAGAGGACGACAGCTTTGTTGATCGTTTTTTGCAGGAGTATGAGCTGATCTGTAAGCTCAATGATCCCAATATCGTAAAAATCTATGCGCAAAGCTATACCGAGCAGTTTATGTATATGATTATGGAGCATTTCCCCAATGGGGATTTGCATACCCGGATTGTCGAAAATCAAGGGGTGAAGCCTGAGCTGGCACTCCGATACCTGTTGCAGATTGCCACTGGGCTAGGCTCAATTCATTCATGCGGTATTGTGCATCGTGATTTAAAACCCGCGAATATCATGTTTCGGGAAGATGATACCCTGGCAATTATTGACTTTGGTATCTCTAAGGAATTAGCTGCTCAGGATGAGATTACCAGTGAAAACCTTGTTATTGGTACGCTCAGCTACATGAGTCCTGAGGGTGGTCAGGGTAAGCCGATAGATGCGCGCAGTGATATTTACAGCCTGGGTATCATTTTTTACGAGATGCTCACAGGCAAAAAGCCGTACAAGGCTGCCAAACCCGCTGATCTTGTGCTCAAGCATGTTAAATCGCCTATTCCCTGGTTGCCAGATAAGTTTAGTAAGCTGCAAGGCCTTTTTGAAATCATGCTGGCGAAAGACCCCGATAACCGTTTTCAAAGCACTCAACAACTGATTGACTTTATTGAAAACCGGCACCCTGATTTGCTCAATATTTAGCGTCCGGCTGGGCAAAAAGCCGCCGCTACCAGCCGCAAGGCAGGCAAATGACAATTAAATGACATCGAATGCACTACAAGCATGGACATTAATAGTCTGCGACGATAAAATTAATTTCTAGCCGTCATGCCCATTTCTTGAGCGTGGCAACCAGATTTTCAAAGCGGGAAGGACCTTTTCGGGTCCCTCCCGTTTTTCGCATATGCAAGTAATTTTCGAGGAGGTTAATCCTTGTTTAAATCGGCTGTACTTGTCTTAGAGGACGGCAGTGTCTTCTTGGGCAAATCGATAGGGGCTGAGGGCCAAACGGTAGGGGAAGTGGTTTTCAATACTGCGATGACGGGCTATCAGGAAATTCTGACTGATCCGTCCTATGCGCAGCAAATTGTGACCTTGACCTATCCGCATATTGGTAATGTCGGTGTGAATGTAGAAGATGCTGAGTCAGCGCAGGTATTTGCTAATGGCTTGGTTATTCGTGATCTGCCGTTGTTGGCGAATAATTGGCGCAGTGAACAAAGCTTACAGGACTATCTGCAAAGCAATAATATTGTTGCCATTGCTGATATTGACACTCGTCGTCTAACCCGCATTTTGCGTGAGAAAGGTGCGCAAAATGGCTGTATTCTGGCAGGTGATAATATTGATCAGCAACAAGCACAAGCGCTGGCTGAAGCGTTTCCAGGCTTGAAGGGCATGGACCTTGCCAAAGAAGTGACCACTCAAGCAGCTTACACCTGGACAGAAGGCAGCTGGCAATTGGGCCAAGGGCATACCGATTTGGCCAATAAGGCGCAATGCCATGTAGTGGCTTATGATTTTGGCGTCAAACGCAATATTTTGCGCATGTTGGCAGACCGGGGGTGTCGTATTACAGTGGTACCTGCACAAACGCCCGCTGATGAAGTGCTTGCATTGGCGCCCGATGGTGTCTTTCTGTCGAATGGCCCAGGTGATCCTGAACCTTGTCGTTATGCCATTGCAGCGATAACACGGTTATTAGAGACGGATATCCCTATTTTTGGTATTTGTCTGGGGCATCAGTTGTTGTCTTTGGCTTGTGGTGCCAGCACATTAAAGATGAAATTTGGTCATCACGGTGCTAATCACCCTGTGCAGGATTTAAATACGGGCCAAGTGATGATTACCAGTCAGAACCACGGTTTTGCCGCCGATGAAGCCTCATTGCCGGCAACAGTGCAGGCAACACACCGTTCTCTGTTTGACGGTTCTTTGCAAGGTATTCACCACTTGCAGAAACCCGCATTCAGTTTTCAGGGGCACCCTGAGGCCAGCCCAGGGCCACATGATATTGCACCTTTATTTGATCATTTTATTGAGCTAATCGCAGAGCAGCAGGCGGCTAAAGCCGCTAGCTGAGGTGATTAACGCGTTTTTTCGATTGTAAGGCTTACGAGATTTATGCCCAAAAGAACAGATATAGAAAGTATTTTAATTATCGGCGCAGGTCCGATTGTGATTGGCCAGGCTTGCGAGTTTGATTACTCCGGCGCACAAGCCTGTAAAGCATTGCGGGAAGAGGGCTACCGAGTGATTTTGGTAAACTCTAATCCGGCAACCATTATGACCGATCCAGGCTCAGCGGATGCGGTCTACATTGAGCCAATACGCTGGCAAAATGTTGCTGAAATTATTAAGAAAGAAAAACCAGATGCGCTATTGCCAACAATGGGTGGGCAAACCGCATTAAACTGTGCGTTGGATTTGGTACGCCATGGCGTACTCGAAGCGCACAATGTCGAAATGATCGGTGCCAGCCGCGAAGCGATTGATACTGCGGAGGATCGTGATTTATTTCGTCAGGCAATGACGGAGATCGGGCTGGCAACGCCACGTGCTTTTATTGCGCACAATATGGAAGATGCTGATAAAGCCCGACAAGAACTTGGTTTTCCCATTATTATCCGCCCTTCTTTCACGATGGGTGGTAGCGGTGGCGGTATTGCTTATAATCGTCAGGAGTTGGAAGAAATTGTTGAGCGAGGCTTAGATTTATCGCCAACAACTGAAGTGCTGCTGGAAGAGTCAGTACTGGGTTGGAAAGAGTATGAAATGGAAGTTGTGCGCGATCACAAAGATAATTGTATTATTATTTGCGCGATCGAGAACCTAGACCCTATGGGTATTCATACCGGTGATTCGATTACCGTGGCGCCAGCACAAACCTTAACCGATAAAGAATATCAAATAATGCGTAATGCTTCCTTGGCGGTGTTACGTAAAATTGGCGTGGATACCGGTGGTTCAAATGTTCAATTTGCGGTCAACCCAGAAAATGGCGCATTGATTGTGATTGAAATGAACCCAAGGGTATCACGCTCATCGGCACTCGCCTCGAAAGCGACAGGCTTTCCTATTGCCAAAGTGGCTGCCAAGTTAGCTGTAGGTTATACCTTGGATGAGCTGCGCAACGAAATTACCGGCGGTGTGACGCCAGCCTCATTTGAGCCGAGTATTGACTATGTCGTCACCAAAGTGCCTCGCTTTGCGTTTGAAAAATTCACTGCAGCGGATGATCGTTTAACCACTCAGATGAAGTCTGTGGGTGAAGTGATGGCGATTGGTCGTACTTTTCAAGAGTCTTTGCAAAAAGCGTTAAGAGGGTTGGAGATAGGGGTTGATGGTTTTGATCCCATGCTTGATCCAGACCTGAGTGAAGAACAAGCCCAAGAATACTTGCAAGCGCAGTTACGCGAAGCGCGTGGTGAGCGCCTATGGTATGTTGCCGATGGTTTTCGTCAAGGTATGAGCATGGACGAGATGTTTGCCATTACCGCGATCGACCCTTGGTTTCTCGTGCAAATTCAGGATCTGGTTGCCAGCGAACAAACATTACAAGGGCAGTCGGTTAATGCACTCGATTATGAGCAGCTATGGAACTTAAAGCGTAAAGGTTTTTCAGATCGCCGTTTGGCGAGTTTATTGGGCTGTAGCGATAGTGATGTACGTAAGCAAAGACATGCATTGAATATACGTCCTGTTTATAAACGGGTTGATAGTTGTGCGGCAGAGTTTGCTTCCAGTACGGCTTATATGTATTCAACATATGAGCATGAGTGTGAAGCGCAACCAACTGATAAGAAAAAAATTGTTGTACTCGGTGGTGGTCCTAATCGCATTGGTCAAGGTATTGAGTTTGACTATTGCTGTGTGCATGCAGCATTAGCGATGCGTGAAGATGGTTATGAAACCATTATGGTTAACTGCAACCCTGAAACGGTCTCGACAGATTATGATACCTCGGATCGTTTATATTTTGAGCCGCTCACATTAGAAGATGTTTTGGAAATTCTGGATTTGGAGCAGCCGAGTGGTGTGATCGTGCAATATGGTGGCCAGACGCCATTGAAATTAGCGCGTGCACTAGAAGCGGCAGGAGCGCCAATTATAGGCACCTCGCCGGATTCGATTGATCTAGCAGAAGACCGTGAGCGTTTTCAGCAAATGATCAACGAGCTAGACTTGAAGCAACCGCCGAACCGGACCGCACGTACTGCCGAGGATGCATTACGTTTGGCGGAAGAAATTGATTATCCCTTGGTTGTGAGACCCTCCTATGTGTTAGGTGGGCGAGCGATGGAAATTGTTTCAGATAGCAGTGACTTGCAGCGTTATATGAATGAAGCTGTGAGTGTTTCTAATGACTCGCCAGTTTTATTGGATCGCTTTCTGAATGATGCGGTTGAGGTCGATGTCGATGCTATTTGCGATGGTGAAGAAGTATTGATTGGCGGTATTATGGAGCACATTGAAGAGGCTGGGGTTCACTCAGGCGATTCAGCTTGTTCAATCCCACCCTACAGCTTGAGCCCGGCCTTGCAAGATGTGTTGCGTGAGCAGGTTCGCCAAATGGCGTTAAAGCTAAACGTGGTTGGCCTAATGAATACGCAGTTTGCGATCCAGGGTGATACAGTATATGTCTTGGAGGTTAACCCACGTGCATCGCGCACAGTACCTTTTGTTTCCAAAGCTATTGGTATGCCGTTGGCGAAAATAGCAGCGCGTTGTATGGCAGGCCGTAGTCTGGCCGAGCAAGGTGTAACGCAGGAAATTGTGCCGCCACATTTCTCGGTAAAAGAGTCTGTATTCCCATTTACCAAGTTCCCAGGTGTGGATGCTATTTTAGGACCTGAGATGAAATCAACGGGTGAAGTAATGGGCGTTGGTAACAGTTTTGGTGAGGCTTTCTACAAAAGTATTCTGGGAGCCGGTGTGGACTTGCCTAAACGAGGTGTTGCTTTTATCAGTGTGCGTGATGCTGATAAGGCAGCCAGTATTGATGTGGCGCGCGAGTTAGTGAATAAAGGCTTTCGCTTGTTAGCGACCGACGGTACAGTGGCTGTGCTCGAGGAAGCAGGGGTTAACTGTCAACGCATCAATAAAGTATTGCAAGGACGACCACATATTGTTGATATGATCAAAAATGATGAAATTGATTTAATCGTTAATACCACAGAAGGTAAGCAAGCGATTAAAGACTCATACACAATACGCCGTGAAGCAATGAACCATAAAGTGACTTTGACAACAACAATCTCTGGTGCCAGAGCAACATGTATGGCACTTAACTATCTGGAAAATACAGAAGTAAATAAGTTACAGGATTTACACGCCGAGGTAAGAAAATCATGAGTAAAGTGCCTATTACAGTAACAGGTGCCGAAAAAATGCAGGCTGAGTTGACACAGTTAAAAGCTGAAGATCGGCCACGCGTTATTCAAGCGATTGCCGATGCGCGTGAACATGGCGACCTTAAAGAAAATGCTGAGTATCATGCTGCAAGAGAGCAGCAAAGTTTTATTGAAGGTCGTATTAAAGAACTGGAAGCCAAACTGTCCAATGCTGAGATTATTGATGTAACCACGATTAATGCGGGTGGTAAATGCGTGTTTGGCGCTACCGTAGATTTGGTCGATGTTGCGACTGGTGATGAGGTTACCTATAAAATTGTGGGTGAAGACGAGGCTGATATTAAAGAAGGTCTTATTTCAATTACCTCGCCAATAGCCAGAGCATTGATTGGTAAACTGGTTGATGATGTTGCTGAAGTGCAGGCACCAGGTGGGATACGCGAATATGAGATTGTTGATATTCGTTATGTTTAAGCTGTTAAAAATATTCAGTATTGTCAAACAATAGATATTGAACACTATTTGTTTTGAAAATGCTTGCCAATAATTGTTAGTTTCTTTTTAAAACCATACATTGTATTTGTATGGTTTTTTTCTATGGGCTATTAGTAAATTAAAGGAGAATTATAATGAAAAAAATTGTATTGCTATTTGTGTTGCTGCTGCCGGGGCTGGTGGTCGCTGAAAACGACACTGTGAATGATATGGATAATACGAGTCTGGAAGCGCTGATAAAGCGTATCGACGAAAAGGTCGAAGGTAAGCCGGGCTTTTGGCGTTTGCAGTATGATCAGCATGAGTTATATGTGGTGACAGATGAAAAAGCTGATCGTATGCGCATTATGATTGCTGTTGATAGTGCTGATGAGTTGTCGACAAAGTTGCAGTACCGTTTGTTGCAGGCAAACTTTGATGCCGCGCTAGATGCGCGTTATGCCGTTGGTAAAGGCACGCTATGGGGTGTTTTTATACACCCATTGTCATCGTTGACAGAGTATGACTTTTTCTCCGGCTTGGCGCAGACGGTGATGCTGAAAGTGACTTATGGCAGTACCTTTTCTTCTGGGGTTTTGTTATTTGGCGGCGGTGATAGTGAAGAACAGCAACGTCAATACTACAAAGCGATTATGGAGAAAGCCAAGGCAATTTAAAAATGCCTGCTTGTTGCTAGGATAGTGGCTTATTTACTTTATTGGTTGGCAAAATTATGCGTGTTCAGATTAATCAATTAGCATCACATATCAAACGGTCTTTAGCGCCAGTGTACCTTATCACTGGAGAGGAGCCGTTGCAGCTAATGGAGGCGATGGACAGCTTGCGTGCAGCCGCTAGAGAGCAGGGTTTTGCCAGTCGCGAAGTGCTGGAGGTAAATCGCGAGTTTAACTGGGACCAGTTAAATGTTGCTGCTAACAGCCTGTCTCTGTTTGCCGAAAAACGTATCCTGGAATTACGCTTACCCAGCGGTAGCCCTGGCGCTGATGGTAGCAAAGCGCTGGTTGAGTATGCGGCGCGCCCGCCAGAAGATACTGTTATGCTGATTCAAGCCGGTAAAATTGACAAACGCTCGCAAAGTGCGAAGTGGTTTCAGGCTTTAGACAAGCTCGGTGTGGTTGTGCAAGTGTGGCCATTAAAGCCTGCTATGTTGCCACAGTGGTTGCAGCAGCGGCTGGCTGCAAAGGGCCTGCAGGCTGAGCCAGATGCGGTCAATCTGCTGGTGAGCCGGGTCGAAGGCAACCTGTTGGCCGCTGCGCAGGAGGTGGAAAAGCTTGCGTTATTATTTGCCAGACCTGGGGAATCTACCCGTTTGGATGTACGGCAGATGGCGGATGCGGTGGCCGATAGTGCCCGCTACAGCGTTTATGACCTGGTTGATGCTGCGCTGGCTGGTCAAACTGAACGCAGTGTCAAAATCTTACAGGGGCTCAAAAGTGAAGGAGTTGCCGCTCCGTTGGTATTATGGGCCTTGAGCAATGAAATCCGCTCCCTGGCAAGGCTGGCTGGGCAAATTATGGCAGGTGAACCTACCGCCAGAGTCCTTTCTGCCGTCTGGGACAGTCGTAAGTCGCTGGTCCAGGCCGCATTAAAAAGACTCTCAATGGAGACTTGGAGTATACTGTTACAATATTGCGCACGAACTGATCAGGTAATTAAGGGTCTTAAGTCAGGTCGGGAATGGGATGCGCTTTTGCAAATATGCTTGGGGCTCTCAGGGGGCCATTTTTTAACTGGGGATGAGTAGTCAAGAATGAATGCCAATGTGGAACAAATGAACTTTGATGCTGGGCAATATATGCAGTCTGTTGGGCAGCAGGCCCGCCAGGCCGCACGAATTATTAGTTATGCAGATACACAAACCAAAAACAAGGCGCTCTTAGCCGCTGCTGATGCAATTATGGCCGCAACTGATGCCTTGCAGGCTGCTAATGCCAAGGACCTCAAAGCAGGCCAGGAAAAGGGCCTAGATGCGGCCTTACTTGACCGTCTGGCACTAACGCCAGCACGTATTGAGTCCATGGCTGAAGGGGTGCGGCAAATTGCAGCTCTGCCAGATCCTGTTGGGCAAATGAGTAATCTCAACTATCGGCCATCCGGTATACAGCTGGGACATATGCGGGTACCGATTGGTGTGATTGGTATCATCTACGAGTCACGGCCTAATGTGACTGCTGATGCGGCCGCGCTCTGTCTAAAGTCAGGTAATGCGACGATTTTGCGAGGTGGTTCGGAGGCCTTACATTCCAATCTGGCTGTTGCAGAATGTATACATGCTGGTTTGCAGGCTGCTGGTTTGCCAGCGAGTGTTGTACAAGTGTTACAAGCAACCGATCGTAGTTTGGTGGGCATGCTGTTGAAAATGAAAGATAGCGTGGATGTGATCATTCCCCGAGGAGGGAAATCTCTTATTGAACGTGTCAGTAATGACTCGGAGATTCCAGTGATTAAACATCTCGATGGTGTTTGTCATGTATATATTGACGATAAAGCTGATATTGATATGGCGCAGCAAATAGCCTTCAACGCCAAAACGCATCGTTACGGTGTTTGTAATGCGATGGAAACTTTATTAGTGGCTAAACCAATCGCACAGCAAGTATTACCTGCGCTGGCTGCTCGGTATATTGAAGCTGGTGTTGAGTTGCGGGGATGTGAGCAAACACGTGCGGTATTGTCATCCGATATAGCAGTGCAAGCAGCAACAGAGGATGACTGGTATGCTGAATACCTGGCGCCAGTATTAGCGATTCGTATTGTTGATGATATAACACAGGCGATCGATCATATTGAGACCTATGGCTCACATCACACTGATACCATTGTGACAGAAGACTATGCCAGAGCGCAGCGCTTTTTGCGTGAGGTTGATTCAAGCTCGGTGATGATAAATGCTTCAACACGCTTCGCCGATGGCTTTGAGTATGGTTTGGGTGCCGAAATTGGTATTAGCACAGATAAGTTACATGTGCGTGGTCCAGTGGGTTTAGAAGGTTTAACAACATTGAAGTATGTTGTATTTGGTAGTGGTCAAATTAGAGAATAGCCATTGGCAAGCAGTCACCGGCTTTCTGTGGCTGTTGTCTAGGCTGTTACCTCAGGGCTTGTTGGCGATATGATTACCAAGCGCTTACTGGGTGTTTTCGGTGGGACCTTCGACCCGGTACACTATGGTCATTTGCGGCTTGCTGAAACATTAAGGCAGAAACTGGTATTGGATAATGTTTTCTTACTGCCTTGTCATACTCCTGTACATCGCCCACAGCCGTTGGCTTCACCAGAACAACGAGTTGCTTTATTGAAGCTAGCTTTGCAAGAGTTCCCTCAGTTAACCATCGACTGCCGTGAGATCCAGCGTGGCGGTGCGTCATATATGTATGACAGTTTGAGTGAAATTCATCAAGAACAGCCGGATGCAAATTTGTGCTTGCTGGTCGGTCTTGATGCGTTTATGGGGTTTACAAAGTGGTATCGTTGGCAACAAATTTTGCAATTAGCGCATATTGTTGTGCTGTCTCGGCCGGGTACGGTTATGCCAATAGACAGTGAAGCCGGTGAGTTATATCAACAGCATAGCATAACATCCATTGAACAACTTAGAGTGCAAGCGACGGGTGGTATATATCGTGTTGAAACAGAGCAATACAATGTTTCTGCCAGTGAGTTACGAGCCTGTTTGCAGCAAGGGCAGGCTGTTGATCAGTGGGTGCCGACAGCTGTAGCGCAATGGTTAGATGTACATGCAGTTTATAACCGTGAATAGTGATTCTGATTAAGATAAAGGCAAGAGGTAATATGCAGGTTGATGAATTAAGTAAACTGGCGCAAGAAGCTTTAGACGATATGAAGGCGCTGGATCTCAAGGTATTAGATGTGAGTGATATTACATCAATGACCGATTTAATGATTATTGTAACAGGTACATCCAATCGTCATGTGAAGTCGCTTGCGGCTAGTTTGGTTGAAAACCTGGCCAGTGCTGGTGTGAGGCCTTTAGGTAAAGAAGGTGAACGTGAGGCTGAATGGGTGTTAGTGGATTATGGTGATATCGTTGTGCATATCATGTTGCCGCAGCTGCGCGATTTTTATAATCTGGAGAAGTTGTGGGATAAAGATTTGGTGGACGGTGTTAAAGTTATTTCGGAAAATTGAAATAGTCAGATGCTTATGCCGAGTACAAGCTAACCATGAAAATTCATTTAATCAGTATTGGTACAAAAATGCCAAAATGGGTAGAGACTGGTTATCAGGAATATGCTAAGCGTATGCCCGCAGAGTGTAGCTTGCAGCTTCGAGAAGTTAATGGAGTGAAGAAAGGTAAGAATTACCCTGTAGAACAGATTGTTGAGACTGAAGGCAAGGCGTTATTAAATAAAGTTCCTAACGGGTCTTATATTGTTGCACTGGATGTAAAAGGTAAAGCTTGGAGTACTGAAGCGTTAGCGCAACGTTTGGCGGTATGGCTAGGTCAGGGGCAAGATTTATCATTGCTTGTCGGAGGACCTGATGGTTTATCTGCAGGGTGCCGTGCCAAGTCACAAGAGCAGTGGTCTTTATCAGCGCTAACATTGCCTCACCCTTTGGTACGGGTTGTATTAGCTGAAGCCTTATATCGAGCCTGGACTATTTTGCAAAACCACCCATACCACCGGGCTGGTTAAATCAAAAATGGGAGACTGTAGAGAAACATCGATATTGTCGCCGCTTGCCTAAAATCGTGAGTGATTTATTGTGCAGGCTTTAGTGTTCTATATTGATGACAGTGTAATATACTTATGCTTTATCTTGCATCGAAATCACCACGGCGCCAGCAGTTATTGCAACAGATTCATGTTGATTTTCAACTGTTAGATACTGAAATAGATGAAACACCTGCAGCTAATGAGGCTCCGGCAGCGTTTGTTAAACGTATGGCGACTCAGAAAGCTCAGGCTGGTCGAGGATGTTTGGAAGATAAGCAGGCACTTGTTTTAGCGGCTGACACGATTGTTGTTATCGATGACTTAATTTTGGGTAAACCACGTGATCGCAATGACGCTTTGAGCATGCTGACGCGTCTCTCCGGCCGTACCCATCAAGTGATGACGGCAGTATCATTGGCAAGTGCAATTGCTGTTCAAACCCAGTTGTCGGTTAGCGAAGTGACTTTTCGAGAAGTTAGCACGGAAGAACGTGAGTTATATTGGGACAGCGGTGAGCCAGTTGATAAAGCTGGCGCTTATGCTATTCAAGGTATCGCTGCTGTCTTTATAAAACATCTATCCGGTAGTTACTCTGGTGTTATGGGGTTGCCCCTTTATGAAACCGGAAAACTGCTGGCTTCGTATTAAGATAATATTTTACATATATTAAGCTAGAGTCACTTTATGAGTCAGGAAATTTTAGTCAATGTTACCCCGCAAGAAACGCGAGTGGCGATGCTGGAAAACGGTGTATTGCAGGAGCTGTTTGTTGAGCGTACTAGAAGCTTAGGCTTGGTAGGTAATATTTATAAGGGGCGGGTTGCACGTGTTATGCCCGGTATGGATGCAGCTTTCATTGATATTGGTATGGATAAAGCTGCATTTTTACATGTTTCCGATATTCAAAGTGTTGATGCAGCAATTGCCGCTGAACAAAATAATGATGATACACCAAAGGCGCAATCTATCACTGAAGTGTTAAGAGAAAATCAAGATATTTTAGTGCAAGTCATCAAAGACCCTTTAGGTACCAAGGGGGCACGTTTAACCACGCAATTGACTGTCGCCTCGCGTTTTCTTGTGCTAATGCCTTATGTTAGTTCGGTAGGTGTGTCGACTAAGATTGATGAAGAAGAAGAGCGTCAACGTTTGCGTAATTTGGTTGAGGAAGTCACGGCTGAAGAAGAAAGTAGTGGCTATATTGTGCGTACTGTTGCTGAAGGTGCTGGTGCAGAGGCTATACGGCGTGATGCTGGCTTTTTGAAAAAACATTGGCGTGTCATTGAAGAGCGAATGGTAGAATCAAAGGCACCTTATTTGGTGCACAGTGACTTGCCCTTGGTGCTAAGAACACTGCGTGACTATGTTGATGCTAGTATTGACCGAATTTTAGTTGACTCGCGTGATAACTATAAGCGAATGCAGGCGTTTGCTAACAAATATATGTCTGAGGTGGTGCCAAAAATTGAGCATTATGCCGGTGAACGACCTATTTTTGACTTTCATAGTATAGAAGATGAAATACTCAAAGCATTACAGTCTAAGGTGCAATTAAAATCAGGTGGGCATCTAGTAATTGACCAAACTGAGGCAATGACTACCATCGATATCAATACGGGTGGTTTTATTGGGCATAGAAACTTAGAAGAAACCATTTATAAAACCAATATGGAGGCTGCGCAGGCGATCGCCCGACAGCTGCGCTTACGTAACCTTGGTGGTATTATCATTATTGACTTTATTGACATGAGTGATGATGAGCATAAACGTCAAGTGATGCGGGCTCTATCGAAAGCGTTAGATAAAGATTATGCTAGAACGCATGTATCTGATGTTTCAGAGTTGGGTTTGGTTGAGATGACACGTAAACGCACTCGCGAAAGTTTAGAGCATGTTCTGTGTGAAGCTTGTTTGTCATGTGGTGGGCGTGGTTTTATCAAGACAGCAGAAACGGTGTGCTATGAGATTTTTCGGGAGATATTGCGTGTTGCAAAGTTATATGATACTCGTAATCTCACTGTGCTTGCCGCGCAAGGTGTTATTGACTTGTTGCTCGATGAAGAGTCGGATAGTTTAGCGGAGTTGGAAACATTTATTGATGCAACAATCCGATTGCAAGTAGAAGTCATATATACACAAGAACAATACGATGTAGTAATGACCTAATGATTAGGTTATTTATAATTGATACATAATATGCGTCCGCAAAGTCGACAATTTTTGAGAGTGTGCTGGTATCGGTCATGGGCTGTGATCGCAGCAACTATCATATTCTTTGCTGTGGCTGTCAGTGCTATACGTTTTTTGTTGCCATTTGCAACTGAATATAAGCACGATATAGAGGCAGAAGCCAGTAAGCTAATTAATAAAGATGTAGTGATTGCTAAGATCGATACTGATTGGCATTGGTTTAGCCCCAGGCTGCAGTTATTTGGTGTTCAAGTATTACAAGCTGATTCGCAAAAGCCTTTAGTGACAGCTGATGTGATTACTATTGGTGTCGATTTGTTTGCCTCATTGTATCAGCGCTCAATCAGTGTTCAAGAAATATCGGTGACAGGAACTCACTTAAGTTTGCAGCGAGATGAGTCTGGTGCGTGGTATGCGCAAAATATTTTGATACCCATGAATGCTGCAAGCACAGAGTTTGAACTTAAACTGCCGGAAGAAATCCCATTGCTGGCTGGTCGTACAGTACGTCTACTAGACAGTACGATAGATTATCAAGATTCGATATTGGGTTTCGATTATCAGCTTAATGAGGTCAATATTGCCTGTGAACATAGTAAAAACAGACACAATGTCTATATTAGCGCCTTACTGCCAGAAGCTTTAGGTGATAAGTTGGAGCTAGGTGTTGAGTTAACGGGGTCTTTGACGGATATTAATAAACTTCGTGGCACTGTCTTTATGCGTGGCATGGCTTTAAATTTAGCTGAAATGATGGCGGCATCACCGTATAAAAACCGAGTAGAAAGTGGTTTGCTGGATTTTGAATGGTGGAGTGAGTGGCATAAAGACTCTAGTAAGGCGGTTACCGGTACAGTGCAACTGCAGGATTTTTTGTTGCGAATACCAGTTAAGCAAAAAGATGACTTTGTCTGGCGAGTTGATGACTTTGCGGCTGATTTAAATGCTGCTATAGCCGATAATATATTAAAAGTCACTATGGATAATGTCTTGCTGATGAAGGCAAGTCGCTCCTGGCCGCAGAATGGTATGACGATGATGACTACCATTGCAGCAGAGCAACGTTTGAAAAAAGGTCAGGTGGCTGTCGACTTCTTGCGCACAGAAGACTTCTCCGCTTTTTTAAAACTGCTGCCAGATGTCCACAACCAATTACAATCAGTGGGTATCGCTGATGTGAATGGCGATTTGAGTAATATTTATATTGATTGGGATATGTTAGGTGAGCAAGATAATGTTAATGCTCAAGCTCAGTTTACAGACGTTGGTGTCAATGGGCAGGGTGATATACCTTCTTTGTCCGGTCTAAGCGGTTACTTGCAGTTGCATAATAGTGAAATAGATTTGGAGTTGGATAGTCAATTAATCCAATTTGATTACCCTAAAGTTTTCCGAAATGGTTTTGAAATCTCCAAGCTCAAAGGTCGGCTGGCCATACACGAAGTTGATGATGTGATTACAATCAAGGCAAGAGACTTCTATTTCGATTTGCCTGCACTAATGACGCAACATTGGTTTGATCTTGAGTTGCCAGCAGGCCAGTCACCTAAATTGAATGCTTATGCTTTATATTATGAGGGTGATCTTGCTCAATCATCGAATTATTTGCCGGCTAAAGTCATGCCGCCAAATACACTGGCTTGGTTGGATAGTGCCATTCGAGGCGGACGTATTATCAGTGGTGATTTTGAAATGCGTGGTGCTTTATCTGATTATCCTTTTAACGAGAAGCCGGGTATTTTTCGAATTGACTTCGATCTAGAAAATGCAGAGTTACAATATAAACAAGGTTGGCCCATTGCAACTGATTTGAATGCACATCTTAAGTTTTATGGTAATGGCCTACATGGTGCGGTGCATAGCGCTAGAGTGTTGGAATCAGAACTCTCAAACGCAGAAGTTAATTTGGCAGATTTTAAAGCACCTATTTTGGACATTAATGCAGAGGCATACGGTGCCTTTGCAGATACCTTAAAATTTATTCGGCGATCCAAATTGCGCCAAGCTATGGAGCCTGTTATTAGTCAGGTTCGATCAACACAAGGTTCACAAAATACACGAATGTGGTTGCATATACCTTTGAAGAAAAAGTTAAGCCACTTGCAGGAATATGACTTTGTGACTTATATACATAAAGGTAATGTGATCTTTGATGACTGGGGCTTAACGGTCAGTGATATTGACCATTTCCTGCAGTATAGTGATAAGTATACTTCAGCAACCCCTTTCATGGCTAAAATAAACGGTAGCCCCTCCCAATTAACAATAAGCAGTAAAGAGAGTCGTCAGAAAAATGGAGACTTGTTAGATATTATCACTGAAATCGATATCAAAGGTCAGCATTCCGTACAAAACTTGTTGAAAAAACATAAGCTGCCTGTATTGCAATATTTCGAAGGTGAAAGTGAATTTGCTGCAAACGTGCAATTGCCATTGAAAAAAGGTTTGCGAAAGCCATCGACTATTCTTACTGTTAACAGTGATACAGTCGGTACCGCAATTACGCTGCCAAAGCCTTTGCAGAAAGGTGCAAATAAAAGCCAACAGTTTAATTTAAAGGCTAAGTTTGATAAGAGCAGCTTGGCAGATTTTTCATTAACGTTAGATTCATGGATGCAAGCGAGAGTTGGTATTGATACAAGCAATAAGGGCTTTGAGATAGAAAGAGCTGATGTGCGTTTGGCCGGAGGTAAGCCTATCATGCCAACCCAGACCGGTATTCAGTTATCAGGCCAGCTGCCTTATTTGAATATAGATGCCTGGCAGAATCTTGGGGAAGGAGAAGGCGAAAACGAGTTGGTACAAAAAACGCAATTTGCCACACTTAAAGTAGATGAGTTGGTTTATTTGCAGCGGACACTGAAGCAGGCCGATGTAGAACTACGTCAGCAATTGCATAATTGGGAAATTCAGCTTGATTCAAATGATATTACTGGGCAAGTACTTGTGCCAAAAGCAGGTTTCCATAAACGTGGCTTGGCGATCAACTTACAACATTTAGATTTTGATACCCTTAATGCCACGGTTAATGGCGAAGGAGAAGAGCTGCTGCCAAGTGATGTTCCTCCTTTTCAGTTAGTTGCTCAATCAATGACTTTTAATGAGTGGCAGCTGCAGGGGTTTAAAATGCTAGTGGAGCCTATGAAGGATGGAGTCAAAATCCACAGTATTAAAATAGAAGACCCTGATGTTGGCTTGTTGGGGCAAGGTGAGTGGCTGATGACCTCGCCCACTCAGCACTATACACGGCTGGCATTACGCTTTGAGAGTGCGAATGTAGGCAGTGGTATTACTAAGTTTGGTTATGCGCAACTGATAGATAAAGGTGTTGGTAGTGCTGAGTTTGACCTTAATTGGGCCGCTTCACCGGCTAATTTCGATTTGGCTTTGCTGCAAGGAGAAGCCCGCATGGCAATCAAAGATGGTCAAATTCTGGATATTGACCCCGGCGGCGGGCGCTTGTTTGGCTTGCTGAGTTTACAGACTATTCCACGCCGCTTGGCTTTGGATTTTAACGATATTTTCGCTAAAGGCCTGCGTTTTGATAAGATGAATGGGCGTTTTACTTTCGCCAATGGTAATGCATATACGTCTGATTACTATATTGATGGTCCGGTGGGGCGTATTGATATACAAGGAAGAACAGGGCTGGTTGCTCAGGATTATGATCAGATAATATTATTTAGGCCAGACCTGTCTTCAAGCCTGCCATTGGTTGGTACCTTGTTGGGTGGAGGGGGAGCCGGTGTGGCTTTGATCGTTGTGGATAGAATTGCGCGTTTATTTGGTAAACAAACTGATGATTTGGCAAGGATTCGCTATAGCATGACAGGTAGTTGGGATGAACCAGAAATCAAATCCCTAAGAAAGGTCAAACGCGATACGGCCGATAATAGCCAAACTAAGTGATGTAGAGCATTGCTATGATAAAAATATATCCAGATTGTATTAAGGAAAAATTAAATGCTTAAAAGAAAGGCTGGGGCTGCTATATTATTAGCAGGATTTGTAATAAGCTCAATGCCGCTGTTGGCGTCAGAGCAGGTTTTTACCTTAGATATCGACGAATGGGCTCGCCCCAGAAATGGTGAAGCCATTGTTCAGTTTTCTGCATTGAACCAGTTGATGACTATATGGTCGCAACAAGAAAAGGCGGTCATTGAAATCCGTTATCCTGGCGGTGATGAAGGTAGCTTGTGGGCCGGTGAATTGGCTGACTGGCTAATTGCATTAGGTATTCCTTCAGCGCAGATTAAAACGGTTTCTGGAAGCGCGAGTATTGACAAAATAGAGTTGTTAATCATCAGTGATGGTATTGCTTTTTAATGCCACTGTAATAACAAAAAAGAAGGATAGCATATTTTATGGGGCAACTTGCATGTATTCAAATGGCGTCTGGGCCATATGTAGAAGCGAATTTAGAAGAGGCTGCAAGGTTAATTCAAAAGGCAGTGGACGAGGGTGCTGAAGTCGTCATTTTACCAGAGCATTTTGCGCAAATGGGGATGAAGCAAACTGATAAGCTTGAGATTATGGAAGATGAGGGGGATGGCCCTATTCAGACATTTTTAGCGGAAACTGCTAGTAAACATAATATATGGTTAGTTGGCGGCTCAATACCGCTAAAGTGCCAGAACCCTAATCGATCACGATGTTCTGTACTAGCTTTTAATGCCGATGGTAAGCAAATTGCACGATATGACAAAATTCATCTGTTTGATGTTAATTTGCCAGAAGCGAATGAAAGCTATAATGAATCAGCCACTATGGAGCCTGGTGATGATGTTGTTGTGATCGACACGCCGGTAGGCAGAATGGGCTTATGTGTTTGCTATGATATTCGTTTTCCAGAAATGTTCAGATTGCAGCTTGATCAAGGCATGGAAATTCTGGCAGTACCAAGTAGTTTCACTGCATTTACAGGTAAAGTACACTGGCAGCCCTTGCTGTTAACAAGGGCAATAGAAAATCAGTGTTATGTCGCTGCTTCTGCGCAGGGTGGTTATCATATCAATGGCCGTGAAACTCACGGGCATAGTATGATTATTGATCCTTGGGGAACTATTTTGGATGAACTAGCATCAGGTGCTGGTTTTGTTATCGCTGATATCAATCGAGCCAAAATGGAATCCACGCGTAAAAATTTCCCAACCATTCAACATAGACGATTGAGCTGTAAAATTACTTAAAAGACCTAAATTTTACTTGCGTATAAACCAACTTAGGAAGCCTATGAGTCACTCTTTTGAAATAGCCGAGAAAATGCTTTTAATGCCAGCTGAGCTAGGTGATACGCATATTGATCAACTGTTAAGTGAGTTGAGTAGCAATACCATTGATAGTGGTGATTTATATTTCCAAATAGTACACCAGGAGTCTTGGGCATTAGAGGATGGCATTGTTAAAGAAGGCAGCCGCAATATAGAACAAGGTGTAGGGATAAGGGCGATCAGTGGTGAGAAAACAGGCTTCGCTTATTCTGATCAAATTATGCTGCCAGCATTACTGGAAGCCGCGCGGTCAGCGAAGGCCATAGCGGCTGCAGGACAAACAGGTAAAGTGAAAGTGAGACAAAGCGTGCCTGCAACATCACTTTATCCTGTCTGTAACCCTTTGATGAGTTTGGATGATATAGCAAAAGTCAATTTGTTGGAGCAAGCAGATGCGCAGGCTCGGCGCCAGGATGCTAGAGTTAAACAAGTATTTGTAAATCTCAGTGGCGTTTATGAAGTTGTTTTAGTTGCTGCTACCGATGGGGCGTTGGCAACTGATGTCAGGCCATTAATCCGTATGAATGTCAGCGTTATCGTAGAAGAGAATGGGCGGCGTGAGCAAGGTAGCTATGGTGGTGGTGGTCGTTATGATTATAGTTACTTCACAGCAGACCGCATCGAATCCTATGCGCAAGAAGCTGTCAGGCAAGCAATTGTTAATTTAAGTGCTAAAGAAGCACCTGCTGGTATGATGCCAGTTGTATTAGGGCATGGTTGGCCTGGTGTGCTGCTGCACGAAGCGATTGGTCACGGTTTGGAAGGTGACTTTAATCGTAAAGGGACATCAGCATTTGCGGGCAAAGTTGGTGAGCGTGTTGCTACTGAGCAATGCACTGTGGTAGATGATGGCACGCTGAAAAACCGACGGGGTTCGTTAACCGTCGATGATGAGGGAACGGTGAGTCAGAATACTGTGTTAATCGAAAAAGGTATTCTTAAAGGCTATATGCAGGATAAACTCAATGCTGGCTTAATGGGCACAAGCTCAACAGGTAATGGTCGCCGTGAATCTTATGCGCATCTGCCAATGCCCAGGATGACCAACACCTATATGTTACCAGGGCAATATGCAGCAGAGGAAATAATCAGTTCTGTGGACAAAGGCTTGTATGCGGTGAATTTTGGTGGTGGTCAAGTAGATATTACCAGCGGCAAATTTGTATTCTCTGCTTCCGAAGCCTACCTGATTGAAAATGGTAAGGTGACACAACCTGTTAAAGGCGCTACATTGATTGGCAATGGTCCAGATGTTTTAACTCATGTGTCTATGGTAGGCAATGATATGCAATTGGATGCAGGTGTTGGTGTTTGCGGTAAGGAAGGTCAAAGTGTCCCTGTTGGGGTAGGGCAGCCAACTTTAAAAATTGATGAACTGACTGTAGGTGGCACTGGTATCTGATTATGTCAACACTCGATAAAATTAAAGACTATGATACAGCAAGGTTAGCAACACTGTCCGAAATGGTATTAAGTGAAGCATGCTCATTAGGCGCTACTTCAGCCGAGGTAGGGCTGAGTGTAAGTAGCGGCTTTTCGGTGACAGTGCGTTTGAATGATATTGAGACATTAGAGCATTATCGTGACCAATCACTTGCTGTGACAGTTTATAAAGGGCAAGCGAAAGGGTCTGCTAGTACATCTGACCTGAATGATGCATCAGTACGTGATGTTGTTGCTTCAGCGTGTTCTATTGCTGGATTCACCGCGAAAGATGATTGTGCTGGTTTAGCTGATCCTGATTTAATGGCAAAAGATATTCCAGATTTACAGCTTTATCATCCCTGGCAAGTTACGGTAGAAGAAGCGATTGATTTGGCCAAAACCTGCGAGTCGGCAGCGCGTGATAGTGATAAGCGCATTATTAACTCTGAAGGTGCGAGTGTAACAACGTATGGTGGCGCTAGTATCTATGCCAATAGTCATGGCTTTCTTGGCGGTTATGGCGGTACTCGTCACTCAATGAGTTGCTCTGTGATTGCAGGTGATGAAAAGCAAATGCAACGCGACTATTGGTATAGCAGTGCAAGACAGCATTCAACATTGCAGTCGGCTGACAGTATCGGTCTGCAGGCGGCAGAGCGAGCTTTGCAGCGATTAGATGCGCGTAAACTGGAAACCTGTCAGGCGCCGGTTGTTTTCTCCCCGGAAATGGCCAGGTCATTATTAGGCAGTTTTATTGGCGCTATTCGTGGCGGTGCATTATACCGTCAGGCGAGTTTCTTATTGGACTATAAAGGCAAGGCGGTATTCCCAGACTTTATTACCATCACTGAAAAGCCGCATTTATTATCAGCTTTGGGCAGTGCGCCCTTTGATACCGAAGGTGTATCAACACATGAGCGTGATATCGTGCAACGGGGTGTGTTGCAGGATTATGTACTAGATAGCTATTCTGCTCGTAAGCTAGGTATGCAAACAACAGCGAATGCAGGTGGCGTACGCAACTTGCATATTACCCAGGGCGATCAAAGTCAGGCTGAACTGCTACAGACGATGGGCAAAGGCTTGCTGGTTACGGAAATGATGGGCCAAGGTGTGAATAATGTCACCGGTGATTATTCGCGTGGTGCCAGTGGCTTTTGGGTTGAGAATGGTGAAATCCAATATCCCGTTGAAGAGATCACGGTTGCGGGTAACCTGAAAGATATGTTTATGGGTATACAAGCAATTGCTAATGATGTCGATACGCGCAGTAATATTATTACAGGCTCAATTTTGATCGATAATATGACAATCGCTGGTAATTAATCGGTAGCAAAGCCCTGTTGAGTTTTAGCCGAGGTTTAAGCAACTTTTTGCAAAGCTTTATCTAACAAAGCGCCTGGTAGTATACGCTTCAAATAAGCAAACAAATACGTCGGGAACGTGACATAGTAACGTGCTTTAGGTTTTTTGCTGGCCAATGCATGCGCGACTTTCTCCATAACAGCGTCTGCCGGTAATGTAAATGGTTGTGCTGTACCTTCTTTTTTCAAACGTTCTTCCATGGCAGCATAGCGTGCGCTGTGTGCGCTTTCTTCTGGGATAATAAAGCGTTGATAGTACTTAAAAGCATTGTCTCGGAAGCGGCTCTCAATCGGCCCAGGCTGAACCAGTGAAACTTTTATGTTGGTATCTGCCAGTTCTAACCTTAAAGTATCTGTGAGCCCTTCAAGGGCATGTTTGCTCGCAATATAAGCGCCTCGATATTTAAGCGCAATAAAGCCAAGAATAGAGCTATTTTGTATAATACGACCATAACCCTGTTCACGCATGACAGGTATGATTAAGTTGGTTAACTCTAGCCAGCCAAATACATTGGTTTCAAATTGATAGCGCAATGCAGCTCTTGATAAATCCTCTACCGCGCCAGGTTGACCATAAGCGCCATTATTAAATAAACCATACAGCTTACCATCAGTTTTCAATAATACTTCTTGAACAGCGTTCTTAATAGAGTCTGAATCATCTAAATCCAATTGCAGGCTTTCCAGGCCAAGTGATTGTAAATGTTCCACATCGTTTGCTTTGCGTGCTGTGGCAAATACTCGATAGCCACGCTTTTGTAAGCCCTGTGCAGTCACTAATCCGATGCCACTAGAGCATCCTGTGATAAGCACGCTTTGGGCTTGAGTCGGGTTTAGGTCTTTGTTTGGCATCATTATATTGGTCTTCAGCTAGCAATTAATCCCGCATTTTAAGCGAGCAACAGCAACTTGGCAAAATGCAGGTTTTTCGCCGAAATGCGATTTGGCCTTAATTTTGCAATTTACTATGGATAACGACCACGACAGATAAGAGTAAATAGTGCTGAAACACCTTAGTTATTGTTTTTTAAAGGTTTTTTTAGAGCTGTCTCAATGGTAACTGTGGAGCTTTCAACATAAATTGACTGCTTGTCGACGGTTTTACCACACACTTACAAATAGTCTGTGGCGTTAGCGAGGTGTGATGATGTTAGTGATATGGGGTGGAGTTTGAAAAAATGCAATTGATAATGTTACCGGTTACGCCAGTAGAGCAGCACGCTAGCTTTATCGTGGCCGCCATGACTTATGCAAAGTCTTTGCAATATAAGATTGCCAGACTTGCAGCCCATATTCAGCGCTTGATGTTTACTGTAAGCCAGTTGTCCGCTAGTGATGCAGGCAATGGCATGTTGTTGCGTAAATTACTAAGACGACTTAGCAGTCAGATAATACAACGAGTGGATTGATAGCCTAATGAATATAGAAGCTTCACGTTACTTAACTTTACGGCGACGGCAAATGCTGATCATTGTCGGTGTTTGTGTGTCCATACTGGTTTTGGCTGCAGCGGCTTTTGTGGTTAATGATTATATAAGTGTTCGGCAATCTGTTAGAGAAAACCTGGAAAGCAAATCGGCCTTTATTGTGGCCAATAGCATTGCGGCTATTCAGTATAAAGACGAACGAGCAGCGCAAGAAATTCTGGGTGTTATGAAAAATGATAAAACCGTTTTGCTTGCGGCGCTCTATACCAAAGAGAAAAAATTATTTTCCATATATGTTAAGTCGGGGCAAAGATCGATTCTGCCTGATCGATTCCCTGTATATGGCATCGTATTTGAAAATAGCTCAGCAGCATTATTGCAACCAATTCACTATCAAGATGAGATTCAAGGCTGGCTGTACGTTGTACAGGATATGTCAGTGATTGAAGAAAAGATACAGCGTTATATTGGTATTGTTCTCGTAATATTTATCATTGGTTTATTGCTCTCGTGGGTGATGTCTTCAATATCGCAAAAATTTATCACTGAACCAATTTTACAACTCGTGAACTTTATGGGTCGAATTGCCGAAACAAAGAACTATAGTGAACGTATTTTTGTTGCAAGAGATGATGAAATTGGTACTCTAATGAATGGCTTTAATAATATGTTATCAACCATTCAGGAAGGTGAGAAAGAGCTAAAGTTACACGGCGAGCGTTTAGAAAGCCTGGTTGAGTTAAGAACCAAGCAATTACATCATAGAGCAAATTACGATGCGCTAACACAGTTACCTAATCGCTATTTACTGATGGAGAAAATCAACCAAGCGATGGAAAGTGCTCGGCGTACAGATCGGTTTATGGCGCTATTGTTAATTGACCTTGATCGATTTAAAGTGATTAATGATTCTTTAGGGCATCATGTGGGTGATGAGTTGCTAAGAAGTATCGCGACACGCTTATCGGATTTAAGTCGGATCGACGACTGTGTAGGACGTTTAGGCGGCGATGAATTTGTTATTCTGCTTGGGAATATTACTCAGCCTGAAGATGCAAGTCTCGTTGCGCGTAAAATTATGAGCGAGCTGTCTATTCCTTTCGAGCTTGAGCAGCATCGTCTACATATGTCGGCGAGTATTGGTATTAGTGTTTTTCCAAGTGATGCTGATGATGCTGTAGGCTTATTGAAGCGTGCGGATATTAGCATGTACAGAAGCAAGGCTGAGGGGCGAGGTGGATACAACTTTTATGATAGTGATGAGGATCATACTGATCAACGCCTATTGCTAGAAAATAAACTGAGAAATGCGATTAAGAATAACGAACTTTATATGGTTTATCAGCCACAAGTGCATTTTCAGAATGGGCAGATTTGTGGTGTAGAAGCGTTGATGCGCTGGTATAACCCAGAGCTTGGTGATATCAGCCCTGCTGTATTTGTGCCGTTAGCAGAAGAAATCGGCTATATCAATGAATTAACCAAATGGGCGATTAAAAAAGCAACAGAGCAACATAAAACTTGGCATCGATTAGGCGTGAAACCTGTCAGGATTGCAGTGAATGTATCGGCCAGTGATTTGCTGATGCCGGGCTTTGTCGATTATGTGAGTGGCTTGCTGGCTGAGGCGCATATGCCACCAACGCTGCTGGAGTTGGAAATAACTGAAGCCGTTTTTCTCGATCGTACGGAGCAGATTGTAGCTGCACTCCGTCGTCTAAAAGCGTCTGGCGTCGCGATTGCTATTGATGATTTCGGCACGGGCTACTCTTCACTCAGCTATCTGCAAAGCTTTCCTGTTGATACCCTGAAACTGGATGGTTCATTTATTGGCAATATCTATGATTCACAGAAGAGCCGAGGGATTGTATCGGCAACGATTTCTCTGGCACACAGCTTAGGCTTGAGTATTGTTGCTGAGTGTGTGGAGTCGGACTATCAGAACAACTTTCTAACCTCAGAGCGTTGCGATATTTTGCAGGGCTATTATTTTAGTGAGCCCCTCATGGGCGATGCGTTGGCGGTGTTGCTCAATAGCTATACTCATAATAGCAGTATTACTCAGCTACCTAATTAGCAGCTTATCGCATGCTATAATATGCCTCTTCCTGTACTCAGGGTAAGGGTTTTTACCTTTAAAAGGTGAATAATTAGCCAAATTCCCTGTCTCCGCAACGAATAATCGCTATTCATTTTGGCAATTAGTGCGCTAAAAACTCAATAAAAATTTATTTTTACCGACAAATAGCTATGAAGATCGACATTGGCTGTTTCGGCGAAGTTAGCGATTTTCTGTTATTATTCATTATCTTAAGATGCTAATTGGTTTATTAACTTGTTGGCAGTTGCGAGTAGCAAAAAATTGAAATAAAAGGACACTCGGGATGCTAAAAAAATTTCTATCTGTCGGTTTTATGTTGGCGTTATTTGCCATGTTGCCCGGCTTAGCCATTGCTGCTGGAGCCACTGGTGGTCAAGATTTCACCGGTCACTGGGTGGGTATTGTGTGTTTGGTGATCTTCGTGCTGGCTTATTCTTTAGTGATCATGGAAGAGCAGCTGCACTTAAGAAAGTCCAAACCTGTTATTGTTGCGGCCGGTATTATCTGGTTGCTGGTTGCCATACTTTATGCTCAACATGGCGACAACCATTATGCCAAAGATGCTGTACGGCACAATTTATTAGAATATGTTGAGCTGTTCTTATTCTTATTGGCTGCGATGACTTATATCAATACCATGGATGAACGTGGTGTTTTTAGAGTGCTGCGTGCCTGGTTGGTGTCGAAAGGCTTTTCTTTGCCAAAAGTGTTCTGGATCACCGGCGCTTTATCATTCTGTATTTCCCCTATCGCAGATAATTTAACGACAGCCTTGCTGATGTCGACAGTGGTGATGACGCTCGCGCCGGGTAACACGCGGTTTATCAGTATCGCCTGTGTTAATATTGTCGTGGCAGCGAATGCTGGAGGGGCCTTTAGCCCGTTTGGTGACATCACCACTTTAATGGTGTGGCAAAAAGAAATTATCAGTTTTACTGGCTTTTTTGCGATATTTTTGCCATCGGTTGTTAACTGGGTGGTGCCTGCGGCGATTATGTCTTTTGCTGTTGAAAAAGCCCAGCCACCATCGGTAAATGAAGATCCTGACTTGCGACACGGCGCTTGGGTGGTTGTTGGTTTGTTTATTTTGACAATTACCATGGCGGTATTAGGGCACAGCATTCTGCATCTACCGCCAGTGATCGGCATGATGACTGGCCTGGGGATATTGAAGTTCTATGGTTACTATCTGAAAAAGCGCAATGCCAAAAAGCCAGCACCATCGGACCACTACTTTGGTGAAGATAAGCTGGAAGTTGAGCATTCCGATGAGCAATTTAATATCTTCAAATCACTTGAGCGTGCCGAATGGGATACACTGATGTTTTTCTATGGCATTATCCTATGCGTGGGTGGACTATCCGCGCTGGGCTATTTACATATAACTTCCCAGTTTATGTACCATGATTTAGGTGCTACGCAAGCCAATATTTTAGTGGGTATCTTGTCTGCACTGATCGACAATATTCCGGTGATGTTTGCTGTGTTGACGATGATGCCAGAAATGAGTCATGGGCAATGGCTGCTGGTGACCCTGACAGCGGGTGTTGGTGGCTCGATGCTATCGATTGGCTCGGCAGCGGGTGTAGCGGTTATGGGGCAGGCTCGCGGTTATTATACTTTCTTTGGGCACTTGAAATGGACTTGGGCGATTGCCATTGGTTATGCTTTGAGTATTTGGGTGCATTTCCTGATTAATGCCGACAAGTTTGAAATAGCGATCATGAAGTAAATCACTGCTTTGCAGTTAGTATTTGAATGATAAAGGCCGGTAATCACCGGCCTTTATTTTTCTCACCCAGATGTGTATATAATGCGAAGCTTGTCGATGTGCAAATAAAGATGATGCAACAATGAATACATTACCCAAGATGTTATTTGCTAATCTTAAGCTACTAAGCTTATTGATAATCCTGGCTTTGCCTGCCTGTGTGACAACTCATAAAGGTAACTTGGTAAGCAACAAAGCGTTTAATCATGAGACGATTAAACAAGGTGGTTTGATGGTGGCTGCTGTTGTCGAATCTGAAAGAGTCGCCGCGAAACAAAGCTTAGAGTACGCGGCTGTATTACACCAGAAATTACAAGCAGCCAACCCGGCCTTAACGATCTATTCTGCCAGAGATACGCTTGCGGCCATGGGGGGGAGCTTATATCAGCAAATGCTCGACAGCTTTACCTTTCATCATGTCCCTTCAGTAGCGCTTATGCGTGTCATTGAAAGTAAACGGCCAGACACGCGTTATTTGTTATTTGCCCGGATTATCGAAGATCAGGTCAGTCACGATAAGCAGCTCAGTAAAAATGCCTTGGGTAAATCGGAGCTAAGCTTACAAACAGTACGCTATATATCGGTCAGCCTGCTGATTTATGACTTGGCTGCCAGAGAAAAAATGGTCTGGGGAGGTGGTTTGCAGGATGTGATGGCCGATGAGCGTAAGCTCTTTGGGCAGTACAGCGATGAGCAGATCAAGCAGCTCTATCCACCACCGCCTGATAAACATGCCATGTTGGATCGCTTATTTGGCAAGCTGGCAACTTATTTACCACAGCCTGATCAATAGTATTTAGCTATTGTTTTTATATAAACAATCGATTTATCAAATGAGGTTTGCCGATATATACTCTTTCAAAAGTCGTCGTTAACTTATAGTTGAGGAGCTAACAATCATGAATAGTCCAAGCGTTGTTGATATAGGTATTGCGGAAGAATCTCGTCGGGAGATTGCCGAGGGTCTGTCAAAGTTGCTGGCAGATAGCTATACCCTGTATTTGAAAACGCATAACTTCCATTGGAATGTGACAGGTCCAGCTTTCCGTGAATTGCACTTAATGTTTGAAGAGCAATATACCGAACTGGCTACAGCTGTGGATGAAATTGCTGAACGCATTCGTACTTTGGGCCTGCCAGCACCAGGTAGTTATAGTGAGTTTGCCAAGTTAAGCCGTATAGAAGAAACGCCTGGGGTGCCCACTGCTAATGAAATGGTGCGTTTGTTAGTTGTCGCTAATGAGGCCGTGGTGCGCACTTGTCGAGAGGTATTGCCCTTGGCGCAAGAAGCCAATGATGAATCAACGGCCAGCGTTATCGCTGATAGGATGTCTGTCCATGAAAAGACAGCCTGGATGTTGAGAAGCTTATTAGAGCAGTAATAGTAAGATAGTCATTACTCAGCAGTTGCGTGATACTTTGACAGGGCAGCGGTGCTGCTGAGGGTCTATTGAAAACTTACTGAAAATTTAAGGTAAAGTTTATTTCTTGTAAATAACTTTGTTCTTGTTCGAGGTCAGCGGCCGTTAGTGGCTGCTCGGCTAGCCAACCTTCCGGAAAACTGAGTAGCAAGGTATCTGCTTTAGCTTGCAAGGTACAATCGGCTTGGCTTTTTTCGCTACGTCCACGATGTAATACTGCAGCTAATCTGATAAGAATAGCCAGTTGCTGCAGATAGCGTAGCTTTTTTTCATCAAAGTCAGTATAGAGCTCAGGGCGTAGCTTGCGTCTGTGCATACGTATTAGCATAGCAACCTGGGCTTGCTCTTGTTTGCTAAAGCCATGTAAGTCAGAATGTTCAATCAGATAAGCGCCATGCTGATGAAAGCGGCTGTGTGAAATAGCTAACCCCACTTCATGTAAACTGGCGGCCCATTGGCATAAGCGTTCGGCATGGTTATCGAGTTGCCATACTGTTTGTACATCTTTAAATAGCTTTAAGGTTGTCTCAGTGACACGTTTAGCGTGCTTGGTATCAATCTGATAACGTGAGCTTATTCGGGCAATCGTATTGTTATGAATGTCTTGCTGGTTTACCCGGCCAATAAACTCATAGAGAATTCCTTCCCGTAAGGCTGATTGGCTGACTTTTAAAGACTTAATCTGTAAAGCATCGAATACTGCAATGAGGATTGCTAAGCCACCTGGAAAAACAGGTAAGCGCTCTACTGATACCGCAGGCAAATTGAGTGCTTCGATATGACCGGCTTTAACCACGATATCACGGAGTTTTTGTAAATTTTTAGGCGTAATGCCCTCTTCATTGCCGCCCAGTGCTGCAATGGTTTCAGCAATGCTGCGAATTGTACCCGATGAGCCCAGCGCTGCTTCCCAGCCAAGTTGTCGATAGGCTTGGCTTACAGGTTCTAATTCTTGTTGGGCGCTTAAAATGGCTTTTTGCATGCGTTTATTATTGACCTTGCCATCAGTGAAGTGCTTCATGCTCATACTCACGCAACCCATATACAGACTCTCAAGTAAATGAGGGGAGTGATTGCTACCGATAATAAGTTCGGTACTACCGCCACCAATATCAATAATCAGCTTTTGCTGTTCTGGGTTGGGTGTGGAATTATTAACCCCCACATAGATTAAGCGTGCTTCCTCAATACCGGATATAATTTCAATAGGGTATCCTAGGGCCTGCTCTGCTGCTAAAATGAAATCGCCTGCTTGGCTGGCTCGGCGCAGTGCATTGGTACCCGTAACACGCACACTCTCGTTGGACATGCCGCGTAAACGTTGGCCAAAACGATTTAGGCAACCCAAGGCTCTTTCGGCTGTAGGTGCATTAATACCATGGTTGGCAGTAATGCCTGAGCCAAGCCTGACCATTTCTTTTAAGGTGTCAATGACATGAAAACGGCCATCCTGAACACGGGCAACAGTCAAATGAAAACTGTTCGAGCCCAGGTCAACAGCTGCTATTTGTTCGGGTTTTTGTTTGAAGAACATCTCAGTAATTATGCCATGATTGTCGTGAATTGGCAGGATTTTTTAAGTCAAGCCTGCAGACTAGTATTAACTTTATCCTATATAAAGTCAGAGTAGGCATAAAATAGATATGTTGCAGTTATACGGTTTATTCATGATAATATTTCCTTTGGATGCTTTGAGAGCTGAGTTATGTCGCGTCGTTTAGTATTACTACGTCATGCCAAGTCTGATTGGAGTGAGCCTGTTGTTGATTTTGACAGATCATTAAATGAACGTGGTGAGTCTTCAATAGCAGTGATAGCCCAAAACTTGCAGGCAAAGTCCATTGTCCCGCAAATTGTGATGAGTTCACCTGCTAAGCGCGCAAAGCAGACTATACTGGGTGTGGCAGCAATTGCGGGTTATGCCGTCGATGCTATTAGCTGGCAACAAGATTTATATCATGCCTCTATTGATACTCTGTTAGCCTGCTTAGCAGCTTGCCCAGAGAAATATCAAACTGTTTTATTAACAGGCCATAACCCTGGGCTGGAAGAGCTAATCTATCATTTGGCAGCGTCAGTGACTCGGCCAAGTGATGGTAAATTAATGACGACAGGTGCTTGTGCTTTACTGGCAATGCCTGATGATTGGTCAGATTTACCAGCTGCTTGTGCGATGCTGGAAGATATTATCCGGCCAAAAGGTTTTGGCTTTTAGGTGCTTCTCAACATGACAACGTGCTTTTGTTCGCGTTTGTCAGTGTGATACTTTGGGCTAGATGCTAGCTTTTCTTTTTGCTGAGTCGGCGTAGAGGCGATTTTTGCTTTAACTTGCGACTTTGTTTGGCTGCGTTATCACGGTCTTTGGCCAGCGCCATAAATTTTGCCTGGCTGCTAGTTTGCTGCTTTAAGCTTTTGGGGCTGCGCTGTTTATAGCTGCCGTCACTTAGCATATCCCAGGCGCTACGCTGGTCATTCAGACAAGTATCTAACAGAGTGCGTAGCTCTGTACGGATTTCAGCATTCTCAATTGGCACCAAGACTTCTACACGTTCCTGCAAGTTGCGTAGCATCATATCCGCCGAACCAATAAAGTATTCTTCTTTGCCCGCATTATGAAAGTAATACACGCGAGAGTGTTCTAAAAAGCGACCAACGATGCTAATAACCGAAATAGACTGAGATAAGCCTTCAACGCCAGGACGCAAGCGGCAAGTATCTCTAACGATAAGATCAATTTTTACACCCGCCTGAGATGCCTGGTATAGCGCTCTGGTGATATCAGGGTCTTCCAGTGCATTCATCTTAAATTGAATCAAAGCTTTCTCGCCTGCTTCCAAGTGAGTGATTTCACGGTGTATTTTGTCGATTAACGCTTTTTTGAGTTTGTTGGGGGCAGGGATAATTTTTTTATAATTACGTTTAGGGGTATAACCGGTTGTCAGGTAATTAAAAAGCTCGGTTAAGTCACTGCCAATGGCTTTGTTGCATGTTAATAGGCTCAAGTCGGTATACAGCCTTGCAGTGCCAGCATGATAGTTGCCGGTGCCAATATGTGCGTAGCGCTGTAAGCCATTATAATCCTGGCGTACAACGAGAATAACTTTGCAATGCGTTTTTAAGCCAATAACCCCATAGGTGACATGAATACCTGCTTCTTCCAGTCGACTGGCCCAGCCGATATTGGCAGCTTCATCAAAGCGTGCTTTTAGTTCAACCGCAACCGCAACCTGCTTACCATTACGCGCAGCATTAATAAGATATTCAATAATTTTGGTATCGCTAGAGGTTCGATAAATTGTCATTTTAATGGCTCGAACCTTCGGGTCTTTGCTGGCTTCGCGCAATAAACGAGCAACTGAGCTGGTAAATGTTTCATAAGGGTGGTGTACTAAAATATCACCTGCATCACGAATAGCATGAAAAATATTAGGTGTATTGGCCAGACGAGGATGGTCTATTGAATGATGCGGCGTATCATACAGGCCGGGTCGTTCAATGCACATTAACTCAAATAAGCTACTCATTGCGAGCATACCGTTTTGCTCAAACACATCTGAGGTATCCGTTAACCCCAGTTCTAGAGCCAAGCGGTCGCGACGTGAAGTATTCATATCTGTCTGTATAACCATACGCACGATGGGTGCGAATTTACGGTCACGTACTTCAGCTTCGATTAAAGCCAGTAAATCATCGGCATTAGATTCATCGCGCTCAGTATTCGCGTTACGCGTGACATGAAAAATATCACAGGCATCAACTTCCATATTAGGGAATAACAAGTCCAGGTTATTGGACATGATATCTTCTAATAGCACATAGCGATGCTCGCTGCTTTCTAGCTGCACCAAGCGCGGTGTGTCAGTGCCTAATGGTACTTTCACACGGGCAAGAGAAGTGACATTGTCAGTGGTGGTGCGTAAAGTGACCAGCAGATTAAGTGATAAATTAGATATAAATGGAAATGGGTGAGCTGGGTCAACCGACTGCGGCGTCACTAATGGAAAAACATTATTTAAATAATAATCTCTGAGTGACTGTTGATCGTCGCTGCTTAGCTCACTGTATTGACTGATCAGAATATTTTCTGTTTTAAGGGCACTGATAAGAGAAGGCAGTAAGGCATCTTTTTGAGTTTCGAGTTCACGTACGATTGCATTACATTCTTCGAGCTGCTGTCGTGGGCTGCGGCCATCAATCGTTAAGTCTTGTACGCCTGCGCCTAATTGCTCCTTTAAACCACCAATTCGTTTCATGAAAAATTCGTCAATATTAGCACTCACAATAGCAACAAATTTAATGCGTTCTAATAGTGGTGTTCTTTCATCCTGGGCCTCATGCAACACGCGACGATTGAACTCCAACCAGGTCAGCTCACGATTTAGGTACCACTCCGGGTTGCTTAAATCTTTGTTTGAGATGCTAGCGGTATCTTCAGCAGGTTCAGGTATGACTTCAGGCGATGTATTCATAGTGTGTGTACTGTTTTCTGTTGTAAGGTCGTCTTTCATCAGGTTTTTCGCAGATTTACCAGTCTCTTTAATTGGATGACATATATCCGAAGTAGGTATCATGCCGAGGCTAATGCTATTAGCGGTCAGTTTTTAATAACGGTCTCTGTAAACCGTATACTATTATAGTTTGCTCTAAGGTTGTATGGTTACAGTTATATTAAATCTGATTACTGTGCCAGAATTCATGGCACAGAGCTTATCTCAAAATGTCACCAGAAATATTATTGGGGCAAAAGCGTAGTTTGTCGGGAATAAATAAGCATTTTGCGATCCGTTTTAGCTATCATCTAGCAACAAAGACAAGTCAATAGCCTGGATATCTTTGGTGAGGATACCGAGTGAAATAAAGTCAATGCCCGTTTCGGCAATGGCGAGAATGTTGTCCAGTGTTATGCCCCCAGACGCTTCCAGTGGGATACTGTCGGTAGTTTGCATTGCCTGACTAATTTGCTCAATGGAAAAGTTGTCCAGTAATATGCGGTCTGGTTTGGCTGCCGCCGCTTCTGCTAGCTGCGGCAACGTTTCGACCTCTACTTCAAGGAGTAACTTTGAGTTATGTTGCCTTGCCAGTTCGATAGCCGCTGAGACGCTACCTGCTGCTGTGATATGGTTTTCTTTGATAAGAAAAGCATCAAATAAGCCTTGCCGATGATTCCGGCAGCCACCGCATCGAACGGCATATTTTTGCGCAACGCGTAAGCCTGGAATAGTTTTGCGTGTGTCCAGCAATGTTACACCAGTGCCTGCAACAGCATCGGCATAGCGCCTGGAAATTGTTGCGGTGCCACTTAAGGTTTGGAGAAAGTTTAACATACAGCGCTCAGCTGTTAAGACGCTGCGGGTCGGACCGCTAAGCTCAACAATAATGCTGTCTGTGGTGAGAGTCTCACCATCATCAAAGTGCCATTTGGCGCTAATGCTTTGATCGGTTTGCCTTAATATCTCTTCAACCCATGGGCGACCAGCGAGCACAGCATTTTGTCGGCTAATGATATTCGCTTTACAACGCTTGTCGATGGGAATAAGAGCAGCGGTGACATCACCGCTACCGATATCTTCATTTAATGCGCGTTCAACATCAGCTTGAATAAATTTATAAGCAGGCGCTCGAGGCATTCGTAATAGTTTCTCTATAGTCTAAGTGTTTTGCTTAAAGTAATCGTTTTTAAGCTTAATTAATAAACCAGTAAGTAGTACTAAAGCCACTAGGTTAGGTAAAGCCATAAGTACGGTGGTGATATCAGCTAAATTCCAAACCAGCTGCAATGGAATAGCTGCACCAACAATGACTAATAAAGTATAAATAATGCGATAGGGCAGAATGGCTTTTTCTCCAAAAATAAACTTAATACTGCGGTCGCCATAATAGGACCATGACAACATGGTCGAAAAAGAAAATAGTACAATACTTACACCAATAACCCAAGCACCGGCGGCACCCAGCCCAGCGTGAAAAGCGGTTGCTGTTATCGATGTACTACCGCTGGCAATCTCGTGCGCGCCAGTTGTAATAATCGCTAGCCCTGTCATCGTGCAGATAATTAAAGTATCAACAAAGGGTTCTAACATAGCAACGGAACCTTCTTTGGCTGGAATATCTGTTTTAGCGGCGGCATGTGCCATCGCTGAAGAACCTAATCCGGCCTCGTTGGAAAACAAACCACGCACAATACCCCAGCGAATCGCTTCGCCAACAGCAGCACCACCAACAGCCCAAGGGTTTAAGGCATGATTAAAAATGGACAGCAGTGCCTTTGGAATTTCGCCAGCGTGCATGAACAGTACAATTAATGCTGCGATAATATAAAGTGTTGCCATAAAAGGCACGATAGTAGCGGCAACTTTGGCAATGCGCTTAACGCCACCCAGGATAACGAGGCCCACTGGGATGGCGAATATAATGCCCACAATCCAACCTTGTTGCTTAAGATTGGGCCAAATAAATGCCAGGCCATCTACGACAGAATTGGCTTGCACCAGGTTGCCAATAACAATTGCTGTAATCACGGCAAAAAAAGCATAAAGAATTGCTAAACGCTTCATTTTTAAACCGTTGAGCAGCGTGTACATAGGGCCACCTGCCACATCGCCGTTAGCGCCAACTTCGCGGAACTTGACGGCTAATGTTGACTCAGCAAATTTGGTAGCCATACCAAAAGTAGCGGTTACCCACATCCAAAATAAAGCACCAGGGCCTCCCAATGAAATGGCGGTAGCAACACCCGCGATATTACCCATGCCAACGGTAGCGGAAAGCGCGGTAGAGAGGGCCTGAAAATGATTCACTTCGCCAGCGCTTTGTTCTGCTTGGGAGCGTCCAAATACAATGCTAATCGCCCGCTTAAAACCAAGGATTTGAATAAAGCGTAATCTGATGGTTAGATAAAAGCCAGTTCCAACAAGAATACAGAGCGTTAGCCAATTGTAGGAAACTGCATAGGCAAAGTTGCCTGTTATCTCAGTGAGTTGCTCAATAAAGTTCATAATGGGCCTCAGGATGCGCTACAGGGGCGTCATGCCCCTGTCATAATGGGATGTGCGCAAGTGTACCTGCCTTTGCGCTTGTTGGGAATGAGTCTGCCAGCAGGCTGTAAAATTGTTCGTGGTGTAGGTGATTTCACGTATTTCAATAAGATGAAATGATATTGTTATTCCGTCAAGGGCAGGGTTCATACTTTAGTTGGATGCACGCTTGAGCTGCTTTTCTTATACTGATTTTGTGTTCACTGCTTGGTGCCCATACTGAGTCGAGTGTACTTTAATCTAAGCAGCCATTGTGTTGTGAATGATGATGAGTGTTCTCGGTGCGGGCTAACAGTATGGCATCAATCAGTTATTTTTTGAGTTGCTCGTTCTTTATCCTATTGTTTATATAAAAATAACAGCTTTTGTTGTTTTCTGTTGTGCGGTGTTTGTGCATTTGACTGGCTTTGTATAGCAGTGCGGTTTGTGGTTTTTTATGCTTATATATTCTTTGCGGATGTTAATAGTTATCATCAAATTAAATTTCACTTTCATACTTTAGTTGGATACGCGGCAGGCATTTATTTTCTATACTTTGTTCCGTTGCTAGGGGTGTGGCGGTTGATATGGGGGCATCAAATGATGTCATGGGCTACCCGATAATGTATCAGCCGCCCTCCACATGGATAAAAGAAAAATAACCCAATATGCCAGAGATTTCCTCAGGAACGGGCTACCTGATAGCAAGCATATTATATGGGAAAGGAAACAGGGAATAACTTTAAGCTAACAATAATAAAAAGAACGATAATAATAAAATGTAATACATGACTAACATTGGGCCGCCTAGTGGTAACACTCGGCGGCTTTTGATTTTTTGTTTTTGTGAGAGTGGACTTAGCGCTATAAATCCTGGATTAAAGCTTGTACTTTTTCTCCAATATAGTCCCGTGTCTGCCGAAACTCATCGGCTGATTTATGTTTAGGATCATCAATGCCCCAGTCTTCACGGCGATGAGCCTGTATAAAAGGGCACTCATCACCACAGCCCATTGTGATCACTGCATCGTAAGTAATTTGTGGAATCTCATCGAGTGATTGTGACTGATGTTGTGTCAGGTCATAGTCAAGCTCTTGCATAAATTCTATTGCGCGCTCATTAACTTTTCCAGATGGCTTAGAGCCAGCGCTGAAGATTTTGATATCTGCTGGAGCGTGTATATGTCCAAAAGCTTCAGCCATTTGACTGCGACAAGAATTTTCGATGCAAACGAATAAAATATTTTTCATAGTAAATAATTCCTAGAGTCCAAAATACCTGGGTGAGCTTGCGAGTTTTATTGTGGTTGGCAGCAGTTTTTGTTCTGTGTTAGTCGGCAGCCAGTGACAGCCAGTCGTGCACCTATGCAGGGTGCGAGCAGATAAAGCCATAAGGTATCCCATTGTGCTGCCCAGACAGCTGGGCCCAGTGAGCGTGCTGGGTTCATTGAGGCGCCAGTGATTGGGCCAGCAAAAAAAGCTTCGAGTCCGACTGTGCCACCGACCGTAAGCGCAATGAATAACAGCCCTGGTTTTAATGCACTCACATTTAAAATAACAGCAACTAATACAAAGCTTAAAAAGATTTCCAGCAGGAAAGCTTGTGCTTGACTGATAGAAGGTCCTGGCAGGCTTGCGCCAAGATTATTTGGCTGTTCGAAAAATAAAAATAATAAACCCGCTGCAGCTAAAGCGCCACAGCACTGACTGAAAATATAAGACAGCATGTCTTTGGATGATATTTGTCCGCAGAAACGAAAGGCAATGGTGACCGCTGGGTTGATATGGGCACCGGAGATGGGGCCCAGTAATAAAATCATAGCAGCGACAATCAAGCCAAACGAGAGTGCAATACCCAGCAGCCCAATCGCTTCGCTATTGAACTCATGATACGCCGCAGAACCAGCGCCAATCAGTACGAGTAAGAAAGTGCCGGCAAATTCGGCGATATAAGTTTTGTTGAGCCACATAACGTTAATATACGCGTTTTTTTTAACAAAGTGATTAAAAGTAAGTTGTTGTACGAATAAAGCAGCTGAGGAGGGCGGTTTTATTTTTATTTTCAACATGCTAAGCTGATTAAAAACAAAATATTAAGACTAAAGACCAAATATCATGCTTAATTCAGCCCAGCAGCGCAAGCCTGCAGTTGCCATCGAAAGCGATTTTAGTTGTGACCAAATTAAACCCAGCAAATATGTGCCTACGCTCCAAGAAGATGTGAGTTCTGGCTTGTTAACTAAGCCCCGCAGTTTACCACCAAAGTACTTTTATGATGAAGTCGGTTCGGACTTGTTTGATCAAATATGTGATACCAAAGAGTATTACCCAACACGGGCAGAGTCGGCGTTGTTGCAGGAGTTTGCGGCTAGCATAATCGAGTTGACTACGCCTTCAAATATTATTGAGCTTGGTAGTGGGACATCCCGCAAAACTCGTCACTTACTAGATATGTGTGAGCAGCAAGGTTTGAGTCCTAAATATTGGCCTATGGATGTCTGTGAGCCGCTACTGCGTGATGTTGCTAAGGACTTAATGCAAGCCTATCCATGGTTAAATGTGAATGCTTTGGTGGGCGATTATCATGGTGGCTTTGCTCATTTCCCGAGTATCGCTGATAGTTTGTATGTTTTTATCGGTGGCACAATTGGTAATTTCGAGCATAAACAGGCTGTGACACTGCTATCTGAGTTACGCGAAACCATGGCGGAAGGTTGTAGCTTGTTACTTGGTTTTGACCGAATTAAAGATAGTGATGTTTTGCAAGCAGCTTATAACGATGCTGCGGGTGTGACAGCCGCATTTAATCTCAATTTGCTCAATGTCTTGAATAAAGATTTGGAAGCGAATTTTGATGCCGGTGGCTTTCGCCATACCGCTATATATAATAGTGAAGCCCAACGGATAGAGATGTATTTAATTGCCCAGCAGGAGCAGAAAGTCGATATTCTTGGTATGGGTGAAACGTTGCATATGTACAAAGATGAAAAGATACTCACAGAGATCAGCCGCAAGTTTACCTTGGAATCTATGACGCAATTACTGGATGAAAGCGGCTATCGGGTTGATAATCACTTTGAAGCAAGCCAAGGGTTCTACTCTCTTGTGTTAGCGAGCCCTGCCTGATTTTTTATCTTCTTGATTGCCTTCAATCAGCCTGCGACTACAAATTTTGTCGCTAAATGGCCTTTTTGGAAGTTTGATTATTATTTGCAAGTCATAATAATCTGAACTTTGTCTATAATTGTAACTGCGATGTAACAAAGCCTTCATAAAATCCTATCGCGTCGTAACTTGGTATATATAGACGTTTTAATAAGTCGTTACATGGTCCCTGAGAATATGAGTGCCAAACACGTATTGATAGTTGAAGATGAAGTTGCCATCCGTGAAATGGTTGGTTTTGCAATGCGGCGCGCTGGCTATGTGCTCAGTGAAGCTGCCGATGGGCGTGAAGCGCAAATTCAAGTAGCCGAGCAAGTCCCAGATGTTGTACTGATGGACTGGATGCTGCCTGATGTGAGTGGTATAGAGCTGGTGCGCCAATTTAAGCGCGATGAGCTCACCAAGAAAGTGCCCATTATTATGTTAACAGCGCGTAGTGAAGAAGATGATAAAGTTTACGGGCTAGATGCTGGCGCTGACGATTATGTGACAAAGCCTTTTTCACCAAAAGAGCTGCTGGCACGAATCAGGGCGGTATTGAGACGGGGAGATGGGCAGGATGAGGAAGAAATCATCCGAATTGGTGAGTTGGAACTTAACAGTAGTTCGCACCGTGTGAGTGCTGGTCAGCGTGAAATTAGCATGGGGCCGACTGAGTTTCGCTTGCTAAAGTTTTTTATGACTCATCAAGATCGGGTCTATAGCCGAGCGCAATTGCTGGATCATGTCTGGGGACGCAATGCCTATGTTGAAGATCGCACAGTTGATGTGCATGTATTGCGGCTGCGTAAGCTTTTAAAGCCCTTTGATTTTCACTCTTTGATCCAGACCGTGCGGGGTTCAGGGTACCGTTTTTCCGGTAAATAAGCTGTCTTTTCTTCTGATATCAGCAGCAAAGTAGTAAAGTATTGGTTCGGTACCGATAATGAGTATTCGGTATGGCCTGTTGATTGTGTGTGAGATGAATAATGTCAGATTCCTGGGTAGATGAGCGTCGGCGGTTTTATGCGGTTTTCTTCATCGGTTCACTGTTGGGCTGGCTGACAGGGTATTGGCTGGCAGCTTATCTGCTGATGACCGTACTTTATCTGGTTTGGCACTTATTACAACTATTGCAGCTGGTTGCCTGGCTAAGAAGCGGGGCGAACTATCGAAAAGCACCTGATTTGTCAGGGGTTTGGGAGCTGTTAGTGCGTTTTGTATATAGTATTCAGCGCCGACATCAGCAGCGTAAAGCGCGCTTTCGTAATTTATTATCACGCTTTAAGGATATTGCGGCAGCACTGCCAGATGGTGCAATAATCCTGAAGTCAAACAATGAGATAGAGTGGTCTAATGAGGTTGCCGAAGCCCTATTGGGGGTGCGCCAGCCCCAGGATAATGGGCAGCGTATCGACAATCTTATTCGTGACCCTGAATTCCATACCTATTTGCAGCGCGCTGAGTATGATGAGCCGTTGAATATTTTATCCCCGGCTGCTGAGCGTATTGAGTTAAATATTCGCCTTATCCCTTTTGGTGATAGTGGTGAGCTGCTGCTGATGGCACGGGATATTAGTAGTTTTATGCGGCTGCAGGCGATGCGCCGGGATTTCGTTGCCAATGTATCGCATGAACTACGCACACCACTGACGGTGATGTCAGGTTATCTGGAGGCATTGCAGGAAGAGCCGGATATACAGCAGGACCATCAGCATGCACTACGGTCAATTGATCAGCAGTCATCGAGAATGCTGCAGATTGTGGAGGACTTGCTCAAGCTATCCCGTTTGGAAAGCAAACTACATGGTGTGCCGGATACTGAAGTCAAAGTGCCAGCCTTATTGGGTGCTTTGCTAAACGATATTACCCATTTGGCAGCCGAGTCGCGACATATCATAGACCAGCATATCGATCAGCTGGTGACGGTCACCGGCTCTGATAATGAACTCAATAGCCTGTTTTCGAATCTAATTCATAATGCCTTACGACATACGCCAGCGGGCACGGTCGTTAAAGTGAGTTGGTATCTGGATGAACATCAGGCTGTTTTTGAAGTTGAAGATAATGGTCCTGGTATTGCGCCTGAATACCTACCGCGTTTAACCGAGCGTTTCTATCGGGTTGATGCGGGTCGTTCCCGCGATGTGGGAGGGACCGGACTGGGCTTATCCATCGTAAAGCATATTGTACTGCGCCACGGTGGTGACCTGAATATAAACAGTGTGGTGGGGCAGGGTACTTGTTTTACCTGTCGTTTTCCGGCTGGCCGCACAGTAATAGACAATGGGTTTCGGCAGCAATCACTATAGAGTTTTTCTAAGTGCTTGATTTTTATGCGGATTTTGCGTCATAAATTTGTCATAAATTCTTAATATACTGCTGCTCCAGGTTGGACGGTGGAAGCGAGTCGTATTTGAGGCCTGGGCTTTAGCCAATGCTATTTCAAATGCAGCAAACGAGCCTAAGGTGCTTGTTGTAAGTGCCAACAGGTCTATGAGGTCTTATCTGTGATAGGTCCAGTGGAGGCAGGTAAGACAACACAATTTATTTACATATTATCTGGAGGATTGCGTGAAAAATTTCTCTCTCACGTTAGCAGTTGCTGTGATCAGTTTTATGGGCTTGAGTGCTCCATTGCAGGCTCAAACCAGCCGTGACCAAATTAATATCGTTGGTTCTTCTACTGTATTTCCTTTTTCCACGAAAGTAGCAGAGAAGTTTGGTAAATCATCAAACTTTAAAACGCCTAAAATCGAGTCTACAGGCACGGGCGGCGGAATGAAGCTATTTTGTAAAGGTGTTGGTGTTGATCACCCTGATATTACCAATGCTTCTCGTCGGATTAAGAAGAGCGAGTATGATAAGTGCCAAAACAATGGTGTAACCGATATCATCGAAGTGCTGATTGGCTATGATGGCATCGTTTTAGCCAACTCCAAGTCTGCCAAACCGTTTGACCTTTCTCTACGGGATATTTACCTGGCCCTGGCAAAAGATGTGCCGGATCCGAAAGGTGGTGAAAAGCTGATACCTAACCCTTACAAAACCTGGAATGACGTGAATCCTGCGTTGCCAAAAGCGGAAATTCAAGTGCTTGGTCCACCACCGACTTCAGGTACGCGTGATGCTTTCAATGAGTTGGCTATTGAGGGCGGTTGTAAAACGTTTCCTTGGCTTAAAGCGATGAAGAAGACGGACAAGAAAAAATATAAAGCCTTGTGCCGTACGATTCGTGAAGACGGCCCATACATCGAAGCGGGTGAAAACGACAACCTGATTGTACAAAAACTGGTTGCTAACCCAAGTCAGTTAGGTGTGTTTGGTTTCAGCTTTTTGGATCAAAACTTAGATAAAGTCCAAGGCTCAACCATTAATGGTAACCCACCATCGTTTGAGAACATTGCTTCTGGTGATTATCCGGTATCACGTCCACTGTACTTCTATGCGAAAAAAGCTCATATTGGCAAGGTACCAGGTATTGAAGCGTTTTTACGTGAGTTTACCAGTAATAAAGCGATTGGTGATGATGGCTATTTACTTGATAAAGGTTTGATTCCCTTGTCGGTAGATGAGCGTAAGGTAGTTGTTGATGGTGTTAAGCAGCAAAAGCCACTGCAACTTTAAGCAAGCAGCTCAATTTCGCTCGATATTGACCGTTTAAGCTTGATTTGTCACGTACCTGCAACGGGAGTATTGTATGCTCCCGTTGCGCATTAAACAGCCGCCAAGCGTAAGCTTTACTCTCTATCTACTGGAAAAGTTAACAGTATGCAGACGCCCGCATTGTTATTTTTACTTGTGCTTATGGTGATGGCCGCTTATTACCTGGGTATTAAGCGTTCCTTGAATGTGGCTGCTGCCTCAGGTCAGGGGCGTCGCAGTTTGCACTCTTTGCCAAGCTATTATGGTTTCTTAACCGCTATCTGGTGTGGTATTCCTGCGGTTATTATTTTAGTTGGCTGGATCGTTTTTCAAGATAGCATTATTACAGGATTGGTAACGGCGGCTTTGCCAGCTGAGTATGCTGCTTATAGCCAGGCTGAACTCACGCTGGTATTGAATGATATTAAAAACTTGGTCAATGGTGATGCCAGTAGCAATAACAGTCCAGCGATTCAGGCAGCAGCAGAGCAGTATCTGCGCCTGGAGCGCATAAGCCGCATGGCCTTGTCTGTGGTGGTGTTGGTTTTGGCAGGGGTTGGTGCTGCGGTTGCCTGGTTTTTAATTAAGCCCAGTCTACGTGCCAGAAATCAAGTGGAGTCAATTATTAAACTGTTGCTCCTTTTGAGCTCAACGATTGCTATTCTTACCACTGTGGGTATTGTGCTATCGGTGTTGTTTGAGTCAGTACGCTTTTTTGGAAAGGTGCCTATCAATGAGTTTCTGTTCGGTACACACTGGAGTCCGCAAATTGCGCTTCGGGCAGATCAGCAGGCAGCATCAGGCTCATTTGGCGCCATCCCATTATTTCTGGGTACATTATTGATTTCAGGTATTGCCATGGTGGTTGCAGTACCTATTGGCCTGATGTCGGCAATTTATTTATCAGAATATGCGGACCGTCGGGTTAGAAGTATTGTTAAGCCGTTGTTAGAAATATTGGCGGGGATTCCAACGGTTGTCTATGGTGTATTTGCAGTGATCACGGTTGCCCCTTTAGTGCGTGACTTTGGCGCAGCGATTGATTTGAGTGTTTCTTCAGAAAGTGCGCTGGTTGCCGGTATGGTGATGGGCGTTATGATTATTCCATTTGTTTCTTCCTTGTCGGATGATGTGATTAACGCAGTGCCACAAGCGTTACGTGATGGTGCTTTTGGTTTGGGTGCAACCCGTTCAGAAGCCATTAAACAGGTTGTTATTCCAGCGGCGTTGCCGGGTATTGTGGGTGGTGTGTTATTAGCGGTGTCACGTGCGATCGGTGAGACAATGATTGTTGTGATGGCAGCTGGCTTGGCGGCCAATTTAACTGTCAATCCTTTAGAGACCGTAACAACCGTGACAGTACAAATTGTTACTTTGTTAATTGGTGATCAGGAGTTTGATAGTGCCAAGACATTAGCTGCTTTTGCCCTTGGTTTAATGCTGTTTGTTGTAACCCTGATACTGAATGTGATTGCACTGCATGTAGTGCGTAAATATCGAGAGCAATATGAATAATACTGCAAAAGTCGAGAAAAGCTTAAAAAAACGCTATCGCTCAGAGTGGCGTTTTCGTATGTATGGCATCGCGTCTATTGGCGTGGCCTTGGCTTTCCTTTTGGTGCTGCTATCCTCGGTGGTTGTTAAAGGTATCCCTGCTTTTCAGAAGGCCTATGTACAGCTGGATATTACCTTCGATGTAGATTTGCTAGAAATTTATAATATTAACGACCCAGATGAAGTCGCTGCTGGTAATTATGAGGCCTTGGTCAGAGCTGCCATGCGAGAGATTTTTCCTGAGGTTAGCGGTCGGCGTGATAAGCGCGCATTATACGGCTTGGTCAGTGATGGTGCAGCTTATCAGCTTGGGGACATGCTCAGAGATGATCTTAGCTTGCTCGGAACATCGCAAACCTTGTGGTTGTACGCCGATGATGATGTTGATACGTTCTTAAAAGGCAAGATTGACCGCAATCTGCCAGAGAGTGAGCGCCGACTCAAAGATAAACAAATCGCCTGGATCGATCATTTGCAGGCAGAAGGCGCTTTAAAGCAGGGCTTTAATTGGACATTTGTCAGTGCTGGTGACTCACGTGAGCCTGAGCTGGCGGGTATTCGAGGTGCTTTGATGGGGTCTTTGTACACCCTGGTGGTAACGCTGCTATTGTCCTTCCCGCTAGGGGTTGCGGCAGCGATTTATCTGGAAGAGTTTGCGCCCAGTAATCGCTGGACAGACCTTATTGAGGTAAATATCAATAACTTAGCGGCGGTACCCTCAATTGTTTTCGGGCTTTTAGGCTTGGCTGTTTTTATTAACTTCTTTCATTTGCCGCGCTCAGCCCCAGTTGTTGGTGGTTTGGTGTTGGCATTAATGACATTGCCGACTATTATTATTGCCAGTCGGGCGGCAATTCAGTCCGTGCCACCCTCGATTCGCGAAGCCGCATTGGGTGTTGGGGCGTCAAAAATGCAAATGGTATTACACCATGTATTACCGTTAGCGCTGCCAGGCATGCTAACAGGCACTATTATTGGCATGGCCAGAGCCTTAGGTGAGTCGGCTCCCTTGTTGATGATTGGTATGGTGGCGTTTATTGTGGATGTGCCAGGTGGCGCATTTGATCCGGCCACAGTGCTACCTGTGCAGATTTACTTGTGGACCGATAGCCCCGAGCGGGCTTATGAGGAGCTCACCGCAGCCGCAATTATGGTATTAATGGCATTTTTGATTACCATGAACCTGCTGGCGGTAGTGTTGCGGCGAAAATTTGAGCGACGCTGGTAAGCTTATTCTGATAGGATTATAACTATGCAATTAGTAACGACGACAGATGACGTGTTAGACACTACAGCAAATGATTCAACCACTACTTTAGGCGATAATCTTATCGAGTCAGCTAAAGAGTTTGGCGAGACCGTGGGGGATATCACTTCACCCAATCCGCGTATGTCAATACGTGGGGCCGATGTATTTTATGGTGAGAAGCAAGCCATTATGGACGTGAGTCTTGATATTGGCTCAAATGAGGTTATTGCCATGATTGGCCCATCCGGCTGTGGTAAATCAACGTTTTTGCGCTGCCTTAACCGTATGAACGATACCATTGAAGGTTGTCGAGTTACGGGTTCTATCACCCTTGATGGCCAGGATATTTACGACAAAAAGCTCGATGTCGTGCCGCTACGGGCGAGAGTAGGCATGGTTTTTCAAAAGCCTAACCCTTTTCCGAAATCAATCTTTGATAATGTTGCCTATGGCCCACGCATTCATGGGTTGTCAGCCAATAAAGCCGAACTTGAAGAGATTGTTACCACTAGCCTGGAAAGAGCGGGCTTATGGAATGAAGTGAAAGACCGCCTGGATGCACCAGGTACCAGTCTATCAGGCGGGCAGCAGCAGCGTTTATGCATCGCGCGGACGATTGCTGTGAGTCCTGAAGTTATTTTGATGGACGAGCCATGCTCTGCATTGGACCCCATCGCCACCGCTAAGATTGAAGAGCTGATTGCTGAGCTGCGTGAGAATTTTACTATCGCTATTGTGACGCACTCGATGCAGCAGGCTGCACGTGTTTCGCAGCGTACAGCTTATTTTCATTTAGGACATCTGATCGAGGTTGGGGATACCTCAGATGTGTTTACTAACCCAAGCCATAAACTAACTGAAGATTATATTACAGGCCGTTTTGGCTAAATGATGTTCGGCTGCTGAGGACAGCGGCTGATAAAGTGAGCCAGTTATGAGCACATTAAACTTAGGCGGACACACCTCGCATTTGTTTGAGCAGGAGCTGGACGATATTCGGAATAAAGTTCTGGCAATGGGCGGGCTTGTTGAGAAGCAGGTTGCTGATGGGCTCAAAGCCCTGGTAGAAGCTGACGGAGCTTTAGGTGAAGTCGTTTCAACCTCTGACTACAAAATTAACACCTTAGAAGTCGAAATTGATGAGGCCTGCACTCGGATTATCGCCTTGCGTCAACCGACCGCATCTGATTTACGTATCGTTGTGACCATGATCAAAACTATCACTGACTTAGAGCGGATTGGTGATGAAGCAGAAAAGCTGGGACGTTTTGCAGTAGATTTGGCCACAGTTGACCGTGAGCCGGGTTATTTTACCAAGCTACGGCACTTAGGAGAGCATGTACGCAAAACATTACGAGGCAGCCTCGATGCCTTAGCGCGCTTAGATACTGCTGAGGCGATGCGGGTTGCTGCAGAGGATGATGCCGTCAATAATGAGTTTGAGGCGCTGATGCGCCAGCTCATTACCTTTATGATGGAAGACCCCCGTTCGATAAAGCGCTCTTTGCAGGCTATGTGGTGCGCCCGCGCTCTAGAGCGTATTGGTGATCATGCGAAAAATATCTGCGAATATGTTGTCTATATGGTTAAAGGCAAAGATATTCGACATATTGATATTCAAGAAGCAGAAGCAGCTGTTAACGAATAAGCGCTGCTTCTATTCCGACCAGTTCAGTTAATTATCTATTATTTTTTTGCCGTAAAAAAACCTGCTGATAGTGGGAGCTACCAGCAGGGATGCTCATGCCGTCTAAATAAACGCAATGTTTATTGATTGCACGCTAAAACTAATACCCCAATAACCTCCACCCATAACACCAAAGGTGTTGAGTGCATAAGATAAGCAGTGCTGAATTAAACCAAAAAAATAATATGAGTGGCTATCCCCAGAAATGAGGATAAAGCATGAAAATAGAGAAAGGCGGTTATAAATAAATCAAACGCATTGTCAGGGCTTTGGCGATTGCGTGTTGGCGTGTTCTCACGCCCAATTTTTGATAGATATGTTTGATATGGGTTAATACTGTGCTTTCAGCAATATTCAGAATTTCAGCAATTGCCCAAGACTCCTTGCCTTGTGCTGCCCAGCGTAGAACCTCCTGTTCACGTTGTGTCAATTTTATCGACCTGATGGGTTCGAACTCAGCTTCAGCAACACGATAAATCGCTTCATGAATATAAGCGCTAAGCAGATGTAAGTCGCCTAATTTAGGCAGGATTTCCTCTCGAGCCAGTGCTACTGCGTTATAAACACTAAAGCGAATACCGCCCATATCACCATGTAAACCGCGACAGGGAATTTGTAATATTGTTTGTGCGCCAAATTCGCGTGCTGCCATCATCACTTTCTGTTCCATTTTATTCATATGACTATCAGTATCGCTATGCTGCCATATAACAGGTGTCATAGAATAAACACTATGTCGAACAAAGGGGTCTTGAAAAAGTAAACCGTGATTACGGTAATGGCGCACCCAGTCGGATTTGAAATCATATAAATGAAAGAATAAAGGCCTGCTATCGACTGTGGGTATCATCATGCCGATTCCGAAGAAGTTAAATCCGTAGTATGTTTGGATGCGCCGACATAATGCGTGTATACAGCTGAGGCTATTGGCCTTAGCCGCTTTATCGATAAAATCCTGTAGGGAAAAATTGTCACTGGTATAGGCTGAGTCATCACCTTTAGATTCTGAGCCATACTCAATACTATGCATATTGTCTAAAAGTGCAGTAACAGGATTCATTGGTTTATCCCATAAAGTGCAAACCCGATTGCTATTGATTCATCAAGCTTATTGCCTTGTGTTTATACAAAAGACATATTGGTTTTTGAGGTGTTGCTGTTGATGTGTGTTATGCAAACAATGATATGACAGATACTATATAGGCTTTGTTCGGTATTTGCCAACTAATCTCGGCTAGATTAAATGTGTATTCGACATATGCTCTATAAAGCAAGTGCTGGAAAAGAGAATGCTTGTACTTAAAGCTGCGCTTAGTTGTACCGGGTTGTGCCGGGTTGTGCCGGTATTAGAGTGCTTGTCGTATTTTTTTACAATGCTCGAATAAACGACTGATTGGGGCTTAGTCTTGAGTGGTATTAAGCAATAAGTACTCAATCAGTGCTTTTTGCGCATGCAGTCTGTTTTCTGCTTCATCCCAGACAACACTTTGTGGCCCATCAATAACAGCAGCGCTCACTTCTTCTCCACGATGTGCTGGCAGGCAGTGCATGAATAGCGCATTAGGGTCAGCTTGTTGCATAAGTTTGTTATCAACCTGGAAATTTGCGAATGCTGCTTCTCTATTCGCTTGTTCTGCTTCCATACCCATGCTGGCCCAAACATCTGTGACGATAAGGTCGGCGTTATGTGCTGCGGCATAAGGGTCTTGAGTGATATTAAGGTCTGCAGCTGCTTTGCTAATAACGTCACTGTTTGGTTCAAAGCCTTTAGGGCAGGCAATATTTAGTTTGAAGCCGAACTGTTTAGCTGCATTAATATAAGAGTTACATACATTATTACCATCACCAATCCAGGCAACAGTTTTGCCTTTAATATCACCGCGGTACTCAATAAAGGTTTGTATGTCAGCAAGAAGTTGGCATGGGTGGTATAAATCGGTGAGTCCATTGATAACGGGAATGTTGGCATGCTTAGCTAGCGTTTCAACTTTTTCCTGCTCAAATGTTCTAATCATAATGATGTCGACCATACTGCCCAATACTCTTGCAGTATCTTCAATAGGTTCGCCACGACCGATCTGGGTGTCTTGTGGTGATAGAAAAATAGCGTGGCCACCGAGCTGTACCATACCCGTTTCAAAAGATAGGCGCGTTCTTGTGGAGGCTTTTTCAAAGATCATTGCCATCACTTTATTCGGTAATGGTGTGTGTGCTTGGTCATTTTTCTGCATTTGCTTGAGTTCGATGCCACGATGCACAATGCTGTGTAATGCTGAAGGACTCAAATCTAATAGTGATAGAAAATGTTGGGTGTTCATAATGGGAACCTGCAATAGATGCTGAATAAGCTTATCGCTTATTCAAAAAATCTTTTATTAAAGTGCTAAGCTGAGAGACGGCTTGTTCTGCTTCGGCATTACTCAAGATATAAGGCGGTAATAAGCGAATAACTGAACCTGCAGTCACGTTTATTAATAAGCCTGATGCCAACGCTAAAGAAACAAGCTCAGTGCAGTTGTCTATAAGTTCAATGCCAATCAGTAAGCCTTTGCCACGAATGTCGACGATGCCTGGTAGCCCAGCTAATTGCTGTTTAAAGCCGTCCAGCATAATTTCATTGAGGACATTAACTCTGGCTAGTAGCTGTTCTTGTTCAATAGTTTGAATGACAGTCAGCGCAGCTCGGCTTGCTAAAGGGTTACCGCCGAAAGTTGTGCCATGGCTGCCGGGCTGTAGAATATCGGCCGCCAGCCCTTGTGCCAGACAGGCACCGATAGGTACGCCATTGCCCAAAGCTTTGGCGGCAGTGAGTACATCTGGCCGGGCATCTTCGTGTTGATAGGCAAACCATTTGCCACTACGGCCCATGCCTGATTGTATTTCGTCGAACATTAACAAGTATTGATGTTGATCGCAGAGTTGGCGTAGTGCTGCCAAGTAGCCAGGGTCAGGAATATTAATGCCGCCTTCCCCCTGGATGGGTTCAACCAATATGGCGACAATGTCCTGGCGCTGTGTTGCTAGGGTTTTGATGCTATCAATATCGTTATAAGGTACGCGAATAAAGCCTTCGACCAAAGGGCCAAAACCCTGTTGGGCTTTAACGTTGCCGGTTGCCGTTAAGGTTGCCAGTGTGCGGCCATGGAAGCTGTTTTCCATGACGATAATGTGTGGTGTTGCAATATCACGATGTTCGTGGCCGTAACGACGTGCGATTTTTATTGCTGCCTCATTTGCCTCTGCACCGGAGTTGCCAAAAAATACCCGCTGCATATTGGCAATCTTGCACAAAGTGCTTGCCAGTTCGGTTTGGCAGTCGATGTTATAAAGGTTGGAGGTATGTAGCAGCTTACTTGCCTGGTCGCTGATCGCGCTGCTGATGGCAGGATGTGCGTGGCCTAGCGCGCAGACGGCAATACCGCCCAGCGCATCCAAATAGCGGTTGCCAGCGGAGTCCCATAAATAAGCACCTTGACCATGTGTGAAACTCACAGGCAAGCGTGCATAAGTGTGCATTAGTTGATCGCTCATCAGCCCTTAACAAAAAAAGGCAGCTATGCTGCCTGAAACGATCAATTATAGCAGTGATTAGCGTGTGGGGGATAATGCCAATATGAATATCAGTATAAAAAAAGGCAATATTGTGGCGATTGGTGCTTATCTGATGCATAAAAAACCCGGCAATATTGCCGGGTTTTTGCGATATCTGCCTATATAGCTTAGGGTAGCTTAGAATGGCAGGCTGTGCATTTGACCAACCATGCAGAGCAACATTGGAATAGACAGCATCGTGTTGGTACGCGAGGCCATCAAAGCAATTTTCTTGCTTTTGGCTTTTTCTTCGTCTGTGGCAGGCTTAATACCAAGAATTTTCTTCTGATTTGGCCAGATCAGACCCCAGACATTGAATAGCATAATAGTGCCTAACCAAGCACCAATACCAATAATTTCTGCGCCGCTTTTAAGTAGAAAAGCATTCATAAATCCCCAGCCACCAAATTCAAGTGCGGCAGCGCCGGTAATCCACGTTGCCAAAGCACCCCAGCGGAACCAAAAAAGTGCGCGCGGAGCAACATATTTATTGATAGCGGCCGGCCCTGGACCCTCGCTATCGGCAGTTGCTGCTGCAACAGCTGGCACTTGTACGAAGTTAAAGTAATACAGTAAGCCGATCCACATAACACCGGCAAGAACATGCAGCCATACAACTAATGACCAAAGATTCATAGAAAGTCCTCTGTCTTGAAATTAATACGGGATGATGAATGAGGTAAAGGTTAGCGTTATAGAATAACCATAATAATAATGGCGATAATAAAACCGCAGACAACAGTACCCAGAATGGAATTGAGTGGATTCATCACATGCACCTTATGTAGAGTATGATTCGTAATTTTAAATTAGGCGGTATGGTAGTAGTTCATCGGCTTTCTTTCAATGATTCCCCTCTTTTTAGGTGTTTTTTAAAAAGATTTGGCGGAGATTAGGACTTTTGGGAGAATAGGGGGACAAAATATTGCACCCGATTGTAGCGGATTGAATTGGATTGGAACTGGACAACACGCGCCTGATGTCTGAGACGAACATAAAGTAGGGCATAAAAACCATGAATGCTATCGAACTGAGTATTTTTGCTGCGCGTATCGAGGCAATATGTGAGGAAATGGGCGCTCAGCTGCGTCGGGCAGCATTTTCCCCCAATATTAAAGATCGTTTGGACTTCTCTTGTGCCATTTTCGATGTTCAGGGGCAGCTATGTGCCCAGGCAGCGCATATTCCAGTGCATCTGGGCAGTATGGCTTATGCTATGCAGGATATCGTGCAACAGTTCGAGTGGGCTGATGGTGATACGATGATCCTCAATGACCCCTATAAAGGTGGTACGCACTTACCGGATGTAACCGTGATTACCCCCGCTTTTATAGAGGGACAGCTGGCAGGCTTCGTCGCTAATCGTGCGCATCATGCGGATATAGGCTCTGAGTCGCCAGGTTCAATGCCGATTTCCCAGCATTTATCAGAAGAAGGTCTGTTGTTACCCCCGACTTTCCTTTATAGGCAAGGACAGCGTGATGACAATGTCTGGCAGAGCCTGCTGACCAGTACCCGCAATGCGGCTGAGTCGGCGGGTGATTTTAATGCGCAAATCAGCGCAAACCGACGTGGCCTTACCCGTTTAATTGAGCTTATTGAGCCCATGGGCTTAGCGGCCTATCAGCAGGCTTTAGTGGGTATTAATGATTATGCCGAGCGCTTAGCCCTGGCGGCGTTGCAGAATATACCTGATGGGGAATATCAGTATATGGATTATATGGATGATGATGGTGTGGCGGCTCAGTCGATTGTCATCGCAGTGAGCATACAGGTACGCTCAGGCCGGGTGTTGGTGGACTTTGCCGGTACGGCGGCACAGGTGGCCGGTAATATCAATTGCCCGCTATCGGTGGCTGCGGCCGCGGTATTCTACGTGTTTCGCTGTCTCATGCCTGAGCAAACGCCCGCCTGTGCCGGGGCATTTCGTTTGATTGAGTTACAGGCACCTTTAGGGTGTTTAGTGAATGCCAGGTCACCTGCGGCTGTGGCGGCAGGTAATGTGGAAACCAGTACCCGGATTGTGGATGTGGTCATTGGTGCATTGGTGTCTGCTTTACCGCAATTAATGCCAGCTGCTAGCCATGGCAGTATGAATAATGTGGCCTTAGGTAGCATCAAGGCGGATGAGGGAGCCACTGCCGGTTCAGCCTGGGATTATTATGAAACCATTGGCGGTGGGACGGGGGCAGGTATGCAGCAGCCGGGCATCAGCGCAGTACAAACGCATATGACCAATACACTCAATACGCCTATCGAAGTGCTGGAGAGCAAATACCCTATTCGCATCAGTCATTATGGCATCCGTCGTGGTTCTGGTGGGGCGGGTGCACAAACGGGTGGGGATGGTATCATCCGTGAATATACATTCCTATCGCCAGCGGCGGGTACCTTGATCACAGAGCGTCGCCAGCTAGCGCCATGGGGGTTGGCAGGGGCGGCAGCAGGGCAGTCAGGGCGAAACTTGCTCAATGGTAAGGTGTTGCCCGCGAAAACTAGCTTTGAAGTGCAAGCAGGCGACAAATTGCGGGTAGAGACGCCAGGGGGGGGTGGCTATGGTCAGCCCGGTTAAGCTTGCTCTGAGTGCGCTGCGCTATTATCGTGACCTTGAACGGGGTAAAATAAGCCCCATAAAGAGAGAATCGTTAACGTATTAGAGGTAATTTTGAATGGATGATGTTTTGGGCCAAATCAAAGAGCAGGTAGAAGGTAACTCGATTATCCTATATATGAAAGGTAGCCCGCAGTTTCCAATGTGTGGCTTTTCCGGCCGCACTGTTGAAGTGCTCAAGCAATGTGGTCAAGAATTTGCCTATGTAGATGTGTTGCAGAACCCTGAAATTAGGCAAAATATGGTGAAATTTTCAGATTGGCCAACATTCCCACAGCTGTTTATCGATGGTGAGTTAGTCGGTGGCTGTGATATTACGCTAGAGTTATTCGCCAATGGTGAGCTGCAAAAAATGACGGCGACAGCTGGCAAGCCTGCTTAATCAATTATTATTGATGTATGTTTAAAGAAAGCCTGTATGCAAGAGACTTAAGTGTAGTGCAGGCTTTGTGGCTGTATGCTAACCAGCCATTTTAATCCGCATGTCCGGGTTTAAGTGGTCCCATTGATTGACAATCTTGCAAAATAAATCAGCCGTCAGCTCTGCATCATATACTGCTGAGTGCGCTTCTTTGGCATCCCATTTTAATCCGGCAGCATCAGCGGCTCTGGCCAGAACAGTTTGACCATAAGCAAGCCCCGCTAAAGTGACAGTATCGAAGTTACTAAATGGGTGGAATGGATTGCGTTTAATGCCAGTACGTTCAACAGCGGCATTAATAAAGCTTAAATCAAAAAAAGCATTGTGGCCGACCAAAATGGCCCGTGTACAACCATGTGCTTTTACTGCCTGACGTATTGGGGTGAAAATATAACCGAGCGCATCAGATTCTTTGCGTGCTGCTCGCAGAGGACTGTCAGGAATAATGCCATTAATTTCCAATGACTTGGGGTCGATATTGGCGCCAGGGAAAGGGTGTACATGTGTTGAAAAAGTATGCTCTGGTTTTATGATGCCATTGTCATCCATTGTGAGAATAACAGCGGCGACCTCAAGCAATGCATCGGTTTGGTGATTAAAGCCACCGGTTTCAACATCGACAATAATGGGTAAAAAGCCTCGGAAGCGGCGAGCAATTTTGGATTGATTAGTATTGGTCATGCACAAAGCATATACAAACAGCAGCCAAAAGCGAAGTGAATTGTGTTAATTGCTCAGGGAATAACGGTCTGAATAGTCACAATACTCATGATCATTATTTTAATAATTTTAATATTACGCAAAGTGTGCTGGGCTCAGGCGTATCTTAGAGTTGCTTGATAGCCCTTAGACTCGTATTATCACCAAAGATGAAATGCATTATCGCTTCTACTGATAGGTTGTGCGCGAATGGGCAAGAGGGAGGATAGTATGAAACTTACTATAATGAAGGGAATACAAGGGTTGCTGGTTTGTGTGGTCTGCTATTTGGCAGCCTGCTCCTCTTCCAGTAGTAATAACAGTGACCCCATCGATAGTAGTGATGACACGGCTGATTCAGGCGCGGTCAATAATATAGGGGGTAATGGTTGTGATAATTACCCGGATCAAAGTACTTCAGAATATGTTCTGCCCTGGCAAACAGGCCTAACGTTTACCGTCATGACGGGCAACTGTGCAGCAGCAATTACGCACAGTGGCAATCGTCGCTATGCTTATGATTTTATCATGCCTTTTGGTACTGAAATTACGGCAGCCAGAGCCGGTGAAGTCATTCGTGTGGTTGACCATTTCGCTGACAATGACAGAACATTCACACATGAAAACCGGGTCTTTATTCGGCATGATGATGGTTCAATCGGCTTATATTTTCATATTATGCAAAATGGTTCTTTGGTCTCTGTAGGGGATCTCGTCAACCAGGGACAAATCATTGCAATACTGGGGACATCGGGTTCAATAGGCTCGGCACAGATACCGCATTTGCATTTTGAAGTGGCTTCAGAAATAGCCCCGATTATTTCTATACCGGTGACTTTCCGCAATACACGGCCACATCCAAATGGCTTGAATGTTGGTGAAGATTATACGGCGCTGTTTTTTTAACCTAGGCCTGATATACCCTTCTGATATGTGCGCAATACAATACATTGTTGTGCATCTTTCATAATGGCAGCCAGGATTTAGGCCCAGAGCTTGCTATTGGCAAGTATTTGTCTAGCAACGGCTTTGTTGTTAACTCTGTCGCGTTATCGTAAAACGCTGATGGTAGCTTTTCCATAATGACTGATTTACCCGTATAATAAGCGCCATTCATCGTTGCTTAAAAGGGACGGGCAGTCTTTTTTTAAGCGAATAAAGATCAAGTTCAAAAGTGGAGTCGTGCATGGACTGTCCAAAATGTGGTTCCCCCAATATGACCCCTGCCAATTATGGCCGAGAGTATACAGTGCATCGCTGTGATGCTTGTAAAGCAATCTGGTTTCCTGAAGACTCATATAAAAAACTCAAAGAGGAGTGGATGTCACAGGCGCTTGATATAGGCGATCCTAAAGTGGGTAAGGAATATAACAAGGTCACTAATATCAAAAGCCCGATTACTGGCAAACCTATGCGCTCTGTCGTTGATAAAAAGCAACCTCACATTCGTTATGAGCTTGATGAAGATGGGCATGGTGCATTATTTGATGCGGGTGAGTTTACCGATTATGTTGAAGATACGGTATCTGACTTTTTCAAAAGCTTCTTTGCTCGGGTTAGTGGTAAGACTAAAAATATAGATAAAGAATAACAGCAGTGTAATCAGGCTTGAATAAGGCCTGAGCAGTTTTTGCTCAAGCAAAGCCTTGCCTTGCTAAGATATTATTTTTTGATGGCTTGCGAGCGCGTCACTTCTTCTCTGGCAGCTCAGACAGTATTTCGATTGCAAGTATTTCTAGGCTAATGCCTTGCCTTTAGTAGCGTAACACAGCCCCGCTGATGACAGGCGGGGCTGTTTTGATCATGATTGTGCGGTTTAGTAACCACGACGTGGTGCATTGTAATCCACGTCTGAAACACTATAAGGCGTTGTACGGCCGACAAGTTCTTCGATTAGCATCAATTCCATATCCGTGTGGTTTTTAAATGGTGCCTTGCGGATACGTTTACCTTTTGCACCCTTTGCCAGAATATAGCGAGGTGCATCATGTCGTTTAGACGCGATAGATTCTCTACTGCTTGGATCTGTTGTCGATGCCAGGCTAGTAACACCATAGCAAGTACAGATATAACTACGATCAGGCTCTGCTTCAAAATAGACACCGGTACCCCGGATACCAATCGTTGCTGTACTGGTGGCTACCGATAGGCCGCGTTCTTTTTTCTTGCGTTTGCCGAATACTGAGAGCAATTTGCCAGTGACCAGGCGGAGGTTATTGAGTAACAGACCTGTACCAGACAGTTTCAGCTTACTGTTACTGCGCATAATAAAGGCATCTTTGCCGACCACAAAGACAACCTGGCTTTTTTTGCCGGTCTCAACTGTATCGTTGACTTTGATTAGGGTATCTTTATCAGCGGCTTTGCCATTAACGCGCACTGCGCCTTTGATATCAAAAATAGATTTGCCAGGCGGTACTTTGCGCGGCACTTTACCAAAGATGGATGCCTCGGCTGTACTAGCTGGAACCATCAAGCCTGCAGTGCCTGTTGCGACAAACGCACCGGCGGTTAATGCATCCACTAAAAACTCTCTGCGTGGATCATCGATTTCTTCTTCGTCTCTCAATATATACATAACGTTTGCCTCTAAGGTTTACCCACAACTATATCCTGGTACATATTAACGGATTTTTCCGTGACTGCTGTCACCGCGTAACAATACGTGTCGCTAACTATGTCATAAAACATTCTGCCGCTCCAATCATTAAAATGTATGAGACGACAGCTTTTCAAGTGCTCAAACTGACATAAGGCGTTATTGAGTGGCAATGGTCAGTATGAACGGGTTCTCCTTTTTAGCGGCTGTTTTAACACATTTGTGACAGCGTAGATGAGTTTTTTGGGTGCGACTCATCCGTTTGGCTGATGTAATATAGCGGTAAATACGCTAGTGTTTGCTAACTCGTTGATTTTTCTTGATTTGTGATGAGATTGGCATTTTAGACGTTTTAAGGAAAAAGTGTCTTTTCCCCTTTACTGCAAGGTAAATTTTACGTATTAATACGTTACCATAGTACTAGGGATAAACGGATGCTCTGCAGGAAGCTAAGGGCTTTATTGTCATGGCGTCAGTGTTTCGGGCGCATGATGTGTTAAAAATTTTGTATAGTGTTTGTTGCCTATTTGTGCTCATGACCTTGCTTAGTTTGGTTCTAAGTAAATTCAGATGTTAGCCGCCAGGGATTCAAACCTATTAAAACGAAGGTTGTGTTGGCCAGCACAATTGAGTCGGTGACCTGAGGGGCAGGGTTATGAAAGTTTTACGAAATAAGCAGACCATATTAGGTCTTATCCTTTTTCTATTCATGGTTGCCAGCAGCCAGCAGGTACTTGCACGTAGCGGCGGGATCACAGGTGAATCCACCGCGCCTGGCTGTAGCAGTGGCGGTTGCCATGGCAGTGCCCGGTCCCACTATACGGGGCAACTGACAATCGGTGGCAGTACAGCGACGACCAATGCCAATCATGGCGATAACCTGTCTGTTACTTTCAGGCTTTTTGAAGGCTCCGCCGGTAGTAATGCGTCTGCTGGTGGTTTCAATGTGTCAGCCAGTGGGGGCACACTCTCGGAAAACTCGGCGACCATTGATGATAACGGTTGTGGCTGCGGTGAGTTAACACATACCACGCCCAGAGCGACCAATGGCAGCGGCGAGGTAAGCTGGGGTTTTACTTGGACGGCACCTGCTTCACAAAGTGGTACCTTTTTTATTAGAGCTTGTGGTAACCCTGTTGATAATGACGGTAGTGGCACGGGAGATGATGGCCCAGCGCGTTGCGATACCCATACTGTGGTCGTGGCAAATGACCCGCCGGTTATATCAGGTGTTAATGGTACGCTGACTTATAATGAAAATGCCTCCGCACAAACTGTCGACTCAACAATTACTTTGTCAGATGTCGATAATACCCAGCTCAATCGAGCAGAAATAAATATCTCATCAAACTGCAATTTGTCCCAGGATGTATTGTCATTCAATTCATGTCCGGGCGGTTTGTCTTGCTCGGTTGTTAATGGTTGTTCCTTAACGATAACAGGGAATGCGTCTTTGGCTTCCTATGATAGCGCCTTGCAGGGCGTGCGTTACCGCAATACATCGAATGCGCCATCTACCGCCACGCGTACTATCAGAATGCGTGTTAGAGATACTAACAATAACTTTAGTTCTTATGACAGCAAATCAATTAATGTAGTCCAATCAAATGATGCGCCGGTTATCGGCGGAGCCAACCCAAGAAATATTTTTACTCCTGAAAACACAACCTCTCCTAACTTAGCGTTGACAGCCAGTGATGTTGATGGCAACACCTTAACATGGAGTGTTTCTTCGGGGCCGAGTAATGGTTCGGTATCGGGTGCTTCAGGCACAGGTACTTCCAAGAACATCACCTATACACCGAGCATGGGGTTCAGTGGTAACGATAGTTTTGTGGTGCGAGTCACTGATAATGGCACTAACCCATCAAACCGTACAGATACGGTGACTGTTAATGTCTCGGTCAGTGAAGTTGATGACCCACCAGTGATTGCACAAGGCACTAATGTTGCTGTGGTGATGGATGAAGACAGTTCGCCAACCGCATTTAACCTGACGCTGAATGCCAGTGATGATGAGGGCGATACTATCAATTGGTCTATTATGAGTCAGGCTATCAATGGTACGGCCAGTGCAACAGGCTCAGGTACTAGCAAAGTCATTAACTATACGCCTAACCTAAATCATAACGGTAGTGATTCGTTTATCGTACGCGCAAGCGATGATACATTCACGGGCAATGATACTGACGATATTGTCGTGAATATCACACTTAATCCACGACCAGATGATCCAATAGCGCAAAACGACACTTTTAACGTACCTGTTAATAGCACGAATAATGAGCTCAATGTATTAGCCAATGATACAGATCCCGATTTAGGTAATGGCGATAGCATTTCGATTACAGCCGTCACCACACCTGATGGTGGTGGTTCAGCTGTAATTGGTAGTCCATGTGCTGCTAACACAATTTGTTACACCCCGCCGGCTGATACCACCAGTTCGGAGTCCTTTAGTTACACCATACAAGATTCAACAGGCCGCAGCAGTAATGCGACTGTGATGATGTCACCAACCGATACTGATAGTGATGGGGTTATTGATTTTCTGGATAACTGTCCAACAGACGCCAACCCGGATCAGCTTGATACCGATGGCGATAACGCCGGGAATGCTTGTGATGATGACGATGATGGCGACGGTATGCCAGATAGTTATGAAACTGCCAATGGTTTCAATCCGCTCGATGCAGCAGATGGCGCTTTAGATGCAGATGGCGATGGTGTTAGTAATGCAGATGAGTTTTTAGCAGGTACTGATCCAAACCTGGATGATGTGCCACCTAACTTGAACGGCATAGAAGATAAGCTGTTAGATGCAGTCGGCTTTTTAACACCTGTTGATTTAGGTGTTATCTCAGCGATTGATGCGGCCGACGGTAATCGCAGTGTGAATATCACTGCAATTACGGGTTCGACAATATTAAGCCAGGCGCAAGCTGGTCTGTTTCGTCCTGGGCGTACGGTGATAACGCGCGAGGCCTCTGATTTGAGTGGTAATACAGTGATGGTTGATCAAACGATTGATATCAGACCGCTTATGAATTTTACCACTGATCTCACTGTTGCCGAAGGTAGTGCTATTCAGGCGACTGTTGTGCTTAACGGTGAGGCACCGCAGTATCCGGTAACAGTTGACTACACAGTCGCAGGCAGTGCCGATGCAAGTGATCATGATTTGCTAAGTGGTACCTTATCAATTGCCACTGGCACAAGCGCTAGCATACCGATGAATATTCTCGCTGATGCAGCCGCAGAACTTGATGAGACAATCACAATTGCTTTATCAAATCCTGTGAATGCAGTGTTGGGTGTTAAGCCGGACTTTGTAGTCACTATTTCTGAGAACAATATCGCACCGCAAGTCAGCTTGTCGGCCTTGCAGGCCGGTGTGAATGGCTCTTTATTAACAACCGGTCGTGGTACAGTATTGGTGAATGCAACGGCGACTGATGCCAATGCAGGTAGTTCATTTAGCTATCAATGGCAGGCTACCGATAATGCGATTACACCAAGCAGTGGTGGCGGGCCATCTGATGCCTTTTTTGAGTTTGACCCTGCCAGCTTGTCGGCGGGTGTGTATGAAATTATTGTTGATGTGACCGATAGTGGCTTGGCCGGTGCTTCAACCTTGACTTCAAGGGCAGCGATTCTCTTGCATCTACAGGCCAGTGCGCCAGTATTAGGTGCTGTTGATAGTGATGGTGATGGTGTCAACGACGACAGCGAAACGTATCAGGATATTGATAATGATGGTGTGCCAAACCATCTTGACCTGTTTGATCAGACTGAAACATCGCACTTTATCCAGAACCAGACAGGTAATATAAGCGACACCAGCTTTTTGCAAACTGAGTTTGGTTTAGCTTTGCGTATGGGATTAATTGCCCGCAGTACAGCCGCTTCTGGCGCTTTGGTTAGCGAGGCTAATCTAAACAGCTATGTGGATGATATTGGGGCGGCTGTTGTGACAGACGATGAATTCACGCATATTGGTGGCTTGTATGACTTCGAAATCCACGGTCTGGTGCCAGGGGCTGTGGCGCGTGTAGTTATTCCTTTGCAGTCTGCGATTTTGGTGGATGCTGTTTATCGTAAGTTTGATATTCAAAATGGCTGGCGTGATTTTGAAATCAATGGCAATAATTCGATTGACACTGCCAGCAGCATAGATGGTATTTGCCCTGGACCTGGCAGCAGTGACTATCAGCAGGGCTTACGAGTGTTTGCAGATTGTATCCAGTTAACCCTGGAAGACGGTGGGCCTAATGATACTGACGGGCAGGCCGATGGTATTATTCGGGACCCTGGGGGTGTCGGCGTCGGTGATGTGACACCTGTGCAAGATGCGCCAGCGATTGATGATGGTAATAGTGGTGGTGGTGCTTTGCATCCTATTATTATCCTGCTGGGGATAATGGCCAGCTTAGTGATATTGATCACGAATATAAGCTTGCAAAAGCGAAAAGCGGATTAAAGATGAGCTAAATCTAGATTCCAGCTACACTTATAGCGGATATTGGGTGCTTATTTAATGGTATAAGTTCTGTCTAAAAGTGGCAGTCTGGGATTGATGATATGGTCCTATTTGATGAATAACAATAATTTAAACAGGAAGAGAGCTGTGTGCAGCATGCGAATTCAGAAGTTGATTGGTAGTGTATTGGTTTTGATGTTGTTTCATTCAACATTAGCGGTTGCTGCTAAAAGCCCCTGGACAAGATTGTTTGAGGCGAGTGTGCAAGCAGACGACAATATCAGCCGTTCACAATTTGGTGCCGATATTGAAGAAGATACTATTGGCAGTACAGGTGTGAGCATTAGTTATACCAATGCCATCGGCAAAGCCTCAGCCCTCACCGTGACGGGTGGTATTTTGGTGAATGAGTTTGCAGATTTTGATGGTTTATCAGAAACCCGCGGCAGCATCACCGCTGATTATCGTTTTCAGCTTCGTAATGGTTTTGCTGCGCCAATTTATTCAACTTTTTTACGTGCAACATTTGTTGACTCAGAAACCGATAATCGTGATGGTTTTATTTGGGATTTAGGCTTTACATCGACCAAGCGTTTGACGACAACCTTAACAGGGACTTTAGGTGTGACTGCAACACGTCGTACCAGTGATGATGGTATTGTTTTTGATATGGATAGCCAGCGTTACTTTGGTAATTTGGATCTGGCGCTCAGTGATAAGCACGCGGTGTATTTGACTTACAATTTCTTTGATGGTGATGTGTTTTCCACCTCGACACCAACGCTAAATGTATTCGACTTTGCTGATGCTGTTGAAGCGGATCCGGCCTTTGGTGGCGTGGCTAATCAAAAGTTTATCTATCGTCTGGATGCGCAGACACAAATTTTACGATTAGGTTTTAATTTAGGTTTAAGCCGTAAGCAGGCACTGGATTTTTCGGCTGACTTTTTGAGCTCAGATGCTGCTGGGCCTAATGAGTATGATCGTACTACATTTACTTTGAGCTATTTTTATCGGTTTTAAATAAGTAGGTGCAGCTTATGTTGCATCAAAACATGATTTTGAGTAAGAGAAAGAATATGAAGCAAGCACACAACGTTTATTTATTGCTAGCGAGTTTGTTGCTCTTGGGTTTATCAGCTTGTAGCCGAGATGCTAACGAAGATGAAATCATTGATATCTCAGAGGTCGATAGCGATTTTGTAGAGACTGAAGACCCTAATCGGTTTATGGCTTTCCTAAATCGCCAGGCGGGATTGCCCGCTGGGGATTACACAATCGTTGTGGGATCTGAGAATATTGGTGACCTGGCAAGCTTTTCGGTTGTTGTTGAAAGTAATGATGAAAGTGTTGCATTTTTTAATTCAGGATGGACGGGCGTGGGTTCAGGTGGTATGGATGAAACCTCTGCAGACAATCCCAGTCTGCCATTTACCATGCCGCATTCAGGTCAGGCAACCATTCGTTTGGTAACATCCAGTGCGGCCAGCCTGGAAGCGTTAGGCGCCTGTTTGTATCTGCTCGATGCAGGCGGTACAGTGATTGCTGGTCAGGATGGTATTAACTTATGCACGAACCCGGTGCGTATCGAGTATGAACAGTCGACCATTGATAATGAAGCACATGCTAAAGCGTATTATGCACAAATTGATCCCTTAGATACTCGGGATACTTTAATTAAATGGAAACAAGCCAATGGTTTTGGTCAGCCTTGTGGGGCGATTGACCCTTGCGAAGTACATGTAATTTTTCGTGATACCAAAGATTTGGGTTATGGGCGTAGTATGTTTGCACGTCGTAATGACGATGGCTCGATGGCTGTGTTCGTCGAAAACTTTCAGGTTGATGCAGTGCCAGGACAGCAATACACCGAGCTTAATTTAGATTCAGCCATTGCCGATAGTCGTCAATGGCACTTTGGTTCGAATGCGATAGAGTTTAGCACTTATCCGTACGGGCCGGGTGAGCCACGCGAAGGTGATCTTGCTAGCTTTGATACGGCAACAGGTGATGCACCGATGTTCACCAAGTATTATACCTTTAGGCCAGTGGAGCGCTTAGATCCCAGCTTAGATGAATTGCGTTTAGATTTGGTGGACCTCGACTCGCGTGGCTTTAAGTCAATGCCAGGGCCTTGTATTTCTTGCCATGGTGGTAAGAGCCGTCCATTGCTACCTGATGGTACATTTCCGGCACCGATTCCTGGTGGCGTGCCAGGCGATGTGCAGGCGCATTTCCAGGCATTGGAAGTACACACTTTTGGTTTTTCAGATGTTGCCGGTTATACCCGACCAGAATTGGAAGCCGGTTTGCGATTTATTAACCAAGGTGTTATGGAATCGTATCGCATACAAAAAGAACAGTATGTTGGTGTGCAAGGCTATTGGGACCCAACCGAGACTGCACGTTTGTTAAAAGGTTGGTATGGCGGTAATGCGGATAATGAAGATTTTGATGACCCTGAAGACTTTATTTTGCCAGACAATACCTTTGATGAGTCTTATGTGCCGCCTGATTGGCGACCGAATGTTGCCACAGGTATGCCGCCAGTAGGCTCTGATACTTTGTTTTTAGAAGTGGTTGGACCTAATTGTGTGGTTTGCCATTTTAAACGTGGCACAGATAAACAAAGCGATATTGATTTTAGTTCCTTTGAAAAATTTATTGGCCATGCCTCACAGGTTGAACGCTTTATTTACGATAAAGGTGTTATGCCATTAGGTCTATTAAACTTCGATGCTTTTTGGGATAACTCATCACCAGGGCGTGCTGAATTGTTAGCGAGCTTTCTTCCTGGCTTTAGTCATGGCAATGAAGATGGTACGGTGCTGCAACCAGGCAGACCCGTTGCTGTGCCAGTGGCACCCCGCAGTGCGAATGTGCCTTTGACCATCAGTGCTGAAGGTAGCCCTTTCTCTACACAATACTTTTGGCGTATTGAGGCATCACCTGCTGGTAGCTCACCAACATTGAGCGACGACAGAGCTATGCGTCCAGTATTCAACACAGATATGAACGGTGACTATACGGTTACGCTGATCACCTATGATGGTGAAGGTCAAACCAGTGAGGCTGTGAGTATTAATATTGCTGTTAGCGGTGCATTAAAGCGGCAGGCAGATCTGAGCTTTGCTGTCGATATCCAACCGGTATTAGATGCTGAATGTATCTCTTGTCATGCTGCAGGTGCTGAGCCAGGAGTACCTGCTTACTGGACGACGTCACAAGTAGAAGGTCGCGATTTATACAAAGAAATTATCTCGCGGGTGAACTTTTTAGAGCCTTTGGAAAGCTTATTATTACGCAAACCATCAGGCAATCACCATTTTGGTAATTGTCGCTCAGGTTTTGATCTGAGTGATACGCCGAGTGATTGCTTAGGTGCAGATAATGACCGCTCTAATTATGATACTTTCCTTACGTGGATTTTGCAGGGCGCTGCACGTTAATTGAATTAGTCAAGCAAGACAGGAAAGCGATATCGCTTTCCTGTCTTGGCCAGTCTTGTTTTTTCTGACAAGCTAAACAATAGTTGCTTATCTGCCATTCGGGCAATATCATCACTGCATGATCATTATTTATTCTCCATAGGATCTCATGCATATACATATTCTTGGCGTTTGCGGTACCTTTATGGGAGGGATCGCACAGCTGGCTCAAGCCATGGGCTACAGTGTTTCTGGCTCTGATCAGAATGTTTACCCACCTATGAGTACACAATTACAGCAAGCAGGTATTGAGCTGCTATCCGGTTATTCGGCTGAAAATTTACAAATGTGCAATAACGGTAAAGGGGCCGATTTAGTGGTTATCGGTAATGCTTTGTCGCGTGGCAATCCAGCTGTGGAGGCTGTTTTAAACCAGGGCATGGCCTATATCTCCGGGCCACAATGGTTGTCAGAATACGTGCTCAAAGACCGTTGGGTATTAGCCGTTGCTGGCACACATGGCAAAACGACAACAGCCAGTATGCTGGCCTGGATATTAGATCAGGCTGGCTTGCAACCTGGTTTTCTTATTGGTGGTGTTGCTAACGACTTTGGTATTTCCGCGCGCTTGGGCCAGAGTCCTTTTTTTGTTGTTGAAGCTGATGAGTACGATACAGCTTTTTTTGATAAGCGGTCTAAGTTTGTGCATTATCGTCCCAGAACGCTGGTGTTGAATAACCTTGAGTTTGATCATGCTGATATTTTTCCAGATCTGGCGGCTATTGCGCGTCAGTTTCAGCATCTGCTGCGTATTGTACCTGCTGAAGGCCGCATTATTCTGCCGGCCAATGATGATAATTTGGCTGAAGTGTTGCAGCAGGGTTGCTGGACACCGCAAGAGCGCTTTGCGATCACAGACGATGGTGATCGCAGTGAGTGGCAGGCCCGGTCAATAAATGTGGATGGCAGCCGCTATGAAGTTATCTGCGCGAATAAAACTGTTGGCATGGTAGATTGGTCTCTGCTGGGGCAGCACAATACCCTCAATGGTTTGGCGGCACTGGCGGCAGCACGCCATGTGGGAGTGACGCCAGAAATTGGTATTGAAGCGTTAAGTCGGTTTGCGGGTGTCAAGCGTCGCCTGGAGGTTCGAGGGGAGGTTGCAGGTGTGACCGTCTATGATGATTTTGCTCACCACCCGACAGCAATCGCCACTACCTTAGCGGGGCTGCGCCATAAAGTTGGGGCAGAGAGGATTATTGCTGTGTTGGAGCCGCGTTCTAATACCATGCGTATGGGGGTGCACAATGCGCGTTTGTTGCCTTCATTGCAAGCGGCTGATCAGGTTTGTTTTTACCAAGCTGACGGGGTGCAATTATCTGTGGATACGGATGAGCGCGTTGTAGTATTTACTTCGTTAGAAACACTTTTGCAGCACCTGCAAGAAATAGTCTGTCAAGGTGATCACATTCTGATCATGAGTAATGGTGGTTTTGGGGGGTTACATGCTAAGCTCTTAGCTGCTTTGCAAGATTAGCGAAATAGATAGGGAAATTATTATTATGAAGCAAGAGTCAAACGTGAGGACGATACCAGCCCAAAGCCTCTCGGAGAGACTGTTATCGGGCGACTCACCCACCAAGATTGCGAAGTACGATATTAAGGAAGAGCTCGGACGTGGTACTTGCGGTGTTGTTTATAAAGGATATGATCCTTTTGTGCGACGTGAAGTCGCTGTTAAAGTCAGCTTGACTGAAGCTTCAGCAGCGCCAGAAAAAACCCGCCAAATCCAACGTGACTTTTTTGCTGAAGCTTATGCTGCTGGTAAGCTACAGCACCCGCATATTGTTTCCCTCTATGATGCTGGCATGGAAAATGACCTGAACTATATTGTGATGGAATATGTGGAAGGAGAGACCTTATTAGAATATTGCCGTCGGGAAGGCAAGCGCATGGCTGTTGAGCAGGTGCTCGAGTGTATGTTTAAGTGCTGTCGTGCTTTAGAGTTTTCGCACCGGCAAGGTGTAATCCATCGTGATATTAAGCCTAGCAATATTATGTTGAGTCATGCAGGCGAGACTAAGTTAATGGATTTCAGTATAGCCGAAGTGACACAGAATTTGATGTTTATGCCTGATGCGGTCATCGGTTCACCGAGTTATATGTCACCCGAACAGGTATTGAAAAAAGCTGTTGGTCTACAAAGTGATTTATATTCATTGGGTGCTGTAATGTATCAGTTGTTAACCGGTGAGCGGCTATTTATGTCTGATGATGTTCAGCAAGTATTTCGTGATATTGTGAAAAAACCGACACCAAAATTAAGTGATAAGCGACCTGATTTGCCGCAAGTGCTTTCTGATATTTTAGAAAAAGCGTTAGCGAAAGATCCTGAAGAACGTTTTCAGTCAGGCAAGGACTTTGGTGGGCAGTTAACTAAAGTTTATGATGACCTGATTTATGCTGAGCGAAAAGTAAACAAAAGAGAGAATCGCGACGCTTTAAAGAACTTAAACTTTTTCAATGGTTTTACTGACGCTCATATAGATGAAATTATGGCTGCCAGTAGCATGTTTACTTTTCAGCCGGGGGCAGTGGTTATTCAAGAGGGTGATATTGATAATTCATTTTATATCATCGTGCGTGGTGATGTTGAAGTGCGTAAGCAGGATAAATTGATTGTTACCTTGCATGAAGGGGATTGCTTTGGCGAAATTGGTTTTCTGATGGCCAGTAAGCGCACAGCATCAATCATTGCAACGTCTGAAGTGCTAGTATTAAAAGTCAATGCAATGTTGATGGAAACGGTCTCCAAAGATTGTCAACTGCGCTATTATAAAGCCTTCAATGAAACGCTGATTTATCGTTTGGCACTGACGAGTGCGCGATTATCAGCAATGCAGTAAGACCGCTGGTTTGGACTGGCTCTATAATATTGTTTATGGTCATTGATACTCCCTATTAGTAATTAGACCAATTTCGCTATATTTTCCTGTACTTTGCTGCAGATTGACCAAACTGTAGATTCTGGCATGGCAGCTTGCCCCAAGTCAGCGTATTATAGGGGGCTGTGCAATTCATATTAAAGACAGCGGCTTTATCACCATGACCGATAATCAAAACCCTAAGAGAATCGCTTTAGCTATGACAGGTGCTTCCGGAGCACCCTATGGTTTGCGTCTGCTCGAGTGTTTATTGGCTGCGGAGCAAACGGTTTATTTAATGCTATCCCGGCCCGCACAGCTGGTTATCAATATGGAAACAGACTTAAACTTGCCCAGCCGACCAAAGGAAATCCAACGTTTTTTTGTTGAGCGTCATAATGCTAAGCCTGAATGTTTACAGGTGTTTGATCGGGAGCAGTGGACTGCACCTGTTGCCAGTGGTTCAGCGGCTGCGGACGCCATGGTTGTTTGCCCTTGTACAACGGGTACGCTGTCAGCTATTGCAGGTGGTAACTGTGATAATCTTATCCATAGGGCAGGCGATGTTATGCTAAAGGAGCGTCGTAAATTAATTTTAGTGTTACGTGAGACACCTTACTCAGCTATTCATCTGGAAAATATGTTGCGCTTAACACATGCAGGTGCTGTGATTATGCCATCTAACCCAGGGTTCTATAATAAGCCAACAACCATTGAAGACTTAGTCGATTTCATGGTTGCCCGGATTTTAGATCATTTAGAAATACCGCAAAAGTTACTGCCCAAATGGGGTTTGGAAGGTGAATGATATTATGGTAGATAAACTTATTAAAGAAGATAGTGACTGGCAGCAGGCGTTAAGTGAAGAAGCTTATTACATAACACGGAAAAAAGGTACAGAACGTCCCTTTACTGGAGAATATAATGAGCATAAGACAAAGGGTGTGTACAAGTGTGTTTGCTGTGGTTTGCCATTGTTTTCTTCTCAAGCCAAGTTTGATTCGGGCAGTGGCTGGCCAAGTTTTTATCAGCCGCATGATGCTACGCATATTGCGACTGAGGTCGATAATAGTTTGATGATGCAGCGTATTGAAGTATTATGTGAGCGTTGCGATGCGCATTTGGGGCATGTGTTTGATGATGGGCCTCAGCCAACAGGCAAGCGCTATTGTATCAATTCGGCCGCGTTGACGTTTATGCCGGATGAGAACGAGTAAGTTTTGTTGTGTCTGAAACAGCTTTATTTCCCTTGCAAACAGTAATATTCCCAGGTGGTTTGTTGCCTCTACGAATATTTGAACCGCGTTATTTGGATATGGTAAGTGACTGTTTGCGACAACAAACTGAGTTTGGTATTTGTGCCATTGAGTCCAGCGGTAGTTCAGATACTGACAAAGATGCAATTCCTTATCAAGTTGGCACCTTGGTAAAAGTGGTTGATTTTGAAGAACTACCCGATGGTTTGCTTGGTATCACTGTATTGGGCAAACAAAAATTTTTAATGCAAACAGTGACACGCCAGCAAGATGGTTTGTTGTTAGCAGATGTTAGCGTTATTCCAGCAGAACATGACCAGCAGGTGCCCAGTCAATATCAGCACCTGGTAAAACTTTATGAGCGCATTTTACCTGATATTCAAGAGCACCATGGCCCAGAAGTTATGGAGCAATATCAGCAAGCGGACTTGCAGAGTGCGAGCTGGTTAGGAGGGCGCTTGGTTGAGTATTTGCCACTCGATTTAACGTTTAAACAAGAGTTGTTACAGTCAAATGATGTTTTACAGCGATTACAAGCGTTGGATAAGGCGGTAAAAGATTTTGCCGCATAAGTGCTAGTCTTAACTCATGTAGATTTTTTGAATCTCAATCTCAGGTGCTTTGTCAAAGCCTAACATGCCAGCATACAAATTATTGGGAAATGATTGACGCTGGGCGTTATAACTGTTGGCCGATATTTCATAGTAACGCAAGCTGACTTGGATATGGTCATCCAAGTCATGTAGTTGGTTTTGTGTGTCATCGTCGATATCAACCATGTCCAGTAACTTTTGTGTACTGCGGCTTAGGCGACTTTCCAGCGCGCCACGCTGACGCAACCGTTTTAGACCAGGATCTTGACGATTTTTTAGCATATTGAGATCTTTGTTTAGGGCCTCAGCCTGATCTGTTGCATTTTCCACCGACTCGACGTACTGAGTGATATATTTCAAACGCTCTTGTAGATATTTTTCTAGTTCTTGCCAGTATTCCTGCACTTGTGACTGGCTGCGTCTCAGATATTGGTAATTAACCAATAATAATGCGACCAACAATATAACGATTAACGACCACACCATGTTATGCCCATTGCTTTGTGTTCATTTTGTTTAATCTGTATGACTTAGAATTAGCCTTACTGCCCCCATAATAATGAAGGCGATGATAAATAAACGCAAGGGGTCTCAAGCCTGATTAAATAGTAAAATTTTGTTAGGCCGCTTTAAAATAAGCTATGTAATATTGATTAAGCCCTCACAATACTGCTAATGAACTAAATCCCCATTATATTTTGCTAAACCGTCGCTTTATTTAACAGTCGTAAGCGTGCGCCCTCAGAATGAACAAATAAGACGAGTTGGTGATTCCCTTAGCTGTAGCGCGCTGTATGAGCCAATACAGAACACAGGCCGCGTATTTCTAGTGCACGATGATTATCTGTGATTGTGACTTTGTGCTAGGCTGATTTTATTTTTGAATAAAAACAATAGCTTATATGGATTTAGGATTTTGGCATAGGCTTTGCTTTATTGAATATGTCATTACTCAAACAAGGAGTTGCCTATCGGAAAAAAGTGATCTGCTGGACCCCCTCGGGTACTTTATTTTTGCCAGACCCCTCCAACCCCCTCTCCTCATATGGCAGAGAGGAAGTACCCGAGGCCGGTTAAATTTCTTTGAACAATATTTTAGAGCTTCTTTGGTAGTTATATAATAAACGTTTCTTAATCGGTAGCTCTGCAATGTTTCCCGGAGTATAAGCCCTTTCTCTAAACCAATGGTCGGTTCGAGTTGTCAATACAAATATCGTTGTTAAGTTTAAATGTCTGGCGCGTTCTTCTAGTGCTTTCAATAATATGTCGCCACGGCCTTGCTTGCTGTAATCAGGGTGAATAGCGATACAGGCAACTTCCCCCATTTTTTCTTCTACATAAGGGTAAAGTGCCGCACAGCCGATGATCGTATCATCACGCAGCATCACTTCAAAATGTTCTATTTCAAGTTCAAGTTGCTCACGTGAGCGTCTGACGAGAGTGCCATTTTCTTCCAAAGGGGTGATCAGTTCTAATATACCACTGGCATCATCGATACCAGCAGGTCGCAGGTCTTCATATTTATCGGCTGTGATCAATGTGCCTATACCATCACGCGTATAAAGCTCCTGTAATAAGCAGCCATCCTGGTGTAGGCTTAATAAATGCACACGTTTAACACCCCGATAGCAGGCATCCAGTGCTGAATTAATATCAAGTTTGACTGCATCACTGAGGGTATTATTATTTTGCAGTAGCACCTCGGCTTCTCGGGCATGCATTTCGCGAATAATCTGCTGTTGCTCATTGCGTAGCATTTCGCCCGGCATCATGAAAATCAGTTTATCTGCACATAGCTCGGTTGCCGTTGCTGTGGCGACATCTTCTGCACGTAAATTAAAGACCTCTCCGGTTATCGAGTAACCCACAGGGCCCAATAAGACGATATTACCCGCATCGAGCTGCTTGCTGATGGCAGACGTATTGATGCGTCGTACTTCGCCGGTATGGGCAAAGTCCAGGCCTTCATGGATACCAACCGGTTTGGCGGTGACAAAATTGCCTGAGGCAATATTTATATGGCTGCCCGCCATGGGCGTATTCGCCAGTCCAATGGAAAACTGTGCCTCGATATCTACCCGCACACTGCCGGCAGCTTCTTTTACGACAGGTAGGCTGGTATCGTCGGTGATACGCAGGCCGTTGCAAAACTGGCTATCAATGCCCTGTTGTTGTAACTTTGCGTCGATTTGTGGGCGAATACCATAGACCAGCACCAGCTTGACGCCGAGACTATGCAGCAGGGCAATATCATGTACCAGTGAGGAAAACTGTTCAGCCAGTAAAGCCTCGCCGCCGAATTCAATAACGAAGGTACAGTTTCTGTGTGCATTGATATAAGGCGCTGCATCGCGCAACCATTGCATATTGCTTGTGAGTGTGTTGAGGCTATGATTGTCAGGCATAAGCGTAATCTAAGTCATACTGAATAAGAGCTTTAATTCTAGCGCTTGTCTGCTGATCAACCAACACAATAATGCGCAATCATCTGCTCGATAAGCCCAATTGTAGACCTCATACATTGCTTAGCAGGCATTTATTAGGCTAATGTGTCGGCCGCATAACATGATATCCATACCCGGTGCCTGTAAGTAGGCCTCTGGGTGCCGAAAGCGGCAACCCACTGAGAGGCGCGACGCCTGTTTCAAACCTTTGGGGGCTAAGGCCATAGGCTGTGGTAATGAGTTGTACTTCGGGTGCTGTTGCCCTTGCTAAGGGCGTATACGTTCGATTCGGCCAGTCCTGGTTGATCTCATTTTGGTTTAATTCAGGCTTTAGCCCTGAATCGTCCTGCAGTAATCCCGCTGTAATCCCAGAGTAATAAGGCTGAACTGTTTAATATTGCACTCTCTTACAGGTATAATCTTCCAATTTACGCAGCAAAGCAAAAAGCAGCATGTCTGAACAAAATACAACAATGTATCGCAAGTTAGATACACGAAAAATGGTTAATACCATTGAAATGCTCAGCCGCCGTATTAATGAGCGCTTCCCTAACTCTCATTTAAGCCGGGTATGTAGCGAGTTATCAAAGCTGGCCAATGAATCTAAAGATAAATCCTCGAAGATCGCTAGGCCCAATATTGCATTGCGCGTTGCTATCGCGGTAGCGGTTGTGTTGAGTGTGTCATTTATTAGCTATATCGTGGTATTAATGAATATGTCCTTGCAAAGCCTTGAAATGGGCGAACTGATGCAGGCATCTGAGGCGACCTTAAATATTTTTATTTTGTTTGGTGCGGCGATTTTCTTTTTAGCAACCGTGGAAATGCGTATTAAACGATCGAAAGCACTTAGAGCGATTCATGAGTTACGCTCACTTGCGCATGTGATTGATATGCATCAGCTAACCAAAGACCCAGGCCGTGCACAGAGTAATTGGTTATTAACAGCATCATCACCTAATCGCAGCATGACGTCTTTTGAGCTAACACGGTATTTGGATTACTGTACTGAGATGTTGTCGTTAATCGGTAAGGTTGCAACACTGTATGCAGAGAATATACCGGATACTGTGGTGCTCAATGCGGTAAATGAGGTTGAAAACCTGACAACAGGGCTAAGTCAGAAAATCTGGCAGAAAATTGTTATTTTGCAGCGCCTTGATGAGAATAACCAGGAAGAAGACCCGATCAATGGTAGTCAGGCAGAAGCAACTGATGATGAGGGTGTTGAGCCAGAAGATTTAGCTCAGAACCAGCAAATATAAAGTCACTTGAGTTTTGCTGGCTTTTACCGGCTTCTACAGTGATAAATAAAAGCCCTGGCTGTTTTAGCCCAGGGCTTTTTCAATATAGCTTAATGATATTTAATGAAGTTGAATCGCCTAGAGATCCTTATCGGTAACCGCGCCTTCAGAGGCAGAGCTAACTAGTTTAGCGTATTTCGCCAGTACACCACGTGTATATTTAGGTTTAGGTTGCTTCCACTTCTTCTGACGGGCTTTTAGTTCTCTGTCACTCACATCGATACTTAAGCTGCGTTTTTTGGCGTCAATGGTAACCATGTCGCCATTTTTGATTAAGGCTAATGGGCCGCCACTATAGGCCTCAGGTGTGATATGCCCAACAACAAAGCCATGGGTACCACCTGAGAAACGCCCATCGGTAATCAAAGCTACATCTTTGCCAAGACCACGACCCATGATGGCTGATGTTGGTGATAGCATTTCTCGCATTCCCGGACCACCTTGTGGGCCTTCGTAGCGAATAACAATTACATCACCTTTCTTGACTGTTCCATCGAGAATTTTTTGTAAAGCCTGCTCTTCTGAGTTGTAAACACGGGCTTTGCCTGTGAAACTCAAACCTTCTTTGCCTGAAATTTTGGCCACAGCACCTTCAGGAGCCAGATTGCCTTTTAAGATAACCAAATGGCTGTCCGGTTTAATCGGCTTATCCAGTGTGCGAACAATATCTTGGCCACTTGGGTATGGTTCAACTTTGGCAAGGTTTTGTTTTAGGGTTTTGCCTGTAACCGTTAAGCAATCACCATGCAATAAACCGGCTTTTAATAAGGTTTTCATTAATGGCTGGATGCCACCAATTTTAATGAGCTCTGACATCATATAGCGGCCACTGGGTTTTAAATCAGCCAGGACCGGAACACGTTTACCGATGCGAGTAAAGTCAGTCAGTTTCAGTTTAATACCGCAGGCATGCGCCATGGCTAACAAGTGTAATACCGCATTGGTTGAACCGCCCAGCGCAATAACAACGGTTATGGCATTTTCAAAGGCTTTTTTCGTCATGATGTCGCGTGGCAGAATGCCTTTTTTCAAAAGCTTGAGTACGGCCGCACCTGCGGCGTGACTGTCTTGGCGTTTTTCCTTGGAAACGGCATTTTGCGCTGAGCTATTCGGTAAGCTCATGCCTAATGCTTCAATAGCTGATGCCATGGTATTTGCAGTATACATGCCGCCGCAAGAACCCGGGCCGGGTATGGCGCTGGCTTCAACCTGCTTAACTTCTTTGATCGGCATGGTATTGGCTGCATGTGCGCCAACAGCTTCAAATGTTGAGACTACATCGATATTTTTATTTTGATACTGGCCTGGCTGGATAGTACCACCATAAACAAAAACCGCTGGTCGATTCAAACGGGCTAATGCGATGAGACAGCCAGGCATATTTTTATCGCAGCCACCGAAGGCGACAACACCATCAAAGCCCTGACAGCCCACGACGGTTTCAATAGAGTCGGCAATCACTTCGCGTGATACGAGGCTGTATTTCATGCCCTCGGTGCCCATTGAAATACCATCGGAAATCGTAATTGTATTGAAAATTACCCCTTTGCCACCCGCTTCATCGGCACCAGCACAGGCTTCCTTTGCTAGTTGGTCGATATGCATATTACAAGGTGTGACCATGCTCCACGTGGATGCAACACCGATTTGTGGCTTTTTGAAGTCGGCATCGGTAAAACCAACCGGTCTTAGCATTGCCCGGCTTGGGACACGTTCAACGCCGTCAACCACTTGTGAGGAGTATTTTCTTATGGATTGTTTGTCGGTTTTTTTGCTCATGTTTGGTAGCTTACTTTAATAAAAAATCGGATTTGAATGCAGTGCGCATTAAACCAAGCCCACGCCTAGGTCTCAAGTGCTTGGGTGAAAAAAAGTGCTGAAAAAAGCGGTGGCTGCTTAGAATGGCGGTAAACAACAGTTTTCGCTATGGCTGGGTATATCCCTTATGCTGTTTGCAAGCCTGTCTTGCCAAGGCTTTCTGAAGACTATTTGTTGAGTGTCTCAATAGTCAGTTGTTGCGCAGAACAAGACAATTGGCTGCGCCCCTCCAGAAAGTCCAGGACACAATTACCCGCCAGTTGCCGTCGCCAGCCATCGAGTAAGGGGGTTTGTCTCTCACCCATAACAACTTTATTCACCTCATCCCGGGTTGCTAATAGCTGTGGGCTTAATTTATGTTGGCTGGCCTGATGTCGGAGAATAGCAATGACCATGTCGGCCAACGCTTCCTGCTCGGTATTGGGTTTAGCGGGAATCTTGAATTTTGGCCAGTTGTCTTCAGGTTCCTGCTGCGCCTGCCTGATCAGTGTCAGCAGGTGATCGCCAATATGATCAATGGCTTTTTTCTCCAGACCGCGAATATGCAGTAGCTGACTTTTGTCCCGGGGCTTTTGCATTGCCAGGTTGAGTAGTACTTCATCTGCCATGACCCAGCGGCGGGGGCGGTTAATTTCTATGGCACGCCGCTCGCGCCAGCTGGCTAAATGTTTGAGGATATTGAGTTTGACACCTTTTAGGCGGCTGGCTTGCTTAACACGCCGCCACATGGCGTCGGGATTGACATGATAATTGGCTTCATCGGTCATTTTCTGGAAATCGTTATTAAGCCAGTCACTACGTTGGGTATCAGTGAGCTGTTGCTGAATATTTTCGTAGAGTGTGCAGAGGTATCTGACATCATCCAATGCATACTCAATCTGCTTTTCCTGTAGCGGTCTGCGGCTCCAATCGGTACGGGTTTGCGATTTATCCAGTTCAATATTCAAAATGGCTTTAACTAAGTTGGCATAACCAATTTGCTCACCGTAGCCGAGTACAGCGGCGGCTAACTGCGTATCAAAAATAGGTTGTGGTACGGCATCGCGCAAATAATAAAAGATTTCTAAGTCCTGACTACAAGAGTGTAATACTTTGGTGATAGCGGGGTTGTAGAGCAGGTCAAATAAACTATCCAGATTATCGATAGCCAGCGGATCAATGCAGGCCGCTTGTTGATGGTTAGCGATTTGGATCAGACAAAGTTGGGGATAGTAAGTTTTTTCCCGGATAAACTCGGTATCCAGTGTAATCCACCGACTGTCTTTGAGTGTGTTGCAGAATTTTTTTAAATCTGCCTGATTATCAATATATAAGCTACTCATTAATATCTTTTATTATCATATGGCATCATGAAAAACGACAGCGATTATTGCATAGTTATTGAGCAAATGTTGGTTTTCTGCAGGGCCAGAGTATGCCAATACTAATTTTGTTTTATTAAATAGGTTTATTGTTAAAGCTCTGTACAAATTAATGGGGCTGGCAGTGACTGTAGTTGTGATTCAGCGGGACTATTGTCTGAAACAGCAGCAGTGGCGCTGTTGATTGGGCTGTATCAAGCCTGGTGTAAATGTTTGGTAAATCGTCGACCAGCAAGCTATATTAATACCGCTTAATGCGCTAAGCGCATGATAGTTGGCTGAGGCTGCTTTAACTGCCTTTAAGCAGCTCCCGTAAGGAGCTTAGGTTAGCATTGCCACGTGCCATTTTTTCTTCTACGGGTAAGTGTTCGCCACCTTGCCATTCCAGGTCATCATTCGGTAGCTCTTGTAAAAACCGACTCGGTTCGCAAGCATGCATTTCGCCCTGGCGTTTACGATTCTGGGCAAAGCTGATCGATAAATGACGCTGAGCGCGAGTAATACCCACATAGGCCAAGCGCCGCTCTTCATAAAGGCCTTCTTCTGTTTCCGCACTGCTGTAGTGTGGTAGCAGGCCTTCTTCAAAGCCAACCATAAAAACATACGGGAACTCCAGGCCTTTGGCTGCATGCATGGTCATTAATTGCACGGCATCTACCGATTTCTCGTCTTCATTACGCTCAATAATGTCCATCAGTGTGAGTCTGGCAACCAGGTCTTCAAGGCTGAGCGATTCGTCTTGGCGCTTGCAAATATTGCCGATCCATTCCAACAGGTCTTCGACATTTTTCCAGCGGTTCTCGGCAACGGCTTTTTCTTTGCTGGTATTGAGTAACCAATCTTGGTAGTTGATTTCTTTCACTAGGCGGCGGCTGATTTTCTCAGCATCAAACTCCCGGCTGTTAATTTCCAGTTCGCTCAGCCAATCGGTAAAGCGGTCAAGCCGGTTGAACGCGGCAGCACTCAAGATTTGTTTGGCACCTGGGTGTCGGCTGGCTTGTAATAAGCTCATTTCATACTCGCGCGCAAAACTGCCTAAGCGTTCCAGCGTATTCGCGCCAATTTCCCGCCTTGGTGTATTAATAATGCGCAAAAAAGCCGCATCATCACTGGGGTTCACAATCAATCGTAGGTAGGCAAGAATGTCTTTAATTTCAGCACGGGCAAAAAATGCGGTGCCACCGCTGACTTTGTAAGGCAGGTTATGCAGGCGTAGCGCACTTTCGAAACTGCGTGATTGATGATTGCCCCTGTAGAGAATGGCAAAGTCACTATGTTGGCAGCGGCGTTGAAATTTTAAATGCAGTATTTCTGCGACAATGGATTCAGCCTCTTCTTCTGGTGAAGGGCAGGGCATAATTCGGATGGGGTCGCCATAGCCCAGATCGCTCCAAAGCCGCTTTTCAAAGTGGTGTGGGTTGGTTGCAATCAGCTGATTAGCGCATTTTAAAATACGGCCGGTACTGCGATAATTTTGTTCTAACTTAATGACCTCTAGCTCAGGGAAGTCATCGATTAATTTACGCAGGTTTTCAGGCTGTGCGCCACGCCAGGCGTAGATAGACTGATCATCATCACCCACGGCGGTCAGCTTGCCACTATTACCCAGCAACAACTTGACCAGCGTATATTGGCTGGCATTAGTATCCTGGTATTCATCAACCAATAAGTAGCGTACTCTGGCTTGCCAGATAGTGCGTACTGCTGGGTTATTTTGCAGCAGTAACACCGGTTGTAAAATAAGGTCATCAAAGTCAACGGCATTATAGGCCAGCAGCTGGCGTTGATAGCGACTGTAGAGCTGTGCCAGGGCTAACTCCTGAGGCTCTTTGGCGGCTTGGATGGCCTGTTCAGGGCTCAGCAGGTTATTTTTGAGACTCGAGATTGCCCATAATGCAGTGCGCTCATCGCCATCATAGCCATCTTGGCCATCTTTGAGCAGCTCGGCAATGGCTGATTCAGCATCAGTGCTATCGAATATGGTAAAGCCCGGTTTATAGCCCAGTGTTTGATACTCACGGCGGACGATATTCAGGCCTAAGGTATGGAAGGTGGATATGGCGAGTTTAGCGGCCTGCTTTTTACCCACTAGCTCAGCAATTCGCTTGCGCATTTCCATAGACGCTTTATTCGTAAACGTGACGGCTACTATCTGTTCAGGATAAACATTACAATGTGCCAGTAAATGGGCGATCTTTTCGGTGATCACTCGGGTTTTACCGCTACCAGCACCCGCCAGCACCAATAGGTGGCGGTTTGTTGTTTTGACGGCTTGGCCTTGTTGTGGGTTAAGCGTATTCATAAAAGAGCGGGTATTGTACCGATGCTGTGAAAATAAACACTCTTGACTTTTTGGCCAGATATCAAATTGTGAACTTGTGTCTATGAAAATTAACGATGAAACGGGTTTGCTTGATCAGGCGCGCCAAGTGCGGTCGCCAAACTATGATCAGCGTCCAGCAGGCATGCTGCCTGAGCTTATTGTGATTCATAATATCAGCCTGCCACCTGGTGAGTTTGGTGGTGCCGCGATTGATGATTTATTTACCAATCAACTGGATGCCGCTGCGCACCCTTATTTTGCCAGTATTGCCGATTTGCGAGTGTCGGCGCATATATTGATTCGGCGGGATGGTGAGCTGGTGCAATATGTGCCTTTTGGACAAAGAGCCTGGCATGCAGGCCAGTCTGCCTATGCAGGCCGAACACGTTGTAATGACTTCTCGATTGGTATTGAGCTAGAAGGAACGGATGACGTGCCATATGCCGATGTGCAGTATCAGCAGCTATCTGCCCTGATAGGCTGTTTATTAGGGCATTACCCCAGCTTAAGTGCTGAGCATATTGCCGGGCATGTGGATATTGCGCCTGGCCGCAAGACAGACCCGGGCGAGAGCTTTGATTGGCAGCGGCTAAGGCAAGCGCTAATTACGGCTGGTTATTGAGCAACCTTATTCGAGGAGATTATTATGGCTTTGCTTGTTGTGATTATCAGCTTGGTGTTGGAGTGGGCTCTGGGCCACCGGCAGCGCTTGCGGACGCTGGTGTGGTTCAGGCGCTATCGTCGCACCCTATTTGATAATGTGCCTAAAAGCTGGACGGATGGCCTTTCCGGCGTGCTGCTGATTATGTTGCCTTTGCTGCTATTGATGTGGCTGATACAAGCTCAGTTTGGCGGGGCTGTATTTGGCTTATTTGACTTAGCTTTTGGCGTGCTGATTGTTAGCTATTGTCTGGGACCAGAGCCATTTAATGACCGGGTAGACGCCTATATTGTTGCCTGTGAGAATGGCCAGCATGAGCGAGCCCAAAAGCTGGCAGAGGCGCTGGTTGGTGAAGCGGTGCCAGAGAGCCCCCACCAGCAAACCCATGCTGTTACCCAGGCCATTCTGTATGAGGCCAATGTGCGTATTTTTGCTGTGGTATTTTGGTATCTTTTATTAGGCCCAATGGGGGCTTTATTGTATCGGGTAGCGGCTTTTTTTGTGGTCGATAGCCGTTCACTGCAGGCACCCCAGCTGCAGCAGGCCAGCTTGCGTTTACAGGCATTGCTCGATTGGCTGCCTGCCCGCTTGTTAAGTCTGAGCTTTTTTCTGGTTGGCAGTTTTGATGATGCTGCCAAGGGCTGGCAAAAGCTGCTTTTGCAACAGCCAGGGCTATTGGAGGCCAATCGAGCCTTGGTCATCAATACAGGCTGTGCAGCAATGCGACATGAAGTCGATGATATAACAGCCAATTGCCAGGACCTGCAAAAATATGATTTGCAATGGGTACGCACATCAAGGGCGTTGATATTGCGTGCCCTGGTGGTTTGGCTGGCAGCGATTGCTTTACTCACGCTATTAGGTTTATTTGTTTGATGCGGGTAAAAAACAGCTATAATGCGCCACATCGTCTATGGGGCGACCCGGGGAACACATTTTTCATTCGTTTAAGTATGTTGGAGTTGGCATGCAGAATCAGTATGTAAAAGTGGCTATTGCAGCCGCTAAAGCCGCCGAAGAGGTGATCAATCATTATTATAAGCAACAAATCGATATTGAGCTCAAACAGGATAGTAGCCCTGTGACGATTGCCGATGTGGAGTCAGAGAAGGCAATTAAAGCTGTGATTGCTGACGCATTTCCAGAGCATGGTTTCTTTGGTGAGGAGATGGGCAAGGAAAATGCTGATGCAGAGTATGTCTGGTTAATTGACCCGATTGATGGCACCAAAAGCTTTATTCGCCAATACCCTTTTTTCTCGACACAAATTGCCCTGCAGCATAAAGGCGAGCTAATTGTGGGTGTCTCGAATGGCCCTATGTTTGGTGAGATGGCTTATGCCGCGAAAGGCGAAGGTGCTTATCTCAATGATGATGCTATTAAGGTCAGTGCTGTGGACAATTATTCGGCTGCCACTCTCTCTTTGGGCAATATTGCCAGTCTAGCGGAGTCAGAGAGTTGGTCAGCGCTGGGCAAGCTGATTCCTCAAGTGAATAGAATTCGGGGCTATGGTGATTTTTTTCATTATCATCTGCTTGCCTCGGGCAAAATTGATCTTATTGTTGAGTCGAATGTGAATATTTTAGATATTGCTGCTTTGACGGTGATTATTCGTGAAGCCGGTGGCGTCATTACCGATTTGCGAGGTCAGGCGCCTACGCTCGATACCACCACCGTGCTGGCGGCCAACAGTAATGCGATGCATCAGCAGGTACAAACGCTGCTTAACTATCAAGCTTAACGTGCTTGGGTTTTGTTGCATCGACTATCAGTCCTATGGTTGCCAAGCTGTCACGAATATTAGGCAGGATATTAGCCAAATACCTGGTTAAGGAAATGGGGTATTACCGGCCATTTGCTGTGGCCGATCCTGCGGTGCTGATTAATGTCATGCAAGTAGCCGATGTCTTGTTGGTAGAGGGTAACCTGCGTATTAGCTCAGCTATAAAGTATATTACGCAATCAACTTGGTCACATGCAGCGATTTATGTTGGCGATGCTTTAAAAGGGACTGAGTATGACCAGGGTGAGCCGATGTTGATTGAGGCTGATTTGAAGCTAGGTGTCATCGCTGTACCGCTTTCGAAATATGCAGCCTTTAATACTCGGATTTGTCGTGGCATCAATGTATCTGCAGAAGATAAACAGCATGTAGTGGAATACGTGATAAGTCGCCTCGGTCATCAGTATGATTTAAAGCATGTGTTTGATTTAGCACGCTATCTTGTCAGGACGCCACCCGTGCCGTCTCAGTGGCGGCGGCGTATGCTGGCGTTGGGAAGTGGTGACCCAACGCGGGCAATTTGCTCAACATTGATTGCACAGGGCTTTCAAAAAATTCGTTATCCTATACTACCGCATAAGGTCAAAGTGGATGATGGTGATATGCAAAAAGAAATAATGCATATTCAGCATCATAGCCTATTTGCGCCGAGAGATTTTGATTTGTCGCCTTACTTTGAAGTTATTAAACCTGATTATGTTGCAGGTTTTGATTATAAAGCCATTGAATTGCACGATCCTTTCTAAGTTCTATTCTTAATATACATCTTTTGTTGTTTTTGCCTGTTGTGGCATATATGAGGCACGTGTTGCGTGTAGCTTATAACTGCTTTTTTGCAAGTTTTTATTGCGAAAAAATGCATGACATTGCTTGACAAACCTGTTTTAGGCCTTTCTGTAGAAATTATTTTCTGGGTTTTCATGGATAGCTTTTGCTTGATCTTGCTCTAATATTACTAGGGAGCAGTGTGTTGGTGCTTGTGAAATTTTATTTTCCACAACTAAAATATTATTGCTGGTATCAAGTTTAACGTTTGTAGGCCGATAAGTTAGGCATGCATTTTTATTAATAGTAAGAGCTGATATATACCGAGGTATTAAACAGAGTGTTTTTATTAATGGACGACTTTGAAGCGTTAAAGATAACAGTGAAGTTGCATCTGTTTTTTTATTTGGCGGAGGTTTGTCGTCATGCTGAAAAACTACTCCAAACAAAGCTGGGTGATACTGCTTGTTATGTTATGCAATATACATACGGCAACGGCTCAGCGTGTCTTGCTAAAAGGTAGTGATTCAAGTATTGGTCTTGAGGCTGCTGTCAAAATAAATTCTTCCTTTAATTTTCGAGTCGCTGGTTTTGAGCGCATAATAAAACACAGTAAAAACAAACAGGGTTTTATAACTGAGCTGTCTATTGATAATAAAAGCTCGATGATGTTTGTTGATTATCATATTGCGCAGAGCCACTTCCGAGCGACGATGGGGGTATTTGTTGAGCCTGATGCTATTAATTTTCAGAGTGAATCTTTTGACGTTAATAAGGAGCTTGATGATATTGTCATTCCTGCTGCTGATATTGTGCGCTTAAAACATCGTATCGTTGGTTTGCAGGAAAAGGCGAGGGATTTAAGTGGTGCAGAGATTTCTTTGGCAGGCCTCTTGCCTTCTATCGTTGCAACAGCTGCGCAGCAAAATATCGATTTGCAAAATATCGTGTCCGAGAGCGCAAGCCAAACAGTAGTATTGCCAACGTTTGATACCTCTTCGACAGCGTTGCCAGATGATGAGTCAATTGAAGATGTTGTTATCGAGTTGCCTTCTTTGCAATTAGCGTTAGGTGATATTTTTGCCAAAGGCAGCGTTGAGTTTACGCCGGTTGCGCCATATTTTGGTTTAGGTTTTGGTAACCCACCTGACTCTGATAGTCGTTGGGGCTATAGTGTGGATATTGGTGTGATTTATCATGGCGAGCCTCAAATTGATGTGCATGTCGATGGTGGCTTACGCAACATTCACCCCTTACTAACGCAGGCGATTGATCAATGGGTAGCAGAAGAGCATCGTGCTTTACAAGAAAAGCTCAGCGATAAACGTTTACGCCCGTATCTATCGATGGGAGTATCTGTGGCTTTTTAGATGGTTGTTGTAAAGCACCCCCAATATTCGGGGTGCTTTAAAACCTATTGAAGGTTGCAATGACTACCAAAGTGTCTGTAATGCTCTGAGTACATCGCGGCGACTGATTTGTCCAACGAGGCGGTTTTCTTCATTAAAGACTGCATAGCGGCGTAGCGGGTTGCTATAAAATAATTCTGCCAGGTCAACAATGCTCATATCTTCTTGCACTGTTTTCACATCGGTTGTCATAAACTCTTCGACTTTGCCGCCGAGCTCTTCATGGTAACTGGCGTTGAGTGCCACTTTCATACAATCGCGTTCTGAAATTATACCGACCAGATTACCTCGTTGGTCGACGACAGAAGCACCGGAGATTTTTTTACCGACAAGTTCATTAATTGCATCGAGTATGTCCATATCCGGGGCGAATGTCACCAGATTGGCTGCCATATAATCTTTTACGGTAATTTTTTTAAGCATCAGTTTTGTCCGTCCCCGAAGTCCAGATGGCTTGCTGTGCCAAGCTGCTAGGCATTTTTATGCTAGACAAGCCACAAATTGTTAATTGATCAGTTTGTTGCTGAGTTTTACCGCTATCCTAAACAGACAGGTTCTGCTTCTTAAGTTCTAGCGCTTTTCTTCGCTTTTCGCAAGGTTTTGTGCAAATTTCACAGGCACTTTCCAGGCCCTCAAGGTTGTTCAGGCCGCCGCAGCTGCCACTAATACGGCGACCACCGAGTATAACGCCGATTGCCATAGCAGCAACGGCGACTAACATGATGATAAAAGTTGCGATAAAGATGTTCATAGTCTCTGCTTTGTTAGATAGCTATTAAAGCTAGTGGTTGCACGTGATTCAAAGCCATTATCACTTTTGCTGATAAGTAAGGCGGCCAGATTAAGCTTTTCTGCAAGCTTGTAGCCTGCATCAGGCCCTAATACCAGTAGCGCGGTGGCTAGAGCATCAGCCGTCATGGCAGATGTGTGAATAATGGTGACAGATGCAAGCTTATGACTGACAGGCTGACCATTACGCGGGTCAATGGTATGCGAATAACGCAAGCCATCAATCTCAAAGTAATTACGGTAGTCGCCTGAGGTCGCCACAGCATGGCTGCCTGGTTGAATGATTTTATAGATATTTTGGCTGCTTGAGGAGGGCTTTTCGATCGCAATTTGCCAGGGTTGACCTTTGGCGTTGACGCCCTGTGTTTTTAACTCTCCGCCAATTTCGACCATGTAATTTTCAATGTTCTTTTGTGTTAGCAGGGTTGCAATACGATCGACAGCATAACCCTTGGCAATAGCGGATAAGTCCAAATAAACTTGTGGTGCTTGTTTGGCAAGCGAGTGTTGCTCAGCATCTAAGATAACCCTATGCATGCCGGTATACTGCATAGCCTGACGAATGCTGGCGGCATCCGGTACATTGTCTTCGGTTTGTTGTTTAGGGCCAAAGCCCCAGAGATTGACCAGCGGACCGACGGTAATATCGAATGCACCATTGCTAAGTGTATGAATGCGTTGCGCCTCATTTAATACCGCCCAGAGTGCATCGGATAAGGTGATAGCCGTATCGTCTTTGTGTTGGTTAATCAGTGATAGCGCTGAGTCGGCTTGATAAGTCGACATTTGTTGGTTGATTTCCTGCAACACCGCGTTAATCTGGCTTTTCAGGCTGGCCTGCTTAATGCTGCTAGGTAAGTCTGTGATTTTAATAGTGTATAGCGTGCCCATGGTTGGGCCACTGATATGACTGCTACTGCGCTGGGCCTGCTCAGTGCAGGCTACGAGAATCAGCGTTAGAGAGAAAACAAGTAAGAGAGGCTTTAGTAAATGGTTTGGCATGTTATTTAGTACTAAAAAGCCACGGATAATACAGCGTTAATGCGGTGCTTATCCGTGGCTTTTATGTGTTAATGAGTAGGTTTATCCACCAAAGTCATCTAGCATAATGTTTTCGTGTTCAACGCCCAGGTCTTCGAGCATTTTAATTACCGCAGCGTTCATCATAGGTGGACCACACATATAATACTCAACATCTTCAGGAGCAGGGTGGTCTTTTAAGTAATTCTCCAGCAGTACTTCATGGATAAAGCCAGTGTAACCTTGCCAGTTATCATCAGGACTCGGGTCTGATAAAGCAGTGTGCCAGACAAAGTTATCGTGTTTCTCGGCCAGGCCGTTGAAGTCATTAACATAAAACATTTCTTTTTTGCTGCGAGCACCATACCAGAAACTGATTTTACGATTTGTGTTCAAGCGACTTAATTGGTCGAAGATGTGTGAGCGCATCGGTGCCATACCCGCACCACCGCCGATAAACACCATTTCTGCTTCAGTATCTTTGGCAAAGAACTCACCAAAAGGCCCTGAGATAGTCACATCATCGCCTGGCTTAAGATTAAAGATATACGATGACATCTTGCCAGGTGCAATATCTTTACTGCCGGGAGGCGGTGTTGCGATACGCACGTTGAGCATAATAATGCCTTTCTCTTCCGGGTAGTTAGCCATAGAGTATGCGCGTAATACCGGTTCTTTAACTTGCGACTGGTATTTCCAGATATTGAATCGGTCCCAGTCTTCATGGAATTTCTCATCCACTGCAAAGTTTTTATAGTCACACTCATAAGGTGGACATTCAATCTGAATATAGCCACCAGCACGGAAGTCAACATTTTCACCGACAGGTAATTCTAAAACGAGCTCTTTAATAAAGGTTGCCACATTATTGTTTGAGCGCACTTTACATTGCCACTTTTTAATACCAAATACTTCTTCGGGGACTTGGATTTTAAGGTCCTGTTTGACCGTTACCTGGCATGATAGGCGATCACCTTCGGTAGCTTCGCGTTTAGTAATGTGGTTGAGTTCGGTAGGGGAAATTGCGCCGCCACCATCAAATATTTTTACACGACATTGCGCGCAAGTGCCGCCACCACCGCAGGCAGATGCGACAAACAAACCATTGTCTGCCAGCGCGCCAAGCAGTTTGGAGCCGACAGGCGCATTAACTGTCTTTTCACCATTAATTTTAATATCGACATTACCCGAAGCAACCAATTTGGATTTGGCAAATAAAATCACTGCCACAAGCGCCAAAATAATCGCGGTAAAGAAGGTAACGCCTAAGCCAATTTCAAGCATATGCTGATTCCTACAAGTTAAAATTCTTTTCGCTAAGTATTAAATAAGCTCTAAATATTTTTGGGGCTTATATCTGCACGCCAGAAAATGCCATGAAACCCATGGACATTAAGCCAACAGTGATAAAAGTAATGCCTAAGCCTTGCAGGCCGTCGGGTACATCACTGTATTTAAGCTTCTCACGTACACCGGCTAATGCTGCAATAGCCAAGGCCCAGCCTAAGCCACTGCCAATACCATAAACGACACTTTCGCCAAAGTTATAATCACGTTCTACCATAAACAGCGAGCCACCTAAGATAGCGCAGTTTACTGTGATTAGCGGTAAGAAAACGCCAAGCGCGTTGTATAGGGCAGGGAAAAACCGGTCTAAGGTCATTTCCAGGATTTGTACAATGGCTGCAATAACACCGATATAACTGATTAAACCTAAAAAGCTTAAATTAACATCTGGCAAGCCTGCCCAGGCAAGCGCACCGTCTTTTAATAAAAACTGATAAATCAGATTGTTAGCCGGCACAGTAATTGTTTGTACCACCAGTACCGCAATACCTAAGCCAATGGCTGTTTCGATTTTTTTCGAAATCGCCAAAAAGGTACACATGCCGAGAAAAAACGACAGCGCCAGGTTTTCAATGAAGATCGCGCGTACGAGTAAACTGATATACGCTTCCATTACACACCCTCCGTCTTATGGATTTGGTGGATTTGATACTCAGGTTTTTCTATTTGCTCTGTTTTCCAAACGCGTAAAGCCCAGATAAACAAGCCAATAATGAAAAAAGCACTCGGTGGTAACATCATTAAACCATTAGGTACATACCAGCCGCCTTCGGTGGCTAATGGCAATACTTGAATACCTAATAAGCTGCCTGAGCCAAACAGCTCACGCACGGTACCAACAACAATTAAAATCAGGCTGTAGCCTAAGCCGTTGCCCACACCGTCAATAAAGCTCAGGGCTGGGCCATTTTTCATAGCGAATGCTTCAGCGCGACCCAGCACGATGCAGTTGGTAATAATCAGGCCAACAAAAACCGATAGCTGTTTGCTTAACTCAAACGCAAACGCTTTGAGCATTTGGTCAACCACGATGACCAAAGAGGCAATAATCGTCATTTGTACAATGATGCGAATATTCGATGGAATATGGTTACGAATAATGCTGATAAATAAACCTGAGAAAGCGGTGACCAGCGTTAAGGCCAAACACATAATAAGCGATGGCGCGAGTTGTGAGGTAACCGCTAACGCTGAGCAGACGCCCAGAATTTGTAAAGCAATAGGGTTGTTGTTGACCAAAGGGTCGAGCAACACTTTTTTAGGTGAGTCAGACATGCTTAACCTCTTAACGCTTTAAATTTATTTAAAAAGGGACCAAAGCCTTGATCGCCTAGCCAGTAAGTCACTAGATTACCAACACCACGGCTGGTGATCGTCGCGCCAGCTAGGCCATCAACTTGATAAGCTTCATTCGGGTTGCCAGCAACAACATTGCCTTTTACAACATTCAACTTGGGTTGGTTGTTGTTATCAAAGGCTAGTTTGCCCTGCCATTTGGCTCGCCAGCCTGGATTGTCGATCTCGCCACCCAGACCTGGTGTTTCGGCATGTTCGTAAAAACTTAAGCCGTATACGGTATTTAAATCATTTTCGAGTGCCAAGAAGCCATACATGGTTGACCATAAGCCATAGCCATGCATTGGCAAAATAATATATTTGATTTGCTCATCGACTTTAATTAAATAAACCGAGGCATATTTGGCACGACGCTTAATGCTGGCGATATCTTTACCGGCTGGAATCGTAATGCTCTGAGCAGGGTCTTTGGCAGCTTTTTTCTGATCAAAGCTTGCAGCATCAACATCGGTAACAAAGTCGCCGCTGGCCAGGTCGATAACACGTTGCTCAACGTATTGCTCATACAAAGCCTGAATATCATCACCTTCTTTGAGTAAGCCTGCAACATTAAGAATGTTTTTTTGCTTATCAATGACCTTGTTGGTTTTTTGTTTCTCTTTCAACAGTACTGCTGCGCCTGATACCACAATAGAGCAAGCCAGGCACAATGAGACAGCAACGATGATGGTTTTTTGAATACTATCGTTATTGTTAGACATAAGTTAAACCTTTGTGCGTCTGCTTAAGCTTTAAGCGCATTTCTGCGGGTTCTGCGTTTAATGTTCGCTTGCACAACAAAATGATCAATCAATGGTGCAAACAGGTTGGCAAATAAAATCGCCAGCATAATACCTTCTGGGAATGCCGGATTGATGACACGAATCAATACCGTCATAAAGCCAATTAATAGGCCGTAAATCCAACGACCGGTATTGGTCATTGATGCGCTAACCGGGTCGGTTGCCATATAGATGGCACCGAAAGCAAAGCCGCCCAATACGATATGCCAGTACCATTGCATCGCAAACAGTGGGTTACTATCGCTACCGATGATATTGAATAAAAATGAGGTGCCAATCAGTCCCAGGAAACAACCCAGAATAATGCGGTATGATGCAATGCCGGTCGTTAATAGGAATGCAGCGCCAATTAAGCAGGCCAATGTTGAGGTGGAGCCCATAGAGCCTTGTATCGTGCCAAGAAAAGCTGATAGCCAGCTGATGCCGGAGGCGGTTACAGCTTCAACGCCACCCTCCGCAGCCAGGCCCAGTGCCGTCGCGCCACTAAAACCATCAACGGCTGTCCAGACTGAGTTACCCGATTGGGTTGCCGGATAGGCAAAATAGAGAAAAGCACGGCCAGATAGCGCTGGGTTAAGGAAGTTTTTACCCGTGCCGCCAAAGACTTCTTTGGCGATCACGACGCCAAAAATAATACCCAGGGCAACCTGCCAGAGTGGTGTGGTGGCGGGTAGTGTCAGGGCATAAAGAATGGAGGTAACAAAAAAGCCTTCATTAACTTCATGGTTGCGTACAGCGGCAAACAAAACTTCACAAATACCGCCAAAGATTAAGGTGACAATATAAATGGGGAAAAAGAACAAGGCCCCATGAATAAAACAGCCTAGCGGGTTGCTGGCATTATAAACGCCTAGGAAGCCGGGCAGTATGTCCAGAATCCAGCCACGCCAGCCACTTTGACCTTCCAGGCCCATGTTGGCGATAGCCAGATTAGCTTGATAACCTGTATTCCAGCACGCCATTAATAAACAGGGCATTGCCGCTATCCAGACATAAGTCATGACCCGCTTAAGATCGAGCCCATCACGTACGTGTGGTGCGGTTGGTGTTACATCGCTGGGCGTGTAAAGAAAAGTGTCCACCATCTCATAGACGGCATAGTACTTCTCAAAAGGGCCACCTTTGACAAAGTGAGGGTGGATGCGATCAAGAAAATTGCGTAAACGTTTAGCCATTAGCCTTCCTGCTCAATTTGGGTAAGCGCAGACCTTAAGACCGGCGCATAGTCATATTTAGAATGTGAAGCATAGGTGCACAGTGACAAGTCTTCTTCGTCCAACTCTAAACAGCCAAGTGCCTGCGCTAAGTCGGTGTCATTGGTCACCAGAGCACGCAGTAACTGAGTGGGTAAGATATCCAGTGGCATGAGCTTTTCATAGTTGCCAATAGGGACCATCGCACGCGGGCTACCATGCGTTGACGTGGTAAAGCCGAAGCGCTTGTCTTTATTAAAGCGCGAGATAAACACGCGCATAGCCGAATATTTATTGCGGCCTGGTGCTATCCAGCCCATAAACTGGCGAGCTCGGCCTTCGGCAATGACTGAGACTTGCAAATGGAAGCGGCCAACATAGGCGGCCCAACCGGTTGCCCGGCGGCCGGATAATACTGAACCTGAAATAACGCGCACCTCGCCGTCTTGCAACTCATCGTTAATCAATTCCTCAGTACTGGCGCCCAGCCGGGTACGAATCAGGCGGGGCTGTTTGACCATAGGCCCAGCCAGTGACAGCACTCGCTCAGTCCAAATGCGGCCAGTGGTGAATAGTTTGCCGATCGCAATGACATCCTGGTAATTTAAATGCCAGATGGTTTTTTCGGCGCTCACAGGATCGAGAAAATGAACATGTGTGCCGGGTAAGCCAGCAGGGTGTGGGCCAGAGAAGCTGTGGTATTGCACATTATCAGCCGATACCTGCGGAATCTCCGAGCCTTCATGGTGGCAAACAAAGACATTGCCCGATAATAAGCGTGATATAACGGTTGTACCGTGCTGAAAGGCTTCGGCTTGCTCCTGAATAATCAGGTTTGGGTCGGCAGCCAGTGGACGTGTATCCATCGCATTAATAAAGACCGAGTTCGGTGTGCTATCGGTTTTTGGTTGCTTGCTATAGGGGCGAGTGCGTAAGCAAGCCCAAAGGCCGGACTTGATCAGGTTGTCTTTGACCTGTTCAGCGCTGAGTGTTGCCAACTTATCCGCCACATAAGCCTCAAAAGTCACTTCTTCGTCACCATCGAGCTCGATAACGACAGACTGTAATACGCGTTTGGCGCCGCGATTAATGGCTTTGACCGTACCACAACCGGGAGAAGTATAGCTGACACCAGGGTTTTTCTTGTCTTCAAATAGTATTTGCCCCAGTTTTACGCGATCTCCCTCTTGTACATGCATGGTAGGCTTCATGCCTATATAGTCGGCACCCATCACTGCCACCGTTTTCACGGCAGGCGCGGTATGGATGGCTTGTTCTGGCTCACCAGAGATGGGCAGGTCAAGGCCTTGTTTGATTTTGATCGTCATAATATGTATTCGAATCCGTGTGCAGGCTTGTTGTCTAACAAGTCCGTATTAAGTTACTTAACTACAAGGAATGTGCCAGCAATGCAAAAAAAGCGGCGGGCATATTATAAGTGAATTGTCGGTATGCACCAATACAAGCAGCGTATTAATTACGGCATTTTCGTCCAGTAGTTTAAATGGCTATAATGAGCCAGCACCCATAAGGGTGGCCAAGTGGATAATCGGCGGATAATGGATGGATTTTGGATGAGTCGCGGTGGATAAAGAAAACGAAATAAGAAGCAGATTACAGCAGCTTTACCTTGAACATCGGGATTTAGATGATGTGATTCGGCGTTTATCGGGTGATGTGACGGTTGATCAGCTGCAAATGCGTCGTTTGAAGAAAAAGAAGTTGCACCTCAAGGATATGATTAGCCGCTTGGAGAACCAGTTGATCCCGGACGATATTGCCTGAGCGCCAAAAAATTGACTTTCTTGATGATTCTTACTTGATTTTGTCATCAGCTGTTAATTTTATGCAATGGCGCCAAATCTGGCGTACTGTTATCTGTTGATAAAGGTTTCTCTTTCAGAAATGTACTGAATGCTTGTTTCAGTGCGTCACCTTGCCAGTCGTGCTCTGATTTGCCATACAGTGCCGTATTCAGCGCAGTCACCTCGCCGCTGAGTGGTTTGGGGACTTGTGCTGCCAACAAGCCCAAACTATAGGGTGGCTTGTCTTGCCAAAAGTGCTTGGCCCAGGTCAGTAGTGCCCGTTGGCTTTGTTGGGCATCATTGCTATCACAGGCTTGGCGGACTTTTGCTGCCAGCTTGTTCAAGTTAACAGTCGGTGGCTTGCGAGTTTGCTGAGGTTGATAGCGCTGATAAGCCCAGGCAATGGCGGTCGCCAGCCAACCCAGTCCAAGAATAGCGCTTAACCAAGGCCAAAACCCACGTTGATAGACCGTTGTTGTCTGTGCTTCGCGTTCGCCAGCGTCGATTGGATTGCTAGTATTATTGTCAATACTTGCCGGTTTGTCTGGCAGTTCGCTGCCAGCGGCGGCAGCGACATTCACCGTTTTTGCAGGCAGGCGCGCAACTTCGGCTTTATCTGTTTTGACATTCCACCAGGGAATCTCGATCGCCGGTAAGCTAAGCTGACCCGCTTGTGTTGGTACCAGTGCGGCGCTTTCAATGCGAATACCGACCATGCCGTTATTTAAGGCTTGCTCTTCCTGTTGTGCCTGGTCTGGGTAGACTTTAAAGCCTTGTGCCTGCATTTGCTCGGCAATATCGGGCAACTGTGCGGCAGTAACACCTTCAGCTTTTAGGGTGATTGTGCGGGTAACAGGCTCGCCGACCGTAAATGTAGGGGGTTGTGGTGACCAGCTGTCGCTGATTTCAAGCTTACGTGCGGGTAGCCAGTTGAGGCTGTTAACGCTGTTGGGAATTGCCTTGACCTCCAGATGAACAGCTTTAGAGGCCACTCGTACTCGGCGCCCTCTGCCATTAAAAGAGTCAAAAAAGCTGCGTCGTTGTTGGCCGACACTCGCATCCAGCCGAATGGGATTAATCGTCAGTTTACCCGCTGCTTGTGGGAAAATCACATAACGGCGTTCATATACGCGGTAAGGGCGCCCGCCAACAGTAGTATCATATTCACTACCATCGGAAATAGCGCGGGTCACGACATCAACCCCGACTGTTTCAGGTTCGCTCAGTTGCGCATTGCTGATATTTACGCCACGAAACAGCTTTACTTTGTAGAGGATTTGGCCTTGTTCATAGGCTTTACGGGGACTGGCGGTGACTTCAATATACAAATCTTCACTACCTTGGCCACCCTGCTTGCTTGTGTTGGGTTGGTTTACAGTGATTTGTAGTTGTGGGCTAAAATCTTTACCAAAGGCAATTGATGGAATCGTGATATTGCCAGCGCGTTTGGGGAACAGTACCAGTGTCCAGGTTATCTGACGACTGCTGCGGCCATTGATAATGCTAAAGTTGCTGCTTTGTCCGCTGTGGCCAATTTCGAAGTCTTTTTCTAATGGCGCAAAGTCTGGATCGCCGTCAGGGCGTCCTTCTGCCTGAAAGAATAAGGTGAATGATTCATTCAGGTTGATATCACTGCGGTCTGTGCGTGTGATGATATTAGCGGCGTTGGCTGTTGTCACGCATAGTGCGGCTAATAAAGTGAGCAAAAGAAGGATAGGCGTTTGTTTTACCATTGCTGGTTTTCCTCAGCATGTTGTTGACGGCGGTATTGATAACGAAACTTATTTTTTAATAAGCCACCAGGGTTATCGGGCACCCGCTTTAACCATTGTTCACGTAATTGTTGCTCTTGTTGCGCTGCTTTTTCTTCTGCGCTGAGCTGGGCGGCTTGTTGTTGGTTTTGTTGCTCCGAGTCTTCAGCATTTTCTGGCTCATCGCTTAATTCGGCCTGTTGCGCTTTATCTTGCTCAGCGTGCTGATCATTCTGCTGCTCGCCCTGTTGGCCATCTTGTTGTTGGTTCTGTTGCTGTTCGCCCTGTTGGCCATCTTGTTGTTGGTTCTGTTGCTGTTCGCCCTGTTGGCCATCTTGTTGTTGGTTCTGTTGCTGCTCGCCCTGTTGGCCATCTTGTTGTTGGTTCTGTTGCTGTTCGCCCTGTTGGCCATCTTGTTGTTGGTTCTGTTGCTGCTCGCCCTGTTGGCCATCTTGTTGTTGGTTCTGTTGCTGTTCGCCCTGTTGGCCATCTTGTTGTTGGTTCTGTTGCTGCTCGCCTTGCTGGCCGTCTTGCTGTTGATTTTGTTGCTGTTCTTTGAGTTTTTTGAGCATTTCAAGGTTATGCTGGGCGTCGGCATGTTCCGGGTTAAGTGCCAGTGCCTGTTGATAGCTTTCAATGGCGGCATCTATGTCACCCAGCTGTGCTTGAGCATTGCCGGTGTTATACAGTGCATTATCGTTATTAATACCTTGTAAGCTGTCGATAGACTTTTGATATTCGCCATTGCGATACTCGGCAGCCGCGCGTCGTTCAGGGTCGGTATAGAGTGTAGCGGCTTGCTCGGCTTGTTCGGCCTCTAAAGCACGCTCAGCACGTAAGTTTTTATTCAGCCATAGACTGCTCCAGTCAAAGGCGTGTGCTGTATCAGGCAGTGGTAATAGTAATGCGGCCAGTAAAACTAATAGACCGCGTCGAAAAGCCAGCGTTGACAATAAAATCACAGGCAGTAATAACCAAAACCCCATATCACGCCAGGTGTCTGTGTTTAGTTCCGTTTTGCTGGCCTGATCTGTTAAGCCAGCCGTTGCGCCTGTATTCAGTAAGTAATCAATATCGCGCTCATCGAGTGTGAGATGATGATATTTGCCTAACTGACGTAAAGCGCTACTATCCAGTTTAGGAATGACAATATTGCCTTTGCTGTCTTTGAGAAAACCACCACTGGCAAGCCTGACAGGCGCGCCTGCAGCAGTGCCGACACCCAACACGCTCAATTGATGCCCGGCCTGGCTTAAGTCGGATATAGCGGGCAATAGACGCTTAGGCTTTGCGCCATCGGTGATTAACAGCACCTGTCCTGCGTTGATATTAGCTTGTTTGAATAAATCAATGGCCTTGTGAATCGCCAGATCAGCGCGACTACCTTGCGCTGGCATAAGCTCAGTTGTCAGGTTAGGTACATGCGTGATAATGGTTTTGCTATCATCGGTCAGTGGTGTGATTGCGAAGGCTTGCGCCGCATAAACCACCAAAGCCGTTTGGCCTTCTTTGCGTTGCTTGAGCAGGTCAATGACTTTATGTCGAGCACGGTCTAGCCGTGTGGGCTTTAGGTCAGCGCTATCCATTGAGCGCGATAAGTCCAAAATCACCACCAACCCCGTTTGTGTTTTGAAAACCGGCTGTGGTAGTCGTTCCCAACTAGGCCCCGCTAAAGCAGTGATAGCCAATAACGCCAGTATTGCCAATAAAACCAATGGCCAACGTTGCTGCTTTTGGTTTTGGCCAATCAAAACATATTGCAACAGCTGTGGGTCAATAATGCTACTCCAATTACCGCCGCGGTGTTTTTGATAATACAGTGCGATCAGTAATGCGATTAAGGGCAATATTGCCCAAAACCATTCCGGTCGTAGAAAATGAAATTCGCTTAGCATCATCATTAATCCTGTTGATCGTTCATCAACGGTTTAATACCCGTAATAACAGCAATATGCCGGTTAACACACAAGCTAGCCCCAGTGGCCAGTGAAAGAGTGAGCGTGATGGACGAAAGCTTTGTGTCTCCTGTTCGATCGGTTCTAATTGATCCAGTGTGTCATAGATGCTGGCAAATTCTTTGGTGTTGCGCGCCCTAAAGTAAAGCCCACCCGTTTTACGAGCAATTTCTTTGAGTGTTTTTTCATCTAAGTCACGTGATGGGTTAATGCGCCTGGAGCCAAAAAAAGATTTACGAATAATTTCATCAGCACCAATACCAATGGTATAAATTTTCATATTGACTTGTGCGGCTAGCTCCGCAGCTTTTAACGGCTGCAGCTCACCTGTTGTGTTGGCGCCATCGGTCAGCAGGATTAACACGCGTTGATTATCTGGGTTGTTTTCCAGGCGTTTGATGGCAAGGCCAATCGCATCACCAATAGCAGTCCGTTCTCCAGCCAGACCAATGGCTGATTCATTCAGTAACTCTTTGACTGTTTGCCGGTCGAATGTTAATGGCGTTTGGGTATAAGCTTGATCACCAAATAGAATAAGGCCAACACGGTCACTTTCCCGCCGTTCAATAAAATCGGTAGCAACGTATTTGGTGGCTGTTAGCCTATCAACCCAGCTGTTTTGGATTTGGAAATCTTTCTCTTTCATACTGCCGGAGAGGTCAACCGCTAACATAAGGTCACGACCACTGATCGGTAACTCAATAGTATCACCATACCAATAAGGTTGTGCGATAGCGCTGATTAACAGTGACCAAATTAACCAGGCTAATAATAAGCGTAATGGCTTATCGCTGTTTGTCTTATGTTCAGTACTCTGGCCAAAGTCGGCCAGTGTGGGTGTCCATAAGGCGGCCTGTTGTTGATTGTTAACAGCAGGCGTTAGCCAGCGGACGAGTAAGGGAACAGGTAATAAGGCAAATGCCCAAAGCCAGATAAACTCGATCATGCTATTCTTCTTTTACAGTCGCTTGATCGTTGTCTTGATCATTGTCTTGAGCGGCAGTATCGACTGCCTGTGTATGCGTGAAAGACTCACCATTGGCTTGCGCTGTTATCCAGTCACGGCAAATATTAATCAGGCTGCGGCTATCGGTTTGTTGATCGATTGCTGTCGGTGCGCAGTAAGGGCCGTCTAATAGCAAACGCCCTGGGCCTTGACTAAAGTAAGGTTTACTCAGTCCAGTGTCTAAAAAGCTTAGCCATTGCTCGCCAGCTAACGAGGCGACATCCTCGCGAGGATGATAACTTAAGCTGATACGCCGCAATAAAATAGAAGTCTCGCGCAATAGCTGTTGCAAATCACCGTGCTTAGCATAGGCAATTTCGATTTGTGTCATTTCATATAAGGCGGCGCGTGCCAGCTTAGCGCGTTGCTGACGTTGTTTTAATAGCCACAGTGCTGCAGCGGCTATGCCAATCAGTATGATTGCTACATACCAACCAACAGCAGGTGGCCACCAGTATGCCAAATCCAAGGGGGATAGCGGTTCGGGAATATGAATATCGCGCAATGGCAATTGCGGCATAGGGGCTTGTAACTTCATCGGCGTTTTAACCCCAGTTGTGTAATGAGTACTTCGGTCAGTGGGCTGTTTGTTTGGCAGTCAAACAAATAAGCGCCACTGCGCTGGCAAAGGCGTTGGATCGATTGCTGGTGTTGTGCAAAGCGGGCCTGGTAATCTTGTTTTATCTGTTTATTGCTGGCATTGAGCTGCACTTCATCATAACCGTTGTTAAAGCGGTAGTGGCCGGTGTTAGGTAATGCCGCTTCCAATGGGTCGGTAATATTAATCGCTACAACATCATTATGTCGTGCGATTTGGCTTAAGTGGGCTTCTGCTTGTTCACCGAGTTGGCGAAAGTCACTGCATAGAAATATAAGACTGCCTGGACGTGCTACATTGCGCAGGCGTAACAGCGCTTCATTGCCGCTATCCGGGTTGCTATCGATTTGTTGTTTGTAATCATGCCAGCAAGAATGCTGGCTAAGTGTTTTGATAAATCGCAATACAGCATTTTTACCGTTGCGTGGTTTAATCTCCTGATGATCATTGGCTGAAAAAATCAAACCGCCTAAGCGATCACCTTGTGCAACGGCACTCCAGCCCAATAAGGTTGCTATGCGGGCAGCCACGACAGATTTAAATGCACCACGTGTGGCAAAAAACATGCTGGGGCGCAAATCTACCCAAACCAGAATAGGGCGTTCACGCTCTTCTCGAAACAGTTTGGTATGGGCTTTGCCAGTACGTGCGGTGACTTTCCAGTCCAGACAGCGAATATCATCACCGGGTTGATACAAACGTGTTTCGTCAAACTCCATACCGCGGCCTTTAAAAGGTGAGGTGTATTGGCCACTTTGCAAAGCACGAACATTAATGCTTTTTAATGAGAGACGTTCACCGTCATGTGCTAAATCAATTAAGTCCCGCGCGGTTGCTCTAACCGGATTGGCCGAGTCAGCCGCTGCTGGCGCACTGGCCGCAGAGCGAGCACTGGTCTGTGTGTTTTTTTGAAATAGTCTGCTGACAGGCATTGTCGTTAAGGTATCTTGAGTCTTTTGTTGATACTTATGAAGTTGATACCTATGGCACCGCAATACGTGAAATTAATTCGGCAATAAACTTATCCGGGGTGATGCCATCCGCTTCAGCGGCATAGTTGAGCAACAAACGATGACGCAAGGCATCATAAGCCATGGTTTGAATATCCTCCGGCCCAACAAAATCTCGGCCAGCCAGCCAGGCATGAGCGCGTGCGCAGCGGTCCAGAGCGATGGTGCCGCGAGGGCTAACACCATATTGCAGCCAGCTATTGAGGTCTTCGCCATATTTTTCGGGTTGGCGGGTGGCCAGTACAATTTCGAGCATATATTGCTCGAGGTTGTCAGCCATATAAATATCAAGTACGGCCTCGCGGGCGGCGAATAGCTCGTCCTGAGTAATCATCACAGGCTTTTCGGCACTAAAAGTCTGGTGTGCCTCAGCACGTGCTAAGTGCAGAATTTTTTTCTCAGCGCCTGGATCTGGGTAGTCGATACGCACATGCATCAAAAAGCGGTCAAGTTGGGCTTCGGGTAGTGGATAAGTACCTTCTTGCTCAATCGGGTTTTGTGTGGCCATAACCAGAAAGAGTTGTGGTAAGGGGTGAGTGACCGAGCCAACCGTAATTTGTCGTTCGGCCATGGCTTCCAGCAGGGCGGATTGCACTTTGGCCGGTGCCCGGTTGATTTCATCAGCCAGTACTAGATTGTGAAAAATCGGACCTTTTTGGAAAACAAATGAGGCATCCTGTGGGCGGTAGATCTCTGTGCCAGTCAAGTCAGCTGGCAGTAAATCTGGGGTAAACTGCACACGATGGAAATCGCCTTCAATACCTTCACCAAGGACTTTGATGGCACGTGTTTTCGCCAGACCGGGTGCGCCTTCAACCAATAAATGCCCATCAGCCAATAGGGCGATGAGTAGGCGGTCAACCAGCGCTTCCTGGCCAATAACATTTTGACTGACGTATTCTTTTAATGATTGCAGTTTTTCTTGTGCTGACATGGTTCCCCCAATAGTTTGCGGGCGACATTGTAAAGATTTCTATGGTTTAAGATCAAACCTTTGTTGCGTTCTGGCCCTGTTCGGCACTGCCCGGTATCGAAAAAATAGAGTCATGTGGCAAAAATAAGTTCAAAATAGCGATTTTTAGGCAGTTTGGGCGCTACAGGAGCGCCATTTCGCTGATATATGCCATTAAGCCTGCGGGACAAAGCCGTGTATAATCCCATAGTTTGTCATAGAGTATATTGCAGGCGATGACTTCGGCTTTACGGATAGAGAACTTACGCAAGACTTACCGGGGGGACCTGGAAGCCCTAAAAGGTATCAGTTTTGAGGTGCCAGAGGGTGATTTCTTTGCGCTGTTAGGCCCCAACGGGGCGGGTAAATCAACCGCAATTGGTATTATTACCTCCCTGGTGCGCAAAACCAGTGGCCGGGTCACCGTGTTTGGTAATGATATTGATATCGACTTTGCCCGGGCCAAACAGGACCTCGGCTTAGTGCCACAAGAGTTCAATTTTAATATTTTTGAAAAACCAATTGATATCGTGCTGAATCAGGCGGGCTATTACGGCATCCCACGTCAGGCTGCCCGCATCAAAGCAGAGTATTATTTAAAGCGTCTGGACCTGTGGGAAAAGCGTGATCAACCTTCACGACATTTGTCCGGGGGCATGAAACGCCGCTTGTTAATTGCGCGTGCACTGATTCATCAACCCAAGCTGCTGATTTTGGATGAGCCTACCGCCGGTGTCGATATTGAGTTACGTCGCAGCATGTGGGATTTTTTGCGTGAGATTAATGCGCAAGGTACAACGATTATTCTGACAACGCACTATCTGGAAGAAGCTGAGAGCCTGTGTCGTAATATTGCGATCATTGATCGTGGTGAGTTGGCAGAAAATACCAGCATGCGGGCGTTGTTAAATAAGTTGCAGCTCGAAACGTTTGTCTTAGATGTTGCGCAGCCGCTTACGATGGCCCCAACACTGCCTGAGTACAATATACGTCTGCTGGATGAAAAAGTATTAGAGGTCGATGTGTCAAAAGAAGCCTCTCTGAATGATTTATTTGCCTGCCTGTCACAACAAGGCATCGAAGTCATTAGTATGCGCAATAAAGCGAATCGTTTGGAAGAGCTGTTTTTGCGACTGGTAAATGATAATGACAGCAGCGCAACTGATACCTGATTGAAAGGTTTAATGTATGGATTTAAGGCATCAACTTGTTTCTTTTAAAACGATATTGCATCGGGAGATAACACGTTTTACACGCATATGGACGCAAACCATATTACCGCCGGTGATCACAACAACATTATATTATCTGATTTTTGGTACGCTTATCGGGCCACGTATTGGACAGATAGGTGGCGTTAGCTATATGGAATATATTGTACCCGGCTTGATTATGATGTCCATTATCACAAATTCTTATGGCAATGTTGTGAGCTCTTTTTATGGGGCTAAATTCCAACGTAATATCGAAGAGATATTAGTTTCGCCAACACCAAACTATATTATTGTTTTAGGCTTTGTTGCCGGTGGGGTGGCGCGTGGTATGTGTGTTGGTATCGCAGTGACGCTGGTGTCATTGTTTTTTATTGACCTGCATATGCATAGCTTATTGGTGATGTGTAGTATCGCGTTGCTCACAGCCATGCTGTTTTCTTTAGCGGGCTTAATTAATGCGATATTTGCCAATAGCTTTGACGATATTAATATTGTGCCGACATTTATACTGACACCGCTAACGTATTTAGGTGGAATATTTTATTCAATTGATATGCTGCCAGCCTTTTGGCAAAACGCATCATTAGTGAACCCCATTTTGTATATGGTGAACGGTTTTCGTTTCGGTATTTTAGGGGTGTCAGATATAAGTCCCGTGTTGTCTTATGGCATTATTTTATTATTTGTTGGCATATTATTTTCTGTATCACTGTATTTGATTAAAAAAGCACCGGGGCTGAGAGCTTAAGTGTTTTAATGGTTGCCAAAGCTGACTCTGTTACCACCGGCAAGCCTGGCAATATTGAGTTCTTTATCAGCTAACCTGAGCAGGTTAGTTGGCTTTTTGCTTTGCTCAGCAAACGCGGTTGCGACACCCACGCTCAAGGTAATATGTGATGCTATTTCAGATGCATCGTGTGGCAGTGCCAGTTTATTGATAATATTTTGCAATTTGCCAGCAACATGGACAGCGCCTTCAGCTGGGGTTTCCGCTAATAAAATAACGAACTGTGCAAACTCAAAGCGTGCTACAAAGTCTCCCGGTCGACTTAATGATTGTGAGAGCGTAGTCCCTATTTCAATCAGTGCGCCTTCAATGGCAGTTTGGCCATGTTGATTAACATACTCATGCAAGGCATCGATTTCCAGCAGTAATAGTGATAAAGGTGCTTGTGAGCGACTATGCCGGCGCCACTCATTGTGTAAACGTTTATCCAGGGCGTTACGGTTAGGCAGATTAGTAAGTTCATCCAGTGAGGCAAGCAATGAGAGCCTGTTGTTGGCTTGTTCAAGCCATAGTCTGGACTGTATAGCTTGTTTGAGTCCGCTATTATTTTTCTTAGCCGCTATGTAAATGATTAAGCCATAAATCGCTTGTAACGGTAATAACCATAAGTGACTGTTGTGTTCGTTTAATGCTGTGATCACAATAAAGCTTAATAAGATTGGTAAATAAAAGACAATAAAGGCACTAAAGACCAGGCTATAGGAATTAATGGCACTAATAATGATGCCTGTGATCAATATCCATAAAAAAACCTGATACTCAGCTGGCCATGCCGGGTCAAACAATAATGCCAGTAAACCCCAAGTGAGGCCGGTAAAAAAGTTAATAATGATATGTGCATGAATCCAGAAGTCAGAGCTGTTTGCACGTTGCGCAAGCTTGAAAAAAGCCAGTATCAGACAATAGCCACTCACGGCCAGAACAGCAATGAGCGCTGACCAAGCTAACAAGTGCTTCTGGTTGGTCATATTCCAGAGCGCCAAGGTGCAGGCGAGCGCACTGAATAAGCTTATGAAAGTGGTAAGTTGAGATTCCTTATATAATTGCCAGGTTTGTTCTGAGCGAACTGCAGGGTCGATATTCATTGGTTTTAGCATATTATTATCCGCCTATATCGTATGAGCGATTTGCAAGTAGCCTGATGTGTAGTTAAAGGCTGAGGGCTTGAAAGTGCGAGAAGATAGCAATATTGGCTATAAGTCAGGTTGGCTGGTAAAGCATTCCGTGCTCCTTATGACATAATCCATTAATAGTATAACAGCTGATCTTTGATATATAATTCAAAAAACAATAATGATCCAGGCTTATCCGTATTATAGTCGTTTGGCAGTATTGGTTGGGAGATCCGGGCCTAATTTAGGGTAATCCGGGCTTTATTCAGAGAAATCTGAGTCTTGAGTAGATAAAAAGCAGGAATACATTTATGAAAAAATACCATATCTATGGCGTAGGAAATGCCTTGGTTGATATTGAATTTGAAGTAAGCCCTGAACGCTTAGTGGCTTTAGGGGTTGATAAAGGTGTGATGACGCTGGTTGAGGAAGATCAGCAAAACAACATTATCGAGCAATTAGGTGGCAGTGAAAAGCATAAAGCCAGCGGTGGTTCGGGAGCAAATACAATTATTGCCGTCAGTCAATTTGGCGGACAAGCGTTTTATTCGTGCAAGGTATCGAATGATGAGATGGGCTTTTTTTACGTAGAAGACCTTATGCGGGCAGGAGTGACCACCAACATTCATCCATCCAATGTTACCGAAGGCGTGACGGGTAAGTGCTTGGTATTTGTGACGCCAGATGCTGATCGTACAATGAACACTTATTTGGGGGTATCAGCTGAGTTTTCCAAGTCAGAAGTTGATATCGGTGCAGTCGAAGAGTCTGAATATGTTTATGTAGAAGGCTATCTAGTGACAGGCGCGAGCACTAAATCGGCAGCCATATATTTGCGAGAGCATGCACAGGAATGTGGTACCAAAGTTGCTATTTCCTTATCTGATCCAAACATGGTGAATTTTTTCAAAGAAGGCTTGTTAGAAATGATCGGGCCGGGAGTTGATTTACTCTTTGCTAATGAAGAGGAAGCGCTTGGCATGGTGAACGCGACAAGCTTAGACGAGGCGCTGTCCTATTTAAAGACAATCAGTAAAGAGGTGGTTGTGACACGTGGTGCGCAAGGGGCGGTTATTTGTCATGATGATCAACTTATAGAAGTTGCTGGCGTGCCCACTAAAGCGATAGATACTACTGGTGCAGGTGATATGTTTGCCGGTGCTTATATTTATGGCATTAATCATGGTATGAGTCGTCAGCAAGCAGGTGACTTAGCAGCTCGCGCTGCTTCTAAGTTGGTCGCCAGCTTTGGCGCACGATTATCAAAAGAGCAGGCACAAGCTTTATTACTATAGCCGCAGGCTAGATGAGCGATACAATGCATTCATATTACTCAGTGAATGCATTGTATTCATTATATAAGGACTGGCTAGCCTTGCAACTCACTAAAGTCCACCATCGAGCGTTCTCTGAAAGGCTGGCGTTGCTGTAACCTTTGGTACCAAGCTTCGACGCGTGTTGGCAGCATGATGCCAAAATTGATTTCACTCATACGGTAGAGCATAGAGCCTGCTGGAATATCCGCTAAGCTGAACTGATCACCTGCCAAGTAATCTGTGTTGGCGAGAGTCTGGTCGAGTATCGCTAAATGCGCATTACAGCTCTCAATGCTTTTATCAATCACTGCCATGTTATGTTGCTTGGCAGGTGTACGATAGTAAGCAAAAAAGAATTCCATAAAGGCAACTTGCAGGTTGGCTTGTGCCCAGTCTATCCAACGGTCATGCAGTGAGCGCGTATAAGCATCTTGTGGGAACCAGATGTCGCCGCCATATTGAGCAGCGATATAACGTAAGATAGTATGTGATTCCCAAATCGCTTGCTCCTTATCAATGAGTACAGGGATTTTGCCGACAGGGTTTAACGCTAAAAATGCCGGGGTATCCAGACCCCCGTGACGGCCACCCAATTGAACCTGCTCATATTCCAAGGCTAACTCGTCTAATAGCCACAACACCTTCTGTACATTCATTGATGTAGTTCGTCCCAATATTTTCATATAGATATCCTTTACTTAAGGTGCAGCGTAAAATTTCTTTTCTGTCGGTATGATAAGTGCCGACATATGAGGAAAGCCTTGCCAGAGCCAAGGTGGACCTTCTCCTAATGAAAATACACTGTCATCTAGTTTGCTATAAAAATACATCTGATGTGCTGGCGGGTATTCAATTTCGCCTGTTTCAGGGTTATAGGTTTTATTATTGGGAGACATCATATAAACCAAAGCTGCATCTTTAGCATCAGGTAGCTCACCTTTTTTAAAAGCGACATCGATTGCCTTATAAGTGTCTGTGTAAGAATATCCTGCATAGAGCATTTTCATTAACATTTGATAACTATAGAAGACCGATTGCATGGCTTCTGCATTAAGACAGGATGGCTCAAAGCGACCTTTCGGTTCACGCACGACCAGACAAGTAAAATTATTACTGCCTTGCCTGATGAGTTCAAAACGGCCTTTTTTGAACATCATAAAGCTGGCATGTTCGGTGATGTGGGCTGGTGCAGCTTCACTGGCCAAAGCAATTTCCTGCGCAATTTTATGTGTTATGTTTTGCTTGAAAGCCAGTGTTAGGTTTGGCATAAACGGTAAAATGAGCAGTGTTATTAAGCAATATTGTTTTTTTGTCACAGCTTACACACCTCTTAGCGGTTTGGACTAAATATAAGGTAGGGGGATATAAATCAGAGTATCAAGTATAACGTTATACGCTGGCTTAGAGCGCATGCTAATTTAATGGTTCAATAGTTTATGCTTTAAGCGCCTTGTTTAGCTTGCTGTCGTAAATAGATAATATTAAACAATCTGCGGATAGAAAAATTTTTGACAAATGCAGCGAAAACAATAATGGCAGACATAAATAAAGCGGTTTTGGCTGGGATATCAATGCCAAATAAAGGATAAAGCCAATACTGACTTAACGCGGTAATTAAGTAGCCTGCAATAACACTGATCAGGCTCTCCAATAAGCTCATTTTATGTGATTGACCTGTAATACCCAATATTAGATAGCCTCAAATTAAAAGTGGTCGCGAATTAAGTAATGGTCGTGTGGTAAAAGGCTTAGTATAAAATGCATATTGCAGCATGACTAGCTGTCCTGGTAGCTAGGTAAGTCTTGATGTTTATATGCTTGGCTATTGAGGCTCTGTGTTGTTTTTTGCATTATCAAGCCTGCGGATTCCAAAGGTAACCGAAGGTGGGATGCTCATACCTAATTCAATATCGCTGATGCGATAGTTACAGCCTTTGTCTGCCAAAACCTTGTTGACTTTTTCTTGCTTCTCAACGGCTTTTATTATGGTGCTGGCAATAATATCATCGCTGCTAAACTCAGCCGCTTTTTCATTCGTCATATCAGACAGTAACTTTGCTGGCAATTATCAAATATATTCATATTAACTTTGCTTTATCAAATATATTCATATTAACCCTTTGCGGTGTGCTGTAAATGGTGTTTGTCTTTAGGGTAGCGTCGACTTAATAAAGTGACTATTAAGTATAAGCTGATAATAAGCCAGCTAAACCATATACTTATTTGCCATATTTGCTGTGTTTCACTGCGGCCTAGTTCAGGCAAAATAAACAGCATTGCTGGGAAACTGACATTCGCACTTAAATGCAGTAACGATGTTAGTAGTACGCTACCGCCTGTGTGTTGGTATAGATAGGTGTAGAAAAAGCTCAAAGCTGTTATAGCGAGTAAATAGTACACTATATTAAAACCAGATAGTGGCAGGCCGCTAATAACAGTACCCGTAGCTGCCCAAAATAAAGGTGTATGCCAAAGCGTATACATAAGCCCCATTAGTAAGCTGCTCTTTATGAAGCCATAGCGCGCCAATAATGGCGGTAGTGCTTTACCACGCCAGCCTAGCTCTTCGGCAAATGGTCCGAAAGCGATTGAGAACAGGAATACATAAGGTAGCCAATAGAGGGCCTGCTGATTAACCCAGCCTATATCGCCACCGCGTGTTGTATAGAATGCGACGCCAAGCAGTAAACATAAGGGAGGTGCAATCAGGGCTATGGCATACCAGTACCAGGCAACATCACCTATGAGCAGCTTTTCTAATAGCTTGAATACCGCCGGCACTCCACCTTCAATAGCGCAAAGCAAAATACCAATTAATGCAGGGCTATAGATTCCGAGTATAAATAGTGTGATAGTTAAGCCAGACGAGTTGAATATTTCATGGTTTAAATATTCAATAATTGGCAGCCAACATGCCCATGAAAATAGGCAGCATAAAATTAAAAAAGATATTGTAGGGTGTTTTTTAATTAGACTTTTCATATTGTATTTTAATATTTTTACCCCTTGGTGTTATAACGTTTATGCTGTATGGCCTTTTCGAGCAATATCTGCCCTTTGTATGCTATTGGCCCAAGTGCTGGTTTGAGTATAAGTGTCTTGTTGCTCGCTTTTATTACTGTTATTAGAAAGCAAGGAACATAGCATTAGAAAAATAATTATTAAAAAGAGTTGTAAATTGACTTTCTTAATAAGCCCAATCATCGCTCTGCTCTTTTCCGGCCTATTGATAATCAATAGGCCGGTGTTGGCTTCTGGTTGTTAAAGGTTATCTATCTTACGACGTAATTCAAACTGCTTGGATGTGACGCAGCGTTCTAATGTTTGCAGTCGTTCCTCAATATGATCAAATTTTCGTACACAACGTGCGAACTGCTCTTTGGGTGCGTTTAACACTTGTAATTCTTCTGTTTGCCTGTCGAGCAGGAAGTGCGCAGCCAGATAAATAAAGACCATTAAGGGAAATGTTGAAAACAACAATATAACCGCGATAATGCGTATCAACCTGGCATCCACCTCCATGTAATCTGCTAAGCCAGCGCATATGCCGCTGATAAACCCTTTACTGGGGTTGCGATAGAGTTTGTTTGTGTTATAGCTTTGGCCCGATAGTTTATTCATGAAAGTTTTCTCCAGTCAGGATGTTCTTTGTCAAGTATCGCTTCTAACGTTGCTATTCTATCCTGCATGTTTTCAGCGAGTTGTAACATCTTGTCTAATTTGTTGTTGTCGTCAGACGATAGTAAGTTCGCTTTTACACGCGCATCACGATAATGCAAGAATAGCCAGATAGGCGCGACAAAAAATAATAATGGTGCAAAGACAAAAATTGTCAAAATAGCCACTATTGGAACGATAATATCAGCCTGCATATTAACCTCGTTGTTGTTTGTCGATCTTTGCCTGTCCAGGCTTTAATACTGCACTGGTCATAATCGTTAAGCACTGGTATCACTGTCTTCCTGGTTGGTCTTTTTATCTTTTTGAGCTTCAAGGCGAGATTTTAAAGCCGCCAGCTCATCACTGACAGCATCATCTTGCTTGAGTTGCTCGATTTCATTGGCTAAGCTTTTTTGGCCTAAGTCATAAGATTCGACCTGGCCTTCGAGCTCGTCGAGTTTAGCCTCATAGCTTTCGAAGCGGGCTAGTGCCTCTTCGATAGATACTTTGTTAAATTTAGCGCGAACCTTTAATTGCGTGTTGGCCGTTTTATGGCGGTAAATTAACGACTTCTGTCTGGCTTTTGCTTCATCAAGTTTTTGCTGTAGTTGCGCGATCTCGTCATTGAGCGTTGCAAGCGTGGTATCAATTTGCCCAAGCTCCTGGTCGATGAGTTCGACAGCTTGCTGGGCATTAAGTTTTTCAGCAAGTGCTGCTCTGGCCAGATCTTCCCGGCCTTTGCTGATAGCCAAGGCGGCCTTGTTTTCCCAGTCATCGATTTGTTTGATCAATGCATCGCGTTGACGTTCCTGGGTTTTCTGGTCTGCAATTACTTTCGCGGAGGTTGTGCGGACTTCGACCAGCGTTTCCTGCATTTCCTGAATCATCAAGCGCACCATTTTTTCGGGGTCTTCGGCTTTATCAAGGATTGCGTTAATGTTTGCATTAATAATATCTGAAAAGCGAGAAAATATGCCCATTGTTTCACCTTATGGCTATGTTAGTAATCTTATTGGGTATATAACAAGCTTTGTGCCAACTTTACTTTATTTGTAAGTTGCTGTTTTCAAAGGATATTTTAGTTTAAGCTGTTAAAAAAAATAATAAAGTGGTTAAATTGACTATACTTGCTTGGTTTTTTTAACTAACTAATGGTTTTTTTAGCCAATGAATCATTCCGAACAAACGCGTTTGTTGGGTGAGTCCAGCGCTTTTCTAGAGGTTTTAGAGCAGGTTTCTCTGTTGGCACCCCTGAATAAGCCTGTACTCGTAATCGGCGAGCGTGGTACCGGTAAAGAGCTTATCGCGGAGCGTTTGCACTTCTTGTCCGAGCGCTGGGACAAACCCTTAATCAAAATGAACTGTGCAGCCGTGAGTGACAGTTTGCTGGAGTCTGAGTTATTTGGGCATGAGGCAGGTGCGTTTACTGGCGCAAGTCGCAAGCATGCAGGGCGCTTTGAGCGGGCTGACAGTGGTAGCTTGTTTTTGGATGAACTGGCAGCCACATCAACGCGAGTGCAAGAAAAGCTATTGCGTGTTATCGAGTATGGCGAGTTTGAGCGTTTGGGCGGCAGCCAAACCTTAACCGTCAATACGCGCTTAGTGGCGGCAACCAATGAAGACTTGCCATCACTGGCAGCGGCCAATCAATTTCGTTTCGATTTGTTAGATCGCCTTTCATTTGATGTGATTACTTTGCCACCGCTACGGTTTCGTAGTGAAGATATTTTATTATTGGCTGAAAATTTTGCGATGAATATGTGTCAGGAGTTAGGGCAGGACTTCTTTCCGGGTTTTGCTGATGCGGCAGTGGATACATTGTTGAATTACACATGGCCCGGAAATGTAAGAGAGTTAAAAAATGTAGTTGAACGTAGTGTTTATCGGCATCAAGGTGTAGGCGAGCCAATTGAAGAAATTAACTTAGATCCTTTTGAGTCTCCGTATCGCCCATTAGTGCTGCCAGCTATAACGAGTAACCATTCTGCTGAGATATCTGAGGCGATTGCTACGCTGGGCAATAAAAAAGATCAGGCCTTACCACTGGACTTGAAGCAGGAAGTCAAAGAGCTGGAAGTTAGCTTGCTAAAACAGGCCTTAGAGCAGGCGCAATATAAGCAGGCACAGGCAGCAGCATTGCTGGGTTTGAGTTATCATCAGTTAAGAGCTTATCTGCGCAAGTATAAACTGTAGTGTCTGGCTTTTCAGTTATTGGATAAGATGCTTGCGTTAAGGTTTTGTGATTTTTAATAAGTACGTTAGATTATCAACACTGGAGATCAAAGGTTCGCATCGTAGCCCAGTTGCGAGGGCCTGTTGTGCGACATAGTGCTCGGCGAAATTAATCCAGTCGAAAGTAGTGCTTTGATATTCTTTATAGCGAAAATAAGCTTGCCATGCCTCATAATCTTCATCGTCGTCAAAAGCGGTATCTTCAATAAGCAATTGACCATTAGGCTTGAGCAGTGATGCCATATGTTGTAGTAAAGCACTTAGCTTGTCAGCTTGCTGGCAAACACCCAGTGTGCTGCCAAGGCAAAGGATTGTATCGTACTGTTGTGCATTATATTGTTGTATATCGCAACAGATAGTATGTTTTAATCCGATATTGTTCAGGTAATCGACACAGGATTGTGCAACATCCAGCGCGTGAACAGTTAAGCCACGGCTTTGTAGGGCCACAGATACTTTGCCAGCGCAGGCGCCGATATCAAGCACGAGGCCCTGGCAGTGATCAATGGCTAAGTTCAGAGCATGGTCTCGTGTCCCCAGAGGGTTAAAGCCGTTGCTGGCAGGCAAGTCACCTAATAACTCATGAGCAAGGCTGTAAACCTCAATGTGCTTGTCCTCGCCACTATTGAGCATATCATTTAAGGCGAGGCCAAAGATTTCCATTGGCGCAATGGTTTGCAGTTTGTTATTTGAGTGATGACCTGACATTTACTCAGTATCTGCTGTTCGTTGGTTGCGCTCGTGCTGTTCTTGCTGCTGATGTAGCCAAAGCTCAGCATATAAGCCTGTTTGTTGTAATAACTGCTCATGTGTGCCTTGCTCGATAATGCGTCCCTGGTCTAAGACAATAATATTGTCAGCATCAATAATAGTGGATAAGCGGTGTGCGATAACCAATGTTGTCCGGTTTTTGGCAATGGTGTTCAATGCAGTCAATATGGTTTTTTCCGAAGCGGAGTCTAATGATGAGGTTGCCTCGTCAAAGATCATAATATTAGGATCTTTGAGTAAGGTTCTGGCAATCGCGACACGTTGTTTTTCACCGCCAGACAGTTTTAAACCGCGCTCGCCGACAGTGGTTTGATAAGCCTCGGGTAGTTGTTCTATAAAATGTTGCAGGTTTGCAAGTTGGCTGGCTTGAATGACGTCAGCTTCGGTCGCTTCAGGGCGGCCATATTGAATGTTGTAATACAAAGACTCGTTAAACAAAACCGTATCCTGGGGCACTACACCAATGGCTTTGCGTAGACTTTCCTGGCTGATATCGCGGATATCCTGCTGATTAATTGTGATGGTGCCAGTATCAACGTCATAAAAACGAAACAGCAGGCGTGCCAGTGTCGATTTGCCTGCACCACTGGGACCGACAATTGCCACTTTATGCCCTGCGGGAATAACAAAGCTGACATTGTCGAGGATTTTACGCTCAGGTTTATAAGCAAAACTAATATTGTTGAAATGAACGGCGCCATCGCCGACTTGTAAGGGTTTGGCATTTGCACTATCGAGGACTTTAGGCGTGCGGTTTAATAAGCCTAACATTTGTTCGATATTGGTTAAGGCATTTTTGATTTCACGATAAACAAAGCCAAGAAAATTTAAGGGGATAAATAACTGAATCATATAGGCATTGATTAATACCAGGTCGCCTAACGTCATTTGTTGCTGCGCTACTTGGCTAGCCGCTAAGGTCATCATCACTGTAATCGCTGCTGCAATAATAAACCCCTGGCCAGTATTGAGCGCAACCAGAGATAAGCGGTTTTTCATGCGGGCAGCTTCCCAGTTTTCCAGGTTGTGGTCATACTGTTCGGCTTCATAGCGCTCGTTAGCAAAGTATTTGACGGTTTCAAAGTTCAGCAGGCTGTCGATTGCCCGCGTATTGGATTTGCTATCCATCTCATTGGTTTCTCGGACAAAGCGCGTACGCCATTCGGTTACCAATACTGAAAATAAAGCATAAGCTAATACTGAGATGCAAATAATCATGGCAAAGCGGGCGTCATAGCTGTATAGCAGAATAGTGGTGACTAATGCGATTTCCAGTAAGGTGGGAATAATATTAAACAGCATAAAACGCAATAAGAAGCTAATGCCACTGGTACCGCGATCAATATCTCGGGATAAGCCACCGGTGCGGCGGGATAAATGAAAGTCCAAATCCATTGTGTGTAAATGGCGAAAGACCTCTAAACCAATACGCCGCATAGCTCTTTCGGTTACCCGTGCAAAGACGGCGTCTCTTAACTCGCTAAATAAGGTTGTACTAAAGCGCAATAAGCCATAGGCGGCCAGTAATGCTAAGGGAGCGGATATCAGCTGTGCCTGATTGCTATCTAAATGGTCCACGATATGCTTGAGCACTATTGGTACGCAAACATTGGCCAGCTTGGCGAAAGCTAAAAAGGCCATAGCACCGATTACCCGGCCTTTGAACTCCAATAAATAAGGAACCAATTTAAGCAGGGCTTTCCAGTCGCCTGACCAATCGCCGGCAGTATAATTTCGGGCATGTCGCATGGTATGTTGGCTTGTTGCGGCTACATTTTGTTACAAATTGTTTATAGATTGTCTTACTTGGCCGGGGTAAGATGATCTGGTATATGCAAGATCTGAACTTTTAGCTTCGTCGTAAATCAAGATAAGTAGGTTAAAGTTCTCGCCGGTCCATAATGCGGTATATTACCAGCTTTTAGGGCTGGATAGGGGCGAATCGAGCTGTCTACATGATTTTCCAGCTATTTGGTGATTTGGTCTGGTGATTTGGCAGTTTGCTGAGGCGAGTGTAGGCTACAGGGTGTTTGGTATAAGCGCTGTTGTCGTTAGGTGTTGAGTAATTGGAGATATCTTATGCATAAATTAATCTTGGTGTTATCGTCAGCCGTCATGTTGCTGTCGACTACCGCTGCAACGCTAGCTGCGGATAAGCAAGGGGCTTTTTTAGCTGAGAGTGCAGATTTATCTGCATATAATAAAGTTTATATCGTGAATGAAGTCAATATTGCGTACAAAAATCAGCCTGGTAAAAACCGAAGTATTTACAATGCTAGAACAGATGATAATTTTCCTTTGAGTGACAAGCAGTTCGTGCGCTTGCAAGGCAAAACCAAAGCGGCATTGGTCAAGGCATTTTCAAAGCAAGGCTTTGTTGTTGTCGACGCGCCGGCTGATGATGTATTAACCCTGCAGGCATCGATTACAGATTTGCGTGTGAAAGTGCCCCACCATAATGAATACAAAAGTACGCGGCAAACAATAAAAACAGCCTACCCTGTCGATATGGTACTGGTTGCTGAGTTTCGTAATGGTGCTGATGAAGTATTAGCGCGTGTGCTGGATTCGCGCAAAAACCGTAACCGGCATGGTTTGGGCTTACGGCGTAGCAGTGAAGCGGCTGATTTACATGAAATAAACGCCACTTTGGTATCGTGGGCTAATTCATTACGCGCTAGGCTTTCCAGTGGTCAATTAGCGCAGAACTAATGCAATTACCGTTATAAAGCATAAAGCAAAAGAGGGGTAAGGTTGGGCTTGCTCCTCTCGACTGTTTTGTTCGTACACCGCTGGATAGCCGCGTATCTTTCTGAACTGACATTCATTGTTATTTTGCGGCATCATTGATCTCTTTAATATGAGAGAGCCTTTCTCTGACGTTTTTTTCTGATATAGTAATATTGTTATCTCCGTTGCGAAGCTTAATATGTCATCTACGATTCTTATTGTTGAGGATGAGTCCGGTATTGCTGACAATATCGTTTATGCACTGCAGACTGAGGGGTTTTCCACGGTGTGGCATCCCTTGGGGCAGGCAGGGCTAGATGCGCTAAAAGCGCAACCCTTTGATCTGGTGATTCTTGATGTGGGCTTACCTGATATTAGTGGCTTCGAGATCTGTAAAAAAATCCGTGGTTTTTCTGAAATACCCATTATATTTTTAACCGCTCGCAGTGAAGAAATAGATCGTGTGGTCGGTTTAGAGATTGGTGGTGATGATTATATTGCTAAGCCTTTCAGTCCGCGTGAACTGGTCGCGCGTGTTAAAGTTATTCTCAAGCGTAGTCAGCGGCAGCCTGCAGAGTCAACTGTGGTGGCCCGCAATCCACAGCAGAGTAGCTTTCATATTGATGAGGCAAAAGCACGTATTTACTATCAGCAACAATTATTATCATTGACGCGTTATGAGTATCTAATCTTGTTGCTTATGATAAAACAGCCTGAACGGGTGTTTTCTCGTGAGCAATTGATGCAGGCTATTTTTGAAGTGCCTCAGACTCGTCTGGAGCGTGCTATCGATACACATATTAAAGCATTACGCGCCAAGCTGCGCGTTATCAATGCTGAGGTAGACCCTATTAAAACGCATCGGGGTTTGGGTTATAGCATCGCCTGTGATTAATTCCAACGTATGAAAACTGTTGCACGCATTTTTTTGGGTTATTTCCTGTTAGTCGGCTTAGGGGCTGCTTTTTTGCTGAATACTTTTATGGCTGAGTTACGCCCAGGTGTGCGTCAGTCCATGGAGGAAGTGATGGTCGATATGGCTAACTTGCTGGCTGAAGTAGTGCAAGCAGAAGTGGTCAGTGCAAACATTGAAAAAGCCGAATTTGCAGATATGATGCAGCGGTTTTTGGCGCGCGAATTAAACGCTAAAATCTGGACATTGCAGAAGACTGCCACGACTTTACGTGTGTATGTTGTTGATGCCCAAGGCACTGTGGTGTATGACTCCGATGAGCGTGATGTTGGTCAAGACTACTCGCAGTGGCGTGATGTCTATTTAACGCTGCGTGGGCAGTACGGTGCGCGTAGCACGCGTGCTAACCCTGATGATGATACGAGTACGGTCATGCATGTGGCTGCACCTATTTATCAGGGGAAGGAGATTATAGGTGCTTTGACGGTAGCCAAGCCTAATATTAGCGTACAACCTTTTATTGAAGTCAGTCGACAAAATATGATTCGAAAAAGTTTGTTATTGTTGGCAGTGTCTTTGAGTGTGGGTTTGATTTTTGCTTTTTGGTTTACACATTCTACACGTAAGTTGGTACGTTATGCTGAACACATCAGTCAGGGGCAGCGCGCTGTACTGCCCAGGATCAGTGAAGCAGAGTTGGCTGCTTTGGGGAATGCCATCGAAAAAATGCGGACGGAGTTGGAAGGTAAAGAATATGTGGAAAATTATATTCATACGCTCACGCACGAGATGAAGAGCCCATTATCAACCATTAAAGGCGCAGTTGAATTGTTGCATGAGCCAATGCCAGCAACAGAGCAAACACGGTTTTTAGATAATATTCAAAGTGAAACAGCCCGTTTACAGCAATTTATCCAGCGCATGTTGGCCTTAGCCGAGGTAGAAAAGCGGCAAGTGCTGGAGCAGACGAGTAATGTGAATTTAGCAGCGCTTATATCGGAAGCCTTGCTTTTAAAAGAAACTATTTTGCAGCAAAAGAATCTGCAAGTGAAAAAGTGCTTGCAGGCTGACCTTGTCGTTAACGGAGAGGTTTTCTTATTGCAGCAAGCAATCAGTAATTTATTAGATAATGCGATTGAATTTAGCCCGGTTGCTGGGACAATCACTATTGCGCTAGAGAGCTCTGATGACACATTGAGCTTGCTGATTTCTGATCAAGGGCCAGGTATCCCTGATTTTGCCAAAGACCGCATATTTGAACGGTTTTATTCGCTGGCTAAGCCTGATTCTGGCAAGAAAAGCTCTGGCTTAGGGCTAAGCTTTGTCAAGGAAGTTGCCCAGTTACACCAAGGGAGTATCGCCTTGAGCAACCTGCCGAGTGGTGGTGTCTGTGCTATTTTGACATTGCCACATAAAAAACACATAAATCACACATAAACCCCATCTGATACCCATACCCGTTTTTTATAGTTGTTACCATAAAATAACAATACTTAGGTACACAGCTATGAAAAACCGTCTGTTAGCAAAAACATTGCTTATTGGCTTGTTGTCATTGATTATCTTAATCGCTTTAGGTTTGGTGTCAGGCAAAGTAAGTGAGCGTGAACATTATAAAGATGATGCCAAGCGGAGTATCGCGCAAAGTTGGACCGCAGCACAAAAACTAACAGGACCAATTTTAGTTGTGCCCTATGAATACCGTTATGTAAAAGAGGTTTGGGATAAAAACCTGGAGCAATATGTGAGTAAAACACGTGTTGCCAAAGATAAGTTGTATTTTTTTCCAGATGAGCTAATTGTTGATGGTCAATTGGCAACTGAAATGCGCTATAGGGGGATTTATGAAGTTCCGGTTTATAAATCCGATGTGGATGTAGCCGGTCATTTTACTATTCCAAAGAATTTTGCCTATGAGAATCATGTCGATATTACATGGCAATCAGCCTATATCGTTGTTGGTGTTACTGATGTGCGAGGTATCCAAGGAGACTTAAGTTTTCAGTGGCAACAGCAGCAGATGTCATTTCAACCGGGTACGATGATAAAGCAGTTTAGCGAAGGTGTGCATGTTGATATAGGTGATTTATATCATGGGCAGGATAAGCGTTATGAGTTTGCGTTTAGTTTAGGTCTGCGAGGCATGGATGTACTGGAATTTTCGCCAGTAGGTAAACGCTCGCAAATATTGCTTGCATCGAACTGGTTGCACCCCAGTTTTGTCGGGCAGTTTTTGCCCGATAATCGGCGTGTTGACGAGAGTGGCTTTCGGGCAGAATGGAATACCAGCCACTTTGCAAGCAATATTGAGGATGCCTTTAGTCAGTGCCAGGAAAATTGCTATAAGTTTGACAGGGTAAAGCTGGGCGTTTCATTGTTGCAACCGGTAGATGTGTATAAAAAAACCGATAGAGCGATCAAATACGGTATTTTATTTGTATTTTTGACATTTGCGGTTTTCTTTTTATTTGAAGTGCTCAAGCGCTTGCGCATTCATCCCATTCAATACGGGCTGGTCGGTTTAGCCTTAGCGCTATTTTATCAACTGTTAATCGCATTGAGTGAACATATTGCATTTGGTTTAGCCTACTTTGTATCTGCATCTGCTTGTGTAGGTTTGTTGGTGTTTTATGTGAGTTATGTATTGCATAGTGTTGTTCGGAGTATGGGGTTTGGTTGTGTCTTAGCAATACTATACCTCGTGCTTTTTGTGATTATACGCTCACAGGATAATGCTTTGCTGATGGGGGCTGGGCTGCTATTTGTGGCGTTGGCGATATTTATGTTTGCTACGCGTCATGTTGATTGGTATTCGGCAGGTGACTGGGTCGGGCGACAGGCTAAAGCACCACTTGCAAAAGCCAATATGCCGGAAGAAGGGTAGGGAGAGGATAACGATTATGATAATTGCTCATCTTCCGGCTGGCTATTTGTTAACCAAGGCGCTGCAAAAAGGTTGTCGTGCTCGTCGTGCCTTGCAATGGAAATTAACCTGCTTAGGGTTATTAGCGAGTATTTTTCCTGATTTTGATTTTCTGTATTATTATCTCATTGATGAGCAGCAAACGTTTCATCGTGAATACTGGACGCATTTGCCTGTATTTTGGTTAATCGCCAGCTTGGTGCTATTAGCTCTAGGGCGTGTTGTTGCCCGGCAAGAGTTTTCAATAGCAGCATTGATTGTGATGGCTAATATTTATTTGCATTTGATTTTAGATACAGTGACGTCACCGGTGTATTGGTTTAAGCCGTTTTCGGATCAAGGTGTACGTTTATTGTATTCTAAGCATCAGTATGACATATGGTGGCTGAATTATATTTTTTCGAGTGGTTTTGTTTTTGAGCTTATTATATGCCTGATAGCAGTGGTGGTATTCATTATGCTGCGGCTGCGGGCGAATGCCCATTATGTTGAGTTGCCGGTAAGTTTTCTGTACCGACTTGATCGTCGTTGTCGTTTTGATTGAATCTTCACTGCGATGAGCGTGTTAATCGCTCATCGCGGCAAGCATATGGCCTATACAGTCAGTTTCAATATAGCGAACACCGCGCTGATAATATTGTTGAGCCAGTTCAGGTGTGTTGGCTGAATACAGCATCCATTCCCAGGGGCCAGGCCAAAAAGCTTTATCATGCTCAGGGATTTTGTTTAGGTTGCATAATAAAAATTGTGCAGCCAGCTTATCAGCGAGTTGTCTTGAGGTGTCACTATACTCACGCAATACCCAAGCTGTTTGTGCTATGCCGCTGGCATGGCTGTAGCGCAGCGCATCATAGCTGAATGAAGTAATGTAAGCCTGTTGTCGGATAGGCGTTAGAATATCAAAAATACAATCCATGGTTTTTTCAATACCAAAATGCGCTAGGCTTTCTTCTTTTATTTCTGCCATGACAATGATATCAGTTTCATCTTGTAAAAAATCGACGGTTTCAGCAAGTGTGCAGATTGTTGTGCCCGCAAATTTGCCATCAAATTGCTCAGGTGCATGCGCGCTGAGTTTGGCAAGCTCATTGGAATGTGTTTGCATAATCAAGCCACTCTGACCGGTTAGCCTGTCAAGACTCGGATCATGAAATAAATAGGGTATGCCATCTGCGCTGAGCTGTACGTCAAACTCAATGGCTTTTGCGCCAGCAGCTAAAGAGGCTTCAATGCTTGGTATGGTGTTTTCAGGATATTCTGCTGGGGAGCCGCGATGCGCAACTAAAGTAAGCTCATCAGTCATAAGCAGTTTCAGGTCCGTTTTGGCAAGAGCGAATAGTTTACTTGGCTTCGTGCAATAATGAAACATTGCCTTTATGGTCAATGGCTTCCATGCGGACAGGGAATTGCCATAAGCGCTTAATATGTTTCATAACTTCTTCGGTAGTATCGCCTAATGGGCGACGATTATATTGTGTGTGCCGTAAGGTTAATGAGCGATCACCACGTAAATCGACATTATAAACTTGAATATCAGGTTCATTACTGCCCAGGTTATAATTGTCAACGAGTGCCTGCCTGATGTGTTGATAGCCTTTGCTGTTGTGGATAGCCGTAATTTCATATTCTTCCCGCTCATCGTCGTCGAGTACAGCGAATAACTTCAGTTCACGAATAAGTCGGGGCGATAAGTACTGTGCAATAAAGCTTTCGTCCTTAAAGTTACGCATTGCGAAATCTAAAGTGCCAGGCCAGTTACTGCCTGCAATATCGGCAAACCACTCCCTGTCTTCATCGTCTGGGTTCTCACAGATGCGACGGATATCCTGCATCATAGCGAAGCCTAGTGCATAAGGATTAATGCCATTGTAATATTGGCTATTGTATGGCCTTTGTGCCACAACATTAGTATGCGATTGTAGAAATTCCAGCATAAAGCCATCATTAACCAGGCCTTGGTCATACATGGTATTTAAAATAGTATAATGCCAGAAGCAAGCCCAGCCTTCGTTCATAACTTGTGTTTGTCGCTGCGGATAAAAGTATTGCGCAATCTTGCGCGTAATCCTAACGATCTCACGTTGCCAAGGCTCCAAAAGCGGTGCATTTTTCTCAATAAAATACAATAAGTTCTCTTCAGGTTCGGCAGGGAAGTGCTTTTCTGGTGCGCTGGCTTTTTCCTGTTTCAGTATAGGTAGTGTGCGCCATAAGTCATTAATTTGTGATTGCATATAGGCTTCACGCTCTTTTTGTCGGGCGCGTTCTTGTGCAGCAGACAGGCGTGAGGGGCGCTTATAACGATCTACACCATAGTTCATTAAAGCATGGCACGAATCTAGCAGTAGCTCAACTTCCTCTTGTCCGTAACGTTTCTCGCATTCGGAGATGTAATTTTTAGCAAACAACAGATAATCAATAATAGCGTCGGCGTTAGTCCATGTTTTGAATAAATAATTATTTTTAAAGAAAGAGTTATGCCCATATGCCGCATGAGCAATAACTAATGCCTGCATTGTCATGGTATTCTCTTCCATCAAATAAACAATGCAAGGGTCAGAATTAATAACAATTTCATAAGCCAGACCCATATGGCCACGGCGATAATGATGCTCGGTTTCTATAAATTTTTTACCGTAGGTCCAGTGGTTATAACCAACCGGCATGCCAATAGATGAGTAAGCATCCATCATTTGTTCTGCGGTAATAATTTCAATTTGATTTGGGTAGGTGCTAAGACCATAATTTTTTGCAATGCGGCCTATCTCAGTGTTGTACTCCTCAATGAGATCAAAGGTCCAATCTGAGCATTCTGATATATAGTTATTAGCCATAATGCCTCTCGCTCGCGCTGCTATTACTTTGTAGGTTGTCGCTTCTTGAATAACTCACGAAAAACAGGGTAGATATTGGCTGCATCAGCAATACGCTGCATAGAAAAATTTTCATGCAGTGCACCAACTTTTTCATATTCGTGCCATAAAGTTTTGTCTCTATCGTTACTAATTTCGATATAAGCAAAATATTGTTGTAGCGGTAATATCTTGTCCACTAGTAACTCTCGACAGGACTCTGAATCATTATCCCAGTTGTCGCCATCTGATGCCTGAGCGGTATAAATATTCCACTCATTGATTGGATAGCGCTCGCGAACAATTTCGTCGAGTAATTTTAAAGCGCTTGATACGACTGTGCCACCGCTTTCTCTTGAATAAAAGAACTCTTCTTCATCGACTTCTTTGGCGGTTGTGTGGTGGCGAATAAATACCACATCAATATGTTCATAGTTTCTATTTAGAAATAAGTAAAGCAGTATAAAAAAGCGTTTGGCAATGTCTTTGCGTTCTTGATTCATAGAGCCAGACACATCCATTATGCAAAACATGACTGCCTGAGTAATCGGCTTTGGCTGCTTTATGCGGTTGTTATAGCGAAGGTCAAACTCGTCTATGAAAGGTACTCGATTAATACGCCGCTTGAGCTGTAAAATTTCTTCTTCAAGTGCGGCAATCCGAAAGTTCTCTGGTTCTTCAGGTGGGCTTTTGTTATCGTCAGCCCGTAGAGCGCTGAGTTCTTGTTCGGCTAGTTTGAGCTTTCTTTCATGCGGTGAGCGCAGTGCAATGCGACGTGCTAATGCGCCACGCAAAGAACGGATAACGTTAATATTGGCTGGAACGCCGTCATTGGTAAAGCCAGCGCGTACCCATTTGAACTGGGTTATTTTTGAGAGCTGCGTTTTGACTAAGTCAGGTAATTCCAGGTCTTCAAAGAAAAACTCTAAAAACTCGTCGCGTGAGATCTGGAAGACGAAATCGTCCATGGATTCACCAGAGTCGCCTGGGTCACCAGCACCAGGTTTGCTGCTGGCCCCTTTGGGTTTAGGGAGTGTGTCGCCAGGCACAAACTCTTGATTGCCAGGTTGTACAATTTCACGGCGACCACCTTCACCATGTCTAAAGACTGGTTCTGATATATCTTTGGTCGGAATATTAATCTGCTCACCTTTATCAATCTCGGTAATACTGCGTTCCGAGACTGATTCGGCAACAGCTTTTTTTATTTGCTCACGATAACGTTTGATAAAGCGTTGGCGATTGACCGCGCTTTTATTCTTACCATTGAGCCGTCTGTCGATTATCTGTGTCATAACGATTATGAGGCTTTGCGTACACGTAAATACCACTCAGATAATAATCGTACTTGCTTTTCTGTATAGCCTTTATCCATCATTCTATGCACAAAGTCTTCATGCTTCTTCTTGTCTTCGCCGGATGCTTTGGCATTAAATGAAATAACTGGCAATAGTTCCTCAGTGTTAGAGAACATTTTCTTCTCAATAACCTCTCGCAGTTTTTCGTAACTGGTCCAGGCGGGGTTTTTGCCATTGTTTTTCGCTTTAGCACGTAATACGAAATTAACAATCTCGTTGCGGAAATCTTTCGGGTTGCTGATTTGCGCAGGCTTTTCTATTTTTTCTAACTCTTCGTTGAGTGAGGAGCGATCAAATACTTCACCGGTATCCGGGTCGCGATACTCTTCGTCCTGTATCCAGTAGTCAGCATAGGTAACATAGCGGTCAAAGATATTCTGGCCATATTCTGAATAAGACTCCAAATACGCTGTTTGAATTTCCTTACCGATAAACTCAGAGTAATTTTTGGCCAGTATACCTTTAATACAGGAGATATACTTTTCTTGTAACTCTGGGCCATATTGTTCTTTTTCGATTTGCTGCTCCAGCACATAAAGCAAATGGACTGGGTTGGCGGCGATTTCTGTGTGGTCGTAGTTGAATACTTTGGAGAGTATCTTAAAGGCGAAGCGGGTTGATAGGCCAGTCATGCCTTCATCAACACCGGCGTAATCACGGTATTCCTGATATGACTTTGCTTTGGGGTCAACATCTTTGAGATTTTCACCGTCATACACTCGCATTTTGGATTCGATACCGGAATTTTCCGGTTCCTTGAGGCGAGAGAAGATGGAGAACTGCGCCATCATTTTAAGTGTGTCAGGTGCGCAAGGGGCATGTGACAAAGAACTACTGTTGACTAACTTCTCATAAATTTTAATTTCATCTGAAACGCGTAGGCAATAAGGTACAGAAACAATATTAATACGATCCAGAAACGCTTCATTATTACGGTTATTTTTGAATGTTAGCCACTCTGATTCATTGGAGTGGGCTAAAATAACACCATCGAATGGAATGGCCGATAGGCCCTCGGTACCCATATAGTTGCCTTCTTGAGTCGCTGTTAACAGCGGATGCAGCACCTTAATGGGTGCTTTAAACATCTCCACAAACTCAAGTAAACCCTGATTGGCTTTGCATAAGCCACCAGAGTAAGAGTAAGCATCGGGGTCATCCTGGGAAAACTCTTCGAGTTTGCGAATATCAACTTTGCCGACTAATGAGGAAATATCCTGGTTGTTTTCATCACCAGGTTCGGTTTTGGCAATGCCGATTTGTTCCAGAACCGATGGTTTGAGTTTGACAATCTTGAACTGGCTGATATCGCCATTGTATTCATGTAAGCGCTTAATGGCCCATGGCGACATGATGCCATGTAGGTACCTTGGGGGAATCCCGTAGTCATCTTGCAGAATGGCAGCATCTTCGTTAGGTGAGAATAGGCCGAGAGGAGATTCGTTTATAGGTGAGCCTTTTACAGCATAAATAGGTTGTTTTTCCATTAAATGCTTGAGTTGCTCAGCCAGAGAAGACTTACCACCACCTACAGGGCCAAGTAGGTAGAGGATCTGTTTACGTTCTTCTAGGCCTTGTGCTGCATGGCGAAAGTAGGAAACAATATTTTCAATCGTTTCTTCCATGCCATAGAAGTCTTTAAATGCGGGGTATATTTTGATGACTTTATTGGAAAATAGGCGACTAAGTCGACTATCTTCACGGGTATCAATCAGTTCAGGCTCGCCAATAGCAGCCAGCATTCTTTCTGCTGCACTGGCGTAAACACTGGGATCCGATTTACAAAGTTCCAAGTACTCTTGAAGAGAGTACTCTTCTTCTTTTGCGTCTTCATAACGCGCTTGGAAATGACTAAAAATACTCATGTCGATGGCCCTCTCTGATTGCAAATGTCTCCATATGACCCCGCTGTTTTTTACTGCGCTGCTTCATACATAACGGGGGTCAGCCTGTCATTCAGAAAGCAGCAAGCGGCCATACCTATATACAAAATGATGCAAACCCTATGCCAGCGGGAGGTTTAATGCATTTTGGTGCAAAAACAGGCGCTCGCTAGGTATTGCATTCAAGACTACTATTTGTTTGACATATATTTACAAAAAATATTCAAAGAATTTGTTTAACGACGTCAAACTACAGACAATTGGTAATAAGATATTACGGTTCAACAGATAACAGTACATTGACAGCAACGCTCGCTAGGCATGAGTTTGCCGCCTTAGGCAAAGTATAGTTTATGATTGGCCCGATTTGTCACATTATTGACAGCTTGTGCCATAAAGCGGCAAGTATCCAGCGCTTGTACTACTTGATAAATTTTTGATCAACTTGTTGTTGTAGGCTGACATAATCTGTTTTACCTGTACCTAGCACAGGAATTTTATCGACAATCAGTATCTGTCGTGGCACCATAATTTCTGCAATCCCTTGCTGTTGGGCGTATTCAGCAATTTGTTTGCGCTCGGCTGTTGGCTGGGTTGTGCTGAGCACTAGTTGTTCACCTTTGCGTGCATCAGGAATACTGACAACAGCATGCGCCTGCTCAGGCCAAAGTGTGCTTATCACTGTTTCAACAGCCGTGAGCGAGACCATTTCGCCTGCAATCTTGGCAAAACGTTTTGCGCGGCCAGTAATGGTGATAAACCCATCAGGATCTATTTCCACAATATCCCCTGTGTCATACCAGCCACTTTCAGGCGGTTGCAACTGGCCAGCGTTATTGTGTAAATAGTAACCTTTCATAATATTAGGTCCGCTGACCAAAAGTCGGCCGCCAGTAGTAATACCGGGAATACTTTCAAGTCGGTACTCAATGCCTGGCAGTAAGCGGCCAACCGTATTGGCTTTATAGTGCATAGGCGTATTGGCGGCCAGCGCTGGTGCTGTTTCAGTTGCGCCATAACCTTCTAAGATGCGTATACCAAATTTATCAGCGTAAATGGCGCGGGTTTCGGCTTTTACTTTTTCTGCACCAGCAAAGATATAGCGAATGCTATAAAAGTCGTAGGGATGGGCTTTGCGTGCATAACCGGTTAAAAAAGTATCCGTACCAAACATAATAGTAGAATTAGTGTCGTAGATAAGCTCGGGCACAATTCTATAATGCAACGGGGATGGATATAAAAATGATTTAATGCCACTGAGTAGAGGCAGTAATAAGCCGCCGGTTAGACCAAAAGAATGAAAAACCGGTAAGGCATTAAATACCGTATCAGTGGGATTGAAGTCAATGCGCGAGCTAAGCTGGTAGCGATTGGCCAGAATATTTTTATGGGATAACACAACACCTTTAGGCACACCCTCTGAGCCTGAGGTGAATAATATAATGCTGGCATCGTCGGCACTGACATTGCTGGCATTCTTCTTGTAGTAATGTCGGGGAGTATAGCTGGCAAGCAGCCCCTTGAGTTTATCGTATAGGCTGATGGAGGCTTTGACATCTTCTAAATAAACAATATTAAACTGCTGCGCTAAAGCATCAATGCAATCTTGTAATTTTGCGAGTTTGATAAAGCGTTGCGACGTTATAATCGTTTTGATTAAGGCCGTCTCGCAAGCCGATTGCATATTTTTTAAACCAGTAGAGTAATTCAGCATGGCCGGCACGCGATTGGTTGCTTGCAAGCCAAATAGAGTTGCAACAGTACCCACAGCATTTGGTAGTAATATCGCAACATTCTCCTGTGTGTCTGTTATCTTTTTAAAATGATTACCTAGAATAAAACTGGCCGTTAGCAGGCGGCGATAATGTATGGGCTGGCGTTCAATATCTTCTAAAATAGCAGTGCGCGCGCCAAATGTGTTCTTTGCGCTAAGCAATGTTTCGAATACAGTTTGATCTAAATTGCTGGTAGAGAAAATCATATCAGACATAATGTCATATAGCTGAGCGCCAATTAAGCGCCGACGTTGTTGGCCGCGCACACCCTCCGGTAACATAAATCGTGTAGCAGGTAAAATATCAATAGTGATTTTTGGAGAGAAATGTGTTGGCAGTTTATCGCGCACTCTGGAAAAAATAGTGTATTGAGCACCATCAATGCGCACAGGGATTAAAGGAGCATCTGCTAAGTGTGCAATAGTGCCAGGACCCTCATAGACTTTCATGAGTGCACCTGTCACTGTGATTCTGCCCTCCGGAAAGATCATGAGTTTGTTGTTGTCCTTAACCGTTTTCACCATGGTTTTGATGGACATAGGGTTGCTAGGGTCAACTGTTACGATATCAAATAAAGCCAATGCCGGTTTAACCCACCAGCGTTTTGCGATAAAGGTATTCATGGCGGCTGTTGGTGTGTCAGGTAAAAATGCGCCAAGCAGTAAGCCATCTAAGAAGGAAATATGATTGATAACAATAACTGCTTTGCCAGAGACTTTTTCATAATGTTCTAAGCCTCGAACTTCAACCTTGTAGAACAATCTGAATAAATGGCGCAAAATGACTTTGACAACTTCGCGTGGTAGTAGCTTGCAGATATAAATTGCCACAAAGCCATTCATGATCGCAACGGTTAAAAATATCTGTGGGACTGTTAAGCCTTGCGCTAAGAGAATGGCGCCGCCGAGTGATGAGACAACCATAAATAAGGCATTGAGAATATTCAGTGCGGCGATATTACGTGATAGGTGTTCTTTGGCAGAACGTGACTGAATAATCGAATATAACGGTACAATATAAATACCAGCGCTAATGGCGATTAGTGTTAGGTCTATAAGAATGCGCCAATGTGCGGGTTTGCTCAAGAACTGGATTGCGCCAATTAACTCATCAGAATTGCGAGAGCCTGCTGCATTGCTGGCAAAATATAAGTCGACTGCAAAGACCGTCATGCCCAGTGCAGCCAATGGTGCATACTGCGCGCTGATTTTGCCTTTTAGAATTTTATTACATAACAGCGAACCTATTGCAACGCCAACGGTAAAGGTGGCAAGGAATAAGGTCGTGACCTTTTCGTCACCGCCTAAAGTGAAACGGCTATAATTGTGAAATTGGGCTAAGTAAGTTGCGCCAAAAAACCAGAGCCATGAAATACCGAGCATGCATAAGAAAATGTCAGGTCTGCTTTTAGTGTGCGCCAGCATTTTCCAGGTTTCTGATACAAAATTCGGGTTGATTTTGAGTCCTGGGCTTGCAGCTGGGGCAAGCGGAATATATTGACTGCTCAGCCACCCTAAAACAGCAAAGCTTAGCACCATGCAAGCAATAATAAAGACACCATTGTCTTGTACGACAAATAGTGTACCGACAATGGTGCCAAGTAAAATAGAGACAAAAGTTCCCATTTCAATCAGGCCATTACCACCTAATAACTCATCATCTCTTAAGTGGGTAGGTAATATGCTGAATTTTAAAGGTGAAAAGAAAGTCGACTGCGTGCCCATTAAGAAAAGAGTGGCAAACAGTAAATAAATATTTTGTAGGTAGAAGCCAATCATGGCGAGTGTCATGATAATAACTTCAAACAATTTAATCCGTTTAATCAACAGTGATTTTTCTGTGCTGTCTGCCAGTTGGCCAGCGGTTGCAGAGAATAAGAAAAAAGGCAGTATGAGAATCCCCAATGATAAGGTCACCATGATTTGTGGGTTGGCGACATTATGGCTAATAATAGAGAAGGTAATCATGCTGGCTAGAGCATTTTTGAAAGTATTGTCGTTAAAGGCGCCTAAAAACTGGGTGAGAAATAAAGGTAGGAAACGTTTTGTTTTCAGTAGGTGGAATTGGCCGCCTGACATATTTATTCCTTATATATTATTAGAACATGTGGCTCATTCTTACTATATATCATCATAGGCGTTTTTGCATACGATGTGTACACTATTTAATATTGGGCACCATTAAGGAGAAATTTAGATAGGGCGGCGGTTACCGTTTTGGTAGGCGGCTGGGTTATAGCGTTGGGTCAGCAGGTTCTGTGCCTGCCAGCGAGAGTCGGCATTAAGGTTATCCGCAAACGCCCCTACGAACTCCACTTTATTACCTTGCTGATGAGCAACGAGTAAGCCGTTTTTAAAGAGTAGCCGATTGTTCGCTATTGCGGGTACTCGTAATCCTGGCAGTAAAATGCCAGTGAGATTTAAAGGGTCCGAGGCATTAATAACAACTAAATGATCATCAGCCTGCTGCTCACGCATTTTTCTTAATTGGGCCGCAGCGTCAGGTAAGGCAAATTGCTCACCGCCAACGCCGTCGACAAAGCGACCACCGCGGATATCGCCACGCGCTTCTAAGCGTCGATAGGCATATAATAATTCGCGCCAGGCAGGCAGTTGTTGTTCACGTTCCAGAATCTTGCGAAACACAACGCCGTAGCGATGTAATAAAACCCAGGCAATATGTTCTAATACTTCGTAGGGTGTGCTGAGCCATTGACTAACTGTTTGCTTATCTTGCTCATTGCTGTTGGCAGCAGTAATAATTGCCCAGCGGCCAGCATTATCGATGTGGTTTAACGGCTGGCTCTGGACAGAACGGCGGCGTGAGCGACGAGCAAAGCCTGGGCGCTTTTGCTGCGGTGTAATTAAAGCACGTAAGCCGATAAAACTATCTGAATGTACTAAGCCATTGGCAGCGAGTTCACCGAGTGCATTTTCAACTTGAGTGCGTAACATGCCGGTATGTTGCACCAGATCAACAAAAAAACAGGCGCCGTATTGTTGTAATGCAGTTAGTAGGCTTTGTGCGGTTGATGAGAGTGTCTGTGTATCTACCGTTGTTGCACAGTACAGCCAGTGGCGGCTATTGGTTCTTTCCAGTAATGTTATCGCTGTGGTTTTAATCGGGCCACTTTGCGCTTTGCTTTTTTGCGGTAGTCTTGCCCAAATAAAGCGACCATGACTGCATAGCTGATCAAGGTCCAGCGTAGTGTAAGCGGCCAGACGAGGTGGGAGTATATCAGTTTCCCAGGTGCTGGCAGGCAAGCTAAAGCCTTCCAGTTGCTGTAAGCGCAAGGCTAGAGCTTCACTGCCACTTGCTTGTTCTGCTTGATTTAAGCCATGCCATTGAAATAAGAAGCGCATAAACTCCGCTATGTTTACCGGTTTAACTGCTTCGCGTAGGCGTTTCAATGTATAACGATGAATACGAGCCAATAAGCCACGCTCACACCATTGCTGCTGTTGCTCTGCATTGGCAGCATCGGTGAATTGGCCGCGCATAGCGTAACCTTGACTCTCCAGTTGATAGAGTGCTATTTGAATGTTGTTTACGTTTTGTTGTAGTGATTGAGCTAAAGTGTTTTCACTGACAGGGCCTAAGCATTCTAGCCTGCTGCGTAATAATTCGACTAAGGCTGCATCATGAGACCAGTCTTGCTGACTGGCAGGTCCAGCTGCTTGAATCGCAGGTGTGAGTTGTGCATCGGGAAAGAGTGCCTGTAATAACACTAGCCGTTCAGCGCAACACCAGAGATTGAGCTTATCTGTTGTCAGCAAGCAGGCGCGTTGCTGCTGTTGTAATTGCGCAAAATAATCCTGCCAATTAAGCAAGGCATGTTGTTGCTGTGCTGCCGATTCGGCTTCAATAAAGCCAAGGCGTAGTAGTGCATCATGTAACTCATCAGCATTGCTGACAGATGGCCACGCCTGTTCTTGAACCAGTTTGATGGCGTCTTGGTCAAGGCGGCCTAACTCACCTGCTTCTTCCGGACTCATAAAACGTCTAGCTGCGACAGCACGGGTGCGGCGCTCTTCGGCAGGCGCGTCATCAAGAAAAGCGTAAGGGCGAGCGGTTAATATTTCCTGTGCTAAAGGTGATGCGCCCGCTAAGTCACGGCAGTGTATGTTAACCAGCCCATTTTCAGTTTGTTTCAGTAGCTTAGCGAGACCGTCTATATCCATTGCATCGGTCAGGCAGTCATGAATCGTTTGCTGTACTAAAGGATGCTCGGGGATTTCACGCTCACCGACAATATTATCCTGGCATGCCAGTTGGTCTGGGAAGATTACCGAAATAAGGTCTTCAGCATCCATACGCTGAAATTGTGCAGGTACCCGCTTACCATTACGGTTGCGCTTGATCGCCAGTGCCGTGCTGGCATTCCAGCGCCAGCGTGTTAAAAATAAAGGAATAGCCAGCATTGCCTGGGTAACCACTTCTTTAACTACTGCCGCTTTAACATAGTGTTGTACCTCTTCGAGTGGGAAGCTATGTGTTGCGCCCAGCGAAATCACAATACTGTCCTCCAGTGCAGCTGCCTGTAGCTCAAAGTTGAATTTGCGGCAAAACTTTTTACGTAAGGCCAAGCCCCAGGCGCGGTTTAATCTGGAGCCATAGGGCGAGTGAATAACAATGTGCTGGTCACCGGCTTCATCAAAGAAGCGCTCAAAATAAATATCCTGCTGGGTTGGCATGCCGCCGAGTGCATTACGTGCTGCAGCCAGATACTCTGCTAATTGTACTGCAGCTTGCCCCGGAATATGTAATGCCGTGACCAGCCACTCAATAGTATTATCCAGGCCTTCATTCGTTAATTTTTCATCGATGTTTTGTCGGAGTTGTGAAACCGCCTGACTTAGCTCATCGGTACGTCCTGGTGCCTCACCAAACCAGAAAGGAATATTAGGTGGCTGTCCTTGTGCGTCTTCAACGCGCACGATGCTGCTTTCGATTTTAAGTATACGGTAAGATATGTTGCCCAGCTGAAATATATCGCCGGGTAAACTCTCAAAAGCAAAATCTTCATTGAGTGAGCCTATAAACTGGCCTTGCGGTTCCATGATGACATCATAATCAAACTGGTCTGGAATGACGCCAGCATTCGTGACGGCTGTGAGTTTGGCATTCTTGCGGCCCCGCAGTTGATGATTAACCGCGTCGCGATGGATATAGGCACTACGCCGACCACGGCGGGTACTAAAGCCTTCAGCCAACATATTCAGCAATGTGTCAAACTCGGTCTCACTGAGATTAGCGTAAGGTAAGGCTTGGCGAACAGTTTGGTAGAGTGACTGTTCCTGCCATTGTGCACAAGCAAGCTCTGCGATAAGTTGTTGTGCCAGTACATCTTGAGGGCCGTTGGGAATTTCTAAGCTATCGAGTTCACCATTTTGCGCCGCGTGTAGCAGTGCGGCACACTCCACCAGGTCATCACGACTAATCGGGAACAGACGACCTTTGGGCAGACCGTCAACCGCATGATTGGCGCGCCCGACACGCTGTAAAAAAGCTGCAATACTGTGTGGTGAGCCAATTTGACAAACCAGATCAACATCACCGATATCGATACCGAGTTCTAATGATGCTGTGGCAACCATGGCCTTGAGCTGGCCTTGTTTAAGGCGTTGTTCTGCGTCCAGCCGGTGTTCTCTGGCCAGGCTGCCATGGTGTGCCGTCACTTGGTTCTCACCCAGTCGCTCAGCCAGAAAACGTGCAGCACGTTCGGCAAGGCGGCGGTTGTTGACGAAAATCAACGTCGTTTTATGCTCATTAATTAATTCAAATAGGCGGTCATAAACTTCTTGCCAGATTTCATTGGCCATGACGGCTGACAGTGGTGAACCGGTAACTTCGATCGCAATATCGCGTTTTCGCTTATGTCCGCTATCAACAATAACGCAGTGTTCATTACGTGCGCCGACTAAAAATTGGGCAACACGATCAATCGGTTTTTGAGTGGCAGATAAGCCAATACGCACCGGTGGTTTGTTTTGTGTGGCAAGGGTTAGCGCGTGTAAGCGCTCCAGTGATAGTGCCAGATGCGCGCCACGTTTATTGCTGGCTAGCGCATGGATTTCATCAATAATCACATTGCGTACCGTGCCGAGCATGGCCCGACCTGAAGCGCTGGTCAGTAAAATAAATAATGACTCAGGTGTTGTCACCAGAATATGCGGTGGCTTCTTACGCATTTTATCACGCTCATTTTGTGGCGTGTCACCGGTGCGTACTTGCGCTCGAATTTCTACATCTGGTAATTGCAATGCATTTAAGTATTTACTGATGTTTTGCAAAGGGTCTTGCAGGTTTTTTTGTATATCGTTTGAGAGCGCTTTTAAGGGCGAAACATAGAGCACATAAACTTGATCTTTTAAGCCAATTTCAAGGCCTTCAACAATCAGCTCGTCAATGGCCGCGAGAAAAGCCGCCAGCGTTTTACCACTGCCTGTTGGGGCTGCAATGAGCGTATGCTGGCCTTGTTTGATCGCGGGCCAGGCTTGGGTCTGAGCGGGTGTGGCTGTCGTGAACTGATCGGAAAACCAGTTGGCGACTGCACTGTGAAATAGCGTGTGTAACATCATTTTATTTTAACTCAGATTGAAACAATATTTGCATCTAAGTTGTAATTACAGCACAATAAACTCTGGGCTATTTCAAGACTTCTTGAAATCAAAAAATAAAATATCCACGAAAAGTGGTGCAATACCAAGAAACAAACTGCCAGGGCTAACACGGCAGTAAAAGAAGGGAGACCTCTATGGAAGTAAAGGCCACGCTTGTACCGGGTGAAAACGGTACTAAGTCACTTGTGCGTGAGTATGGTGACCGTTTGGTGTGCGTTCGTTATCGCTATGATAAAGAGCGCCAAAAACGTTTTAAGACAATAGAGCTTATTGTTGATGAACAGCATTGGAGTGCCACACTCGATAAACGTAAAGTTGTTTGTATTCAATTAGATGAACATGAACATGAATTGCGAATGCGTGTGAAATCTGCAGGTGGTAATTGGCAGGATGATTTGCAAAGTTGGAGTATGGATTATCAAACTGCTTTAGAGCTGGGTTTGGAGGCGCGAATCATGCCTGTTGTACCAGACAAACCATCAGAGTAGCGCAAAGTTCATACTTAAGTATGATGTTTGTAGCTGCAGCGATGTTATCATCAGCCGTAATATTGTCAGTGGGTGGATTATCATCATTACGTTTTACTGTGTGGTGAATAAATGATGGCAATTTCATTATTTGCATGAATGCTAATAATAGCCATTTGCCCTCTTTGTGTTCATACCGCTTGTTCTCAAGTCAAGTATGGCACTGGCAGTATTACGGCGGCTGTTACAAAAACATACAATGTTGAGCTATGTAAAAGCGGCCGAGCTTACTGAGCGTTTGTGGCAGAGCGTTGAAATTTACCATTGTTTAAGCAGCACATTCAGCTCAGGATATCAGCGTTATTTGCACTCGTTATATAGGGCTGTATGACAGCCAGGCTAAAGTCTGTATAGAGTTTAGCGATTTATCGAATGTTAAAATGTAAAATCCAGTAACCCGTATCTGTACATATTTTCTGTGTTAATACAGGTAGTGGTTGTCCGAAAAATGATTATGATAAATAGACTGATAGTCTTTTCAGTATAATGTCTAGTGATTATTGGCTGATGCAACTCTTTTTTAAGGCAATTTGGCCATAGATTCTCGGTATTCCGCTCGGACGTCTGAATTAAGTTCAGACCTCGCACTGAAATTTCCCTTCCGCTACACTGAATTTCGCTTAGAATTCAAATTAACCGGAAAAATATGAATAACATCGGAAAGATAGGGTTTTGCTGCTTACTGCTTTCTTTAGCTGCCTGCAGTACACAGAACAGTAAGCCAGAGTTAAGTGCGACGCAAGCTGGAACAGACCGTCAATCAGAGTTGGATGTGTTAACAAAGTCCAGCCTCAAGCAGCTATGGGTTGCTCAGGGCTTCAAAACGCCAGAGTCAGTCTTATATGACCAACAGCGCAATATACTCTATGTTGCCAATATCGATGGTCATGATGCTGAAAAAGATGGCTTAGGCTTTATCTCAAAGCTGTCGCGTGATGGCCAAATTGTCGATTTAGAGTGGATTTCCGGTTTGCATGCACCCAAAGGGATGGCTGTGTATGACGGCAAACTATATGTTGCTGATATAACCGATTTAGTTGAAATTGACATTGAAAAAGGTGAGATCATTGGTCGTTATACTAATGACAAAGCCGTATTTTTAAATGATGTGGTTGCTGATGCAAAAGGCTTTATATATGCCTCTGACACCAGAGATCATAAGCTATATCGCTTCAAAGATGGAGTGTTGGAATTTTGGCTGGAAGCAGAAGAAATTAAAAACCCCAATGGCCTCTATATAAAAGATGATAGCACTTTATTGCTTGGGGCCAGCCATCATGTGTTTTCAATTGATTTACAAAGCAAAGCTGTCAGTAGCTATATTCAAACAGGGATTGGTGAAATAACTGATGGCCTGGTACCCAATGGTAGCGGTGCTTTTTTCACCAGTGACTGGTTCGGTAAAACCTGGTTGAGCCACCCCGATAGAAAAAGTGCTTTATTGTTAGATACATCTGGCGAGAAAGTAAATTCGGCGGACCTTGAGTATGTAGCGTCAGAAGCGATGTTGTTAATTCCGACTTTTTTAGATAATAAAGTCATCGCCTACACCGTAGAGGAGTGATAAAAGGAGTAGCGATAAACAACATAACGCTAAAAATCGCAGTTAAAAAAGCGCATATTGGCTATCTGGCAATATGCGCTTTTTTATTGCCTGATGCTTGACCCAATGCGGTGAAGACGATATTTTGATTAATAATCATGTTGTGAGGGTCGTTAATGAGGCAAGGGCAGGTAGACATTGTTGGTGAAATCGACTTTCAAATATCCGTCTATCTTGCGTTGGAGCTGCTCAAATATAAATCTGCAAAACATTATCAGTTAATCCAGGACTATATCAGGCTGATCAGGCAAGCTGAACGTAGTGGCATGCGTGCTTATGATAAGCCGCCCACATTTGAGCTCTCAGTGACCAGTAGTGATTATTCGTTGACATGGTGTGCCTGCACTATTGTGCATGATGCGATGCATTCTAAGTTGTATCATGATTATCAACAGCAACAAGGCGATACAGATGTGCCAGCTGATGCTTGGACAGGTGTGGCTGCTGAGAAAGTTTGTCTAGCTGTGCAGCTCAATGCACTGCGACAATTGGGCGCGCCATTACATGAAATCGCACATCTTGCACAGCAAGATGGTTCACATGCCGATATCGATAACGATGGCGTCAGCAGCTGGGAAGACTACTATTCGCGTGATTGGTAACAAGGTTATACGAATATATCTGCCAGCATGTAAGATAGCGCTACGGTACTTGATGTTGTAATCACTGCCACTTGCCAGGAGTAGTTTTTATAAAAAGCGGCTGCAACCGATAGTGGCAACAAAGCCGCGCGGAAAATACTGCGCAGTATTTTACAGGCCAGAGAGCTATACACAGGGTCACTGATAAATTTGTTCAGTCGATAGGATTTATCAATAAGCCAGTTGCCATAAAAATAATCAGCATAGGTATCGATCGCATTGTTTGCTGCGGTCTGCTTAACAAACTGGCGGTTACTGATGTAGTTAGGCTTTCTAAGTGCTGAGTTTAATAGCACGGCATTAATGGCGTATAAGCAACCCATAAAACCGCCTGTTGAAAAGCCAATGATAATAACAAAAAAGGATGTCAGCCAATCACTGATAAAGCCATCGAATCTACGGTCTTTACTGATCTGAATAAGCTTAGCGAGTTTTTCTTTATGCTTTTTAGCGTAGTTAGTGCTTAGCGGTAGTGCTTTGATTTTTTGTAGCTGAGCTGCGGCATGCTCTAGCTGTTGTGTTCTTGAAGCAAAGTACTTTATGCCGTTATCCACTCGCTGGGTATGCCAGTTTTTTAGTGCGTTCGCGACATATAAAGAAACGAGTCGGTCAACCAAATTACTATCATTGGGTTTTTTCTCAAACAGCTTTTCATGTAGCCTCAGCGTTTTGCTCAAAGTGCCATTATGTGAGACAAGTTCACGAAGGTTCGATTTTATCTGTGGATCATTAGGCGCAATATGTTGCGCGCGTTTGAACTCAGTAATCGCTTCATCATATTGATTACGATTTAATAAAACATTTGCCAATTCTAAGTGATAGTTCGCTTGATTGGGTTTGAGCTTTATTGCTTGCCGCAGATCATTTTCAACCTGTCTAAGAGAAGATCCGCTGGCATTCTTAACCTGGCCACGTAAGAAATGCAGCTCATGATCATTCGCAAATTTATCAACGAGTGCATCGGCAAGCATTAATGCTTCAGGGTACTTTTTCACAGTCATCAAAGCATGAACCAGCTTTTTGGCGACAGTATAAGCTGTATCTGTATTCATTAGTACTGACCCTAGTTTACGGGTATTCGTTTTTATTATTATTAGTCGTTATTAATGCATCAATGGTAATGGAGTTCCCTGCACAAAAACAACTCAGATAGCAAAGTTCGCAAAGTTGATGTGAAGCTGTTAACGTTATAGCTATTATTTCGATGTTTGTTGACTAAGCTATTGATAAAACTAAAAAATACATTTTCCTAAAAAAGGGTAACTGTTTTTAGTACATGGGTTTAATAAGTGCAAACTCTTTATATTTGTTAAATACGTCACAGTTTTTATGGCTGAGATAAGAAAAAAGTGAAAAGATGAAGCATATTATGAAGCACTACTTGGTTTTTATGGTCACTCTTGCTAAGCGCATAGGCTGTATCAGTTTGTGCTTATGCGTAATTGCTTGCACAAATAATAAAACAGCTAAGCTACCAGATTGGGTGCCGGGAGCCGATACAGCGTTGGCAACGACATCTATGCCGCAGGATTTTAGTGGCCGCTGGTCTTTGAACGAAACAATGAGTGATGATTTATACCGTGTACTACAGCGTTTGGAGCACAAAAGTACTCGCCGTGCAGCCAATAGAAATACAGTCGACCCACTGGGTATAACGAATGGTCGATCCCGAGACACGCTCAGTGTACAAGCTCTGCTAGCGGATAAACGTTTAGCTGTATTAAATGCAGCTACCTTAGATATTCGGCAGCAGCAACATCGCGTGAGGTTTGTCTACGGTAGTGCTGAGCCGATAATATATTTAACCGATGGACAAGCAAGCAGTAAAGATAATAACCTCAATATCACCTTGGCTGGCTGGGAAGGTGCGCAATTGGTTATCGAAAAAAATGGTCCTGGGGGGAGTATTTTAGAGCGTTGGACACGATCACCCGATCGCCGTCAATTGCATGTACAGCTTGAATTTACAATGCCACTGGCAGGCACAATGGTCGTGATACATCAGTTCTTTGATCGTATAGCAGCTTCGCCAGAGATATAGACAGATACCGTAGTGAGGCCCTTAGGCAGCTTGCGAATCCAGCCTGGGAATCAGGGTAAACCAAATGCCAATCTCAATGTCGAAGCTTGATAAGTATTTGGTCTGGCCAGCATAAGCCGAGAGTCGATATGTGACTACTGTTGGGTAATTGGCAGCGGGGCTTGCTATGATGTCTGGCAGACAAGTGGCTGTATTGCGATGACTTTAATGAATAATAACCGGGAGGCTTTATGAGATTACGACAGTGGTTATTGCCAATAATGTTGGCAATGTTATCGATAACCGCTTGCGCGCCTGTTTCGACAGGCTGGCGTGCGGACGAGAGTGGTGCTAAACAGCGGGCGAATGGTGCCAACGAAACCCAAAAAGAAGCGCAAGCTGTTGCAGAAGCCATCAAAGCGTTTAAAGAAAAAGACCCGAATATTAAGACATTCTTTGACAAGGCTTATGGCTACGCTGTTTTCCCCAATGTTGCCAAGGGAGGCTTTGTCGTCGGTGCTGCGCATGGTCGTGGGCGTGTTTTCCAACAAGGTCGTCTGGTCGGTTTATCACGGCTGACCCAGGTCAGTGTCGGCTTGCAGTTAGGTGGGCAGGTATATAGCGAGTTGATTTTCTTTAAAGATGCAGACACTTTTAATGCCTTTAAAGATAACCGGATTAAATTCGATGCACAGGCATCGGCAGTTGCTGTTACCTATGGCGCATCTGCCAATGTTGCCTACAGCAATGGTGTTGCGGTATTTAGTCTGGCCAAAGGGGGCTTAATGTATGAAGCCTCTGTGGGTGGGCAAAAATTCACATTCACCCCCATTATTGGGGCAGGCAAGAGCTAGATAGAGTCTAAAACCAGCCACTTTCCTTATCTTATTGCAAAGCCTCATTGAGAGGCTTTGCTGTCTCAGACCTTACTTTTTGCCCTGATCCGCTATCAGTTTATGCAGCCAGGCTAAGGCCCAGCAGCTAATTGCAGGAATATCGCATATGTGCGAGAGCCTGGATTGACAAGCATGGCATAAGCCTATACTGTTAGCGCCGGCTATAAATAGCCAAAAATCCTGCTAAATGCCTTAATTGGTAGCAATCTGGAAACAGTTTTATTACACCATATATATAAAGGTAATCAGCCATAGCAAGCACGGGCTTGCTGTGCGTCACGGCCGGGCGGGCGGTCAATAGCGGTGAAGATGAACAGAGATAAACGCAATTAGGAGTATTTTGTCTGATATGAACCAACAACAAGCGATTAATACTATTCGAATTTTGTCAGCTGAAGCTGTACAAAAAGCCAATTCAGGCCACCCAGGATTACCGATGGGTACGGCAGAAATGGCTTATACCATCTGGATGCGTCACCTGCGTCATAACCCTCAAAACCCAGCCTGGCCAAATCGGGATCGCTTTGTACTATCCGCTGGCCATGGTTCAATGTTGCTGTACTCCTTATTGCACCTAACGGGTTATGATGTGTCGCTCGATGACATCAAGCAATTTCGCCAATGGGGCAGTAATACACCAGGTCACCCTGAAAGCCACATGACAGCCGGTGTAGAAGTCACAACCGGGCCATTAGGTCAGGGTTTTGCTAATGGTGTTGGCTTAGCCGTTGCTGAGCGCTATTTGGCTGAGCACTTTAATACAGATAGCCAGACATTGGTTGACCACTACACTTATGCCATTGTCAGTGATGGTGATTTGCAGGAAGGTGTTGCCGCAGAAGCCGCTTCTTATGCGGGCACACAGGGTTTAAGCAAACTGATTTACCTTTACGATGACAATGAAATCAGTATCGAAGGAGATACTGATGTGACTTTCCGTGAAGATGTTGGCGCACGTTTTAAAGCGTATGGCTGGCAAGTGATTGGTCCAGTCGATGGGCATGATGTTGATGCCGTTGATGCTGCGATCAACGAAGCCAAAGCAGATCAAGATAAGCCATCACTGATTGTTTGTACAACAACGATTGGCTGGGGTTCGCCGAATAAAGCCGGTACACACGGTGTGCATGGTGCAGCATTAGGTGAAGAAGAACTGGCTGCTACCAAAGCAAACCTGGGCTGGCCAGCAGAGCCTGCCTTTTATCTGCCAGAAGAATCATTGCAGCATTACCGTGAGTCAATCGAAAAAGGTAAGGTGCAAGAAGGTGAGTGGAATAATCTGCTCAATGCCTATGCCGATGCTGAGCCTGAGAAAGCAGCTGAGTTTAAACGCCTGATGGCCGGTGAATTGCCAGCGAATTGGGATGCGGGTTTGCCGGTATTCTCAACCGATGATAAAGCAATTGCCACACGTGCAGCAGGTAGTAAGGTGCTTAATGGCTTATTTGAAAGCTGTAAAGACCTGTTCGGTGGCTCAGCCGACCTGGCACCAAGTACACTCACCTGGTTGAATGATTCAGGCAGCTTTGGTTGGGATAAATGTGGTCACAACCTGCAGTTTGGTATTCGTGAGCATGCGATGGGTTCGATTGCTTTGGGTATTGCGCACCACGGTGGCGCGATTCCTTACACAGCAACATTCTTAGCATTCGCTGATTACATGCGTCCACCGATGCGTCTGGCAGCACTCTCGCAAGAGCGAGTCGTGTTTGTGTTCACACATGACAGTATTGGTCTTGGTGAAGATGGTCCAACGCATCAACCTGTTGAACATGTTGCCAGTTTGCGTGTTATTCCAGATTTATGGGTGTTCCGTCCAGCCGATGCCAATGAAACAGCGCAAGCTTGGCGTCAAGCGATCTTACGTAAAAATGGCCCTTCAACGATTATCTTGTCGCGTCAAGGCTTGCCAATACAAGATCCTAAGCTAACCGAAGGTACGGCGAAAGGCGCTTATATCATTAATGATACCGATGGTGCGCCAGAGGTTGTATTAATGGCAACAGGCTCTGAAGTGCAGTTAGCGCAGAAAGCGGCCGCCGCCTTAGCTGAGCAATCTATTAAAGCACGTGTTGTCTCCATGCCATGTTGGGAACTATTTGAAGCACAGTCAGCTGACTATCAGGCTTCAGTACTGCCAGCAGGCACACCAAAAGTGGCTATTGAGGCAGGTTCATCAATGGGCTGGCATAAGTATGTTGGTGACAATGGTGGCTTTGTAACACTAGACCGCTTTGGTGAGTCAGCACCGGGTGGTGTAGCAATGGATAAATTAGGTTTTAATGTTGATAATGTGGTTGCTGTAGCGAAACAAACGCTTGGCAAATAACGATCCCTTTATTACCGACTATATTGCATAGTATAAAAATGCCGTTACCGATTAATGGGTAACGGCATTTTTTTTATCCTGTGATAAAAAGAAAGTAGCGCCTGATCAGTTGAGGAAGAACCGAGGAGGAGTCGAATATGCCAGCACAATATACCGCAGAAACCGTTATACGGTTTTGGTTTGAAGAGATTGAGCAGGCGCAGTGGTGGAAAAAAGATGCTGCTTTCGATCAGTTAATTAAAGACAGGTTTGCAAGCCTGCATCAGCAAGCGATTTGTTGTGAGCTATATAGTTGGCGCACAACGGCACTGGGACGTTTGGCAGAGGTTATAGTATTAGATCAGTTTTCGCGCAATATGTTTAGGGATACAGCGCAGGCTTTTGCTTATGATGCGCTTGCCTTGGCTTTGGCGCAAGAAACAGTTGCTTGCGGTGCTGATCAGCACTTGAGTGCAACGCAAAAGAATTTTCTTTATATGCCCTATATGCACAGTGAATCTTTAGCGATACATAATGAAGCTGTTAGCTTATTTGAGAAAAACGGTGCTGAATCTAATTTAACATTTGAAATCAAGCATCGGGATATTATCGAAAAGTTTGGGCGCTATCCGCACCGTAATGCTATTTTAGGAAGAACATCGACTGCAGCAGAGCTTGAATTTCTGCAACAGCCTGGTTCGAGCTTTTAATTGTTTGTTGAGATCGCTAAAACGACTGCGCCAATACGCAGTTCAGTTTCTACCCGATGATGTGCGCTTGCGGCATCTTGCATAGGATAAGCTTTATCAACAATCGAACGTATTTTGCCTGCCTCAATCATTTGTTTGAGCGTCAGTAGCTCTTCCTGCGTTTCTCGAGCAAAGGCGAAGCTTGCGGTTTTATGATTAAACTTGGTTTTGAATAGGTTCGTGAACAGGCAGCGTAACATGGTCATTAAACGCGGGTTACCTGTTAAATAGCGGCCGTAGGGATTGAGAATCTTGATGATTTTAGAATAATTACTATTGGGCACCATATCTAAAATGACATCGTAAGTTTGCTGTTGCTCTGTAAAGTCTTGTTTAGTGTAGTCAACGATATGCTCCGCACCAAGGCTACGCAAAAAATCTTGCTTAATTTCACTATCAACGGCGGTAACTTCAGCGCCAAATGCCTTAGCAATTTGGATAGCGTGGGCACCAATACTGCCCCCAGCGCCATTGATGAGTACTTTTTCGCCAGGCTTAATATTTGCACGACGCATAAAATGTAGTGCATTGAGGCCGCCTAAAGGTACAGCAGCTGCATCGATAAAGCTCATATTATCGGGTTTGCTAACAATGGTGTAGTCAGCAGGTAATGCCATATATTCGCCATAAGCGCCCAGCCGTAGCTGCGCCGATCCAAAAACCTGGTCACCTATTGAGAGATTACTCACCTCTTTGCCTATGGCACAAACTTCGCCGGCGAAGTATCCTCCCAGAATTTGCCGTTTTGGTTTGAAAATGCCAAATGCTATTCTTAAGGGCAGCCAAAACCAAGATACAGAAAACGTAAAGCTGCGCATTTCGCAATCAGATTTGGTGACCTCGGCTGCATGTACCTGGATAAGTACTTCGTTGTCAGCATAAGCTGGCTTATCGACATTTTTGAGCTGTAAAACAGCCGGTGAGCCGTAGCGAGAATAAGTGACCGCTTTCATAGATATTCGTGTCAGCTTTTAGAAAGGTGAATAATATGAATAGTATATAGTACTTGGTTTTAGTAAAGAAGCTTTACTCAGGTGATACCCGATATTAGAGGTTGTGGATTTTGTATGTGGGAGTATTTATATCTGTATTCGTATCTGCTGTTTAGGGTAGAAATTGCTTATCAATAAAGACTTTGAATAAGATTGTTTATATTGTAGAAAAACTAAAATTAATAATAAAAAAAATTGTTAATAAGTATGTGGATAGCTATTTTTTATGGCTGTTATGTAATTGAAGCTTCATGAGTAAATGCGAGGATGATTGTTCTTACTATAAGGTAAAGGGTTAGAGTATATGATGGTTAAAAAACACACTCAAAAAAATTATCATTTTTATTTCTTAATAACGTTAATGTGTCTTTTAGGTAAAGAGAGCTTTGCGCAATCAACATTTGTTGCAGATCTCGTAAGTTTATCAGATCCGGAAAATCAGGGTAAGGTTGCTTTAGTTCAGAATGATATTGATCTTAATGACGGCAGTATTGTGCTGGCTGACAATATTACACTAGCACCGCGTGGCGGGGTAATCTCTAATGGTACTCTGAGTAATGTACAACAAATAGAAGATAATCGATCCCAGCTGTTTGCGACTGATGTTACTCTGTTCTCAGGTAGTGTGGCTGAAGCTGAGCTTTATGCGGCTGTGTTTTATCCTGAATGGTATGGTGCGCAATCCGATGGCATATTTGATAACACAGCGGCATTGCAGGCAAGCTTTGACAATGCAGAGTTTATTCGTTTGCAAAGCAATGGACATTACAGCTTAGAAGGTGTTGTGCATGTTGACCGTAGTGGCTTAGTAAGGCTCGATGGTAATCATGCTACGTTTGTTAGCAATAACTTATCGACCTTGGAGATGTTTATTTTTGATCAGTCTTTAAGAGTAACCAGGATTAGAGATTTGACGGTTGATGGCCAGCATAATAGAGCCAAGGCATTTAATATTCGCACAAGCTTCTATTTTAAAGAAGTGAAAGTGATTAATTTGTTTAGTGATCAAACGCAAGTATATGCTTTCTTTGTTGATGTTGAGAAGCAACTGACGACTTCGATATTTGAGGAGTGCGAGTGCGATACACTTGATGGAAGTGCTAATGGTAATTTATTTGACAACGTTGGGGCAGCAAGATGCTTTCAGGTGCATTGGGATTATCTATCGCAGCCAACAGTGATTGAAGTCAATGGCGGAACTTTTAAAAATGTTTGGGGCGAGGATGGTGATGTGATACAAATTGCCTCGAATGCACATGAGTATGATCATGATAGTAAGTTTATTGTGCGTGATGCTTATCTGGGCTTTGCAAGTCGCCGAATTATTAAAGGTACTGCATCGGGGATTGAGTTATATAATAATTTTATTGAAGCAGCAGTGGATCACCCACAACTTGTTGGTCGAGTGCCTGCCGGTATGGTGGTGTTTGCGCTATTTGATCCTGATATGTCGCCTAATGCACAGTTGCAGGGTATACGTGTTATTGGTAATACCTTTCATAGTGAGCGTGGTACCAATGGTGAATTTGGTGATACGCAAGTTAATTTTAGTGATGTCGATGGTGCTTTAATAGAAAGTAATCAATTTGTGTCTTCGAAAGTCATACTAAAAGGCTTGAGTGGTGATACCAGGTTTGATGATAACGCATTCACTATGAATGCCAAGATGTCATTAGATTACGATTCTACCGGTTCGGTAATTATTGAAAATAATACAGTGACACATGAGCCCGGTAGTTTATATGATTTCAGAGGCTGGATTGAAGATAGTGTTGCTCCACGTATTATTGATAGTCTTACTATTCAAAATAACATATTAACATTAAATACGGGAATTGATGACCTAACATTTGGTTTATTGTGGATTGATAATGATGCTTCAGATGACAGGCCCAACGGTAGTGTCTATAGCAATCTATTGATTGATGGTAATATGATTCATCGCAATGGTGACTATGAAGATACAAATATGCTAAGAATTGATGTGGAGATAGATAGTACATCGAGTATTATCAATAATATTATGTATTCACCAAGATTTTTTCATGACTCTATAAACCTTAATGAAAATGATGGTAATGAGCCTGTGGTGCAAAATAACCTGCATCGCCATGAAGGGGTGGAGCAACTATATGATCCTTTATAAATATTTTTAATAGGGTGATAAGATAAAAAGTTAGGGCTAGATAATGTTCTTACTGAGAGGTAGTGATTAGTCTAGCCCTAAAACGCTTTGGAAACTTAATATGTTCCTTAAACAGTTTCACCTTATTAACCTTATCAATGCTTTATCGAAGTCCCACCAGGTCTGCGCTGGCGGCAGCCAGTTTTTTAGCTGCTTGCATATCCAGTGCATGTGGGTTCGGTGATTGCATTGGCTAACCGCCTTTTTTACATTGCTTATCTCGGTACAGTGCACTGTGCTGACTAAAATACGCGCCTGAATGATTAGGGGCATCATCCGATAATATGCAGTGCAAGGAGGTTTGTGCCGACTCTTCATCACTGTTAGTCAGTGATGATTGAAAGGGTAGCATAATAAACCGCATCACTTTCATCAGTGCGCCATTGCCGCCAAAATTTGATCTGGCCCAGCCTGGGTGTATCGATGCAGTCGTCACACCGCTGCCTTTGAGTCTATCAGCAAGCTCCATTGCATATTGCACGATAGCGACCTTTACCTCGCCATAAGCGGCAAAGTTGCTGAAGGTACGGTTTTTATAAGCAAGATCATCCAAATGCACCTGGTAACGGTTTTTGGGGCTGCCTGCATGCACTACCGAAGAGAGCAGTGTAATTCTCGACGGCGCACTTTTTTTGAGTGTCTCAAGCAGTAACTCTGTTAATAGAAAGTGACCAAAGAAATTGGCTGACCAGGTCGTTTCAAAACCATCTTTACTGTACTCCGGCTGGTTTGACATCATGACCATACCGGCATTACAAATAAGGCCATCGAGTTGCGAATATTTACTCAGAAAATTTTGACTAAACTTATGCACAGATTGTAAATCAGATAAGTCGCAGCGCATGACCTCGGTGCTGCCTTTTAATCCGGCGAACTCTTTAGCTGCGGTTTCGCCAGCGGCCTGTCTGCGACATGCCCACCTTGCTTAACCAGCTGCCGGGTGGTTTCTAAGCCAACACCAGAGTTGGCCCCTGTTACGATATACACCTTACCGCTAATATCTTTGGCAAGTGTTGCTGCATCACACCAAAGCACATGTTTATTGGCCATTTTTTGCCTCTTGTATTTAAGCTACTTGCAGATAATTATGCTGAGGCCAAGCCATAATTAAACTAGCATAATATGCCAAATTAATTGCGGATTGTGTCACAGGGGCTGCCCCTTGCGTTTTTGTGATGTTGATAACGATTTTTTAACGCTATCTGAATTGAGAGTATTCCCGGAAATGATCGGCAGAAGAATGTTGCGCTCACCAGCAAAGGTAAAAAGCTGGCCGCCAAGAGCGAACAAGCCACTGAGGCAGCATTTTGCGCTACCGGTTTAAGCCTGAATGAGGCCAAGGCGCTGATGGTATTGTGCCGTAAGATCACGCCTGAATAAATAAAGGGCAATAAGCTTAAGCCTAGGCGATAGATGCTCAGTAGGCACCCGCGCCGGGCAGCGCAATATAAGCTATTTTAAGCCTTCATCAATAAAAGCCTGAATATCTTCCAGCGGTATATGATCACTGGTATCACGGCCATACCAGACTTGGGTGACTTTACCTGTTTCATCAATCAAAAAGTCAGCTGGGACGATTTTAATATGGGGGTTGTTGCTAGGACGACCGCCAGTCATAAAACCGCGAACCAGATTTGGTAGCTTAAATAGCATGGCTCTGAAAATTGCGCGAATAGAGTGTTCCACACCGTATTGGTTATAAACATCTAACTCAGGGTCGCTGATCATGCGGAAAGGGCGCGGGTGTCTGGCGACAAAATTACGCACTTTGTCCGATGTGTCGCTAAACATGGCGATAACTTCCAGGCCATCTTGCTGCCAGGATTTATAACGGTGTGTTAGCTCATAGACGCGCAGGTTACAAAAAGGGCAAGCAGCATCCCGGAAGAATGACAACATGACACGTTTGCCACGTAAGGCACTGAGTTGAAAAGCTTCACCGTAAATATCTTCGGTGCTGAAGTCGATACTGTCGCAAGGTGGATTTAGCCGCATAGTCCTTTTCTCTTTTGTTTATGTCATAAGATTGTTATGTCATCACATCATTGTGTCGCGAGCGCAGTGTAGCATAAGCTACGGTTTTTACGGTCAGTAGGTCAGCCTGTCTATTTGGCCAGGCTGACCAGTTCACTCGGCGAGTTTAGCCGTACTGCGAGAGTGTTTCAACGTTAAAGCGAATGGTAACGCTTAGACTTTCTTTCGGGGCAAGCTCAATCAAGCCGGTATCGGCTGTATTGCGATTAGCCATATTGATAAAGTCTGTAATATTGCTCACGGGTTCAACACAGAAAAAGTCTTCGCCTTTGGGTACAAATACAACCATATATCTGAGTGGGCCTTGGTGAGACAGTGTAAGTTGTAATTTGTGCTGTGGCCAGCGAATACGGGCTTGGCCATCCCAGCCGGTGAAGCAATGATCGAGTTCCAGGCCGCTCAAGGTTCGAGGGCCATTTAAACGCCAGTCTTGTGGTATATCGATTAGCTCTGTGGGAATGCATAGCTCATCAGTTAACCACACTTGTTTTACTGGAATATCTATCTCAACATCATCAGTGCGTGGAAAATAAGGGTGCAGGCCAGTGCCAACCGGCATAGCGCTGCTATCTTCATTATGTGTTGTTAAGCTAATGATCAGTTCATTATCACGTAATTCAAAATGCTGAGTCGCACTGTATTGCCAAGGCCAGCCATTGCCGCCTTGCGGGTGTTGATAGCCTAAGGTGGCTGAATGCTCATTATGCTCATCGATAGTCCAGGCCTGACGCCAGGCTTGACCATGCAAAGGGTGTGGATGGGGTGGCATATTTACATCCAGCTTGGCTTGTTGCCCCTGATAGTTAAATTCACCCTGTGCAATACGGTTGGAAAAAGGTATCAATGGAAAGCTGGCAGTCGCTAAGACATCATTGTCTGCTAAGGCGGCTTGGCTGGCTGGCCGCATAATATCAAAGGCCTGCCCACCTTGTTGGTAGCGAAATGCACTGATCGCACCACCACAAGCAGGTGCGAGCTGTAAGGTTAACTGTGAGTTTTGTAAGGTGATAATAGTAGGCGGGTTATTGTGCTTGCTCATAGCATTGTCCTTGTTAACACCAATAATAAAGCGCGTATATATAAAAAGGGCATATACAATAGCTATATATGCCCTTTACTGTACAACTAATTGTTAAGCGTCGTCTTATTTGAAGACATACTTGTTAACAATATTTTCTAACTGCTCTTGACGGCCAGTCGCTGGCTTAGGATCAAGGTTGTTGCCTAATGCATAGGCAGACAAATCTTCTAAGCTGCTATTGCCGTTGATGATTTTCTGGCCAAGCTCGCCTTTCCAGCCAGCATAACGCTCATCAACAAACTTCTGTAATGGACCTTCTTCAATCAGCTTAGCTGCATTTTCCAAGGCTAATGCGATTGTGTCCATGCCGCCAATGTGGCCGTGGAACAGGTCATCACGCTCGATACTTTGACGACGTAACTTAGAGTCGAAGTTAAAACCACCCGTTGTTAAGCCACCGCCGCGCAGGATTTCATACATAACCAATGTGCATTCCTGAACGTCGTTCGGGAATTGGTCAGTGTCCCAGCCGTTTTGGTGATCACCGCGGTTAGCGTCGATACTACCCATAACGCCTTTAGCAACTGCAACCGCAACTTCATGGTGGAAGCTGTGGCCAGCGAGTGTGGCGTGGTTCGCTTCGATATTGACTTTGATTTCGTTCTCTAAGCCGTGCTCATGTAAGAAGCCTGCAACTGTTGCCGTGTCATAATCATACTGATGCTTGGTTGGCTCTTGTGGCTTAGGCTCAATTAATAATGTGCCTTTGAAACCAATTTTATGCTTGTGCTCAACAACCATCTTCAGGAAGCGTGCAAATTGCTCGCCTTCTTGTTTTAAGTCGGTGTTAAGTAAAGTGTCGTAACCTTCACGACCGCCCCACAATACATAGTTCTCACCACCTAAACGGTGTGTAGTTTCTAACACATGCTTAACCTGTGCGGCTGCGAAGGCAAATACTTCTGGACTTGGGTTAGTCGCCGCACCGCCCATAAAGCGTGCATTGCTAAACAAGTTAGCTGTACCCCAAAGCAGTTTCATGCCTGTGCGGTCCATCTCTTTCTCGAAAATGCCTGAGATGTGATCTAAGTTGCTGTGGAACTCTTTTAATGAATTACCTTCTGGCGCTGCATCAACATCATGGAAGCAGTAGTAGGGTGCACCTAGCTTTTCGAAGAATTCAAAAGCGACTTTAGCTTTTTGTTCAGCCAGCTCTAATTGGTTGCCGCCTGTTTGAATCCAAGGGCGATCAAATGTGCCGTGACCGAAAATATCAAAGCCATTCCAGCAGAAAGTGTGCCAGTAGCACACTGCAAAGCGCAGGTGCTCTTCCATGGTTTTACCCAGGATCTCTTTTTTGGCATCGTAGTAGCGGAAGGCAAATGGGTTTTCACTGTTCGGCCCTTCGTATTGGATTTTGCCGATGCCTTTAAAAAATTCTTCACTCATTGTTACATCCTCAATAGATAAAGTTAAGGTTACTAATTGTTTCTGCCATTAAACGGCAAAATGTTTTTTCAAGTCCTGGTAAAGGGCATTGTATTTCTTCAGGCCTGCAGCATACTGTGCCTGCAGTGCCGGATCTGGCTCAACGGTGTCAGCAATTTCGCCTGCCACACAAACCGCGCTTGGCGCTTCATTCGTGACCGCCAAACGACCTAAGCGAGCTGCACCAAAAGCAGGGCCAACTTCCGCGCCTTTACGGTAGACCAGTGGTCTGTTCAAAGCGCTGGCTAAAATACGGCCCCATAGTTTGCTACGAGCACCACCACCGATCACTGATACTTCATCGATTTGTGTGCCCGCTTCGTCCAATACACGTTGGCCGTCTGCAAACGCGTAGGCAACGCCTTCGAGTACAGCGCGACCGAGTACAGCGCGATTAGTATTATGGCCAAGGCCAAAAAATACACCTTTGGCATTCGCATCATTATGTGGCGTACGCTCGCCCGATAAATAAGGCAAAAAGGTCACCTCACAAGGTTGGCTGAAATCCAGTTGTTCAACTTCGTCCAGCAAGGCTTGCTCGTTGGCTGCATCGGTTAATTGCGTTACCCAGCTCAAGCAGCTGGCAGCGCTTAAGATAACTGACATCTGATGCCAAGTGTTGGGTACACAATGGCAGAAAGTGTGTACCGCGCCAGCTGGATTTGGTTGATATTTGTCGCTAGAGACAAAATAAACCCCTGAGGTTCCCAGTGATAGAAACGCCTGGCCTGGCGAAGTCACACCGACGCCTGCTGCACCCGCAGCATTGTCACCGCCACCGGCAGCGACAGGCACCGCTGACATGCCCCATTGCTCTGCGATCTCGGCTTTGAGTGTGCCGGTCGCGTCGCTACCTTCGTGTAGCGTGGGCATATGCGATTTATCCAAGCCACAGGCTGCCAGCATGGCATCTGACCAGTCGCGTGCCGCTACATCCAACCATAAGGTGCCAGCACTGTCTGATAAATCAGAGGCATAGTCGCCGGTCATTAGCAGGCGCACATAATCTTTTGGCAGTAAGACTTTTTTCACTTTGGCGAAATTATCCGGCTCATGCTTTTTCACCCACAGCAGTTTGGGCGCCGTGAAGCCGGGCATGGCAATATTGCCTGTGATATCACGCGCATTGCTGACAGCGGCTTCTAATTCTTCACATTCTTGTGCACAGCGGCCATCATTCCACAGAATGGCTGGGCGAATAACATCATCGTTCGCATCCAGCAGCGTTGCGCCGTGCATTTGGCCAGAAAGACCAATGCCTTTAACGGCCGCAATAGCATCAGCTTGGCGGGATTTTAGCTCACCGATCGCATTATTGGTGGCAGTCCACCAGTCAGCCGGGTTTTGCTCCGACCACAGAGGCTGTGGTCGTGAAACGTCCAAAGGCGAGGATGCCTGATCAACGACCTGATCATTATCATCCAGCAGTACAGCTTTGACACTCGAGGTGCCGAGATCAATTCCAAGGTACATATGGCTCATCCTATAGGTGATTTGTTATGACAGCGCTGTCATAAGCTGCTATCCTAATTTAAAATGGCTTCGCAGTAAAGTCGATTGCGCTGTCTGTGTCAATCGTCATAGCACCAATTTTTCGTATACCTTCTATATAGATGAATTTTAGGATGATTTTAAACAAGGTAAAGCAAGGGGTAATCCGGTGACAGCAGATTCCAAGCCTAAAGGTCAGCAAACCACCAGGCGAATGCCGACAATCTATGATGTGGCCAAGCAAGCAGGGGTCTCGATCAAAACTGTTTCACGGGTCGTCAATGCCGAATCTTACATTGCCCCGGCAACAGCGGAAAAGGTACACCAGGCGATTGCGGCCTTGGGTTATGTCCCAAATAGTGCTGCACGGCGGCTAGCTAAGCGTAAATCCTCTATTTTGGCGGTGATATTCCACAATAACAGTTGGAACTGGATCAGTGATGTACATCGGGGGGCGATTGAAGCACGCCTGCAGACGGGCTATGAAATTTTGATGAGTCCCTGTGATATTAACTCGCGTGATGAGCAGGAGCGTATTGTGAAATTACTCGAGCAAGCCAGTGTCGATGGTGTGATTCTGACACCGCCCTGCAGCGATAACATATTGATTATCGACAAGTTACTGGCGTTGAAAATTCCTTTTGTGCGTATTTCGCCAAAGTCACATCGGGATTCCTCACCCACGATTCGGGCAACCGATCGGCAGGGCGCTGTGGCAGTCACCGAACATTTATTGCGTCAGGGGCATAGACGCATAGGTTTTATCTTAGGAGAGCAGATACAGCTTGCCACCCAAGAGCGTTTGCAAGGTTATCAGCAGGCGCTGCAACAGGCTGGGGTTGAGTATCAAGAGGCTTTGGTTGTGCAAGGTGACTTTTCCTATGAGTCTGGTATCGGTGCAGCCAATCGTTTATTGGCCTTGGCTGAACCACCGACGGCAATTTTTGCCAGTAATGATGATATGGCTGCCGGGGCGATTGTGGCTGCCGGTAAGCAGGGTATCAAAGTGCCTACCGATCTATCGGTTGTGGGGTTTGATGATATACCTCTAGCAAGGCAGTTATGGCCTGCATTAACCACCGTGCGCCAACCCACATTTGAAATGGCAGGCTTAGCAACACAATTACTCACGCAACTACTCGCTAAGCAAACACCAGAACAGCTGCACTACGAGTTAGCAACTCAATTGATTGTACGCGAGTCGACACAGGCCTTATAAAAATATCAGGTTTAGTTTAGATTAATTCGATATATAAAAAACTGCGCTAGCCATTTTTGTAAAGCGACTTGCGTAATGTGTTTAAGTAATATGTTTTTGGTTTTTTATATGCAGACCTTAATGTGCGATAAGTGATAAGCATATTGATCATAAATACCGTGTTCTCGGCAGCTTTTTTAAATGTGCGGTTTTGTCTAAGCCCTGCATAAAAGAAAAAAATACGACACAACTAAACTTGCTTTAGCTGCTTGATTTTATGAGTAGTGCCCGCTGGTTTTTTGAGCTAATGCTCTATGTGCAGCTACTTACGTCTTAGCATTTGTCGTACTTGAGGGGGTTAGAGGTGTTGTTGCTAATCCTTTTTAACGTCCCTTAATATGCTCTTTCTTCAAAAATAACACACTAAACTTACACTCACGATATACAGGAGGGGAAAGCATGTATATTAGAAGTTGTTTTAGTGGCCGACATATTCGTCAATTACTTGACGCTTGTCTTGCTACTTTATCAGTAGAGCAGAGTAGTAGTATTTCGAAACGACACAAGTTGTTTTTTTCCAGGAAAGTGCTTTCAACAATTTCAGTTGTTGTGGCAATGCTGATATCACCTGCTGCGTTTTCGCAGAGCTGTGTGAATTTCAGTAATACCACCGCTTATGGTGGCAGCAACCCAGGTAGTCACACAGCTAATGGCTGTTCGATTACCTTAGATGGTAATGTTTGGCGTAAAACAAGCCAGTCTTTTACCATTAATTCAAATACAACGGTGAGTTTTGACTTTTCTACCAATGGCACAGGTGAAATTCACGGCGTAGGGTTTGATGCAGACAGTGGCGCCAGTAGTAATCGCATCTTTAAATTAGCCGGCAGCCAAAGCTGGGGTATTACTGACTTTAGTTATACCGGTAATGGCTCAACCCAGTCATTTAATATCCCGGTAGGTAACTTCTACACAGGCAGTGGTATGGGTTTTGTTGTGGCGAACGATAAAGACAGTGGCACAGCAAACAATACAACCACCGTGAGTAATGTGATTGTCGGTACAGGCGGCAGTAATCCGCCACCACCACCGCCACCGCCACCGCCACCCAATAACTGTCCACCAACACACCCTGTTTTCTCATCGCAGTGTAATCAATGTTTTGTTGATGTCGCACAAGCTAACTCAGCAGGTTGTCCGGTTGATGGTAGTCCACCACCGCCACCACCACCGCCACCACCGCCACCACCGCCACCACCGCCACCGCCACCGCCACCGCCACCGCCACCGCCACCGCCACCAGGCGGTAACTGTATTGATTTCAGCAATACCGTAGCCTATGGCGGTAGCAACCCAGGTAGTCACACACCTAACGGTTGCTCAATCAGCTTAAGCGGTAATGTTTGGCGGAAGACCTCACAAAGTTTTACCATAAGCTCTAATACAACCGTGAGTTTTGACTTTGCCGCCAATGGTACCGGTGAAATTCATGGTGTCGGTTTTGATGCAGATAATGGTGCTAGTAGCAACCGTATTTTTAAGCTAAGCGGTAGCCAAAGCTGGGGTATTACTGACTTTAGTTACACCGGTAATGGCTCAACCCAGTCATTTAATATTCCGGTAGGTAATTTCTATACAGGCAGTGGTATGGGTTTTGTTGTCGCCAATGATAAAGACAGTGGCACTGCTAATAATACAACAACAGTGAGCAATGTTGAGATCGGTACAGGCAGCGGTAATCCACCACCTCCGCCACCGCCTCCACCGCCACCGCCACCGCCACCACCACCACCGGGTGGCTCGAGCGGCAAGTTTGCGCCACCGAATGGACAGAAGTTGATGATTATTGGTCAGGATTTACTGTCGGCAACTAACTATACCAATGCCAATACTCCAACACCGAGTGGTATCACAACCTATATCGCCTTCTACGATATTTTAAATGGTGGTGCAGGTTATGGTGCCATTGGTATTGACAATAATAACAACCCGGTGGGTCAGCAAGGTGATCTTGATTGGGGTGGTGGTCCACTCAATGCGCACAGCGCCGCAGTCGGTTGGCCTAACTCTACATTACAAATCGGTTTGAACATCGCTGAGGGTAATAACGGTAACCTCTGGTGTTCTGGCTGTTTGAATCAGTTAGCCAATGGTCAACGTGATGGTGAGATTCGTAAGCTGGCCGCCTTGTTCAATATGCTCAGTGGCACAGTCGTCTACCTGCGGGTTGGTTACGAATTTGAAGGCACTTGGAATGATGGCTATTCCAACAGAAACCTTTATCAAAATGCTTATCGCCGTGTTGTTGATGTATTGCGTCAGCAAGGTGTGAATAATGTTGCCTATGTCTGGCAGTCATCGGCATCACCGATAGACGATATCATCGAAGGTGTGCGTGAGAACCCAATGGACTGGTATCCCGGTAATAACTATGTGGACTGGGTCGGCATTTCCTGGTTCTTATTACCGACTGAGTCACCACCAGTGGGCGGTAACCCAGCCAACCAGATCACACTGGCCAATGAGATGGCGCAGATTTCACGCAATCAAGGTAAGCCATTAATGATTGCTGAGGCCACTCCGCAAGGCTATGAGATCGATACCGGTCGTAATTGCAATATCAGTGTGGTGTGGGACGGCAATTCAGGTGCGAACTGTGTGAATAAATCAGCGAATCAGATCTGGAATGAATGGTTTAGTCCATTTTTTAACTGGATCGATAACAACAATGATGTTGTGCGCGCCGTGAGTTATATCAATGCTGACTGGAATGCGCAGGGACTTTGGGATCCGCCATATGAACAAGGCTATTGGGGTGATACCCGCGTTGAGTCTAATGGTACGATTCTGAATAACTGGAATAATGAACTCAATGGCTCAGACTGGCTGCATGGTAGCAGCACCTTAAATAATACCTTGGGTCTGTAAATAACGTTTAAGCAAGTCTAATGAAGCAGGTGCTCATTTTTTGGGCACCTGTTTTTTTATATCTCATCTATTCGGTCTATTGTCCCGCGAAAGTGGGAGTCCAGATGGTATCAAAACAAGCCATTATGGATTGTTAATGGTCATTGGCTTTTTGATCCACTTTATTGCAGCGGCTCCAGTGAAGCTGGGGCCAGTTGGCACCAGTTGGCATCGCGCAGTTGCTAACCGTTATGCAGCGTTCTGTGGTCGCTTTTTTCAGGCCATATAAGGGCTGTGGTCATTGAATAGCGCTGCAAATATTTGATCACCACGCTTTATGACACAAACAATGATGCGGGCTAAAGTCTGTGAAAAGGTTGGCAATTTAACATTGGGTTTGCTCATGTCGAAATTCGCCCTGCGTTGAAATTAGGACGGTCTCGGAGCTGAATACGGGCATTTAGTTAACTTGTTGAAATAAAAAGCATTATTCTGGTTTTCGGGTTTTCAGACGAGTGTTTATTCAGTCGAAAAGTACTGTTTATAGAAGATTTAAGCACTTAGAAAAATATTTTGATATATTCTGCAAAGAATGTTGTCTATGTAGTTATACCTTATTAATCAAAGGGTGCTTGCTAGGAGTCCTGTTATGAAAAAAAGCTGTCGCTTGATAAGTCAATTGCCATTGCTGTTTGCTGTGACCTTGTTGGCCGCCTGTGGAGGCGGTGGTGGCGGTGGGGGTGATGAAGGGACGGGTGATAGCAGCAGTGGTGGCGATAATAGCTCGGGTGGTTCAAGCATCAACACCATTGCCAGTCAGCACCGGCGCACGCTTTGTGCCCGCCTCCGGTGAGGTGATGATGATTCTCGGGCAGGACTTGGGTTCGGTAACAGATTACCGGGATAACTGCCCAACATGCCCAACCCCGGCAGGCATTACCACCTATCTGCGTTTCTTTAGCCTGCTCAATGCCAGTGATGTGCAAGCACCTTTTGGTGGTTTGGGTGAAGATGCCAGTGGTGCCGATGCCACCAGTGCAAATTGGGGCGCGGGTGAAATCAATGCCAAGCTGTCTGCGACTCGATTTCCAAATTCGACATTGGTTATTGGTTTAGATATCAATGATACTGCTATTAGTGGTCTGGCCAGCGGTGCGTCTGATGCGGAGATTATTCGTCTGGCGACTTTTATCAGTAGCCTGGCACCTAAGCCGGTTTATTTGCGTATTGGTTATGAGTTCGATGGTGCCTGGAACAGCAACTATACAACACCGTCTAATTATATTGCGGCCTTTCGTCGTGTTGTCGGCGTTATTTTAGGGCAAGGCGTGACGAATGTGGATTTTGTCTGGCAAGGTTCCGCCTCGCCTACCGATGATGTGATCGAAGGTGGTAACCGGGAAGATATCAGTCAATGGTATCCCGGTGATGAATATGTTGATTGGGTAGGGGCATCCTGGTTTTTATTAGCCGATGAAATGGCGATAAGAGCTTGTCCTCCCAACGCTATTCCAAACACAACAGTAACCCAACGTATTTTGGCGCAAGAGTTAGTGGACTTTGCCGCTGCCCGTACGCCGCCCAAACCGGTGATGATTGCCGAAGCGGCACCACAGGGTTATCGTATTGAAGCAGGTGCTGGCAGCACGAATGCGAATATTTCAGTGTGTTGGGATGGCGATGAAGCGCAGAATTCTATGAGTAAAACCGCAACGCAGATCTGGGAGGAATGGTTCCGTGATCCAACAGGTAGCCCTGGTAGTGGTTTGTTTAACTTCGTTGAAAGCAATATCAACACCATTCGCGCAGTAGCCTATATCAATGCTAACTGGGACGCGCAAAGCCAATGGAACGGCCCACCTTATAGTGGTGGCTTTTGGGGCGACACACGTATTGAAGAAAATAGCACCCTTATGACTAACTGGGTTAATGAGCTAACCACTAATTCTATGTGGTTGCACGGCGATGTTAACTTATTCAGTAATCTAAGCGCGCCTTAAGTTTATTGTTTTGCAATAAAAAAGCCGGGCTATCGTTGCCCGGTTTTTTTATGCCTGGCTGATTTATCAAAAGCACAATACCAGGCATAATAAAAATCATGTTCATTACCTAATGTCCTAAAGAGTCAAACATGATTTTGGAAGTTGCTATATTAGATGTGAGGCCTGCACAAACCGCCGAATTTGAAGCGGCCTTTGCCGAAGCGCAAAGTATCATTGCCAGTATGCCCGGCTATATTTCGCATGAGTTACAACGGTGTTTAGAAAATAATAGCCGGTATATTTTATTGGTCAATTGGCAAACGCTGCAAGATCATACCGTAGGCTTTCGACAATCCGCTGAATATCAGCGTTGGCGAGATTTGTTGCATCATTTTTATGAGCCATTCCCAACCGTAGAGCACTATACAAAAATAATGTAGCGATAGCATTGCCAGCTTGACTGCTGATGTGGCCTGTTACATTAGCATGCTCAAATATTCAGCCAGCTCTTCTAAAATCGCTAACTGCTCTGCATTAATGCTGGGGTCGCTGGCCAGGTTTTGTAATTCAGTTTCAAACTCATCGACCGTCAGGCTGCCGCCGCCATCGGTTTGTGTCAGGCGTTCAATGCGATACTCCTGCCAGCGGGCTAACTCATCATCGGATAAGGTCGCGGGCCAGTTACGCGCACGATAACGAAACAACATTTCCGGCAGGCGGCTGTCTTCAAAAGCTAAGTTAAGCTCGGCTAAATCCTGCGGTGCCGTTTGTCTGACTTGTTCAATGCGTCGCCGATCCATATCGCTAAAGAAGCCACCGTATAAATTGGCATCAGGGTCTTTAATGGGCTCAAAGTGATGTTGCGCAATCGCTTGTTGAATGCGTTGCTCCAAATCTGTCGCTGTTTTTAAGGTTGCAAGGTGTTGCATACCTTGTGCGGTATCAATGGTGAGCCGCTCAGCTGCCTCAGCGCTTAATGTTTTTAAGGGTGCGATAATGGGGGCTTTATTAATATGCACCGTTTTTAATGGGATGCGTTCCATACCTGCTGGCAGGTCTTCGGTTTTGGTAAACAGTCGCTCGTTAATTTGTTCGCTGCTGAGCGACAGTAATTCATCCGGTGCAAAACGTAAGTCATAGACGATAATGCCGTTTTTATTCGTTGGGTGTAGTGCAACGGGCACCACCATGGCGGTACAGCCATAATCAGATGAATACATTGAAGAGGTATGTAGTACCGGTGTTTTTTCGCGCACATTTAATAACGGTAAGACCGCTTTTTTATGGCGCAAATTAAAAAAGTAATCATACAGTTTGGGTTGCCTGTCCCTGATGAGTTTGGCCAGAGCAATGGTGGCCTGCACATCAGATAAAGCATCATGCGCTGACTCATGACTGATACCGTTGGCAACCGTTAAATGCTCCAAACGAAAGCTGGGTTTGCCATCGGGGTGTGTTGGCCAATGAATGCCTTCCGGGCGCAGGGCATAACAGACTCTGACCATATCAATAATATCCCAGCGGGAGTTGCCGTTTTTGTATTCACGTTCGTAGGGGTCATAAAAATTTCGATACAGGGTGTAACGAGTGACTTCATCGTCAAAGCGAATGCTGTTATAGCCCACACCACAGGTGCCGGGCTGTGAAAACTCAGTATGAATACGTTGGATAAACTCGGCTTCAATTAAACCTTTTTGTAAAGCCTGTTGCGGGGTAATGCCGGTGACTAAGCAGGCCTGTGGCTGTGGCAACATATCGGCTGCAGGCTGGCAGTAGATAATCAGTGGCTCACCAATAGGGTTTAAGTCAAGGTCGGTGCGTAAGCCAGCGAATTGCGAGGGGCGATCGCGTGCTGGATCGGCGCCAAAGGTTTCATAGTCATGCCAGTAAAGTGTGGTGTCGCTCATATTATGTTGTGCTTTTTTGCGGTCATTTTTGGGCTATTGTAACACTAAGCTTCGCTGGCGTGGCTGTTGCGGGCAGCAATTAAAATAGCGGGCATAACAATATTGCCAAGTCTGCTGATAACATTGGCAAGATCCCAGTACAGTACCAGTGTATTGTATTAAGTGGTTGATTTTTATTCTGTTTCATTCGCTGGTTCGTTCGCTGGTTGGGCCGGGGTTTTGTGAAAAGATCTACGCATTAGCACGGGAAACTCGCTATAATAAGATGCTGTTTTTAGTTAGTTTTTAGAAAGTCATGTCAAAATCCAGTCGCCAATCTGCCAAAGCAAAATCCAATATGAGTAATGCCACCGGTACTACCAGTGCTATCGGCACAAGCGATACTGCCGATACCATTGTCGTTGCCGCTTTATACAAATTTGTCAGCTTGCCTGATTATCAGCAACTCCAGCCGGATTTGCTGGCTTTTTGTCAGGCGCAGGCCGTCAAAGGCACACTGCTGTTAGCCGAAGAAGGTATTAATGGCACCATCGCTGGCAGTCGTGCAGGTATCGATGCGGTGTTAGCGTACTTGCAGGCCGATGCGCGCTTGGCTGATTTAGAGCATAAAGAATCCTACACGGATGAAGCGCCTTTTTTACGCATGAAGGTCAAGTTGAAAAAAGAAATTGTCACCATGGGGGTGTCAGGCATTAGTCCTACCTTGCAGGCCGGTACTTATGTGGAAGCCAAAGACTGGAATGCACTGATTTCTGACCCGGATGTGTTACTGATTGATACGCGTAATCAGTATGAAGTGGATATCGGTACCTTTAAAAATGCGATAAACCCGCAAACCACAAACTTCCGCGAGTTTCCAGATTATGTCAGCCAAACACTGGATCCGGCCAAACATAAAAAAGTCGCGATGTTTTGTACTGGCGGTATTCGTTGTGAAAAATCCACAGCCTATCTAAAAAACCAGGGCTTTGCTGAGGTCTATCACCTCAAAGGGGGTATTCTGAAATACCTTGAGGAAGTCCCCAAAGAAGAAAGCTTATGGCAAGGCGAGTGTTTTGTCTTTGATCAGCGGGTTGCCGTTGATCATGGTTTGGCCGAAGGCTCTTATGAGCAATGCTTTGCCTGCCGACATCCTGTGTCGGAGGCGGATAAAGCCTCACCTGAATATGAGCCAGGCGTTTCATGCCCACACTGCTATGCACAAAAGTCTGATGACCAACGTGCCCGTGCGGCGGAGCGGCATAAGCAGGTGCAACTGTCTAAAGCGCGAGGTGAGCAGCACTTGGGTGTGACACCAGCGCGGCAGCTGAAGCAAAAACCAGAAACCGACAGCTAGCCACCAGACTGGCCGCTGTTTTGCTTGACCTCTCTGGTAATCTCAGCAATGATGTGTATTCCGACAAAAAGTGTGATATGTCAAAAATGCAGCTGAAATACATACTGATCTTAGGCCTGATGGTTTGTTGCACAGTGCATGCCAATGCGGCACAACAAGGTGTGGTGGTTCGCGGCGGCACTTTAAAAGCAGCACCTTCATTTAGCGCTAAAGCACTGCGTAAAGCAGAGTTGGGTAGCAGTGTCATATTACTCAAGCGTAAAGGCGGCTGGCTTAATGTCAGTGTTTTGCCGGGCAAACAAAAAGGCTGGTTGCGTACCTATCAAATTCGAACCAATGTCACTCCTGAACAAGTCAATAATGTTGTCAAAAAGAAAGAGTCCAGCGGTGGCTTAGCCAGCTTATCGCGGGGGGCTGCAGGCTTATTCTCCAGTAAGCGTGCATCGCGTAATACGCAGGGTGTGGCCAACATCGGCTTGCGTGGTTTGAGCAAGCAGGAAATCGAGCAGGCAGCGCCTGATAATGAAGAGCTAAAAAAGCTCGATACCTATCAATCAGATAAAGCCACAGCGCAAAAGTTAGCCTTAAAAGCAGGTTTAAAAGCGCGCAAGGTCGCTGCTATTCCCAAGCCGAAGAAGAAGTGATGCCATGAAGAAAATCCTAGGATCTATTTTAATGCTGAGCTTATTATCATTGCCCATAATGAGCGGCAATGTTGCGGCTTTTGATTTCGATAAGTTTAAGAACAAGTTGCAAAAAGTTAAAGATGCCAAGAAAAATTCTGATAAAGCCAAAAAGCTGAAAAATGCTTTTGGCAGTAAATCAGAAAAAGAAGAAATACAATTAGGCGGGTTGGCAACCTCGACGTTATTAGGCGCGGCGGGTTTAGTGCCAAATGCTGAGCTGCAAAACTATGTGAATCAAGTGGGCCTATGGGTTGCCTCGCAAAGTGAGCGGCCTGACTTACCTTGGCGTTTTGGTGTTATACAATCCGATGGTATCAATGCCTTTGCGGCCCCCGGTGGTTATATCATCGTGACCTATGGTTTATTTATGGTGTTAAGTAATGAGGCTGAACTGGCCGGCGTGTTAGGGCATGAAATTGCACATGTTGTGCAAAAACATCATTTAAAAGAGCTGAAGAAAGGCTCGCGCTTGGAAGTGCTCGGTGATGTGTTAGCACATCAGGCGGATGCCAAGCACCGTAAAAATGTCAACAAACTCGTTGATGCCAGTAAAACTGTCTATACGCGTGGTCTCTCACGGCGGGATGAATATGATGCCGATCGGATGGGGGTGGTGTATGTGGCCAGGGCCGGTTACGACCCTTATGCTATGTTAAGTGTATTAACAACGCTGGAAACCATCAAATCTGACTCAAGCAATATGGCCTTGTTTACGCAAACACATCCGCCTTTGGCTGATCGTTTGTCTTTGTTAGATCGCCTGATGGATGGGCGCATGGATCGCTATGCTTCACAGCCCGTTGTGGCAGACCGGTTTGTGGCGATGCAGCAGAAATTACTCAAATAAGCCCTTGCTTCTGTAAACAAGCTGTCAAAGCTATTTTTTCAGTAATATCAGATATTTAAAGCTATTGTAAACGTATTGTCAGGCTCTCAGGTCTTGCGAGCGGTGGTTGTCTGTGTGGGACGGGCATTTTTACTAAAGTTAGGCCGGTACTTGCCGATAGTAGATTGATGCTGCTCAATGGGAGTCGTGACCATGGCCATTAATTCACTGTATAACCCTAGCGTGCTTGGTGTGCAACGTGGCTTGCAAAACATAAAGCAAACAGCCAATGCGATTGCCCAGCAAAATGTTACCGCTACCCCAGATCAGTCTCCCGATTTATCCTCACCACAACCGTCATCGTCGCCACAACTGGAAGATGTTGCTAAGCATTTGGTTGACTTGAAGTCGCAAAAAACCTTTGTTGATGCCAATGTCAGTGTATTGCAAAGCAATAGTCGCTTGGTAGGCACTATCATCGATACTTTAGCCTAGTATTAATAAATCTCGACGTTAGACTGACGAACAATCAGTATTCACTTTTTATAGGTTTCCCTGTTAACATGGGCGTCTGTCATGATACCGATGCCCAAGAGGAAACTTAACAATGGATAATAATGCCTTCAAAAGGGAACGTGTACACGAGATTGCTGCTGATCGCCGCCACGGTGCTGCCCAGCTGGCTCGACGAGCGTTGCAAACGCTTGCTGATTACAGTTCTATTTACAATGCAGACAATCGGGAGATGTTTACGGTTGAACTTTTTGACTTGGCGCAGCAACTGCAGCAAGCGCGGCCAAGTATGGCACCCTTAGAGGCATTGCTCGAAGAGTGGTGTTTAGGCTTACGGGCAAGCACAGCCGATGATATGGAAATGCTGGAAGCAGATGCTATCAACTCAGCGCATGATTTAATCAAGAAGTCCCAGTTGGCAACGCAAGCCATTGCTGAACACATGGTGAATATGATTGAGCCGGGCACAACGATTATTACCCATAGCTTAAGTTCGACCTTGGTTGAGCTCTTCCGCTTGCTGCCAGATAAAAACATTCGTGTTGTCATGACAGAATCACGGCCAGGGTATGAAGGTCACCTGGTTGCTGAAGTGCTCGCTGATTTAAATATACCCACTGAGTTTATTACCGATGCTCAGTTAGGTTTATTTACGGCAACCGCTGATATGGCCTTAGTAGGGGCTGATACGGTATTAGCCGATGGTACCTTGGTCAACAAAGCCGGTACTTACTTATTAGCATTGGCAGCACAAGATCATCAAATTCCTTTTTATGTCTGTGCTGAGAGTTATAAAAATACCATACGCACGGTTGAAGAGCTTGAGCTGGAAGAAATGGACGTGAGCGAATTAGACGCGCCGTCTTTTTCCGGGATTGAGCCGCGGAATGTATACTTTGATCTGACACCGAGCCGTTTAATTACAGGCTGGGTTAACGAGAGCGGCTTGAAAAAGCAGCCGGAGTCGGCCGCATAAAGTAGCAGGTTTTATTTATCATCACGTTCAAACTGTACGACTTTTTTTAGTGGCGATAAATTAATTTCATCGATGACCGTGCCCGCGCGCATAGTGAGTATGGTCATCACTGTATCTGCAACATCTTCTGCCAGAATAGCGTTATCTGCTTTATCACCTGGGGCAAAGTTAAGCTGGTCAAAAAAAGCCGTTCTTACCATGCCGGGATTAATAATGCTGATATGCACATTAGCGCCACTGGCCTCATGGCGTAAGGCTTGCGCCAGACCGCGAATGGCAAATTTCGTGGCAGAGTAAACAGCGCCACGTTTGCCGCCCTGTAACGCCGCCTCGGAACCAATAAAAATAATATTGCCAGCTTTATTGGCTTTTAACAGCGGTAAAAATGTTTGTGTAATAAAAATCTGGCTGCTTAAATTAATATCAATCAGCTGGCGAATCTGATCAAAAGAAAACTCTTCCAGCGAACCAAAGCGACCTGTACCAGCGCAACAAATCAGTCCATGAATATCAGGATGCTGTTTGCTTAGCGCAAGTAAGGCAGCAGGCAAAGCATCCAGTGCTGCAAGGTCGAGTGAGATAGCGGTAAAGTGGCTGTTGTCAGGTTGGAATTTGCTAAAATCCCGGGCAATGCCTAGCACTGCATAATCTTGTGCTAGCAACGCTTCGCTGATTGCCCGGCCAATACCGGAGCTGGCGCCAGTCACAATAATTTTTTTGCGGTGTTGTTGTGTGTTGTATGCAGACATAATTAAGCCTTATTCCTCACTGATAGAGCAGGGAAAAATTTGTGCCTCACAGACGTACTTTAAAATTTCCTGCATGCAGAAGTTATGCATATCTTGCTCGATTGTGGGTGGGTAAGAGGTCATATTGTTATAAGAATGTAATTCACCAGCGAATAGCTTTTCCTGTGGATAGAGTTTGACAATATTTTCATAGAACGCTTTGGGTAAACGAAATGGCCCAAGGCTGACAGAGTGCACAGCGGCGCAGTCGAGCACCGAGAATACCTGCTTAAATAATGAGGCATAGTGCTGTTCGTAATCCTGGCAGTAAATCAAAGGGTCGAAGCGTAAACCGATTTGCCAGCCAGCTTGTTGCAATTGTTGCATAGCGTGTAAGCGTTTCTCAAAGCTGGGAACTTTATGCTCTAACTCAACAGAAATAGCCTTAGGCGTAAAACTATAAGCCACCACAACATTGTTCAGTGCAGTGTGTTTTAACAGAGGGCGAATTTGTGTGCTTTTGGTACGCACTTCTAAATGAGCTTGCGGGTGCTGGCTAAAGAAAGGCAGAAAATATTCAATAAAGCCTGATATTGGTTCTAAGGCCAGGCTGTCACAGTCGTAGCCGGAAAAAAACCAGCTTTGTTCGGCTTGTTCATCTGCTTGTGTGTCAGCCTTTTCATTGAGGCGTTGCTCAATCGCAGTGGCAAAGTCTTCATAGTTAATAAATAACACATAATGTGCTGAACGATACATGCCTTGCAAAAAACAATAACGACAATCGTACACACAGTTAAGCATATGCGAAAAATAAAAATTATGCTCGCTGCCAATACCATAACCCTTTGGGGTTGCCAGCACATGCTTATTGTGTTTTTTGGCCAGTATCAGTGCAGGATTATTTTTTTGCAGACGAAAGTTCTGGGCGTTTGGATTAAAGACTTCGCCATAATGCTCACACTCAATCAATCGCGCTTGCGGGTAGCGTGCAATAATCGCTTGTGCGCGGGCATTATCGACTAAGGCTTTCTCAATATAAATCGTGTCAGTCATTGGGCTGATAATCAATGGCTTGTGAATTAAGCTTGGCTGTCATTGTTTTTAAGACGGCTTTCGCGTTGGTGCAGCTCGCGAATAATGCTATGTCGCATGGGCTGTACTCAGGTAATAGGGCATGCCAGCGTTGTAACTGACGTTTTAATTGATGCTGCTGTGTGCTGGTGAAATGCCATTGCTCGATAAACGTTTGCAGTTCCTGCACAATATCGGGTGTCGCCAGCGTTGCTCGACTGTGTTGCAGTGCTTGAATAACGCCGTCTAATGTATCGCATTGTGCGGCCAGTAATGCGCTGGCTTGCTTAGGTGTAACATTGTCGATAGACGATGTTGCATTATCTGAGATGACTTTAAAGCATTGCACAAACTCCGCCGTGCTACAGCGGTTGGCAATATTAACAAAGGCGCTGGCTTCCATGTCATAAGCTGAGCTTTCAGGATAATCTCTAACAGGTTGTTCGACTGTGATCAGCTCGGCAGTAGGCACTTTATGTTTGCTTACCTGGGGTGGGTACCAGCTGCGTTGCGCTGTTGCATCAGTGATTTTATGGGCTAGCAACGCATCACCGAGTGCCATATCACGATGTCCGGCGATACCCACATTTAACCAGATGGCGTTATCTGGTTTGCCAGTTTCACTGTATAAATAAGCCGTCGCAGCGGCAGCAGCTGTTTTGCCGATGCCAGAGATAACTAGTGCGTAATCATCACGCTCATACACACGAAACAATGCTGCGCCAGTATTGCCGTTGTTATTATAAGGTCGTTGCTGTAAGCGGTAATAATCAATCACAGCTTGTGCTTCAGCAGGCAGTGCAACCACAAAGCGAATCATTCTGTTGCTCCTGTTGTGATCAGCTTATTGTAATAATCTTGCTTTTGGGTATAGCAGCGAATAACTTCCTGGTTGTCATGTTTATGTGCGCCGAGCAGCAAAATGCGTATTTTTTCCTGCAATATCGTCAAGGCTGCTGTTCTGTCAGCTGAGCTTAAACTGTTATGCCGCAGGATATTTTCCAGCGCTTGAATACGAAAACGGTCCATGCCCCAGTGTTGCCTCGATAGCTGATCACTGTGGCCACCGTATTTGGTCAGTAGCGCCTCATCCAGATAGAGCACTGGGTGGCTGGCGGTGATGCGTAACCAAAGATCATAATCTTCACAGGCTGGCAGGCTAGTATCAAATAAACCAACCTCATCAAACAATGTGCGATGAATCATGACCGATGATGGTGAGATAGCACACAATGGCAGGCAATGTTGGAAAATAAAGCCACCTTGCTTACGGTGCTTGTGCATGGGGTTAACGCGTTTGCCATGACGGATCCATATTTCATCGGTATGGCAAAGGCGGTAGCGCGTCTGCCTTTGCAGTGCTTGCCATTGGCGATGCAGTTTTTGCGGTAACCAGGCATCATCTGAGTCAAGAAACGCCAGCCATTCTCCCTTGGCTTGCGCAATACCCAAATTGCGGGCAGCGCTCACGCCGGCGTTGTCCTGGTAGCAATAGCGTACGCTGGGAAAATCCTGCTGCACGCGCTCGGCGGTATTATCAGTGGAGCCATCATCAATCAGTAATATTTCGCTGGCAGCGTGGTCTTGTGCCAGCACTGATTGCAGCGCGCGCGTTAGCGTGTGAGCGCGGTTGAAACTGGGAATAATGACAGAAATCGACATGTTGCTATTATAAAGTATCTCTTGGTTGTGAATGATATTCAATTGAAAGCAGCTGAGCGGATTTTAATGTATGGGTTTACCCTTGTTTTTGCAAGCGGCATTTCAATCACCTTCGCCATAACCGGCCCAAGGGTATGCCTACAGCTGTCTTGCTTTGGCCCAAGCTAGTTTGGGGGTTTGTGCTGTTAACATGGGAGTGATAATGTTATGGGCTTACGTGTAGGCTAGGCAGTCAGTGCAGGCTGACGGCAGAAACCAATAATATTCAGACGGTGGTGAGTTATTATGAAAAAAGTAATTATAGCGCTGATAGTATTGCTAGTGGTTCTTGTGGGGGCAGGTTTTATGTTGCCAGCCAGCACACATATTGAACGGTCCACAATCATTAATGCCGACCAAATTCATGTATTCGGCTATGTGAATAACTTACGCAAGTTTAACCAATGGTCGCCGTGGGCTGAGATGGACCCTAATACCAAATATACCTTTAGTGGCCCGGCTGCCGGTGTGGGCGCTATCCTGGACTGGGACAGTGAGCACCGTGAAGTGGGGGCAGGGCGCAATAAAATTATTGAATCTGTCCATCACTCCCGCGTGGCCTATGCGCTCGACTTTGGTGATATGGGGCAGGCGCAGGCAGCATTTACTTTAGCGCCAGCCGAGCAAGGTGTAAAAGTCACCTGGGCTTTTCATACCGAGCATGGTATGAGTTTGATCAATCGCTTTTTTGGGGCTTTCTTTATGGAAGGTTGGTTAAGCGGTGACTATGAAAAAGGCTTGGCGAATTTAAAAACATTAGCTGAATCTACAGCTGCAGCAACTGCCTCCACTGCAGAGATTAAAACCGAAGAAGTCAGCTATGAGGTTGATGGGGTTACCTTAAAAGGCTATTTGGCCTACAAAGATTCACCCGCAAAACGCCCTGGTGTATTGGTCGTCCATGAGTGGTGGGGGCATAATGACTATGCACGCCGCCGCGCCGAAATGTTAGCAGCGTTAGGCTATACCGCTTTTGCACTCGATATGTATGGCGATGGTAAGCTTGCCGAGCACCCTAAAGATGCCACAACCTTTATGATGGAAGTCGTTAGCAATGCCGGTGTGGCCAAAGCCCGTTTTGAAGCTGCGGCGAATGTGCTCAAACAACATAGCAGCACTAATGCAGAACAGTTAGCGGCCATTGGTTATTGCTTTGGGGGTGCGACCGTATTGGGCATGGCACGTTCAGGTATTGATCTGGATGCTGTGGTCAGCTTTCATGGCAGCTTGAATGGCTTACCACCTGTGAATCAGGATGCTGAGATTGATACCCGCATATTAATACTCAACGGTGCAGCAGACCCTTTTGTGAAAGCAGAGCATAAGCAGGCCTTTCAGGAAGAAATGCAGGCAGCGGGTTTGCAATATGAGCTGATTGATTATCCTGATGTCGTACATTCGTTTACTAACCCGGGTGCCGATGAAAAAGCGGCTAAGTATGACTTACCTTTAAAATATGATGCTGCGGCTGATAAAGATTCATGGCAGCGTATGCAAGCATTACTGGCGGATACTTTCGAATAAAACGCTATGATTGAAAAAAAATCGTCATCCCGCCGCCGATGGTATATCGGCGGCGGGTTTATTTTTATTGTTGTCGCTTTGTTTGCCAGCCTGCCATGGATAGGCAAGCAATTGATTATTCACCAGCTGCAAGCCATGTCGGCTAAGCAGGCGAGTATTGCTGGCTTATCCGTTAATGTGTTTGCCTCTACCTTATCTTTGCAGGATATACAGGTGCAAACCGATGAGCAGCGCAGTATTGCTTTAGAGTCGCTCAGCCTGCATTGGGATTTTCGCTGGCAGGAAAAGCAACTGCATATATACGATGTGCAACTCAGTGGTTTGCAGGTCAATGCTGTTTATTATAAAGATGGTTCTCTCAGTGTTGGTCTTGATAATGACCAGCATCAGTCGCAAGCTGGCAATGCAGCCATAGCCAGCGAATCGGAGTTAAGTGGGTCAAGCGAACCTGAAAAGCAGACACCTGCCATTGATAAAGCATCGGCAAATGATATTTGGCGAGTCTCATTAGATCAATTACGCTTGGATGATATTCAGCTAAATCTTTACATAGAATCACTCGCTTATGCACTAGCATTAAAAACAGCATTGGCGGCCAATGACGTACAAACCAGCACTGTGGGTGAGCTAAGCCTGGCCAGTTTGGCTGTGCAGAGTTTTTCATTATCCGCCGCCGAGCAACAGTTATTGGCCTTTGAGCAGTTTGCTATTGCCGATATAAAGCTAAAGCTGTTGCCGTCTATGCAAGAGGCCAATCAGGAAGCTGGTCAGGAGACTGGTCAGAAGGCTGGTGCTGAATCGGGTCAGCCTCCAGCACAACAGCCCACAATACAACTCGGTGCGGTGCAGCTCAATACACTGACCGTCGATGTTTTACGTAACAAGCAAGGCGCAATTGAATATGTTGCCGCTATCGCAGAGGCTTTTGCTAGCACAGCTGCTAAGACTAATGCAGCGCCAGCACCACCCGTAGCAGAGAGTAGTGAAGCTGGCAGTGAATCTGAAGCAGCCATGCCTGCCGTACCCGCAGAACAGGCCGCGGCTGTAGCATGGTCTGTCGCCAGTTTTGCCATGAGTGGCGAGAATCAAATTCGCTTGCGTGATGCCAGTGTCGAGCCGCCAGCCGATATTACATTGGCCATACAAAATATCGCCTTATCAGCATTAAATAGTGATAAGCCAGCAATGCCAACTGATCTCAATATTGCTGCAAGTTTGGATGAGTTCAGCCAAATTAGTCTTGTGGGTGACATCAAGCCTTTATTGTCTGCGCCAGAGTTGAATATAACTACCGATATCAAACAGCTGGATATCTCACCTTTTGCTGCCTACATGGCCGATATCACCGGTTATCAAATAGCCAGTGGTCAGTTAAACTTGCAGAGTGAGCTAGCTTTGCAAGGCAATATATTAGATGTGCAAAACAAGCTGAATATTCAAAAGTTCACCGTGGCCATGATTGATAAAGAAAAGGCCAAAGCGTTTGAGGGTGATATTGTAATGCCTTTAGATAAGGCCTTGGATTTACTGCGGGATAAAAAAGACAATGTCGCTTTATCGATCCCCATTAGTGGTTCGATAGATAGCCCAGACTTTGCCATTGCTAGCGTGATAAGCAAAGCCACCCGCAAGGCACTCAGTGCCGCCACCATGACCTATTTAAAATTCGCCTTACAGCCCTGGGGTGCCTTGATTACCATTGCACAGAAAGTTGGGGAAAAAGCGAGGCGCATTAAATTTCAACCCATTGCCTTTGAACCTGGTAAAGATATTATCCAAGCAGCTGATCAGCCTTATGTCAAAAAACTGGCCAAGCTATTAGATAAAAAGAAAAAACTCAGAATCAGCCTCTGTGGTTTGAGCGCGCCAGCCGATAATCAGGCGCTACTCGCTGCGCAACAGGCAGCCACAGCAGAGCGTCTGGAAGCACTTAGTCGACAACGCTCCACTTTATTAAAAGAGCACTTAATCAATGAATACGACATCGATGCCGAGCGCTTGTTTATTTGTGCGCCACGACATGAAACCGATGCACAAGCCATGCCTAGAGTCGATATTACACTATAACTCACAACGACCATGCATCAATATGTTGCATGATTGTTTACGGTGTTTCATCTAAAATCGTAAATGATAAAAAAGTCGTAAAAAGTAATAAGGCAATCAGTAGTTGCAAGGGTAATGCAAGCATCACTAAACCACTTGCAAGCCAAATGTTTTTCACAAGTGACTTTTTCTTTTTATATTTGCGGGTATGGCGGCGCCAACTTACGTGCTTTTCCATATCCGCTTCACTCATACCAGCAGGTGGTTTGGATAGGTAGTCTATTGTGACTGGCTCTTGCCGAGCATGGCTGCTCTTCATAATGCGTGCCTCTATCAGTTGCTGAGTAATGGAGTTAGCGGTTGATTAACAAAATAATTTAATCAATGTGCTTTTTAAATGGACAGATTGTTTCTGGTAAAAGTTCACCTCGTATCAGGTTTCCTTTATTAAAGCTTAGCAAAGACTAGGGAAACTGCTTGCTTATTTCTGATAATTGAAAAAACACTTGCAATTTCTTCGATACTGTATAAATATACATGTATGTTTATACAGTATCACAACGCAATCACCACACAGAGATAATAACGAGAGATGGCGGAATTAACAGCAATACAACAGCAAATTTATGAATTTATTCAGCAGTTTACCGAACAGTGGCAAAAGCCCCCCACGGTGCACGAAATTGCCGAATATATGGGGTATCGCTCAGATAATGCCGCCTATCAACATTTGCAGGCTTTACGTCGAAAGGGTGTACTAAGCCTGGAGGGTAACTCACGAGGCATTCGTTTGTTAACGCCTCAAGGCTTGCCAGTTATAGGACAAGTCTCGGCAGGGACGCCGATCTTAGCTGAAGAAAATATCAGCAATTATATTGATGTCACCCCTGGTCTCTTTCGGCCTAAAGCCGACTTTTTATTATCAGTGCGTGGTCTGAGTATGCGGGATGCCGGAATTTTAGATGGCGATTTGCTGGCGGTGCACAAAACAGCAACCGCACAACAAAAACAAATTGTTGTGGCGCGTTTGGAAAACGAAGTGACCGTAAAGCGTTTTAAGCAACGGCAAAATATTGTCACGCTATTACCGGAAAACCCTGATTTCGAGCCAATCAGGGTAGATTTACGTAAGCAGGAATTTGCAATTGAAGGACTGGTAACAGGACTGATACGTGATGGCATCAATCATTAATCTGGTTTATAAGCGCCATAAAACACGCGGCGCGGTGAGTAACCCGGATGGGCGCTTCGAACAATATACGCATCATGCGGAGGACGATGGTTGGGAGCGACCTGCAGAAGATTTGCCTTTGCTATCGACCACGATCTTACCGGATAAGGCGAAAACCTTAATCAATTATAATCAATCGCCGGACTTACCGTTTGATCGGTCGATTAATCCTTATCGGGGTTGTGAGCATGGCTGCATTTATTGTTTTGCCAGGCCAACACATAGTTACCTGGGCTTATCGGCGGGTTTAGATTTTGAAACACAGCTTTTTTATAAAGAAGATGCGGTTAATAAATTAGAACAAGAGCTGAATAAACCCGCCTATAGCTGCCGACCCGTGACACTGGGCATCAATACCGATGCGTATCAGCCACTGGAGCGACGCTTAAAAGTGACCCGACATTTATTAGAGGTCCTACTGCGTTATCGGCACCCGGTGACCTTGATTACCAAGAGTCATTTGATATTGCGTGATATTGATATTTTGCAGGAGCTGGCGGCACATAATCTGGTATCGGTTGCCGTCAGTATCACGAGCATGAGTACAAAAATAAAAACAACATTGGAACCACGTACGGCCAGTCCGGCCAAGCGTTTGGAGGTGATCGAATCACTGGCGAGAGCCGAAATACCGGTGGGGGTAATGGTTGCGCCAGTGATTCCGTTTATTACCGATAATGAGTTAGAGAAAATTTTACTGGCGGCTTACCTTGCCGGTGCACGCAGTGCAGGCTATGTCTTACTGCGCCTGCCCTATGAGGTGAAAGGTTTGTTTAAAGACTGGTTAGCCGCACATTACCCTGATAAAGCGGAGCATGTTATGAGTTTAATAAAACAAAGTCGTGGTGGTAAAGAATATGATGCCAAGTGGGGCGAGCGTATGCGTGGCACGGGTGAGTATGCCGATATGTTGGCACAGCGTTTTAAAAATGCCTCGCGTCGTATTGGCTATCAAGATCAATCTGCGCATTTGTTGGATACCAGCCAGTTTCGTAAACCGGCAGATGCGGCCGATAACCGAGGGCAGTTAAGTTTAGATTTTGAGTGAGTATGAATCCGGGCATATTTTTATAAGTTGTTTTAGGGGAGTCGGCAAAAAATATCTGCAAAGCAGATAGGTAGCGGCGGCAAAAGCCCTTCCATAGAGAGGGGCTTTTTGCTTTGTTTGCATTATTAATGAAGGCAGCTATGCTTTTACTAGCACAGCCCATTAAACCCAAGCACACAGTACCGAGAAAGCACATGACACAAAGTGATGCATTAGATTTGGCCTATTTTCGTCAGCTATTACTGGCAAAGCGAGCCGCCTTATTAGAGCTGGCAGACACCGGTGCTGATGCGGCTGATACTGTCACTCTCGATCAAAGCCGGGTTGGTCGCCTATCTCGTATGGATGCCATGCAGGCCCAAGCGATGTCACAAGCAACAAACCGTCGTCGAGCGCTGGCTTTACAGCAAATAAGTGCCGCTTTAACGCGGATTGATAACGGAGAGTATGGTGAATGTCTGCAATGTGGCGAGATGATCCCTGTGCAACGTTTGGAGTTCGACCCTGCAGCGGTCTACTGTGTACCCTGTGCTGAAAAGCTGGCGCAGCAAGATTAGTGGCTGGCAATAAGACCCTTTATTAGACCCATTTAATGATAGAAAGTATTGATATTCATTAAGCCCTGGGTCGCCATTTTGCCAGCAAGCACCCTGTTTTTTCGAACCGTTTTTCGAATAACTGTTTAAATTTCAACACTGTTGACGAAAGTCTTATTGTAAATCACACATTTCACGCCTTTCTCAAAAAAAACTGTAAGCCTCACTATACAACTCGATACAAAACTGTCGGCGTGCTTGTCAGCTTTTGGCCTTTAAATGTTGGCACGGTGATTGCTCTAAGAGAGCTAGAAGAAAATATATATTAATTTTAAGCAATTTATTTAGAGGCAAACAAAAATGAATCGTATCGTAAGGGCAGTAGTTGGTTTAGTCGCATTAGTCTGTGCAGCACAAACAATGGCTTCACCAATTAAGTCAACATTAGTTGTGCAAAGTACATCTTATGTTAACTGCAACAGCGCGCCGCATGGCTTGTGGACCGGCTTTATGTTAACTGGCGAATGCGCTAACTATTTTGATATTGATGCAGGGACTTTATTTACTGAGTTCTATGATGGTACAGCCACATTAACCGGTTCTGCGACAAATCAGTTTGGTGTAACGGCTACAATCGATTTATTCTTGAGTGATTTTGCTGAAGTCGGTAACTACAAGCAAGGCGGTGGTGTTGCTTATGACCCATTGACTGACACACCAGATATCGATTTTTATCAATCAGTTTCTGGCACGATCACTTTATTAGGTGTTGTGCATGAAATCTCACTGCATGCCTTTGATTTCCAATATGGCATCGGCGCTAATGCCAAAACGAATGAATACGGTGCTGCTGCTTGGGTTAATGCCTCAGGCTATGCTGACTACCACTGGGATCTGAACTTGGCTTTCGTGCCAGAGCCAACAACGATTGCTTTATTGGGCTTAAGTTTAGCTGGTTTGGGCTTTACACGACGCAAGTATAAGCGCTAAGATAATCAACACAGAATTTTGAGTGGGTGGCCGTCAAAAAGAGTGGAGTTTTATCTCCACTCTTTTTTTATGCCTGTAAGCTTTCCAGCTCAGCCCAGCGCTCCATCGCCGCTTCCAACTCAGCCTGCTTATCGCTTAGTGCTTGCAAAGTGCCTTCGGTTTGTTTGTGGTCTTGCTCATAGAAGGCAGGGTCGGCAATCGTCGTTTCCAGCGTGGTAATTTCAGTTTCTAGCGCCTCAATGGTATTAGGCAGTTGATCCAGCTCACGTTGTAATTTATAGCTAAGCTTTTTAGGCTTATTACTTTCTGTTTTGTTATTATTACTTTTGTTGTTCTGAGCTTCTTTGGGTGGCACCTTGTCAGCATGTTGTGTGCTGCTATTTTGCGGTTTGCTGGTGCTGGCGGCCAGTGCAGCAAAGCCACCACCTTGGCGTATCCAGTCTTGGTAGCCACCAACATACTCTTCAATGCTGCCTTGGCCATTAAACACAATGGTGCTGCTCACCACATTGTCCATAAAGCGTCGATCATGGCTAATCAGAATAACTGTGCCTGCAAAGTTAACAATCAGGTTTTCCAGCAGCTCTAGCGTTTCAATATCGAGATCATTGGTGGGCTCATCGAGCACCAATAAATTAGCGGGTTTGGAAAACAGTTTAGCAAGCAATAAACGATTACATTCACCACCTGATAAAGCTGTGATTGGGCTGCGTGAACGCTGAGGTGGAAACAAAAAATCACTTAAGTAACTAATAATATGCCGATCTTTACCATTGATGCTGATGGTCTCACGGCCTTCGGCCACATTATCGATGACCGTTTTACTCATATCCAACTGGCCGCGCAACTGATCAAAATAGGCGATTTCCAGATTAGTACCGAGTTTGACATTGCCTTGTTGGGCAGGCAGCTCACCTAATAAAATTTTCAGCAGCGTGGTTTTGCCAACACCATTGCCACCAATTAAACCCACCCGATCACCGCGTAAGATCTTAGTTGAAAAGCCTTCGATTAAAGGGCTGTTCTTAGTAAAGCGGTGGTGAACATTCTTGGCTTCAATCACACGCTTGCCTGAGCTGTTGGCATCCTCGATGCTAAAGTCAGCTTTGGCCATCACTTCACGGCGCTCACTGCGCTCACGGCGCAGCTGTTGCAGGGCGCGTACCCGGCCTTCATTACGGGTGCGACGGGCTTTGATACCCTGGCGGATCCAGCGTTCTTCATCGGCGAGTTTTTTATCAAACAGGGCATTGTGTTGCTCTTGTTCTTGCAGAAACTTATCTTTCTTTTCCAGGTACTCGTCATAGCTGCTGCCCCAGCTGGTCAAGACACCGCGATCCAGCTCAACCACCCGGCTAGCAACTTTATCCAAAAAGGCCCGGTCATGCGTAATCAGCATAATGCTGCCTTTAAAACCCAGTAGCTGGTTTTCCAGCCACTCAATTGCCGGTATATCCAGATGGTTGGTTGGCTCATCGAGCAATAATAATTCAGGGTCGGATACCAAGGCCTGGGCCAAAATCGCACGCCGTCGCCAGCCACCGGAGAGCTGTGCCATGGGCGTATCACCGGGCAGTTCCAGCCGGTCGATAATGGCTTCCACCCGCTGGGATAAATGCCAGCCATCCCGTACTTCGAGCTCATGTTGCAGGGCTTCGAGCTGTTGTAGCCCCTGGGCATCGAGTTCGGTGCTGGCGAGCTGCTCATATTGCTGCAGCAGGGATTGTTCCTGGGCTAAACCGGCGCTGACCACCTCACGGACTGAACGTTTATCCTTATCGGGCAGCTCCTGGGCCAGGGTTGCCAGGCGCAGCTGGGGTTTGAGCCAGACTGAGCCAGCATCGACCGATTGTCGGCCATCGACCACTTTCAGCAAGGTAGACTTGCCTGCGCCATTGCGACCCACCAAACAAACCCTTTCGCCTGGATTCAGTGTAAAATTTGCATTATGCAATAATGGCCAGTCGCCATAGGCCAGTGAAGCATTGTCAAAAATCAATAAGGGCGATGACATAGGGCTGTATTTCTTGGTAGTCAGGGCCGCAGAGTCTAACCAAGTTGTTACAGGCTTTGAAGTCTCCTTATGAAATAGTTGGCAAATAATGGTAATTTAGCCACTGGAACGCTTTGATTAGGGCGCAATTGATAACACGAAGAGGTGAATTCATGCATAGCATGCTTGTGGGGTATATTCTCTGGATATTTGGCTTTATGGGGGCGCACCGTTTTTATTTTGGGCGGCCGATCAGTGGCACGATCTATTTCTTTACCTTGGGCCTGTTTTTTATTGGCTGGATTGTGGACTTATTTTTAATTCCCGGCATGGATCGCGCGGCGGATAACAAATACACCGCAGGCAGAAAAGGCTTTAATATCAGCTGGGGCTTGCTGGTATTCTTAGGGGCGTTTGGTATGCATCATTTTTACTTAGGTCAGCTATTCAAAGGCTGCCTCTATTTGATTATTACCTTATTAATTGCATTAGGGCAGTTTTATCTGGCACCGCTGATATTGATTGGCATTATCTACGACTACTGGACCCTGAACGATCAGATCAGCGAAGCTAACCGCGCAGCTTGATGCAGCAAAGGTTTGAGCGGTGTTGCAGCAAGTCGTACTGATATTAAATTACCGTAAAGTCAGCAAGATTGCGCTGAATGTGGTGGCGGGTGCCTTAGATGTGCATCGGCAAACCCAGCAGATTCCTGTGGTATTAGCCAAATCACCCGCACAATTGCTCAGCGCTATTCAATCGGCTTTGCAAGCCGGGCAAGTGCCGGTGGTGGCCTGGTCATTCTATTCGCCAGGCTTTGCCGAGAATGTTGCGCAACTCAATGCGCTGCGCCAACACATTGATGATCCGCGTGTTATACACTTGGCCGGTGGAGTGCATGCCAGTGCCGAGCCGCTACAAACGCTACAAGCCGGTTTTGACTATGTTGCTCAGGGAGAGGGCGAACAAATTATTGTCGACTTTATGTTAGCGGTGCAAAACAATACAGACTTGCGGCAGGTGCGCGGCATTGCGTATTGCCAGCAGGGGCAGTTACACAGCAATGGTAAAGGTGAATATATAGACCTTAACGACTATCCACCGTTTGCTGCAAAGTACCGACGCTTTAATGCGATTGAAATTACCCGTGGCTGTGTGTTTGCCTGCAGCTTTTGCCAAACCCCATTTGTTAATAAGGCACGCTTTCGGCATCGCAGCGTGGACAATATTGCTGAGCATGTACGCCGTATGCTGGCAGAAGATATTAGTGATTATCGTTTTATTACACCCACCTCACTATCGTATGGCTCAGTGGATGCAGGTGTGAACCTTGCTGCCATCGAACAGCTGCTGGCGACGGTGCGCGGTATTATTGGCAACGATCGGCGATTGTTCTTTGGTACCTTTCCCTCGGAGATTCGACCTGAGCATGTAACGAGCACCGCATTGCAGCTGCTAAAAAAATATGTCAGTAATGACAATATCATTATCGGCGGTCAGTCGGGTTCGAATACGATGCTGCAAAAAATTCATCGTGGGCATGATGTTGAATCGGTCCAGCGTGCGGTGCGCTTGAGTTTGGAAAATGGCTTTATACCCAATGTCGACTTTTTATTTGGTTTGCCAGAAGAAACCCCAGACGATGCACAACAAACTCGCAGCTTAGCCAAACAGTTGGCAGACTTAGGTGCGCGCATTCATACCCATACGTTTATGCCATTGCCGGGCACACCGCTCAAACGCGCGGCTGCCGGTAAGGTCGATCAAGACACCCGGCATGTGATTCGTTTTTTAGAGTCTAATGGTAAAGCCTATGGACAATGGGATAAGCAGCAACAGCTCGCGCAGGACTTGGTAGCTTTGCGGCAAAGTCACCCAGAAGAATAAGACCAACAAGAAAAAAATAAGCTTAAGGTTGCGCGCTGTGCTGGCGGCTTAGCATAATGAGTAACTGTTTTTGTTGCGGGAAGCGCCATAAATCGGTGCTCAGCTCAACAGGGTCTAACCATTGAACAGCATTGATCTCACCGCTATCGATAGCGCTGAGTTGGTCATAAGCGGTGCTGGCGGGTTTATCAATATAGCAGGCAAATAAACGAAAGCCATTGTCAAAATGATGCAGTTGCTGACCCACCATAATATCCAAGCCCGTCTCTTCCCAGGTTTCACGGTGTGCCGTGCAGGATGCCTGTTCACCACGCTCTGCCGTACCACCCGGCAGAGAATATTTGCCTGTTAGGCGTGAGCGCACCATCAACAGCTTATGCGCTTGTACTAATAAACAACCGGCATTCGCCTGCTGCGTCACAAGGTGCTTATCAATAAAGCGACAGTCCGGTGTTATCGGCTGGGATGTGATGGCAGAGTATGTGCTGCTTTGAGGTTGGCAAGCTGACAGTAACGCAGCGATACTTATACCCAGTGTGTAAACAATCCATTGTGTCCTCATAAGGCGTAACTACTTTTGCTTGCCCCAGTATTTTTCCAATAGCTGATCGCGGCCGCAACGGAAGCGATAGTATTTATAACGCAGAGGATTTTTTTGATAATAGTCTTGATGATAATCTTCCGCTGCGTAGAAAGTGCTGGCTTGGCTTATCTCTGTCACAATGCTTTTGCCTTTAAAAGGCGCTTCTGTGGCGATTGCCGTTTTCGAGGCTTCGGCCAAGGCTTTTTGTTTCTCGTTGGTATAAAAAACCCCTGAGCGATATTGGCTGCCATGATCACAGAACTGGGCATCTTTGGTGAGCGGGTCAATATTGCGCCAAAACACATGCAACAGCTTTTCATAACTGACCTGGGCCGGGTCGTAAATAATTTCTACCGCTTCAGTATGGCCGGTGGTGCCTGCCGAGACCTGTTTATAGCTGGGGTTTTTAACATGCCCGCCAATATACCCTGAAGTCGTTTTTAACACACCCTTGAGTTTGTCGAAGGGTGGCTCCATACACCAAAAGCAGCCACCGGCAAAAATCGCCACGGCGTTTGCTGGCGCAGCGGTATTATTGTTTTGGGCTGGGTCATTGCTGCTGGCATTGCTAAAGCCAATCAGGCCAATGCTGGCAAACGTGAGTAAGGCTGTTGCCAGAAATCTACGCCGAATCATATTAAAATTTTCCTTGTTAAAGCGAGGTTGTAAAAGCGCTTAGCTTCTAAGCTTGGGTAAGTCCTGTTCGGCAGGCACAAACTCCAGTGCCAGGCCATTGTTGCAATAACGCAAGCCGGTGGGTTTCGGGCCATCTTCAAACACATGGCCTTGATGCCCGCCGCAACGTGCGCAGTGATATTCCTTGCGCAGAAACAGTAGTTTGTAATCTCGTTTGGTACCAATATTCTCTGCCTTAATCGGCTGCCAAAAGCTGGGCCAGCCAGTACCGCTATTGTATTTGGCTTGCGAGGCAAACAGTGGCAAATAGCAGGCCGCGCAAATAAATGTGCCTTCACGCTTTTCTTGGTCCAGCGGGCTACTGCCAGCGCGCTCGGTGGCCTCTTCAAATAAAATTTTATAGCGGTTTGCCGGTAGCAGGGCGCGCCATTGTTTGCGACTCTTTTTCAGTGTCTCAATCGGTGCGGCAATGGCGGCGGATAGTAGGCTCTTGGCCGATACGGCACTGATAATAGCCAGTGCGCCGAGTTTGGATAAAAAGTCACGTCGTTGCATAGTATGTCTCATTAGCCGAAGCTTGTGTCAGTCAATATAGAATTAAGACTCTTAGTGTAGTTTATCGGTTCCGGTCTAACGATAAAGTTTATGAAAACGTTATATTTTTCAATATGCTAGCAGCCAAACCGGCGGCCAGGCCACTATTTGTCAGTACTTGCCAGTGGCGTTGCAATAAAAATCGGGCCAATAGTCAAAAATGCCCAACAGCTTTTGAAAACAGTGTGGCATAACCGTTATGATGTCGCCACTGGCTATACACTCTAAAGGAAGGCAAAGGTGATGCGCAACAGGCAATGGTTGAGATTATTAAATGTATGCTTCGCGGGTGTATTGTTTGCAATACTGGGGCTGTTGTCGGGCTGTGCGATGACCGGTGGCATCAGTCACAGCAAGCGTTTTAGCGCCAGTGATATAGCCAACTGGCGCAGCAAAGCCTTTGTTGGGCAAACCCAATACAGTTTAACCGAGAGTGATGGCGCGCCAGTGCTCAAAGCCGATAGCCAGCAAACCGCCTCAGCCCTGTATCAGGGTGTGGATATTGACCTCGAGAAAACCCCTTACCTCAATTGGCGCTGGAAAGTCGATGCCACCCTGGGCGAGCTCGATGAACAGCAAAAATCGGGTGATGATCATCCAGCCAGATTATTTGTGATTTTGCATGGCCGCCTATTTACACTGGCGCCCAAGGCCTTGAGCTATGTTTGGGCCAGCAATACACCCGCAGGTGGGCACTGGCCAAATGCCTACCACCCAGAAGTGATTACCCTCGCCCTGCAAAGCGGTGAGCAACACACAGGTCAATGGGTCAGCGAGAAGCGCAACCTAAAAGCTGATTTGCAACAGTATTTTGGCGAAGACATCCGCTATATCAGCGGCTTAGCGATTATGACCGATACCGACGACTCCAAGTCGGCAGCCGTCGCTTACTATGGCGATATCTACTTTAGTGCTCAATAAACGCGCTGTGATGGACTGAGCATGATGATTGAGCTGCTCAGCCGTAGCGCTTACAATAGCGCTTGATAACAATATAAACATAAAGTGGGGTTGGTTTGGCGATAAGCTATGAGCAAGCAACAGCGCAGCTGATTGATATTGGCCGCCGTTTATACGAACACGGTATGGTGCCTGCGACCAGTGGTAATCTCTCAGCTCGTCTTGACGATGGTCATTTTGCGATTACCGTTTCCGGTCGGCACAAAGGGCACTTAGCGCCCGCCGATATTATGCGCGTTAACGCCCAGGGCGAGTCTTTGGATGAGCGTCGCCCTTCAGCAGAAACATTATTGCATACCCAGGTTTATGCGCAAAAAGCAGACATTAATGTGGTGCTGCATCCACACTCCATTAATGCCACAGTCATCTCGCGCCAGCACCAGCATGATAAGCGGGGCGATGTAGTATTAGCCGGTTATGAATTATTAAAAGCCTTTCCCGGTATTAATACCCATGCTACAGAATTACGTGTGCCCATTTTTAGTAATGACCAAAACATCGCGCGGCTGGCCAAACAAGTAGACCTTTGCATGCAGCAATACCCAGAGATGCAAGGTTATCTTATCGAAAGCCACGGCTTTTATACTTGGGGTGCCAGCGCTGAAGATGCGATGCGCCATATAGAAGCCTTTGAATTTTTATTTGCCTGCGAACTGCGCATGCCCTAAACCAATAACAGCTGAAATAACGACAAGTATAACGGCGGAGATAATAGCAATGACAGTACTAGCCATTTACTCAGAAGACGGTGTAATGCAACAAACGCTAAGGCAGCTCGATGATATTATTGCCGAGCTTGATGCCAAAGGGGTATTGCTTGAGCGCTGGCAAGCAACAGAAAAACTCAGCGGCACAGCTGATCAGGATACTGTTATCGCAGCCTATCAAAACGCTATTGATGTGTTAAACAAACGCTTTGGTTTTGAGTCAATGGATGTGGTGAGCTTACGCCCAGACAATCCACAGCGTGAAGAATTTAGAGGCAAATTTTTAGCCGAGCACACCCATGATGATTTTGAAGTGCGCTTTTTTGTGGATGGCACGGGTTTGTTTTATTTGCATATCGAAGATAAAGTATATTTATTACTTTGTACCCAGGGTGACTTAATCAGCGTGCCCGCGAATATGACGCATTGGTTTGATATGGGCGTTGCCCCTAACTTTAAATGCATACGCCTGTTTACCCAAAGCGAAGGCTGGATAGGCAACTTTACCGGCAGCGATATCGCCACCCGCTTTCCTAGCTATGACCAGTTTTTAGAAGTGGCCGAGGTATAGTCATTTGCTCGCTAATGCTGATAATCGCTTTGCCAATATCAAAGCGATCATAACCGACATCGAAGGCACAACCTCATCGCTGTCCTTTGTTAAGGAGACTTTGTTCCCCTATGCGCGTGAACGTATGGCAACGTTTATCAGCGATCACTCAAGCCACGAGGATGTTGCACCCCTGTTAGCTGCAGTGCGAGAGCATTGCCAGCAAGATGCCATGAGCATAACGGCTATTATTAATCAGCTATTAGCCTGGATTGATGCTGACGAGAAAGTCACCCCCTTAAAACAACTGCAAGGCATGATTTGGCAAGCCGGTTATGCTCAAGGTGATTTTAAAGGCCATATTTATGCCGATGCGGTTGATGCCTTGCGCGCCTGGCAAGGGCAGGGTTTAATGCTGTGTGTGTATTCCTCCGGCTCAGTCCAAGCACAAAAACTATTATTTGCGCACACCGCTTATGGTGACTTAACACCTTTGTTTAGCGCTTACTTCGACACCAAAACCGGTGGTAAAAAAGCCAGCGATTCGTACCAGGCCATCGCACAAGCGATAGACATAACACCCGCGCAGATTTTATTTTTATCCGATATTGTTGCAGAGCTGGACGCCGCCAACGCTGCTGGCCTGCAAGCATGCCAACTGGCTCGCCCGGGTGAAGCCAGTGCCATTGGCCAGCATGCCGTGGCGGCATCTTTTGCGGAGATAATACTCACAAGCTAACAAGAGGTAAGGTATATGGCTGAGACATTGCTTTGTTGGAAATGCGGTGCAGCACTAAACAATATCATCCTACCGCTATCCCGTCGGGAAGAATGCCCGCAATGCCGTGCCGAGTTACATGTGTGTCGCATGTGTCACTATTTTGATAAACATATCGCCGACCAATGCCGCGAGGAACGCGCCGAGACCGTCAGCAATAAAACCACGGCCAACTTTTGTGATTACTTTCAACTAAACCACCAAGCCTATCAGGCTGAAGCGCAGCAAGGCAGCCGTCAGGCCAAAGCCGAACTCGCTGCACTGTTTGGTGAAGCATCTGCCAACAACGACGCCGAAGAAAAACCAGCCACAGCAGACAATGATAAAGCCAAGCAAATTCGGCAAGAGTTAGAGTCATTGTTTAAGGAAAGTGATGAGTAATTATTATTAGCCAGCAGTGTGACAAAGCTGGCGATAGCATAGAGGCCTAATAGTGAATACGGCTTAACTCGCTTACCTTTATAGATATGCCAAGAAAATAAAATAATAACAGTACAGCAGACAAAAAATATTGCCTTGATATTAGTAAAAACCTTACAAGTGTTTGATTTCAAAGGTAAAAAGGCTGTCCAGTTTTGATGAGATTTTAATGTTATCAGACATCGATAGATGTACTAAGATAAACAAGGGTATCTGATATTGAAAATAGCAAAGTGGACAGCTATGATATTGAGAAACGATAAAGGGCTAATGAGGTAAATCTATGATTCCGTTGGGAAAACCCGACTTTTCCACAGTGACCGCTATAACATATTATCAGACAAGCTGTCTGCTATCCTTCTGTTAGCGTCTATTTTTTAAAAAGTGAGTAAATTAATAATGTTAGATATTATCTTTAAACTATTTCAAGATTCACCTTCTCTAAATCTTGAGCAGCCTCAGCGTGAAGGCATGGTGGACCTTCTTGTATTAGTTATGCTTTGGGATGGTCGTGCTGATAAAAAAGAAAAAGAAGTGCTGGAATCCGCCATTGGAGACACTTGGGAATCTGAAACACCTCTTTATGCATTTTATACATCGTCGGTAAATCGTACTCTTGACATAATGCGATCAAAAGATATTGATTTGGCTAAGGCTTATATCGACGATATATATACTCGACTATCAGATAAGGAGCTCCGGTCAAATGCGCTTGAAGCTTGTAATAAGCTAGTTAAAGCTGATAAGGATATTTCGCCTGAAGAAGAAGCATTGCTTGATGGAATAAACTCAAGGTTTAATCTTGAGTTTTCGCGCTAACAAGCACCCCCAAGCGACGCAAAAAGCGCGCACTTGCTTTAAGCGTTATGAGTCAGTATTGATATAGTCATGTGGAATCCATTTAAAAAGAAGCCGGTGCTTTCGGACGAAGATTGTTTTTTCCAAACAGCAACGTTTAAATGGTTGCTGAAGCATTATGGTGGCGATGAGTTTTATAAAGAAACGGAGTTAATACTGCCTACGAGAGATTTTTTCCCAGAGCAAGTAAGCTCAGCGGAAGAGGTGGCAGAATCTACTTTTAAATATGTTAAGAAATATGCTGGTATGGAAAAATGGCCCTGTAAGTTAGAGGCACAGGAACCTGATCCTGAGCGAAAATTAGCACCTACCCTTCTTGTTCAGGGGGGCGAAAATAGTCCCCTCGGCACATTTTCGGCTAATAACCCTAAGGAAATTAAGATTACTTATAACCCAGCGCTCACATCTAACCCAAGTCAATTGGTTGCAACATTTGCTCATGAGCTGGCTCACTATCTTACGGCTACTTGCCCAGAGCCACCGCCTGGTGGTTGGGAGAATTGGGAGTTTGCAACTGACATCGCTGCCGTTTTCTTGGGTTTCGGAGTGTTTATGGCAAACACAGCTTTTAATTTTATGCAATATACTGATGTGGATTCGCAAGGCTGGAGCTCCTCTAGAAATGGGTATTTATCAGAAGCTGAGTTCTCTTTTTCCCTTGCAGTTTTTATAAAACTAAAAGAAATAGATCCTGTGGGTGTATTTCCTTATTTGGACTCAAGCGTAAAAACCTTTGTAAAGAGAAGCTTAAATGAGTTGAATTTATCTAATTCTTATCATGAGCTTAAGAGCGTAAAATATGTGGCGATTAACTCATAACAAAAAAATTATTGGGATCGCTCGCAAAGCTCGCTTCCCAATATTTGGTCGTTAAGCTTCAGAATTAAGCGTGATGAATGATTACTTAATTTACATATTAATATTTTCTATAGCCGGGTATTTCGGGTATCGAGAGTTTGTATATGGACCAAGCCCGTACCGGGGAAGAAGTTGCAATGGCAAAGCTTGGAAAAGAGCTTTTCCAGATTCAAATAATGAAACAATTCGTTTATTTCTTTCTTGCTTAGTAGATGGCATGGCACTTTCGGAGAAAACAAAGCTAAAGTTTCACCCTAATGATCAAGTGATAGATATATATCGATCTCTTTATGGAGGAAATACACCAACAGGAGATAACATGGAGTGTGAAACGTTTTTAGAAAATTTATCGCGTGAGTTTAATAAGGAAGAAGCTGAAATATTTAATTTTTGGAAAGAAGATGTGACTCTTGGTGAGCTATATGAGTACGCAACAGCTTAACAAACGCATCTTGCATCAGCCACTGCGTGGCTTGGACGGTTTTTCCGCTCGTTCCTCGCTACAAAACCGCCGCAAATGCGGGCGTTAGGCAAATTAAGAAGTGATTAATTTAAGAAAGGCAGAGATGTACTCGAAGTATTCTGGCGATATCGATGCTTGGCTTAAAAAAGCCTCAGCTTATGAAAAATCTTTATTTTCTGAAGGAGATTGGGGTTTGATAGAAAGTATTGTCGACGAGCTAGGTATCAGTAAGCGAAAAATGGAATCAGAAAGAAAAGTAACTGTGCCAAGTGAGCGCACATTCACGCCGATGACTGAAGAAGAGGTTGAAAATGCCCAAGCAGAAACCAATCGATTTAAAAATATAGTAGATGAAAATGAATATGAAGAAGTTCTTAATGTGCTTTGGAAATTCGCCTAACAATCGCGTCGTGTGTGACTTGGCGCATATGGCGCCTTGCCCCACACGCAAGCGTTAGGCGAAACATAAGTTATGCATGGAGACCCAAATAGAACAAGCCCTATTGGCCTAGTTAGATATGCAAAGCAATTTTTTGAATCAGCGTTAGCAGCAGATGATAAGGTTGGTGCAAAGCCTGGATTTGAAATGATTGCCCCTGTTCCGGTTATGTATCTTGTTGGACACTCTATAGAGTTGGGGTTAAAGGCGTATCTTGTAGCTGAAGGAGTTAATCTTAGAGACCTTCCGAGAAAATATGGTCATGATTTGGAAAAGAGTTTTAAAAAGGCAAAAGAGTTAGGGCTTTTAAATATTGTGAAATTTGAAGATTCAGATGTTGAAGGTATGAAGGTGCTTAATCAATTATATTCAACTAAGCAATTAAACTATTTTGTGAGAGGCGCAAAAACATTCCCAGTTTTTGGGTGCATTCAGGCTTTTAATCAAAAGTTATTAGAAGGCGTAGGCCCACATGTTGGCTATAGATAAGTCTCGCCTAATAAGTGAGTCGTGTGTGACGCGCTGCTACGCAGCTTGCCACACACTCAAACGTTAGGCGACCAATATGAGTGAAGAAGACGAATGGACGACTGACATGACGTTTCCCGTTGGAAACGGATACTCCATGGTTGATGTCTCAAAATATATAAAGGAACACTTTGAAAGCTCGAATGATTTTGAGGAGCTTTATAAGCAGCTCTGTGCCAAATTTTCTTTATTAGAAAGCGACGCTGAGTTGGCGATAGAAAGGGCTGTTGGAGGTATTGTTCGAGGACTGACAACAAATATTGAAAACGAGCCAGACCCAAAAGAAGATCCAATCGCCAACTTTATGTTTCACGAGGTATGGAGCACGCTTCCTATTAAAGATGATTCTAACGGCGAACGTATAATCGGCGGTAAATGGCACAAATGGGACGAGAAACGAAAAAATCAAAATGCCTAACAAAACTATTAACACAAGGCGCGGCTGCGCCGCACGGGCTCGCCACTACGCGGCTCGCCCGTTATAGTAGTCGTTAAATGACATGGAAACGATTAGAGATTTATTAAAAGGTAAGCCAAGTCCTCGTCTGCTTGGGTTTTATGTGGCAGCATTAGGTTTTTTTGGTGTTTTTGGTTATGCTAAGCTTCTAATTGAAGGTGTGGAGCTACCTATGATTGATATACTGTACTACTTAGGTATGTCTTTGTTATTTGTTGTGGCAGGAATCATGCTTTGGATTAATAAGAAGCGAGGTTGGTGGTTTGGTTGGTTTGCCATGATATCTGCTTCTTTGTCAGGTTTCCTAACGCACGGGCCAAATCAAATGCCAGGTATTGAGCATCCATCGCTTTTTTATGCTTTTTTCATGCTGGTAGCAGGAGCATTTTTCTTTTGCATGCTTGCCCATAGAGATGTTTATCGTTCTTGTTTTGAATCAGAGAATTTGCCTCATGCTGCATATGGTGCAATGCCAGCTATATTTATAATTGTAGGGGGTGTAGCTCTAATGCTGACTGGTTCGGTTGGACTTGTTGCGGGGCCAATGGTTATCATATTCACCTTAATTATGACTCATTGGTTGTATGGTCCATTATTGGCTCTTATTAGAGGGGAAAAAGAGTGGCATGTCATTTAACAAGTAAATCCAGTCGACGCGCTAACGCGCGCTGCCTGATTTAGTCGTTGTGAGAATAAATTATGAATAAAAAAATTGTGTTTGCAATATGCATTTCGATCGCAACTTCAATAGGTTTTATTTCTGGTTACTATTTTAATGCGCATAATGAAACTGAAGCTGAAATAGTAAAACGAAATAACATTGATGAACTCGATAAATTTTGGAAATGGTTCGAAATTTTGCTCAATGCAAAGCTGGTCATTAGTGACTTAGATAAAGTGAATAGTGTTAATGATATTGGTGATCTTCGAAAGCGTTATAAAGAAAATGCCCAACGCAATATGAAATATTTCATAACTTCGGCGCAAAAAATCAAAAAAAATTCACCCAATCCTGCTCCAATAAATGAATTAGAAGCAGAAGTTAAAAGCTGGAAGGAAATTTTTGAATGAGAATTATATAAAGCTTATACAAGAAGCAAGTCTGTATATATTCGTATTTTATAGCTAAAGAAACTAACTCTATTGATATTATATGTTAACGATAGATAAGTTCATAACAATCAACTTCAGCCGACCGGCTTCGCCGCCAGCTGATTTTTACGTTATGAGTAAACTATGGCCGAAGAATATCCAGAGAAAATAAAGCTGTATGATCACGTTCCAAATAGTGGGATTGTGCACATGCCTGGAAGACGGTTTCCTGCCGTTGCCATTCAAGGTGATAGCCTAAGCATAATGTTTAGTTCGGCTCTTTCTTTTTTGGAACAAGCCAAAGCCAACAATGACGAAGATATGTTTTATGAGGCTTTAGAACTTGCCGAAAAGTTACGAGATCACCTAATTAGGTATGAGGCAGCTTTGGAAAAGAAGGCTTTGAAAAACCTTATTCTATAAATGTAAAAGGCGTAAACCTTGAGCAAGAATTTAAAAACTCATAACAAACCAATCAAAGTAGGACGCTGCAAGCGGCGCCCTTTATTAGAAGGTTAAAGGTAAATATGATCAAGAGCAGTTTCATACTCATATGTTTGTTGCACGTTTCTATGGCCTTTTCTTATCAAAACAAGGAATGTCCAGAGTATTCTCCTGAAAACTACTTGAAAGTAGGAAATTTACGAGTCAAAAAAATAATCGTAGAAACCTTCTACGATAAAGAAAAAGATATGGTGATGTGTGAAGAACGCGACATAAATATACTAATACACATTGATGGGCGTAAATTGACGCAATTTGACGAGGAGTATTCAAATATTCACTCCATAGAAGAAATCAATTTGCCGGGCTATGAAGAGGTATATAAAGTCAACTACTTCGCAGCATCAGGATCGGCATTTGACTTGATATATTTTGATAAAGATCAAAGTAAATTGCAACTAGTGCCAGGAGGGAGATTAGGAATTTTTGGTGATGACGTCGTAGAACTAGATACGAGTAAAAACCCCGTCGAAGTAGTTACAGTCGATTGGATTCCTGGGCAAGGTTGTTTTGAGCAGAAAACTGTTTTTAAAAATAGTGGTTTTGTTAAGAAACCCAAGCAGGAAGTAAAATGTCAAAAATAGTCTTTAACAACAAAATCAAAGCGACTCGCATGAACACTCGCCGCTTTATTTAAACGTTATAAGCCATGAAAATTGAAGAACTTACGCAAATTGAAAAAAGTATCAAGTCTCGGATGCCTGAAGGTGGTCATTTCGAAGAAAGGCATGCGTATCTTTCAGAACATGGTTTATATGAAGACTGGCGTAGCTTATTCTTTCAATATGCAAATTTAGCGCTGGATGGTGACCTAGAGGCAATCAAACGTGCATTGTTTTTTATTTGGTATCAATGCGCTGAACCTAACCAGTTATCAGGCATTAATGAGCTTGATGAAGACTTGGTCGAGAAAGTGCTATTAAAAGTAGACTCGCTATTTGGGTCAGGTAAGCTTGATATAGAACTGACCTTCATGTTGCCATTTTACTATCAGGTAGCAGAATGGTATTTTGAAAGGTTTAGTGGTTTAGAAAATCTAGTGCAAGCGAGTATATCTAACTCTGAATTGTGGCAGGGAGAAGCTCCAAAGGTTAATTGGAAGAACAGGGGTAGCATGGGTGAATATTGGTCATCGAAAGGCTTATAACAAGGCAATTAAAAATTGCCCGCAAAAAAGGCGTGGGTTGGACTTGGACTCGCTATTGCTCGCCTTTTATGTGGGCGTTATGCTTCTGAGAGGGTTTTGTGCTAACTGGAATAAATCACATTACGATCTCTGTAAATGATTTAGATGAGTCGTTTTCTTTCTATACGTCGATTATTGGCATGAAACCGAGAGTAAGGTGGGCATCTGGAGCGTACCTTAGTCTGAGTGATTTATGGTTCTGTCTTGCCGTTGGGAAGTCAAAGCCTAGTAACGATTATAGCCATATTGCGTTCGATATCGCAGATGCTGATTTCCAAAAATTCTCTGCCAAATTACTTGAGTTCGGAGTAAAAACCTGGAAAGAGAATGTGAGTGAAGGGCGTTCGCTATATTTTCTGGATCCAAATGGCCATAAGCTAGAAATTCATACGGGTAGTCTTCAAACAAGATTGAATACATTGAAAAAAAATCCATATGAGGGCTTAGTGTGGTTTTAAAACATAACCAGTCAATCAAATACATCCCTATGGGGTCGGATGCCACACGCAGCGCTGCTTATGATAGGCGTTAAACAGTATCCAAACGCATGATAGAAGTTTTTACAGTTGCAAGTGGGCAATATGAGTTTGAGTCTGGCTCTGAACAGTCCATTTCTGAAGTATTGAATTCTCTTTGCATAAATATGAGAAGCGAGCAGGTGCTATCTTTGAACGGTGAATTAATAGACCCTAAGAACTTTGGTAAAGTGTGTCTAGTGTATTTTTTAATAAAGCAGTATGTTTCTTGAGTCAGACAAGTAATAAGGTGGTTGTATGTGGGATGAAAGATACGATATAGAAGAGTATGCCTACGGAAAGGAGCCAAATACCTTCTTAGAGAAGAATTTTTCTGCTATTCCAAAAGGTCGAATCATAAGCTTGGCCGAAGGTGAAGGGCGAAATGCAGTGTTTCTGGCTCAGCAAGGGTATGCGGTGACAGCTGTAGACTCATCCAAAGTGGGTTTGGATAAAGCTAAGAAATTGGCCGATGAAAACGGTGTTATTATCGAATGTATTCACGCTGATTTAGCCAATTATGACTTAGGCCAAGGCATGTGGGATGGTGTTGTTTCAATATTTTGCCCATTGCCTTCATCAGTAAGAATCCCGTTATATAAAAAAGTTGAGATTGCTTTAAAGCCGGGTGGTGTTTTCTTGCTTGAGGCTTATACGCCGGAGCAATTAAATTATGGTACGGGAGGGGGTAATTCAGTAGATGCTATGCAGTCAAAAGAGACGTTAAGTAAAGAGCTTGCTGGTCTGAGCTTTATCCACCTCGTCGAAATAGAGCGCAATGTGGTCGAGGGTATTTACCACACAGGTAATAGTGCGGTTGTTCAAGCTATTGCAAAAAATGAAATATAATAAGAAAGTAACTGGTCTGTTACCAAATCGGGTCTTTAAGCGTTATGTGTAAATGAGAGGCCTTAGAATGGAGTTAAAAATCGATACAGACAAGTTTGATGAGTGCCAAGCTATATTTGTTGGTGAAATTATTGAGAAAATTAATGTAAAACTTGAATATGTTGAGCTTGAAGGCGAAACGTTAAAAGAGTTTATTGGTAACATAGCGTTTAGTATTGCTTGTGCAATTGATAATGCTTCGGGTGTAGAATTTGAAGGTGTAGAGGTTAATCCTTTTTAGTGCCTGAAAGTCAGCTAATGCATTGTGGTGGTAACTCATTTACACATGAGTATGTGTTTTGTGTGTGAGATAAGATGCTCAATGAGTAAATGCATAACAAATGTCTCTAAGTCGCCGATGCTTTGCATTGCTAAGAATTCTGAAACAATGCTGTTCGCCTGTTAGGCAGGTATTATACGAAAATTAAAATCGAGGAAATATGGAGCTACTAACGTTTATCATTGTTTCGTTTGGGGTAATCATAATACCTGGCCCAAACGTTCTTGTCATAATATCGACTAGTTTATCCCACGGGAAAACGAGAGGGCTGCAAACCGTTGCAGGCACGAGCTTGGCTATGTTAATACAACTAGCGATTGCAGCATTGGGTACCAGTTTATTAGTTTCATACCTGACTAAAGGATTTGTTTGGCTAAAATGGCTGGGGGTTGCATACTTGTTATATCTGGGCTTTGTGCATCTAATGGCACTCAAGAACCCAAAGCCACATCCTATATCAGCCACAGGTTCGTTTAATCGTGGTTTTTGGGTCTCATTAACCAACCCAAAAACAATATTATTCTTTAGCGCATTCTTGCCCCAGTTTACGCTAGGTGGTAATTCCTATTTAAATCAAATAGTCCTTTTGTCGGCAATATTTTGGTTTATGGCTGTGGCGCTAGATTCCTTGTATGCAATATTGTCAGCAAAATTGGTAAAACTGCTAAAATATAAAAATATATCTAAATACCAACATGGCATTAGTGCAGCATTGTTTTTAGGGGCGGGTGCGTTATTGTCTACTACGAAAAACGTATAACAAATAGCTCAAGCAAAATTCGAGCTTGATCCTGGTTATTCAGATTACGTTTACTGATTGAAATAAGACATGTTTATAGATATGCATATCGAAATAACACAATAACAGCAAGGTGAGAAAAAATATTACCGTGATATTGGCGTAAACTTCGCAAGCCTATGATTTTAAAGTAAAAAAATGTCCGATTTTGATAAGCATTTATAATTATCAGACATCGATAGATGTACTAAGATAAACAATCAAATCTGTTATTGAAAATAGCAAAGTGGACAGCTATGATATTGGAAAACGATAAAGGGCTAATAAGGTAAAACGATGATTCCGTTGGAAAACTCAACTTTTTCACAGCGACCGCTATAACATATTATCAGGCAAGCTGTCTGCTATCCCCCTGTTATGCGCATGTTAGAAATAGTGCCAAAGGACAAAGAATATGAAATTTTCATTGTTCAGTGAATCTAAATCTCAAAAAGTAACCGACCTTTTCAAAAGAGTATTCTCTGCATCAGAAGGAGAAGCAGAAGGCCAAGTGATTTTTGATTTTGTTTCAAAACTAATTGCTACCACCAAGCCACAAGACTTGATTGGTTGCATTGCAGAAGAAAACGAGATTATTGATGGGTGCATATTCTTCAGTCGTTTTATTGTGCCTAGTGGACAAGTTGCATTCATTTTATCGCCGGTTGCTGTTTCAATAGATATTCAAGGTAAGGGTATCGGTCAAAAGCTAATCCAATATGGCTTAGATCACCTTAGGTCTTTAAATGTAAATTTGGTTTTCACGTACGGCGACCCAAGCTTTTATTCTAAAACTGGCTTCGAGCAAATCAGCGAAGTTGTAGTAAAAGCGCCGTGTCCACTTAGCCAGCCAATCGGGTGGCTTGCGCAATCACTTGATGGTAATGAAATACAGGCAATGGCAGGCTCGACTCAGTGTGTAGAGGCATTAAATGACCCAAGTCTATGGTAGCAAAGCACATAACAAGCGCAGGCAAAATCCCACACTTCGTGTACTGGACTCGCAAAAAGGTGCTCGCTTTTGCTGCGGGCGTTACGTGTCATTGAAAAATCATGTTTAGCGAATACTTTGAAGATTGGGAAGTTAAACCAGAATATTCGAAAGAGTTTGTGTCTCTTTGGAAAGGTTGGCTTGGCAAAGAAAATTATCACAAGCTAGATGACGTTACTGAGCGTGAGTGGTCTCGGTTCAATGAGTTTCTAATAAGTCTCGCTAAAGATTTTTCTCTCGAATTGGCAAGCTGCGAAAATTGGTCACTTGCAAAAATTGAAGATATAGAATCAGTGCTTTCAAGCTATGAAGAGAGCATGAATAAAGAATCTGCGGAGTTTATAAAACTAATAGTTCCAGATTTGGGTTGTGTTATTAGTGAAGAATGGGATTACACATATATTATCTGGCATAAAAACAATGGTGCCGTGGAAAACTTGCTTGGTATATTAAAGCTTCGGGCTTGGAGCACTTTCGTGATTAAACACGTAACAAGTAAATCAAAAACCATACGGCAAGCTGCGCCCTTTATTTAGGCGTTATGAGTTTATAAGAGTCGAGCTAATGCTCAACTTAAATAGGTTGGAACAGGGTAAATCGTGAGCAAATCGGATAAGTTCTGGGACAAAACTGCGGAAAAATATTCTAAAAAGGCAGTGCCCAATAAAGAAAGGTATCAACAGAAACTTTCTGAGACTCAGGAGTTCCTTTCTGCGGATATGCATATGCTAGAGTTTGGCTGTGGAACTGGAACTACCGCAATTTACCATTCGCCCCATGTGCAAAAAATAGATGCAATTGATATATCTGAAAAGATGATTGAAATTGGTCGTGAAAGAGCGGAAAAATCGGGAGTAAAAAATATTACTTTCAGTCGTGGCACTCTAGAAGAATTCAACGCAGATTCTTCTAGCTTTGACGCAGTACTGGGGTTAAATGTAATCCATCTTGTGCCTAATCGAAAAAAACTTATTGCTGAAATTAAAAGGGTTCTTAAACCTGGAGGTATTTTTGTCAGTAGTACTGGCTGCTTGGGAAATTCATACTTTCGATTTCTAAAATTATTGATACCTTTATTAAAGCTGCTGGGGGTAATGCCAGATGTATTCATGTTCAGCGAGGCTGAATTAGCCGCCGAAATCAAGAGTGCTGGGTTCTCCATAGAAAGGCAATGGCATTATGGGCCACAAGATATAGAAGTCTTTATAATTGCAAAAAAACTTTGAGTTCAGTGCCGCATTGAAAATTGAACTCATAATAAGCGCAATCACGCGGAGTGATTTTTTGCTGCGTTTTAAATTTCCCGGTATTGCGGGTTTTAACCAGAAAATAAAATCAATCATTGGAGAAAATAATGAAAAAAATAATAGTAGTACTTTTAGGGGCGTTATCGATTGTAGGGTGTTCGACCATGCAGCCTCCTCGATATTCCGTATCGGTTGATAATGTTCAAGCGCTTAAAAAAATTGGTGACAATAAATTGCATGTAAAAGACTTCACGATGACCGCAAGTTTTAACTCAGCTTGTAGGCTGATGGGACCGATTGAGCCTGCGGATGGATTATCTATCCCGGACTTTATAAGTAAAGCGTTTAATGATGAATTAAAAATGGCTGATAAATATTCTGAAACAGGTGTCAGAATTACCGGTGATGTTAAAAAGGTAAGCTTTAATTCAATGGCTGGAGCCAACTGGAATATCGCTATACAGCTCAATTCATCGAATGGGAATTCATTGGAGGTTTCAAATATCTATAAATTTAAAAGTGGTTTTGATGCAATCACGGCATGTAACGCAACAGCTGATGCGTTGTCGCCAGCAGTGCAAGATTTAATTCAAAAGATTGTAACGAACCCTGAGTTCTTTGAGTTGTTGTAAAGTGGTTAACAACTCAATGCAGCCGATGCCTTTGGTGACGGCTGCATTGAGACATTATACATATAGACGAAAATAGATGAAACTTCTAGAACTTAAAATACCACCTCCAATAGTAGCGTTAGGTTTTGCGTGCTTAATGTGGTTGATTTCTAAAGAAACTATCTTGATAGAAACCGAATCTCGTCTATGGTTCGTTGCGATATTTTCTTTGTTAGGGGTGTTTTTTGATGCTGGTGGGCTTTTGGGTTTTATAAGAGCTAGAACCACGATAAGCCCCTTAAAACCTAATTCTGCATCGGTGCTCGTTATTACGGGTGTCTACCGAATTACTAGAAACCCAATGTATGTTGGTTTAGTGTTTTTTCTCTTAGCCTGGGGTGTGTATATAGGGTCGATAGTTTCTCTTGTGTGTGTGCCGTTATTTATGGTCTATATAAAGCTATTTCAAATTCTACCTGAAGAGCGAATGTTACAAGAAAAGTTTGGTAATGAGTATTTAAGTTATAAAAATAGCGTAAGGCGTTGGCTGTAAAAGTATAAAAAATCTATCAAAAACGACGTTGGGCATCAAACGATTCAGAAGACCAACTATAAATATCTCTTAATGGAAATTTATAGTTGATTTAAAATAAACAGAGGAAATTCAAAACCAGGAAGGATTACCAGCTTCTGAGTGTGACTGTAAGGACTGTTCTTCTTGTAGAGAGTTTTATAGATGCGAATTGTCTGAAAATTTATTAAATTCATTTGGATGGATAGGTGTTAATCTTGATCACTCTTCTGATTGTTATGGAGCAGATTATCATTTAAGGGTTATTTTTCATTTTGTTGCTGAAATACAAAATGGATTTGATATTAAAAATATTTAATGATCAACTAAACCAAAATATTATGAATTATGTTCCAATACGGAAAGAGCCGTGCTTGTCTGCAATGGTATTGCCTGTTCGTGATTTATTTAAGCCAAGTCTAAAAAGAATTATCGGAACAGATCAAGGAATTGTATGTATCGATATGAGATTAGTGTTTACTAATCGAGAAGCAAATGCCTAACAAATCAATTATGAACTTTCACTCGCAACATATTGGGGTGTTAGCTGAATAAAAATATCGAAATACCACTCAATAAATAAAATGCTCAATAAAAGCCAAAGGCTTATTGATGAGATAGCGAGAAAGCTAGTAAATTTAGGCCATGAACCCGACAAGGAAAATATAGTTAAAGCTGTTAATGTGAATGCTCTCTTAAATGAAATGTAAAAAAATCTATGGAAAGTTGAACCCAACTTATCAGCTATATATGAGTCAGATTTAAACAAAGAATCTGAATTCATAAAAAAACTATCGAGAGTCTCTGCTTAAATCAAATCACTTTGAAGGAAAAGGTGATATTTCAGGCGCTATTAATGAATTGGAAAAAGCGTTAGAGATGGAGCCGCCTCATATTATGTATGAAGTTATCACAAAAGAACTAGAGTGTCTCCGAAGGAAAAAGTGATAGTTAACAGGCACATTAATAATTGCCCACAGAAGCTGTAAAAATTCGAGTATGCCCCCTAATGATTTAATTGGGCCCTGTTTTATCTAGCGATAATGATAGTAAATAAACCTATTAAGGCAGCTGAGCAGGTAGGAGTAGCTCAGAATTTCTATCAGTCGGACCGCTGTGAATCTTGAGGTGTACTCTCGTTAAAGAGCCTATATTAATAGGGTCTTTCTTTGTTTCTGACTTCGGCCTGCCTGCTAAGCGCAATGTAGCGATGAAATAGCTGTCGCATATAATAGAGCGCTGCGCGATAAAATGTGCTTAGACGAGGAGCTAATATAGCGGGTTAAAGTCGTTAGTGTCAATGTAGAAGTTTTGTATAAAAGTGGTAGGCCGACCGAAGAGTAAAGCAGTTGGGTTGGTGCTTTTAAATAATGACAATGCTTATAAACAGCATAAGTAATAGCAATATTGCTTTGCCATTCATTGGCCACACTCAGTTATTATTGAAAAAGCTAAAGCTGGCAGCTATGATAGCCAGGCGATATTAAAGATCTAATAAGATAGATATCTAACTTTATTAGAAATAACATATTGCTGCATAGTGATCACTATGACATATTATGGCGCAGGCTATTGTCCATTAGCTTGCTTGGCAACACAGCGAAAAATTTCGAAAGCGTTTTCTCAATATTTAACTAAATTCATTTTATTGTCACAAAGTAAAACAAGTATATTTTATATATGATCAGGAGAAGTTCCTTATGCAAAAGCTAGTTTTAGTTTTATTAATCGTTGTTTCTTTTGGCGCTTCAAAAGTATATGCAGACTCAATTACTACGACTGAGGTTGAAGCAGCACAAAAAGGCTGGGGTGAAGGTATTGTCAAAATTGGTAAAGCCAAAGATGCTAGAAAAGCTGCATTGCAGCATCTCGACCAATTTTATGGGTTTGATCAAGGGCAAGTATTGTTTAAGCCAACTCTTGCGTCAGTTGATCAATTTCGTGGTACTAAAAAAGAAGCGCTGTCTTACTTTATTGGTCAAGATTTAGCGGAAGATAAAGGCTTTGCATTAGCACCCTACACAAAAGTGCGTTGGGAAAATGAAGGTATTATTACAGATGGCAACACTGCATTAGCAATGGGTAATTATTTCTTTACTGATACAAGTGGTAAAGAAGTAAAGGTAGAGTTTTCTTTTGGCTATATCAAAGATGAAGCAGGTAACTTGAAAATAAACTTGCACCACTCTTCTGTGCCTTTTAGTCCTAAATAAAAAATAGCGTCAAACAATAGGGTCGGCTCAACATAAATTTTGAGCTGACCCTAATTAATGCTCTTCAATACCTATCAGTACCTTTAGTACCGGAACTCATCACTCTCAAAGTTAAAACGCTCTGTGACTCAAGTTACATACACGCAGACATCAAAAAACTATAGTTTCCTCAATCTAACCCAAAAGAGGAAATATCATGCAGCAATTAATAAAAACACTGATGTTTTTTGTTTGTTTAATGAGCGGATTGTATGCTAATGCTGAGACGCCACTTAGCAAACAAGCACTTTATTCAATATTTGATCAAGTCAATGGTTTCGATATCGAAACGGCCACCTTAGGCGTGATTCACAGTGATAATAAGGCCGTTAGGCAGCTTGCTGCTATGGTGTTGCGTGATCACAGTATGGTGATTCAAATGGCTCGCAGCACTGCTAAACAGGAAAATATAACTTATAAAGTTGATAATGCTAATGCATCTGCAATTTCTCATCAGAAAACATTGCAGAGCTTACGTCGCCTGTCGGGTAAGGCGTTTGATAAAGCTTACCTAAGGCATGAGATCGAGTTTCATACCTCTGCGATTAAAGCCGTTAAAACAGTGCTTATGCCAGCCGCAAAAGGTACAGAGCTTGAGACTTTATTGCTTGCTGTGTTGCCAGGTTTCGAGCATCATCTGCAGCAGACCAAAAAGCTTGCCGCGAGTATCGGTGCTGAAGGTGTCACTCCAAACTAGCTAAGGAATTGTGTTGAGCGCTCAATTTAAAGTCACCGGTTTTTTTTACCAATTAAGCAAGTACAAGTGCCGCAAATATCTCGACATTAAACGGGTAGGCAGCAATAAACGTAAGCCCGAGCTGATGGTGGTTATGATGAACCCGGGATCATCATATCCTTTAGATGGTATTGATAATAATACCTCACCCTCACAGGCACAACCTGATAGTACGCAGGCGCAAATCATGAAGGTCATGAATGCTGCTGCAATTAATTATGCAAGAATTTTAAATCTTTCTGATCTTCGTACCCCCGACTCTGATGCACTGTATAAGTTTATTAAGTCTAATGCATCAAAGTCGGTAGCGCATTCCATCTTTGCTTCGTCTCGGAAAGCGGAGCTTAACAAGCTGTTTATTAAAAATGTGCCGGTTATTTTTGGCTGGGGGGTTAACCCAGCCTTAATACCGCTGGCTAAACAGGCTATCGATTCACTGGCTATCAAGCAACCACTGGGCTTGCAAAAAGCTGCTAGTACATATTCTTATTATCATCCCTTACCAAGAGTTTATGCCAAACAAATTCAGTGGGTTGAGGATATAGCCTGTCAGTTAACCTCGCGCCTTCAGCGCTGAGTTGGTGAAGTTGCATCGATGATTCAGGTGTTATTGAAAAAGCCAAAGCAGCTGGCTATGATAGTGCAAACGATAAAGGGCGAATTAAGTAAGTCTATGATTCTATTAGAAAAGCAGTTTCCCTCTGATTAGACTCGCTACCTGTTATTGTCCTGTCAGCGCAATTAAATCAACTATTTGGAGTGAGCAATGCGTGAATTTAAAATCCTTGGCAAGCGACACCAAAATAAAAAAATTCAAGTGACCCGGTATCTGAGCCATAGCCGTGGGGCAGAGATTCAGGTAACGCATAATGTGCCAACAGAGGCGGGCAAATCCTTGCGTTGGGTACAGACAGTGACAGCAAATAATGCCTGGAGCCATGCTTGTGGAGCCACTCGTGTAGACCCGTTTGGGTTTGGCTCGCCGTCAATCCACAAATATGCCGCGCCAGGTGCGCCACTATCTGCCTGTAAAGGGGATGACCGCAAGCCATTCTATTGGACTGATGCGGAGTTCGGTGGTGGTAGTGGTCCTGGTTTCTACGATAAACCGGGCACACCTGCGCCGGCATCGGGACGACGTTGGACACAATTTGTGCTGGCATTGGCAGAAGTGACGGGCAAGCATGTACATCATTTAGTCGCAATATATTGGGGCTATGACCGGATGTCTTCCGGGGGGATCTACTTGGCTGCAATTCGTCGCCCAACCATCGCCGAAATGAAGAACCATGGCAAGACGTTGAATAAGCTATACCCTTCATATCGTTATACCTAGGTCAATTTTAGCAGCTACACGTCACCTAAATGTAAAGGAATTATCATGAGTTATGCCGCATCATACAAAATAGGTAAGTGTCTGATAGCATCATTTGGCCTGCTTATGCTGTTGACCTCTGGCTGTTCTGTCGCCAAGGAGCAGACAGCATTATCTCTTACAATTGCTGTGCCTATGCACAAGGGTCAAAGAACAATTCAAGTAGGGCGTGAGGCAAAACCTTTTCATGTCATCATTGAGAACTTATCCGATCGCCAGATCAATCTGTGGCGGGAGCGATATTCCTGGGGATATTTTAATCTGTCGTTCGAAATCACAGATGAGAAAGGTGCTACCTGGACTGTCAAAAAGAAAGAAATAGACTGGGAGAAAAACTTTCCTGACTATGTTGCTATCGGTCCAAAAGAAAAAAAGGTCATTGATGTCAGCTTTAATCCTGATATTTGGCAGAGTGTGCTGCCATCAGGCGCTACGCAAAGAACAATGGTTTCTATGGTCGCCATCTATGAGAGTGAAGGCTCAAAGGATGCTAGCGAGAGAGATGTCTGGTCTGGACGCTTGGTTTCTGATAAGAAGCAATATACACTTTTGTACTTAGATTAATGAATATCTCCGCAATACGGGGTTTTAATTACCAACCAAGCTATGCGCATACGGGTGCTGATATTTGGCGTCGGTTTGATGCTGCTGTATTTGAGCAAGAGCTTGGCTGGGGTAAGCAGCATTTTCCTGCCATGAATGGTGTGCGCATCTGGCTGGCCTGGGAGGTGTTTGCGCTGGGCTCAGATCAGGAAAAAGCAGCGTTTATCAAAAATGTAGATGCGGCTTTTGCTATTGCCGCCAGCCTTGATTTACAGGTAATGCCTGTGCTTTTCAATCGTTGGCATGCCGGTTCACCTGACTGGGGCGGCATATATCTAGATCACTTGCTGCCTAATGCTGGCTGGGCCAGCCTCGGTTTTGACAGTCAGTGGCGTGACTATATCAAAACCCTTATGCAGCATTTCTCTAATGATAGTAGAGTCTTTAGTTGGGACCTTTGCAATGAGCCCTTCTCCTATAACTTTGAAGACAAAACATCCAGCCTTATCAAAGAAATTGAACATTATGAATATCAGTGGCTCAAAGAGGTGTATGCGCTTTGTAAGACTGAAGGTGCTGTTGCGCCTTTAGGCGTAGGCTTTTGGGAATCTGACCATCTGGTGCAGTACTCCGATCTTTGCGATATCTTAAACTTTCACTCCTATTGGTTGGGCGATGAGAAAAGCTTTGATAGGTGGTTGAAAAAACTAGATCGTTGCACGGCAATTCGAGAACAAACCGGCCAAGCGTTGATTATCACTGAGTGCTGTTGGGGCCATATTGATGATCAGGGTAGAGAGCATATATTAGAAAAAAGCCTGAATGCTTTGAATGAGCGCAATATTGCCTGGTTGATCTATGGTTTACATCACAGCTTGGTTGCTGATCTGCATCGTCCGGAATACGGTGCAGTAACCAAGCCAGGTATGTTGCACTGTGTTGAGGCCGATGGCAGCCTGCGACCCGGGCATGATGTTATCAAAAAGTTCTTTTGATGGATGCTTGTTTGCAATAACGAGTAGAACAGTGTTTTGAAATTCAGCCGAAATTTATATTGCTTGTTGATTTTTAGTTGTCCATCTTAGTCGGGAACATATGATTTCCATGACCCGACGGAGATAGTCGCGAACGGCACATTTTATGATAATGGTGGCGGATATATATTTTGAATGCTAAAAGAAAAGGGTTTGGTAGCGAATCAAGGTTGCATGCAATATCAATTATTTTTGAGGGGAAGGTGCGTGAATGAAGTTTAATCATATAGGGATACCTACCAAAGCAAACTTTGCTGGTGAGATAGATTTGCCTGATTTAAAAATGACGGTGTCGGACCATGCCAATAACCCTTATGGTATTCAGTGGCAACGCTACTGGGAAAATGCACCTTATCCTGATCTTGTGAAACAAGTGCCGCATGTTGCCTTTGAGGTGGATGATATTCAAGCGTCTATAAAAGGGCAAAATGTTATTATTCAACCAAACTCTCCTAGCAAAGGCTTGGTGGTGGCATTTATAGAAGTCAATGGAGCGCCTGTGGAACTCATGCAATACGAGAAAAACACAAAATAAACTTGTTTGATTGGGTGTTTTTAGCACTGTACAAAGTCAGTTGCAACGATGATTGGGGTGTTATTCTGTTTTTTGATAATATTTAAACTCTCTTAATATAGGTCTGATGAATATGAGATTAATCTATTGGCTACTATTTGTGTTCGGTGTTTCAGGTGGTGCTTATGCTGAAACGGGCTTAAGCTCTGACAAAAATGTTTTTCCCTTTAAATACCAGCCCGCTCCAGATATTGAGCTGACTTTAAGTAAAAGTAACGACAGTATTCATGTGATGTACCCAGACAAACAGCTTGAAGAAATCGCAACCTTAGATGGTATAAACTGGACCGGTAATCACAATGTCACGCAAGATCTGAACTTTGATGGCTTTATTGATTTGGCCCTATGGGTTGACGTCAACCCCAGAGGGCTTAATGATAGTTATGATATTTTTCTATGGGATCATAAAGCCGGTAAGCTGAAAAAAGTGGCAACCTTGGTTAATCTCAGTATTGAAGCCAGTACTGATTCCGATATTGAGTCTGGCACTAAATCAGGTTTTTTAGTCGAAAACATAATCGATACAGGCTGCCCAGATGGAGAGCCTTTATGTGATTATGTGACGCGTTATCAATGGCAAAATCATCAGCTGGTGTTGCATAGCACGTTAAGCCCTGCTGAAGATCAGCAAACAACCATAGCATTTTATAAAGATGGTAAAGTCATACAGACCAGCACGGTACCGAATAAACAAGTCAATAAGGTATTAAAAAATAAGTCTTTGAAATAAATAATAAAACCACTTGCCAGTGTTATAAGGGCTTAGTGTTATCAGGCTGGTAGTATAAGATAAACAGCGAAAACTGTTATTGAAAAGGAGAGAGTGGGCAGCTATTATAGTTAGAAACTATACAGGGCTAATAAGTTAAATCTATGATTCCACTGGAGAACTGGCTTTTCCTACGGCAATTGTTAGAGCATATTATCAGATAGGCTATCTGTTATTACCCTGTTAGATAAAGGAATGCTTATGGATATTGCCCAAATAATCACAATCTCAATATCAGTAGCCGCGCTGTTACTCAGCGTGCTCAATTTCTATTTGGCGCGCAAACGTGAAAGACTGGCGGGTAACAGGCAAGCACGAGACGATAAGTTGCAAGCCGATAAATTGCTCGATGAGGTATTTGAATTGTTATGGGGCAAGCATGGTTTCACTAACACCAGAGATAAGCGAAAGCTCGATGATGCAGAGTCGGCCGTCAAACAAGCTAAATCCCTCTGTCAACATTATCCAAGAGCCATTGAGTACGAAGGGCATATTTTTGAGGTTAAAGGTAATATTGAAGCTGCCCGAGAATTTTATGAAAAGTCGCTAAGTCTAGATCCGTCTCGCTCAAGAGTGCATGAATGTTTAGGGCTTATAGCAGAAGATGATGAGTGTATACCGCATTTTGAGAAAGCAATTGAGTGTGACCCGTTAAGAGCAGATAATGCTTATCACTTGCTAGGTCAGGAAATGAAAAGGCAAGGGCGTATTGAAGAAGCAAAGGTATGTTATCAAAAGTCACTGAGTATCAATTCCAGACGAAGAAGTACCCTACATGCCTATGCAAAGTGCTTGCAAAAAGACAAGCAGATTGAGGAGGCGAGAGAGTACTTTGAAAAGTCCATCTCAGCCGATTCATCATCGATTGATTCTATGGTAAGTCTTGGGGCCATGCTCGCGCAGAATGACGCTTGGGATGAAGGTATTTCATGGATTGAGCATGCAATGCATATCGAGCCGCAATCTGCCCACCCTTATGCGATGATAGCGGCACTATATGCTGATAAAGGTGACCCTGAAAATGCGTTGAAGTATAACGAAAGAGCGACTCAGCTTGACCCGACGAGGAAGTTTAAAAATGACGTCTCTCAGGATCTGAAAAAAGCCATGGAGAAGCTCTTGGAAAAAACTGACAACGATGCGGTCTAACAAAGAACAATCGTTTCTAAGTAAGTCGCGATACGGGCTAAACTATTCTTTAAGAAAACAAGGTGAGACTTTGGCCAGGCGTTGTTTTCTATAAAAGCCTGATGATGGTTTGGCGATAGATTTACACAAAAAGTGTCGGAAATATTCAATATCAAGTGTCACTCATAAGCTATCTTATCCTTTTTCAGATTATTGGGGGATAGATATGACTTTACGGGCTAACTACTCTGAGCTTGCATCCACAGCAATGGACATTCTGATGAGTCAGGAGCGTTATTTACGTGAGCAGTTCAGTCAATCAAATGTGTTGACGATTTCAGTTTGGGAGCTGCTTAAATTAAGGATATCACAAATTAACCAGTGTGCTTTCTGCATCGATATGCACAGTAAAGATGCACTGAGTCAGGGTGAAACCCTGGAGCGTATTATCGGTCTTAATGCATGGCGTGATATGCCGTTTTACTCAGAGACAGAAGCTGCAATCTTGGGCTGGGCAGAGTCCGTGAACTCCGGTAAACTAATTGATAATCAGTACTATGCAGAAGTGGTACAGATATTAGGTGAGCAAGCGATAGTGGATTTGACGATTGCAGTTAATGCCATCAGCAGTTGGAACCGAATTGCGAAAGCATTTAAATCAGAGGTCGGCCGTTATAAACCAAAATAAACTGACTAAACAGGCATTTGATTTTCGGCTATACCAGCCTTCAGGTACACTCTCGACGTTTATACAGGGCATATGGTCAGCTTCTGTGTCTCCGTGTAGGACTGAGCCAGTCGTCAAGCAACTATATGCCGATGCGGGTTGTGACATTTTATTTAACCTTGCAGGTAATGCCGCAATTTGCGATGAGGTGTTGCCAAAAGGTGTCATTATGCTACCGGTTAATAAAGCGGCCAAGCGTATTACCCTGCCGCCAGGTACAAACATTGCTGGCCTGCATTTTCACCCGGCAATGGCTTATGGTGTCTTAGGGCGGCACTATGACAAGCCAACGATATTATTAGCCGCAGAAGATCAGCGGTTTAGACTTTATCAGCTGTATGCAGCGCTTCAAACAATACAAGATAGCCAAGGCCAGATTGATGCTTTGTACCGCTGGGCTGATAGCAGTTTAGATTTTACTAACATAATGCCAAACTCTTTGGCAAAAGCGCTGACATATATTGCGCAAGGTAGCATTCCTGGGCAACTAAACCAAAATATTAATTTGAGTCAAAGGCAAATCGAGCGCCTTTTTAAAGTTTGGCTAGGTATAACACCTAAATACTATCAGCGTATTGTCAGAACTAAACAAGCCATCAGTTTTTTGCGAGAGCATAAAAATGTAGGGCTGGTCAATGTTGCGCAACAGTTCGGCTTCAGTGATCAAGCTCATATGACACGAGAGTTTCGTTCTATTGCATACACCACGCCAGGGAAGTTATAAAAATCAGCTGTATGTGAAGAGTGGGTGATGCTGTTACGGTTGATGTCAAGCATTGTTTTGCGATCATGAAAGTTTTGTTAACTTGAGAGGTGTCTAAGGGGAAGTTAATGGCAACAAACTCTCAGTTTAAAAAATTGAGTCTTGGCAGGGATTTTATCGCTGATAACTACTCGGCCCCGTTCAGTTTAAGCAATGTGGCCAAAAGCTCGCATATGTCGCCATATCATTTTTTGCGTGCTTTCAAAAAGGTCTATGGTGAAACCCCCAATGCATTTTTAATTAGGCTCAGAATTGAAAAAGCAAAAAATATTCTGATCACAGAAAACCTGAGTATTTCTGAAGTCTGTGAGCAGGTAGGGTATATCAGTTTGGGCAGCTTTTCGACACGTTTTCTCGAACAAGTCGGTATGCCACCTTCTTTATACCGTCGTAAGCTATGGGCTTTATCTGCTGAGCCTTTCCGTTACCCCTCACAGGCAATTCCTGCCTGCTACGCCTACCATTTTCTGGGTAAATCGACTAATTGAGCAATATTGAACAAATGCTATTCTGTCATTAGCGATAAAATAGTATTATTTTATCGAAACAGGACAGAGAAATGATTAAATCCATCGCACATGTAACAGTATACGTATTAAATCAAGAGCAAGCTCTTGATTTTTATAAGAATAAGCTTGGCTTTGAAGTGGGTGAGGATATGACGGTAGAAGGTGGTTTCCGCTGGCTCACGGTCTATCCGCGGTCTCAGCCTCAACTTCAACTGGTATTAGCAGAGCCCAAAGCAGGGCCTATGTTTACTCAGGATGCCGCTGACAAAATCCGCAGCCTGGTTGAAGCGGGCGCGTTTGGGGTTGGCGTATTTGAGACAGATGATTGTCAACAAACCTACGGTGAGCTGCTGGCTAAAGGCGTAGAGTTTACCCAAACGCCGACAGAGCAGTTTTATGGCGTTGAGGCGATGGGTAAAGACAATTCAGGTAACTGGTTTAGCCTGGTGCAACGAGCAACATAAAGGGCAGGCATGGATAAATAAGCCATGAGTGCCTATTAGCCGTTGAGCGGGTAACAATAAAGAATGAATAAGACCAGATTAATTGTGTGGCTATAGCAGACGCTATAATCGAAAAGCATATGAAGCAGCACAGAACTGAATAAGCTATCTGGCAACTTTATAAGCCTGACCTGCCGAAGCAATAACATTGCGTATCACAAATTATAAAAAATTTACAGGGTTTGTTAAAATAGCGCCCTGTAAAATTCTGAATAACTATCATGTTCAATTTAGGTGTTCAATTTAGGAGTTAAAACATGAGCGAGAGTGAAATCGTAGCATTATTTGATGAGTGGAATAATGCCTTAAAAACCGGTAACCCTAAAAATGTTGTGGCACTTTATGAGAGTAACGGCGTTTTACTACCAACAGTGTCGAATAAGGTTCGCCATAACCATGCAGAAATTGAAGATTATTTTGTGCACTTTCTGGCTAAAGGGCCAGAAGGCAAAATCGATGAGGCAAATGTTCGTACCTTTGGCGATATTGCGATTAACTCGGGCGTGTATACATTTTCATTTAAAGATGGTGCGGTTGTGCAGGCAAGGTTCAGTTTTATTTATCGCTGGAATGGCCAGCGCTGGATGATTGTGGAACATCACTCTTCGCAAATGCCAGAATAAATAATATATCACAGCGTTGGGTTTGACGAGGTGCTTGCTGTTGTACCAGTCTGAGTGAAATTTAGGTGAAATCCCGGTGAAGCCCAGCTAAACCCAGCTAAGCTCGAGTCAAGGTTGAGTCAAGCTTGGGTGTCTGACGCTGTGAAGTTATAACTAAACGTATTTTTTCGGCACTTTTAGAGCCTCTTGCGGCGTTTTCTATGTTAGAAGTGAGCGATCAAAATTCATTTACGAATCTTGCTTGAGTGTCAATCTTCATTAGTTTCTCTTCAGCACTAAATACTGGAAAAAAATTTAATAAATGCTCACAATAAGCGTTGCGAAAAACACTGCTTAGCGTTTTGTTTTTCGCAACGCTGATATCTCTGTTCAAAATTTTGGGGTTGATAAGTGCTCGAATTAATACATATTGTTTTAGCCTTCATTGCCTTAGTCGCAGGGGGAGCTGTATTTGGGCTTAAAAAAGGTAATCAAAAACATAGAATCGTAGGCCGAGTCTATTTTTTATCTATGGTCGGATTGAATCTAACGGCGTTTGGTATTTATAACTTGTTTGGCCGCTGGGGAATGTTCCACTGGTTGGCCTTGGCCAGCCTTGTGACAGTGGTGGCGGGTTATATAGCGATTCGCTATAAAAATGTGCTTGCACATTACTACTTTATGGTATGGTCATATGTTGGTTTATTAGGCGGCGCTATCAGTGAGTTATTTGCCCGCTTTCCGCCTGCTATATCGTTACAGAACACGGTACCTTTATTGGATAGCTATTTGATATTGGCTATGATTGGTGCAACATTTTATTTGCTACCTAAATATCAAAGTCGGTTTGTTATAAAACGGACAAAGCCCTGAGTAAATAAACTGAAGTAAAGAAATTGAAGTAAACTCGTACTGGAGGTAAGCATGAATCTTTGGGGTTTTTTAAGTATCTGTGTTGTTTTTGGCGTCTCATTTGTCATGTTGATTTTCTATTTAAATCATGAGAAAGAATTGAAAAAAATGGAGTTGGAAGCGTTGCAAAAGAAAGATGAGCAGCAATAGCTTATTACTTAAAAAAAAGCAGGTCGAGTTAAATCATCTTACATGCTAGCATGTAGCGTAACAGACCTGCCTTGCTTGTCTCGGCAAAGGCTTAATTTCGCCCAGCCATAACACCACCGTCAACATCCCAGATTGCACCGGTTACCCAATTCGCCGCATCGCTTAATAGGAACTTAATAGTATTGGCGACATTATCAGCGTTGCCGATTCTACCAATAGGGTGAAAGTCATTAAAGGTAGCAAGTGTATCATTGACGTGTTGCGGGTCAATAAAGGCTTCATAAATCGGTGTTTTGACCACAGCCGGTGACACAGCATTAACTCGAATATTATGTTCAGCCAACTCCATGGCTAGATGTTGTGTTAAAGCATGCAGCCCGGCTTTCGCCATAGCGTAGGCAGAGGATGGTGTCGCTTTAATCGCTTGTTGCGCCCACATCGAACCAATATTAACAATAGCACCGCCATTGTGTTTGATCATATTCTTAGCGACAGCCTGTGTGATAAAAAACAAAGCGCGATTCAATGTTAAATAAGCTTCATAGTCAGTGAGAGTATGTTCTAAAAAAGGGGTGGGCTTAAAATAGCCAGCGGCATTGACTAGATAGTTAATATGCCGTTGTTGTTTGTTAATTGCATCAATGGTGTTGTCCACATCACTTGCCTTATAAAGGTTGGCCTGTAAGGTCTCTACGGAGCCATATTCTGATAAGCCTTCACGCGCAGCTTGCAGTTTTGCTGAGTCTTTACCTAAAATAATTGTATGAATGCCTTGCTCGACGAGTTGCTTAGCCGTGGCCAGGCCTATGCCACTGGACCCACCGATAATAAGCGCTGTGGACGAGTCAGCTGAATAAGTCATTGCGTTTCTCCTGTAATTAAGTAAATATGGTCTTAGCTTACATAAGCAGGTAAGCTATTGAAAAGTGGGCACATTTTGGTTTGGTAGGCACTTTTTGGTACAGTTTATTGAAAAATAAGGAAAAAATATTTTCACGAATATCGCCGCCTGAGCGTAGTGCACGTATGGTGGAAACCATTTACGGTTGTAAATGGTCATTGACGGTGTATAGACTGCTTGCGCATGGCATTAATCGTCCAGGTGAGATGGTGCGCAGTGTAGAAGGTTTAAGTACGAAGGTGCTCAATGAATGCCTGAAGAGAAATGTTAACTTTGGTATTTTAGAGCGCCTCACTTACAATGAAGTCCCGCCGAGAGTTGAATATAAGGTGACAGCTTTTGGTACCAAGTTCATTCGAATATTGGATGAACTCGATAAGTTGCAAGACGAAATAGCAAGCAAAGTATAAGCTAATACAAGAGGTTGAACGAAGATGCAAGAAATCACAGGTATTAATCATATCGGCTTAAGAGTACGTGATCTTGATATCTCAAGAGATTTTTATGCGCAGTTGGGATTCAAGTTTATAGTTGGGCCGGTAGGACCAGAGCCCGTAGCAATTATTGAGCACCCATCGGGTATTAATATTAATTTAATTTTAAATGCGTCTAGTGCAGCGCCTGATAAAAATATTTTAATGGAAGAGGCCGTTAAATATCCAGGATGCACACATATTGCGATTGAAGTCAGTAACGCTAAAGCGGCTGAACAAAAAATTGAAGCGCTTGGCATCACTATTACTGAGCGTGTAGAGTATAACGGTGCTAGCTTTTTCTTTATTCGTGATCCTGATGGTAATGTCATCGAGTTACATCAGCCAGCTAGTAGCTAGTAATAGTCGATACTCACATGACACGTGATATAAACGGCGTACGGAAAATATGGATATTGACAGTAATAGCAGAATGTATATTCTTTGTGTTGCTAGGGCTGTTTTGGATGTTTGTTTTATCGGCGTCGTTCCATGTGTGGTGGTTATTAGTGCCGATTGTGCCTTTACATTGGTTTATGCGTAATTATCGTAAAAAACACTGTATATGCCCTTTTTGCCAACAAACGTTGATTGGCTTCGATGGTGACAGTGTTTTTGCGAAATCCTGTGAGCACTGTGGTGCAGTGTTTAAGCGTGATCAGGTCTGAACGATATAAAAACAATTTAGCCTATCAGCTGGCAAGCAACGTATCATTATGGCTTAAGTGAGACTTATGAATCGAAAATATATATCCAGTGGCTCAGCGTTTGAGTCTAAAATAGGCTATTCTCGTGCAGTTGTTGATGGCGATTATGTATTTGTATCCGGCACGACGGGCTATAACTATGAGACTATGTCTATAGCGAACGATGTTGTTATGCAAGCTGAGCAGTGTTTTATAAACATTCAAACAGCGCTGCATGCAGCTAATAGTAGTCTGGATGATATTGTGCGCGTTCGATATATCTTTCCTGATAAAAAAGATTTTGAGCCTTGCTGGCCAGTGTTTAAAAAGTACTTAAGTCAGGCCAGACCGGCAGCGACCATGTTTGTTGCAGGTTTGCTGGATGATGCTATGAAACTGGAAATAGAAGTGACTGCCAGACTTAATAAAAATGTATAAGCTCTCGTCTTGCATTAATTCATTTTTACATTGAGTCGATATCTAATTAAGCTGTACTGATCAAAAGGATAGTTTATGAGTGCCGAGTATCACATTATTGCACCTGTTATCGCATTGGTTGCCTGGTCTAAACTTATGTGGCTTTGGATGTATGCGACTCGCTTACCTGCAATTTATGCGGCACGAATGCATATGGACTCTAATGCACCACGCGGTGAGCAAATGGCAACTTTGCCTGCCAATGTGCGTTGGAAAGCAGATAACTACAATCATTTAATGGAACAGCCAACTATTTTTTATGCTCTGGCCTTATCGTTGGCTATTCTGGGTGAGGGTGATGGTATTAACCTTTATTTAGCCTGGGCATATGTACTCTTAAGAATCATACACAGTTTGGTGCAAGTGTTAGGCAATAATATTGTATATCGCTTCATTGTATTTGTTTTATCGAATATTCCTTTGCTTGCCTTAACGGTTAATGCTGCGGTTATTGTCAATCGATAGTGGCTGGGCTATATTTGTTCTGTTTGTAATGCCTGACAGATCAGCGCTTTGAGCAGTTCAATATTATCCAGTCCTGTGAAATTGGGTCTGACGATAAACGCAATTTCTCGATGTGGGCTGGGTTCATTCAGTCGAATAGCGGCTAGATGGCTATGATTTTTCACCAGCTGTTTTAGTGCCATAGCAGGTAACAGCGTCGTGCCGAGTTTACCGGAAACCAGCTCAACCATTGTGCTTAAGCTGGTACCACGAATATTAACTTGGCTCTCATTGCTAAGCTGACATACAGCCAATGCATGTTCTTTCAGGCAATGGCCGTCTCTGAGTAGCATCAGCTTTGACAGTTCAATATCGGTGGCATTAATACTGTCGAGGGTCGAGCTGTCATCGTCGCGATGCGTAATAAAATAAAAGTCTTCTTCCCAAAAACGGAAGGTGAGCAAGCCCTGACAGTCATACGGTAGTGCCAGGATAGCGCTATCGAGTTCCCCAGAGAGCACTTTATTAACCAGGTGTTGTGACTGGTCCTCTTCAATACTTAAATTCAGCTTAGGGTACTTCTGCTCAACCACCGGCAGCATAACAGGCAATATATAGGGGGCAATTGTTGGAATAATACCTATTGATAAGGGGCCGCTTAGAGGACCTTCCAGGTTACTGCCCAGTGTCGCCAAATCGTTGATATCGACAAAAATATGCCGGGCTTTGTCGAGCATTTTACGGCCTAAGTTGGTGACCAGCACTTTTTTGTTATCGCGCTCAAACACTTGATAACCCAGCATTTTCTCCATATCACTGATGGCGCTGCTGAGCGCCGACTGTGAAATGGCGCAGGCATCGGCGGCTTGTTTGAAGTTAAGGTGTTTTTCAACGGCCAGGGCATATTTAATCTGTTTAAACGATATCATAAGGCTTTGACTTTATTGAACTTTTTGGGTTGTCGAAGATTTGTCAAAATATATCTGCTGTGGTTTTAGACTTATTATAGATGAATTATCGTTCGGTAAAACAGTATATTAAATACGGTTTATTTTGATTCAAACGGATTATTGATTTCGCTATTCTTACGGCTCTTGTAAACAAAGACCCCTATCCATTGCAATTAAGAGACTGAAGATATGGCACTTATCAATACTAAAATTAAACCATTTAATGCGACTGCTTTTAAGCAAGGTGAGTTTATCGATGTGAGTGATAAAGACATCGAAGGCAAGTGGTCGGTTTTTTTCTTTTATCCGGCTGACTTTACTTTTGTTTGTCCAACAGAACTGGGTGACCTGGCAGACCACTACGCTGAGTTTCAGTCACGTAATGTTGAGATTTATTCAGTATCAACCGATACGCACTTTACCCATAAAGCATGGCATGACGCCTCCGATACGATTAATAAAGTTGACTACACCATGATTGGTGATCCAACCGGTGAAATCACGCGCAACTTTGAGGTAATGCGCGAAGGCCAGGGCTTGGCTGATCGAGGTACTTTTGTCGTTGACCCTCAAGGTGTAATTCAAGCCATGGAAATTACCGCAGAAGGCATTGGTCGTGATGCAGCTGATTTATTACGCAAAGTCAAAGCTGCACAATATGTGGCTGCAAACCCTGGTGAGGTTTGCCCGGCGAAATGGAAAGAAGGTGATGAGACCTTAGCACCTTCATTGCATTTGGTAGGCAAAATTTAATCCTAATCGACTCAGCGCCCGTTTTATTCCATCCTTACCCTGTTAGGTAAAACAATATAAAACGGGCGCCAAATGTAATTTATAAGATGCAAAAAATAAGCGGATGGAGAATCCTATAATGATAACACCTGATATTTTAAATGCTTTGCAAGCTTATATGGCAAAACTTGAACGCAGTGTTGTTTTAGTAGTGCAGACCGGCGAACATAGCAAGCGTTCAGAGTTGCTCGACTTCTTAGAGCAAGTGGCAAGTGTCTCTGAGCGTTTATCTGTAGAAGAGCGCGATATGCAGGGTATGCTGCGCAGTGCTGTAAGCTTTGCGATTGAAGTCGAAGGGCAGGATACCGGTATTGCTTTCTCGGGTATTCCAGGAGGGCATGAGTTTAATTCTTTGGTGCTTGCTATCTTGCACAGTGGTGGCGTTGAGATAAAGTTGGATGAAAGTGTGCAAGCAATGCTGCGCAATCTTCATGAGCCATTAACGTTCGAAGTATTTATAAGTCTGAGTTGTCATAATTGCCCTGATGTTGTTCAGGCGCTAAATCAATTTTCTTTATTAAATGAAAAAATTCGTGTGGAAATGATTGATGGTGGTTTATATCCGGCATTAATTGAAGAGCGTGATATTCAAGGTGTACCCAGCGTGTATTTAAATGGCGAGTTATTCGCCAACGGTAAAGTTGATGCGGCACAGTTATTAGAGAAGCTTATTGCTCGTTATCCTGAGATTGTTCAGTCCAAGCAGCAAGCAGCGTTGCCAACACAGGATGTGACAATTGTTGGAGGTGGTCCGGCTGGTGTAGCTGCAGCAATTTACAGTGCACGCAAAGGCTTGGCTGTAACACTGATCGCTGATCGTATTGGCGGTCAGGTCAAAGATACTATGGGGATTGAAAATTTAATTTCAGTTGTTGAAACAACTGGACCTGAGTTGGTCAGTGCCTTGCAAGAGCATATGAATCAGTATGCTATTACTCTAAAAGAGCATGTGCGGGTAGAGACAATTGAAGATAATACTGCCGTAAAAAATATTATCTTAAGTACTGGTGAGAAGATTAATAGTAAGGCAGTGATTATTGCCACTGGTGCACGCTGGCGTGAACTCGGTGTGCCTGGTGAAAAAGAAAATATTGGTAATGGTGTGGCATATTGTCCGCACTGTGATGGGCCGTTTTTCAAAGGTAAAGATGTTGCAGTCATCGGTGGTGGTAATTCGGGTATTGAAGCGGCATTGGATTTGGCGGGCATCGTAAAATCAGTCAAAGTCTTTGAATTCATGCCAACACTCAAGGCAGACCAGGTATTGATTGATAAGGCCGAAGCAGCTGAGAATATTGAGATTTTTAAGAATGTCGCAACGAAGTCTATTAATGCTACGCACGGTAAAGTCAGCTCATTAAGCTATACTGAGCGCGATACAAATGTGGAGCTGAATGTGGATTTGGATGGTGTGTTCGTGCAAATTGGTTTGGTACCCAATAGTCAATTTGTACAGCCATTACTTGAGACAAGCCCTTATGGTGAAATCGTGGTTGATGAAAAGTGTCGCACTTCAGTGCCGGGTATTTTTGCCTGTGGTGATGTTACTACAGTGCCTTATAAGCAAATAGTGATTTCAATGGGCGAAGGTGCTAAAGCGTCATTGTCGGCCTTTGAGTATTTACTAACGGCACCGGAACTTATTGAAGAGTCTGCCGATGCAAGTCGTTCAGCTGGTTCAGCCAATAGTCGAGCGCAAAGGCAAGCAGCTTAAGAATTGTAAGTGCTAGCGGTACAAAAAAGCCCGGGTGAAGCCGGGCTTTTTTGTTGTGATAAAGTGTTGTTGTTAGTTGAGTGCAGCTAATGCTTGCTTAATACGCTGTAAATAGCCGGGCATTTCTGCAGGGTCTGCTGGGCCGATCAGGCACCATTCGTTAATCAGCGCTACGGTTTGTTTACGCTTATCTTGTGTATCATCAGTACGGCTGGTCATAGCCTCTTTTAGCATAGTCAGCTGATACTGCATGCGTTCAGCCTGCGCTTCAGCAGGTGACTCAATTTCAGCCAATAGCTCAAAACGTATACACAGTTCCTTATAAGCTATTTGATTTGTTTGCCAGGCATCAGTGATGACTGCGGCATTATTGTTTTGTAATGCCTGTTCGGCATGCTCAAAGCGTGCATTGAGTTGCTTTTCAATAGTCGCAGGGATTTTGGTATCTTGTTGCCATTGGGCTTTGATAGTGGTAATGGCGCTATCTAAGTCCGCTGGCATATCTGCGGCCAACGATTCAAGTTGGTGGCAGGTTGCTGCTTTTTCAAGTAAGGCATCGTCAATTGCACGCTTCTGTTTAGCGGCATGTTTTTTCAATTGCAGGTCAAACTGTTTGCAAGCCTCGTTAAAGCGATTGCGTACACTCTGGAAAGATTTGCCGGATAAATTTAACGCTTTGAAACTGTTTTGTAATTCGCCCAATGCCTTACGTTGCGTCGATATCTCACTGCCCGCAGATTTGTTTAAGGTTTCTATTTGCGCGCAAATTTCTTCGGCTTTTTGTTTTTCTTCAACTTGTGCTGCGGATTGTTGGTTGCGCTCTTCTTTTAGGCGTGCAAAGATGGCGTCGCAGGCTGCACGGAACTGCTTCCAGCAAGCCTGGTTTTGACGGTGAGGTGTTAACCCTATATCACGCCACTGTTGTTGCAGTACTTTCGCCTGTTCTGTCGCTTCGCTAATGCTTGCATGCTCAATCAATGCTTCGGCCTGTTTAACCATCTCGCGTTTGTTTTCCAGGTTGCGGTCTAGTTCGGTTTTTAAGCGTGTGTTGAGTGTGTTCAATAGCTCATCAAACTGTTCTTGCACAGCTTTGCCGGGTTTACGATCAACCGGTGTATATTCACGCCATGCCTGACGACTGCTGCGAATCAGTTTATCAATGGCTTTCCAGTCAGGGGTTTCCCAGTCATGCGCTTGAACAAAGTTGTTTAATTGTTCGCAAAGTTTTTGCCGTTGTGCCAGGTTATTCTTACGTTGCTCACTTTGTGAACCAAAATATTCCTGGCATGGTGCATAAGCTTTATCAGAAGCAGCTTTAAATCGCTTCCAGAGTTTTTGTGAATTACTGCTGCTGGATGCGCTTTGTTTTTTCCATTCTTGTTGCAGCTCTTTGATCAGTTTGGCTTTTTCATTAGGGTGAATCGCTTTTTCTGCCAGTACTTCCATGCGTTCGCATAGATCTAATTGATGATGGTTTTCGGCAAAGCGACGCCAATTGCCCAGCTCTTGCAGTTTGGGGCGCAGTTTGTTTAAGCGGCTACGCGCTTTTGCCGCGTCTTTGCGAGACACGACTTGCAATGTATCTTGAATTTTATTGTAAAGCGTTTCGGCATTGCGTGAGGCGCCTTCGTCTAGTGCGGCATTGAGTTCGTCAATCAATGACTTTAAGCCATCTCGCTGTTGCTTGTGCCATTCATTGAGAATTTCGGTTTTTTGACCGAGAATATCAAATGCTTGATCGCTATCGCTTAATAATTTTGGCCGTTTGAACTTTAAAGGCCAGTCAATCGTTTTGAGATGCTGCTTTAATTTATCTTTGATTTTATCAATTTGCTCGGCATCGTCCGGTATCGCAAGCTGTGAGGCTTGCTGAAAGAGTTCTAGCAAGACTTGTTCGTTTTCTTTAACACGATAGATAGCTTGTAAATAATGCTGCAGGCTTGTTTCAACTTGGGTAAAGCGTTCTTGTTCTTGCGTTGTGGCAGGCGTATGTGTTGTGATTTCCTGCCAGTTGTTTTGGTGCTCAGTCAATAATTCACCGGTCTGGTCAATATCGCTTTGTTGCTCTAATGATTGTTGAGTCAGTGTTTGATGAAGTGACTCCAGTGATTCAATGCAGACGATTTTTTCCTTGCCTAATAGGTGTAATTCAAGCTTTTCTGCACAGCTGCTTTGATGTTTTTTGAAGCGCTCAATAAGCTCAGCAGAAGGCTTGTCTTCTAAAGATTCCCACTGCACTGTCAGCGCTTTCAATTTGCTGGTGTATTGCTGATTGACCTCTGAATCTGCTAGCGCTGCAATTTTCTCGCAAAGCGCGGTAATATGTTGCTGCTCAGCTTGTTTACTTGATGAGACTGCTTCAAGCGCGTCTAGGCGCTGTTGCGTGTTTTGGTAAAGGCCTTTGTCTTTTTGTTTGCTGTGTTTAGCGATCTGTTGCAGCTTATCTGTTGCCGTGACACGCTCGGCGGCCGCAAGGCGGGCTTTGGCGGCGATACTATTAATCGCGATATCAGCCAAGGTGCTTTCATCAGTAATATTCTGCAGTGCGACTGAGCGACTTTCATCATCGGCGTGATCAATAATATAGCGCAGAGTATCTATATTTTGCGTGGTTTTGATTAACGCCAGCCGACTTTCTAATGATGGGCCATTGTCTATTTGACCGCTGATCAGTTCATGAAAACGCTTCAGTGCAGTATTGCGCACAGCATTGTCCTGTTCATGTTCGGCAAGCTGCGCTACCAGTTGTAAGTCATGTAGCTTGGCGATTGCGGCAGTGCGTACAGCCTGATCTGGGTCGCTTTTCGCAAGCTGCATAAGGGTATTGTGCGCTTGTGGGTCATTGGTGCTTTCCAACTGCTCTATGGCGGCCAGACGGACGTCTGGTTTAGCATGTTGGGTATTGGGTTTTCTGAATTTATTTAACATGACACTTACTTTTCCCCTGCAAGTTCACCGCATGATTAGTGCAGAGAGCGCAGAATATTGATTATATGGGCCCTGTATACCGAAGCGGTATTATTCCAAACAGCCCGGCATTATAGAAGTATCTTTTGGAAAAAAACCTGGAAAGTCAGTCTTTTTATTGTTAACTGTTTAAAAATCAGTTGCTTACAATTATATATTGCCATTATTACAGCGCGATTGCAGTCATTGTTAAAGCAGCTTAGTCATGGGTACAGGTGTATTTTACGGCAATGATATAGTAAATCTGTACGCCACTAGGTATTGTTACTTCTATCTCGTCATCTAAATGCTTTTTTAACAGTGCTTGTGCCAGTGGCGAATCAACACTAATGGCATTGTTGTGCAAATCCAATTCATCAGCGCCAACGATATGGTAAACAGACTGCTGGCCTTGATGATCTTCGAGTGTGACAAGAGCGCCGAAAAAAATCTGCTGAGGATTACTAGGCTGCTGTTGCACTATTTGTAATTCGGGTAAGCGTTTTTGTAAATAGCGTATACGTCGATCAATTTCCCGTAGCTCTTTTTTCCGGTAGATATACTCTGCATTTTCAGAGCGATCACCTTCGGCGGCGGCGGCCGCTAGGTGTTTTGTGACGTCTTTGCGGCGCTGCCACAACGCTTTTAATTCAGCTTGCAAGGCTTCAAAACCATGCGCTGTAATATAAGGCAGGGATTTCGCCTGTGGGGGTCGCCAGCGGCCCATCGTCGTTGTAAGGCCTATTGAGGATGCACGGTGACCAGATCACCGTCTTGGACGTGTTTTAGCTGTGTGACATCATCGAGTGCGGTAGCCCAGATATTGGTTTTTGCCGCCAGACGAATCTCATTGCCTTGCGAAATAGGCGTTGGGCCAAAGCCTATGGCAATACAGCTACCTTCCACCCAATATGCAATTTCGCCGGCGGTAACAATATCCTTGGCATCGGGCTCCAATGTTGTGCTGACGCCAGCATTAAAATAGACTTCTTCCCCCCAAGTCTGTGCCTTGGCGCTAATGGGGAGTTGCTGATAAATCGCCTTGGCGGTAGGAGTATCTAGCAGCCGTGCCGTGATACTGATTTGGCCAACCTCGATTCGAATTGTTTGCATGGTGTTTATTGATTATCTCTCAGGTAATTATCTCTCGGTGTGCTACGACGAAATATCTGCTCTGCATGTTATCATAGTGTGTAGAGACAATGATATCGGCTGCTTTAGAACCTTATCTTATGCCATTTGCCTATTACCAGCACTTAAATAAGCAACAAAAAGCGATTTATCGGCAAAGTGATAAAAGAACAACGCTGGCGTTGCCTGACCCAGCGCGGATAAAGCCTGCTGTGATCGAGCTACAGCGAGCCCTGGCTGCGGAGGATTTACAGCAAACCCAGCTGGCCTGTGCGGCGATTTGTATAGGTTTTTACACAACATTGGAAATCCCTGAGGTCAGTGTTACCGTGCTGGAGTCACGCCCGCATGATGACTGGGGGGAGTTGCATGGTCTATATGAGCCGGAAGAAGAGCAGCGTCTGGCCCGTATCACTGTCTGGATGCGGACGGCTAAGCGCAAGCAGGTCGTCGCTTTTCGAACCTTCTTTCGTACTTTATTGCATGAGATATGCCATCATCTGGATTATGAATATTTACAGTTGGCAGACTCTTTTCATACCCAGGGTTTTTATCAGCGGGAAGCCGACTTATTTAAACAATTGTTCGATGATGCTTAATACAGGAAACTCACAATGCTAATTGTACTGCTGATAACTTCGCTGATAGTTATTGTCGTCGTGCTGATTCATTATCAAGTACTTGGGCGTTTGTTGAGTTTTGAAAATAATGTGCGTATCAAACCTAAGCTACGTGTTGCCTTTGGTCTGTTAGGCGCTTTGTTTGCACATATTATTGAAGTATGGGTATTTGCTTTTGCTTATTATTTTCTGCTTAAGTTCGGTCAGCTGGGTAGCTTGCAGGGTGCCAAGTCTGATGCACTGATGGACTGTGTATACTTTTCGTTTATCTCTTATACTTCTTTGGGGTATGGCGATATTGTGCCGCTGGGTGCCATGCGTTTCTTGGCAGGCATGGAAGCATTAGTTGGCTTGGTATTGATTTCCTGGACAGCCTCTTTCATGTATGTGCAAATGGAAAGATTCTGGTTAGATGATGCCGCAAAAGGCTGAGCAAATGCAGACGCTACCCGATTATTTAGCACCCGCTTTGCATATGATTGGGGTGGGGTTAAATCCATCACTGCCTTCGGTGCAGGCAGGTTATTATTTTGCAAATCCCCGTAATCGTTTTTGGCGAGCTTTATTGGGTTCATCGTTATTGCAGCCAGCGCCTGTTGCATCTTTGCAGCCAGGTGTTGCAGCAATGTCGATATTACTTGAGCAATACAAACTGGGTTTTACCGACTTGGTAAAACGACCGACAGCCAATGGTAGTGAGTTGCGTGCTGCAGACTATCGGTATTGGGCACCCATACTGCATGAACGGCTGCTGCAATATCAGCCTGATATCGTGTGGTTCCATGGAAAGATGGCGTTAAAATACTATATGCAATACACACAGCAACAGCAAGCCGCTAGTCTGTCTTGGGGACAGCAAGCGTTCACGATTGGCCAAAGCGCCGTTTATGTTACGCCGAATTCGAGCCCGGCAAATGCGGCTTACTCACTCGATAAGCTCATCGAGTCTTATAACGCGCTGGCCGCTTATCGGCAGCAGCGCGCTTTAAGGAATCAACATGAAAAGTAAAGCAGAGAAAAACAGGCAGACTAGAAGATGTTGACCTCGTCAGCCTGCGGGCCTTTCGGACCGTCTTTAATTTGAAATGAAACTTTCTGACCTTCTTGTAAGGTGCGGAAGCCATCGCTTTTAATGGCTGAGAAATGCACGAAAACATCCTTGCCTTCATCGCGCTCGATAAAGCCAAAGCCCTTTGCGTTATTGAACCATTTAACGGTACCGGTATGTGAATCTGACATTATAATCCCCAATAAATACTGTTTCCCTTATACAACAGGGAAGCTTTCCTAATAAAATCCTTGTCTGTGATGTCATTATCCGTGTGTCAAGCACGTAAGGTACCAGGGTACTTTATATGAACTCGAGCATGAACTCGGCTAATAAACATTTGTCAGTCTAGATTAATGTTGATAAGTTGGCAAGCAACAATCTTCATCAACAATACTATTTGTTCTAAACTAAGCTTGGCACATAATGAGAGTAAGATATGTCTTTATTTGACCTGAAAAAAAAGCTGGCAATGCCTGAGCCTGACAAAGCGTTACCGGGTCGGCCGGAAGCAATGTCAGTGACTGCAACCCATTATGTTAATGGCAATCGATTGCAAGCGCCTTTTCCTGAAAATTTTACAACTGCCATGTTTGGTATGGGGTGTTTTTGGGGAGCAGAGCGCTGTTTCTGGCGTTTGCCTGGCGTTTATTCAACCGCGGTTGGCTATGCAGCAGGTTATACGCCCAACCCCAGTTATGAAGAAGTCTGCTCAGGCCAGACCGGGCATAATGAAGTGGTGTTTGTTGTGTATGACCCGCAACACATTCAGTATTATGACTTATTGAAAGTGTTTTGGGAGTCGCATGACCCTACTCAGCACATGCGCCAGGGAAATGATATAGGTACTCAGTATCGTTCAGGGATTTATTATTACAGCGATGAACAACAGCAACAAGCTCAGCAAAGCTGTCAAGAATTTCAACAGCAATTACAGCAGCAGGGGTATACTGAAATAACAACGGAAATATTAGCTGCCCCGGTTTTCTATTATGCAGAAGACTACCATCAACAGTATTTAGCAAAAAACCCCAATGGTTATTGTGGTTTGGGTGGTACAGGCGTGTGCCTGCCACCTGAATCTGCATAAAACGGGCCAATTTCACCGGGGTTAATCTTCGGCGTTAATCTTCACCGGTAAGCGCGGCTGCTATTGTTTTTTTATTTTAGGCTTAGGTGGGCGCGGCGCGGTTTTTTGATAGTTGCCGATATCACCTTGCAGGTAAAAAGTATTATTGTGTTTAACAATGGCGATGGTGGCCGCTGTTTGCCATGGACGCCGAAAATGTTGCTGGTTAACAGGAATGAGTTCACGTTTAATGCCCGCGGACGTCTTGGTATATAGGCGCTGGTTTTCTTGAGTAATGTCTAGCCAGTCATTAGGTTTTTGGCCAAAGCGATAGGTAATCGCTTGATAGCGACCGATAAACTGTGCGCTATTATTAAGTGTAAAGCGAGCTTGTGTTGCTGTGTTTGTTTGTGGCCGGTGACTGACGATCCAGTTTTCCAAACTATTCCGCATGGCTCGCAAAGCACTGTGTTTAAATGCATTGATAACAATAAAATAGCCTAAACCTGTAGCACGATTATAAGCATAGTGGGCAAGGTAGCCATCAGCATCACCACCATGTCCGTGGAATAAAGTTTGTTTGTGGTAATAACTGTAATTACCAAAGCCATAGCCATATGTCAGGCCAGTGCGTGCTGCTAATGTGGTTTTGCTGATTTCCATGCGTCTGATCGCATCAGCGGTGAGTATCGACTGGTTTTCGAGGCGGCCATGATTAAGCAGGAATTGCACAAAAGTTGCCATGTCATCCAGGCGACTGTTCATGCCGCCAAATGCCCGGAATAAGGTATGCCAGTAAGGAATTGGGCTAATACCATCGCTATCATAACCGCTGGCAAGTTTATCGCTTACCTGTTTGTTCAGTACAAAGTTACTGTGTTGCATATTGAGCGGGTTAAAAATTTCTTGCTGTACATAATCTTCGAAGTTTTGTCCGCTACGTTGTTCAAGTACATAAGCCGCAACGCCAGCACCTGCATTGCTATAGGAGGCATGCAGGCCGGGAGGCCAGCGGCTGATACGTGAATTTGGTTTTAAGCTGAGCGCGGTTGCCAGTGGTAAGTGACGTGTATTGTCAAACTCTTGTTGGTTTAAGTCGGTAAAACCTGCAGTATGTTCCAGCAGCTGGGCAGTCGTAATCGGATGCGTGTTGTGCCATTGGTTTGTGTAAGGTGGCTTTTTTAGATAATGTTTAAGCGCTTTGTTGAGTTGAATTTTTTCTTGCTGTTCTAATTTCAATAGTGCCAAGCCTGTGATGGCTTTAGTAATAGAACCTATGCGGATAATATCTTTAGTATTTGCCGGGCGCTGTGTTTTAATATCTGCCATACCCAGGGCATCGAGCAGTAATACCTCTTGGTCAGAGACGATAGTCAGCCAGGTGCCAGCGACCTTGTGTTCTTGGCGTAACTGATCAATGGTTTGCTGCAGTTGCTTAATAGAAACCTGGCTAACAGCGGGTGTTGCTGTCAGCAGTAGTATCAGTAGGCTTGGTAGAATTAAGTTTGTTTTAATGGTCGTCATATGACGAGAATACGCCTGTTAAACCCGCTTGGATGAGTTCAGTGTAACAAAGTTCCTGTAGGGGCTTGTCGCGCTGCTATTTAATAAGCCGTAATGCCCGTCAAGCTGTGCCGCCGTTGATCAGGCGTAATAACACTGATTGCGGCCATTATGCTTGGCCTTATAGAGAGCTGCATCAGCGCGTTCAAACAGGCTTTCCGGAGTATCATCGGCTTCGAGTGTGCTCAGACCGAATGATGTGGTCACGCTGACTTTTTGATCTTTATAATGGAATGGGCAATTGGCAATGGCTTGACGTAATTTTTCGGCAATCTTCAGGCTGCTTTCCGGGTTGCTATCGCTGAGCAATATAACAAACTCTTCACCACCCAAACGGGCGACAAAGTCACTTTGGCGTAAGTTTGTTGCTAATAGTTTCGCCACCAGCTTTAACACCTTATCACCAGCGGCATGGCCATAGCTGTCATTGATTTTTTTAAAATAGTCTATATCAGCAACAATTAATACCAATGTTTTGCCAGATTGTTGGCAGTGTTGGAATGCAGCATTTAGCTGCTCATTGTAAGAGGCTCGATTGGGTAGCTCTGTTAGGCTGTCTATTTGAGCCAATTGTTTTTGTGTTTCCAGTTTGTGCTGCATTTGGCTGGACTCTTGCTCCATCTGTGTCAGCTTTTCTTCAAGCGTATCCAGGCGCTTGATTAATTCGGCCTCGCGGGCGTTTTCCGCAGTCTTAAACTGGTCTAAGGCAGCACTGATATTAATGAGTTTGCTGTTGAGCTGTTGTTTGAGTGTGTCCAGTTGCTGGCTATTATCGATTGAGTCTTGTATCTCTGATAAGGCCGTATTCAATGACTGATCGAGAACTTGGGCATTTTGCGATTTCTCATTTTGGGTATTGCGGCTTAGGTTGAGAAAATCATGAATGCTTTGTAACTGCCTGTTTAACAGTTGCAAATAATCACTAAAAGCGCTGTGTTGTGCAGCCAGGCCAAGATTAATAATTTCACCGATCGCAAAAAGATAGCTTTCTAATTGTTCTAGTTGAAAGTCCTTATCTAATTGCTCGCGGAGTTGTTGCAATTTAGCATCACAGTTTTCGGGTAGTGCTAATTTGTCTAATAATTGTCGTAGTACACTGGCGGTATTAGCTGCGGCTTCACTAACGCCGTTGGCAATTTCTGTGGCTTCTGTACTGATTGCGTCTGCGGCTGTCGGTTCTGCTGTTGTAGAGGCTGTATTGTGCTGATGGGTATCCTGGGGGTTGTTGTTGCTTGAGTTTTTTTGAAAAAGTCCGGCGAATAAGCCTGGCTTGCTTGACTGACGCTGTAAACAATCTAATAAATATTGCTGTGCTTGTTGCTGCTGTTGCAGGATGCTGCTGATATGGTCGGACCATTCACTCGCGCAGGATTTTGAGGCGAGCAGCCTTTTTTGTATGCGTTTTATCTGGCGTTGTTGGTTGCCAGGCAGTTTAAGCAGCAAAAGCTCTGCCAGTGCCTGCTCCAGCGATGCCATCACTTGCTGGTCTTGCTTGTGTTGCTGGCTAATATGTTGGTCAATGGTTTGCTGTAAACGTGTCAGTAGTCCAGGTAAACGTTTGTCCTGGGCATTTTGCCGAGCAAAACGGCTAAACGTACTTAATTCATTATCCAAGGCAGGCGCAATATGTTTGGCTGCATTGCTGAGGTTGATGATACCCTCCAGCAACAGTTCAATATGGCTTTTTAGGCGCTTCTCGCTTTCTTCGTTATGTTCCAGGCTATGAAAGTACTTACGCTTCCATTTTTGTGCGGCGTGTTCTTGTTGGCGTGTTTCTATCATAATGTATACTTAAGGCCGCTCCGGAGATCGTCTTGGAGGTCGCTTCGTTGACTGTTAACGAATATAATCACACTCGTAACCGTTTATTGCTAAAGCAGTATATCGGCGGGGAAGCCCTTATCTTGAGGGATGGTTATGATTAGAGCGTTTTTGCTAGGCTGCAAAATATGAAAAAATACTTGAAACAACTTGGGGCACTCAGGAGTATGCTGGTTGGTAGTGCCATTTTTATTATCTTATGTATGCCTTTGGCTGATGTGACTATGTCGCCAGAGGGTTGGGGTTGGCTGCGCAGTGCTGCCTTACCTGCGGCAGCACCTATTATTTTTATGGTTTTGATGCTGGATTTAATGATGTGCCAGATATTGAAGAGTGATGCTGATGCAGAACGCCGAGCGCAGTTAAGTTTTGCAAGTAAAGTTTATCTGGTGATCAGTGTGATACTGATAGCGGTTTGGATGCCGGTTTTTCTACGGGCTACTTATTTTTAGTAGGCCAGCATTGGTGCTCTTGTAGGTTTATGAACAGTGCGGGCTGACGAAAGGTTAGCGTTTGTTTTGTGAGATAATACTTTGATGGCAGCGTTTGATTGCCTGCATAAACTCACCACCTGTTTGAAAACGTTGCTCAGGATCTTTTTGCAGGCTTTTGTTGACCACAGACTTGATACAGGCAGGCAGTGCAGGGCGCAACTCTAGGATGTCGCGAGGCTCTTCATTAGCAATTTTAAACATCAAGGTCGAAATGTTTTCTGCTTTGAAAGGTAGCTCGCCAGTGAGTAGCTGAAAGAATGTTACGCCTAATGAAAACAAGTCGGAGCGACCATCAATTTTATCACCTGCCAGCTGTTCAGGTGACATAAAAGACGGCGTGCCTAATATAGTGCCGGTTTTAGTCTTTGAGGTATCAGTCAGGTGAGCGACACCAAAGTCGGTAACAGTCGGCTTTTTGGTGCGACGATCATATAGGATGTTGGCGGGCTTAATATCGCGATGCACAACATTCTGGTTATGCGCATAATGCAATGCATCAGCAACCTGGGTAATGACATTAAAGACGTCGGCCACTTTAAGCAGCTTGTCTTTCTTGGTGAATTGCGACATATCCATGCCTTGCAAGTAATCCATAGCAATATAGGCCAGGTCTTGCTCTTCACCAACATCATATATGGTGACGATATTATAGTGGTTCAAGCGCCCAGCTGTTTTTGCTTCACGAAAAAATCGTGACTTGATTTCTTCCAATTGATCTTCCTCAAACTCTGAGGACAATGGCATGGTTTTAATCGCAACGGTGCGGCCAATTTTAGGGTCGGAACCAAGATATACAATCCCCATGGCACCACGGCCTAACTCGCTTTCGATTTGGTAGCGCCCCAGCATAGGTTTTTGCACGCCGCTATTGTCTAGCACTAATGTGCTTTCAGCAGAAGTGTTTTGATTGCCCAACACGACGGCATTACTGGTTTGCAGGTTTTTCTCTACACGTTCTCTGGTGTCGCGATAATTAGACTTGTGGCGACGAATAAAGCGAAAAACATTGGCAGCCTTGTTAAATTGCCGCTTTCGCTCATAATCCAGGCCTAGATTATAAGAGAGTGAGAGTAACTCCTCGTCGACCGTGCATAAGCGATACTTCTCAAAAGCCAGATCCAGCTGACCTTGAAATTGATAAGCCTGCCCTAGTAGCCTATTCGAATCTGACAGGGCTTTTTTATATTTTTCAATTTTGTTGAAGACAATATGTTTGGTGCCCAGTAACAAATGGCCAACAATCAAGGCGGTTGCAGGTCCCATCAAGGCTACCCAGGCGCTGGCAAAGGCCATAGAGATAAAAATCAGGTTAAACATCACAACCAAGATTAGGCTGCTCACGGCAATGCCTGTGCCAATGCTAAGTCGTGGTAAAAAATACATTAAATAGACGGCAACCAGTAAAAAGAAAACATAGCGGGCCCAGTAGCTCCACATAGGGACTTGAAACAAATCACCTTGTAGCAGGCTGGAGATAGTATGTGCTTCAACTAAAACGGGGGGCAAAAGCTGGCCGTTAGGTATTTTGTGGTGAGTTACCAGCTGTTCGCTGCTTGGGCCAATCAGGACGATTTTGTCTTGGAAGGTGTCCAGTTTGATATCACCGTTAAGTACCTTAGCCAGGGAATACACCTGAAAAGCCGGTAAGGTGCCCTTAGACTGATAATAGAACGGGTAGGCACGGAATTTGGTGTCGGTGTCGATAAATAAGTTACCAACTTGCACACCTTCACCGTGCATAAGTTGTAGTGGGGTTGCACGCCCCTGTGCCATTGCTGTGATCAATAAAGCAAAGCTGGGCAGCTGATAGTTGCTATAGCTTAAGCTGACTGGCCTGGCAGCCAGGCTGCCATCGATAATGGGCGTGCCCAGGCTGGGGGCCAAACCCGCTGCACTGGAGCCGATCTGTTGGGTTGGCATCAAAAACGTGGTGGCATAAATTGACTGGTCAGGGTGTAACCATTCGGCAGTATGCTTGTAAATTTGTGGCGGCGTACCATGAATATCTTCAATCACCTGAGCGGTCAGTAGACCGGGTAAGCCTGGGGTATCTTTCGGCTTAAATCGTTGATTATTATAGGGAACGCCTAAAACAATGCTTTTCGAAGAGGTCATCACCCGGGATAGCGTCAGATCGGTATTTAATTGGTGCACAACCCGGTCCAGCAGTGTGCGGGCCGTCTCATTTAATTGTCGGTTATATTTGCCCTGGAATTCACGCAGCGCTGTCAAACTGAGCTCGTTTTGTGGCTTGTCAAAAGGCAGGTTAAGGCCAATAACTTTGCTATTGGCAATGTTTAAGCGGCGAATAAGGTTGCTTAGCGTATCACGCGTCCAGGGCCAATCGCCCAGCGTTTCCAGCGAGTAGTCATCAATGGCGATAACAACCACATCCTTGCTAGGCGTTCTCGGCGGTGTTACGCGTTGACCCAGGCCATACACTGTCCAGTCCAAATTGCGAACCAAGCCAGACCCCATTGCCAGAAAAAAGAACAGGGTTACAGCCAGACCAACGAACTTGTCAGTATTATGTTTGATTAATTCCATTGTCCAGTTGTGTTGCTGCATGTTTCAAATTTGTGCAGCTAGAGAAATATAGCAGTAAATGCTCAATAAATATAAGTACTTATTGAATAATTTTAGCCTATTACTTGATGTATTTACTGTTTCTGGCTTATCTGCGCGATTAAAACCTTATATTAACCCGCCGATACGTATTTTGTGCAGCGTTTTGGGGCGATTAAACGACTTTATGGTGCGTTTGGGTGCCTGGTGGCCATATATAGTTGTTTTCAATGCGGCTGGGATTGTACTTGCATGAAAATTGGAATACCCTTTGCCGTCCTCGGGATGTAGGATCATAAAAGTCCCGCTTTTTTGTCCACAAGACGAGTGTTTGCTCAAAAGGCGAACTTATTCATACACTGATGAATTCAACAAGGGTTTAGCATGTCTGATTCAAAAATAACACTTCAAGACCCCGCGTCAAACGAACCTATCGAACTCAATACTTATAAGGGAACTTACGGTGCGCCAGTAATTGATATTGGTACACTGAATAAGCAGAGTGGCTATTTTACTTATGATCCCGGATTTGTTGGCACAGCCAGTTGCAAAAGTGAAATAACCTATTTAGATGGCGCCAAAGGTGAGCTGATGTATCGAGGCTACCCTATTGAGCAATTAGCGGAAAAGTGCAGCTTTCTTGAAGTGTCTTATCTTTTGCTAAATGGTGAATTGCCTAATGCTGAGCAAAAAGCTACCTTTGAAAATTCCATCACCACGCATACGCTGATCAATGAGGGGCTACTGAATTTTTTCAAAGGTTTTCACTATGACGCCCACCCAATGGCAATGATGACGGGTGTGGTCGGATCTTTATCGGCTTTTTATCATGATTCACTGGATATTCTCGACCCTGAAAGTCGCATGGATACGGCGCATCGGCTTATTGCCAAAATGCCAACGATTGCAGCGGCAGCCTACAAACACCGTATTGGCGAGCCTTTTATTTATCCACAAAACAGTTTGGATTACTGCGCGAACTTCTTGCATATGATGTATGCAAGGCCAGTAGAAGACTATGAAATTGACCCAGTGGCAGCAAAAGCACTGGATGTGTTGTTTATTTTGCATGCTGATCATGAGCAAAATGCTTCAACATCGACAGTCAGGCTGGCTGGCTCTTCAGACTCTAACCCTTATGCGGCGATTGCTGCAGGCATCGCTTGCCTGTGGGGGCCAGCGCATGGTGGTGCGAATGAAGCTGTGTTAAAAATGCTCGATGAGATAGGTGATGTTAAGAATATTGATAAGTTCATTGCCAAGGCAAAAGATAAGGAAGACCCATTTCGCTTGATGGGTTTTGGTCATCGGGTTTATAAAAACTTTGATCCGCGGGCAAAAATCATCAAAGGTATTTGTCATGAAGTGTTGCAAAAGTATGGCAATGACCCGCGTATGGAATTAGCCATGCGGTTAGAAGAAATTGCGCTGCAAGATGATTATTTTGTCTCTCGTAAGCTATATCCAAATGTCGATTTTTACTCCGGTATTATTTACAGTGCTCTGGGCTTTCCTACAGAAATGTTTACAGTATTGTTTGCTATTGGCCGAACGGCAGGTTGGATTTCGCATTGGGCAGAAATGATTTCCGATCCGAGTAAGAAAATCGGTCGACCTCGCCAGCTTTATGTTGGTTCACAAGTGCGAGATGTGCCGGATATCAATGCCCGTTAAAACAACGTCCATAATATGTTGTGCAAAAAACCCCGTTTAGACGGGGTTTTTTATGATTTGTGAGATTTATTAGGCCCTGCCGACCAGGCACTGTGGAATTCTATCTTATACTCGTTTTCGCTATCGTTGTTGCTGCGATTAGGGATTGTATCAGTGTCGCTTTTTAAGTAGCTTAAATAACGCAGCATGGCATGTTTAGACTGGGTTTGAGCAAGGCGTTCCTGTGTGAGATATTCTTTATTAAGAAAACGCGGTAGGGGCATAAGAAGTCCTTGTTTGAGTTAACAGCTCCTATATCGACCATTATAGGCTCGTCTTGAGCGGTTTGCTGATTTAGATTGAAATTGAGAAAAAAAGCTATGGTAATGACAGAACACGTTGTGAACTTTGAAGGTAAATCCGTTAATCAGCGTAAGCTCGAAAAGCGTTTACGTCGGAATGTGGGTAAAGCCATCACTGACTACAATATGATTGAAGATGGTGACCGGGTCATGGTGTGTTTATCAGGTGGTAAAGATTCTTATACCATGTTGGATATCCTATTAGGGTTGCAACACAGTGCGCCAGTGAGTTTTGAGTTGGTTGCCGTTAACCTGGACCAAAAGCAGCCTGGCTTTCCTGAGCATGTGTTGCCGGATTATCTGACAGCGTTGGATGTGCCATTCCATATTATAGAGCGGGATACTTATAGCATTGTTACCGACATCGTGCCTGAAGGTAAGACGATGTGCGGCCTATGCTCTCGCTTGCGCCGTGGTATCTTATATACATTTGCTGAAAAGCATGGCTTTACTAAAATTGCACTTGGGCATCACCGTGAAGATATTGTGGAAACCTTGTTTCTCAATATGTTTCACGGCTCAAAACTCAAAGCCATGCCCCCTAAACTACGTAGTGATGACGGCAAACATATTGTGATTCGGCCATTAGCGTACTGCACTGAAAAGGATATTGCGAAATATTCAGAGTTTCGCCAGCATCCTATTATTCCCTGTAATTTATGTGGCTCTCAGCAAAACCTGCAGCGTGTGGTGATTAAAAAAATGTTGCAGGAATGGGAGCAGCAACAGCCAGGCCGTGTGGAGAATATCTTCAGAAGCCTGCAAAATACAGCACCGTCACATTTACTCGATAACGCCATCTATGACTTTGTTGGGTTGCAGGCTGAGTGCAGTGACACAGTAGAAGAGAACTAGCCCTGCTTCGTCTGCATAAGTAGCCTGCCGAAAAGCTATTTTAAACGCAGCCCTTTAGGAACCAATAAACGTTCACTCAAATCAAATAGCCACTGTACTAGCAAAGCTAACAAAGCCGCTGGAATTGCGCCTTCTAAAATTAAACCAATATCATCTAAGCGAATACCCGTTAAGATTGGTTGACCATAGCCACCCGCTCCGATCAATGCACCGAGTGTTGCGATGCCGATATTAATCACGGCAGCGGTTTTAATGCCTGCTAAGATAGATTGCATGGCCAGTGGCAGTTCCACCAGACGTAGTCGTGCATATGCGCTTAAACCCAATGCTTGGGCTGACTCACGGATACCCTTACTAATGGTTTGTAAACCGATATAGGTATTGCGAATAATCGGTAGCAAGCTATACAGAAACAGTGCGATGATAGCAGGTGGTCCACCAATACCGAACAAGGGGATTAAAAATACTAGCAAGGCCAGCGCCGGAATGGTTTGAATAATGCTACTGAGTGATAAAATAATATGGCCTAAGCGAGCTTGGTAGTAAGCCAGTATACCCAGTGGAATTGCAATTAAAATAGCAAAGCTCAGTGAAATAGCAACCATACTCAGATGTTCAATACTATGTCTGAGTAAACGTGACCAACGTGTCTCGATATGGATTTGCTGTGTTAATTGGAATTTGTCAGTGAGAAACTGCTGAGCTACCACCGCTTCATTTTGTTTTTCTAGTTTTGCAGCGGCATTCATTGCAGACATTTCTGATGTGTTGATGTTGCTCTCTAACCTTAGCAGTTGTTCAATAATGTCGGCTTTTTCCTTGGCTAGATCTAAGCGGTATAAGTAAACTGCTTGGTACTCTGGGAAATATTGACGGTCATCATTAAGTATTGTTATATCATAATAAGCAATCTCAGCATCGGTTGAATATAAGTCAATAATATCCAAATGCTGCTCATTCAAAGCGCGGTAGGACAAATCATGATCCATGCCTTTGGCCGTGTGCGGTAGTTGGTAAGCCCGCTTTAAGCCTGGCCAGCCATCATTGCGATTGAGAAACTCATTGCTCAAACCGATTCGTAGTTCAGGTTTATGTATAAGGTCGGAAATGTTAGTAATGTTCAATGTGTTGCTGATGGTTTTAGTCGTACCCAGTGCATAAGTATTGTTAAAGCCGATAGGCCGGCTTACGCCAATGCCGTATTGAGCAAGCTGTTCAGCCAATGGCAATTTTTTTTGAGCCGCTGGTGCATTTGCCAGGATTTCAAATAATAGCGTGCCACTATATTCGGGATAAATATCAATATTGCCTTTAAGCAGTGCACTCCAAAGAATACGGGTGCCACCCAGTTCTTTATGATGCCGCGTCTTAGGGCCTGTGATTTGGTTGGCAATCTCGGCCAGCAATACCGACTCGGTAAAATTTTTGGAAGCAATAATAATATCTTCTGCCATAGCAAAAGGTGCGTAAGCAGCTTGAATGAACAGCAGAAAGTGAATGATGAAGGCGTTGTATGTTTTCATGATGGTATTTAGTGTTGGTATTTCTGCGCTTGAACAAATTGGCTGACAAAATCGTTAACGGGGTGTTCAATAAAGTCTTTTAATAAGCCTTGTTGTACAATTTGGCCATCTTTTAACAAAATAATGTTATCAGCAAAAAAGGCAGCTTCATTTAAATCATGCGTGACCAGTAAAACGGTTTTATTCAGTTCGATAAAGATATTGCGTAGTTGCTGCTGCAACTCATAGCGAATCATGGGATCTAAAGCACCGAGTGGTTCGTCGAGTAGCAATAGCTCAGGGTCAAGCATTAATGCCCGCATAAGTGCCACACGTTGACGTTGTCCGCCGGATAACTGTGTTGGGTAGCGTTGTAACTGCGAGTTGCTGAGTTGAACGAGCTCGGCCAGTTGTTGCACCCGCTGCTGAATGTCTTGACGACCTTGTCCCAGTTGTATCGCCATGAGTGTCACATTATCCAGTGCATTCAAATGGGGGAATAAGCCACCTTCCTGGATAACATAACCCATGCGCTGACGTAACGCTAAGATATTGTCTTTGCTTAATGTTTGGCCATTGAAGTTAACATGGCCGCTGCTAGGCTCGATTAAGCCATTGATCAGGCGAATTAATGTACTTTTGCCGCAGCCGCTGGGCCCAATAAAGACGGTGGTTTTTTGTGCGGCAATATTTAACGCAGGTACTGATAAAACTTCTTTGTTATCGTAATGTTTACAGATATTATGTAAGCTCAGCATGGCGGTCTCTGATAGGCAGCTGGATGAGTGTTAATCTTAACAAGATATGATCTTTTTTGTATGCAGCAACAGAAAAATATTACCTCAGTTATTGATTTGCAACAGTTAAAAACACGTTTAGGGCAACTTGATACACAGCAGGCGGGTGATGACTTTATTGCACAACAGTCTGTAGTTGCTAAAGGTCAGGCGGCTGTACTCCTGCCTTTGTTGCAAGTCGCATCAGAGTGGCATTTACTGTTTATTCGTCGGGCGGCGATAGCAGGTGATATCCACAGTGCGCAGGTTGCTTTTCCCGGTGGTGTCGCTGGGCATGATGAAGATGTGGTGAGTAATGCATTGCGCGAAACACAAGAGGAGGTTGGTGTTGCACCAGCCGATATTAATCTACTGGGTGTGCTGCCACGCTTTATGAGTGTGTCCAAATACATTGTTAGCCCCGTTGTTGGCATATTACCCTGGCCATATACGTTAACATTGCAAGCGAGTGAAGTGAGTCGTGCTTTTACCATTCCCTTAACTTGGTTAGCGGATCCTGCCAACTATCGCATTGAAAACCGTTTTATTGAGCAGTTTAATATGCATAGCGATATTATTTATTATCAGGAATATGATAATGAAGTACTTTGGGGGCTTACTGCGCGTATTGTGCATGCTTTCTTAGAGTTACTATCTATCAGTGACGGATGTGACTAAAATAAGTCAGTAGTAATATTGCGCAATCTTTTAGCGATCGCAGCTAATATAACTGTCTGATAGCAAAATGAAAGTTTACATCAGGTGCAGAATCCACTCTGATATCTTCGCTGACGGCAATATCGAATGCCAGATCATCGCTCAAATGCCAGCTAATACCAAAAGATAACAACACGGCGTCTCCTAAGAGTTCAGTATTGCTGTCTTCATAAAAACTGCTATGCCATTCGAACTGTGTCTTAATGGCAACCTTGGACCATGCTTGCCAATCTAACCCTAAGCTGCCGAAGAGAACATCATCTGCGATTAACTCAGGTAGTACTTCGCTATTACCAGGAAACAATAAGCCGACAGTACCATAGAAGCCAGTTTTTTTATTAAGTTGCTGTTGACCGGCAGCCCAGACAGCAATATCGCTTGCGCCATTACCCGTGAGTTTATCGCTGTCGCCACTGGCAAATTCAGCACTAACCCATAAGCTATAAGCACTGTTGCTCGATTGTTGCAATTGATGGCTTAACATCAGGCTGATATCGCCTAAGCCATCTTGGCTATTATCAATGAGTATGCGTTGTTCGTTATTGCGTCGATAGGAAAAAAGCAGGCGATCTTGAGGTGTTGTTGTACGATCGCCTTGGCGCAAGCCTAATAAATCATGATAGTTTTCGATAGCGTTATCTAAAAAGCCAGCACGATAACTAATAAACGGAATGTTGATACGCAAATTCCAATCATTGCTAAGACCGTAATCTACAAAAAGCTCCAGGCGGTTAATTTCACCATCGATGGTCAAGCGCTCATTAGCGTTTGTTTCATTGTTAAGTGTGTTGGTGATGTTAAGGCTGCCCGCCCAGACCCAATTGGATTTGCCCGGTTTAGACTTGCCTGGTAAGGCCGCCGGTGTCGGTGCCGGTAAACCATGAATCAGTACCAATGGGTTTTGGTCATGTGTTAAAAACGGTGTGCTGACTTCGGCGTTTGTGATGCTGCTGATTAAACAGAGTGAAAGCAACGATAGAGCAGGTTTTGACATCATAAGCATGTATTCTCAGGTATTTGTGTTCAATCTCAAGTGCGATTGGCAGGCAATTTTCTAAAAAAATTCAGCAAACAGACTATTGACTTTAGTAAATCATGCAAGACAGCTTAGCTTGTATATTGTCAGGCCAGTACTTTAATTCTGTCATTGTCAGAATATAAGAATTTTATCATTAAGCTTTTGTAATTTGTGATGATAACCACACTTTTCTAGCTAAGTGCTCTTACTTATTTGCCGATAACCCTGCTTAACCTACACCACCTAGCAAGCTTGGAGGCATGTGTCATGGCAGGGAAAGTCAGCGGGTTTTTGTGTTTGTCCAGTCTTTTATTATGTTTAGCCGCTTGTGGTGGCGCATCTGATGAACTTGATCTGGAAGATGAGGAAGAAGAAGCTGTGCAAGGCTTCTCGGAAGAAGAAACGGAGAGTAGTGAAAACTCTGGGGGTAATAACGGCAGTGTCACTGCCAGTTCATTAAATTTTGAAGCAGGTTTGCTATTTGGTGACCAAGGTATTGAGCCCGGTACCGCGAGTGATTGCGAAGCTGGGCCATCCAATCGTTGTTGGTATGTGGATGCCAATGCGCCCGATGGTGGTGATGGTTCATTTGCTTTGCCGTATAACAGCTTTGAGCAGGTTGTTGGCTATCGCACCACAAGCAGTAGTTATGTGACGGGTCTATTACAAGGTGGAGACCATTTGTATGTCACAGGAACATTCGATATGGATCAGCATGTTGATGATGGAGGCAAAGCGATACGGCTATATTTTGGTAACCCATCCCAAGGCGGGACTTCATCCAATCCGACGGTTGTAAAAAGTTATAAGGGACAGGCGAGAGCCGTGTTTGATGGTAAGTTTCGCCGAGTTGGCAGTATGGATCATGAAACAGCAGGCTTAATAGAGGTCAGAACATCTTTCGCCACCCCAATTGATAGCATTGTGATTCAAAACATTGAAGTGCAAAACGCTTCAGGCATTGGTATTGCTATTAATGAAAATGTATTAAATGTAGAGATGGTCAGTGTCGTCGTGCATGATACTGCTTTGGTTGATGGTGCCAGTAGTCGAGGTGGGGTGCATTTCAGAATGACCGCCCGTTTGACAAATTACTTAATTCGAAATAGCTTGCTCTATAGCAATTATCGTAATGAGAATGGTGTCGGTTATTACAGTAGTACCAGTAATAATATCGGTGGTGTGAATATCTTAACAGCACCGGAAGCCGATAACGGCTCACGCGTGGTGGTGCGTAATAATGTTTTCTTGGATGAGTTCTATGCTATTCGGCATAAACATTCAGGTGATGTGATTACCGAGATCTATAGCAATTATATCGATGAGGCAAACATTGGTGTATTTGTGCGCGCCTATACAGATAACATTATTCACCATAATATAATGAAAGATGTGGGCATTGCGTTTTATCTGGAAGCTGAGAATCAAAACGGTAATATGATAGGCAGCTTTTATAATAATACGGTGATTAATAGCAATGCTTTAGTCGATACTGGTTTTGAAACATCAGCTTTTACGCGCAGCCCTAATTTTTATAATAATATTTTTATTAGCAGTAGTGATGATGGCGATGACGAATACCCTATCGTCCTGGGTAAGTATGGCAGTAATAACTATGCGCTAAGCCAGTGGACTAGTAGTCATAATATTTTTGATATTGCCGGAACAACGCTATTGCGTCATGAAGGTAGCAGCTTTGTCGAAGCAGATAGTTTGGCGATGCTGGCTGATACCACATCTTCGGTTGCTGATATCATATTCGTTAACGAAAACGACGATCTATCTTTGGCAGATTATACTTTGGCTGCAGGTTCTGCTGGGCATAATGCCGGGGATGATGGCCGAGATGTTGGCGCCATACATGCCGACTAAGATAGTTAGCTTGGATTAATCCGTTTGGCTGGTTAGAATATGCCTGAGCAAAAACTCTTTAAGCGCCGTCGTACCGCTGGTATTATGATAGTGTTTTAATAATAGCTCCAGAATTTCCTGGGCTCTCTCAGGAAAGCCTGTTTCAATATAATCGAGCAATTGCGTTTTAACACTTTGCTTAAATTCATTAATGCCAGTGACTTCTTCACTTTGGTCTAAGTTATCAACACTAACATCAAATGTTAGCTGGCATAGCATAGCAAAAGCCCATTCTATAGCTTGAGGTTTAACCTCAACGTTAAAAAATGCTGCTTGTTCGTCTTGGTTTCTGCCATCTGGGGCGTACCAGTAGCCGTAATCATCTAATAAACGCCGTACGTCGCCTGCGACACACCAGTGAGCTAACTCATGTAAAGCGCTTCTAAAATAATCATAACGAAACTGGATTTGTGCCGGAATATGCTCTTGCGCTGCGGCATAGTATGGTTCGTCAAAACCACCGACCATTTCGGTATTGAAACGGCGCAGAACACGATCATTAATTAACTCGACAAAAGCCTCTAAACTCATACAACCTCACAACACGATACTAATGTAGCAGAGTGTAGAGTATAAGGTATTCCACTAGTAAATGATATTAAGCCAAGTAATATTCGCGCGCTTGTTTTCACTAGATTGTCTCATACGAGAACATCCAAAAGTGATCCAGTTCTTGAAAGGAAGCATTGCGACTAAAAGGAAACACTCTTTCATATAAGTCTTCTTTGGAAGGGTAGTTTTTTAAGATGCGTTGCCTGGAGCCATTATGTAAAGCATTGTGCTTATAGCTATTGCCTTGTTCATCCCATTCAATGATTGAAGTGCTTTTGCCTTCTACATAGAGATTGTCAATCAAGACGACTTGAGAGCCAGGGCTTAAGCGATGATGTAAGGCGGCCAAAAATTTATTTTGCTTTTGTACAGGAATATGTGACCACCAACAACCTGCAAATGCAGCATTGAATTGCCCGAGTGTTTTGGGCAGCGTATAAGCGTTAGCCTGTGCAAAGGTTGTGGGGCATTGAATGGGCTTGCTTTGCGCCAGTTCGAGTGATTCGGGTACAATGTCGGTTGCTGTTATCGCGGCGGCTTTCTCGCCAATATACTGTGTCCAGTAGCCTGAGCCACAAGCGATTTCTAAAACATGGCGGTCACGGAATAAATTGGCGACCCACTCTTTTAGTGTATCTAAGTCGCTTTGGCGGTCATTGCTTTGGTAAATAGCCTCATAATTTGTAATGTTATGCACGCTATTGCTGAGCTTGGTTTGCATACAATCCCCTGTATTTAGATTTGTTCTTCCTTAAGGGCTTATACTAGGCCGCTTGCCGATTAAATGCACGCAAAAAATTTTGTAATTCGGCGATATTTTACCAGTATTTTACGACTGCCCCTGCTCAGATGCATTTATCTGCGTGACTTTATACAAAGTGCGTGTGTTCTAACGTTTCAAAGGCATTATCCAGTCCTCTTGCGAACACTATGCTTGCTAAAGCATTAATGTGAGTGTGTTTAATAAGTGAAAGTGCGGGAGTAGATAACAGCCCGCTAGATTTTCAACCTTAGGTGAGGCTATCTATATAGCATGTGCTGAGTTATTGGCAAACTCGCAAAAAATGCCAATGTTAATGGCATGCTGTGAGTCGCCATGCAAGATAAGGCTACGTTGAATAGCATATCGTTATTACCTGCCAGGTAGAGTAGGGCAAGGTAGTTCGATCAAACAATGCTTTATAAAAAACAGGCGATTGCAAATAGGTGCTACTACCAAGGCTTGCGAGAAGTTGGTTAAATTTTTTGCAAATAAAACAGTCTGGATATTAAGTTATTCGATAGATTAAAACGCACGCTTAAATTACAACAAAAGTGTTAATAAAATATTGAGATTTTAATGTCGGTACAAGCTTTTATAGTAATACGTACAAATAGCAGTGATGCGTTTGTTAGATGTTGATAAAAAGCAATTTATGGTAAAAATGCGCGGTAATTCTCTCGCTTGAGGTCTAATTATTATTAATACCCTTTGTCTGAGGTGCTAACGGTCTTATTAAAAATCATACTAAATAAGCGCTTGCACCTTATTTGGCTTTCTCGTTATAAACTTTTTCGTTAATGGGGTGGTGTGGGCTGTGTACGCTAAGCTTGCACCGGGTATTTTAGTTTTATCGGAAATATTAACTTTGTTTATAACAAAGTTTGATAGTGGGGAAACATATATGAACTTACGCATAATGCGTCGGCTCGTTCCGAGTCGTGCGCTTTTCTTATTGGTAAGTACTTTGGCAGTATCATTAGCGCCATCGGTACAAGCCCAAGAGTGTATTGATTTTAGCAATACACAAGCCTATACGAGTAACAACCCTGGAAGCTTTGAGAGCAACGGTTGTTCTATTACGCTAAATGGTAATATTTGGCGTCAAACCACCGAGAGTTTTAATATCACAGGTGCCTCGACGATCACGTTTGAATTTTCAGCCAACGATACTGGAGAGATTCATGGTGTTGGTTTTGATGAGAACACTGGCGCCAGTAGCAACCGAGTATTTAGGCTCTCGGGATCGCAAAACTGGGGTATTTCAGATTTCAGCTACAGCGGGGAAGGAGAGACGCAAACGGTCACCATTCCTGTTGGCGAATACTACACAGGCAGTAGTATGGGTTTTGTTGTTGCCAATGATAAAGACAATGGCACGCAAGACAACACCACAACAGTCAGCAATGTTATCCTGACAGATGGTTCAGCACCACCACCACCACCGCCGCCACCACCACCTGTTGATGTGCAACCAGTCAGTTTGGCTAACACCCAACAGTTTGGCTCATTCCTGACAGGTGGCGCAGGCTCATCGCAAGTGGGTTTTACGCTCTATACATTTGATAATGATGATGGCGGTCCGAACAGCACCTGTACAGGAGGCTGTGCTGATGTATGGCCACCACTAACAGTGCCGGCGGGTGCTAATATTATCGCGCCACAAGGTTTACTTGGTGAGTTGGCAGTGAATGATGCGAATATTGTGACTTACCGCGGTGAGCCATTGTATTTCTATGTGAATGATGAAGGCCCGGGTGATACCAGCGGCGACGGTGTCAACGGCGTTTGGCATGTTGCTGACGCTGACGTGCAAGGTGAGCCACCACCGCCACCACCGCCACCGCCACCGCCACCGCCACCGGCTGGTCCTCAACAAATCGAAGCTGAAGCCGGTCAGGTATTAGGCAGTGCATCTGTCTACAGTGATGGTCCAGCCTCAGGCGGCCAAGGGGTTGCTTTCCTCGATACGGTTAACTCAGGTGTGGGCTTCAGCAATGTGCAGGCTTCTGACACCCTTACGATGCGTTATGCTTCGCAAAACAGCGGCGCATTATCCGTCACCGTCAATGGTACAGATGTGGGTAGCATTAACTTCACATCCAACGGTGTATGGACCGGTTCTTATACCGATGCGTCAGCTTCTATTAGTATTCCAGCGGGTGCGACGGTACAAATCGTGAATCTTGGCGGCGGCGATGTCGCGGCGAATATTGACTTTGTCACGTTCAGCACAAGTGGTAATCCACCACCGCCACCACCGCCACCACCGCCACCGCCACCACCGCCACCACCGCCACCACCGCCACCACCGCCACCACCGCCACCACCGCCACCACCGCCACCACCGCCACCACCGCCACCACCGCCACCACCGCCACCACCGCCACCACCGCCACCACCGCCACCACCGCCACCACCACCACCGCCACCGCCACCGCCACCACCGCCACCGCCACCACCGCCGCCACCGCCACCGCCACCGCCACCGCCACCGGCTGGTCCTCAGCAAATTGAAGCTGAAGCCGGTCAGGTATTAGGCAGTGCGTCTGTCTACAGTGATGGCCCAGCATCAGGTGGTCAGGGTGTTGCTTTCTTAGATACGGTGAATGCCGGTGTAGGCTTTAGCAATGTGCAAGCCTCTGACACCATCACCATGCGCTATGCTTCGCAAAACAGCGGTGCATTATCGGTCACTGTAAATGGTGCGGATGCAGGTAGCATTAATTTCACATCCAACGGCGCATGGACCGGTTCTTATACCGATGCGTCAGCTTCTATTAGCATTCCAGCGGGTGCAACGGTACAAATCGTGAATCTTGGCGGCGGCGATGTTGCGGCGAATATTGACTTTGTCACGTTCAGCACCAGTGGTGGTAACCCACCACCGCCACCGCCACCGCCACCACCGCCACCACCACCTGATGGTTGTGGACCGCCACCCGATGTTGATCCGGCTGCGGATTTAGGTGAAGGCTTTGCGTTTGGTATGACAACAGGTGGTTTGGTCTATCACACAGCTGATCCAAACCATAATCCAAGCTTTGCTATTTTAGGTTTACAGAGTGCTGGTCAAAATCTACCGGATACTGGCCCGTACTTATTTGAGCCAACCTCTGGTGATCCTTACTATCGTTATGAAGCGCAAGTGGATAATGTGGTTGCAGGGAATGAATATACTCTGGAAATCCGTTTGCAAGGTGTGGGTGATGGTGGTCAATGTATCCATTCGATTACCGTTCAACCTGGTCAGGGTGAGACATCTTCACCATGTTATCAACCAGGTGGCTCGGGTGATCCACCGCCACCGCCAGCACCAAAAGCTGTTGTGCAAGCACTGGTGCTTAATAATGGCAACTCAGCTCGCTTAGTCGGTGGCCCAGGCTCTGATAAACCAGGCTTTGCGCTATATACGTTTGCCAATGATGGTAATAATACAAGCAATTGCTCAGGCGGTTGTGCTGATACTTGGCCACCACTATTGATTGCTGATCCAAGTAAACTCAATGGTGCAGGTGGTGTAACAGGTACGTTCGGTACACTAGAGCGCACACGTGAGGTCACAGATAGTTGTGGTAACACCACAACCATTACTGAACATCAAGTGAGTTATAATGGTGATCCATTATACTTCTATGCACAGGATACCAGCGCCAGCACAACGAACGGTGCGAATATTCCTAATTGGGATCTGGCTGATGCCGAGTTGATTCCGCAAATGCCATTAGTTGATCATCCAACACCGGCGCTACCAACACCAACCTCGGGTCAAACACCGGGTACACACGGTTATGTTATTGATTTGGATGGCCGCAGTGTTGATATTCGAGCGGGTTTTAACTTCCAGTTGTTAGTACATCCAACACGTTATGTTGATGGTGTAGGGGACGAGTTAGTTGGTATTGGTAATAACGATTTTCAAATGTGGTGTTCCAATAACCAGATTCAATGGCATTTAGGTGATCTTGATCCTGTGGCCTTTGGGCACTTTACTGGTACTGTGCCAGGTTCATGTTATGGCACATATTACTACTTCTTCCGCTTTGAGAAGCGGGGACCAGTCAATAATGATCCAGGCAGTCGCTGGACTTACTCCGGTTTGTTTGTTGAACAGGAAGGTAATCCTGGTGCGCGTGTTGATCCTGGTTCACGGCCAACTATTAGCAGCGAATCAGCTAACTGGTTCCGCTTCCGTCATCCGCATGCACATGATGGCAATACCGAAGCGATTGGTAATGCGGTGCATAACAGCTCTTTATTGGCGGGCTTGGATCGTTTTGAGACAACAGTGACAGATGGACCAGGGGGCACCAATATTAATGCGCGCGTGAATGGCAGTATTATTCGCATTGAAGCATTAGAAAATGGTGCAATTCCTAACTTTGTGCCTGTTTACAACTACAACACGAACACCTGTTGTGCCAATGCTTTCGATTACGGTAATGTGATTAGTTATGAAATCACAGCTATCGCCGGTGGTATTGATGCGCAGACCTACAATACGCATCAGCATATTGTTGTTGGGCAGGGCTTTAATTCACCATTAGGTGACCCTCGGTTGACAATGGCCGGTCGAGCTGCCACTAATATGGTTTTCTCTGATGCGGGGTCTGCCATTGATTTAGAGAAAAATGCGATATTTACGCAACATGTGAATACCTTGCATACTGAAGCACAGGTTAATGCCTTCCTCGAAGGCTTTGGTGTCTTCCATGGCGCACGTAATGGCTCCTTTAACTTTGGTTCAGAGCCTATTGGTTCAGAAGCTTGCGGTAATTGTCACTTCCGTGATGGCCGTGATTCGGACATAACCAATACACCGAATGGCGCACGCTTAGCACCGCCAGTATTTGGTGTTGGCTTGTTAGAGCATATTCAAGGGCGTCAATCAGGCTTCACATGGCAAGGTAATGTCAGCACTGTGCGTGAGCAAATTCGCAATGCTTTGGTGAATGATCATGGTGTTAATCCAGACAGCATTGGTTCTGATCTGCAATTGCTATTTGATTACACGGAGTTCATTACAGTGCCCAACCGTAAGCCAGGCGCTTATGAGAAAGAGGGTGTAACAGATGGGCATATTGCTTTTTATGATGCTGGTTGTAATGACTGTCACCAGGAAACCCAAGTGACTACCAGCAGTGCGCCGCAACGTGCTCGTAATCTGACGTTGCGTCCATACACAGATATGCGCAACTGGAATGTCAATGGTGGTAGCTTTAGAACGGCGCCACTGTGGGGCTTAGGTACTAACATCGAGCTATTAAATCGTAATGGTAGAGGCTTACGCTTTATGCATGATGGTGCATCAGGCTCATTGGATGCTGCTATCAGAGCACATGGTGGTAGTGCAACCAGCGGTTATACAAGCTTAAGCAGTACGCGCCAGCAGAACCTTGTGAAATTCTTGGAAACGCTGTAGCGATCAATCTATAAAGTAAAACACGATTGAGTGAGTGAATCTTTCTCACTCAATCGTTTGCTCTACAAAGTGACCCTACCCCAATAGCGCATGTGGCTTATTGAGGGTAGGGTTTTTTATTATGACAATAAGCGAGTGCCTGCTTGAAAAGGCTGTGTAAAAAAGCCCCAAATGGCCAGCTTTTCTTGCAGTATGAATTGAAATCTATCTATGATGGTATGTATGCATATAACCTGATGGGTCCCATTTGTTCTCAGACATGTGTTTAGTTATTTTTCTTTGCACGACAAAATTTAGAGACCATCTTGTCGATGTTATTTTTTGGTAACAGCGGTAATTTTTATGGTTGAAATGAGCAGCTAGTTGCAATGCTGTTTACTTCTGTCGAGGCAATTGCTTAGCAAGTCTTCTCTTTTTGTGGATAAAGTCTAAGCATTCTTCAGACATACACCCTGCTTGTCTCTCCCAGGCTTTTGAAATATATGTATAGTCAGGGGTAGCCTAGGCATGTTGATCGATTTTTCGATGCCATGGCTCACTAATTACATTAAGTAATTTTAGGAGTGGGGAAACATATATGAACTTACGCATAATGCGTCGGCTCGTTCGGAGTCGTGCGCTCTTCTTATTAGTAAGTACCTTGGCGCTACCGTTAGCACCATCGGTACAAGCACAAAGCTGTATTGACCTGAGTAATACACAAGCTTACTCGGGTAATAATACGGGTAGCTTTAACGACAATGGTTGTTCTATTACGCTAAGTGGTAATATTTGGCGTCAAACCAATCAAACGTACAACATCACAGCCAATTCCAGCATCACCTTTGATTTCACCGCCAATGGCACCGGTGAAATCCACGGGGTAGGTTTTGATGCAGATACTGGTGCGAGCAGCAACCGTATCTTCCGTTTGTCAGGCACGCAAAGCTGGGGTATCAGTGATATCTCCTACAGTGGTAATGGTGCTGCGCAATCGATCACGATTGATGTAGGCAGTTACTATACCGGTAGCAGCATGGGTTTTGTTATCGCCAATGACAAAGACAATGGCACAGCGGATAACACCACCACGGTGAGCAATGTGATCTTGAGTGATGGCTCTTCGCCACCGCCACCACCACCACCGCCACCACCGCCACCACCGCCACCACCGCCACCGCCACCGCCACCACCGCCACCACCACCGCCACCGCCACCGCCACCGCCACCACCGCCACCACCGCCACCGCCGCCGGCAGGTAACTGCGTCGATTTTTCCAATACCGTTGCTTATGGTGGCAGCAACCCAGGCACCTATACTGCCGATGGCTGTTCTATCAGCTTAAGCGGTAATGTCTGGCGTAAGACTAGCGAGAACTTCAATATCACCTCTGATACCAGCGTAAGCTTTGATTTTGCCAGTAACGGCACTGGTGAGATTCAAGGTGTTGGTTTTGATGCAGATACCGGTGCCAGCAGCAACCGTATCTTTAAGTTAACCGGTAGCCAAAGCTGGGGGATTACCGATTTCAGTTATACCGGTAATGGTGCGAGCCAATCATTTACGATCGCCGTGGGTAATTACTACACAGGCAGCAGCATGGGCTTTGTCGTGGCGAACGATAAAGACAATGGCGCAGCAGACAATACTGTGACGGTTAGCAATGTGGTGATTAGTACGGGCAGTAACCCACCACCGCCGCCACCACCGCCACCACCGCCACCACCGCCACCGCCACCGCCACCGCCACCGCCACCGCCACCGCCACCACCGCCACCGCCACCGCCACCACCGCCGCCACCGCCACCGCCACCGCCACCGCCGCCGCCACCGCCACCGCCACCGCCACCGCCACCGCCACCGCCGCCACCGCCACCGCCACCGCCACCGCCGCCACCTTCTGGCCCGCAGCAAATTGAAGCGGAAGCCGGTCAGGTATTAGGTAGTGCGTCTGTCTACAGTGATGGCCCAGCCTCAGGTGGCCAAGGGGTTGCTTTCCTCGATACGGTTAACTCAGGTGTAGGCTTTAGTAATGTGCAAGCTTCTGACACCATCACCATGCGTTATGCTTCGCAAAACAGTGGTGAGTTATCGGTCACGGTGAATGGTGCGGATGTGGGTAGCATTAACTTCACATCAAACGGTGTATGGACCGGTTCTTATACGGATGCTTCAGCCTCCATTAGCATTCCAGCGGGTGCAACGGTACAAATCGTGAATCTTGGCGGCGGCGATGTCGCGGCGAATATTGACTTTGTCACGTTCAGCACCAGTGGTGGTAACCCACCACCGCCACCGCCACCGCCACCGCCACCGCCACCGCCACCGCCACCGCCACCGCCACCGCCACCACCGCCACCGCCACCGCCACCGCCACCACCGCCACCACCACCACCACCTGATGGTTGTGGACCACCACCAAATGTCGATCCGGCTGCGGATTTAGGTGAAGGTTTTGTATTTGGTATGACAACAGGCGGTTTGGTCTACCACACAGCTGATAACACACAAAGCCCAAGCTTTGCGATTATTGGTTTACAAAGTGCTGGTGTGAATCTGCCTGACTCAGGTCCGTTCTTGTATGAGCCAACTTCAGGTGATCCTTACTATCGTTATGAGGCGCAAGTTGATAATGTGAGTGCAGGTAGCAGTTATACACTTGAGATTCGTTTACAAGGTGATCAGTTTGGTAGTGGTCAATGTATCCACTCAATTACCGTACAACCTGGCCAAGGTGAAACGTCTTCACCATGTTATCAACCGGGTGGTAATGGTGGTCCTGTAACACCACCACCGCCAAAAGCGGCTGTACAAACATTAGTCACGAACAATGGTAACTCAGCGCGTCTAGTGGGTGGCCCAGGCTCTGATAACCCAGGTTTTGCACTGTATACCTTTGCCAACGATGGCAATAACACAAGTAACTGTTCAGGTGGTTGTGCAGATACTTGGCCGCCACTATTAATCGCTGACCCAGATAAGTTAGTAGGTGCCGGCGGTGTAACAGGTACGTTTGGTACCTTAGAGCGTACACGTCAAGTAACTGATAGTTGTGGCAACACCACAACCATTACTGAGCATCAAGTGAGCTATAACGGTGATCCATTATACTTCTATGCTCAGGATACCAGTGCCAACACAACGAACGGTGCGAATATTCCTAACTGGGATCTGGCCGATGCGCAGTTGATTCCGCAAATGCCATTGGTTGATCATCCAACACCTGCGTTAACAACACCGGTAATGGGTAAACAACCTGGTATTTATGGTTTTACCTTCGACTTAGATGGTCGCAGCATTGCGGTTAGAACCGGTGAACGCTTACAACTACAGTTCTCACTCGTTGAGTATGTGGGTGGTGTTGGTGATGTGATCCGTGGTCCAGGTGAGCCGGATTGGCAGTTCTGGTGTTCTAACAACCAGATTCAATTCCACAAAGCTGACTTAAGTATTCCTTCACAAGGTAACTTTGAAGGTACAGTGCCAGGCTCATGTTATGGCACCTACTACTACTACTTCCGCTATAAGCGTCGTGGCCCTGTAAACAACGATCCAGCAACACGTTGGGTCTACAGTGGCCTGTTCCGCGAAGTAGAAGGTGGTTCGCGCGTTGATCCTGATAGCCGTGGTAATATCACCAGTCGTTCTGCTAACTGGATGCGTTTCCGTCATCCACATGCGCATGACGGTAATACTGAAGCGATCTTCGATTCACAAAACAACTCATCGTTGTTAAGTGGTTTGGAGCGTTTTGAAACAACGGTTCAGGATGGCCCTGGTGGTACCAATATTAATGCATCAGTACCGAATATTATTCGTATTGAAGCATTTGAAATTGGTCATCAGCCAAACGTTAATCCGGCTTATGCGCTTAACCGTCAAACTTGTTGTGGCACTGATGTGGACTACGGTAACGTGGTGACTTATGAGATTACCTCAGGTGGTACACCACAAATCAGTTCGCAAACGTATAATACTTTCCAACATGTTGTGATAGGTCAAGGCTTTAACTCACCATTGGGTGATCCGCGTTTGACAATGGCTGGTATCGCATCAACCAATATGGTCTTCTCCGATTCAGGTTCGCATATTACATTAGAGAAGAACGCAGTCTTTACGCAGCATTTGACAACACTAACGAGTGCGTCTGATGTCGATAGCTTCTTACGCGGTCACCATGTATTCCACGGTGTTGATCCGAATGCGCAAGGCTCGACTGCACTGGACGTGATTAAGATTGGCTCACGGACTTGCGGTGACTGTCACTTCCGTGATGGTCGTGGTTCTGAGCTGATTAGTACACCACGCGGCACGCGTTTACCGCCGCCAGTGTATGGTGTGAGACTGCTGGAAGCTATTTCAGGTCGCCAGGCAGGCTTCCGCTGGGATGGTGGTGTTAATACGGTACGTCAGCAAATCAGAAATGCACTGCAGGAAGACCATGGTGTGAATCCAAATAGCTTAGGTGGTGATTTGGATCTGATCTTTGATTACACCGAGTTCTTGACAGTGCCTAACCGTAAGCCTGGTGTGTATGATCAACCAGGAGTGGCTGATGGTCACTTGGCCTTCTACGATGCTGGCTGTAATGACTGTCATACGGAAACGCAAGTGACTTCGGGTGCCGCACCTTGGGGTGGCTTAACGATCCGTCCATACACTGATATGAGAACGCATGGTGGTTTTAGAACTGCGCCACTGTGGGGTATGAGCTGGAATATCGACTTACTACGTCGAAATGGCCGTTCTGAACGTTATCTGCACAATGGTAGTGCGGGTTCAATCAGTGCTGCGATTAGCTCACATGCCAGTGGCTTTAACGGCTTGAGCTCTACTCGCCAAACTAACTTGGTGAGATTTGTAGAGTCATTATAAGCTGGAGACAACTTAGCGTGGCCAGTGCTTAAAGCGCTTAAGGCCACGCTAAGGCGCCATTTTGTGCTATTTTGTACAAGGCAAAACCGCAGTTTGCTGTTGAGTAAACTGCGGTTTTTTTATGGGTGCATCATTATAAATAGTGACTGTGCGAGCCGGTATTTTGAGGAAAAAGGCTGGTGATCGTTGTTTTATAAGGCATGAAAACGTGGCTGATCGATAACAGCGGGCCTGATTTCTGATTGAGTGCCTGATTAGATAATGATTCAATTTATATCATTTAGTGTCTTTTCTTTAATTATTTTTACCATGCACCAAGCCAGGTCACGTTCAAGAATTGTTATATTTTTGTCTAGCTGGTTAATGATTAACCAATTTTGAAATTTCTTGAAATAAAAAATATCGTTTAAAATCATATGCGTATAAATTGTCTGGGTATTTTTGAGACCTAAAATACTTGTTGAGTGGTTAAAATTAGCTAACGCCATAAGATGTTCAGACAATTTTTGACTCAATACAAAATATGCCAATGATTCCCCAGACATATCGTTTACTTGTGGTGTCTTCTCAATTTTCTTATACCTAACACTTAGTTTGATGAGGTGGTGTGTACCCCTTCCTTGGCTAGTTTTGTCGCAAGGATCGAGATACATACTGTTGGAGTCCAATACCTGTCTCAAACAGGTAATTGAAGTGTGGGGAATAAAATATGAGTTTACGCATGTTGCGACGGTTGGCTTGCCGCCGTTCGCTGGTTATCCTGCTTGGTATACTTGCTACACCAATTGTACAAGCCCAAGAGTGTATTGATTTTAGCAATACACAAGCCTATACGAGTAACAACCCTGGAAGCTTTGAGAGCAACGGTTGTTCTATTACGCTAAATGGTAATATTTGGCGTCAAACCACCGAGAGTTTTAATATCACTGGTGCCTCGACGATTACCTTCGATTTCTCTGCTAACGAAAGTGGCGAGATCCATGGCGTTGGTTTTGATGAGAATGCGGGCGCCAGCAGTAACCGTGTGTTCAAACTGGCCGGTACGCAAAACTGGGGTATTCCAGATTTTAGCTATAACGGCGAAGGTCAGACACAAACAATCACGATCCCTGTCGGTGAATATTATACAGGTGCTAGCATGGGATTGGTTGTTGCCAATGATAAAGACAATGGCACGCAAGACAACACCACAACAGTCAGCAATGTCATCCTGACAGATGGTTCAGCACCGCCACCGCCACCACCGCCACCACCGCCACCGCCACCGCCACCGCCACCACCGCCACCGCCACCGCCACCGCCACCGCCACCACCGCCACCACCACCGCCACCACCGCCACCGCCACCGCCACCACCGCCACCACCGCCGCCACCGCCACCGCCACCGCCACCAGCTGGCCCGCAGCAAATCGAAGCTGAAGCCGGTCAGGTATTAGGCAGTGCGTCTGTCTACAGTGATGGCCCAGCCTCAGGTGGCCAAGGGGTTGCTTTCCTCGATACGGTTAACTCAGGTGTGGGCTTCAGCAATGTGCAGGCTTCTGACACCCTTACGATGCGTTATGCTTCGCAAAACAGCGGCGCATTATCCGTCACCGTCAATGGTACAGATGTGGGTAGCATTAACTTCACATCCAACGGTGTATGGACCGGTTCTTATACCGATGCGTCAGCTTCTATTAGTATTCCAGCGGGTGCGACGGTACAAATCGTGAATCTTGGCGGCGGCGATGTCGCGGCGAATATTGACTTTGTCACGTTCAGCACAAGTGGTAACCCGCCACCGCCACCACCACCGCCACCACCGCCACCACCGCCACCACCGCCACCACCGCCACCACCGCCACCACCGCCACCACCACCGCCACCACCGCCACCACCGCCACCACCGCCACCACCGCCACCGCCACCGCCACCACCGCCACCGCCACCGCCACCACCGCCACCACCACCACCACCACCGCCACCACCGCCACCGCCACCGCCACCGCCACCACCGCCACCGCCACCGCCGCCACCACCGCCACCGGCTGGTCCTCAGCAAATCGAAGCTGAAGCCGGTGAGTTATTAGGTAGTGCTTCTATTTATAGCGACGGCCCAGCATCGGGTGGTCAAGGGGTTGCTTTCCTTGATACGGTTAACTCAGGTGTGCAGTTTACTAATGTGCAGGCATCAGATACTTTAACTATGCGCTATGCCTCACAAAACACGGGTGCGTTGTCGATTACCGTCAATGGTGCTGATGTAACCGATCTTAACTTTACAGCGAATGGTGTCTGGGGCGGCTCCTATCAAGATGCCTCAGTGGTTGTGAGTATCCCTGCAGGTGCCACGGTACAAATTGTTAATCTTGGTAATGGTGATGTTGCAGCCAATATCGACTTTGTGACATTCAGCAATAGCGGAGGCAATCCACCACCGCCACCGCCACCGCCACCACCACCACCACCGCCACCACCACCACCACCACCACCGCCACCGCCACCACCTGATGGTTGTGGACCTGCGCCTGACGTTGATCCGGCAGCTGACTTAGGTGAAGGTTTTGAGATGGGCTTAACAACGAGCGGTATTGCTTATCACTCAGAGCAAGCCGGTGCAGCACGTGGCTTTGCCGTTTGGGGCTTGAAAGGCAGTGCGCCAAACTTAGCGGGTCAAGCGCAAGTCTATGAGCCAACCTCAGGTGATCCATACTATCGTTATGAGACAGACATAGGCGCTGTTGATGCGAATACTGCTTATACCTTGGAAATGCGTTTACAAGGCAATGAGTTCCCAACCGGCCAATGTATCCATGAAATTACCGTGAGACCAGGCGAAGGTATTACAGACTCACCGTGTTTTATACCGGGCGGTAGTGGTCCTGCACCAGTACCTGAGTTACCTAAAGCGGCAGTGGCAATGATGGTTACCGACGCTTTGGCGAATAAAGCACGTTTGATTGCAGGTGAAGGTTCTGACAAACCAGGCTTTGCTTTATATACATTCGATAACGATGGCAACAATACCAGCACTTGCTTTGATGGCTGTGAAGATAACTGGCCGAAGTTGGTTATTGCCGATGCCAGTAAACTGGTTGGTGCCGGCGGTGTTACCGGTACTTTCGGTACCATCGAGCGTAGCAGTGAGGTCACCGATAGCTGTGGTAATACCACAACGGTGATTGACTATCATGTGACGTATAATGGCAAGCCATTGTACTTCTATGCTGGAGATAATGCGGCTAGCGATACCAATGGTGCGAATTTAGCGAACTGGCGTTTAGCCGAAGCCGACTTAATTCCACAATTGCCATTAGTGGCTCATCCATCACCCGCACTGCCGACGGCGATCAATGGTATAGCACCACGTCGCTATGGCTTTGCAGTGGATATTGAAGGCCGTACAGTGAGCTGGCGTCCAGGTGCGAATGGTAATAACTCGGATGGTCTGATCTCACAGTTCTCACCTTATGGTGGTCCTAATCAGTCGCGTTCAGCGAAAGATCCAAACTTAGAATTCTGGTGTTCAAATAACCAGATCCAGTTCCATAAGTTAGATCTGCCGGGTACCTTAGCGGGTCCATACACCGGTACTATTCCAGGCTCATGCTATGGCAAGTTTTACTACTTCTTCCGCTATCGCATGTATGGTCAGTTCAATAATGATCCGGACCATAACTGGGTTTACTCAGCGCTGTTCGAGCATGATGAGACAGATCCTAATGCACGCATTAACCCGAATGATCGCCCAACGAGAACCTATCGTGGTGCTAACTGGCAGCGTTTCCGTCACCCGCATGCACGTGATGGTATTCAAGAAGCTATCTTCGATGCAACGCATAACAACTCACTGTTAAGTGGCCTGGAGCGTTACAACACCGTCTTCACTGATGGCCCGGGTAACACACAATTGGATGTGCAAGCGACCATTTCGGCGATGCGTTTAGAAATTCTGGAATGGGGTGCGGGTATTTGTGAAGGACCGCAGTACATCATTGGTGCTGAGAACGCACCTTATCCAATCCGTGCGGATGAGTTTAACTACGGTCAGATCTTAAGTTGGGAAGCAACATTTGGCTCATCTAACAATGGTGAGTTCGGTGGTACAGGTATTGGCTCACAGGTGTATAACACGTATCAACATGTCACTATTGGTCAAGGCTTTGGTACTTCAACCGGCGATCCGCGTTTGAATCCAGCCGGTCGTGCCAGTGTTTACATCACACACTCACCGTGTAACCCATCGCTGGAAGATGAGCGTAATGCGATCTTCACGCAACACTTAACATCGATTGAAGATAAGAATATCGTGAATGACTTCTTGTTAGGTCATCATCTGTTCCACGGTGTAAGTGATGCGCGTGGTGCGCGACCTGGCAGCACAGGTTTCCCGGGTAGCCAATCAATTCCAGGTGTGAAAGACGGTCCAACTTCTTGCGGTGATTGTCACTTCCGAGATGGTCGTAGTTCAGTCGTGATTAATACACCACGGGGTCCACGCGTAGCGCCACCGGTATATGGTGTCGGCTTATTAGAATGGATCGAAGGTCGCCAAACTGGTTTCCGTTGGGATGGTGGTGCTGCCACAGTACGAGAGCAAGCTATCAATGCTTTACGTGATGACCATGGTTTAGCGCCGGGTGATTTACCGGCCGGTGATTTTGATAAGGTTGTGGTCTATACCGAGAACCTGCATGTGCCGGTACGCGCTTATGGCAGTTACACTGACTCAGGTGTTGCTGACGGTCAAGTGGCGTTCCATAATGCTGGCTGTGCTAGTTGTCATACGGTAACGCAAAAAACAGGCTCGGGATCATCCGTACCAGTGCAGTTTAGAAATCTAGTGATTCGCCCGTACACTGATATGCAGCTACATAATGTTACCGGTGACAATATCCGTACGCCGGCATTATGGGGTATCGGACGGAATATCGAAATCCTAGAGCGTATGGGTCGCGCCAAGTTGTTTATGCATGATGGTTCAGCCTCAACACTAGAAGCGGCTATTCAAGCTCATGGTGGTGATGCCAGTAACTCACGTAGTGCCTATAACAATTTAAGTGCAACACAGCGTGAAAATATTGTGAAGTTCTTAAGAACGCTATAAAGTAATAAGCTTGCAGTGGCTCCTGCTCTGTAGTGATGGAGCCACTGGTTTATTTTGCGAAACCGCACTCTTTAAAAGAGTGCGGTTTTTTTATATGAGGTTTCTGTTTTGTTTAGGGCTCAACATAGTTGTGAGTGTTATAGAAAGAAAAAATAGCAGAAAAGTCTTGCTCACTGAGCCCTTGTTGTTGTGCGAGGCGAAATACTTCCTTGACGATACTGCCAATCGGTAGAGCGCTGTTATTTGCAAATGCTGTTTCGGCAACCATTTGCATATCTTTTTGCATCCACTTCAGTGGAAAATCGCTTGGGTAATGATTATTACGAAAGTTATCGTGTTTGATGCTCATAAAGGCAGGCACTAAAGGGCTGGCCAGCAGTGATGCACATGTTGTTTCTGTATCCAGGCCCAGCTGCTTAGCAAATGCCATCACCTCGGCAAAGCAGGCAGTCGCGGTAGCGAGTAGGTAGTTGTTAACAAGCTTATAGGCACTGCCTTGGCCATGTTGGCCCAGATGCAGTGTGGCCTTGCCCATTGCGGTAAAAAGATCGTGAGCTGCTGCTATATCGCTTTGTTCTCCTCCAATAAAAAATACCAGTTCGCCATTTTGGGCTGGCACGCGCGAACCGGCCACAGGCGCATCCAGAAAACGAATAGCTTGCTGTCGAGCAAGGCTGGCCATCTCTCGACTAAACATTGGATTACCCGTGGAACAGTCAATCCATAAGCTGCCAGCTTTGAGTGTTTGTAGAAAGCCTTGATTATTATCCTTGCCTGTTTGGCCTAGCGCGCAATGACGCACAGCTTCGGGTGTGGCCAACATCGTGATTAAAATATCGGCTTGCTCAGCAACGGCGGCGGCTGAATCTGCCCAGCTGGCACCATCGGCGAGCAAATGCTGTGCTTTTTCAGCGCTACGGTTATACACAATAAGCTCAAAGCCTTGTTTGAGCAGGTTTGCGGCCATATGTCCGCCCATAATGCCCAGGCCAATAAAACCAATTTTCATAGAATAACCCTTTGTTGTTCGATAAAGAGAGCATAACTCTATATTTTTTCATTAATAATGATAATATTAAAAAATGAGCTTCTGTTTTTCATAATTGAAAATATAATGATTTTTAAAGGTATAGAAGAGTTTGTTACCGTGGTCGAGCAGGGTGGCTTTAGTGCAGCAGCCAAAGTGCTCGATATGTCTGTGGCCAGTATCAGTCGGCATATTGATGCTTTGGAGGCCCAGCTTGGAATGCGCTTATTCAATCGATCAACGCGTAGCATGCAGCTGACCGAGGCAGGCAAGCGCTATTATCCGCATTGTCAGGCCTTGGTGGGTATGTTGGGTGAGGCAAATCAGGACATCATTGAGTATACAGCAACACCTCGCGGACGCTTACGGGTCAGTATGATGGGCGGCGCTTTTGCCGAGCATGAAATTGTTCCACAGCTACTGGCATTTATGACGCGTTATCCTGAAATTGATCTGGAGCTGGATATGAGCGCGCGCAATGTGGATATTATTGCTGAAGGCTATGATTTGGCTATCCGCTATGGGGTATTACAAGATAGTCGGCTGGTGGCGCAGCGTTTGTTAAAACGACGAATTTGTATGGCAGCATCACCGGATTATCTACAAGCTTATGGTATGCTACAGCATCCGGACGAGTTATCACGCCATCAGTGTCTGGCTGGGTCAACAGATTATTGGCGTTTACGCTTTGCTGATGGCTATCGCAATATTCGAGTTAAGGGGCGTCTGCTAGCCAGAGACAGTGGCCATACGCGAGTGTTAGCCGCCAAAGCTGGCTTGGGTATTTATTATGGTCCTGAATATCTTGTGAAAGACGATTTAGCAAGCCAAGCGTTGTTGGCTATTTTGCCTGATTACTGCAGTGATGATATGGGCACCTGGCTGGTATATTCATCCAGAGACTACTTGCCACATCGCTTACGCTTACTTATTGATTTCTTAAAAGCAAATATCCAACTCGATATCGCCTGATACTTATTGTCATTGGACTTTTTAAGTTAAGGGCTATATCTGTCCTATGCCTCTGGCCATCAAGATTGCAAGCAACGGTATCACTGCCAGTAGTAATATCTCCAGACGAATAATATGCAATACACTCGGTGGTACATCGATGATATCGGCTTTGCTGCCGCGTGCTTTGTTAAAGAACACTGTGGGCCGGATAGAGAGTAGGCCCGTCAACACAAACAAAGTGACTTTTATATGAAAAATCCAGTTGCCATTATAAAAAGCAGCGGGTTTGCCGAGGATAAACCAAAGGCTTAAGCCGCAAGCGAGAACAAGCAAAGCAGAAATGCCATAAATTGCATCGATGATAAAGGCTTTTTTTAGAGTGGCAGCATCTATTTGTTTGCTAAGCAATAAATGTTGACCACAGACTGTAGCAAACATAATGAGTATGGCGAGAAAGTGAAAATAACGTACAGCAAGTTCCATAATAACATCTCTGTATAAATTTGATTGATTAGCCCGTGCCTGATTTCCAAGTCTATAGTAAATAGAATGACCAATAAAGCAAATAAAATGGCTATAACAAAACTTTTATTATCTCTACCGAGCTCGCATGTTAGAATGGTTATAATAAATACGATTGTATAATTAAAGTTTGCTGATCTTTTTAAGAGGATGCTTTGAATGACAACGGTGCATATTATCCGTCATGGTGAAACTGACTGGAACGCTGCTGGCAAAATGCAAGGTCGAAAAAACTCTGCGTTAACTGGCACGGGTATCCAACAGGCACAAGATTTAAAGCAACATTTATCGAGTATTGCTTTTGATGTGGCATTTAGCAGTTCCAGCTATAGAGCGGTGCATACGGCTAATATTTTATTGGCTGATCGGGATATTGCTTTGCAGCAGGATGATCAGCTTTGTGAAATTAATTTGGGTGAGTGGGAAGGTTGTTATAAAACCGATATTAAACAAGCCCATCCGCAGGCCTATAAGCAGTTTTGGGATGAACCGCATAAATTTCAAGCTATTAATGGTGAGAGCTTTCATGATGTGCAAGCCAGGGCGGTAAATATTTTTAATCAGATAGTGAATGCTCATCAAGAAAAAGTAATATTGATTGTCAGTCATGGTGCATTTATCAAAACATTGCTGGCTCACATTGATAATCGTCCACTACAAAACCTGTGGTTGCCACCAAAGTTATATAATTGTGCGCATAGTATTGTTAAGTTTAATGCAGGCGATCAGCTTGTGTTAGAGCAGTACGCCGGTCTATTGCAATGGTAGTTTATTATTTTTCTTGATTGTCGAAATGGTTGCCAGTGATTAACCTGGCGCCGCGTCTAAAGGTCAAATATTGCCATAACCAATTGATGGTAACTCTAAACCTTCTCTTAAAGCCTACCAGAAAATAAATATGTGTGACCGACCATATTATCCAGGCAAAAAAACCACTTAGTTTCATATTAGCAATTTCAGCAACTGCTGCTTGTCTGCCAATGGTAGCCAGATTGCCATAATCTTTATATTTGAAAAGTGCAGGCGGCTTGCGATGTTTTACGAGAGCTTTAATATGCTTGGCAACAAATTTGCCTTGTTGTTTGGCGACCGGTGCAACGCCAGGCAGTGTGCCGCCATCGGCTAACTGAAATAGAGCTGTATCGCCAATAGCGTAGATGTTATTTTGTTGCGGAACAGATAAATCACTATTAACGATTATTCTGCCACTATTATCGGTATCGGCTTTGATCCATTGGCCAGCTGCAGATGCTGTAACACCGGCTGCCCAGATGATGGTCTTGCAGGCAATACGTTGCTCGCCGACGGTAACACTGCTATCGTCCATAGCGACAACCCGGTTACCTGTCATAACAGTAACGCCTAAACGCTTTAAGGCGTTTGCCGCTTTGTTTGATAGCTTTTCATGCAAGCCGGGTAAAATGCGCTTGTTCGATTGAATTAGAATAATGCGTGCATTATCTGGGGTAATATGTCGAAAGTCGCTGGCTAAGGAGAAACGAGCGAGTTCAGCAATAGCCCCTGCTATTTCAACACCCGTAGGTCCACCACCGACAATAACAAAAGTCATCAGTGCCGCGCATTGCTCAGGGTCTGAAGTTATTTCTGCTTGTTCAAAAGCTAATAGAATATTTTTGCGTATGGCGGTAGCATCATCAATATTCTTTAAGCCGGGAGCAAAGTTAGACCAGCTATCCTTGCCAAAGTAGCTATGCTTAGCACCGGTCGCGATAACCAGGTAGTCATAGTTAATAGTATGCTTGTTTGAACAGATGACTTGCTGATGTCGCGTGTCAATATCAATAACATTTGCGAGTAAGACTGTCGTGTTTTCATTGTCTCTTACGATGGCGCGAATAGGTGAAGCGATATCCTGAGGTGATAACGCCGCTGTTGCAACCTGGTAGAGTAAAGGCTGAAATAAATGATAGTTTTTCTTATCGATAACCGTAATATTAACAGCGGTGTTTGCAAGCTGTTTGGCACAGTTTAGACCGGCAAAACCGGCGCCTAGTATGACGACATGCGGTCGCTTTTGATCACCAGGCATTATTTACGTTTGACTACGACTGCGTTCAGCGGGTACAAATAATTGCTCCAATAAATAGCGTTTGAAGTCTTCTGGGAAAGGCTGCTCTTCTGCTGCAACTTTCATGCAGAGTAACCAGGCGTCACGTTCGGCAATGCCAATTGGAAACTGTTGGTGAAACTTCGGTATGCTGATATTCGCACCGTATTTTTCTTTAAATAGCTTTGGGCCGCCTAACCAGCCGCAGAGGAACAGGCAGAGCTTTTCTCGTGCTACAGTGAGGTCTTCAGGGTGCATGGCACGAATAACCGCTGCCTCAGGTAGGCTGTCCATCTGCTCATAAAAGGCATCAACCAGTTTTTTAATGCCCTCGTAGGCACCAGCTGTTTGATAGGAGTTGTCGCCTTTGCCGTAAGGGTATATTGCCTGATTAATCATTGGATATTTCTTTCTTATTCATACGTGCTTATGTATAAGCCAGTAATGGTGCCAGCCAGCGTTCGGCTGTATCCATATCCCAGTCTTTACGTTTAGCGTAATCTGTTACTTGTTCTTTGCTTATTTTCCCTGTGCCAAAATAACGTGACTCAGGGTGTGCAAAATACCAGCCAGAGACGGCAGCTGTAGGTAACATGGCAAAGCTTTCAGTGATAGTCATGCCTGCATTCTCTCCCGGTTTGAGCAGGTCCCAAAGTAGGGCTTTCTCAGTATGGTCTGGGCAGGCAGGATAGCCCGGCGCAGGGCGGATACCTTGATAAGCTTCTTTAATCAGCTCTTCATTACTAAAGTCTTCATCCGGTGCATAGCCCCAATGTTGTTGGCGAACGAGTTCATGCATGCGCTCAGCAAATGCTTCGGCTAAACGATCGGCTAAAGCTTTGAGTAAAATAGAATTATAGTCATCATGTTCAGCTTCGAAGCGTTGGATGTGTTCTTCAATACCTATGCCTGCTGTAACAGCAAAGCCGCCTATATAGTCTTCAATGCCTGTCTCTTTGGGTGCTATGTAGTCAGCCAGGCAATGATTGAAACGGCCTTTTTGTTTAATGGATTGCTGGCGTATATGATGCAAAGTTGTTAATGTTTCTTGGCGTGTGTTGTCTGTATACAGTTCAATGTCATCATCGTTGACAGTATTGGCTGCAAAAAAGCCAATGACACCACGAGCGCTTAGCCACTTTTCATCAATAATCTTATCAAGCATGCTTTGTGCATCATTATATAAACGGCTGGCTTCTTCACCAACAATTTTATCTTCAAGAATTCTGGGAAATTTGCCTGCTAGCTCCCATGATTGAAAAAACGGTGTCCAGTCAATACGCTCACGTAACTCTTCGAGTGGGAAATTGTCAAAAGATTTTAAGCCCAGAAAGCTTGGTGCTGTGGCTTGATAAGTTGACCAGTCTAGTGCGTGTTTGTTTTCGCGAGCCTGATTAAGTGATGCCTGTTGGCGATCTTTTTGTTGGGCATTACGTTTTTCACGAACCTCAAAGTATTCAGCTTTAAGGCCCTGTTTATATTCAGTGCGTTGTTCTTTGCTCAGCAGCTTGCTGACAACGCCGACGGCACGTGATGCATCTTGTACATGCACAATGGCGTTTTCATACTGCGGATCAATTTTAACAGCTGTATGCAAGCGAGATGTGGTCGCACCACCTATGAGTAGTGGTATGTTAAACTCTTGTCGCTGCATTTCTTTGGCTACATGAACCATTTCGTCCAGAGAAGGCGTGATTAAACCCGATAAGCCAATTACATCGCAGTTTTCATCATTGGCTGTTTGCAGTATCTTCTCGGCGGGTACCATTACGCCTAAATCAATGACTTCATAGCCATTACATTGCAAAACAACGCCAACGATATTCTTGCCGATATCATGTACGTCGCCTTTAACAGTCGCCATTAGAATTTTGCCATTGGATTGACTCAGTTCAGGGTTGGCATCTTTTTCGGCATCCATAAAAGGCAGTAAATAAGCAACGGCTTTTTTCATGACGCGTGCAGATTTGACCACTTGCGGTAAAAACATTTTGCCATCACCGAATAGATCGCCAACCACATTCATGCCATCCATTAATGGGCCTTCAATCACATGTAATGGTCGTTCTGCTTGTTGGCGTGCTTCCTCGGTATCTTCATCAATAAAGTCAGTGATGCCTTTAACCAAAGCATGTTCAAGCCGTTTGTTTATCGGCAGCTTACGCCACTCTAAATCTTCTTTTTGTTGGCTGCCACTACCATCGCCGCGATATTTCTCAGCAATAGCGAGTAGTTTTTCTGTGGCGTCTGGGTCTCGGTTGAGTACCACATCTTCTACGATATCGCGTAATTCTGTTGGGATGTCTTCGTAGATTGCCAGCTGGCCAGCATTTACAATACCCATGTCCATGCCAGCCTTGATAGCATGGTATAAGAATACGGCATGAATTGCTTCGCGCACCGGGTTATTGCCACGAAACGAAAAGGATACATTTGATACCCCACCGGAGACTTTGGCGTATGGTAATGTTGCTTTAATAGTGCGGGTAGCTTCAATAAAGTCTACACCATAATTATTATGTTCTTCGATGCCAGTAGCAATCGCAAAGATATTGGGGTCGAAAATAATATCTTCAGGCGGGAAGTTAAGCTGCTCGGTGAGAATTTTATAAGCGCGCGTACATATTTCAACTTTGCGTGCTTCAGTGTCAGCCTGGCCGGTCTCATCAAAAGCCATTACAATAACAGCCGCGCCATAGCGCTGCACCAGTTGTGCTTGCCGGATAAACTCAGCTTCGCCTTCTTTCATTGAAATTGAATTAACAATCCCTTTGCCCTGGATACACTTTAAACCCTCTTCGATAACATCCCACTTGGATGAGTCGATCATAATCGGTACGCGACTAATATCGGGTTCAGCCGCTAGCAGGTTTAAAAACTTTTTCATGGCCTCCGCTGATTCCAACATGCCTTCATCCATGTTGATATCAATGATTTGTGCGCCGTTTTCAACCTGTTGGCGAGCAACATCTAATGCGGTTTCGAAGTCACCTTCTTTGATCAAACGTAGAAAACGTGCAGAGCCTGTGACATTAGTGCGTTCACCAACATTAACAAATAAACTATCGCCACTAATATTCAGCGGCTCTAGCCCTGATAAACGCTTGGTATGGTCTGTCTCGGGAATAGGGCGAGGTTTATATTTGGCGGCTACTTCGGCAATGGCTTCAATATGTTCAGGGCCAGTGCCACAGCAGCCGCCAACAATGTTTAAGAAGCCGCTGGCTGCCCACTCTTCGATATGGCTGGCCATATCCTCGGCGCTTAAATCATAGCCACCTAAGTCATTGGGCAGCCCGGCATTAGGGTGCACTGTAATAGGGGCATCACAAAGTTTGGTTAGCTCTTCAACATGAGGGCGTAGCTCTTTCGGGCCGAGTGCGCAATTTAGTCCGAAAGCGAACGGGTCAGCGTGGCGCAGTGAATTCCAGAAAGCCTCGGCAGTCTGCCCAGTCAAAGTACGACCAGAGGCATCAGTAATGGTGCCAGATATCATAATGGGTAGTTTGATATCATGATCAGCAAAGTATTGTTTGACCGCAAAGACTGCTGCTTTGGCGTTGAGCGTATCGAATATGGTTTCGATCAGGATAATGTCAACACCACCCTTGATCAGTGCGCCGGTAGACTCGTAATAGGCCTCGACCAGCTCATCGAAGAAAATATTGCGAAAGCCAGGGTCATTCACATCCGGTGAGATGCTGGATGTGCGATTGGTTGGCCCCAAGACACCTGCGACAAAACGTGGTCGACCGGTTTCAGCAGTGACCTCATCAGCGACTTCGCGGGCAAGTTTGGCTGAGGCCAGATTAATTTCGGCGGATAGAGACTGCATATCATAATCGGCCATGGCGACCTGAGTGGCGTTAAAGCTATTGGTCTCAAGAATGTCTGCACCGGCTTCCAGATAGGCACGGTGAATGGCTTTAATCACGTCAGGGCGGGTAAGACACAACAGGTCATTATTGCCCTTCAGGTCGCTGGGCCAGTCAGCAAAGCGTTCGCCACGGTAGTCAGCTTCTTCCAGCTTATAACCCTGTATCATAGTCCCCATTGCGCCATCGAGAATTAATATACGCTCGGCAATGGCCTGTTTTAGTTGTTCAGTGCGTGGATTATCAGTCATTTTGCTCTGGTCTGGCTCAAAAGGGCGCTATTATACCTTTTAAATACCTTCTGTGTTCGTTTTGCGTAATATGACAATTCTTCAAGGTCACGCTGAAAATTTTTCATATAAATCAGACAGATGATGACCCGTATTTTACCGTATTTGCTGTGGCATGCGTTGACAGCAGTGTTGCTAACTGCGTACACTCCCGGCCTGTGAGAGGTGCCTGCTACGGCTTATTGCCAATAAGCCGTTGAGCAGGTTGAATGGGAAGTGTGGTGCATTACAGCGCAGTCAATGGCGTGCTGATAATTATTCCACCGCTGCCCCCGCAAAGGTAATCGCTGAGCTGGTTCATACCCGCTGGCGTCAAGCCCTATACCAGCCACTTACACATTATGCGCGGTGAAGCGGAGGGCTTTATCATGGGCTATCGAATGTCGAATGCATATATGCCTCTCATATATGCTCCACTATCTGATCCCTAATATCCTGCCGTCTCTCACCATCTGTTAGATGATGAGGAGTTTTTCGTGAAAAAAAGTATTTCTTGTTTGTTGGGCTTGGCAATGCTAGCGGCGTTGTCTGTGGTACATGCTAATGAGCAAAGTCGTTTAGAAGAAGTTGTGGTGACGTCCAGTCGGGTGGCAATGCCTTTACGGCAAATAGCGACATCGGTTTCGGTGATTGATAAAGCTGAGCTTGAGCTCAAGGGCTACAGTTCTCTGACGGATGTACTCCGCACTGAAGCGGCTATCGGCGCCAGTAATAGCGGTGGTCAAGGTAAAGCCAGTGCCTTACGCATCCGAGGTGAAGAGGGATATCGAACGCTGGTGTTAATTGATGGTGTTGATGTATCAGATCCAACGGCTACCCAGGTTGGGCCGCAGATTCATCACTTAATTAACAGTGACGATATCGAACGCATTGAAGTTCTGCGCGGACCACAAGGGTTTTTATATGGTGCTGATGCTGGCGGTGTGGTAAATATTATTACGCGTCGTGGTACTGATGGCCTGACGGGGCAGTTATCAGCTGAAGCGGGTAGTTTTGGTACTCAGCGGCTAGGTGCCAGCATTGCCAATGGCAGTGAGCAAGGTGACTTTTATCTGTCAGTGACCGACTTTACAACCGATGGTTTTAATGCGCGTACCGATGATACTGTGCTCAATGATGATGATGGTTATGAAAATACCACCGTGCATGCCAGAGGTGGATGGAATATTAATCAGGCACTGCGCATTGAAGCTGTGTTGCGTGATACTGAGGGTGAGAGTAACTTTGATGGTTGTGGCTTTCCCACCAGCTTTGACTGTGAAAGTATCTTTGAGCAAACTAACAACCGCTTAATGGCTGTTTATCAAACTGAGACGATGAGTCACCAGTTGTCTTTGGGCAGTACCGATGTTGAACGCCGAAGTGTGGCCAATAGTAATACTTCTTTTGAGACAGAAGGTGAGATCAGTCTAATTGAATATATCGGTACTTATGATCTTAATGAGGATTATTCGCTGGTATTTGGTGCGAGTAATGAGGAAGAAGATATTGTCTCAAGTGGTGACTTAGCATTAAAGCGTGATCAGCAAGCGTTCTTTTTTGAATTACAAGCCAGCTTCGATGATCGATTATTTTTAACGGCAGGTGCGCGTAATGATGATAACGAAGATTTTGGCGACCATAATAGCGCCCGTATATCAGCAGCTTACTTACAAAGCTTTACCTCAGGTGCTGAGCTCAAATATCGGTTTACCTATGGTACAGGTTTTCGGGCACCGAGCTTATCTGAAATAGCTTATAATAGTGGACCTTTTGCACTTTCGCCTGCTTCGGATACTGTTTTAGTGGAAGAAAGCAGTGAAGGTTTTGATATTGGCTTCGACTTTACTGCCGTAAATAACTTTTTCTTATCGATGGTTTACTTTAAACAAACTATTGAAGATGAAATATTTTTTGACTTGGTGGACTTTAGTGGTTATTTGCAATCAACTGATGATAGTGAGTCTAGTGGTTTCGAAATTATCACTGAATATCCGTTTAACTCGCAATGGTCACTAGAAGCTAATTTAACCTTGAACGATACTGAGACAACAGGCGGTGTACAACGCTTGCGGCGTCCGGAAACCCTCGCTAATATTAATCTCAGTTATACAGGCGCAGATGATAAGCTGAATATTCTCGCCGGTGTGCGAATAGCACGCGATGCCGTTAATGAAATCTTCGGCGTTGGCCGTGTTGCATTGGATGATTATGAAGTCTTCAATGTCAGTGCGACCTACAATATGGCGGACAGTGTGCAATTATATGCCCGTATTGAGAACTTAACAGATGAAGAATATGAAGAAATTACGGGTTTTAATGTGGCTGAGCGTGCCGTATATGCTGGTGTGCGTTATCGCTTCTAGGCAGATTTAAGAGAGGTTATGCTATGACAGGGCAACAAGATAAAGCTGATAAGCATAAAAAAGTTATGCAAAAGCAAAAGGCTAAAGTGGATCAGAATATTGCTGAGGCCACTGAAGAGCGTGGTGTTATTATTTTGTTGACCGGTAATGGCAAAGGCAAAAGTAGCTCAGCGTTTGGCATGGTAATGCGTGCGCTGGGCTACCAACAAAAAGTGGCTGTGGTGCAATTTATTAAAGGTGTGCAACTTTCCGGGGAAGAACTATATCTAAAAAATCACTGTCCTGAGATTGATTTCTATCAAATGGCAACCGGCTTTACCTGGAATACACAAGACCGCGATGCCGATATTGCGGCGGCCGAGCGTACTTGGCAATACGTAGAACCGATATTGCAAGATGATAGCTATGATTTGGTCGTCTTGGATGAATTAACTTATATGATTGCTTATAAATATCTCGATGAGAGCCGCATTTTAAATGCACTAAAAAATAGACCTGTTCAGCAAAGCATAGTGGTTACCGGCCGCGGTGGTGGTAGTGCTTTGCAACAATTGGCTGACACAGTGGCTGAGGTTAAAGATATCAAACATGCTTTTCGTGCGGGCGTCAAAGCCCGACAAGGCGTCGACTTTTAGCGTCGGCCTTAAGAATGTGCGCGCACAGCTATCTATAGAAGAGATGCTATGATCAGTCTTATGGTACAAGGGACTACGTCAGATGCGGGTAAAAGTACTTTAGTTGCAGGGCTGGGGCGAGTTTTTGTACGCCGAGGTATCAATGTTGCACCCTTTAAGCCACAAAATATGGCATTAAATAGTGCTGTGAGTAGTGATGGTGGGGAAATAGGTAGGGCCCAGGCACTACAGGCAATAGCGTGCAATATTGCACCGCATTCAGATATGAACCCGGTATTGATAAAGCCCAGCAGCGATACCCAGGCGCAGATTATTATTCAAGGTAAGGTTGCTAAGGCATTACCGGCAGAGGCTTATCATGCCTATAAGAAAGTGGCTATGCAGGCTGTTTTACAATCTTATCAACGTTTGCAGCAACAGTATTCTATGCTTGTTGTTGAGGGTGCGGGCAGCCCGGCTGAAATTAACTTACGCGATAATGATATTGCCAATATGGGCTTTGCTGAAGCGGTTGATTGCCCTGTTATATTAGTGGCCGATATTGATCGTGGTGGTGTGTTTGCCCATATTATAGGAACTCTGGAATTGCTTTCGGCCAGTGAGCAAAATCGTATTATTGGTTTTGTGATTAATCGGTTTAGAGGGGATATTAAATTACTGGAGTCAGGCTTGTCTTGGCTAGAGCAAAAAACCGGTAAGCCTGTGCTCGCGGTATTGCCCTATTTGCATAACCTGCACTTGGATGCAGAGGATGCTATCGATACTCAGCAGCAGCTTGCCACGGATAAAAAAATATTAAATGTGCTTGTACCGGTTTTGCCACGCATGAGTAATCATACCGATTTTATGAGTCTGCGTTTACACGAGCAGGTGAACTTACAGTTTGTTGCCGTTGACCAGGCGCTGCCACCAGCGACTGATCTTATTATCTTGCCGGGTAGTAAGAATGTACGGGATGACTTAGCGTATTTAAAAAAGCATGGTTGGCAGCAACATATTCAACGGCATTTACGCTATGGTGGCAAACTGCTGGGAATTTGTGGCGGTTATCAAATGCTTGGTCAATATATTGATGATTCTGAAGGCGTTGAAGGGCAGCCTGGTCGCAGTCAAGCTTTGGGCTTGCTAGACAGCTATACCGTGCTCAAAGCAGATAAACAACTAAAGCAGGTGCAGGGCAAGCTGTGTTTATCTGGTCAGGAGTGGATCAGCGGCTATGAGATTCACTGCGGGGAAACTTATTTTTCGAGACCGCAAAAACCGTTAATAGTCTTAGAGGATGGTCGAGAAGAGGGAGTGCTGGCTGATGATCAACAAATAGCAGGAACCTATATGCATGGTTTGTTTGATCAGCCGCAAGCAGTAAGTGCTTTATTGTCTTGGGCAGGGTTACAAGCAGCACAAACGTTGGACCTTGCCGCCATTCGAGAACAACAAATAGAGCGTTTGGCAGACTGTATTGAACAAAACTTAGAGGTAGATAAGTTACAAACGATATTGCAACAGTTTTATGCGCAGACAACAGCAGGTGAGGCACATGTTACTGTATAAAATATATAGGCAGTGTTTGTTATGCGACTAATTCGAGCAGGCTTATTAATTAAAATACTCTGCGCAATGCTGCCGTTGGTGTTTTCTTTGGCTTTATTCTTTGGTACTGAATATATTTCACCCTTTGATTTGTTGGCGCGCAATACTGATTCGCAAGATTGGTTGATAATACAACGCATAAGACTGCCCCGAGTGATATTAGCCGCGCTGATCGGTCTCAATTTGGCTTTATGTGGTGCGGTATTACAAGGGTTATTCCGCAATGCTTTAGCTGATCCAACATTAATCGGTGTGTCGGCCGGTGCATCATTAGGGGCGAGTATCGCGATTGTATTTGGTAGCGTATGGTTGGCCACTGGCATATCGTCAAGTGCAATTTGGGGGTTTTCACTAATCAGTATTAGTGCTGTTATCGGCGGTTTGCTGGCAGCGCTGTTGGTTTATCGCTTAGCATCCGGTGTGGAGGGTACATCTGTTGCGACTATGCTGCTAGCAGGGATAGCGATAAGTTCTTTAGCTGCAGCAATGAATAGTTTGTTGAGCTTCTTTGCTGATAATAATATGTTGCGGAAAATTAGCTTATGGCAAATGGGCGCTTTAGATCATGCTAGCTGGTTTAAAGTGATCGTAAGTTTGTTCATTAGTGTGTTGTTGCTTGTTTGGCTACCTAAGAAGGCTGCTGCTTTGAATGCAATGTTGCTCGGTGAATCCGAGGCGCGGCATTTAGGTGTTGATGTGCAAGCGATTAAACGAGAGTTGATCTTTTTATGTGCGCTTGGTGTTGGTATTGCTGTGTCTGTAGCAGGTATTATTGGCTTTGTGGGGTTGATGGTGCCGCACTTGGTGCGGGTGTTGATTGGTCCGGATCATCGGTTTTTACTAGCGGCATCAGCATTATTAGGTGCTTTGCTATTGATGGTGGCAGATATAGTGGCTCGTGTGATTGTCGCGCCTGCCGAGCTTCCCGTTGGGGTTGTGACAGCGATCTTAGGCGCCCCGTTTTTCATTTACTTGTTAGTGCAGCAGCGACATAAACTTATATTATGAGTATACCGCAAGTTCAGCCATTATTGAGTATTGAGGCATTATCACTTTCTTATGGTGATGTGATCTTGCTTGATAATATTAACTTGCAGCTGCATGCAGCTGAGGTGATGGTGCTTATGGGGGCCAATGGCGCTGGCAAGAGTAGCCTGTTGCGTGTGCTAAGTCATGATCTTGGCTTTGATCGTGGTGCAATTTATTTTAATCAGCGCAATATTGAACAATGGCCTGCCGCTGAGCGTGCTCGTTTAATGGCCGTATTGCCGCAACATTCGAGCTTGAACTTTCCTTTTACGGCTGAAGAGGTGGTTATGCTATCTCGTACACCTCATGCGAGTGGGGTCGTGCAAGACAAAAAGATTGTCTCCACCGCATTGGCGCAGGTTGATGCGGAGCATTTGGCGCAGCGTTTATATACTCAGTTGTCAGGAGGTGAAAAGCAACGTGTGCAGCTTGCTCGGGTATTAGCGCAAATAGCAGAGCCGCAAGATAATGGCATGCGCTTGTTGCTATTAGATGAGCCTGCATCTGCATTTGATATGGCGCATCAAATGCTACTTTTTAATGTGATCAAAGAAATCAAGGCGCAAGGTATTGCTGTATTAATGGTTTTGCACGATTTGAATATGGCACAACGTTGTGCCGATAAGGTAGTGCTACTGCAAAGTGGCAGGGTTTATGCGCAAGGTGTAACAGCAGATGTGCTTAATACTGACAATATAAAAGCGGTATTTGATGTTGATGTCAACATCATCGAACATGCCAAAACAGGAAGAGCTTATGTTATGGCTTAATAGCTTGGTCTGGCTTATATGGCGCTTGTTATTTGCTATTGCTTTTTTTGGGCAAAGTTACGCTGTTGCTGAAATTTCAGTTATTGATGATATGCAAGTTACAGTGACTTTAAAGAAACCTGCGCAACGTATCATCAGTTTGGCACCACATATTACTGAGTCATTATTTGCTATTGGTGCGGGTCAGCAAATTGTTGGTGTAATAAGTCACTCTGATTATCCTCAAGCTGCTGCAGCGATACCGGTGATTGCCAGTTACAATAAAATAAATTATGAAGCCATTTTAAATGCGAAGCCTGATATTGTGATTGCCTGGGGCAGTGGTAATGGTGATGAGGCTATTGCTAGGCTCAAAGCATTGGGCTTAGTTGTGTATGTAGATGAGTCTAAAAGACTTAATGAGATAGTCAATAGTCTACAACGCTTAGGCATACTAAGTGGTAACAAGCAGCAAGCTTTTGCGGTGGCGCAAGACTTTATTGATAAGTATCAGTATTTAAAAGCGCACTATGCTGGTCAACAGCCGACACTATCGGTGTATTATGAAATTTGGTCTGAACCCAGAATGACATTAAATGATAAGCATATTGTGTCAGATATTATTCGTTTATGCGGGGGGCGTAATCTTTTTGCCGATGCGATTCCGTTGGTGCCCAAAATTAGTATGGAGGCGGTTATTCGGCGTAATCCCGATGTTATTATTTTAAGTGATAAGGGGCGTGCCACAGCACAAAAAACGGCCTTCGCTGAGTGGTTAACATGGCCTTTGCTGAATGCGGTACAAAACCGTCAATTACATAGTATTAACCCAGACCTTATGGTTCGCCAGTCTACCCGCATTCTTGATGGTGCTGAGCACTTATGTGAAATTTTAGAGCAGGCTCGCTGATTTTTTGCTATAACACCGACTGACATTGTCACTCAGGATTGTAACAAAGCGTAAAATTGCGGCTTCTGTCTACCCGTGGGCGCTTGTGATTTGCTAATATGGATCAACTTTCAATAGGGAGCTTATAATGCTATCGAAATTATCTTATTTTATTGTTGCTGCTGTATGTATTACCTTGTCGGCATGCTCAACTATTAACCCTTACACTGGCGAAAAACAAACCTCAAATTTAGGTAAAGGTGCGGCTATTGGTGCTGCCGTGGGTGCTTTAGTGGGTATTGTCAGTTCAGATAGCAGCCGCAAGCGCAAAGAGCGGGCATTAAAGCTGGCAGGTGTTGGCGCAATAACTGGCGGTGGTGTTGGGTATTATATGGATGTTCAGGAAGCCAAACTGAGACAAAAGCTCCAAGCCTCAGGCGTGGGCGTCACGCGTGATGGCGATAATATTATTTTAAACATGCCAGGTAATATTACTTTTCAGGTAGATAAATCTGATGTGAAGCCAGATTTTGTTAAGATATTGGGTTCTGTGACTGAAGTACTCAAAGAATATAAATCTACGATGATTCAGGTTGCAGGCCATACCGATAGTTCAGGCTCGACGTCTTATAATGAGTTATTGTCCAAATCAAGAGCGCAGGCTGTATCCGATGAGCTATTAAAATTTGGTGTGCAAGCGGTACGCATAGAGACGATTGGCTTTGGTGAGTTAAGCCCCATTGCCAGTAACGATACGCCAGCTGGGCGTGAGCAAAATCGTCGAGTTGAGTTAACCTTATTGCCTTATACCGAAGAAGGTTAAGTTATCTAATTATTGGTTTTTTAATTAATTGAGCTGGTTCGATGAAACCAGCTCAATTTTTTCTGCAGACTGACAACCTTGCCAATAATAATTAATGCAGGTGCTTTAATATCAGCAGCTGTTGCCTGTTCATAAAGGTTGGTAATCTCGGCGCTAATAACACGTTGTTGCTCTGCGGTACCATTTTCAATAATCGCAGCAGGTGTTGTCGCTGGCATGCCGTTATTTTGTAAGTGCTTACTAATGAGTGGTAAGTTCTTTAAGCCCATATAAAAAATAATAGTCTGATTACTTTGCGCTAATGCTGCCCAGCTTAAATCACCTTGCAAGGCTAGTTCATTATTTTTTAAATGCCCGGTGACGAATATGCAGGATTGTGAGTAATCCCGGTGAGTCAAAGGTATGCCAGCATAAGCAGCACAGCCTAGCGCAGCCGTTATGCCGGGCACTACTTGAAAGTTAATATTGGCTGCTGCCAATGCTTCTATTTCTTCACCGCCGCGACCAAAAATAAAAGGGTCACCGCCTTTTAAGCGGCAAACACGTTTGCCGTCGCGAGCGATATCGATTAATAGCTGATTAATCTCTGTCTGGGTTTTTTCGTGGTGGTCATGCCGTTTGCCGACATAGATTTTATCGGCATCGCGTCGTACCAGATCAAGTACGGCTGGGCTAACCAGGCGGTCGTAGAGAATAACGTCGGCTTGTTGCATCAGACGCAGCGCGCGAAAAGTCAGCAGGTCTGGGTCGCCAGGCCCAGCGCCAACGATATAAGCTTCGCCAATAGGTGATTTTAAGGCGTCTGTTGATTCTGCCAGTTGCTGTACTAAAATTTCTCGACCTTCATTATCATCGCTGGCGCTAATGATTTTATCCGAAGCTGGTCCATTAAAAATGCTTTCCCAGAAATAGCGTCTAGCAGTGATTGAGGGTAGGTGTTGCTTGAGTTCGTCGCGGAAGTTGCCCGCGATACGTGCTAACTTGCCATAGCTGGCGGGGATGATGCTTTCAAGCTTGGCCCGCAGCAGACGAGCTAAAACCGGTGCTCTGCCACCGCTGCTGGTTGCAATAATAATAGGCGAGCGATCCACAATAGAAGGAAAAATAAAACTACACAGCTCTGGTTGGTCGACTACATTAACCGGAATATTGCGTGACATGGCGTGCTTATGCACGTCGCGGTTAGTCGCCATATCGTCAGTTGCCGCAATAACCAAGACTTTATTGTCGAGTTGGGTCGTTTGAAAGGTCTCTTTTAGGTGCTGCATACTATCAGGGTTTTGTTCAAGCAATTGTTGCAGCGCAGGATGTAGGGTGGGTGCAACAATGGTGATATGTGCGCCTGCGCGTCTTAAGAGTTCTATTTTGCGCAAGGCAACATTACCGCCGCCAATGATCAGGCACTGGCGGCCTTGCAACCTCAGGAAAATCGGTAAGGTATCCAAGTGTGTTTAATCAGGTCTATGCTGAGGTCAGTTTGCTGACTTGGCCAGCATGTAAGCCACATTCTTTATTTTCCGGGTTTTCCCACCACCAGCGGCCCGCGCGGACATCTTCACCAACGGCGATCGCCCGTGTACACGGTGCGCAGCCAATACTGGGGTAGTGCTTATCATGCAGCTCATTGTAAGGCACATTAAAGGCTTTGATGTAATCCCAGATATCCGATTCTTCCCAGTCAGCCAGCGGGTTGGCCTTTTCCAGGCCAAAAGTTGCATCGTATTCAATGGTTGCCAGTTCGGCCCGTGTGACTGCCTGTGAACGGCGCTGTCCGGTAATCCAGGCGTCCTGGCCTGCCAAGGCGCGCTTTAGTGGGTCAACTTTACGAATCTGGCAGCAACGCTTACGCAGCTCAATGCTGTCATAAAAAGCATTAATACCTTCGGTTCGGGTATAGGCTTCGATGGCATCTGCATCGGGGTAATAGTATTGTAACTTTCTGTCATATTTCAGCTCAACCCGATGCATTAACTCATAGGTTTCGGCAGGCAAACGACCGGTATCCAGGCTGAAAATCACAACTTCAGGGAAGTGCTTGTAGATGATATCGGTTAATACCATATCTTCAGCGCCTAAGCTGTTGGCAAATACGACTTTGCTGTGCTGGCTGGTGAGCTGGCTGAGTATGGCGTGAGTCGCCTCGACTTTTGCTTGCAGTTCTGCGCTTATTTCTGACATGGAAATCCCAATATATGAATGCCAATCTGTAAATGTAAGCTTGGCCAGGCAGTAAAGCCAGCCAAAACAACAGGCAGCCTGGCATATCCGCCGGGCTGCGACTAGGGTTTGTACTTTAAACCATCTTACTAATTTCTGAAAAGAATAATTATTTATTTTTTTATTGCTAAACTGAATATATACTTTGAACGAGTGGGATGAGTCTAAGAGGGGTAGAGTGATTCATGAAACTTCAGCAACTGAGATTTCTGTCCGCGATTGCCAAGCATAATCTGAATATTTCTGCCGCAGCGGAGCATTTACATACTTCCCAGCCGGGTGTGAGCAAGCAAATCAAGCTGCTTGAAGAGGAATTAGGGGTAGAGCTGTTTAATCGTAGTGGTAAACATTTAACCCAGATTACACCAGCAGGAGGCTGTGTTATTAGCCGGGCGGATGCCATTTTGAAAGAAGTGGCGAATATTAAGCGTATGGCTGAGGAGTTTAGAGATGAGCACAGCGGTACTTTGGATATTGCGACCACACATACACAGGCCAGATATTTATTACCACAGGTGATCAGTACTTTTCGGCAGCAATACCCGAATGTTGATTTGCACCTGCATCAGGGCAACCCTCGATTGATTTCTGAAATGGCCGTATCAGGCCAGGTGGAGTTTGCCGTTGCTACCGAGGCGTTGGCACTTTATAGCGATTTGGTCATGATGCCCTGCTATCAATGGAATCGTTGTATTGTTGTGCCACAGGATCATCCTCTGCTCAACATTAAATATTTAACGCTGCAAGAGCTGGCTAAGTTTCCCATTGTCACTTATGTTAAAGGTCTGACCGGCCGTGGGCATATGGATAAGGCATTTGCCGATGCGGGGATAGAGCCAGATATCGTCTTCACTGCTACCGATGCAGATGTCATTAAGACATATGTCCGTTTGGGTTTGGGTGTTGGTTTATTAGCGCGTATGGCCTATTTGGAAGAGCTCGATAGTGACTTAGTCAAAGTTGATGTCAGTCACTTATTTCAACCCAGTATTACAAAAATTGCTTTTCGCAGAGGAACTTATTTACGCGGCTATATGTATCGCTTTATGGAGTTGTTCGCGCCTCATCTTAGTCGTGATATGGTGGATGCAGCAGCCAATGCCAATAGTCAGGACGAAGTAGATAAGCTCTTTAGTGACCTGAGCTTACCTGAGCGTTAGGAGAACTATTTGCTAAGCGGTTTTTTAGCATGATTAAAATAAACACAGCTGTGCCTGATGAGATTAGATGTTTCACTGTATGTCCGCTCAGTGCTTGCTGCGTTAGTTCGAAAATTTGTGGGTCAAATGCTTCGAATATTTTTGCGAAAATATAGCAAAGAAAGGCAAACAATAAATTACGGTCATATAAACCCTTATGCTCTAGCAGTAACAATATAATGGGTAAGCACAGCAATGGGGCGAATTGTACCCAGGCATAAAAACGCAGATCATCAAATAAGTGCCAATAACTTACAGCCGCAATGCCTAATAGAATCGCTGGTATCAGTAAACGCTTTTCCCAGCTTGCTTGTGTCGTTTCTGTGAGTATTGCGGCAAAAAAACCCATAAAGCATAGCGTCATGGGCAGGCGGTCCCAAAATAAAGTCGCATTGCTTGGCGCCCAATGGTAGTAAGCTGACCCTAGACTGACTAAGCCCAGGCCCAGAAAAAAAGTTAGCCAGCAATACCAGGCACTGGTTTGCCGAGCACGCCAAAGAAAGTGCAAGCCCAATAATGCAACAATAAGATAAGGTAAGTTGCTCATAACATCCCAAACATTAGGTGTGCCGAGCAAAGCTCGTTGATCGGCAAAGTTATGATAGGTCAATGGTTGTGGGTATGGTTCAAAAATAAAGATAATAAGGAATGTGGAGAGAATAATCGTGGCGACAATAATGATAGGTCTTTTCTGTTGCTGGGTCGGCATTATTGTCGCCTCTCATTGCGATTGCTTAATCTATCATTGATGACTCGGGCTGCTAATTAGAATAACCGCAATGGTACAGGGCTCTGGACCGCGATTAACAAAAGCATGGCGTGTGGCTTGTTGCACACAAACATCGCCTGCTTTTAGTAGCGCTTCACCTTCGTCAACAATCATATAAATTTCACCGGATAAAACGATAGTATAGTCGAGTGTCGCTGTGCTATGCATACCGTGCTCACCTTCAAATTGGGTATCGCCAATATCGAAACGGCTGGCAGCTTGTTCAATGGTCTCAGAGCTTGCGCCTGAAGATTCGCCAGGTGGCATGTGGGTAAATATGCGGCATACTGAACCATTGAGTGGAGGTGTCAGATTAAATTTGCTGGCTTGTGCAGGGTCTAGTTGAGCGTCAGCAGTTGGATCGTCAACCCATATTTCGTTGTTGATGCCGCCACCAAAGTCCAGATAGCCTGGTCCTACATCATCGTATTGAATAAAAGACTTTCCTTCGGCATTGGTTGCAGCTACAACGCGTCGCGCTTTCATTATTTGCTCTCCTGTTGATATCAATGTGGTGTATGCTAAAGCAGGTATGACTACTTGAGTTTTAATAATTAGATTGCCCAAAACAGCCCATGCTACTGCGATGCTTATTGTCGCATATTATGTTGGGTTGCGGGATAGGTAAATAACAGCTCAGCGCGCAACGGCAGTCGTGCCCTGTTTTTTTATGATAATGCCAGGCTATCGCAAGCCCGTGAATGGCTTAGGCGGCGGAAGCTAAATGACTGTCGATATACGACTTGATTTGTAGCAGGTTTTTCTCATTGATCTGAGTAAACTGAACACCAAATACATCATTATTGCCACCTCTTCGACCACTGATATGGATAATGATACCGTGCGCTAAAAAAGGTTGGCTTTTGGGTAAAGTAATCACCAGCTCGACTTCCTCATGAGTCGCACAGCCGGCAAATTTATGCGGCACTCTGACCCCAATCCCTGAAACACTAATATCAATAGCCGCTAAAATATCCAGTGAGCCTGTACTCATAATTTGCACTTCTATAGGCTGTGAGACATTGGGCTTTACGCGTGTTGTTTTTCGTTTTTGTTGATTATTCATCATAGGCCACACTATCAATCAGTTAATGACTGTTGGGTATGATTTATTAATACCAAACAATGTTGGTGTAGACCGTCTACTGTGTCACAAACTCGTATTAGATGCTGGTATTTATACGTATTTCTTGTAACGCTTTGATTTGTATCGTATTTTCTTTTTTTTAACTGATTGATTTTAAAGGGGTTTTGGTTTGGAGGCTATTTTTCACAAATAGCTGCATATTGGGCAACCACATGGCTGAATCCCTGTTCTAAGGACTCTATGGTGAGTGCGTGGCCAATAGAAACTTCCAGGACACCCGCTATGCGCAGAAAATCAGCTAGGTTTTGCAGATTGAGGTCATGGCCCGCATTGACGCCTAGGTTTAGTGCCTGTGCGGCTTGTGCGGCTGCTTGATATTGTTGCCAGGTGGCTTCGGCTTGTGCTGTGTTAAAGTCTCGCGCGTACTGCTCTGTATAAAGTTCAATACGATCAGTGCCGAGGTCTTTGAGTTGTGTGATCTGTGCCGGGTCAGGGTCCATAAACAAGGAGGTGCGAATATTAGCTGTGTGTAAGCGCTGAATAATGTCACTGAGCATGTTGTGATTAGGCGCTATTTGCCAACCGTGATCTGAGGTCAACTGGCCGGGCTCATCGGGTACTAAGGTACATTGATCAGGTTTGGCTGCAACCACAACATCCAGAAATTCTTTGTTTGGATAACCCTCAATATTTAATTCCACTTCGGGCATCGATTGACACAACGCTGCCAAGTCAACGACATCCTGATAGGTGGCATGTCTTTGATCAGGGCGAGGGTGTATGGTAATGCCTTGGGCGCCAGCAGCAATAGCTTGGCGAGCAAAGTGTTGAATATTCGGGTAGTCATGACCGCGTGAGTTGCGTAACAGGGCTATCTTATTGAGGTTTACACTAAGAACTGTCATTGTCCTTCCATCTTATCAATTCGGGCCAACTTTATTGTAAACCATTTTGTGGTTGCTGATAGCAATACTCTTGCAAGTTTAAGGTAAGTGTGAGAAGCGGGTATCGGTGAGAAGCCTTTGCGGCGTAGGCGTCTATTCGCTATTTGTTGCTTGCCGCTTACATTGCGCGTATTAACGGCGCGATAGTGATTGGATAGTGTGGTTATTTGGAGCCTACCTCAAAACGACTGCTTTTGTGCGTTTTGAGATAGGAGATTCTGGTATTTGTGCTTAAGCGTTGTTAATCGCTGGTTGATAGGCGACGCTAAATTCATTAAATGCATTTAAAGCATCTTGTATATTACGGCCAGACTCAAGCTGAAAGGCATTGATACCACAGCGTTCCATATAAGCGAGTTGGTCTCTTAAAACATTGCCAATTGCGCGAATCTCGCCAGTGTAGTTATAGCGCTCTCTTAACAAGCGTGCATAAGAGTAGCTTCGACCATCGGGAAAGGCTGGGAAAGCAACTGCAACTAATGCAAACTGTGCTAAGTCATTAATGATCTCATCAACCGCGACGCCATCACCAATGATAATGCCCAGCTGGCCACTGCGCGCTTCTAAAGCAGCACGTTGTGCCTGCCAGATTGCATGGGGTACGATAATATCAATATCGTTATCAGCCGGTAGGGCTTGATCGGCTGCTATCACTAGCCAGTCATCAGTAATAACTTGGCGGTCTTTTATAATTTCATTCGACATAAGTTGTTCGTCTTTATGTAAATTTGTATTTGGTTTCTTAATGCTTATTGATAAACCGCTTGTTTAAATGGGGCTATGCCAATACGACGATAAGTGTCGATAAAGCGCTCACCTTCAATTCGCTGGTCTGTGTAGACATTAAGGATTTTTTCCAAAGTGTTGGCAACTTGGTCTTTAGCAAATGCAGGGCCGATAATTTTAGCTAAAGATGCATCTTCAGCGGCTGAGCCGCCCAATTGAATTTGGTAAACCTCTTCACCTTTTTTATCAACACCTAGAATGCCGATATGACCAACATGATGATGGCCACAGGCGTTGATGCAACCTGACATTTTTAATTTAATTTCGCCAAGGTCATGCAAATAATCTAAGTTGTCGAATTTTTCATTGATCTGTTTAGCAATGCTAATTGAGCTGGCGTTCGCCAGGCTGCAAAAGTCCAGACCAGGGCAGCAAATCATATCGTTGAGTGTACCGATATTAGCTGTTGCCAAGCCCAGCTTGTCTAATGCCTGGTATACTGCATACACATCAGCTTGTTTAACATCAGCCAAGATAAGATTTTGGTCGTGGGTCACACGAATCTCACCGAAGCTATATTGATCAGCCAAGTCTGCTACAGCATCCATTTGTGTATCTGTGATATCGCCAGGTGGAATACCAGGTGCTTTTAAGCTGATAAATACCACACGATAGCCATCGACTTTGTGCGCCAGTGTATTGTATTTTGCCCAAACCGCAAAATCTTGATCACTCTCGACGGTTTCCGCATAATGCTTATCATTACTGGCATTGGCATCGTAACTATGTGGGTTAAAAAACGCTTGAAAGTGTTCAATACGATCGGCTGCCAGTTTTAGCGCACTATCTTTGATGTGTTCCCATTCGGCTTCCACCATTTCGGTGAACTTCTCGACACCAAGAGCATTGACTAAAATCTTGATGCGGGCTTTATATTTGTTATCACGGCGGCCATGTTGGTTATAGACTCGCAATATGGCTTCTAAGTAAGAGAGCAGGTGGGTTTTTGGCAAAAACTCACGTACTTGCAAGGCAATATAAGGTGTACGACCCAGGCCGCCACCGACCAGCACTTTAAAACCTACCTCGCCCTGGGCATTTTTCACCAGATAAATGCCAATATCGTGTACTAATGTGGCCGCACGGTCGCTTTGTTCAGCACCGCTGACTGCGATTTTAAACTTACGCGGTAGATAAGCAAATTCGGGATGAAAAGTTGACCATTGGCGAATAATCTCGCAGTAAGGGCGAGGGTCTTCGATCTCCTCAGCATTAACACCGGCTAAATGATCTGAGGTGGTGTTGCGAATACAGTTGCCGCTTGTTTGAATCGCGTGCATTTGCACCGTGGCCAGGTCCGCCAGGATATCAGGCACAGTCTCCAGGGCAGGCCAATTAAATTGTAGATTTTGGCGTGTTGTGAAGTGCCCATAGTTTTTATCATATGTGCGGGCTATATGGGCAAACATGCGCATTTGCTTAGAGGCTAACAGCCCATAAGGAATAGCAATACGCAGCATTGGCGCATGTGTTTGGACATATAAGCCATTCATCAGGCGCAGTGTGCGAAATTCGTCTTCTTGTAGCTCGCCCGCTAAATAGCGGCGCGTTTGATCGCGGTATTGGCTAACACGTTCATCAATGATTTTTTGGTCAATCTCGTTATATTGATACATAGTCTTGCTTACACCATTTCAGTATTTGGTATTGCTGCAGGCAGCATTTCATCGCGGCCGCTATTGTAACGGGGTGGCGCTATATGCCAAGGATTTTATGTATTGTTTGCGGTGACACGTTGACCAGGGGGCAGAAAAATACCACCCTACCTTAGATATAGGCGGGGGAGACTATAGCAGCTCCCCCTTAAAACTAAAAAGAATAAAAATTTATTAGAATATCTTTTTTTGGAATATTAATTTGCTCAAATGCCAAGCTAACGTGCCCCGAGGGGGGGTTAGAAGCCATAAACCAAGGTGGCAGCCGTGGTACGGTCAGTCGAGCCATTACCTGGAGGCGGGTCAGAGTTGTGTCTGACATTGTAGCTCAGTTGCAGGGCCAGCTTGTCACTCATCGCGACTTTTAGTCCGATTGTGCCTTCGCTGACGGTATTACTATCACCCGATTCGATCAGCAGGCCTTGAAAAAGCTGGGTTGTTTCACTGAGCTGTGTTTTGTAATCTTCAGCCAGGCGAATAATGCCTTCATCTTCAGTGTCACCATTATTAAGTTCGTTTTGCTTGTAACCAGCACCCAGTTCGAGGTCCAACGTCGTCTCGTCTGTCTTAATCAAATGCCAACCAATACCGCCTGAGAGTGATGCTTGATATTCAAAGCCACTGAACTCATCATCATCATAACGAAAAGCTTCAAAAATATAGGTTTTCTCGCTGAAACTATAATCGCTTTGTTGAGTCAATAAATAGCGCTGAGCGGTGGTTACTTCATCTTCCCGCGTTTTTTTGGCGTCAAGGCCGAATGCGTGCTTCCAGCTTCTTTTTTCGTAGCTAGCCTTGATGTTGCCATTGAGGGTTTCGTTATTACTATTACCGCTATTGACGACTAAACCCAAGCCGCCTTCACCGCTGAACTTGCCAGCATCAGCTGGTGCATCGGAGCTTGTTTCTGCAGCATCTTGAGCGTACAAAACGCTTGAAAAAACAAAGCAAAAAAGTAAGTATAAACAACGCATCTTCATAGTTTCCTTTAGGTTTTTATGGCGTGCATGATAGCAATAGCTTAATAACAATTCTAATCCTGATCGAAGTCAGATAAAGGGTTAACACCATTTCCAAGAGACTGACTTGTCGGCTTATGGTCTTGTTATTGGTTTTTGTCTTGTGATAAGTACAAAAAAATGAGTAATAACCGAGAATTTGAGCTTGAAATAGTCGAATTATGTCTTCCCAAACGCAGTCAGCCGATACTGTAAAACATCGTAAAATCATTCATATTGATATGGATGCATTTTTTGCTTCGGTCGAACAAAGGGACTCTCGACAGTATCAGGGCAAGCCATTAATTGTCGGCGGAGCGCCGGATAGTCGAGGTGTGGTTGCTGCTTGTAGTTATGAGGCGCGCGCTTTCGGGGTGCGTTCGGCGATGGCATCTTCACAAGCTGCTCGCTTGTGTCCGCAGGCTATTTTTGTCAAACCGCGTTTTGAGGTTTATCGGGAGGTCTCCCAACAAATTCAAGCCATCTTTAAAAGTGTTACAGCACTGGTAGAGCCATTATCCTTGGATGAGGCTTATTTGGATGTAACAGCTTGTCATCATTTTGCAGGTTCGGCAACACTGATTGCCAAAGACATTAAAAAGTGTATCAAACAGCAAACGCAATTAATCGCTTCGGCTGGTGTTTCGTATAATAAATTTTTAGCAAAAATAGCATCTGATATGGATAAACCAGATGGCTTGTATGTTATAAAACCTGAGCAAGGCGCTGCGTTTGTGGAGCAGCTGCCTATTGCCAGGTTCTTTGGCATTGGTAAGGCAACCGAAGCGAAGATGCATCGTGCGGGTATTTTTACAGGGGCTGATTTAAAAGCGTATTCAAAAGAAGAATTGCTTGCGCGCTTTGGTAAAGTAGGCGAATATTACTATCAAATAGCGCGAGCTATTGATGAGCGTCCGGTTAATAATGTTCGCCGCAGAAAATCGATCAGTACTGAAACAACCTTTGCTGATGACATGTATGATCTTAATAAAATGCATAGCAAATTAGTTGACCTTGCCGCAGATGTTTCAGGAATATTAAAACAAAAGAAGTTATTTGCGCAGACTTTAATAATCAAAGTGAAGTATGCCGATTTTCAACAGGTAACACGCTCCTTGACCACTGCACAACCTTTTCAGTCGTTGTCGTCAATAGACGGGGAGTTGTTGGCTTTATTGCAGAAAACGCAGGCAGGCACAAAAAAAGTGCGTTTGTTAGGCGTTGGGGTGTCAAATCTGTTATCACAAGAAGATTATGCAGTAACAGATGAGCAATTGTCACTTTTTACTAATATGTCTTTTGGGGAAGAAGATGACAGCAAATATGATGCAGGAAATCGTTAAGTTTTTTACAGAAGGTATTCCGCAGTGTAAAGATCTAGGGATACTTGTTAATCATATAGAACCCGGCAAGGTTAAGCTGCAGTTACCTTGTGCAAGTTATATGCAGGGCAACTTGGATTTTAATTTTATTCATGGTGGCATTATTTCTACATTGATTGATACAGCATGTGGTATCACGGTGATTAGTGCTTTGCATGGCACTGAGAGAGTGGCAACCCTGGATTTGCGTATTGATAACCTAAGACCAGCCGAGATGGGGCAGGATTTATATGTTGAGGCAGAGTGTTGTCGTCTGACAGAACAAATTGCATTTACCGATGCTATTGCCTACCAGGATAAGGATAAGCCTTTCTCATTAGGACGCGGAACTTTTATGCGCTTAGGTAAATACATTCCTGCTACTGATGTTAAGGAGTAAATGATGAGTGATGAATCTTTATTATCATTGGTGGAGTCAGGGCAATATGAAAAAATCCAAGAGCATATTCCTTACTCGGCGTATTTAGGCTTGCGGCTGTATGAAGAAAGTGGTGATCGACGGTATGCGATGCCTTTTCAGGAAAAATTTTTGGGAAACCCTGAACAACGCCTATTGCATGGCGGTGTCATTGCTGGCTTTATGGAGAATGCTGCTATTTTTCAAGTCCTTATTCAGCAGCGCCAACGTCGTATTCCGAAACCTATCGACTTTTCTATAGACTATATTCGACCTGGTGCTGATGTAGAGTGTCATGCAGATGTGGATGTGGTTCGTGAGGGTAACCGGGTTGTATTAGCGCGTGTGGATTGTTGGCAAAATGATATCAATAAGTTGATAGCACAGGCACGAATACACTTTTTGTTAGAAAAGTTTTCAGCGTAATATTTTTAGTGTAAAGGCCAAATCAGGCCAATGAGTGGTACGCTCAGTACAACAATCATTATTTCTAAGGGTAAGCCTAATCGCCAGTAGTCACTAAAGTGATACCCACCTGGTCCCATAACAAGAATGTTATTCTGATGGCCAATCGGTGTGAGAAATGCACATGATGCGCCGATTGCAACAGCCATTAAGAAAGCGTCCGCATTAACACCAAGTTGATTAGCAATACCTGCTGCAATGGGTGCCATAATGACAGCAGTAGCTGTGTTATTCATAATGTCTGATAACATCATGGTAATCACCATGATGATAGCTAATATAATCAGTGGTGAAAACATATTGTTGAGCTGTGCGATACTTCCGGTAATTAAGTCTGTGCTACCTGTTGTTTGTAATGCTTGACCCAGCGGTAGCATTGCGCCAAGTAATAAAATAATAGGCCAGTCAATAGCTTCATAGGCGGTGCGCATTGTGATAGTTTTGCTTATAATCAGCGTTAATACTGCAAAGCAAAAGCTTATGTGGATTGGTAATAAGCTTGCTGCAGTCACGGCTAAGGCGGCAATAAAAACTAATAAAGGTAAGAGCACCTGGGGGCGGCTGCTAATTTTTAGTCCTCTTTTAGCAAGCGGTAAGCAGCCAATGCGCGTGATAGTGTCATATAAGTTTGCTGATTCGCCTTGCACCAATAAAATATCGCCTGCTTTTAAATTGACATGTCTTAAGCGTTGCTTAAGCGATTTACCTTGTCGAGCGATACCTAAGAGTGCAATGCCATAACGTGAGCGTAGCCGCAAACCTTGGAAGCTTCTTTTTTCCAGGCGCGAGCCAGGCATAACGACCACCTCCATAACATCTATGTCTTCTGCGTTGAGGTCTTGCTGTTGCAGGGCGACATCGCCGACAAGCTCAGCGCCTAACTTTTGCATTAGGCTTGTTAAGCTGCTCGGATCAGCCTCGATGATCAAATATCTTTAGTTTCTAATGTGAGGCTCTGTATTTTACGTTGCCCTAAATAACGTTGCTGACCGCGTAATAAGCCAATTATTTCTATATCTTCGGACAGCTCGTCCAGATCTTTAATGCTACTGCCGACATGTTTAGATTCATGATTAATAATGACTTCAACAATATATTCATTAATTTCAAACAGCTCTTCAGGCGATTGTTTGCCGCGACGTGCTCTTGGTATAAGCTTGTGACTGGTTAATACAATAAAAACAATACCTGCTAGCGCAATAGTGATGCCAACGGGTGCAAAATCAAAAATAGCAAACGCTTCACCCGTTAAACTTTCTCGGTAAGTAGCGATGATGATATTGGGTGGCGTTCCCATCAGAGTAGTGAGTCCACCAAGAATGGTGCCAAAAGATAATGGCATTAAAATCAATGCAGGTGAGATCTTGCTGTCGCGCGCAGCCTTTAAAGCAATCGGCATAAGCAATGCTAGTGCGCCGACATTATTCATGAAGCCCGAGAGTAATGCGCCAATACCGCTTAGGGCTGTCAGTAGCAGCAGGCGGTTATGTGATGTTTTGAGTAATTGCTCGGCTAATATGTCAATTAGCCCAGAGGCTTCCAGAGCTTTGCTGATAATAAGAATGGCTGCTACCGTGATAACGGCTGGATGTCCCAGGCCGTAAAAAGCCGTTTCAGCAGGTACAATACCAAATAATGTGGTAAATAGTAGCGCGCTGATTGCAATAACGTCGTAGCGAAGGCGTCCCCAGATGAACAGCAACATAGTTGCGCCCATGATACCGAACAGCAGGCTTTGTTCGCTAGTCATCGCCCTTATGACATCTTGAAGAACGGCGGGCAATATTTATTAGGCGTAGCCCACTTGTTATCAGCGTTATGCGATCATGGCGGGCAGTATTTATGAGGCGTAGCCCACTTGTTATCAGTGTCATGCCGATACGGCGGGTAGTTATTTATTAGGCGCTGCTGGTTTGTTGTTAGCATCATGCCGATAACGGCGGAGGTGGCGATGTCTCAACCCTATGTGTAAATGATGGCCATAATAATGATGGTGTCGATAACCGTGACGGCCGTAGCCAAAGCCATAAGTATATGGGTAACCGCCATAACCATAGTAAGGCTTGTTATAGTGCCAAGCATAATGCTCTGCAACATTCACTATAGGTAAGGTTTGTTGTGTTTGACTGTTGATCTGCTTTTGCTCGCTGCCTTGGATAATACCCTGTACGGTGATTCGGCGGTCGTTGAAAAAGCGTTGCTGTTTGTAAGGCGCTGGAATGATGGCGATAAAGCGGCCATCAGAATTTGCGCTGGTAATCGGTTTGCCTTTGTCATCTAAAGGGCGTTGTAAAACCTCAAGGCGTAAGTGGTCTTCATGGGCTTGTTTGCTGATAATAGTACCGCCCCAGCGCACTTGTGCATTCGTATAATTGGCTAAGTCCTGGGTGACCTCGGCTAATTGTACATCGTTACTTGGCGACAGGCTGATACTTTCGGGAATCGGGGTATGCAAGCTTGCGCAAGAGGATAATATACCTGTAATCAATAAGATAGCCGAAGCTTTTATGAAACGATGTAGCATGCCATGCTCCCATAAATCGCATTTTCGATGCAGATTGGACTATTATAAAGTACGGAAGTTTCTCCGCAAAGGCTTCAGTATAATATACGTACAATAGCCTGTGTTAGATATGGGGTGGAGCTTATTTCTGGGCGGTTTGAGGGGCGGGTTTGCCGCTATACACATTGCCACTTTTTTTCCATTTGGCTTTGGTGTTTTTATTTGGCGACATATTGCGGCGGCTGGGATAGAGTTTCATTGTGAGTCGGGCGGCGGCATTCACAAAAGGTTCTCGGCGCTTTTTGCCACAGTATTTATCCAGCCAGCGTAAGACCTGTTTGTAGTTTTTAGTCCCAAGAATATCATAGGTGTTAATAACAATAAGGTTGAAGGCTGACAAATACCCCATTAGCCATTGCTCATAGTTCTCGAATGCCTTGCCACCAATTTTGCGGGCATTAATATAATCGCCGCAGTTATTCGCGCCGACACTAAATACAACAAAATCACCGTCCATATCTTTGGCTATAGCGTAGTTGTTGAGGCAGCAAAGCAGCAATAAAGTGTAGGTAAACTTCAGCATTCCAGGGCTCCGTCAGGTTTATATCCTTGCACTAATATCAACGGCAAGCGTAGCGTAAACTTTAGTGTTCAAGCGCCGTCTCACACAGGATGTGCCTGTATTGTGTTACAAGATATACCGAAAAGTAATATTGATTCTGGGAGGAACTGGGCGCTGCGTTTTAGGTAGTTGATGTTGCCAGAAGTGCTGTGTCTCACCTTGCATAAAGAGCAGGCTGCCGTTGGCTAGCATAAGGTCGAGTTTATGTTGTTTGAGTTGGCGATGGCGTAATTTAAACTTGCGTTCTGCCCCAAAGCTGACTGAGGCGATGCAAGGGTTTTTCCCCAGCGCTTTTTCATCGTCACTATGCCAGGACATACTGTCCTGGCCATTGCGATAATAGTTCAGTAGCGCACCATTGAAGCGGCAGTTGCAGTATGCTTCAACGATTGTTTTGATGGTCAAGAGCTCAGGCAGCCAGTCATTGTGTTCAGATAGTTGCCCAGAATAGCGATACTGGATATTAGGGTCAGCATACCATGCAATTAAACGCGGCATGGTAACTTGCTTACCGTAGATATACAGGTTGCGTTGCGTCCAGTTAACTTTGTTTTGTAATGCTGTAAAGAAAACCTTGCTTTGTGTTGCTGAAAAACAATCGGCCAGATATCCCAGTTGGCCATTGCTTAAGTCTAATATTTCAGGTTTTCGGCGATTATTGGTTTTGCTCTGCAAGTGTTCTTTCCAGAATATCTTGGTAATCCTTAATACGTTCGACATAGCGTATTGGTTCCATGCCGCGTGCATAACCGTATTTTAGCTTTTTGTAATACTGCTTTTGTGTGAGTAATGGTAAAACAGATTTTAAGTCAATCCACTTGCTAGGACTCTTACCGAGTTCAGTGGCCAGTTTTCTGGCATCATAAATATGTCCCATGCCAACATTGTAAGCGGCTAAAGCAAACCATATTCTATCTTCTTCAATAACATCTTCTGGAATACGTTTTAATAGCTGACGTAAGTATTTCGCGCCACCCTGGATACTTTCGCTAGGGTTGGTGCGGTTTTTGACGCCCAGGGATTTAGCGGTGGTGCGTGTTAACATCATAATGCCACGTACACCAGTCGGACTTATCGCATTGGGGTCCCAGTGTGATTCTTGGTACGCCTGTGCCGCGAGTAATGTCCAAGGCAGCTGCTGTGCTTTGGCTGCAGTCATAAAGTCATCTTGGTATTTGTTGAGCCGTTTGGCAATCCGTCGTTTATAAGCACGAATATCGACAAAGTCAAAAATCTCAGTGTAGCTGTAATAGCGTTGATAAATGTCTTCAAGTGTGCCATTTGCTTTGATGGTGCTAAACCAGTCGTTTAATGCTTTATGTAGATCAGTTGCTTCGGTAGGTAATAGCCATACCAGTGGCTGTTGACCGGTAAGGTCCATTTGGATGGTAAGCTCAGGGTAGTAGCGACGATTAATGGCCACAATATTTGAGTCAGCAATAGAGCAATCTATTTTTCGTTTCCAGACACGCTCAAGAATTTGTTCGGAAGATAAAGTGTCGGAAGTTTCCCATTTTAAGTCGGGCACAGAGACTTTTAACTTTTTCAGCGTTTCTATATAGCTGGTGCTAGCAGGCACCTCGATGGAGACATTGGCTAAATCCTGTACGGCTCTCGGTCGAATGCCTTTACGGTGGCAAACAACTTGTTGTTTAACGCTCATATATTTAGGGCTGACAAGTGTTTTTTCGACGCGAGCTTTGGTCCGAGTAATACCTGCAGCAGCTAAATGTGCTTCACCGTTTTCAATTTTTACAATAATGTCCGCTGTGTTATCTTCAACAACATAATTGGTTGATACCCCTAAGTGTTCTGCAAAAGCCTGAGTTAAATGAAACTCGAAGCCTTCCGGGCCTTCTCGGCCTTCATAATAGGTTGTAGGCGCATTACGTATTAAGATAGTGATAGAGCCTTGTGCTTTGATTTTCTCCAGTAGTTGTGTGTTTTGTGGTTTGTTGTTTTGTAACTCTGGCCAATACAGTAAGCATATAATGATGAAACAGCATAGAAAAGTCAGCAGTATGCGAGATTGTGTTTTTGTTAGTGTTGTCATATTTTTATCGATTAATTGCTATGGATTTCCTTGCGAGATCGTATTGTCAACTTCCTTATTTTTTTTAGAGCTGCGGTCAGCTTGTCGGCGTTCTGCGAATATTTTGATATGGAAGTACCAACCCAGTCCACCAATAATCATACAGGTTAAACTGATAGTAGAGATAATAATAAATAATACGATAATAAATAAAGTGGCGCTGAGTAAGTTTTGTTGATCGACTCGAGTTGTTTGTAGCTCAGCGACTTTTTCAGCAATGATTGTATGTAGCTGCTCAGCATCATTGATTAACTTCAGTAATTGTGCATCAGTGTAATGCAGGCTACTGCTTTCATCCTGTTGGGGGGCGGATGATATGGTATTTTGCAGCGCATTAAACTCCTGATTTAAGCTATTGAGATCTAATTCCAATAAAGTCATTGTCTGGTAGTTCTCATGCAGGTTGGCAGGGTATATGGCAAGCTTTTGCCAGGTAAAGTAGATGTTGATTGCCATCAAAAGCATGCTCGCCAGCACTAGCAATTTGTAAAAAATATCTGATGTGAGCGAACGAGCTTCCATATACTATCCTATCCTCAATCAATCAACTTATTGTAGCAGAGCGTTGATATCTATGCCCGTTTGTGAGGCGGGCAGAGGCTTATTTATCGTAGAGTGCCGCTTCTCTACTCAGTATGGCATGTTTACGGGTTGGCCCCCAGCGGTATTCGCCTAGTGCGCCATTTTGCCGAATAACTCGGTGGCAGGGAATAATAACAGCCACTGGGTTAGCGGCTATTGCCGTACCGACAGCACGACTCGCCTTGGGTTTACCGATGGACTTGGCAATTTGCTTGTATGTTGCAACATTGCCTGGCTTTATGTTCAGTAATGCCTGCCAGACATTTAACTGAAAATTAGTGCCCTTGATGAGTAATGCAAGTGGTGTAGTGTTATCTGGCATCTGATAAAACATTTTTTTTATCATTGCCGCTGTCGCTTGAGTGTCTTCATGCAATGTCGCTTCAGGCCATGCGGCTTGTGTTTGCTGGCAGAGTGAGGCTTTAGTTTCCTGGTCGATAAAGCTGAGTTTGCAGACGCCTCGGGCGGTTATAGCAATAAACGCTTCACCAAATGGCGTTGCGTGAATACCGTAAGCAATATCCAGTCCGCGCCCAGCCTGTTTATACTCAGAGGGCGTGACGGCTTCAATGTGTATAAAGTGATCATATAAGCGTGAGCCACTACTTAAGCCAACGGCGTTTGAGGCTTCAAGTACCGAGAGTGAGTTATCACTCAGCAGTGTTTTGGCATGCTCAAGTGTCAGTATTTGTAAAAAGCGCTTTGGTGTTGTGCCAGCCCAGTGACTGAACAAACGCTGAAAATGAAATGGGCTTAAGTGTACTTGAGCTGCAATGTCATTTAATGAAGGCTGTTTGGTCTTATTTTTGCGAATATAGTCTATCGCTGTGGCTATTTTGTCATAATCGCTCATCGTGCTTTATAATATCATCTGTTTGCGAGGGTTTGTTGCAATACAGAGATATTCTGCAGGGTAAGTCTGTGAATGTCGAACCGAATCTTGCGGTCTTGCCATTGGCCTTTAGTGATTGTTAGCGCTTGGGCTTAGCAGGCTTTAGCGACTGGCAAATCTTCCCAGCGGGTCGTGTAGCGTGGTGACTTCATCGATGAACGCATCGACCAAGGCTTTTCAATACCGCTGGCTGCAAACATAAGTGTATTACGGCCATGTTTGTGGTTGACGGTATCTATTGCGTGCATGCGACGGTGATTACGTGGCTCGTTTTGCTTGGGTTGCAATAGATCAAATTGCTCTTGGGTCTGAGCGTGTGTGTCATGCAAAATAATGCCCGCCTTTTGGTAACGCAGGCCAGGCTTGTAAATTTGTTCAACGGCTTTACAGGCATGTTTGATGAGTAGCGCTGTATTATTACTCGGAAATGGTAGAACGCTATAGGCACTGTTTTTATAAAAGCTATTTTCATCGCGGTAGGCATGGGTGCGTACATAAACACTCAACGATTGGGTGTGCGATGTTTGTCGACGTAGTTTTTCAGCTGCTATTGATGTGTATTCGCTAATAGCCTCTTTTAAATAGCGTAAGTCAACAACCTGATTGCCAAAAGAGCGTGACGACATGATATTGTTGCGGTGCTCATTATGTGAATCGTTTGCCAGACAGTTTTCGCCACGCAGTTCTCGCACAGTGCGCTCGACAGTAATGCCAAAACGTTTGCGGATAAAGGCGATATCAATATCAGCAAGTGCTTGTGCATTATTCACACCCAACTCTGCCAGTTTAGACGCAAGATTTTTACCAATGCCCCAGACCTGTTGCACAGGAATCAGTGACAAATACTCAGCGCGTTGTGCAGGACTGCTAAGGTTAAAGACATGCGGCGCTTGTGCTGTATGCCGATATTTAGCTAATTGGTTGGCGATTTTAGCTAGCGTTTTGTTGGGGCCAAAGCCAACCGATGTGGGGATGCCTGTGTACTGATAAATAGTTGAGATCAGACGTTGCCCAAAGCGTAATATGCAAGCATGCATATCAGCAGTACTATTCTGTTTTAATGGCGCATAATGGCTTAAGTTGAGAAATGCTTCGTCGATTGAGTACTGTTCAACTTGAGGGCAAAGCTCACGTAATACAGCCATAACTCGCTGGGACATATCGCCATATAAAGTGTAGTTTGAAGAAAATACTTTAACCTGATGTTGTTTTAATAATGATTCGGCCTGATAGGCGGGGGTGCCCACAGGAATATCCAGCTGCTTAACTTCATTAGAGCGTGCGATAACACAGCCATCGTTATTAGAGAGGACAACAACAGGCTGCTTTGATAGCTCAGGGGCAAAGACTCGTTCACAGGATACATAAAAATTATTGCAGTCGATTAATGCATAGATTGATGTATTGCGAGTATGCATAGTGTTTAAGCCTCTTTATTAATAAGTATCAAAGCGTCGAATAGAGCCTGTGACGACACCCCAAATAACCAAGTCAGAGAATTCGCGAATCTCGATAGGTGGGTAACTGGGGTTTTCCGGTAGCAGTTGAATAACATTATCCCGCTTGTATAAGCGCTTCACGGTAAGCTCGCCATCAACAGCTGCAATCACAATTTTGTTATGCGTGGGTTTGATGGCTTTGTCTACAATTAAGATATCGCCCGGCATAATGCCGACGCCTGTCATGGATTCGCCTTCTACGCGTAATAAAAAAGTCGCAGCAGGTTTCTGAATCAAGTGTTCATTAAGATCCAGTGTTTTTTCCAGGTAATCATCTGCCGGTGAAGGAAAACCTGCTGCGACTTTAGAACTGAACAAAGGGACTTCGACGCGCCCCTCGGCAGCTGAAATATCATTATGTTGTAAACTGTTTATTGCTTCGTTAGCACCGGCTTTATAGCGTTCTAAAAATGATTGAATAGCAGGCAGTGCCTGTTCTGGGACGCGGATTGCTTTGGTTGGTCCGCCAAATCGGCCTGTGCCTTTGGGGCGTCCTGCACCTGCTCTATTACCGCCATGTTTTTTTGTTGTATCGCTCATGTTGATTATTGTGCAGTAATCAAGATGGCTTGTCACCCTTTTTTTGATAAAATACCAGTGATTTTTTAGATTTTTACTTTAACTTATTGTTTGCAAAGGTATTTTTTCTTATCTATGCCACTCTCAGTCAGACGGATAACGGCACTGTTGCTGTGCAACTGGTTGTAACGGCAAAGCTGTTGTAGGGCAGTATCACGGCTTTTAAATGGCCCCAAGTAGACCTGAAACAAAGGAGGACCATTGGGTTCGAAGACAGGCACCCAGTAATAGCCGATGGCGCTAAAATTTTGTTGAACCAGCTCAATTAAGCGCTGTTGAGCATCGTTAAAATCTTCATGAGTTTGGTCCAGCACAACATAGGTTGGTAGTTCAATATTCGCCACCACCACTGCAGAGGATTCTTCAGGAATGGCCTCAAACAGTGACAGTATCGCTTCTAAAAAAGTGATGAGCCCGACTAATATAATGATTGCTACACCCAGTCGATGGTTTTTTATACGGTCCATCAAATGGTCTAGCCGTGTATTTTGTTTGGACATTAGTGCATCCTTTTGCATAAGCAAAGCCACCTTTCCCCGGGTAGGGGTATAAATGTAAGTGTTTGTATTTAATAGTTTTAATATGCCGGAAAAGCGTGTGCATGGGCTTTCCTGGCTATGCTGCAGCGAGGCAGCGTGTTATGACAGCGACCGGAATCAGGTGAGAAACCCTGAAACCCCAAGAATTGGGGGCCGTGAAGCCGCTGTAGCGATGATTTTGATTATTGTACGATAATCAAATATGGCTGTCTAGTGAGGGTTATGCCCATTGGGGTATTGTATATGTGCTGCATAAGGGGAAGGTTGCCGAGCCTGGGTATTACCGAAAGCCCGGTTTAAAAGTCACCTGTAAAGAGAATGAGGTTGGCGATGAGAGGCTGGGATTGGCTAATTTAACAAGGATTTGGTTTCGTCGATCATCTCCTGCTTATCTTCAATTTGAATGGCTGTGACTTCCGGGTCGAGATTAAGCTTATTGAAAGCATTCACTGCAGCATAGTTCTCTGGGTCATAGTTGTGGATATAACCACCTTGTAATAGAGAAACCTGTACCACATCAGCATAGTCGGCCCGGCCATCATGGTTACGCTGCAGGTTATGACAATCGGTCACAACATCTTGCAGATGCTCAGGGAACTCCCAGGCATCCAGGATTAGCTGTCCAACATGGCCTTGCAGGCTGTTAATCATGTTTTGCAGATCTGTCTCGTCTTTAAAGCTGTTATCCTCTTTTTCGGCCATCACCAAAATCGGTAAGATGCCAATGTTATGAATAAGACCCGATAGCAGTGCTTGTTCTGGTGCAAGCCCAGGAGCACCAACAGCGAGCACACGGCTGATAGCGGCCACACCAACACTGGTAGACCAGGCATTACGAAATTGTTTGTCGAGTTCATCAGAGGTTGCCATAAAAATTTGTTTCATGGATAAGCTCATCACCAAGTCTCTGACCATCGCCAATCCCATGCGGCTGATAATGGTTTGCAGATCATCAATTGGCTCAATACCACGGTATACTGGACTATTGGCGACTTTAATAAAGTGTGCTGACATAGCGCCATCCTGGGCAAGCATCTCTGCGAGCTGGTTGGCTGAGCAATTGCCTACCTCAATTTCCTCGCGAATTTTTAATGCAACCTCTGGCAATGTTGGTAATACCAGCTTTTCTTCTGATAGTGCTTGTCTAATTTTTTGATAAAAGTCTTGTGCTTTAGGGTCCATAGTACAAAATCCTTTTTGTCAGCGTAGATGTTCTAGCGACACGGTCATGATATAACTTTAAAGATATATGCTATTGTTAGGACACCTTGTGAAAATGGCTTTGGATGTTCGGGTTAATACTGGTTCTAAAAAATGCTATTCCAATATATTGCGCGATCTTACCTGCTCAAGCTTTTTGCCTATGCTGTTTTAAGCGTTGTTTGCAGTGCGGTTTTCAGTAGGGCCTGTCAGGCAGAAGGCATGGTTTGGCAGGTCATAGGCAAACAGTCTGTGATGTATTTGGGGGGCACGATTCATGTGCTCAGAGACAGTGATTATCCTTTACCTGCCCGCTATGCGCAGGCCTATCAAGCCGCCGATATATTGGTATTTGAAACAGATTTGCAGGCCATGCACAAACCCAGTACACAGGCCTTATTGCTGGATAAAGCCCAGTATCAGGATGGGCGTGTATTGCAGCAGGTACTGTCTCGGGTTGTTTATCAAAAGCTTCATGCTTATAGTCTTAAAGCAGCGTTTCCCTTGCAGCAATATGCGCGTTTTAAGCCAGGCTATCTCATGATGTTACTACTATTTTCTGAATTACAAAAAAAAGGTATTACAGCACAAAGTGGTGTGGACTTTTTTTATTTTCAGCAAGCGTTAGCGGATAAAAAGCCGGTCACTGGTTTGGAGGAGATTAATACTCATCTCGATTTTATTGCTAATCTCGGTGAGGATAATGCGGATGCTTTGGTGTTAAATACCTTGGATGAGCTGACGACGATTGAGACTAACTATGGGGCATTGCTAAAAGCGTGGCGCAATGCTGATGAGAGTGCTTTACAGGCATTATTAGTTGCAGGCCTGCAAGTGCAATATCCAAAGATTCATCAACAGCTATTGCTCGCACGTAATATTGCTTGGTTGCAGCCGATTGAACAATATTTAAAAGATAAAGAAACCGAGTTTGTGCTTGTGGGTGCAGCACATCTCGTGGGGGAGGGTAGTGTGGTTGAGTTATTAAAGCGCAAAGGGTATTCAGTAACGCGATTGCCAGTCTCGGTGCACAACAAGAGGGATACAAAGTTACATTAGGAGTAATGCATACACGCACAACAGTAGTGCCTCTAAAAGGCACTAAAAAAGTATTTCTTCGTATCCTTAAAATGAAAAATGCGATGAGGGTGGCATTATCCACTCATCGCATTTTTTGCAATCTAAGGAGAAACTTTAAAAAATACTTTTGCTATGAATTGCTTTATCTGGCGTTTTAAAGCATTTCGCCGTTGTGCAGCAAGTTGCTTTTCGTAAGCCAGCAAGTCCGGATGTAGATCTTTGTTGCCGCGCACGATCCGCATCCATCCTAATATGCGTTGCATGTTAAAGAACAAGTGTTGTTCCTCTACATACTGCCCTTGAAGCTTATGGGCTGTCATATCGGTATTTCTCCCAAGTGTGTAAACTTAAGTTAGTCCCAACTTAGCGCTCCACCGGTTTGATACTCAGTCACCCGTGTTTCGAAGAAGTTTTTCTCTTTCTTCAAGTCCAGAACTTCTGACATCCATGGGAACGGATTAGTTGCCCCTGGATATTGTTCTGGCAAACCGATTTGCGCACATCGCCTATTCGCAATGTAATGTACGTACTCTTCAAACATTGGGGCATTCAAACCAAGAATGCCACGAGGCATCGTATCATAAGCATACTGAATCTCAAACTGAGTACCAGTCCTTATTATCTCAATCACCTCGTTTTTAAACGACTCTGTCCATAGATGAGGGTTTTCAACTTTAATTTGGTTGATGACATCAATGCCAAAGTTCATATGCATGGATTCATCACGCATAATATATTGGAATTGTTCGGCAACCCCTGTCAGTTTATTGCGGCGGCCCATCGATAAAATTTGGGTGAAACCGACATAGAAAAATATGCCTTCAAAAACAATGTAGAAGGCAATCAAATCACGCAATAGGCGCTGATCATTTTCAGGCGTACCTGTCTTAAAGTCAGGGTCAGCCAGGCTTTGCGTATAAGGTAGTGCCCACTCCGCTTTAGCGGCAACAGCAGGCAATTCACGATACATATTGAATACTTCTGCCTCGTCCAGACCAAGTGACTCAATACAGTATTGGTAAGCATGCGTATGTAAGGCTTCCTCAAAAGCCTGGCGCAATAAATACTGGCGACATTCCGGGTTGGTAATATGCTTATAAACGGCTAATACAAGGTTGTTGGCAACCAGTGAGTCAGCCGTTGAAAAGAAGCCGAGATTACGCTTTACCACAATTCTTTCGTCTTCTGTTAAGCCGTCCTGACTTTTCCATAAGGCAATATCAGCCGTCATGTTGACTTCTTGTGGCATCCAATGGTTAGCGCAGCCGTCAAGGTATTTTTGCCAAGCCCAGTCATATTTAAAAGGGACCAGCTGATTAAGGTCAGCGCGGCAATTAATGATTTTCTTATCATCGACTTCAATGCGCGCCGCGCCACGTTCAATAGCTTCTAAACCTGTTGAGCCACTGTTGGCATATGCAAACTCATTGCCCTGACTCGGGTCCGGGTTCACAACCGGGGCAACACCTGCGCTGAGTTTAGGTAAATCCTGAGCGTGTTCTACTTGCGTACTCTCTTGCTTATCAAGATCAGCCAGTGTGTTGTCAACCACTGTCGGTGGCGTGGTTTCAGCAGGTGCCTGGCTGGGTTCATTAATTGTTTGTGTTCCGAGTTCAGCAAATGGGTCATCCCAGTTTTTCGTCATTCTATGTACCTCGTGGTAGTAACGATTATATGTGGTTTGTTGTTATTGCCTGCTTGCATAAAGCGGCACATTACTTATTCTATAACTATATCTTCTAACATGATTTGTACCTGACTCAGCCGCTTACGTTTTTTCTTTTCCCACTGTGGTAGCAAATTATTAAGAAAAGGCATATGAATTTTGCTTTGTAACAGTACGCGGCGTTGTGTCTCGCCACGCTGTAGCGCTTTTAGTTTTTCTTTTTCCCAAAAGGAGATTGATTCTGAAACGATATTGTTTGTGTCAGCTGTTTTCGTCATCAATACATTCTCTACTAAACGGGTAAGTCATCACGAGTAACGGCTGGTCTATTCCTGGCGTCTCATCCCTGAGAGCACCACACATTACTCGCGATGGCAAACTAAAGGCGCTCCTGGCGTGGCATAGTATTTATTGGCATGCTTCGCAATCAGGATCCAATAAAGAACACGCTTTAGGCGCATCTGCATTATCAGCGTTGACCTCAGCAAGCGGGTCAGCGTTGCCTAATGCCGTATTGGTATTGCTGGCTGTTGCCGCAACTTCTTTAGTCGTAGCTTGAGCAGCAGTCTGTGTTGGTACAGCGTTGAGTTTATTATCACGATTATCCATCGTGCTTTTCTCAACATGGGTTGCACCAATCGAGCGTAGGTAATAAGTGGTTTTTAAGCCACGTACCCAGGCCAGTTTATAGAGGTTATCCATTTTTTGACCGGATGGCTCTGCCATGTATAGATTTAGCGACTGACCTTGATCGATCCACTTCTGGCGACGCGATGCCGCTTCAACCAACCAGCGAGGGTCGAGCTCAAATGCGGTTGAATATAGTTGCTTCATCGACTCAGGAATGCGGTCGATTGGGTGTGCGCTACCATCGTAGTATTTAAGATCGTTTACCATGACCTCATCCCAGATGCCATTTTCTTTCAAATCTTTTACCAGGTATGGGTTTATCACGGTAAACTCACCGGATAAGTTGGATTTGACGAATAAGTTTTGGTAGGTGGGCTCAATAGATTGGCTTACACCACAAATATTGGAAATTGTTGCCGTTGGCGCAATCGCCATACAGTTTGAGTTACGCATACCAACGGTTTGCACACGTTGACGTAGGCTTTCCCAGTCTAATGTTTGCGATTTGTCAACCTGCAGGAAGCCACCCCGGTTATCTTCCAGGTTTTGTATAGAGTCGATCGGTAAAATGCCTTGATCCCATAGCGAGCCATGGAATGTTGTATAACTGCCGCGCTCTTCGGCTAAGTCTGTAGATGCTTTAATGGCATTGTAGCTAACTGCTTCCATACTGCGATCAGCAAATTCAACCGCTGCATCGGAGGCGTAAGCGATACGTTGTTTATAAAGTGCATCCTGAAAACCCATAATGCCAAGGCCAACAGGGCGATGACGCAGGTTAGAACGTCGAGCCTGAGGCACACTGTAATAATTGTAATCAACAACATTATCCAGCATACGCATGGCAGTGTTGATGGTCTTTTCGAGTTTGGCATGATCCAAACCGTTTTCGTTAACGTGTTGCGCTAAATTAACCGAGCCTAAATTACAAACAGCAATTTCGGTGTCAGACGTATTTAATGTAATTTCTGTACATAGATTGGATGAATGCACAACGCCAACATGTTGTTGTGGGCTACGCAGGTTACATGGGTCTTTAAAAGTAATCCATGGGTGGCCTGTTTCAAATAACATGCCGAGCATCTTACGCCATAAAGAAACAGCCTTAATCCGTTTGAAGTTTTTTATTTCGCCACGGTCAGCTTTGGCTTCGTATTCTTCATAGCGGGTTTTAAAGGCCAAGCCATATAAGTCATGTAAATCTGGTGTGTCGTCAGGTGAAAATAATGTCCAGTCCTGGTCTTCGTTAATGCGCTGCATAAACAGATCGGGAATCCAGTTGGCTGTATTCATGTCGTGAGTACGGCGACGGTCATCCCCAGTGTTTTTGCGTAGTTCAATAAACTCTTCGACATCCAGATGCCAGGTTTCAAGATAAGCGCACATTGCCCCCTTGCGCTTACCACCTTGATTCACTGCAACAGCAGTATCATTGGCAACTTTTAAGAAAGGCACAACACCCTGGCTTTTGCCATTAGTCCCTTTAATATGGGCACCCATAGCGCGCACACGGGTCCAGTCATTGCCTAAGCCGCCTGCATATTTAGACAACATAGCATCATCTGAGATGGCGCTGAAAATACCTCGCAAGTCATCCGGTACCGTTGTGAGATAGCAGGATGATAATTGTGGGCGTAATGTACCTGAATTAAATAGAGTTGGTGTGCTGCTCATAAAGTCAAATGATGAGAGCAGTTCGTAAAACTCGATTGCACGGCCTTCACGATCAACCTCATTAATTGCCAGGCCCATTGCAACTCGCATAAAGAATGCCTGTGGCAATTCAAAACGCACCTCGTCTGAGTGAATAAAATAACGGTCATACAGCGTTTGTAAACCAAGATAGGTAAATTGCTCATCGCGCTCAGGCTTCAGTGCTTTACCCAGTCTATCTAAGTCATAGCGACTAAGTTCGCTATCGAGTAATTCCAAGCTGACAGCTTTGTGTACATAATGCTGAAAGTAATCGCCATAGCGTTGTTTCATTTCAGTTTGGGTAGCTGTGTTAGTCCCATCGCCGATAAACGTTAATGCTTCAGTACGCATGGTGTCGAGTAACAAACGCGCTGCCACATAAGAGTAGTTGGGTTCTTTCTCAATCATTACGCGTGCGCACATTGTTAATGCTGGGCCAACTTCTTCGGCCGCAATGCCATCAAAGATATTGCGCTGGGTTTCTTCGACGATGCCTTGAGGGTCAACCTCATCAAGGTCTTTGCAGGCTTCTTTTGTGATAGCCTGCATGCGCTCTATATCTAGCGGTATGCTGCTGCCATCGGCGAGTGTGACTTGGATGCCTGGTGCTGGCGATTTTTTCTTGCTTTTGGCTTTTTGCTGAACTTCCTGTTGCCGCTCTCTAGCGCGTTCATCGCGATACAGCACATAGGCCCGCGCGATTTTCTGATGCCCGTCGCGCATCAGGCACAACTCGACCTGATCTTGAATGTCTTCTATATGGAATGTCCCTCCGTCTGGCTTACGGCGGGTGAGTCCTTCCACTAAAGTGCTGGTTAAACGATCAACCGTCTCATGAATACGAGCTGATGCGGCAGCGTTGCCTCCCTCAACAGCGAGGAAGGCTTTAGTGATAGCGACTTTGATTTTATCCTTATCAAAGCTGGTTACTTTGCCGTTGCGCCGAATGACTCGGTATAGGCCAGGGGCGGTTAAGGCAATCTCTGGGTTAATCGCTTCTTGTAATGCCTGAAGATCTTGGTTGGCAACTTGATCATCAGTAGAGGGTTTTATTGTATTGTCTGTCTGCATTAGTCTTATTTAGCTCCCAAGTCGTCACGTTAGCGAAAATGACTTCTAAACAAAAAGTTTGTGAATAATCTGCGCTCAATAACAATAGAGTGCAGTGAGCACCGAACTCGGATCCCTGAGTTCAGTCAAGCTATGTATACGGCATTCGTGATTTCGGCGTTGCTGATCGCCTTGGCGATAGCGGGCCTTTATTGCGGGTGCCGACTTTGCCGGGGCCGCAGGGCTCAAAAACTCCGAAGCGTATATGTAAACATAATTTATAGCATAAACACAATATGTTGTGGGTTAAATTAGCTAAAAGTAGGATATATTGTAGTTTGAACATTAGTAAGTTGTTTTAAATCTGTGGAATACAGGTGGAAAATAGGGAAAAGACCAGGGAAAAATGCTGGAAAAAATGTGAATAACTTTTAGCTTTGAGCTAAGTGTTTATTTTTAAAGGAGTATTTTCAGCTGCTCAAAAAACTTATGCACAAATTGTAAAAACTTAACAAATGGTCTGTAAGGCACGGCGATTTTTAAGCGTTGCCCTGCTAAATAATAATGATTATCATTTCTGAGTTTGAGGGGGAATGCTTTCCTCAAATACACTATTTAATAGAGTCATAATGATTAGGAGCGGTTATGCGTAGGCTGGGTAGTGGTTACTTATTAGACATACTGATGGGCTGTCTTTACTGTGGCTTATCATCAACAGTGTTAGCTGCATCGCCCGTTGAGACTGATGCATCGGCCAAGGATTGTCAGCCACAGTTTACATTTAGCTGGCAATTTATTGAAGGCTGCGATTTACAGCCCAGAGGTGGCACAACACGAGGCGCTAACATTGTGCTCGATCCTGAGCCTCATCCGGGCTGGTTGGCATTGCAGGAAGCCGGGCTGAGTGACTTTGAACGTGACAGGCGGGCAATTTTAGCCATGGCAGGCCCTTATCGCACCAGTTTTGATTTTATCGAAACGGTGGGGTACACACCTGGCTTTAAGCCGGATAAGCCTTATCAGTCCTGGGGGACAGAATATGTCTATGTGGCGGCAGATGATGGCGACTTTATCAGTCTGCAGCATATTATGGTGATGTTTTTTGCGGATAAAGATGGCGCAGTGCATGGGCCGATGGTGATGAAGCACTGGCGTCAGGATTGGCAATATCAAGACAGAGATATGCATGTTTATAAAGGCCATAATACCTGGGCGCACCAGCGTTTAAGCAAGAAAGCCGCTGCCGGGCGTTGGACCCAAGCGGTGTTTCAAGTCGATGATACCCCGCGGTATGAAGCTGCAGGTCAGTGGCAGCATGAGAAAAATTTTTCCAGTTGGCTCAGTGATCACACCTGGCGACCGCTGCCGCGCCGCGAATTTAGCGTGAGAGATGATTATCAGGCATTGGCAGGAATCAATCGGCATACCATTACGCCCAATGGCTGGGTGCATGAGCAAGAGAATCTTAAACTGGTGCTGGATAAAACCGGTCAGCCTGCTGATGTGCCTTACCTGGCGAAAGAGCTGGGGGTTAATCGGTATGAGCGGGTTATTGAGCATGACTTTTCGGCAGGTGATATATATTGGCAGTATTCTGGTCCATTTTGGTCTGATGTGCGCAGTGCATGGGCACAAGTGCTGGCAAAACATAAGACACTGCGCTTAAAGAAAGTCGTGCAGGGTAAACCTTTGTATCAGGCCTTGTTTAGCTACGCTGATAAGGTTGTGGCCACCAAAGCCTACAACGCGGCTGCGGGTAAGGCCTTCGCAGAGGCAACTATTGCGCAATATGTAGAAGCACCATAGCTTTCTAATATCATTTCAAAAAAGCTATTCGTACCTGAGTTAACAATCACTGCATATCGCAGTGATTGTCGGTTTAGTGTTGAGACACTCATTGAACTATCCAGACCTTTTTGTACTCTTAAAGTGCAGGCTAGATGGGTACTGGTATTCATTGGCAACAGCTCGCATAATGCTATGATCTAACACCGACGAGCCTGCTCCAAGCTTAAACCAAAAGAAAGCTTATGACCCTCAACAGTTATACAACAATGAGTATTGCCGCTGGCGTGTTTATTCTGGCGCTGGTGATATCGGGTTTGTTATTGCTTAATCCGCCGGCGGCCAAGAAAAGACCTGGCCAGGACAGTGTGCGTATTGTCGATGCACAAGCACCTCAGAAAGGCGACTATGCGGTCAGCATAGCAGCGATGGGACAAGTTATACCAGCCGTTGAAGTGGATATCTCGCCGATGGTGACTGGACAGATTGTAAAAGTGTCATCCAAATTTACCCCGGGTGGGGTCGTTAAGCGTGATGAGGTGCTGGCTGAAATTGATGCACGAGATTATCAGTTGGCATTGCGCCGACAGGCAGCTGCTTTGCAGCAGGCAGACAGTGATGTGTTGCTCGAAGCCGGACGTCGTCGAAACGCGGAGAAAGAATTAGAGATTGTTAAGCAGTCACGCCAGCTCTCAGCAGAAGATCAGTATTTAATTTTACGCGGACCGCAAGCACAGCAGGTTGTTGCGGCGCAGGCGCGCGCGCAAGCTGATTATGAAAAAGCACAATTAGATTTGGCGCGTACGCGTATCACAGCGCCATTTAATGCCATTATTACCCAGCGTATGGCGAACCTGGGTTCACAGCTTGCCCAGCAGCAGACCATTGCTACCCTGGCAAGCACTGACGAGTTTTGGTTGCGCTTAAATGTATCGGCCAGTGATTTACCGTGGTTACGTTTTGGCCCAAATGGTAGTCAGGCGCACATTGCTTTTAATGATGAGCGCGGTTATCGCAGCGGTTATGTATCACGCATGGAAGCGCAGTTGGACAGCAGCACGCGTCTGGTACCGATCATTGTGGCTGTGCCGGATCCACTCTTATTGCAAGCCTCGACTGAATCCACGGTCGAACCGGTAGCTGAATCAATAGCTGAATCAATACAGGCCCCATTATTGTTGGGTGATTATTTGCGTGTCACCATAGAGGGCAAAACATTAACGGATATTTACCGTTTGCAGCGTGCTTATCTGCGTGAAGGCGACACGGTTTGGGTGGCCAGAGATGGGCAGCTATTATTGTTAAAAGCTGATGTTATCTACAAAGATCATAATTATATTTATTTTAATGCAACTTTTGAAAGTAATGATCAAATTGTGATTTCAGATTTGGCTACGCCGATGCAAGGTATGCCCGTTAGTGTCAAGCATGCGTCTATATCGACAGAAGCCAGTGTCGCAAACAGGCCAGCGCCAGTTGCACCGCCAGTTGCACCGTGATACCGATGCTCATGATATGTATACAGGTATAGGCAAGTGAGCAACGTTAGGCAAGGCCCTATCGCGTGGATGGCGGGCAGTTCTGTTGCCGCGAATTTACTCATGATGTTGTTTGTCATTGGTGGCTATTTTGTGTTGCAGGGCACCAAAAAAGAAGTCTTCCCCGAGTTTACTTTAGATACTGTTACGGTGGTGGTGCCATACCCTGGGGCTAGCCCAGAAGAGGTGGAACAAGGCATTGTCTTGGCTGTCGAGAGTGCCGTTAATGAAGTTGATGGTATCAGTGAGATCGACTCAGTGGCCGCTGAAGGTTCGGCAACGATTATTGCTGAGGTAGTGGATGAAGACGATCTTATTCGAGTTGCGCAGGATATAAAAAATGCTGTTGACCGCATTACCTCTATGCCGCTAGAGGCTGAAGAGCCGGTAGTGAATATACAAAGTCGTCGACGTCGTGTGGTCACCATGGCGATATTCGGGGATGGCAATGAAAATGTATTAATGGAAACAGCCGAGCAGTTGCGTGACATTTTTATGCATGACGAGCGCATTGGGCCGGTTGAGTTTCAAGGTGCGCGTGACTACGAAGTTCATATTGAGATCCCGCAAACGAACCTTCGTCGTTATGATTTAACCCTCACCCAGGTTGCTGACCATATTCGACAGGCGGCATTGGAGTTGCCAGGTGGTACCTTGGAGACAGCAGGCGGGGAATTGCTGGTACGCTTAAAAGACCGGCGTGACAAGGCGAGGGATTTTGCTTTATTGCCCATTATTAGTACTGAGTCGGGGGCGGTAGTGCGACTGGGTGATATTGCTGAAATTAAAGATACTTTCGAAGATAGTAATCGCTATGCTTTTTTTGACAATAAACCCGCCATTATTCTTGATGTTTTTCGGATTGGTGAACAAACGCCACTGGGTATTTCGCAAGCCGTTAAGGAACATATTGCAACATTTAATGCACATTTACCTGAAGGGCTAAATGTCAAAATATTGCGCGATAGATCGACACATTATGAGCAACGTGCAAACTTATTGATTAAGAATGGTCTTTGGGGTTTGCTGTTGGTGATTGTGTTCCTGGCATTGTTTCTGGATATCCGCTTGGCTTTTTGGGTGGCAATGGGTATCCCCATTTCTTTTGGTGGGGCATTTCTGCTGTTTTCAACCTCAGATTTATCAATCAATGTTGTTTCCATGTTTGCATTTATTATCTCGCTAGGGCTGGTGGTTGATGATGCGATAGTGGTTGGGGAAAATATTTACAGTTACCGGGAAAAAGGCTATTCGCCTTTGGAGGCATCCATACAGGGTGCGAGAGAAGTGGCTATGCCGGTGACATTCAGCGTGTTGACCAATATTGCTGCGTTTATGCCATTGATGTTTGTCAGCGGTTATATGGGCAAGGTCTTTCAAAATATACCCTATGTGGTTATCAGTGTATTTATTATTTCCTTGATAGAAAGTTTGTTTATTCTACCAGCGCACTTACGTTTGAAACATCGCTCTAAACCGAGTTTTGCCTTGCTGGCTCGTCTGGAAACATTTCAAAGCAACTTTAATCAGCGTTTTGATTATTTTGTGCAGCATTACTATCGACATGCGCTCAGTTTTGTTACGCATAATCGTTATTTGGTGCTGGTAGTTGCGGTCTCTGTTTTATTGGTGACACTTGCGATTATGAGCAGTGGCCGTATGGGGATGACGCTGTTTCCAAGAACAGAGTCAGATTATGCGTTTGCCCAGGTTGTGTTGCCAGAAGGTGCGGCCCATGCCAATGTTTTACAGATACAGCAGAAAATGGTTGCGGCGGCTGAACGCGTGGTTGCTGATAATGGCGGCGCGCAATTAGCCAAAGGGATCTATACGGTGATTAATGATAATAGCCTTGACCTGCGGGTCTACCTGACTGCGCCTGATGTTAGGCCAATCAGTACAGCGGCATTTACTCGTCAATGGCGTCAACATGCCGGTGCCTTGACAGGGGTTGAATACGTGAGCTTTCTGTCTAACCGCGGCGGTCCGGGTTCAGGGGCGGCATTGAATGTTGAGTTATCACACCGCAATGTAGATGTATTAAGTGAGGCCAGTATTGCCTTGGCTGCAGCTTTGGCGGAGTTTCCCAATACCAAAGACATTGACGATGGTACTGCGCAAGGTAAGCTGCAATTCGATTTGGCTGTCAATGAGCTGGGCAATGCTTTAGGGTTAAATGGGCGCGAGGTTGCCAATCAAGTGCGCGCTGCTTTTTTAGGTGTGGAAGCTTTTCGTCAGCAACGTGGTCGCAATGAAATAACGGTGCGGGTACGTTTGCCTAAAGCAGAGACCATATCACAGTATCATTTGGAGAACCTGATATTGCGCACACCAACAGGGGGTGAGGTATTGTTGCGTGATGTGGCTGACTTTAAGCAAGGCCGGTCTTATACCGCCATTAAACGCCACAATGGTCGGCGTATTGTAGAAGTAAAAGCGGATGTGGACCCGCCAACAGCGGCTAATTTAATTGTGAATGCGATTAAAAGTGATGCCTTGCCAGAGTTGCAGCAACGCTATCCAGGGTTGAGTTATGCATTCGAAGGCGATCATGCCGAGATGCGTAAGAGCCTGATGAGTTTGGCCATTGGTTTGCTGTCGGTGTTATTGATCATTTATGGTTTGCTGGCAGTTTTGTTTCAGAGTTATACGCAGCCATTGATGGTTATGTCTGCAATTCCTTTTGGTATTATTGGTGCTGCATTTGGGCACTTATTGATGGGCTACTCCTTGAGCGTTATAAGCTTGTTTGGTGTGCTCGCCCTCGCGGGTGTGGTGGTAAACGATGCGTTGGTATTAATTTCATTTGCTAATCGACTTGTGCAAAAAGGCACATCAGTTATCGAGGCCATCCAGCTAGCGGGCTTAAGGCGGTTTCGTCCGGTATTGTTAACCACCCTGACAACATTTATTGGCTTGGCACCGATGATATTAGAAACCTCACGGCAGGCGCGGTTTTTAATTCCCATGGCGATTTCTTTGGGTTTTGGTATTGTGTTTGCCACCGTTATTACATTGTTGCTGATTCCAGCACTTTATATGATTATTGATGATCTCCAGCGCATGTTTCACGGTGCTAGAGCTGCAAAACCCCCAGTAGTATTAAGCGCTTCGAGTGAGGAAACAGGTCAACAATGACAGTTGTTTGCCGGGGCTAAATTTTTTCGCCAAATGCTGTTGTGATACGACTGATTTCTTTGCGAATCGATTTAGCAATATTTTTTTGAATCTTTTTGGCCGCACTGTTTTTTTCTTCTATGTCACCGATGATTAAAATATTTTCATCATTTGAGGCGTTGGCTGGTTTGGTATAATTGAAGCTGCCAAAAATAGTAATGCTGTCATCAATGGTGATTAACTTATGGTGTACTTTACCCAAGCCCCCCGTGTTACCTGCAATATTAAGTTGCACACCAGCTTTTGCCATAGGGTGTGTCGCTGCCCACTTTTGATTGGCCTGACGTCGGTCTAAGACACCATTGACCTGTACGCCGCGTTCACTGGCTGCAATTAATGCATCATCAATGCCAGAAGAGCGAGAGAAAGTAAATACAGCGAAGTCGATACGTTTTTTTGCTTTTAAAATTTGTTTCATGATTTCCATTTCAGGGGCGTGGTCAGGCGCAAACAAAACTTTATGTCGTACGCCCGCTACCCGTGCCTCCTTAGGTTTTTCATCACGGTCGATGCTTTGTTTGCCAAAGCGTCCTTGTTGAATTTCTCTAAATTCACGCGCATAGGCATTAGCGACTTCAGCATCATCAATGACCACAACATGGTTAAGGTTTTTGCTGATGCCGGTTGTGGTAAAGTTGGTGGAGCCGGTTAACACCGAATGACCTCTCACCATAAATTTTTGATGAAAAATCTTGCTGTTAAAATCACTTTTTACATCGACTGTTGCACGTAGCAGGGCATTGAGCAGGAAGCGGTTTTCCTCATGTTTGCCACTTGGTTGAAAGGGGTCGCCTGGTATTTTATCGCACAATAAATAGTCTTGTTCGAGCACTACATCAACAATAGCGCCACGTTTGCGTGCCGCAATAATGGCTTCGGCAATCGGTTGATGATCAATTTCTTGTACCGCAATCATAAGCCGCTGTCGCCTGCGGGCTTTATTGATAAAGGCAATGATGGGTTCTAGCAGTGAGTCTGGGCCGCCTTGTTGTTGTGGGCCAAGGTAGATATTGATATTACCTTCCTGAATTGGCATGGTATGCAGTCCCTTGATAGTATATGAAAAGGGTTTAGACTCATTAGCATGCCTTAGTATTGATCGCTGTATTTATAAAGAGGGCATACTAGTCGCCAGTCAATCACTTGCTAATACCGGAACAAGCTTACTGTGTTGAGTATTGGCGCAGTTTGTGAACCTGTCAAGCCAGGTCAGATCAAAAATAAAACTTTTGTGGCGAGTGTTAAACAATGCGACACTATGCAAAAAAACACTTCTGATGATAGCAGGATTAGCCAATCACAAGAGGGCAGTAATATGTTGCAACGCGGTATGACATTATTGATCAGCATACTATTAGTGACCAGCTGTATGAATGTTTACGCTGCCAAAAAAAGCCCCTGGGGAGCAGCGGGGGAAATCTTTTATAGCAGTGACGACAATATTACCGATACACAATGGGCTAATGATAAGGCAGAAGATACAACATTCGGTGCGCATCTCAATGGCCACTATACGGTGAACTTGTCACGCAAGCAGGCACTGTTATTTACCGCCGGTTTGCAGTTGACGTCTTTTCAGGATTTTGCTGACTTATCAAACCAAAGGTTAACCACAGGCATCACATACCGCTTTCAGACTAGGCAGGATTTTTCTGCAGCGCTGTATTCTTTGTATCTTAATTACTCAGTTTTGGATGTGGATGATGATAATCGCGATAGTGACTTGCTTGATATAGGTATTAACTGGCACCGCCGCCTGACTACCCGAATCTCAACGGTGTTAGGTGCTGAGTATACCGAGCGCCAAGCCGATCAGAGTGATGTTTTTGATCTGCAAAGTGCGCGTTATTTTGCAAATCTGGATTGGCGGCTTGGCGGTAAAGCATTGCTCTATTTGGCTTACAATTATGTCGATGGTGATATTGTTTCAATCTCTCGTGCCAGAGCAAGAGTATTTAATCGGGCTGAGGCTATTGCGCAGGATGCGGTGTTTAGCCAGCCAGGCTTGGAGCGCTTTGCATATCGACTGAAGGCCGAAACCGATATCTATCGTTTGGGGCTTAATATCAGTTTGGCGAGAAATCATGCGCTTGATGTATTTGTACAGCGTACCGATTCGGATTCGGGGGGCTCGATTTACTATGTAAGTAATGTCGCCGCTATGAGCTACTTATTGCGCTTTTAAATGTGGTGTTTAAATGCCACTGAATTTGATGGTGTTGAATTATTTGCAATACGCCCTGTCTGAGCCGTAAGCTATAACAATAACTGCTGTAGAAATAGTGATTTAAACGAATAGTAGGTTGCAAATAATGTACAAAGAAATGTCTCAGGTTTTAAGCGGTTTATTGATATCCCTGCTGCTCCTGGTGTCTTGGCCTGTCATCGGTCAGGTGCTCATGAACAACAGCCAATGTTTAGCATTTGCCCAAGCTGCGCAATATGCAAAGGCCATCGAGGCCTGTAAAGTCACTGCAGATCAAGATCCGCTTAGTGCTTATACATATGGCTTTGCCTTGCTCAACGAGCGTATTGGTACCCAACGCATCCCGGCATTAATGGCTTATGGCTTAGCCAGCGCCAAACCCGCTGAGCGCAAGCAATTTAAAGAAGCTTTGCGTTACTTAAAAGCCGGTGCCGAAGCCGGTATTCCACATTCACAATATATTTATGCCGTATTGCTACGTGTGCCACAGAATAAAGGTGATCAGAAAAGTGGCTCCTATGCGATGCAGGAAGCTGAGCGGCAATCAGAGTTTTGGCTAAAGATGGCCGCTGCCAAAGATCACTTAGAAGCCAATGCGGTGTTGGGGGCTAAGAGTGTTATTGATGACCCTGAGATAGGTGTTGTGAAAAGGGATACACGCTATTTGAAGTATATGGAAAAAGCGGCGGCTTTAGGTGATCCGGTGTCGAAAAATAGGCTGGCCCAGCTACAAACACGTGACAAAAAAGCGGCTGATGGTGATCCATTGGCGCAACGACAGCTGGGGCTGAGTTTATTATCGAGCGAGCCGGACAAGGCACTGAGTTGGCTGGAAAAATCAGCAAATGGCGGCGATATCGTCGCTGCACGTACCCTGGGGCAGTATTACTGGAAGACGGAGCCTGTTAAAAGCAAAGCGTTTTATAGCAAAGCGGCAAAGGCAGAAGATGTTGACTCACTGATGGCACTGGGGAACTTAGCGGCTTGTGCAAAAGACAAGGCGGCTGCGGCTTCTTATTTCAATCAAGCTGCCAGCAGTGGTAATCCACAGGCTTTACTGCTCAAGTCACGCTTAGATGAAGGGGTTGAAAAGTGGCCGGGGTGCCCGTAGAACACCTTATAAAACAAAAGTGAAACGCAATGCTTTTAATATAGCTTGTTGTACCCTTAACTTAATAAATACTAAAGAGATGTCTGCGACTGTGAATTCTGAGCGTGTGAATATAAATCAGCTATTTGAACCTTTTACTTTAAATGCCTCCCTGCAATTGAAAAACCGTATCCTCATGGCGCCTATGACGCGCTGTATGGCCGGTGAGGGCCTGGTACCGACCGAGGCCTCGGCAGCCTATTATGCGAGGCGAGCAGAGAGTGGTTTGATCGTAACAGAGGCAACGATAATTCGCCCAGATGGCCAAGGTTATATTGATACGCCAGGCATTTATTCAGAGGCGCAAATCAAAGGCTGGCAGCACGTTACCGATAGTGTGCATGCTGCAGGTGGAAAAATTATGAGCCAGCTTTGGCACTGTGGCCGTGTTGCCCATTCACACTTCAGTGGTTCAGCCGTGCTAGCGCCATCAGCCTGTAAATTAGAAGGCACTGTGCCACGGCTGCGCGAGTTAGAATATGAAATGCCGGTCCCGGCAACGACGGATGATATTGCCCAACTGGTCAAAGATTATCGGCAGGCGGCTGAAAATGCCATGCAAGCAGGCTTTGACGGGGTAGAAATTCATGCCGCCAATGGTTATTTATTAGACCAGTTTTTGCATTATGACACGAACAAGCGCGAAGATGATTTTGGTGGCAATGCTGCCGCAATGGCGCGCTTTCCGTTACAGGTTATCGATAGCATTATTGAATCTATCGGTAGTGAGCGGGTGGGCTTGCGTTTGTCACCTGCGGCTTATTTCAATATGGCGCCGGATCCGCGTGATCGTGAAGTGTTTGACTACCTGTTAGCCGAGCTGGATAAACGCTCGTTGGCCTATCTACATGCCGGTGTGTTTGATGATAGCTTGGAATATGACCTTTTGGGTGGCAGGGTGACAGATTATATGCGGTCTAAGTCAAAACATACGCTGGTCGGCGTGGGCTCATATACCCCAGAAACAGCGGCTGAAGCGATTGCAGCAGAGCGCTTTGATCTGGTGGCGATTGGTCGATTGTTTATAGCTAATCCAGACTTTATTCGTCAGGTGCAAGCGGGTGAGCCATTGCAAAGCTATAGTGAAACAATGCTGGAAACGCTCGACTAAGTTGATTGAACCCAATAAAAAACCCCGTTGATGACAAGTTTTTTCATATAAAGCGAAAAAAAAATTTAAAAAAAAATTCTGCCTTGATGATTTTTTGCGTCGGAAAAAAGTACGAGTTCCGGTTTTCGGTCTTAATTTCGAACAATAGACTTTTGTTTTTGCGGGCTTTGGCGTGAATATAAACGCCTTTGCGATGGTGCTATTTTGTGTTGTTGCGCCTTAAAAAACACAGCTGCGCATTATAAAACGCGAGAAAAATGTAGATTTTACTACTGCTGTTTCGCTTTTTTTATCTAAATATTACGCACTCGCTACGCATATATAAGGGTTGCTGCTAGCCCAAAAAAAACGTATTGGCTATACGTGCATACACTTTCTTTTGCGGTTTTTGAGGCTGTTTTTGCGCTAAAATGGTGCGAAAAGATGTAAATTGCTTTGTGGTTTACCTAACACCGCCGTCATTCACATTATAAGCACGCCACTGATTCAATCACTTAGTCTAGCTGTTATGCGTAAATGAGCAGTACATGTGCCCAGTATCTTGTTTATTCGCTAAATGCCTAAGAATGGATTGTGCTTTGGTCTGCACGGAGCCCGTTCGGTTTTATGTTAAGGCTTGCAGCCAAGTTTAAACGGTTATCGGCAGTGTCCCAAAAAGTGTTTTTGTGATTTGAAACACAACTTTGCCTACGGCGAATACATGGGTTATTATATTCCGATGTTGGGTTTCCAACGGTGTAGCTCGATGTATCTTCTACTTCAATATACATCAGGCAACATCGGAGGAAATGATGGTAACCGCTACCGAGAACCTAACCGAAGTTAGTAAGAAGAAATGAAACACTCATAAGAAAACGGCAATCATATGGAAACAGCTGTAAATGAGCGTCGGTATGATTATGAGGGGTCATACTATTATTACGAGGGGTCATACTCATGAAGAATAAGTTAGTATCATTTGCTGTAGGACTTTCGACAGCAATGCTCAGCGTGGGTTCCGCGCAAGCAGCAGAGCTTGAAGAAGTTGTAGTAACCGCTACTAAACGTGCAACAAACCTACTGGAAACGCCTATCGCGATTACTGCGGTAAGTCAAGACCAGTTAAATGTCGCTAATATCACTGATATTTCTAACCTTAACCAATTAGTACCGGGTCTACAGATTCGTGATACAGGTACTGACGGTCAGGGTTCAGTAGAAATCAACTTGCGTGGTATTGGTAACTCAACTTTCATTGAAACTGGCGAGCCAAACGTCGCTTTCAATGTTGACGGCGTTTACACAGCGCGTCCTCAAGCCACACTTCAAATGATCTACGATGTAGACCGTATTGAGGTTTCTCGTGGTCCACAGGGTACATTAAACGGCCGTAACGCATCAGTTGGTGCCATCAACGTTGTTACTGCTAAGCCTGATTTTGAAGGTTTTGCGGCATCAGCAGAATACGAAGTGTCAAACGAAAATGGTTTTGCACTACGTACTATGGTTAACTTGCCGGTCGATGACACATTTGCTTTACGCGTTAACTACGTGAAGCAAGAAAGAGATTCACCATACACATTCATTCGCGATGACGAAGCGCTTCGTGGTGGTAATAATGGCTCTACAGTCATTAAAGAAGACTATCGTGCAGAGTTCGGTGATCCGCTATTTGCAGGTCCAGGTTCAGCCGGTTCACGCGACAACGAAGCTTTCCGCATTAGCGGTTTATTTCAGCCGAATGATAGCTTTTCTTGGCACTTAACCTATGAAGAATTCCGTGATGGCGCACCCGGTGCTCCATTGCACGCAGATTGTGATCGTATGCCTTGTCGTGGTTTAGACGCAGCCGGTGCCAACGGTAATGCTCGTGCAGCTGACTACACTGAAGAGCAAATCGAGCAATTAAACAGCTCAGTTTGGTCAACGGTTGCCAGTGATCCAGCGCGCTCTCAACTGCGTATCAGAAACGTTCGCTCGATTGCTGAGTATGACTTCGAAGACTTCGCGACTTTGAAGTACACAGCCGGTATCAGCAGCTTCACACAATCAACTATCCAGGATCTGGATGGTGGTGCTAACATTCAGTTGGTGTTCTTCGATTCACCTTGGGACAACCAATCTGAGTCACATGAAATCAACTTGGTTTCAAACACTGACAGCCCATTCCAGTGGACTTTTGGTTACTTCCAGTTTGAAGAGCACACTGACCGTACTTTCGGTGTTGACTTCCCAACCTTTGGTTACAAGTTGTTTGATCAGCCAGATATCGTTGCTGAGTCAGATGCGATCTATGCTGACTTCCAATTTGATTTGACTGATGCCATTCAGTTGTTTGCCGGTTTCCGTGCAACAGATGAAGAACGTGCCAACAACAATGGTGGCTTCTTCGGTAACGGTGCTTGCGCCATCGGTAGCATCACGCCAACTAATTTCCAACAAATCCTGGGTAACCCAGATGCTGACGTGACTACAGGTTTTATCCCACCTGATCCACGTAACCTGCCTGGTCGTCCACCAGTGGTTGGTGGTGTTCCAGTTAACTCTAGCGAATGTCAATTCCAAGACGTAACTAACGCGAAAGACGATGACTATGAAGACTTCCGTATTGGTGCTAACTGGCAGTTAACTGACGATTACTTCGTGTATGTGTCAGTTGCTTCTGGTCACAAATCAGGTACGTTTGACACAGTTATCACTAACCCACGTACTCTTATCTCAGAGCGCTTCCCTGTATTACAAGAAGAGAACATTACTACTGAGATCGGTTTCAAAGGTACTTTCCTCGATGGCAGCCTGACTGTTGCAGCGACATTGTTCAACATGGACTATGACGACAAGCAAGAGTCTTTCATTAAAGACTTTGGCGACCAATGGTGTGACTTGAACTTCGACGGCGAATTCTTCGCGCCATCTTTCCCTGATACCATCGTTGATGTTGACGGTTTCACAGTATCTGAAACTGCAACAGGTTGTGGTAACGTAGTACCAACGCAAATTCCTGATCCAGCTAACCCAGGTACATTGATTGCTAACACTAACAACTTAACCTATGACCAAGCGCAGGTTGCTGCAGGTAATGGTTCAGTTGATCCAGATATCAATCCAAATGACAACGTTCCTGGTATTACATTTGTTGATGAGCCAACGCAAGTATTCTTTAACTTTGCTGAATTCACAACAATCAACGTTGAAGGTGTTGATGTAACGGGTTTAGAAGTTGAATTCGATTGGTCAATCAGTGACAACGATCGTTTATCTGGCTTCTTGTCGGTTATCGATGCTGAGTTAGGTGAATACCCACTTGATAGTGTGCAGGGTTGTGATGTTCGTACAACTAACCCTTGTGTACGTGGCGTAAACATCTCTGGTAACGAGCCTAAGAGTTCACCAGACTTAGTATTGAACTTGACTTACAGCCATACGTTCAACTTGGATAGTGGCGCGACAATCGTACCAACGATCAACGCTTACTACCGTTCAGAGCATCACCTGACTAACGAAAACTTAGACGGTGTTTCTGCTGCTTCGCAAATCACGCCTGTGACTGCTGCAGCTTCTGCAACAGCTCAAGCGGGTGGTTCAACACTGCCTTCGCTTGCAACTTCTGGCGAAAGCAACTTGTTCAGCGATGTGCAAGACGCTTCTACTAAATTTAACCTGAACGTACGTTACACATCAGCTAGCGAGAAATATGATGTTGAGTTATTCGCGACTAACGTGACTAACGAAGAAGTTATTTCTCACATTCGTACTGATGCCGGTCAGGTTCCTCTGACTGTGTACGAAGCACCTCGTGAGTTCGGTGTACGTTTCCGCGCTCGTTGGGACTAAGCCTTACAGCATAAAAAGTATTTAATACTTTTAATGCTTTGTTTTGAAGGGGCGCATCAGCTTAGCTGGTGCGCCTTTTTAGTATTTGCACCAAAGACCTCTAACAGAGTTATTTCTCAAATCGGTAATTTTTTTTATCTCTGCTGTAATCATCTTGCTGACTAAAGGCAAATAGCTTGCCTCCGATGCCTTTCTTTTTTTAGCTCCCGATCAACCCGGCCAACCCGGTTAAAGGGCATTTGCTTTACGCTTTCTTTAAGTTTTCTTTAAGCTTTCTTTAGGTCTGTCTGTAAATATACCGCTAGGATGATTGCATATAGAGTTTGAAAGATTTAAATTAGCATTATGCTGTCGTTGTTCATCAAAAATTCATATAAGAGCAATGGCATCTCAATACGCCGCATATTTGAGAGAGATTAAAAATGACTGTGCAACAAGGTAATAGACCGAGTGCAAGTGATGGTGCTTGGCTGACAGATCAAAAGTATCAACCGCTTAAACAATATCGGCAAGTAAGCTACTTGCCAAAAGCGACGCTCTTTATGATGTTGATAACTCTGGTAGCGTGTAGTGGCGGCTCTGGCGGCGGTGGAGACAATAGTGATAATAACGGTGGTGATACAGCGAGTAGTAGTGACGATATTAGGCAATTACAGCCAGCCATCGTCGATCATTTAAGCTTTAGTGAAGTGAGCCTCTCCGCTGGCCTGGATTATATGCACGGCTTTACCGATGTTGGTGGCTTAAATGAAGCCGGTATTATGGCAGGCGGTGTTGCTGCAGGTGATTATAATGCAGATGGCTGGGTGGATTTGTATATAGCACAAGGCGATACCGGCCAGAACCTGCTGTATGAGCACCAAGGCGCGCTCACAGGTGATATTACTTTTATTGAAAAGTCAGCGGCTGCCAATGTTGGCTTAAGTGAGGGCAGTAAGTCTTGTGGGCCATTATTTTTTGATTATGATGGTGATCGTGACCTGGATTTGTTTATTGGTAGTGTTGTGGGTGATCCGGCTAAGTTGATGCGTAACAATGGTGATGGCAGCTTTACTGATGTTACCGCAGGCTCTGGCTTTGATACGCTAAACCGACAAAATAATTTTTCAGCGGCTGCGGGTGATTATGACCTAGATGGTGATTTGGACTTGTTTGTCTCTCATTGGGAGCATAATATACCGGTTGATTTAGCGAACAGTACGCAGCATTTGTGGCGTAATAATGGTGATGGCACGTTTACAGATGTCAGTGATGAGTCTCAAGTGACTCAGTCTTCTTTAGAGCCTTTACGTACAGGTGAGTTAATAGATCTAACGTTTACGCCTAACTTTGCTGATGTAAATAATGACGGCTATCCAGATATGCTGCTAACTTCAGACTTTGGTACCAGTCAGGTGTTGATTAATAATGCTGAGACGACTGGGCCTATTACTTTTACCAACACCACCGATCAAGACGTTATTACCGACTTTAATGGCATGGGTGCTGCCATTGGTGATTATGATAATGATGGTGACTTGGACTGGTTTGTCAGTAGTATTTCAATGCCGCCTAATAATAATGTTGCAGCGAGTATTTGGGCACGCCGGGGTAATCGCTTTTATCGCAATGAGGGGGATGGTACCTTCAGCGATGTAACTGATGCCGTTGGTGTACGTACAGGTTATTGGGGTTGGGGTAGTTGCTTTGCTGACTTTAACAATGATGGCTATTTAGACTTATTTCATACCAATGGTTTTCCTAATACTAATGGTGATAACTGGGGTGAAGACACCTCACGTTTATTTATTGCAAACCCTGATGGCACATTTAAAGAGATGTCGTTTGAGTTAGGCATGCAAGATGGCAAGCAAGGGCGTGGTATTGTTTGTTTTGATGCCGATAAAGACGGTGATATTGATGTTTTTACGACCAATAGTTTAGATAACCCAACACTGTTTCGAAATGATGGCGGCAATCAATTTAATTATCTGAATATCCAACTGCGTGGTGTTAGCCCCAATACGCAAGCTATTGGGGCACGTATCTATGTGCAAGCAGAACGTTTAGGCTTTGAGATGATGCGCGAAGTCAGTGCCGGTAATAACTATGTCTCACAAAACCCAACTGAGCAACACTTTGGTCTTTGGTTTGTGAGCGTTATTGATACTGTCACGGTTAAGTGGCCGGATGGTCAGCAAACCGTTATGCAGGATGTGGTGGCAAATCAGCACTTGATAATTGATCATCCTGATTTATAAGGGTTTATAAGTGTTATAGCGCTCTCAGTCATTACCTTGAATGCAAGAGATGTCTCGGGTAAGCAAATTTTAAAAGAGGTCTGAGGGACACTTCGAAATCAAGGTGTTAGTCTCATCAGGAGAAGCGTTCTGTGAGTAAGCAAAAATATGTAAAAATTAAGCGCCTCCACAGTTTTCTTGCAGATCAATGCCGACGTAAAACTTTAACAGCGCATCTTAAAGCGCCACCATATAGTGCGCTATTGATAAAGCCTGGTACTTTGATAACGACATAACCCGCATTTTGCCATGCTTCTACAGCAGCGTTATCCAATGCCTTCAGTCCATATTGTGGAAGATAGACCTGCTGTGTATCGGGCTGATTGACGCTAATAATATTGTTATAGGTTAATACTGGGTAATCCAAGGTTTCTTTATAGGGGCGTTCAGTGGCTTGCTGTTGTATGTCCCTTGTAAATGAGGATGTTTGTAAAAATGGCATACGCACCACTTTAAGTCCGCGTTGCGCCAGTGATATTGCAATATCATCGAAATAATCTGCCATTTCTCTGCCGGCTTGTATGGCATCTTGCGTTTTGCCTTGCAAGTTAGGTGGCTGTAGCTGGGTGTCATCATCGAGTTGGATAGTTTCTATAGCCGGGTGGCCAAAAAAATTAGCTTCCGTATCTCGCTCAAAGGTGCTGATTCTCTCAGGGTTATTTTCTAAGGTGGTGGCAACAATATCGGCTGCTAAGCGGCTATCGGCAACGACTATTTTTTTATTACCTAATGGCGTCAGCATCATATCGATATGGGGTATTGGTTGTGGGACCGGGCCAATAACAACCACCTCTCTGCCTAACTCGTTTTGAAACAGCTCTACAACTGCAACTTCATTTATCCCCAGCGCTTCTGCATTCATTGCAATAGTATTGGCGCCAATATAGATATAGTCATTATCTGCCACAATATTGCCGCCCTCAAAGGTAAGCGCTGAGTTAATAATCGGGATTTCAAGTTTGTTTGCAATGGCGTTAGCCATATAATCATCACCGGCGCGCGAAAATTGCTTGGATTTTAGTAGCTTGATAGAGCCTTTGTTGTCCTGCAATACTAAAAACGGATCTTGCGGCCAAATAGTAATTGGGTTGTCAGTGGGGATATCGATAAACTCAACGTCATAACGTTGCTTATTATTTTCAATTGTAAATGCTTGACGATCATTGCTTAAAATGAACACTTTGGTCGATGTCGGCAAAGCTGTGACGATATTGCTGATAAGGTCAGCATTACGCAGAGCTGAGCGACGTGCACTATTAACTGCTGTTACAACAACAGCGAGTGGTCCACCATGATCAGCCAGCAATTGCGCTTGATGGTGCTTGGTAGGTGCGGTATTTCTTATGGAAGAAGTGGAAAAATAAGAATAGCCGATATTAACAAGCGCAATAACAATGCAGGCTAAACCCAATAGCAGCAAAAATATATTTAAGCTGCCAAGTTTATTGAATGTATTTTGTTTAGCGTTGTGTGAGGGCAAGAGTCGTTAAAGAGTAACTTAGGCCTTACTCTTACTTACGCAGCAGGTGACGTTGCCGCCATAAAGCAAATAACACACTGGATAAACCCAGCAGTAATAAGCCCCAGGATGTGCTTGTTGACACATTGCGTACACCAATAGCATACAATCCGCCAACATCCATTACGCCCCAGACATTATTTTCTTGTAAATCCACACCAAAATGGCCTAAGGTGAAATCTGCACGGCGGCCGCTGAAAAAGCGTGCGCCAGTACGTGCGCGAATATCATTAATTAATCGGCGCGCTCTTACCCAGCTATTTGCACGCACATCAAAGCGCATTAAGCGCAAATCGCCCACGCGAATACCGGCGCGACGTAAGGCGCGGCCATCAAATTGCATGCGTATCTGTGTTAGTGCTCGACCACTGGCTGCACTGGTTTGCAGGTTTAGTGTGCCGTCTAACAGGCGGAAGCCATTTTCCACATTGGCGCCATTGGAGTTGGCTAGTGCATTGTTGTATTCAACACTTAAGCTGCCGCCCTGGTTGCTGGTATCCAAATAGCGTATTGATGCCGGGATATCATCAGGCAGGCCTAGTATAAAGTCTTGGCCAGCGTCGAAGATGTTGGTAATGGGGGTGGCGTAACTGGATGACATACTGCTGACACATAAAACAAACAGGGTTGTAATACAATGTCGCTTAAGCTTATTATGAGATTTGCTTAAGGCAAAGCCAAAATTTATGAATTGCCGCTTAAACATAGTTTGTCTCCCAGTATGTCTAATCTTACTTTTTACTTGCTGGCCAGTATATATGCGTGCATTGGAAATGCAAGCTAGATAACCATTATTCAAGAACCTCAACCAGAAAGAGGGTGGTAACGCTGCATTTAAGCGTTATGTTTTCATATGGGGAGATCGAGTACACCCATGATTTAATGGGCCCTCGGCAATAAAATGGTTAAAAAACACATTAACTAGCCACATTTATCAAGCCAGCTTTTACATTCAACAATGCATTCGTATCACTAAATCGGCTTCAGCTTGACTGGTAGGCTCGTGTTTAAGGCAGCGTTTGATAATCTCGTAATGATTGAGAGAGTCTGGTTGCAGAGGAAAATTTTGACCATCAAATGGTAGTGGGCGCGCATAATAACATAAGCATAAATATCACTGACAAATTGTTCAGCTAAGGAGTCGAGGCGGTTAATAACCATTAAATATATTGAATTTTATTGAGTAAGTGATTTTTAATAAACATTGTAGTTAGATTAGAGTTATTCTTTTTGTGAAATATCATGACACTTTTAAGTGTTTTTATAGCTATCAGTATTTATCAATAATTATCAATAGACTCGCCTGCCAAGCTTTGTGAATATATAAACTGAATTAAGAGTGTTTTCCAGCTGCTTGCAATAGCAAGGAATATTATTTCAATGGTAGGGAGTGAAAAATGAAGAGGTTTTTCTTAGGGGGATTGGTTTTCCTTTGTAATACTGTTTTGGCAGATATTTATCCTGGTGATACAGTCTATACGGAAATTATTCAAGAGCTGTATTATAGTGCAGTCAATAATGATATTAATATGACACGTGACCCTAGTATTACCTCACGTAATGCCTTATGTCAGTTATTAGTAGATCGTCATAATAATGGCTATAACAGTAATGCAGGACAGGCGCAGACCAATGCTGATTTTATCGATCATGATTTATCTGTTAGTGATTGTATTGTCGCATTGCAGTTTCCAACAGGGTTTGGTAGCCCTGATAAATTAGAATTTTGGGCGGGCAGGCATCAAGGTAAATGGTACGATGTCAGTCAACATTTCGATGATGAGGCTGATTGGAAACACCCTGTTAAAGAAGATACCAACGACCCTGTTAATGATGTTGATAGTTTAGGTAATCCGCGTGTGTATGATTTTCAGGAAGTTGAGTTTCTTGGCCGTACAGGTCAGGCCAGATATGCCTGGAATCAATCGCACCCAGAGATTAACTATGTCTGGGGCTGGGATCCAAAAAACGATGTAGATAGAGGTGGGCAGGAAGGCGCGCATATAGGGTTTCCATTTACCAGTGGTTTAGCCGATTGTATTGTTTGGCTAACACCTGCCGAAGCATTTTTAGAATGTATGGCGCCCGGAGGTGTAGATCGTTTGCGTGTCAGTACGGGGCTGAGTGGTTATGGTCAATGGTCCGTGGCAAACAGTGATACTGCCTGGCCTAATGGCGTTGATGCACCTTATGTGGTGAATGACTTGCCTGATATATCGCTGTCTGTATGTAATAACGAACCTATTATTGTGAATACATCGCGCATGGGTGATCCGATGTTTGTTTCCCTGCAGTTATCAGATCAATGGTGGAACCGCTATGGTAACGAAGAGTATGAATGGTTTTATCAAGATCGTTATCCGCATTATATTAAACAAAACTGGTTCGACTTGCGTGAGTTTGCCGCAGCGCGTGGCTTATTACTGCAGCCTGGTCAATATTATCGCCTCTATATGAATTCGGCGGAGACAGGTGCATCAGGTAGATTGATTCACATAAACCCCAATTGTTCGACAACGCAATCAGCTGCTTGCGGTACGATTGGTTTGCCCAGCTGCGACTGTAAAGGCAGTGTTGAAGTGCGTTTGGATAGCAATAGTCAGGATGGTATGGTCAGTGGTTTAGCCAGTAATCATAGCAGGGTGTTTGCCGATGCACCCAATCTGCGAGCAGCAGCCTGGACGAATAACAGTATCCCAAACACTTGGCGGGCATTTATGAAGTTTCCTATGCCTACGCTTCCCAATTGGTCATCGGTAGACTCTGCTAATTTATATTTATATGCTGCCGATGAGGGGGCTTATTATGCTGGGCCTCACTCACAGTATACCCATGAAAACAGCAGCTATTTGCGGCGTGTAACATCGCAATGGTCAGAGAGTAATTTGACTTGGTTAAATCAACCAAACACAACGACATCCAGTCAATTATTCGTCCCTGCCAGTAACTCGCCTCATCAAACGTATAATCTAAATGTCAGTAATTGGGTGAAAGGTTATTATGCAGGCAGTTATCCTAACTATGGCTTTGCATTACGTTTGCGGGCCGAGCAAAGATATTCATCTTTAAATTTTGCCAGTGGCGATAATGATGATGCGTCTAAACGCCCACGCTTAAGAATTAGTTACAGTTGTAATTTAGGGCCAACTTTTACAGTAACAGGTAGTACCAGTGGTAATCGCTCTGATAGTATGCGGCTCAACTTGCAATGTATTGCCAATAATCAAACTTGTGAGGTGCAAGGTAATCGAGGTATTAGTGCGGCACCCTGTTATTTGAATTGTCCAACTGGTAGCAATGTATTGGCATATTGCCACCCCGGCACACGGGAAATTGATGATTTTAGTATAAGTCAGGGATTCACTACAGGACGTCGATCTTGTCGAAGTAATAATGGTTGTACTATTAATACAGATGTTGCTAGCAATATATCATTAGAGTGTAGTGTAACTGACTAAAGATAAACTTTATGGGTTCTGTTGTTTGTGAAAAAGTCGAGTGCATATTGCATTCGACTTTTTTTGAGAGATAGGCCGAGTAAATTTTATGTGCTGTTTGAAATGCTTTATTGAGTAGTATCTGGAGATACCAGCAGGTTAGCACGGTAATTGTGCCATTTGATCGGAATAACATAAGAGCGGTGATTTTCTGGTAAAGTTATGCTTTCTGTGCCAGCATTAATGACTGAAGGCACTGAGATCATAAATTTATTTCCTAGCTTTTTCCGGACATTGCCAGAAATTGTATTGGCCACTTCACCAACAAGATCGGCCAGGTTTTCATCGCTGACATCATTAATGCCCATTTTAATCAGAAGGTATTTCAAGAGTACATTAGGTGCGGTAAAGCTGACCTGGCCTTTGTAAGAGCCAGATATACCGATGATGCCAGTGTAGTCATAAGCGGTGCATTGAGTATTATCAACCAGGTATGGTGTATCCATTGAGGCAGGGATATTGGATACCTGTGAGAAATAGTGTGTCGTGCTTTCAATAAATATCTGTAAACTTGACTCGTCCATTGCTAAATACTCTTATGTGATTTTTTTGATCTTTTACTTGTTGTCAGATCAGTGACTGGCAATTTTCTTTCTAAATAATATTTCCAGCGCATTGCCAAGTTCTCGGTCAGTAAACGGTTTGCAAAGAAAGCCATGAGCCCCTTTTTTGAGTGCCTCGATAGCTGTTTCTTTGTCATTGAGCGCCGAGATTACCAATATCAATGTTTGGTCATTGATATTGGTGATTTTTTCAATGCACTCAATGCCACCCATTTCAGGCATCGTAATATCCATAGTGATAATATCAGGACCAATTTGTTGAAACAGTTCCAAAGCTTCTTTGCCATTTTGGGCGGAGATAATCTCTGAAATTATATTGCTCATATCAGCGGTGAGCGATTCGATTTTATTTCTAATGATTTTTGAGTCGTCAACAACGAGTAATTTCATAAGATATTTATACTCTTAAGTAGCTCTGTTTTATTATGCTGAGATAAACTCAAGTTCTTCGGACCATGCTGGTATCGCTACGGTAAATTGGCAATAGCGACCAGGCTTAGATGAAATTTTGAGTTTGCCTTGCATCTGGTTAATAAGGTTGCGAACAAGATCCATGCCAACGCCTCTGCCAGCATCCTCGTCAATTGTGTCGCTGGTAGAGAAACCGGGTTTAAATAATAGCTTGATCAGCTCATGTTCACTAAGTTGCTTGGCCTGATCAGTTGAATAAATACCTTTATCGATAGCCACTTGACGTATTTTCTCTGGCTGTAATCCACAGCCATCATCTTTATACATCAGGTTGTAGATGCCATTATTATCAATAAACAGTTTAGCCTGTATTTGGGCGATTTGCGGCTTATAGGCGACTTCTCTTTCCTGAGGGCTTTCGATGCCATGACTGACCGAGTTGCGAATAAGTTGTATTAATAATTGCCTGATCGGTGATTGGTATTTCTCTGGAATACGGCTTGTAAAGTTTTCCAGATCTAGATGAGCTTTTTTGCCTTTTTTAAGAGCAAGCTGCTCAGTATAGGTAGTCAGTGATTGCCAGTCAGTTGAGGTACTTATGTCTGCTATAGTCTCAGGATCATTAGCGCTGGCAGTGTCTGGTTCAGCTGCTACAATGGCTTCTCGCATATCGGCCATTTTTTCAAAAAGCAGCCTCACCGATTCGAGCAATTTATAGGTTTCTTCCAAATGAATAGCCAGCGGTAAAAAATCGTCACCTATAAGTTCTTTGCTTTTTTGTAACTCGCTAAGCTTGTTTTCAAATTCATGAGCTTTGCTCTCCATTAATTTAAAGCCCAGGGCGGTCGCATCGCCTTTCAGTGCATGCACATACCGGAAAATAACATTAACTTTGTTTTTGTAATCATATTGGTTTTTAGTCGGTTTCTCCAAAGCAGCATTAATTGACTTTAATGTTTTATCTGCGGTATTTATAAAAGCCATGAGTAATTTAGGGTTGATAGGCAAGACTTGGATTAACAGGTTAAATTGCTCTTTAGCGTTATGTTGTGAGACTTTAAGTTCTTTTTCCAGCACAACTTTTTCAGTGATATCTGCCACGGTTACTAATAAGTGAGACTGATCATCAGACTTAACAACGCGATTAAAGTTAAAGGCAAGATAACGAGTACTAAAAGTACCAGTACTGTCACTGAAGTTAACTTCTACTTTTTCTAATGGGTTCAGACTGGCAACCAAGCTCTCGCTAACACGATCACCGAAGAGAAGATCAATATAGTCTACTGTGATTCTCAAGGTCTTCTCTGTCACAATTGACGAGAGGAATGTTTTAAAGTTAAGACCCTCAATATCATCCCGGTTGAAAATGCCTTCGAGTTGCTTAGAGTGTTGTGTGCCTATTGTGTAATCTTTGTTTAATAAAAAAAGTCCTTCAGTAACAGTGTCCAATATTTCATTGGTTTCTTTGTTGGCTTCTTCCAGGCGTAAATCACCCAATCGCAGTTGTTTAATAAAATGAAACAAGATAATAATAAAGTTGATTGTTGCTAGGCTAATACCTGTCACCTGAATTTTTCTCAGAAAGGCTGCTTTGTCTTTAGCAACGGTTTCCAAGTGAGAGGTCAGGTCATTCATCAGCTTTAATAAACTTAAATTGTTTGCGCTAGCATACTTGGCTGCAATTGCTAGGCTGCCTATAGTAATACTATCTTGCTCAATCAATGCTGAGAGCTTTTTGCGATAGGGCTCCCATATGATATAACTGTCTTTTAAAATGATAATCCCTTCATCTTTGTCGATCTTATCCAGCATCACTGCGTTACGATTACCTCCAGTGGCGAGGCCGCCGTCACGGAATGCATTTAACGTTTGGTCAAATAATTGAAAGGTGTTCTGCAGCTCTGTGATTTCAGTGTCATAGCTTGCGCTATTATTAAGCTGTCTTTCGATTTCCAATAACGACTTGACCATTCTTTGCGATAACATCCGTTGTCGACCAGCGAGGTTTACGCTTACTGCATCTTGCTCAATTTGTGATGAGATAAAAAAGTTTAAGATAAGCACGCCTAAATCAAACACCAAAAAAAGCGTGATTGAAATTACAATGACACGATACTTTCCTAAGCTGAAACCAAACATGGCTATCCGTATATAAGTTGTTGTTAATAAATGAGTTAAAACCAACCTGCAAGCAGCCTAGATGGCCAGCTTGCAGATAGGTATTTGCATCATTCGTGCCACAAATGTAAAAAACTCTAAACCTTGTTACGGGGTGGAAAAATGACCATTTTTCAATAGTTAAGCTGCGTTTATAGGCGATATGCGCTGTGGAGTGTAAAATCTTGCGCACGAAACAAGTGCGTGCACTACTAAAATAGCGCATATAGGCTTATAAGCTAGGAGATATATCTGATTTTTAAGTGGCTTAAATAGGGGGCTTAAGCACAATAATCGCTTATAACAGACAAGCTGCTGTATAAATGCCTTAATTTTGTGCTGCTAACGCTTGGTATCTAGCAATGATATTCAAGAGAGCTTGAGCCGAGAGTGACGCATAAGTAAGAAGCGTGTTGGCCTAGTATAAGCTATAGGATTGAGTTTGCAGAGCAGATTCAGTTTGCCTGTTAGAAACCCCGACGATGCGTGTGCGATAGTTGGTGGGCGGTGAAACGTTCAGTGTTATGCTCTTGCGGAATCAACTGTTGAGCAAGTCTGCGCTTGAATAAAAGTATCCTTACCTACCTATTAAGTCAAAAGCTCATACTAATGTTTGATATTCACTGGCCAAGACCTATGGAAGAATACGGTCTGGCGTCAAATAAATACACATAATACTTAACTACACAAATTGACGTGCTCGCGCTCATTGCGCCTGTTCGATAACAGCTTACTTACAGCGCATTACTAACAACCGTTATGGATAAGGGGGTAGTATGACTGTGGTAACCCAAAAAAAACCTGTCACCTACATTGTTTTGCTTTTTATATTATTTGCTGTACAGCCCGCTGTCTATGCCCAAGACTGGGTACAATTTGCCGATGAAACTAGCACTTGGTTTCCGGCAGCCTTACGTGATGACCCAGAAGAGAAAGACATTGCTATCGGTGATATTGATCGTAATGGGCATTTGGATATTATCGCTGTGCGTAAAGAGCCTTTCTCTGATCCGGGAGGGCGTAGTAATTTATTATTACTCAATAACGGCAGCCAATTTACTGATAATACCAGTCTAATTCCTGGTTTTGCTGAGGCAACCGACGACCGTGATGCGGTATTAGTCGATGTTAACAATGATGGCTGGTTAGACATTGTGACAGTTACAACATTTGATGAAATGCCGCGTGTGTATATCAACCAAAGAGAGTCGTCTGGTACATGGCAGGGCTTTAGTTTATTGCCAGGTGCCATTCCGACCTTTACCCCTGGCCCTAAATTTTGTGCTGTGAGTGTCGGCGATATCGATGGCGTCAATGGCCCTGATCTATATTTTGTTGATTACGCGAATGATTTGGAAGACCGCCTGTTGTATAACCGGGGCGATGGTACTTTTGATGATGTGACTGATACGGCATTAACAGCGGCAATGGCTGACTCATCATTTGGTACTGATACGCATATGGTCGATGTGAACAATGATGGCTTTATCGATATAGTAAAAAATAATGGTTTAGGTGGCGGTACATCGGTTATCTACAATAATGGTGATGGCACATTCCGGCAGCAGGCTATTTATGATCGTAATTCTTATATGATTGAGCCTGCGGATTTTAATGGCGATGGCCGAGTCGATTTTTATATTGTCGATGATAATGCCGATCACTTTCTTTTGAATCGTGGCGTAGGCACTGATGGACTGGCAACATTTGAAGAGTTTGATATTACTGACAGCCCGGCCACTTTAGGCTGGGGTGGAAATGTGAAAGTCGCTGATGTCAATAATGACAATGCGCCTGATGTCATTATTGCCGATGTCGACACTGATGAAGCCTCCTGTCAACACAATCATTTGGTATTACTCAAAGGTGAACGTGATGGTGCAGACTACCGTCTTAGCGATCCTTTTGTTGGTGGCACTCGTGATTGGTTGCCAACCGGCGTGTTTGATATCGAGTTCGCCGATTTCGACAGTGATAGCTGCCTGGATTTACTGATTGGCCAGTGTACCACGGAGACTGATGTTGTTACCGAAGGTGGTGCAGCGCTACCAGGTCTCAATACAGATGGTTGGAAAGTCTTTATGCAACGCATACCAGATTTTAGCGTGCGTATTGAAGAGCCTCGTACACGACATATTCTGCCGACCACAGGTACCCAGGCATTGCTGGTAAGAGTGAGTGTTTTACCTACAACGGTTATTGCAGAGCCAAGTGACTTTATAATTCGTATCGGCGGACAACCGGCAACAATATTAAATTCAGCAAGAGTTGGGCGTGAGCTGTGGTTTTCAGTCTCGCCTGCAAGTGGCTTGGATAATAGTGTTGATCATGCTTTAGAGGTGAGTGCGAGTCGCTGTTCGGCAGAGGCCAGCAGCAACTTGCCAGGCATTGTCGCCTTTGGCGACCCAACATTATCCGATACAGTGCTGGTTGTGGACCTATCAACCAGTATGGATGATAACGATAAAATTGGTGCCGCTAAGAATGCAGCCAACCTTTGGATAGACACCTTAACCGATGATGACCGCTTAGGTATTGTCTGGTTCTCTGGTCGAGGTGCCGATGGCTTTGGTATTGCTGATGAAACCTTTAATATTGCACGGGTAGGTGCTTTATCGACGATTGATGGTAGCAGTAAGAGCAATCGTGAGCATGCTATTGATGCAGTGAATAATATGACGACTATTGGTAACACGCCGATAGGCGAAGGCTTAAGGCGTGGTGCATTGGAATTAAATGAGTTTTCGCCCGCTGATCGTGAGCGCGCTTTGGTGTTACTGAGCGATGGTTTAGAGAATGTACCGCGTTGGTGGCGCGAAGGGCGTAGTACTATTTGGCCAGTGCCGCCACATTCTCCGGTGATTGGCGAGTTTGGTGCGATGGCTGAACCGGCAGTCAACCGCGATATTGCTGTGCATACTATCTCATTAGGGCCTGAAGCCGATAGAGGTTTAATGGACGAAATCGCCTCGCATACTAGCGGTGACACCATTCCTGTTGAATTACCCGGTGTGGTGGGCGGTGCCAGTCTGGATTTAGATTTTCTATCCGACAGCAGTGTGGCGAGTTTAGTGGCTTTCAGTGGCGGTGATGCATTAACAACATTAAGCCTGTCAAATCGTTTGGCGAATGTCTACGAGCATTTGCATAATAATGTCTCAGCACAACAGCGCTTATGGCAAACTGTTGCCATATCGCCTGCGGCGGCGCAGCCAGAGTTAATCAACGTGCAGCCAAGCATATATAACAATAATGCTAATGTTTTTAATGCGGGTGTCCAGCATATTCAAAATGCTCCCAATAACCCTAATAATCCACAAGAAAGTATTATCGTACCGATAGAGCCTGGATTATCGTTTGCAACATTATCCGTGAATTGGGATGCCGGTACGGTCTTTAGCATTATCGTTGAGCCTCCTGCAGGGCAAAATCCAGCAGATGTACAGCGTTCTGGTCATGCGACGAATACTGTTTTTAAAATTAAAAACCCGGTACCTGGTGATTGGAGGGTTAGAATTACCAAAGGCGAGCCGGGGCGTCAGTTGTTAGTCGCGTTAAGTGGTCGTTCTGAAATTAGCAGCTTTGTCAGTACGGCGGCTGATATAAATGGCAGCGTTAAGCCAGGTGACCGTGTACCTATTGCAGCCGTATTGTTAGATGCCAGTGGCAATCCTATTTTAAATGCTGATGTTGTCGCGAATGCTAGCAGTGCCAGCGGTGCTGAGTCATTGCCTTTAAAGGATGATGGTTTGGGTGCAGATACCAAAGCTGATGATGGTGTGTATACGGGGCAATTGAGTAATACTCGGATGGGTGGTGGTATTGCTGTTGAGGTACTGGCTCGTTGGTTGAGTGCAGGTGTTGAGCAGCAACGTATACTGCGCAGCAGTGCATCCTTAGCAGAGCTCGATAGCGATAATGACGGTATGAGTGATGAAGATGAGCGCAGGCATGACTTCCTGGATCCGAATAATCCCGATGATGTATTGGCCGACCCTGATAATGATGGTCTGATTACATGGGTGGAGCTTGAAGCCGAAACGCTGGATCCAAATAATCCCGATTCCGACAATGGTGGTGCTAATGATGGCGCAGAATTTTGTGCGGGCACTGATCCTGGTAATCCTGAAGATGATGATAAGGTAACGCAAGATACTGATGGCGATGGTATGCCTGATGTTTGGGAAAAAATGTTTGGCTTTAATATAAATGATGCCAGCGATGCTGCTATCGACAGTGATCGAGATAACTTATCGAACCTGCAAGAGTATAAGCACTGTACTTCGCCAGAGCATCGTGATACTGATCGAGATGGTGTGTATGATGGGGTTGAAGTGGCTGATGGAACCGACCCAACGTTACCCAACCGTGATACAGAAGATAATGCTACTGGTGAGGACTGTGAGCCATGTTTGTATAACCATTATGGTTGGCTAGTTATCCTGCTGGTGTTATTAATTTTAATTGTGATTGTTTTTATATGGGTTCAGACTAAAAAAGCACATCATTAATTAACGATAATCGATAAGGAATAGGGGAGGGCCGTGAGTGCTCTTCCCCTGTTCTGCAAGAAGACTCACCTGCTAAATACCAGATTAGATAAAAGCTGGGCTAATTAATACTTAAAATACTCCAATAAGTTATTATGCATATAAGTGTTATTAGCTATTTTTAGTGCTTATAGAGGGCCATTAAGCGGCTTTGAGTATCCTGCTACAGTTAAAAGTCATGATAGATATTGGCTATTAAATTTATTCAGACAATCAATTGTTATTTGGGGTTGGATATCTCTATAGTTATCCCATGATTTCAACGAATTTGCTTGGAGTGAATAAAATGAAAGCCTTGTCAGCATTATTGCCGATCGCAGTATCACTATTGTTAGTCGTTGCAGTGCCTTCGCAGGCCAATACTGTGTATGAGTTTGCTGCTCAAGGTGACTATTTTAATAAGCACGCTTACTTTGATCATTCTGAGCTGACTCGCAATGCAGTGCCTGATAGTGATAGTGCAGAACAGTTATCGGGCGTATATATGCAGACTCTACATCAGCGTGAATACCTAGAAAAAAAGTATACTAAAAGTGTTACGTATCATTCAGCTGAAAAGTCGCTATTTCAATATCATGATAATAATATTGCTGCAGATGCGAATGCCACGCCATTATTATTTTGTTTTTGATTTGAAAATAGTGAAAGTTTTTTGCTGATAGGTAATGCCAAAGGAGGCGCTTAGATAAAAATCAATTTCTTCATGACCCCCCTTAAGCCTCGCTAATGTCGAGGCTTTCTCTTATTTGGTACTGACAGAGCCTTTGACTTAATAGCGAAAGTGTTTGAGGCGAGAAAAACATGTGCAAAAAAGCTGATTTTATGTTTCAGTAAATAAATATTTTGAGTGTGCTTTTAACGATATGTCAGTTTTAATCAATGATTTGTTAAATATTGCCGGAGGCTTTGGTCAGCCCAAAAGATAATTTAGGTCGAGCTTGTTTGTGTGTTGTAATCCATGAACCCATTAAATGATCCCAAATTGCCAGGCAAGTGCCAAAATTTTTATCTCTATGCGCAATAGCATTGCTATGGTGGATTTGATGTTGGGCAGGGCTGATAAAAAGACGCTCTAGCTGGCCAAACGAGAGCCAAATAGATGAGTGGCGTAAGTTAGCACCGAGTAAGTTGAAGAAAAACCCCAAGGCATCAACACCAATAATATCGAAGCCGTGTACTTGGCTTTTAAAAAGGTAAATAAAGGTGCCGCTTACTACTCCGAAAACAACGAGGCCGCGTAAGTAATACAGTATCGACTCAATCGGGTGTACGCGAAATAATGTCAGTGGTGTCAATATAGTAGCGCTATGGTGTACGCTATGTAAACGCCACAGCCATGGGACTTTATGCATGGCGTAGTGTAAGCCAAAACGACTTAAGTCTTCTAAAATAAAAAAGCTCAGCGTATAAGCCAGACCAATAAATAACCAGGAAGCTTGTATTGCCGGTGCATCACCTAAGTGACTTTGTAAGAGCTTGGCAACCAGCATTGTCATGGCCAGGTGGCTGCCAAGTAGTGGTATCAGCAGCAGGATTTTTAAGCTGCTATTAACAAACAGTAAGCCGGTGTCTATTAGAGTCGACCTGTGTAGCCAGTAGCGAGGGTTGAATAAGCTACGAATTTGTTTGGCTAGATTCAGTTCTCGCTGTTGCCAGGCAACCGTGATCGAGGCCAGCAATAGTGCGCTGAGTATAAATAGCCAGAACAAACGCTTGCTGGGATCAAAAGGGTAGCTAAACGGAGTAATGATCAGCTGCCAGAGCGTTTGTTCTGAAAGAAAAGACATTATTACCTAGAATGAATATTTGGCGCGAATATTAAAGCTGCGCGGTTTATTGGGTCTGGCACCAAATGGACGGTGTGACACAATGGATTCAGTATCGGTAGCATTATCGACTGTCACTTGCAGCAGTAAGGCTGCACTGGCTTGCCAACTGGCAGATAAGTCGATGCTATTGAGCTGGTCGGTGTGTGGCCCATCACTAATGCGACCACTGCCCGCTTGTTCCCGCATCTGGTCGGTATGTTTCCAGGCCATTTGTAATTGCCACTGTGCTGCATTAAGGCCGATTTGTACGCGTGCGCTTAGCTCCGGTATGTAAGGTAGTTCATCACCTTGCTCGACAATACCCCACTGTGAAAAGTTGGAGGTAAAGCTGGTTTGAAAAGCTGAATCGGTTTGTGTTAACGATAAACTGATCGGCAGGCTGAGTTGCTCGCTCAAGGTAAATTCATATTGGCCATTGATTTCAATACCCGATATTTCCACGGCACCGCCATTGAATTCTTCACCGACATTGCAGCCGACATCGCTGGCTCGACAACGGCCCAATAAGTTATCATAGTCACTGAAAAAGCCGATGGCTTCTATTGACAGTTTTTCCTGTTGGTAACGCAAGCCATATTCATAGTTTAGACTTTCTTCAGGGTCAACATTGTCACCTGCGCCAGGACCCGCTGGCGAAAAGCCTCTATTGATGCCAAATAAAAAGCCTAAGCTCTCATTAAATTGCCAAAAGGCACCTAAGCCCGGTATGGCAATGGATTGATCGTTATCGCTCTGTATGTCATTAAGATTGTCGTCGAGTGTGCCTTCAATTTCTTCAAAACGTATACCCGCGGTAAACTCCCAATTTTGCCAGCTAATAATGTCATGTATATATAACGCCAAGGCATCGGTTTCACCTTTATTTAAGGTGGTCGGAATGCGTGGTAGATTATCCAATACCAGGTTAGCATTTTGCATAAAATAACCTGTTGTTTGGTGATCGCGCTCTACATAGTCATGATGGAAGCGAAAACCCGCAGTCAGCTCGTGTTTGATTTGCTCGCCGTCTAGGTTCAGCGTGGCGTTGACTTGTATGCCTTGTGAGCCAAACTGACGGTCATTGCTGGTCAAGCCTAAGCGCTGGGCCAGACTGTTATTAGAGTCTACCTCACCTCTGAGTAAGGCAATTTCTTGTGTAAAGATATCAGGGTTGGCCAGCACCGCTTCTGCACCTGGGCCTGCTAAGAAGCCATTGAAGCGATTCCAGACCCGGTCAAACTCATTCCAGTAGACTTTACTGTTGAGTTTGAGCTTTTCATTGAGCTGAATCACATGATCAACATGCAATTGCGTATGTTCTGACTCAAAGCGGTCGAGCTGGCTGGCGCTGTAACGACGATTAGGATTAGCGCGAAAATCGGCATCGCTTAAACCTAAATAGGTTTCATCAGATTCTTCATCAGCAAAGCCGAGTTTTATTGTTAAGATTTGTGGCATTTGCGCATTGGCCGCTGAGCGCCACTGTAATTTAGCATTGATGTCATTACGCACAAAGCCGGTGTCATCGCCATTATCCAAATCTTTAAAGCCATCACTGCTATAGCGTAGCGCGTCAACCCAATAACCAAAACGCTCACCATTATCACCATGAAACAGACGCCATTTTTGGAAGTTGTCACTGCCAAGCGTTGCATCAATAAAGGTTTGTTGTGCTTCAGGAATCGCTTGGGTGACAAAGTTAATGGCGCCACCGACGGTGTGTGGCCCATGTTTGATGGCCGCTGGGCCTTTTAGAACTTCTACCGCGGCCATACGGCTGACATTCGGGATATAGTAAGCCGCAGGTGCTGAATAGGGTGCAGGTGTGATAAGTACACCATCTTCCATAATGGTAATTTTCTGACTGCGTTCAGAGGTGGCGCCACGGATACCGATATTTGGTCGCAGGCCATAGCCATCTTCCTGGCGAATATAAACCCCCGGTAATTGCGTTAATACCTGATTGAGGTCAGTATAGTCAAAGAGCTGCAGTGCCTGCTCATCTAATAATTGTGCTGAGCCACTGAGGGTGCGAATATTATCTTTACCGCCAGTAACAAAAACTTCTTCCAAGGGTGGTAGTAATGGTGATTGCAGTGCTAACTCATCCTGCGCTAATGCAGAGTAACTCAGTAGCCCACAACTTACGAAAAGAGAAAGGTATTTATTATGCATGTGCCAAATCCGTTAATTAGTCATTATCTGATTGTGCGCGATCAGGTAAATCAACATTCACAATCGTGATGAAATCAGTTTTTAAGTCATCGGTAATAGCTTTAATATGGCCAAGTAGATTACAAGCCGGGAAATTACTTGGGCTGTCCGGGTTGGCAAAGGCGTTACTGCATTCGGCCGCTTCAGTGTTTGACGTAATATTGCGGGTTTGTGTTAATAAACTGGTATTGATGCTATCGATAAAATCTATCGCATTTTGTGTTTGCTGGTTAAAACGCGTTGCAACCTCGGTAAAACCAGCTTGTTGAATAATATCATCAAAGCCTAAGCCGTTGGCGCCATTGAATATCGTCAGAAAAGCTTGCAGGTTATTTTGAATATTAATTAATGAGTGTTGGCTATAAGGTGATTCAACATCGTCTGGGCAAGACAGTTGGCTACAGCCATTGTTTAAGCCTGTTGGGATACCTAACTTAACATCTTTTACATCGGTATCGAGATAAAAAAGTGCATCTGATAATAAAGGCAGGTTAGTACTGAAGTTGTCAGGGTTGATAAAGGTTGAACGATAATTGCCATTGTCACGCTGCCAGGCAGCTAAAACTTCAGTCGCCGCAGTGCTGATATCGTCGGCAATAATTTTAGCCAAATTACAGCGCAGTTGTTGACGTTCCTGGCTAGGGCGACTGTTCCAGTTGGTAGTTTCTGTGATTTGGCTAGGGCAGGTATGCGTTAAGTCTGTGTTAAATAATAAATAACCAATTGCGCCTAGTCCTCTTTGGTTAGACGAGCGGCTGCTAATGGTGAAGCTTGCCGTTTCAGCAAGCACGACAGCTTGATCAATACCGCAAGTGCTGATATTAGCACTGCTAAAAGAGTTGATGCGGTTTGCCAGCGCATTATTATTATCAGTGATCGGGCCAAGCAAATGTAATTCGGTTTGTTGCCAGCTATTCATAAGTTCACGCCAAGCCGCTTGCGCAGCATCGGCTGCTGCCGTTTCGCCTGCTGTGCCAATCGCATTACAATAACTATCGAGCGGGCTATTATCGGCTGCATAGCTGGCAGCCGCGGTTGCGAGTGCTTGATAGTTAGTGATAATAATATTGTCTGCAATATTGGCAAACATGCTGAGGAAATCGAAGCTATCGGCTGTAATGGCATTTTGATTATTGCTATCAGTGCTATCATTGGTGCAGGCACCCAGCAGTAGCACAAAGCTTAACAATACGATTTTTGTTTTGGCTATTATCTTCATAGGTTTACTCAGTTTATCTTTACTTATGAATAAAAATACTCGTTTTTCTAAAGGCTAATAAAAAAAATAGCGGAAGGCGCTTATAGCACCTTCCGCTGGCACACGACGGTGCTAAATACAGTTTACCAGCCAGCAACGTTCGCTGGATCAAATTCGTAGGCGTTTTGTAAGATATCGCGTGCGGTTTGTAAGTCAGCTAAGTAATCTGCTATTGCTTGAGCAGCGGTACCTGTTGGTGGATCACCGTGTTGTGAGCCATCGGCTAATACGGGGGCATCACCCATCAGGCTTAGCACTTGCTCAAGGCTATTGATGTCGATTCCTGCGATATCACCCGTTCGGAATGGTGAAAACGGACTGAATTGTAAACTCAGAGCAAAACCTTTCATCTCACCCCAGTGCTTAGCCAGGCTTAAGAAGTTCGCTGTATTAGCAAAGACATTATTAACGCTGTCAAAGTTACCCATGTCAGTGGTGACATCATTAATATAATGAATGGCCGTAGCGGCAATACATTTTTCCCAGGTCAAGCTGGCAATACGTGCCTGTTCCACAACAGCTGTATTTTGTTCAGCCGTTAATGTGCCGCCTGCTGCATTGTTTAAAATCTGACGGCCAGCAAGAAAGGCGTCGAAGGCCTCTTTGGAAAAGTCGGTAGGAACCGTTGCGCCAGCATCGCGTTTGGCACAGTTGGTAGAGTGACTAAAGTTAAATTCACTACGGATGTCGATATTGCCGTCGCCATTTAAATCGTGATAGCCATTTTGATATTCTACCCGGCCACTGTTACCACGGATCTCATCGTCAGTATAATCATTGTAATCGCGGGCAGCGCCAAAGTAGCCAAAGGCTTCGTCCCAGTTATGTTCACCTGCGGTAAACGGGTCACTGTCTTCCTGCACATTCTCTGCAATAAAGTCAGTTTGCAGGTAGTCGGCGGTACCTTGTGAGAAGTTGACCGCACCGAGCAAAAACTTTTGAAGCAGCTGACGATAGTCTACGCCATTGGCATCGACTGTGACGGTGGCGATAAGAGCAGTGCCGCCAGTGATGTTAATTAATGGGCTTGTGCCATCAGTTGAAATAGCCGCAATACGGTCAATAAAGTAGTCTACTAACTCAATAGGCAATGGATCAGCATCCATGCCGGTTTCCCAGCCGAAAAAGCCACTGCCGAGGATATGTTCAGGGCGGTCGTTACCGGCGATTTTGCCAACTAAGTCTTTACCGCTGCTAATATTCTCATAATTGGGGCCGGGCACTACCGTCTCGCCTGCAAGTGTGAAAGCATAAGCCACCCCATCGACAGGGCCACGAATATAGAAATCTAAGGTGCTATTGACAGCAGCTGTATTTCCCACATTTTCTGTTAAGCCCAATATTTCGGTAACCAAGTCATCGACTAATACCTGGCGGGCTGTTTGACCGGTGTAAGAAACGGCGCTTTCACCGGCTGTGAGGCGGCTGGCAAACTCATATTGTGTGGGCAGATTGTCACAGACATTACCTAAGCCATCCATATCCTCGTCGGCCTGGTCAGCATTGGCCGTATCTGGACAGTTGTCACTGCTATTGGCAATACCATCACCATCACTGTCATTGGCGACATCGTCACTGGTGTCACCACCACCACCACTGCTACAAGCGGTGGTTAATGCCAAGGTTGAAATAAGAAAAGCCAGCCCAATAAGCCGAAAAAACATCTGAAACATTGCTCAACTCCAAAGTTAATTGAAACAACGCAGTTGGAGCCATGGCTTATTCGGTTGGCTGGGCATCACTACATTGCCGTAAATAGTATTACTCGTTAATGACAATTATTCTCATTTGGAGCTGGAAATGCAAGGCCAAATGAGAATTATTTGCATTATATTGTAGGATAAGACTGACTAACCGGCAGAAAGCGCGATAATGTTGGCAGCTATACTTTATATATGAGGCGTTGAAGAGGTAGTTTAATGTATTTTATACATTGCTAGGCTTGCCGCTAATAAGGGCTTACTTTGCTAGCCTCTAGGCTATAGCTGGCTTGGGCAATGTTATTATTGGTGGTTTTGGTATGTAAAACGCCTGTTATCCAAAAAGGATCAACGATCGTTTCAGTTTCAAAGCCCTTAGGGTATTTTATATAGATGATCTGATTCGGTGGCGGTGGTGGTACATGTATACAGGCCCCGAAATAAGGCACCAGAAAAAACTCTGTTATACGCATATCATCATCGAATTCCACCGGCACGATATAGCCGCCAATTTTTACCTTTTTGCCATCGAGTTCAGGGACAATTTTCGTCGATCTAAGGACGGCTGGGCGGTCAAAAATCAGCTGGTCATCCTCACCGATATCCGCGATAGCGACATGGCTGATTGGCGGTAATTCAGCTAAGGCTTTTTGGTCACTTTTGGGCATTAACTCCAGCCATTCGAGGGTGCGGACAGTGTCACTATAGGCTGCCTGGCTAATCAGTGTTATTACCAGTGTCAGTAGTAAGCTTGGCTTGAGGAATAAACGCATGTGGCAACTCATTGAGTGGTTTGGTTGATTATAGCTTTCTGTTCTATGCTAGGACAGCAAACAGTGCCTAGAGTTTCGAGTACCACTGTGTGACTTGGTTTAACCGAATCGTATAATCTATGGGTGATTTATCGTCTAAAAAATGTGATCATGCATCATCTGTGAGTGAATGGCATGTGGTTGAAACTGGGCCGTTGAAACGAGGCTGTTAAAACCAGGCTATTGTAATGATCATATAAATGAGGTAGACGCTCGATATGTTAAAAAGAAAGTTAAGCAGTTTTGCCAGCAGTGTAATATTTGTATCATTGGCTTCAGTCGTTCATGCCGAGCCTCATGGTCATGAAATACGCCAGCATAAAGCGCATACTCATGGGCAGGCCAGTTTAAATATGGTGATCGATGGTAATGACGTGCTTATCGAGTTAAATACACCGGCCGCCAATATCGTAGGCTTCGAGCATGCGCCAGCCACAGTGAAGCAGCGAACTCTGGTTAAAAAAGCTGAAGCGCAATTAAAAAAGATCGATACATTATTGCATCTGCCACAAGCCGACTGTGCACTAAAGGACATTGATTTGCTATCGCCTTTTAATTTACTCAGTGCCAGTGTGTCTGAAGATAAGCATGCTCATCACGACGATCACGACGATCACGACGATCACGACGATCACGACGATCACGACGATCACGACGATCACGATGATCACGCTGAACATAAGCATGGTGATGCTCATGCTCACCACGATGAGCATGAATCAGTCCATTCTGAGTACACCATAAGCTATCAATTACATTGTAAAAAAATAGCCGCGCTGAAATATATTGATATACGCATCTTTGAGCACTTTAAAGGTTTTGAAAATATCGACTTGCAGTGGATTAATGCGGGTCAACAAAATACTCAGCAGCTTACTGCCGCAAAACCTCGGGTTAGTTTGTAAGGCTTTAAGTTAATATAAATTAATACGCTTTAGACGCTTAGCAATGAATATGCTGGAACTTAAACAGTTACGGTATCGTTGGCCAGCCAGCCAAGATAATGTGCTGGATATTGCCACATTTTCTGTAGCGCAGTATGAGAGGGTTTTTATTAAAGGCCCTAGCGGCTGTGGTAAGACCACATTGCTCAATCTGATTGCTGGTGTGTTTCAGCCAACTGAAGGGCATATTAAAGTGCTCGATAACATCGTCAGTGAATACAGTGGTGCGCGCCGAGACAAGTTTCGGGTGGATCATATTGGCATCATTTTTCAACAGTTTAACTTGTTGCCTTATTTGTCCATACTCGATAATGTGGTATTGCCTTGTCATTTTTCCCAATTGCGCTTGCGTAATGCACTGTCCACAGCGGGGTCACTGTCGGCTGCCGCAGTAAGCTTGTTGGAACAGTTGGGCTTGCCAGCAGCAGATTATTTGCAACGCAAGGTAACCGATTTGAGTGTTGGTCAACAGCAACGTGTTGCAGCAGCACGTGCTTTAATTGGCGCACCCGAGTTGGTGATTGCAGATGAGCCAACATCAGCATTAGATGAAGATGCACAGCAGGATTTTTTAACGCTTCTGTTTAAAGTATGTGCTGATAATGGCAGCACCTTATTGTTTGTCAGTCATAACAGACAGCTACAAACCATGTTTGACCGCGTTATCTCTCTAGCTGAGTTAAACCAGGCAGGTAAGGGGCAGGTGAGTTAATATGTTATTGCTTTCCTTGGCGTTTAAAAGTCTATGGAATCGCCGGGTAACGGTTGCGCTGACTATTTTGACGATCAGTATTAGTATCCTATTGCTGCTTGGCGTGGAAAAAATTCGTCACGAGGCACGTAGCAGTTTTACGCAAACGGTATCCGGTGTAGACCTTATTGTTGGCGCGCGTACGGGTGCGGTACAGTTACTCTTATACTCCGTGTTTCGTATTGGTGATGCGAGTAATAATATCTCCTGGCAAAGTTATCAGGAGATAGCGCAGCACTCTGCTGTTAAATGGGCAATACCGATTTCATTGGGAGACTCGCATAAAGGTTTTCGTGTGATGGGAACCAGTCGCGATTATTTTGAATATTATCGCTATGCCCGCAAGCAGTCACTAAGATTTAGTGAAGGGCAAGCCTTTGCGGATGTGTATGATGCTGTGCTTGGCGCTGAGGTCGCTGATGCCTTGGGTTATCAGCTCGGTGATGCCATTATCATATCGCATGGCACAGGGTCGGTAAGCTTTGTTGATCATAGTAATAAGCCCTTTCGTGTTGTTGGTATTTTAAGCAAGACCGGCACCCCTGTAGACCGAACAGTACATGTGAGTTTAGAGGGCATCACGGCGATACATGTTGATTGGCGCAATGGCGTCATGCCACAAGCCGGGCAACAGCTTAGTGCTGAGCAAGCCAGAGCAATGGACTTGCAACCTAAAGCGATTACGGCATTTATGCTGGGTTTAAAGTCGAAGATCAGCACATTTCGCTTGCAGCGCCAAATTAATGAATACCCGCAAGAAGCATTGATGGCGATATTGCCGGGCGTGGCCTTGCAGCAACTATGGCGTATGGTGGGTATTGCTGAAAAAGCCCTGCTGGTCGTATCGGCCTGTGTGGTATTGGCTGGCTTTGTCGGTTTACTCACGACGATCTTAACCTCGCTGAATGAGCGCCGACGTGAGATGGCTATACTGCGCTCTGTGGGTGCTAGACCCTGGCATATATTTAGTTTGTTGGTACTAGAGGCTGTGGTGGTTGCTGTGGCCGGTTTCTGCTTGGGTGTTGTCTTGATTTATTTGATATTATTTATCGCCCAGTCGCCCATAGAGGCCTGGGGGGGGATGTATATCAGTATTGCACCACCGGGTTTATTTGAGTTGTTACTCTTGGCAGGCGTGATTATCGTGGCAGCCATTGTTGGCTGCATCCCCGCATGGCGGGCTTATCGCAATGCCTTGAGTGACGGTATGACGATTCGAGTATAGTTAAGTGTTCGCGTTTTTACCTTATCAATAAGGTTGAGTTGTTATGAGTAATAAAAAGATCGTTAAACAAATTAGTTTGGCCGAAGCGCTAAAAATGGGGCCGCCACCAGCCGGCAATTTAGCGGTGCCGGTTTTTCAGCATGGTACGCTGGAAGCGGAGCTTTATAGTCCGGTCGCAGTTGATTCACAAACTCCGCATGCTCGAGACGAGATTTATCTGGTTATTCAAGGTCAAGGTGAGTTTTATGATGGCAATGAAAATCGCCACGTTGGCGTGGGTGATTTTATTTTTGTTGCCGCCGGTGCCGAACACCGCTTCGAAAATTTCTCTGATGACTTTACCACATGGGTTTTTTTCTACGGCCCAGACGGCGGTGAATCGTCGTAAGTTGCAAGCCCTAAATACCTCTCCATTATGGAGTATTGTATGCTTCCTGTTGGACGACTTTTGTAAAAGCGACTGACAATCGAGGTGCTTGTGCCGACTCAGCTTTGAGGTAGGTAATTGCCCTAGCTTTCATTGTATTGGTCAATACTCACTGGTGCTGGCAAATATGACGCTAATCGTGTTGCGTATCTGGGCTTTGTGCGGCAGGCATTTACTGGCGACTTGTTTAATGCTGTGCTATGTACTTCTTTAGATAGACAAAAGATATAGACAAAAGTAAAAATCATACCGCGAAGGTTTGAAAATAAACTGTTTCTACGTAGACTTAATACTCCATATATTATGATGTTTTTATTCATTCAATCAGCTATCACCTCTGGGGGCGCTATGCTTAAACGCTGTTACCAGCGATTCGGACGGATAAGCACTGTTATCGTGCTACTGTTGACAACATTCCTTGTGCCGGTGCCAATCTATGCTCAAAACGGCGGCCAAACCGGTACTAAAACCGATATCGATACTATTATCGCGCAGGCAAAGCAGCAGCTGCTTGATGGTCAAGCGCAGGCAGCTTATGAGCTGTTGGCGCAGTATGAAGCAGAGCATAGTGGTAATCCCAAGTTTGATTACCATTTGGGTAAAGCAGCGCTGGCAGCCAAACATCCGGCTGAGGCGGTCTTTGCTTTAGAGCGAGCGCTGGTTGTCAGGCCTGATTTTTTGCAAGCAAGAGCGGAGTTAGGGCGAGCTTATTTTTATCTTGGCGAGAATAAATCAGCAGAGGCGGAGTTTCAAACGGTTAAACAAGCAGATGTTCCGCAAAATGTCTCAGCGAATCTCGATAAGTTTTTATCCGCGATTCAAAGCCGTTTTGATTCCTCTGGCAGTCGCTTGAATTATTACGTGGCTTTGGAGGCAGGCTCTGACAGTAATGTGAATAGCGCTACCGATAGTTCACAAATTGCCATTCCACGTTTTGGTGGATTAGTGTTCGATCTCTCAGAAGATGGGCGTGAGCTCGACAGTACCATATTTTCACTGGAGTCAGGCATTGGCTATAGTAAGCCACTGAGCAATAGTTTGAATTTCTATACGGCGGGTGATATCACTTTACGTGAAGTCAATGATGCCAGCGAGTTTTCTACCCGAATCACTAATGCGCTTGCAGGTATCCATAAATTAGCGGGTAGTAGCCAATACCGTTTGGCTTTGGCATTGCAAGACTATGCGGTGGATAGCGAAGCATTCAGGCGGCAATTTGGTCTTAATGCTGAATGGCAGAAAATGTTAAATACCCGCAACCAACTAACGCTCTATATACAATATGCCGACTTAGCCTATCCGGATCTTGAGTTTAGGGATGGCGATCAAACGACCTTAGGTTTTGCCTGGGGGCATAGTTTTCGTAGAGGCATACTGTTTGCCGGTGTGTTTTTCGGTGATGAAAGTGTTGATGATGCAACATCACAGCAGTTTGCCAGAGATTTCACCGGTATACGATTAGGTTTACGTTATAGCGTTGGTCGCAATACTTTATATAGCAATATTAATATGCAAAGTAGTGAGTACGATGGCGCCGACCCATTGTTTTCGACAGCCAGTAGCCAGACATTGAGAGATGATGATTATATCAACCTTACTGTTGGCTATCGTATACCTTTATACACAGGCAAGTGGACCTTAACACCAGAGCTCAGTGTTACCCAAAATGATTCCAATATCGCCATTTATGAATACGACCGGAATGTAATCTCTGTAACCGCGCGTTATGACTTCTAGAGAGAGTAGCCAATGATGAAGACAAAACTATTTATTCTTTTTGCTATTGTATGTCTTGGTAGCGCGCATGCTGCTGATAATGAAGCGGGGCGCGTTGTTTTCTCAAGTGGTGTTAATAAAGCCATTGATGCCAGGGGTAATAGCCGTGTTATTAGGCGCGGTGATATTGTACGGCAGGGTGACCGCTTACAAACCAGTGAAGGGCGTATGCAGGTTCGTTTTACTGACCAAGGTTTTGTATCTATTAAGCCTAAATCAGAAATGGTTATTTCTAAGTACAATTACCTCGATAAAATTGATGGTTCAGAGCGTGCTTTCTTTAGCTTGTTGAAAGGCTCTATTCGCGCTGTTACTGGGCTTATTGGTCGTAAAAATAAAAAGAATTATCAATACCAGACGCCTGTTGCCACCATTGGTATACGTGGCACTGCATTCGTATTGCAGCTATGCGATAGTGATTGCTTCGATGTCGATGGTCGTGCAATACCCAATGGCCTGTATGTCAATAATGGTGAAGGTCGTTTGTTTGTAGAAACCCAAGGTGGTGTGATTGATTTAGTGCGTGGACAGTACGCTTATGTGAAAAGTTTGCGTAGCCCGCCCCGGCAAATTTTGCAGCCACCCGCTATTCGACAATTGATTAATAATAATCGTGCTGATGTATTGGATTTTGTTTTTCGTTCAGTCGAAAGAGATCAGCGCTTTAATCAATCAGATAATATACGGCGCGAAGCGATATTGAGCACGATAACAGAAGGCACAAATATTGCGGCGGCGGGGACTGTGGCTGTCGGTGGAGAGACAGTGTTAGGTATTGGTGCGACCTTGGTTGATGGCTTTAGAGATGTATCGGTTTATATGTTTGATGAAAATAATGCTTTAACTGATTTTAATCAGAATTATTTCTTTTTAGATGATACTGGTGCGCGAGTGATTACTGGGAGTTCTAGCTTTGATGCGGGTGCTAATGCCATAGCCGGTGATATCGGAGCCAATACCGAACACCGGGTATTGTGGGGGCGTTGGGATAATGATTGGCAGTTTAATCTGACTACTCAGTTTCTTGAAGGTGGTAATACACAAAACTTTGCCTCTAGCACACCACTGCGCTATCAATATATTTATAGTGATAATCTGACGCGCTACTTGCCATCAGGTGACCCGAATGAGGGCGGTACTTTATTCTCGAATATTACCGGCAGTATTAAATACGATGAGCTGGTGGGTGGTAATAGCCCCATTCATAGCTCGGGCACATTAGGTACGCATACAGTCGCTTTAGATATCGATTTTACCAATGCTCTCGTGGTGGAATATTCAATTGCCGGTGAATTTGGCGCAGCGGGTAGCTATTCAGCGACACTGGACGATGCTCAGCCCTTATTCCAATCACTGGATCTAGATGCCAGTTGTTCACGTATTTGTGGAGATGCATCAACAGGCACAGGCATCTCAGTGATTGACTTTGTCGGTGCTAACGCAGAAGCGTTAATTGGTGCTTATAACTTGAATTTCGGCGGCTCGACGCCATCGACTATTTCAGCGACCTTTTTGTTGGAACAGGATGATGATGATGTTTTTGAACCACCTGTTAGTAATACACCGGCATTAGGTACTGAGCAAGCATTGGGCTATGCCTACTTTGATACGGCTAATCAGGGTGTCGCAGGCAGCCTATTTGCGCTTGCCGCTAGCCCCAATAATAGTGTCACACGTAATGTCAATGAGGTAACAGGTTTCTCGGATGATCAAACTGGTCCGATCATTACCTTTGATGCAGCCACCGCTAACCCTGGTATGGTAGGGCAAGACGTAGCGCTAGGTGTATCATGGGGTGTTTGGGATAACAACTTTACCTTAAATGATACACAAGGCGGCGCGCCTGGTACCCCCGTTAGTGCTGCTGTGAATGATATGCACTATTTATTGTTTACCGATATCACACCTGCAGCAAGCTTGCCAACAACGGGCTCTATTCTGTATAGCAATCTCATTGGTGGTACCGGTGCACAAAACTCAGCAGGTGAGTTTGCTACCGGCATTACCGTCAATATCGATATTGATTTTGGCAGCGGTAGTATTAATGACTTTTCATTTGGTGGTGGGTTTGCCAGTGGTGATGCCTTTACAGCGTCGCCACTGACGTTGGACTTTCTCAATGGTGCGGGTACCGGACATAATATCAGTTTAATTGGTAACTATACGCCATCTGGTGCTGGCTCAGAGAGCTTAACGGGTTCTGCGTATTTTGAGTTTCTAGGCGCGAGTGCCCAGGCTTTAGGTAGCACCTTTATTTTAGATGGTGCCGCCAATGATGTGGTTGGGTCATTGGTTGTTGGCGATAGTGCGGCGGTGCCTGTTAATTGAATTGCGGCTGTTGTTATATAACGTTGTTTTAATTGGATGATAAAATCAGTTATCTCACCTATCATAGGCATGACGGTGATAGGTGGGGTGTGTATTATTTACCATAGCGATGTTAGCAATATAGCTGTCATATAACTGTTTTAATTGTGTCATATCGGTTTAAAACCCTTCACGTAATTTAATTGCCTTACCCAGTACTACGTTACAACGGAGTCAGGCAATTGAACTTAGTCTCAGCGAGTATCGTATCTATTAGTCACCGTGTTTACTCTTCTGTAGAGATGCATCAATGCTAGATGCGTTTTGGAGCGAGTTTTTATTGGCCTGTTTACTCATGGGCCTAGGCATAGGTACTGATGCGGCCGTAGCCACAGCCGTCAGAGCGCCCTTTATGCGGACCACTCAAGTCGCACTGGTTTGGATCATTGGTGTCAGCGCGACACACACTATTTTCCCAATGGCAGGTTACCTGATTTCCTATTTTAGCTTACAACAATTACCTGCTTTGATGCCGCTTATCGGTTTGATCGCATTTTTTCTGATTGTGCAGTACTTGCAACATGAGTTTGCCAGCTTATTAAAAGCAGATAGTGAGCCGCAATCGACAGGGCAGCGTTATATGCTCATTAGCTTAGGGCTGGTATTGGCTGTCAGCTGGGATGCGTTGTGGTCAGGTCCGGCCAAGTCAGCCCAAGTGATTGCCTGGCCAGTGCTAGCAGTTTGGTGTTCTTTTTTTGTGGTGGGGGCTGTGGTTGCTATAATGACTATCATAGCGTTTGTCTTATCACGTAAACTGCAAGCTGTCAGTTGGGGGCATAGTGAGTCTTTTGGGCTTTGGTTGCAACTCAGTGTTATTGGGTATTTTGGCTGGCTCGCTTTATGCCGTTATACTTTAGGCTTGGATATTCCAAGCCTCTATCTGCTGTGCTTCTCATTTATCCTTACATTGTTGTTATTGCTTATTTTTAAACAGCGTGGCGAAGCTTATCGCTTATTAGAAAGCTAGTTTGTGGCTATAGCGACACAATAGCTGACTGAGTACTCTGTTGAGCAATTGCATGCTTTGTTTAACAGGGTTCAATACCATCGAGTACCTTAAAGGCAGTATTGCGGGTGCTTTGTAAGAAAGCTTCCATAAAAGCCAATTGTTTATCTTCCTTACGCATGGCGGCATATAAGGTGCCATGCATACCTTGTTCCCCCAATGGCCGCGCTGCCACATACTGCTTGTGTAAATATTCTGTGAGCACCCAATTGGGTAAGGCCGCGATACCACGGCCACTGGCCACCAGTTGCAGAATCATAACCGTGAGTTCAGCATGGCGTTGACCAGCAGGCGCGATGCCCGCTGGGTCAAGAAAGTGGTTGTAAATATCTAAGCGCTTATGTTCGACCGGGTAGGTAATCAGTGTCTGGTCTGCCAGATGTTGTGGCAATATCGCTTTATGTGCGGTTAAAGGGTGGCTTTTCGCCATCGCTAAGAGCGCCTGATAGTGAAACAAGGGCTCGAAAACCAGCTCTGGAATGTCTTGTGGGTCTGATGTGATCACCAAATCCACGCGCCCACGGGCCAGTGCTGGGATAGGGTCAAACGTAAAGCCCACCGAAATATCCATTTCGACTTCAGGCCACTTTTCACGGTAACTATCCATGGTGGGTATCAGCCACTCAAAACAACTGTGGCATTCAATGGCAATATGTAGGCGCCCCTGGCTGGAGCCCGATATTTGCTGCAATTCAGATTCGGCATTTTGAATAAGCGGCAGCACTGAGTCAGCCAGTGTGAGCAGCCGCTCACCCAATGGTGTGAAATGTAAAGGTTTGCTTTTACGAATAAACAAAGGGGCTTCGTAGTAATTCTCAATGGCCTTGAGCTGATGTGAGAGGGCAGACTGAGTTTGGTATAGCTGCTGGGCGGCATTGGCCAGATTACCCCCAGCCCGTAGTGCATGTAAGGTGCGTAGATGTCGCAGTTCAAGAAACATAAGCCTATCCTATGTATTTAATTGAATTATTTTCATCTTAAGTGTTAAAAGCAAGAATTTTATTCATGTTATTGCGCCAGGCAAACTAGGTCAACTCTTACATTGACATGATGGGAATGATAATGACAAAAGCACATATTTTGGATTTTCCGCAGATTGGTGCTCAACGTGAGCTTCAGTTGTTTGAGGCAATAAAAGCAGCGCAGTCGGCAGCCCCTTACGTTTTCTGTGGTTGGGTAAGGAAAGGTTTACTGATGATAAGGTTTTTGATCGTTTGGACTTGCTTGAACGGCTATTACCCGTCTATCTGGAGATTTTCAATCAGCCTAAACATTAGCATAGAGTGGCTACAATTCGATGAGCCTGCACGGGTAAGCAGCTTGCCTACAGGCATGGCAAACAGCCGATGAGTTTGCCTATAACCGTTTGCAAGCAGCAGGTTTAAAGCTGATGTTGACCACTCATTTTGGTGCATTAGAAAATAATTTGCAGCTTGCCGTATGTTTGCCTGTTGCAGGCTTGCAAAATCGGTGAGCCAGCTTTTCGTGAAGGTCTGCCTACGGGCAGCGTAGTGGTCGGTTTATCTACAATGGGCTATGAGCTGCTTTGCTTTGACTGTATCGGTGGGTGGTACCGGATCAGGCTCAAATTCATACTCATATGTGTTATTCAGAGTTCAATGACATTATTCAATGCATAGCCGCTTTGGATGCTGATGTGATGACTATTGAAACTTCACGTTCACCGATGGCGTTACTGCAAGCTTTGCAGGTTCCAATATCCTAATGAGGTGGGCCTGGGAATTCGCCGTGTGTGCCAACCGGATCGGAGCTCGTGGTGTTGATGGCGAAAGCTGCTCAGCTAATTCCCGTAGAGCGTTTATGGGTAAACCCGAACTGTGGTTTACAAACCCGTGAATGGTCAGGAACGAAAGCCGCATTAAAAAAATAGAGTGGATACAGCCACGCAATTGAGGCAGCCACTTGCACAAAAAAGAGAGACGGTCTAGGTCGTGTTTCAAACGACATCGATCGAATAGATGTTAAGTGTTCGTAAATTTTTAACTTAATAAAAGCTAAGGCTTTGTTCGTTTATAGATACAAGGCATTCGCATTCAGCTTTATTCTTTTTTGACATCGCTCAAATCCTTTCGTCCAAATTCTCTGGTTTATCTTCGCACTTATTGTTCAAAGATATGCTAGGCGTATTTTTAGACTATATTTAGTATATACGCTATTAGTACTATGGCATCTTATTGGCCCATGCTACTATTTCGACTCACCTGTATTGGCCTATGTTATCAAAGATGACGGCACTAACTGTCGATATAGTATTCAGTCGGTTACGATGGCTGTTTTTAGTCTAAGCGCTTGAGCTGCCTTGTTACCCTCAAATTATAAAAATGATATCCCTAATATAAGTATTAAAGAGTGGTAATGCACGGAGGTATTTACCTGTTTGGAGGAAGACATATGAGTGAGCAACAGCAGAAAACACACAGTATAAAGAAGTCCGATTTTTCCACGGAGGAGTGGGACGGCTTGCTGAATGCCCCTTTCATGGTTTTTTATGCGGTGGCCGCTGCTGATGGCAAGGTCGATGAGAAAGAGGCGAATAGCTTTATTAAGGCTATATCCCAGGCGCAAAGCTATAAAAGTATCTTGTTGCAACAGGTGCTGGTTGAAACAGCTGACAATATATCAAGCTTTCTAGAAAAAATTCAGGCCGGTCACTATAGCTTTCTGGAAGAACTCAATAAAGTACGCGAAGTGGTGGAAAGTAAGTTAACAGCTGAAGATGCGCATATGTTTAAGCTTTCATTACTGGGAATAGGCAAAGAAATTGCTGAGGCATCTGGAGGCTTCTTGGGCTTTGGTAATAAAATCAGTCCTCAGGAGCAAGAGTCTTTAGCCGCTATAGCCATGGCTTTATCGATTGATTTGTAAACCAGTTGATACTGACATTGTGTCAGGGCTTTAAGAGTAGGAGCTTCTTTTAACCTTTCGCTGTCTGTGTTTGTTTTGCCGGTCATGATGTGCCGCGTTTTGTATTCTATCAATATACTCTCGGATAAGTCTGGCATCTTTGTCAGCAATTTCTGTAAACTCTACACCAAAGCGATCATTAGGGCCGTCATCGGTGGTGATATGCTTAATAATGCCGGTGGCTAGGAAAGGCTGGCAGTGTGGTAAGGTGATCACCAGGCGTACCAGCGCGTTAAGGTCGCAGCCTTCAAATAAATGTGCGACACGCACGCCGATACCCATAACACTAATATCGTGTGCTTTTAGTACGTCCAGTGAGTCACTGCCCATGACCTGTACTTCAATGGTTTCTGAAGCGGGTGGCTTTATTCGCTTGTTACCACGTTTATTGCGCCTGCCAAATAGCATGAGTCTGAGTAGCTCCTGATTAATAGTGCCAGTCTTGCAGCTTGAACAATACTGAGTTCAGCCTCTTAGTGTTTATCGGCCGAAGTTGCACTTTTTGAAGGTATTATGCAGTATAAAATACTGTTGGTTTTTTCTGAGCTTTGATGCATAACTGAGGGCATATAATGCGAATAGGCATTGATCTTGGCGGTACGAAGATAGAAGGCATTGTGCTTGATGCACAAGGTCAGGAATTGATACGGCAACGTGTGCTAACGCCACGTGGTGATTATGTTGCTATTTTGCAAGCGATCAATACTTTAGTGCAATCACTGGAGCAACAAATGTCGGTCACGGCCACCATTGGCATAGGCACCCCTGGCTCATTGTCGCCAGAGACAGGTGTGATGCGCAACGCCAATACTGTAGAACTCAATGGTCAGCCCTTGCTTAATGATTTGCAAAACACGCTTGGGCGTGAAGTGCGTATTGCCAATGATGCTAATTGCTTTGCCTTATCGGAGAGTATTGATGGGGCAGCAGCAGGTGCCAGTATTGTGTTTGGTGTTATCGTCGGTACAGGGACTGGGGCAGGTGTTGTGATTAATCAGCAAGTATTGCAAGGTTGTAATTCGATTGCAGGCGAGTGGGGGCATAACCCTTTACCCTGGCCTGCTGAAGATGAGTTGCCAGGGCCTGCATGTTATTGCGGCAGGTATGGGTGTATTGAAACGTTTTTGTCAGGGCCAGGTATGACGGCTGACTATGCGGCTATTTGCGGTACTGAATTAGCGCCACCTGAGATTGTTGCCCAGGCTTTACAGGGTGAGCAAAAAGCAGCCACAGTACTCAGACGCTATGAAGTTCGCATGGCTAGAGCATTGGCGCATGTGATTAATATATTGGATCCTGATGTGATTGTGTTGGGTGGTGGTATGTCTAATATTCGGTCTCTTTATCAAACAGTACCTGTTTTATGGCAAGACTATATATTTTCAGATGTTGTTAGCACGCGGCTGTTGGCACCGCGCTATGGTGATTCCAGTGGTGTGCGTGGTGCAGCCTGGCTTTGGTAGCTGGCCCCAAGTTTCATACTTTAGTCTATAGACATGCTTATGGAGCCTATTATAATAGGCTCCGCAGTAGCAAAATGGCACTGTCAATTAAATATAAAAATATAAAAGGGTTATTCATGATAAAAAAACTTTTAATAGTCGCGGCATTATTGTCTGCGTCAATATCGGCCTCTGCCAATGAGCAATCTTATTACGGAGTAGCGTACAGTGCTTTGGAAGTCGGGCAATTTGATCTTGGTGCTTTAACATTTCGTTTTGGTAATGAGTTTAGTGAATATATTGGTATTGAAGGCAGGCTGGGTATTGGTGTCGTTGATGATACTTTTCAATCGCCATTTGGTGGCTCGTTTGATGTGAAACTGGACTATGCTTTTGGTGCTTATCTAAAAGCCACAACACCTGGAGACGACTTTCGAGCTTATGCACTATTAGGTTTTAGTCAGCTTGAGTTTGATACATCAACAGAAGAAGAGGGTGATACTAGTTTTGGTGTTGGTTTCGAGTTTGGTCAAGAAAATAATTTTACTTTAGAGTTTTTGCAAATGATCGATAAAGACGGGTTAGAAGTAGATTCTGTTTCTATCGGTTACTTAAAGCGCTTTTAAACTGGTTGCTAGTAAAAAAATCAGGCAGCATAAGCTAATGCTTATGCTGCTTTTACTTATATTTTGATTTTTTTGACCTGCTGGTAACGAAAGCAATCAGTTGTATGATCGTTAACCATACCCATTGCCTGCATATAAGCATAGCAAATTGTTGTGCCAACAAATTTAAAGCCGCGCTTTTTTAAGTCTTTGCTCATGGCATCTGACTCTTTGGTCGAAACAGGTACTTGCTGTTGTGTTTTCCAGCTGTTTTGAATAGGCTTGCCACCGACAAACTGCCAAATGTATTCGGCGAAAGTGCCATATTCTTTTTGTACAGCTAAAAAACATTTAGCATTGATGACTGTAGCGTTGACTTTTAAACGGTTACGCACGATGTTAGGGTTTTCTAACAATTTTTCTATCTTACTGTCGCTGTATCGCGCAATTTTTTTTGCATCAAACTGGCTAAATGCTTTGCGGTAACCTTCGCGCTTGTTAAGGATGGTTGTCCAACTTAAACCGGCTTGAGCCCCTTCTAAAATAAGAAACTCAAACAGCGTTGTATCATCAAAACAGGGTACACCCCATTCGGTGTCATGATATTCTTTGTCGAGTTCGCTGCTGTTAGCCGCCCATTGGCAACGTGTTTTGGTTTTTGGCATCTTCTACCTCTCAGTCAATTTGTGTTTTAGGCATCATCGCAAAAATCGCGCATGTATTCATTCAGTGATACGCCAGCTTGATTTTTAAAGTGATTGTTGCTTGTTTGCAGAGCATTGATGCGGTCAAGGCGGAAATGACGAAAGTCGTTGCGCAGTTCGCACCAGGCAACGAGTGTCCAGGTGTTACCCCAAAAATATAAACCGAGTGGCCTGATAGTGCGGCTAGAGCGCTGATTGTCTGCACGTGTGTAGTCGAGTTCTATATACAGCTGTTGTTTTATTGCATGTCGCAGTGCAGGTAAATGTTCAGTGGTGGCAGCATCAATGTGGAAGTCAGGGACGAGAATATTTTCTTGTCGGGTGGACTGTTTAAGCCGGTCAGGGAGAACCGCCGTTATTTTGTCAATTGCCTGCTGTGCGGCTTGCGCCATACTCGTGTCAGCCCAAGCCTGTATCATACGAGCGCCAACAACGAGTGCTTCGATTTCTGTTTCGGTAAACATCAATGGCGGAATATCGAAGCCAGCTCGTAAACGATAACCAATACCAGCTTCACCCTCAATAGGCACACCCGATAAAGACAGTGCTTGTATATCGCGGTAAATAGTGCGCTCTGAAACTTGCAGTGTTTCAGCCAGATGAGCCGCTGTCACTGTATAGCGACAGCCGCGTAAGGTTGTAAGCAGTTGGAACAGTCTTTCTGCCTTGCGCATAAGTTATCCGATAAGTTATGTGTTCAGATCGATGCTATGACAGCCCGTGATGTCACCTTTGATATTCTCTGGGGTTGATTCATCAAAGGCTGTCTGTGGCTCGCTAATGATAATGTGACTGCTAAATGATTGCTATAGACTTTTGTGAGTCATATCGCAGGTATAGCAGCTGGTGAATCTACAGTACATTAAACCATATAGGCTTGTTTAAAGGCCTCTGATGGCTCAATAGCTTGAGAAATACTCATAATAAGTCCATTGGGATCCCGAAACATAAAATGTCGCTCGCCCCATTCTTCGTCTTTGGGGGCATGAATCAGGTTTAGTTTATCAGTGGGCAGTTGCTCGTATAAAGTATCAACATCCTCAACCATCAAGACATAGAATATGCCTTGGCCTGGATAAACCTCCCATAAATTGTCAGGGTTGTTGTCAGGTGTGAGGCGCATTAAGCCGATTTCGGGCGCTGAGCCTTCAGCGGCCTGTAATTGAATATAGTTCTCATTTTCAAAGAGAATATTGAAGCCGAGTAAATCAACATAAAATGCTTTAGATTCAGCAAGTTTCTCAGTAACTATGCCAGTGTAAGTGCCGGTGTAAGTATTGCCATTAGGCTGTGTTGTTTGCATATAAGTCTCCTAGGTAAAAAAGTACATGTAATATGTTGAGCGCAGTATATGCAGTGGCTACTGACAGCGTTGTGTCAGTAGTGTTGTCTGTAGGGGGCGTCGGCTGATCAGCCTCTTACAAAGTGTCGTTCAAAATACAGGCTGGCATCATTGCGAGAAGGTGTTTTTGAGGTCGTTTAAAATGGCTTGGTAGAGCGGGTTGCAAAACGCTGCGACACGGTGATCACCGCCAGCCCAGCTGGCGGTCCAAGTGACAAATGTTGAGTTGTCGGTACTGACGGAAAATGCTCGTACTTCAGCAATATAGTGACTGACGCTATTCTTATCGATGGGAGCAGGGCCGTCATCCAGACGGTAACGGAAGGTATGTTGCGTGTCGTCCAGTGCTAATAATGTTTCATGCAAGGCGCCATTTAAGATTCGTTGAGCACCCACTTGGTCGCCAGCTTTATCGCTGATTTTCTGCACGCTTTCAATGACATTCGGTGCCCAAGATAAATTATGAAAATCGCGTAACCGTGGCCAAACCTCCGTGAGTGCCGAAGTTATTACTATAGAGTTATAACAGGCCATAACGACTCCTTATGGATTATTGGGCAGAGAGCTTTGCTGTTGAAACTGCTCATTGCTGTAAAGTAACGATATCAAATCAGTATATTCGGTAAATATGAATATGACTTTGCAAGCATATTATTAAGTCGTTATAGTTGGGCTATTACTAAGTTTGGAGCTTATTGTGTCTAAAAGCATGTGGGTGTGGATTGCTGTCGGTATGTCTTGTTTGTTATTGAGTATGCAATTGCTGTTTGGTACGCAGTCTTTGCATACTGAAGGGCATTTGCCTTTGTTAATGGTGTTGTTAATGAGTGAGTTTGGCTTTGTGTTATGTTGTATTGGTGGCTACATAGCCTCAGATATTCTCAAAAAACAGGGTATCACCAGTAAAATGCTGTTGGGTTTGACCTTGTGTGCAGTATTTGCGATGGTTTTTTTATGGCGAATTATTTTGCTTTATCCGGCGACAGGGGCTGCTGCCTAGCTTGCCCAATTTGCCCAATTTGCCCAATTTGCCCAATTTGCTAGAGCAATACCATTGTAGCAATGCCTAGAAATGCCATAAAGCCAATCACGTCAGTGACTGTCGTTAAAATCACCCCGCCAGCCAATGCAGGGTCAATCTTAAATTTACGTAGAATAAAGGGAATGGCGACGCCTGCAAAGGCAGCAATAAGCAGGTTGATAATAAGCGCAGTGCCAATAACAAGACCAATTGCCTGACTATGGAACCATAAGGTCGCCACGACGGCTACCACTGCTGCCCATAAAACGCCATTGAGAAAGCCCACTGCCATTTCTTTGAATAACAGTGGGTAGCGATTACTCCGACCAATTTGGCCAAGGGCTTGGGCACGAATAACCAACGTCAGTGTTTGGCTGCCAGCAATGCCGCCCATACTGGCCACAATCGGCATCAGTATAGCTAAAGCGACAATTTGTTCAATGGTAGCTTCAAATAAGCCTATCACGCCAGCGGCGATCAGTGCGGTAATCAGGTTAGTGCCTAACCATAAAGAGCGTCGACGCGTGCTTTTAAAGATTGGTGCGAACAGATCCTCATCTTCATTCAAGCCAGCCATATTCATGACGGACTTGCCTGCTTCATCAACAATGACATCGACGACATCATCAATAGTGATACGCCCGATAAGGTTGTCATATTCATCAATCACAGGCGCAGATATGAGATCGTGATCTTTAAAGAGTTGAGCAACATCGTTGTCTGGCATATAAACCGGAATAGGCGCTTCTTCTGTATCAATAAACTCAGATACGGTTTTATCGGGCTGGTTAACCAAAATACTGTGCAAGCTTATTGTGCCCAGATAGCGATTAAAGCGATTCACAACCATCAGGCGATCCGTGTTTTCCGGTAATTCTTCCAGGCGACGCAAGTAGCGTAATACAACATCGAGTGTGGCATCTGGCCTGACAGTGACGACATTCAGGTCCATGAGTCCGCCAGCTGTATTTTCCGGGTAGGATAAGATAGCTTCAACCTGTTGCAGGCGTTGCTTATCCATGCTGGTTAAAGTATTGCGAATCACTGTTTCAGGCAGAGATAAGATCAAGTCTGCCATATCATCAGCTTCTAAATGTTCTACGGCGGCAAGCACTTCTTCGGTGCCCATTTCCTGAATAACGGTATCACGCACAGCCTCGCCAAGCTCGACCAGCACCTCACCCTCAAGGTCAGGATCGACCATTTCCCAAATGAATTTACGCTCTCGCAGTGTCACCGATTCAAGTACATCGGCAATTTCAGAGGGATGCAGGGCATTTAGCATGCGACTGGCCTGTTGCATAGTGCCACTTTCAAGCTGTTGCTTGAAAGAGCTGACGCGGTCGGTTGTATGCTCTGCGCTGTTGTCGCTCATTTGGTCCTTCTCTGGTACCTCATGATAAAGGCTAAGTGTAGCAAGGACGCTATCGAAGAGGAAAAAACTTTTTATTAAGTCAGGAGAACCTAAAGTGATATATGACGTTGGTTGTCAATTATGAACAACGGCGAACTGCTCATTCATGGCTATTCGCCTTCACCAAAGCGGTCATTAATAAGCTGCTCGATTTGTTGTAAGGCGGTTTCTTCATCGCTACCTTCAATGCGCAGTGTCAATTCAGTGCCTTGACTGGCTGCTAACATCATAACACCCATGATGCTTTTACTGTTGGCTTTACGTTCGGCATGAATCAGCTCGATATTCGCTTCAAACGTTGAGGCCAAGGCCACCAGCTTAGCGGCTGCACGTGCATGTAATCCAAGCTTATTGATAATGGTAATCTGTTTTTCAATCATTACGCTTAATCACTATGGGGTTATAGGTTATTTATCTCGCTCAAAAATACTTTCCTGCCCAGCCGTCAAGGCTTTATTGGCGAGCTTGTCTAAAGGCAGGTTAGCGTAATTGAGTGCTTTTATCACCATGGGTAAGTTTATACCCGTTACAACTTTTACCATGGGGTGCTGGTGGGCTGCCTTTAAGGCAATATTGCAGGGAGTTGCGCCAAAAATATCACTTAAGACCAATACGCCGTCACCAGAGTCTAGGCTCTGTAAGCTTTTTTCGGCTTGTGCTAACTTGCTGTCGTAATCGCTATCGGTTTTGATGGAAATGACTTTGACAGCAGTAGGCAAGGCGCCAAAGATATCTGTGGCGGTTTTTAATATGTCATTGCCAATCCCGTTATGGGTGATGATAAGAAGCCCGATGCTCATTGTTTATTCACGATAACTCCCTATGTCGAACTGTGATGTTATCGCTTTTCTGTCGAAAAATCCCAGCTAATTTTTCACATATGTAGACAGATCGATGTTGTCCGCCATTACAACCAACCGAGATTGTCATGTAGCGACGATTTTCCGCTTCATATTGTGGCAGCCATGCTGCAAGAAATGTCTCAATGGAGCTGATCATATCGCTAACCAGTACCTGTTGCGATAAAAATGATTGCACCGGACTATCCAGGCCGGTTAGCGGCCGTAGTTCCTGTACCCAATGCGGGTTAGGCAAGCAGCGCACGTCAAAAATAAAGTCAGTATCACCAGGCACACCGTGTTTAAAGCCAAAAGACTGGAATAATATTGATAAGCCGCTGGATTCGGCGTTTGTTCGAACCCGGTCAATCATCAGTTGTCGCAACTGGTGAATGGTTTTACTGGTACTGTCGACGACTAAGTCGGCATTTTCCTGGACGACACTGAGTAACTGTCGTTCTTTAACAATAGCATCAATCAACGGTAAACCGTCATGTGATAAGGGGTGTAGGCGCCGCGTTTCACTGAAGCGCTTAATCAGAACTTCATCGTCAGCATGTAAGAAAATCACCTGGACATCAATGCCTTGCTGTCTAAGCTGTTCTAAATGCTGAGGGAAGTATTGAAAGCCATCCGTATTACTACGAGCATCTATACCAACAGCCACCTGATTATAAAGTGATGAGTCCTTATTAAATTCGGCTACAAAGCCTGGCAGTAATGCCGGTGGCAGATTATCCGTACAGAAGTAGTCCTCATCCTCAAGTGTATGCAAAGCCACCGTTTTACCGGAGCCTGATAAGCCACTAATGACAATGAGTTTCATACGCTTATATTATTTAAATAAGGAAATCAGAAGTAAGCTTATTCTAGCGGCTTTTAATCGCCTTAGTAATAGGCAGTGCTCTCTTGCTTGCGCTTTTGTGTCTTAGTTCTTATTCCCGTTGCTCATTAAGCTGGTTTGTCGTTCAATTAACTCAGAACTGGCATCATAGCCACGGGTTTTTAGCAGGTAATTTAGCACGGCTGCTTCAACCATCACGGCCAAGTTACGGCCAGGTCCAACCGGTAAGCTGGTTTCAGTAATATCAACCCCCATAATCTGGCGGATTGAGTTGCAACTGCTCAAGCGGTCGAGGTTTTCGTGCTGTTCGCTGGGAATAAGGTTAATGATCAAGCGCAGATATTTGCTCAGTTTAATGGCGCCATCGCCATACATTTCACGAATATTGAGAATACCCAGCCCACGTACTTCCAGTAAGTCTTGTAATAACGGTGGAGAGCTGCCTGAGATAATATCGGGGGCAATGCGGGAGAACTCCGGCGCATCATCGGCGATCAGACGGTGCCCACGTGATACCAGCTCTAAGGCAAGTTCGCTTTTACCGATACTGCTTTCGCCGGTTAATAAAATGCCGACGCTGGTTACCTCCATATACACGCCGTGCAATGTTTGTTTATCAGCCAGCATATTGCTGAGTATGTAGCGCAAGGTGGTTACCAACTCATTACTGGGCAGTGGGCAGGCCAGTAGGGCAATATTGGTTTTGTCGGCAAGTTTTATCAGATGATCAGGGGCGATCAGGCCGTCAGCAATAATAATCGCGAAGGTATTGCCCGAGAAAATCTTATCGAGCAGGCCTTGCTCTTCGCTGGCGGACAGACTTTTAAGGTAATCCATTTCAATTTTCCCAATCACCTGCACATGGTTCTGATGAATGGGATTTAAGTGGCCGATGACTTTAGGGTGGCTGCCCCAGCTAAAATCTTTGATATCACGGCTTTGCGCCTGTTGCCCGCCCAACCAGCCGAGCTCAAACCGGGCTTGTAACGATTCGACCAGCTTGGCAACTGAAGTCGCGCGCATTGTGAGCCTAGGCGGTCATGCTTTTGGGTTGCCAGTGGGTGATCAGTTCATATAGATTTTCATTGCTGGCACTGTCACGCAGCATTTGGCAAAACGCCGAATCGCTGAACATTTCAGCGGCTTCTGCCAGGATTTTCAGATGTGTTTCATTGCAATTTTCTGGCACGATAAGCGCAAATAGAAGGTCAACTGGCTTGCGGTCATTGGCATCGTAATCAATGCCTTCACTCAGGGTGACGAAAGCAATGGCTGCCTGTTGTAAGGTGGGCAGGCGGCAGTGTGGAATAGCGACCCCGGAGCCGAGTGCTGTGCTACCCAGTCGCTCACGTTCGAGCAATTTGTCAAAGATAGCGTCTTTATCTAAGCCTGCCTGGCTGCTGGCTAAAAATACACTTAATTTTTCTAATGCACGTTTACGGCTGCTTGCATCGTCATGGCAAGCCACTCGGTCCGGGGATATAAAGCTGTTAATCGTCATGCTTTAAACATTAATCGCTATCGTTGCTTAGTGTTGTTGAATAATACCGGCTTTTTCTTTTTTATGATGATCAGTCAGTTTTTCTTTATGTTTTAGGATTTGACGATCAAGTTTATCAATTAAGCCATCAATCGCGGCATACATATCATCGTGCACCGAGTTGGCGTGGACGCTACCTTTGCCACCAGCAACTTGCATTGTTGCATCGGCAATATGGCGGACTTTATCAACTTCAAGCACTACATGGACCTGCGTCACATGATCAAAGTGCCTTTCCAGACGGTTCATTTTATCTTGCACATAGGCTCGCAAAGAGTCAGTGAGATCGACATGGTGTCCAGTAATATTGATATGCATGCGAATTCTCCTATCATTTTATATTGCTTAAACTGTTACTGCAAAATCGTTTTTAACCCCAGTTAATCTGGATGGGGTAAAGCTCCCGTTTATATAGATATAGTCCTTTTTTTTGCCAAATAGTTTGCTTTAAGTGAGACGTTTGCGCTCATTAGAAGGCGGTATCGACATACTTTCCCGGTATTTGGCTACGGTTCGCCGGGCAACATTGATGCCTTGCTCGTCCAGGGTTTTGGCAATTTTGCTGTCGCTCAACGGTTTTATGCTGTCTTCGGCCGCGATCAGCTTCTTGATCATGGCTCGAATGGCGGTTGCTGAGCATTCTCCACCATCGGCAGTGCTGACGTGACTGGAGAAAAAGTGCTTAAATTCGTAGATGCCTCTCGGCGTATGCATGTATTTCTGATTGGTTACCCGGGAAATCGTTGACTCATGCATGCTGAGGGCTTCAGCGACATCTCTTAGCACCAGCGGCTTCATGGCTTCTTCGCCATATTCAAGAAAAGCACGCTGACGTTCTACAATCGTGATGGCAACCCGGTGAATAGTATCGTTGCGGCTTTGCAAACTTTTCAGAAACCAGCGGGCTTCCTGCAGGTTGCTTTTCAGGTAGTTATTATCCTGGCTCTTATCGGCACGCCGGATCATATTGGCATACATTGAATTGATACGCAACTTAGGCGCCAAATCCGGGTTTAGATCAACCCGCCAGAGGCCATTACGCTTGCTGACAAAGACATCAGGTACAATATATTCGGTGTGTGAGCTACTGACGGATGCGCCTGGTTTAGGGTTGAGCGATTGAATTAGCAGCTCTGCATCGAGCAACTCCTGGTCATCTGCTTTAGTGAGGCGCTTCAAACGAGCATAATCATGTGCGGCCAATAGCTCCAGGTGGCTTTCAAGGATGGTTTGTGCCAATGTGTAGCCAGGTGTGTCAGGTGGATAGGTTTGTAGTTGCAAACGCAAACATTCCGCCGGACTTCTCGCGGCTACCCCAATTGGATCAAGGTGTTGCACGCGGGTAAGTACAGCCTCCACTTCGTCGAATTCGATTTCATATTCGGTGGGTAAGGTGCTGTGAATTTGATCCAGGTCTTCGGCCAGATAGCCATCTTCAGTAATCGCGTCAATAATGGCGGTCGCAATCGCTCTGTCGGTGTTACTCATTGGCAACAGCTCTAATTGCCACATAAGGTGTTCTTGTAGGGTGAGATCGTTGCAGTCTTGACGCTCATAAATCTCACGGTCTGGCATATCGTCGGTGGCTTTGCTGGTATAACTATTTTCCCAGTCATTATCCCAGTTGCTATCCAAGGGAATATCGCTGTCAGTGGCTACCGTATCCTGCTCACCGCTATTGTTGGTGGCCTCATCTGCGGTGCTAAGGGGTTGTTCTACCTCGTTTTCGCTGGCTTTCTCCGCACTATGGTCTTCTTCCTCTATTTCCAGCATGGGGTTCGAGTCAAGGACCTGCTGAATTTCATTTTGCAGCTCGATAGAAGGTAGTTGCAACAGCTTGATCGCCTGCTGCAGTTGCGGCGTCATGGTGAGCTGTTGGCCTAGCCTTAATTGTAACGTTTGCTTCATGTATTAAATTTTATCCTGTTACTTGCAGCGGATAAATGACTTGTGACGCAAAAATTTTAATTGCTGACCGATAAAAGCCAAGTGCGAAAAGATGTGCTATGCTTAGTAGTTGATGTCTGTTAAAAGCAAGCATGTGTTTATCCACCTGTTATCTGGTGTGCACTATCATCAGCATTGGCATCGTCAACTGTGACGTCATATTTTTAAGTCTATCATCATTTATAGGCGGAAGTTGTCGCCCAGGTATACTTCTTTTACTTCGGCATTATTCATCAAATCTGTTGGGCTGCCTTGTGCGAAAACCCGGCCATTGCGTAATATGTAACCTCGTTCACAAATACTCAGTGTTTCGCGCACATTGTGATCAGTGATTAACACACCGATATTGCGGCCAGACAAGTCTTGTATGATCTTTTGTATTTCTATCACTGAAATAGGGTCGACACCGGCAAACGGCTCATCCAGTAAAATAAAGCGCGGTTCAGTTGCCAGCGCGCGGGCAATTTCCACACGTCGTCGTTCACCACCTGATAAGCTGATGCCCACGTTATCACGAATATGGCCGATCTGTAAGTCTTCCAATAAGCCTTCCAGTTTCTCCTGCCGGGTCTGTTTATTGAGGTCCTTGCGGGTTTCAAGAATCGCGAGGATATTCTGCTTAACAGTAAGCTTGCGAAACACGGAAGCTTCCTGTGGCAGGTAGCCAATACCCAGTTGTGCACGGGTATGCATGGCTTCTTGTGTGATATCCTGCTCGTCAAGAAAAATATTACCTGCATCACTGGCGACCAAGCCAACGATCATATAGAAGCTTGTGGTTTTACCCGCGCCATTAGGGCCAAGCAGGCCCACAACTTCGCCACTGTTAACCTCAATGGAGACGCCATCTACTGTGGTTCTGCCCTTGTATTGTTTAACCAGTTGTTCGGCGCGCAGTATGCTCATTGGTTTTATATTTGATAAAAGTGAGTTGCAGGTGGCCTGTTATCATTGTGGCGTGATAATAATTTTGACACGCTCTTGTCCGCCACCTTGGGTATCCTGGCCATTAGTATCCTGGGGTTTGCCGGCGATCACAGTATTGTTGGCCGTATTATAATCGATTCGTTCGCTGCGTATCAGGTTTTCACCTTGCTGCAGCTCAGCGGCTTGGCGCAAAATCAACCGAGATTTATTGACAAAATATTCCATTTGTACAGCTTGTCCACGTGCTTGAGTGCCTGTGTCGGTTAATTGTCGAAATGTGGCGGGTTGGCCTTGCTGGCCTTGCATAGACATGCGATCCAGTGCGTCATTTTTAGTGTATATGATAATTTGCGCAGCCTGTACTTGTATGCTGCCTTGTACGAACTTAACTTGTCCAGTAAATACGCTGGTGCCTGATAGCTCATCTAAGGTCATGCTATTAGCCTCGATTTCAATAGGCTGTTGTGGGTCTGAAGACAGTGCGGCTACGTGGGGGCTATACAGGTAGCCGAGTAAAGTAGCACCAAGGCTAATTAAGACTGCGCTATGGCGATACATGATAGCGACCTTTGACTTGAGTAAAGGTGTGCTTACCGAGCTTTAAGTCAGCCTGTAAGCCTTTTGCGGTTAGTATGGCCTGGGCATGTTGCATGGTCACAGTGCTTGTTGACTCAGCATATTGTGCTTTTGGTTTTAGCAAGAGCTGTTGGGTTTGAATATGCAATGCCTGCTCTTTAGCGCTGTTCTGGAGCTGCTGTTGCAGATTGACATCACCCGTTAAGAGAAATTCATCAAGCGCTTCTGTGCTGGCTTGTGCTTGTTTGGCGGTGATATGCCACTGGGGTTGATGGGGTTGATGATGAGGCTGTCTGGCTTGCAGTAAAGCGATATCAGGCTGTTGAATATGGGTGCTGTCATCATGTTCAAAGTGTTCTAGTCGCAAACCTTGCAGGCGATAGTCCAATTGGCCCTGGCGATTAAACTGCTTTATCGTGAAGTTTTCCAGGAAAAAATCGGCTTGTTGTGTTTGTGGTGTTGTTAGGCCATTGTTTGGCTCGAGTGTTCTCTGGCGTAGCCAGCTGGACATAATGGCAATGCTGATCAGCAGTAAGAGTAAGATTGCGCTATTGCGGCTCATAGCGTTGCTTAAGGCCCAGGGGATAAGTAGACACTAGCGCATTGTAGCGGGGTTTGGTGTAAAGGTCATCGTTGGACTTACCGGCTGCGTCCAGTGAGTTTAAGCCACTGAGGCTGCGGTGAGGTAAATATAAGTCATATAGGCAATATAGGTTGTCAGTAAGATGCCTCCCTCAATGCGATTGATACGCCCTCGATATTCACTAAAGCTATAGGCTGTGGCAAATAGTGCCAGTGTAAGTAATACCATAATCGGTACATCTCGGCTTAACACATCGCCTTCCAGCATGCTCGGTGCAATCAGGCCAGGCACAGCCATGACGCCAAGACTATTAAAGATATTTGAACCTATGATATTGCCGAGTACCAGCTCATGATGTTTTTTCAGGGCAGAGGCGATAGAGGCAGCCAGTTCTGGCAAGCTGGTGCCGATGGCGACAATCGTTAGCCCGATAACCAGATCACTAACACCGAAAAACTTGGCCAGATCGACCGCACCCCAAACCAGTACCTTGGAGCTGATTATCAATACACCAATGCCAAAAAATAGCAGCCCCAGTGCTTTTGAGGTGCTCATGCGGTGGGACATGGAAATATCCAGCTCACTTTCGACAGCCACGTCAGGTTCATGCATGGCATGTCGCACAATCCACATCATAACAACGACTAAGCCGCCTAATAGCAACACGCCATCCAGGCGGCTTAAGCTCTGATCCCACAGCAGTAGCGTCATAGCAAAGGTCACAATCATCAGCAGCGGAAGCTCACGTGAGACAATGCCGGATTTGACAAAAATGGGTTGGATCAAGGCCGTTGAGCCTAAAATCAGTGCAATATTGGCAATATTAGAGCCAATAGCATTACCAATTGCGAGCCCAGGCTTGTCTTCAAGGCTGGACATGGCGGCGACCAGAATCTCAGGGGCAGAGGTGCCCAGGCCAACCACGGTTAAACCAATGACCAGTGGCGATACACCTAAATTAAACGCCGTATTGGCAGCGCCAATAACAAAGCGGCCTGCTCCCCAAACGAGGGCGGCAAACCCAAATATTATGGCTAAACAGGGCAATAACAGCATATCAATCATGTTTTTGGCTACTCTCGTCGCTAAGGCGCTTACGGTGTTTTAAGGGGCCTGCTTAATCTCTACCCAATTATATGGAGGAGCATTAAACCAGGGGTGTTCCCTTAAAAGGCCGCAAAGAGTATTACTCATCGCTGAAGATATCAATCTCTTCCTCATCATCCGTGAAAATATCGTCCTCATCGTCATTTTCTTCGACAGGGGGTGCACCATCATAGACCTGACTGCGGCGGCGCTGCAGATAGGCTTCGCGGAGGAAAATATAGGGGTCAAAGGCGGCTTCATCAAGAATATCACCCGCTTCGAGCAGTTGTGCGCGCTGGTTGACAAAGTCGAGCAGGTATAGGGCGTTACGCTTGCTGCGGTCGTCGATTTCATTGAGTGGTTCGTATTGATAGTCAACCACGACACCAACTCCATCGCGGGCTGAACTGGGTCCCAGCAGGGGCAACACCAGATAAGGGCCAGAATTAATACCCCAGCGGCCCAGCGTTTGGCCAAAATCCTCACGGTGCTTTTTCAGGCCTATAGGGGTGGCAACGTCAAAAATCCCGAATAAGCCGATGGTGGAATTGATGAGAAAGCGCCCGGTGTCTGAGAGAAACTGCTTGGGTTTGAACTGCAACAAGTCATTGATGATAACCTGTATATCACCAATGTTGGAAAAAACATTACTGACGCCTTTTTCAACAGGGTCTGGTGTAATTTTGCGATAGGCTTTAGCAACCGGTTTGAGTACGGCTTTGTCAGCCGCGTTATTAAACTTGTACATACCGCGATTAAAGCGCTCCCATGGGTCATGCGGGTCTCGTGGGCCTTCCAGTGTGGCACAACCGCTGCTCAATAATGTGCTGATGAGCAATGTTGAGAGTAGCGCCGGACGGCAGAGAACTTTGATGACTGTATTTATACTAGTAGCTTTCATAGCAAGTGACTTAGCGCCCAATAGGTGTTTTTTGTGTGCTAATCATACACTTTCACGGCCAATAGCCAAACCATTGGTTTTTAACGGCTGTTTTTGCCAAAGAGCGCGGGTTTGTTAAGTAAAAGGCTTGACTGATTGATACGAGATGTTACAAATTGCCATCGGTGAAATAGTATAATCGCTTAAAATATTAAACGGATGCCAAACCATTAGCACAGACACACAAACAGATACAGCACTGGTACAAATCAGGGGGCTGAGCTTTGCCAGAGGTAGCAGGGTCATTTTTGATAATATTGACCTCGATATTCGCCACGGGCAGATAACAGCCATTATGGGGCCTAGTGGTACAGGCAAAACGACATTATTAAAGCTGATTGGCGCTCAGCTGATACCGCAAGCCGGTAGCATTTTAGTCGATGGCTTAGATATTCATGCCCTGAAACAAGGTGACTTATATGAGTTGCGCAAACGTATGGGCATGCTATTTCAAAGTGGTGCGTTGCTGACAGATTTAACGGTCTACGATAATGTGGCCTATCCATTGCGAGAACATACCCGACTGCCTGAGAAGCTGATTCGACACTTAGTGCTGAGTAAGCTGCAGGCTGTGGGTTTGCGTGGTGCCAGAGACTTGATGCCGTCGGCCTTATCGGGTGGTATGGCGCGTCGGGTGGCGCTAGCACGGGCGATTGCATTAGACCCGATGATGATTATGTACGATGAGCCGTTTACCGGACAGGACCCCATTTCCATGGGGGTATTAGTTAAACTGATTAGTACCATGAATAAGGCGATGGGCTTGACCAGCATTATCGTCTCGCACGATGTTGCGGAAACCGCCTCGATTGCAGATTATATTTATATCATTGCTGATGGTCAGGTGATTGAGCATGGTACGCCTGCGGCGCTTGAGCGCAGTCAGTCCGATTGGGTCAAGCAGTTTATGTTGGGACAGGCAGATGGGCCGGTGCGTTTTCATTACCCGGCAGCTGATGATTATGCCAAAGATTTATTGGGTGCTCAGCGATGAAAACATTACTCGATAGTTTTGCGCGCTTGGGGCAAAGTGGCTTGCACTTTCTGGAGCGCATGGGACGTGCCTTGTTGTTCTTATTACGGGCTTTGGCGGGGGTGCCGTCGGTGCTGGTGCGGCCGCGCTTACTGATTCAGCAACTCTATTCGGTTGGCGTGCTGACCATCGTAATTATCTTGGTGGCGGGTTTGTTTGTAGGCATGGTATTAGGTTTGCAAGGCTACAATATTCTCGTGCGCTTTAATTCTGAGTCATCGCTAGGTGTGATGGTGGGCTTGTCTTTGGTGCGTGAGCTGGGGCCAGTAGTGACAGCATTATTATTTGCTGGTCGGGCTGGTTCGGCATTAACCGCTGAGATTGGTTTGATGAAAGCGACTGAGCAGTTATCCGGTATGGAAATGATGGCAGTCGACCCCTATAAAAGAGTGATTGCGCCGCGTTTATTAGCCGGTTTTATTGCTTTGCCATTGCTGGCTGCCATGTTTAGTGCTGTTGGCGTTATTGGTGGTTACCTGGTTGGCGTGGGGCTATTAGGTGTTGATGCCGGGGCGTATTGGTCGCAAATGCAAAATACAGTTGATTTATATGATGATGTTCTCAACGGCATTATCAAGACAGTAGTCTTTGGCTTTGCGGCTAGCTGGATTGCTGTGTATGAAGGTTATGATTGTATACCCACCTCAGAAGGGGTCAGCCGGGCTACGACGCGCAGTGTGGTCAATGCCTCCTTGGTGGTGTTGGGGATGAACTTCTTGTTAACAGCGCTCATGATAAGTGGAGAGTAATATGACGACGCGTGCGATGGAAATTTGGGTTGGTGTTTTCCTGGCTGCGGGGATAGCCGCTTTATTTATACTGGCGATGAAAGTCAGTAATTTAAGCAGTGTTGATACCAACAACGGCTATAAAGTGATAGCCTCATTCGAAAATATTGGTGGCTTGAAAGTTCGCTCGCCGATTACAGCCGGTGGTGTCAGAGTTGGGCGGGTTGCAGATATTGTCTATAACAGTGAAACTTATCAAGCTGATGTGGTCTTACAGATATCATCTGAGTTTGATCAATTTCCATCTGACACATCAGCCAGTATTTTTACCGCAGGTTTATTGGGTGAACAATACATTGGTTTGGAACCTGGCGCTGAAGAGGAGTACTTGCAGGATGGTGATAGTATCGAGCTGACAGAGTCAGCGATTGTTTTGGAACGGCTGATCGGTCAGTTCTTGTATAGCCAGGGATCATCCGATGATGAGTGAGTCGGCATAAAATAACAGCAGGGCTGAACCCATATTTAATGATGAGGGCACTATTCATGAGAACCGTTAGAATTCAATTAATCGCATTGTTGGTCTTAATGGCCAATCAGGCTATTGTCAATCAAGTCAGTGCTGAGGTGGTCGCACCGCAGGTGACTGTCGAGATGGCGGTGAATAATGTGATGACGGTACTCAAAACGGACAAACAACGCTTAGTTGATGACCCTAACTTTTTGAATACAAAAGTCGAAGAACTGGTGTTGCCTTATATGGATTTTGTGGCCATGTCCAAATTGGTTCTCGGTAAGCATTGGCGTAACGCCGATAAGACACAACGCAATGCTTTTGTCGAACAGTTCAGGCAATTGCTGGTGAGAACTTACAGCAAATCACTCTCCGGCTACACCGATGAAACCGTTGCTTTTCTACCCTTTAAAGCCGGTAAAACCCCGGAAAAGCGGGCAACCGTAAAGTCTGAAATTCGTCGCAGTAATGGCCCTTCTATCCCGATCAACTATAAACTGCGCTTTAAAGAGAGTGATGGCTGGAAAGTGTATGATATCAATGTTGAGGGTATTAGTCTGGTGACTAACTACCGCAGTAGTTTCTCCCGGGAAGTGAGTAGTAAAGGCTTGAATAAATTAATAAGCTCTTTGCAGTCACGTAATAAGGCTTCAGCTGAAGGTAAAGCAAAATAACCGTTGGTGACCTTTGACTCAAATGCCGAATAATACCTCTAAAGCGCAATTAAATAGCGTTACTGGTCAGCCGACACATTTCCAGTTGGTCGGTCAGCTCGACTTCACTTCGGTGCCAGCCGTATTACCTGCTTTTCAGGCTGTTTGTGCTGAGCAGTTAACTGCCGGTGGTTCGGTGATCATCGACTTGTCTGGGGTTAGCAGCAGCAATAGTGCTGGCTTGGCCATGCTGGTTGAGTGGCTGGCGATTGCCAGGCAACACCAAACCCAGCTTGCATTTGAGCATGTTCCGGAAAATATGCAAGCGGCCGCCCGGGCTTCTGACTTACAAGACTTACTGTTTCAGCCTAATTCGCCCAGCTAAACCACATAATCCCGCTTACTTCGCATAATATGCTGTCAATTAGTGGGCATTTCCCGCTAAAATGCACGTCTTTTTTTTCACCCAGATTGGTCAATGAGCAGGTCATATGGACAAACTTATAATTACTGGCGGCAAGCCGCTGGAAGGTGAGATTCGAATTTCCGGCGCCAAAAATGCAGTTTTGCCGATTCTGGCAGCCACATTATTGGCTGATGGAACAGTAACCGTATCAAATGTACCGCACCTGAACGATGTGACGACAACGATGGAATTACTCGGTCGTATGGGCGTTCAGCTGACAATCGATGAAAAACTCAATATTGAGGTCAATCCCAGTACGATCAAAGCGTTTTGTGCTCCCTATGAGCTGGTAAAAACCATGCGGGCCTCGATATTGGTTTTGGGGCCATTATTAGCGCGTTATGGCGAGGCTGAAGTCTCTTTGCCGGGTGGCTGTGCCATTGGTTCACGGCCGGTTGACCTGCATGTTAAGGGTTTACAGGCCATGGGTGCAGATATCGTTGTCGAGAACGGTTATATCAAAGCCAAAGCCAAGCGCTTACAAGGCGCGCGTATTGTGATGGACACCGTGACAGTAACAGGCACCGAAAACCTGCTAATGGCGGCCAGCCTGGCTAATGGTGAAACCATTATCGAAAATGCTGCCCGCGAACCGGAAGTCGTCGATTTGGCCAACTTCATTAATAAAATGGGGGGGCGTATTCGCGGCGCAGGTACTGACACGATTACTGTTGAAGGTGTGGAGAACTTAAAGGGGACCCGTTATCGTGTACTGCCTGATCGTATTGAAACCGGGACCTATTTAGTAGCCGGTGCCATTACAGGTGGACATATTAAGCTCAAAGATACTGAGCCAGATATTCTCGAAGCCATATTGGTGAAGCTGCGTGAAGCAGGTGCTGAGGTGACAGTCGGTGATGACTGGATTGAACTCAATATGCACGGTAGCCGTCCGCAGGCTGTTAATTTGAAAACGGCACCTTATCCTGCTTTCCCTACGGATATGCAGGCTCAGTTTACTGCGCTCAATGTGGTTGCCGAAGGTGCGGGCTCTATAACAGAGACGGTGTTTGAAAATCGGTTTATGCATGTGCAGGAATTACAGCGTATGGGGGCTGATGTTCGTGTTGAGGGTAATACAGCGTTCACACAGGGCGTTGGCACCTTAACCGGAGCACAGGTCATGGCTACAGACTTAAGGGCATCGGCCAGTTTGATATTGGCTGGCTTGGTGGCCAAAGATGAAACTATTGTGGATCGCATCTATCATATAGATAGGGGATATGAAGATATTGAAGAGAAGCTGCGCCAATTAGGCGGTAGAATCCGACGCTTACCTGCATAATCAGCATAATACTATACTCAGTAGTCTATTTATTTAGGTTGGCTAAATTTGCCCATAACATTTTTATTTTAGAATTTAACAATGAACAGTTTAACAATCGCTCTTTCTAAGGGCAGAATATTAAAAGATACACTGCCGTTGCTAGAACGTGCCGGCGTTGTGTTAAAAGATGATCCAGATAAAAGTCGTAAGTTGATTTTGGATACCCAGGACCCTGAAGTGAAGTTAGTCATTATTCGTCCTTCAGACGTACCCACGTATGTGCAATATGGGGCGGCAGATTTAGGGATCGCGGGTAAAGATGTGCTAATGGAGCACGGTGGCAATGGCTTGTATGAGCCATTGGATTTGGGTATTGCCAAGTGCCGCTTAATGGTTGCGGCAAAGCCGAATACGAATACAGGCCAGGATCGTTTAAGAGTGGCAACGAAGTATACCAATATCACCGAGGATTACTTTGCAACACGTGGTATACAAGTAGAGACAATAAAGCTCTATGGTTCAATGGAACTGGCGCCTTTAGTCGGTTTAGCTGATATCATTGTTGATTTAGTCGATACTGGCAATACTTTAAAAGCCAACGGGTTGGAACCCAAAGAGACGATTGCGGATATTTCATCGCGTCTAATTGTCAATAAAGCTTCTATGAAAATGAAGCATGCGCGTGTCCAATCATTTATCGATAAACTGGCTTCTTACATTAACGAATAAACTAATAGACGATAAACGATATAACGGTACTCTAGTATGACATACAAAACAGATGGTTTACGCACCGCCGAAATTAGCGAGGTTTCCAATCCGGCCGAAGTGCAGCAAGAATATCCGATTACAGATAAAGCAGCAGAGACTGTTTTTAAAGCGCGTCAGGACATCCATGATATTCTATTTGAAAAAGATGATCGTTTACTCGTCATTGTCGGGCCTTGCTCTATTCATGATACTGAAGCAGCTTTAGACTATGCCAATAAGCTAAAGGAAGTGCGTGAACAGCTCAAAGATGATCTATGTATTGTTATGCGTGTCTACTTTGAAAAACCACGCACGACAGTGGGTTGGAAAGGTCTTATTAATGACCCTAACCTGGACAATAGTTTTGAGATTAATAAAGGCTTGCGTTTAGCACGTAAATTATTGTTAGAGTTGGCCGATATGCAAATGCCAGCGGCCACCGAGTTTCTGGATTTAATTAGCCCACAGTATTTTGCCGATCTGATCAGCTGGGGCGCAATTGGTGCGCGTACCACAGAGAGTCAGGGGCACCGGGAACTGGCATCGGGTTTATCTTGCCCAATCGGTTTTAAAAACGGAACTGATGGTAATCTGCAAATTGCCGTTGATGCCATTGGTGCTGCCAACCGCCCACATTGCTTTTTAGGGGTAACTGATGCAGGGCATTCTGCCATTGTCCGTACCACAGGTAATGAAGATTGCCACGTGATTTTACGGGGCGGCAAGCAACCTAACTATGATGCTGCCAGTGTGGATGATGCCTCAGCCGTTTTAGAGAAAAGTAAATTGGCGACACGTATTATGATCGATACTAGCCATGCTAATAGCCGTAAGATTTATGAGCGTCAAATTGATGTGGGCCATGATATTGCGCGGCAAATAGCCGGTGGAGACAAGCGCATTTTTGGTGTAATGACTGAAAGTCATCTGGTTGCAGGTAACCAGAAAGTAAAACCAGGCGAGCCGCTAACGTACGGGCAGAGTATTACTGATGCCTGTATAGCTTGGGATAATACCAAGCCACTATTGGAGACATTCGCTGAAGCGGTGAGACAACGTCGTACCACATGATAAGGGAACGAAATGGTCGATATACGGATTCTTGATAGCAAAGCCAAGGACTTTGATAAGGAGTTCGAAGAGCTACTTGGTTGGGTTGATGGTGGTGATGAGATAATCATCAAACGCGTTAATGATATTGTGCAGAATGTGCGCTTACGCGGTGATTCTGCATTGATAGAATACACTAAGCGTTTTGATGATATGAGCGTGGATGAAGCATCCGAGTTAGAATTGTCAGAGGCGCGTTTAAACGCAGCAGTGGCGGGGATCTCTACTAAGCAGCGTGAGGCTTTGGAAACAGCAGCTGAGCGTATTCGCGCTTATGCCGAGCGTCAAAAATTAAAGTCATGGTTATTTACCGATGACTTGGGTAATAACCTAGGTCAACAAATACGAGCGCTTGACCGGGTAGGCTTATATGTCCCTGGTGGTAAAGCCGCTTACCCCTCTTCAGTATTGATGAATGCCATTCCTGCTAAAGTCGCTGGTGTGCAAGAGCTGATTATGGTGGTGCCTGCTCCTAAAGGTGAGCTCAATGATATGGTGTTGGCAGCTGCAGTGATTGCGGGTGTTGACCGGATCTTTACCGTCGGTGGAGCACAAGCTATTGCAGCGCTGGCATATGGTACTGATACTGTGCCGCGTGTTGATAAGATTGTCGGACCTGGCAATATTTATGTCGCGACGGCCAAGCGTATCGTGTTTGGTGTTGTTGGTATTGATATGGTAGCTGGGCCATCAGAAATTGTGATTGTTTGTGATGGTAAAACAGATCCGGATTGGATCGTGATGGATTTATTTTCGCAAGCCGAACATGATGAAGATGCTCAAGCTATTCTTATTTGCCCAGATCCGAAATTTGTCGGGGCCGTGGTTGGCCGTATCGAAAAAAACCTGGCCAACATGGAACGCAAAGACATTATTTTAAGTTCACTGGAGAAGCGTGGCGCATTGATTAAGGTCCGCGATTTAGATGAGGCCATTGAACTGGTAAACCGTATGGCACCAGAACACTTGGAGTTGTCAATTGATAATGCGGTACAGTGGGCAGGTAAAGTACGGCATGCTGGTGCAATATTCCTGGGACGATATACGGCCGAGGCGTTAGGTGACTATTGTGCTGGCCCTAATCATGTGCTGCCCACAGCTGGCGCGGCACGTTTTTCTTCGCCCTTGGGTGTCTATGATTTCCAAAAGCGTACCAGTATTATTGATTGTACGGCGGTTGGTGCATCGGTTTTAGGCAAAACAGCTTCAGTGTTAGCGCATGGTGAAGGCTTGACTGCTCATGCCTACTCCGCTGAATGCCGCTTGCTAGATAAAGACTGATAACATTTATGCCTTGGCTTGATTAGCAGTACAACACGAGAGTATGGCTTTTTAATAATCAACATGTCCTTAGAAATCGAACAAGTCTTTAGCGATGTTATTCGCAAGCTGACAGCCTATAAAGTTGCCCCATCAGATGGTTTGATTAAACTTGATGCTATGGAAAACCCTTTTTCAATGCCCGCGGAGTGGACTGCTTCATGGTTGGCCGAGCTACAAAATGCCTCACTGAATCGCTATCCTGATCCTGCGGCTGAAGCGCTATCGGCACAACTAAGACAGCATATGTTGGTGCCTGAAGACAAGGCAATGATATTAGGTAATGGGTCTGATGAGTTGATTCAGCTGCTGTGTATGTCACTCATTAACTCGCCATTGCAAGGGCCTAATGGCAAAGCGGTTGTTATGGCGCCTGAGCCAGGTTTTGTGATGTATCGTCTGCTCACCGCCGCTGTTGGCTGTGAATATGTTTCTGTGCCATTGCGGGCGCAGGACTTTTCCCTGGATATGCCAGCGATGTTAGCAGCGATTACCAAGTATCGACCTGCCATTGTGTTTTTGGCGTATCCCAATAACCCAACCGGTAACTTATTTGAGCAGCACGAACTGATTGAAATTATTGAGCAAGCACCTGGCTTGGTTGTGATTGATGAGGCTTACCAGCCTTTTGCGCAACAGAGCTTCATGTCGCAGTTAAGTCAATATGATAATTTGCTGGTGATGCGTACTGTCTCCAAGCTTGGCTTAGCGGGCATTCGTTTGGGCTTATTGGCAGGTGCACAGCAGTGGATAGATGAGCTGAATAAATTAAGGCTGCCATACAATATCAATATACTCACGCAGGTAACGGCTTTACATGCACTGCAACATGCAGATGTCTTTGCCATGCAGGCTCAAACTATTCGTGAGCAGCGCTGCTATCTATTCGATGTATTAAGTACTATGCCGGGTGTTGAAGCATATCCCAGTCACGCGAATTTCATTCTATTCCGGGTGCCGACAGGGCAGGGAGAACATGTTTTTAACGCATTAAAATCACAAGGTATTTTAATTAAAAACCTATCTGCAATACGACCTCTGCTCAGTGACTGTCTGCGTGTAACAGTGGGTACCGAGCAAGAGAACACTGTCTTTATAAAAGCCTTAAGTGAAACTTTACAAAGTATTACCTAGGCTATCTGCACACAACAGTATAATTTCGCGCCTAACTGTAGTCCTTATCTGACTTATCGCAGCTTGTAGTGTAAAAAATACAAGGACTCAACGCGCTGTATATGACGTATATCTAATGAGTATATTCAAGTATATGCGTTGTTACTTGATTATCTTTTATACACTTGACGAATCGAAGCTCCAATGAAAGTTAGAAAGTCTGAGTTAAGGATCAATAAGCACCCAAGTTGCTTATAGAATGTCAATATTGTATTAAGACTTGTTGTTATTGATCGTTTGTGCTATTTGAATAGTGGTTCAAAGTTTTACCTTACTAAAAGCTTTGGAAAAACAAAGCATAAGCGTTGTAAGCTGAACGGCTTCACAAATTGAGAGACGGTCAGTCGAGATAGTGGCAGCTTGTATTTGTCACGGTGTTTTCTTTAGACGTGTATATATGCCAATACCTGGCCAAAGCAGGTTAAAAAATATGTCCGCATTATTGATTGTTGATGATGAACAAGCTGTTTTAAATGCGCTAGCGTTCCTGTTTCGTGGGCAAGGCTATACTGTGTTCACCGCAGATTGCCCTAAGCAGGCTTTGGCTCTATTAGCATCACCACCAGAGGAAGAGTCGATTGGGGTGGTGATCTCAGATTATCGTATGCCAGGTATGTCTGGCACGCAGTTTTTGCAGCAAGTCAGCAACCTTTATCCTGATATTAAGCGCATCTTATTAACCGCAAAGTGCGATATTGTTTCTGCTATGGATGCTGTCAATGAAGTAGGGCTATACCGCTTTTTATTTAAGCCTTGCAGTCATGAGCTATTAATTAAAACGCTCAAAGAAGCTTTTGCTGTCTACGATGCCAGCATGGAAATCAAGCGCCTCAATCGTGAATTGCAACTTGCCAATGATGAGTTGCGTGATTTGAATAGCAGCTTAGAAAATCGTATCGATCATGCAACCCGTGAACTGCGCGAAGTCTTATATTTTGATCGCTTGACGGGCTTACCTAGTAAAGAGCTGTTAATGGATCGCTTGGAGTTTTCCATTCGTGCTGCCAAACGCTCTGACTATACTGTGACCGTCATTCATCTTGGCTTGGAAAACTTTCGTTTGGTGAATGAGACCTTAGGACATCAAGCGGGTAATTTGTTGATGTGTGAGTTGGGCGAAAGACTGAATATGTATGTATGGGACACTGACTCTGTTGGACGTATGCAAGGTGATCAGTTCTGTATGGTAATCAATCATACGGATAAAACAGAAAAGCCTAATGAAGTTGTCAGTCGTTTATTAGGTACATTGCAAGAGCCTTTCGAAGTGGAAGGGCGTGAGCTCTACCTTAATGCTAATTTAGGCATTAGCATGTATCCTGGGGATGGCGCTAGTGCGCAAGCCTTGTTCGATCATGCCGAAGCCGCCATGCATCAGGCGAAAAAAGATCCGGATATTCATTATCGATTTTATTCTGAAGAGCTGCATGAAAGGTCGAGCGAACGATTTCTATTACAAAGTCAGGTTCGGCAGGCGTTACATAAGTCTGAATTCAAAATCTATTATCAGCCAAGAATCAATACCAGCAATGGCAGTATTGTTGGGGTTGAAGCTTTATTGCGTTGGCAACATCCTGAAAGAGGCTTATTACCACCTGATCAATTTTTGCCGGTATTAGAAGAAACCGGCTTGATTGGCCCGGTTGGAGAGTGGTTGCTCAATGAGGTTTGTCATACTGTCGTCCAGTGGTGCCAGACAGGTGACAACGTAGAGCCATTTCATGTTGCTGTTAATGTGTCGCCTATACAACTAAAGAGCCCCAATTTTTTACATGTTGTGCAGTCAGCTGTCGAGAAAAGCAGAATCGCGGCGCACAATATTAAATTAGAGCTTGAGATTACTGAGAATGTATTGCTCAGTGATATTGAAAGAGTTAAGCAAAAATTGCATGAGTTGCGCAATATGGGGATTAAGCTGGCGATTGATGATTTTGGTACAGGTTATTCTTCACTCAGCTATCTGATTATGTTGCCGATTCATTACTTAAAAATCGATCGGGCCTTTGTCATTGATATTACGCATAATAAAGATGCTAAAGCGATTGTGCAAGCAATCACCTCGCTGGCATCTAGCTTGCGAATGCAGGTCGTTGCCGAGGGTATCGAAACCACTGAGCAGCTAGATGTTATGCATACTCTCAATTGCGAAGAATTTCAGGGTTTTCTATTCAGCCGCCCACTTCCAGAGAAAGAAATGCGCAAGCTCATTCAAAACGGCGCTATTCCAGTCTTGGCAGATGATATGAAAAAGCCTATGCATCAAATTGCCTTGGAATACTACGCTTAATCCAGTTTAGCCTCCGATTCAGCTTCTGATCAGGCTTTCAATCTTCTCTAGCTCAGTCTTTTGATGGTCTGATTTTCAAAATAGTACTCAAACTGCCTCAGTTGCCGACGTTCCTATATATAGCAGGTAATTCCTGCTGTCTTAAGCAAAACCCTTAAAACTGAAGAATATAGTGTTGTGGCCGTTAAAATGAGTTGAGTTTATATTTAGCTTATATTGAGGCAGGGATGAGCAGAGTTATACTAATAACGCTTTTATCAGTTTTGACAGAGCCGGTGCTGGCTGCATCACCTTGGTTGCCGGAACCTGGAGGAATGACTTTATCCATTAGCTACTTGTCGGAAAGCTTTGATGAATTTTATCGTGCGGATCAGGATCAGCAACTGCCGGCAGATATAGAGCAGACCACCTTAAGATTTGCTTTTGAGTATGGTTTGTCAGACTTAGTAAGCTTAGGTTTTAAAACAGGTTTTACTGAAACTCACTTTGCGCCTGCATCAAGAGGTGACTTCTCAGGCGTTGATGACTCTGAAATAGATATCCGTTGGCGCTTTGTTGATGAATATTTAAGTGAGAAAGCGATGCCAACGATAACATTACGTTTAGCAGCTATTATCGCTGGAAACTATGAGGCATCATCGGCAGGTAACCCCCACTCGCCAGGGGATGGAGAGTCAGGTTACAGTGCCTCTATCATTGTTGGTAAGGTGCTCCACTCTTGGAGCTTATTAGGTGAGCTGGGCTATCGTGACCGAGCATCACCAGTACCCTCTGAAGTCTTTTTAAATATTGGTGCTTACTACACTTTTTCTCAGAATTTTGCTGCAGGTATCAGCTATTTCAATGAATCAGCAAACGAAGGGCTGGATATTGGTGGGCCTGGTTTTGATGCCAGCCGTTTTCCTGAGTTGCAAGAAGAAAAAGAAATCGTGAGCTTGAGTGCAAGCTATTTTATCAATAACAGAAGCAGTATGGGTATTGATGTAGCGCAAACGATAGATGGTGAGAATACGGGGCAGAAAGATATTTTGGTTGTACGTTATAGTTATACTTATTAATAAATGATGCGTATCAATTAATAAGGCAGTATTGGGTATGTCGAAAAAGCATCGGTATATACGGTTTGGTATTACGCTGCAATTAATACTTTTTGCGGGCGTGCTGGTGGCTTTTGCTGTTGCTGTGAGTACTTGGTTTGCCTATCAAAATAGTAAGAAACAGCTTGAAACGGCACTAGGTAATGAGTTGTTAGCCTTGGTTAACTCTGCGGCACCATTTATTAATGGTGATTATCATGAAGAGATTGTACGAGTAGACAGTAACTTTGTCGACGGTATGGATGCATTTCATAAAATTCGGGAGCAGTTAATTATCTTGAAAGAGAAGAATCATTTAGGTGTTGAATCTTCCGGTAGCCCTGTCTACACCTTGAGGCCAGCGCAAGGGTTTCGCCAGAATGAGAAAATGGAATTTGTCGTGATGACCGATAAAAATGCAGCAGGAGAGTTCTTTATTGGCAATTTAATTCATGCTGAGAAGCATCATTTGCAAGCTTTACAGGGGCTCTCGGTTACCACTGGTCTGTATGCAGATAGTGAGGGTATGTGGGTCTCAGCTGTCGCGCCCGTTCATGATTCTTTAGGTAATGTTGTGGCGATATTGCAGGCCGATAGGAATGTTGATTTTTTCTTTACAGAAAGCATTAAAATCGCCAAAAAACTGCTGTGGGTCGCAGCTGTTGTTGTAGCCATCGCAGTCTTACTGAGTATTATCTATTCTTTGCGCTTGATTTGGCCTATTAGAAAGATCGTGGATGCAGCCATATCATTTGGTAAAGGGGATTTACAGCATAAAATTGAGATTCATCGTAGTGACGAACTGGGTGTCTTGGCGAGCACATTTAATATGATGTCCAGGCGCATTCGGATTGATCAGGCAAAAAAACGTAAGCAGAGTCAGGCTTTGGAGAAGCTAACCAAAGCGTTGTCAGATGCTAATAGGAATTTGGAATCCAAAGTTGTTGAGCGAACAAAACAATTAACAGAGAGTCATGAAAAACTTGAAGAAACACTGGCAGCATTAAAGTCATCACAAGCAACATTGGTGCAGTCAGAAAAAATGGCGTCGCTTGGGCAATTGGCTGCTGGTGTCGCGCATGAAATTAATAACCCAATGGCCTTTATCACAAGTAATTTAACAATGTTGCAGGATTATAATGGAAGTTTATTCAAGGTTCTGCAAAAATCTCAGTTGTTATTTGATGCTGTTAAAAGTGAAGACAAAGAAGCGATTCGAAAAGCAGCGGCTGAATATATAGAAGACTATAAAGAAGCAGATATCGAGCTTATGATAGAAGATCTGACAGAGTTGCTAAGCGATTCTATTGATGGTGCTTTGCGAGTCAGAGACATTGTTGCCGATTTGAAAGGTTACTCGCATGCCGGTGATGGTAAAGATATGCAGCTACAAGATATCAACCAATGTTTAGCGTCTGTTCTCAAAATAACACATAATGCGACAAAACATAATAGTAAAATCATCACTGATTTTGCCTCGGATTTGCCGAGTATATATTGCCATGCGGGTAAGCTACATCAAGTTTTTACTAATATAGTTGTAAATGCAGCGCAAGCGATAGATGAGAGCGGTATTATCGAAATTACTACAAAGGTAGTAGAAGGTGATTTGCAAATAAACTTTAAGGATAGTGGTAAAGGTATTGCTCCAGAGAGTTTGGAGAAAATATTTGACGCTTTTTATACGACCAAACCTGTTGGAGAAGGTACAGGTCTTGGTCTCTATATTAGCTATGCCATTATTCGCGAGCATGGTGGAGACTTGAAAGTGGAAAGTCAATTGGGTGAGGGTACTGAGTTCATCATTACACTGCCAATTGAGGTTGCTTTAGAGAAAAAGCAGATAGCTTAAGGAAAGTGAAGATGTTTAAAATATCAATATTTACAGTTTTTATGAGCAGCCTCTTATTTGCTGAGATCTCTGAAGCGTCCGGTTCCTATACGTCTCCTAACTTACCTCAAGGGGCAAGTAAATATGTTGTCGGTAAAATGATATTTAAGAAAGTATCCTCTTCTAAAATATTCAGAGGGTGTTTAAGTTGTTACCGAAAAAACTCCAGTTTTAAAGGCTGTGCGGCCTTAGATCAGTGTGCTAATAGTTCGACTGAGGTGGAATTCGCTCGGGAAGATATTGCTTCGCTTAAGTATTTTATAAAAAAACGTTATAGAGTAGATTGATCATATTGAGCATTTTTTTTGTGATCAAAATACAAAGCAATAGCGATTAAACCAAATTCAAGTGGTCTTAACCATACAGGGTGGTCATAAGCGCCTAGATCGCTTTCAAGCAAATTAATACCGGTAATATAGGCTAATAGCAAGCTACAGGCTGCGGTCCAAGCCCAGCGTGATGGAAATATGCTGGCAAAAGGGAGCACCCATAAAAAATACCAGGGGTTAGCCACAGGACTGGCAATTAACAGCAAGCCAAATAACCAGTCACCACGGGGAGTAAGATGCTGCTTGTAAGCATAACTGTTTTTTAAATCATGCAGCCAGTACCAGGTATAAAAAGCCAGAAAGGCAGCTAAACCGATTAGCTTTGCATGCGTGGCATGTAAAAAACTATTGAGTAGTGCAAATAAACTAGAGTTAAATTCCCAGTGCTGGGTAAATGTGAATAGCGTGCTAAATTCGTTATGGCCTTTGGCGATAAATGGGGCGTAGATGAGTAGTAATGCCATAGCTGCGCTGAGCAAGCCCTTGTGCATTGCAGGGCGCAGTAATATTGGAATAAGTAATAAAGCAAAAGGTTTGCAGCTAATGGCTAAGGCCAATGTGATTCCACATAGCCAAGCTTGTTTTTTTTCGCCGTAATAGATAGCAAGTAATAAAAACAGAATGCCGATAATATCAGCATGTGCTGAAAAGGCCACCTCTTTAATGAGTAAAGGGCACCAAGCATATAATAGCAGGTATTGTATTTTTATCCGGCGCATTAACAGCCCTATAATAAGCAGATCGGCAAGTAGAAATAGACCTTTTAATGCTAATAAAGAAGCTGGTTGAATATTGTATGCCAGCAAAAAAGTATATTGCAGCCCTGGTGCGTAAATGGTTGTTATTTCGGGGTAGTTAATGCCATCGAGAACCTGATGCCACTGCTCTGCTAAATGGCTTGCGTCAAAATAGACCGCCGGTGGCACGCCATATGGGCTGCCTGTTTCAGAAAAAATATAGGCATCCCATAAGTATCGGTTGAAATCGTCTTCCAGTATTGCAGGTGAAAATAAACCAATAAGTCGGAAAGCAATAGCCCAAAACAAGATAATGCCGATAAGTATTTTTGTGTTATAGAGCGTGCTGTGTTTGCTAAGCTGTTGGGTGCAATAAAAAGCGGCTAATGTCAGCATGCAGCAACTTAGCAGTATATAGACAAAGTATATTGAATAAACAGTCTGTTGAGCTAATACATAAACGGCCAGATAGTGGCCAAAAAGTATAATGGCACAGGTGTTGATGTTGAAATAGAGCTGATTTTCAGAGGTTGCCCGTATTCGTTTGAGGATGAATTTAGTCATTCCGTGCTGGCATTAACAGTCCAATCGTAGGAAAAATAATCAATAATCGGATATTGACTTAGAGGAGGCTGGTATTGCTGAATAAAATCTTTGATATCACCATTTGGGAAATCCTTTTTATACCATTTGAAAATCATTGATACATATATTCCATCTTCGGTAATTCTGATGCCTTTGTTATCAATAAGAAAGCGCTGGCTTTGCTCATTGAGTTGTTGATCAAGTTTGGCTGCGGTATAGGCTTCTCTGCGTAGCTCTGGACAGCCTGTTGAGGCGCAATTAATAGCAAAATGAATACGCGGGTCATCAAAGCTGCGCAGTACGCTGTGTTCGATATAGTGCAGCGAGGCAGCTTTACCATCGAGCATGGCAATCTTTTTCTTCCAGATGGTAAATGGCCATATGCCCAGGTCTTTAATACTCTCGACTGGCCAATTATCGGCGATCAGCTTAAGTGTGAATATATTATAGGCATTAATATAAAAAGCTTTTTCTTCATTTTCGGTTAGGAGCTGCTGTGTGGCAAACGTGCCGATATTATCAGCCAGGCGCTGCAGCCGGGTGTCACCACTCAGCGCGGCATAATCAACCAAATTAAGGATTATATCGTTTTTACTTCCAGCTTTTACATGGTCTGCTAATATAGCATTATACTCTTGCCAATTAGGTTCTTTCGCTTGGCACAGTGATACAGTAAGTCCTAATAGTAGGAAAATAGCGCTGATTGGTGTTGGCATTGATATCTCATTCAGTGAAACTAGGGGCTATTGTGTCATAAGCTTGCAAAGCATAAAAATGTGTTTAGCAAGATATTTCTCAATAAGGTGTATTATCGGCATTCAGGAGAAAACTATAAATGTATCAGGATGATACGGTGGCAGTAGTCATTCCCGCCAGGAATGAAGAGCAGGCAATAAGGCTGGTAGTTTCAGAGCTTTTTGAGCAGCGAAATACAGGGGGACAGCAGCTGATTGACGAAATTGTTGTCTGTGACAACGGCTCTTCAGATGCGACAGCGGAATATGCCGCAGCGGCGGGGGCCAAAGTCGTCTATGAGGCGGAGGCTGGTTATGGCGCGGCCTGTTTGCGTGCATTAGCGCATACTCAAGCCGATATTATCGTTTTTTTTGACGGTGATCATGCATTTAAAGCCGAGCAAACGCACGCTTTGCTGGCCGCTTTGCAGCAAGGGGCGCAGTTAGTTATTGGCTCACGTGTTTTAGGCGGTTATGAAAAGGGGGCATTAACTCTGCCTCAGCGTTTCGGTAATCATTTGGCTTGTTGGCTGATTCAGCGCTTATGGGGGCATCAAATCAGCGATTTGGGGCCATTTCGGGCAATTAAATACCATGATTTGCAGCGACTGAATATGTCAGATCGGCGTTATGGCTGGACCGTGGAAATGCAAGTCAAAGCGATATCGCAGGGCTATCAGGTTGTGGATGTGCCTGTAGATACGCGTTGCCGCATTGGTGAGTCTAAAATAAGCGGTACTCTGCGAGGCTGTATAGGCGCTGCGATGGGAATTCTTACCATGATAAGCCGCCTGTGGTGGCGGCAATTTACCCGTAGTTTATTCTCGGTCATCCGACCGTAGTTTTCCTGCCGCCTTACCCCCCCTCTGCCTTTTTAGCTTACCAGCGAATTTACTGCTGGTATTAAGGAATCGACTATCTGGCCGCTATTACTATGGATAAATAAGCCTGTGATCTTCAGTAAATCTGCAGTAATCAGTGACTTAAGCGCTGATTACAGAAGAGTATATTGAATCGACACAGCCTACTTTTCAAAGTGGATAGAGATAAATTAGGTGGCCTATGGATACCGTAGTAATAGTCGATGATGAAGATAAAATCCTCAGAGCATTAGAGAGAGAGCTGCGTGATCAAAGTAGAGTCATAAAGACATTCAGTGATGTGCTGGTCGCAGCAGAGTATGTGGCCAGTGAACAAGTGGATTTAGTGTTATCAGATTATCGTATGCCAAATGCTGATGGCGTAAGTTTTCTACAAGTAGTAAAGGGGCTAAAACCGGATAGTGTCAGAATTATCATGAGCGGAGTCAGCGATAGAAGCTTTTTGGAAAGCGCAATAAATGATGCATCTATATATCGTTTTATTGCCAAGCCCTGGGATAGTCAGGAGTTATGCGAAGTTGTAGAAGCGTCCTTGAAAAACAAAAAGCTCAGCGATATCGATCATGAAATTTTGGATAAACAACGACCATCTCGAGAGGCGCTAATTCAAAAGCATCAAGATATTAGAGACCTGGAAAAATCAGACCCTGATATTTTGCAGATTGATTTGGACGAGGGTGGCGCTATTGTCATAGAGGAAAAAGACTTATAGAAATTAAGTAAATAGCTGATGAAAAAGGGATTGTATGTTCAGTAGATTGGTCATTGTGAGTAATGATAGCGGCTATATTGGTCGTGTAAGAAACTTACTTGAGATAGAACCTTATGTGTCACAGGTGTTTTCTTCTTGTCAGGATGCTAAAGAGTATTTGCGATATTGCTATACTGATTTAATCATGAGTGATGCATCTATGGGTTTGGATGTTTGTATCGATTTGGTTGATCAGGCGAATACGTTCCATGGTTATGTGCCCGCTATTATTCTGTTGGATAAAGCAGCTGAGCTGCCAGGATTGCCACAGAATAAAAGTTACATAAGTGGCTATCTTGCCAAAGATAGCCATGCAGCAGCAATGTTGGTGATGTTGAGACAAACATTACAAGTGAAAGCCTTAATGCTTGAAAATGACAAAGCATTTGATTTCGCTTATTTCCCTCAATCTGATAGTACTCTGTTTGATCAGCGCTATTGGTCACAATAGTTGGCTGACTAAATCTAAAGCGATTATGACCCAAATGGCTGAAGAAAATAGAGTGGTATTAGTCGTAGATGATGAGGGTGCTATATGTCGCTCATTATCAAGACTGTTTCGAAATAACAAGTTTCAAGTGATAACGGCAGAGTCGGGTGAGCAGGCTCAGGAAATTATGCAAAGTGATAGGGGTGGTACGATTGGCGTTATTGTTTGCGACTATATGATGCCAGGTATGACAGGCGCTGAGTTTTTAGGTTGGGTGTTGAAAAAATATCCTGATGTTATGCGTATTTTATTAACTGGTCAGGCTGATATGGGTGCTGTGGTTGCTTCGGTGAATACTGGTGCAATTTATAAAATGCTAATGAAGCCTTGGGATAATAAAGAGCTGTTAAATGTTGTTAATGAAAGCTTTAATCACCGTGAGTTGATTGTTGAAAATAAACGCTTAAACAATGAGCTATCTTCTATGAATAGTGAGTTGAAAAAAATCAATGCAAACCTTGAGGCGATGGTTGAGGAGAAGGCAGAAGAATTAATTAAGGTGACCTATTACGATCCTTTGACAGGGTTGGCAAATAAAACCTTGCTCAAAGACAGGTTGCATCATGCGATTCGGTTTGCGGAAAGGAATTCGACAAAAATTGTGGTGGTTATGATAGGCTTGGAGCATCATGAAGCGATTAATGATAGCTTTGGTTTGGAGGTGGGGGACCAGGTTTTAAAAGGTGTTACAGAGCGCCTATCTGCATGTGTGCGGGCCAGTGATACTGTTGGACGTTATGCCAGTGATGTGTTTTGTATTGTGATAACGGATGCTGAACGTACAGAAGACCCCGGGTTGCTTGCTCATAGGCTGGTAGAGGTAATTACTAATCCATTTGAAATTGAAGGTGGTGAAGTTTTCTTAGGGGCAAATATTGGTATCAGTCTCTACCCTGAAGATTCCGAAGGGGGTGAGAAGCTGATGGCCAATGCAGAAACCGCCATGCGTCAGGCAAAAATGGATGAGCGTAATTATTATCGCTATTACTCAGGTGTATTTAATAAAATTGCAGGTGCGCGCCTTTCTTTAGAGGCTGAGTTAAGAAAAGCGATTTCAGCAAAGCAGTTTGTATTACATTATCAGCCTAAGGTTGATATTGAAGAAAATCGAGTGATCGGTGCAGAAGCACTGCTCAGATGGAAGCATCCCGAAAAAGGTCTCATTCCACCGTTCGAATTTTTGCCTGTCTTAGAAGAAACAGGGCTTATAAAAGCAGCCGGACGCTGGGTCATAGAAGAATCATGCGAGGCATTATATCGCTGGCGTGACAAAGGCTTAGGCTCCCTGCAGCTGGCTTTGAATTTATCGGCTAAGCAATTTCATGAAAAAAATCTACCTGGCGTCATAAAATCAATTTCTAAAAATGCGGGATTAGATTTATATAAAGACTGTTTGGAGCTAGAAATTACAGAAAGCTTGTTAATGGATGACGCGATGGCCGCGCGTGATATTATGCAACGCCTTTCTGATATGGGTATAAAGATGGCAATTGATGACTTTGGTACCGGTTATTCGTCATTGAGTTATCTTATTAAATTTCCTCTGAATTATTTAAAAATAGATAAGTCTTTTGTGGATGAAGTCAGCTTTAGCGATGACGCTAAAGCGATTGTTGAGGCGATCGTGTCATTGTCATATGGCTTAAAGCTTAAAGTTATTTCAGAAGGTGTTGAGAATAAACAGCAGTTGGATGCATTAAGAGCTTTAGGGTGTAAGCAGTTTCAAGGATACTTATTTAGTAAGCCTGTCGCTGAAGAAGAGTTTGTTAAAATTCTTGATAAGGATGGCGGTAAAGGCCTTCTATTGCAGGATCCTGAAGACGTATTATTAACTGAAAGTTTGTCAAATTTTAAATGAATATAGTATTAATAGAGAAGGATGCCTTATGAAAGGAGTCGTTTTTTCAATGCTTAACGAGATGGTAGAATCTCAATTTGGCTTGGAGGTATGGGATGAATTGTTAGAGAGCTGTCAACTTGACTCGGAAGGCATTTATACAGCGGGTGACAGCTATCATGATAGTGAGTTGTTTGTGCTGGTTTCTACTTTGAGTGAGATGAAAGGTGTTCCTGTTGATGGTTTGATCGAAGCCTTTGGTGAATTCTCTTTGACCTATTTTGCTGAACATTATGCGGATTTTTTTAAAGACCATAATGCTAAGAGCTTTCTGAAAAGTGTTGATCAGCTTATCCATGTTGAAGTTAAAAAACTCTATCCTGGCGCTGCTACTCCTGAGTTTAGTTATGAAGATTCGGCTGAGAATCAATTGTCTATGACTTACCGTTCACCCAGAAAGCTCTATACTTTTGCTAAAGGTTTAATTAAAGGTACGGCAAGTTATTACCATACAAATATTGATATTAATATGCATATTCATGAAGATGGAAAGGATGATTATTGTCGCTTTCTATTGACGTTCACATAGGCGCATGTTTCAGTCTGATAAAAATCTGCAAGAAGATAAAGTCTCAGCGCGATATGAGCGGGCGTTGTTGCGGGAGAAAAAAGCACGCCGGTGCGCTGAAGACCTTTTAGAGAATAAGTCTAGAGAAATCTTTGAGGCCAAACAACGCATAGAATCTCAGTATGAAGAGCTATTGGCCAAGTCAATAGGGCTGGAGCTTTTGAACGAACTGGTAAACTTTGCACAAGGCGATGCCAGTACGCAAGAGGCGATTCACTTTTTTGTAAGCCTGTGTTGTAAGAAATTTAATTGGTTAATGGGATGTGCTTACTTTAGCACGTCTCATATAAGTAATAACGATCATGGTTTGATTTATCTCGATGAAAGTTTAGAAGATAATAAACTCGATATGGCGAAGTTTTGTCAGGATCGCTATGGTCTTGTAGAAGGTGAGTATTTATCACTAACCGAGCTTTCCTGGTATGATTTCGAAATGCAGGGTTTTTTTGCTGAAAGTGTTCTGCAAGGCGCTGGCGTAGTCAATATTTTAGTGATTCCAATATATATCTATAAACGAGTATTTGCGACAGTTGAATTTTTTACAATGGGGAAAGCGCTAAACGAAAAATTAAATATTGATATGCTAGACACTGCTGCCATGCAGTTAGGTACTGTATTAGACAGGCGGCAGGCCGAAGATAAAATCAAAGAAAATTATGAAGACCTGAAAAAAACGATGGAAAGCCTTAAAAAGACCCAGTATCAATTATTGCAGTCTGAAAAAATGGCTTCTGTAGGTCAGCTAGCTGCCGGTGTTGCACATGAAATTAATAACCCTATTGCGTATGTGTTAAGTAATATCAATAGTATACAGCAATATGTTCAGATATTTGAAAAGCTTAATCACTTATATGATAATTACCATCAGGCAGTTATTGAAGAGAATATAGCGGATAAACAGCGCTATGAACAGAAAATTCTAGCGCTTAAAAAAGAAGAAGATATAGATTTTATGATGCAGGATCTCGACGAGCTACTTGCAGATACACTGGAAGGCGGTGCCAGGGTAAAAGAAATTGTTCAAGGCTTAAAAGATTTTTCACATGTGGATAGCCGCGAAAAATCCTGGGCAAATATTAATGACTGTTTGCAGTCGACGCTGAAAATGGTTAACAACGAAATAAAGTATAAATGCGATATATCAACTGAATATTCAGATTTGCCAGATATGCTTTGTTATCCTGGGCAATTAAACCAGGTTTTTATGAATTTACTGGTTAATGCAGGACAGTCTATCGACACTAAAGGGCTGATTTCTGTTAAAACATTCGTTGAAAATAATAATATTGTTATTGTTATTAAAGATACAGGTAAGGGTATAAAAGCAGAGCATATCAAGGAGTTATTCACGCCTTTTTTTACGACCAAACCTGTAGGGCAGGGGACTGGTTTAGGCTTGTCTATTTCTTATGGTATTATTCAAGACCACGGTGGAACGATTTCAGTAACAAGTACAGAGGGCAAAGGTACTTGTTTCACAATCACATTACCCGTTTAACTGTGAATGAAGCGAGGCTGGATAATATTCTAGCTTGTAGACACTGCCCGACACTGCTTGGCTTTTGTGTTATTGCTTAGCAAAGCCGGGCATTATTATCTCTATCGTTTCTTTTTCTTAGGAATGTAAAGGTCTGTGATCGTACCTTCAGCAACCTCTGCAGCAAAGTTAAGTGTCTCAGATAATGTTGGATGGGGATGAATGGTTAAGGCCAGATCTTCAATATCGGCGCCCATCTCTAATGCCAGTGTTGCCTCAGCAATGAGTTCGCCTGCATTAGGGCCAACAATACCAGCACCCAGTATACGTTTGCTGCTAGGGTCGAGTAAAATCTTGGTGACACCTTCACTTCTCCCCAGACTGAGTGAGCGGCCACTAGCTGCCCATGGGAAAGAGGCTTTTTCATAGTCAACACCATCGGCTTTGGCTTGCGTTTCAGTTAAGCCCATCCAGGCAACCTCAGGGTCTGTATAAGCTACCGATGGAATTGTTCTGGCATCGAAGTAAGATTTTTTACCCGCAATCACTTCAGCGGCTACTTTGCCTTCGTGAGTGGCTTTATGCGCAAGCATCGGTTGACCAACAATATCACCGATCGCGAAGATATGGGGTACATTGGTGCGTTGTTGTTTATCAACAGGAATAAAGCCACGTTCGCTAACCGTAACGCCCGCATTTTCAGCACCAATCTTATGGCCATTAGGTACCCGACCGACAGCAATCAGTACCCGATCGAAGATATCTGATTCAGGTGCATTTTTACCTTCAAAAGAGACTTTAATGCCTTCTGCTAAAGCTTCGATTTTAGTGACTTTAGTGCTGGTGTAAATATTTTCATAGCGTGGTTTAATGATTTTTTCTAACGGTTTGACCAAGTCACGGTCGCAGCCAGGGATTAAGCCATCCATTAATTCAACAATCGTGATTTTTGTGCCTAGCGCATCATACACCATCGCCATTTCCAAACCGATAATGCCACCGCCCACAACAAGCATGCGTTCTGGCACTTCTTCCAATTCCAATGCATCGGTAGAATCCATCATCCGTGGGTCGTCATGTGGGAAGCTTGGAATTTTAGTGGCTTGTGAACCGGCAGCAATAATAGCTTGCTCAAAGGCAATGACTTTTTTGCCTTCGCCGGTATCGACTTCAATATGATTCGCTGAGATAAAGCGTCCAACGCCATGCACCACATCTACTTTGCGTTGTTTAGCCATACTGGCCAGGCCGCCGGTTAATTTACCAATGACCTTGTTTTTCCAGCCAGCGAGTTTCTCAGTATCGATACTGGGCTTGCCAAACTCGATACCATGTTTAGCCATATCTTCGGCTTCATTGATAATCAATGCGGTATGTAATAAAGCTTTGGAAGGGATACAGCCTACATTCAGGCAAACGCCACCAATCGAGGCATAGCGCTCAATAAGCACCACTTTTTTATCAAGGTCAGCAGCTCGGAAAGCCGCCGTATAACCACCAGGACCAGAACCCAGTACCACGACTTCAGTTGTGATATCGGCTTGTATACCCTCGCTGCTTTGCGCGGGCGATGTTTTTGGGGGGTCTGCTGGTGCATCTACAGTAGTGCTATCGGCATTTGCTTTGTCAGTTGCTGCGGCGTTACTAGCGACAGCATCAATGACCACAATTGCACTACCTTGTTTGACTTTATCACCAACAGCGGTCAGGATTTCTTTAACCGTGCCTGTAACAGGCGATGGAACTTCCATAGAAGCTTTGTCAGATTCTAACTCGATCAATGGTGTTTCTTCACTGACGCTGTCACCCACAGCGACCAGAATGCCGATGACATCAACGGCATCAATGTCACCAATATCAGGAACTTCAACTTTAATTTCATTGCTCATCGTTTTATCACATCATCTAGTGGTTGAGTATGAGTATATTTGTTGTCTTATTTAATAGCTGTACTACAACAACAGCCGTCTGATATCACTGAGCACTTTGCTAAGATAGGTCGTAAAGCGTGCTGCAGCCACACCATCGATAACACGGTGATCGTAAGATAATGATAGTGGCAAGATTAAGCGTGGTAAAAACTCACCATTGTCATACACAGGTTTCATTGCAGAACGTGAAACACCTAAAATAGCAACTTCAGGCTGGTTAACGATCGGGGTAAATGCGGTACCACCGACACCGCCTAAACTGGAAATGGTAAAGCATGCGCCTTGCATATCAGCTGGTTTAAGCTTTTTGTCACGGGCTTTCACCGCAAGCTCAACAACCTCCTGGGCAAGTTCAACGAGGCTCTTTTTATCAGCATCACGAATAACGGGGACTACCAAGCCGTCAGGCGTATCAACCGCTACACCGATATGAAAATATTTTTTTAGGATCAGGTTTTCACCGCTATTATCGAGTGATGCATTAAAACGCGGAAATTCTTTTAAGGCAGCAATAACCGCTTTAATTAAAAAGGCGATAATAGTGATTTTGATGCCTTTGTCTTTATACTCAGCGGAGAGTTGCTTGCGAAACGCCTCTAACTCAGTAATATCAGCTTCATCAAATTGAGTAACATGCGGCACATAAAACCAGCTGCGATGTAAGAACTTGCCTGTGAGTTTATTGATCTTACTTAAGGCTTGTGTCTCGATTTCACCAAAAGTACTAAAGTCAATATCCGGCAAGTCTGCAACCGAGGCATTGCCGCCACCAGCCGCCGCTGCGCCAACGCCGCCAGCGGTTAATATCTGTTTGATATACTGTTGTACATCTTCTTTTAAAATACGGCCTTTAGGGCCTGTGCCACTGACATTGGCCAGATCAGCGCCAAGCTCACGGGCAAAGCGACGTACAGCAGGTGAAGCATGGGCTTTATTAAAGCTACGCTCATCAATCGTGGGTAAAGGTGCAGGTCGTTGGCCATCTGGACTGTTGGCTTTATTGTTCGCCAGTGCTGCAGCAGGTGCCGGTGCTGCAGCAGGTGCCGATACTGCTGTAGGTGCCGGTGCTGCAGCAGGTGCAGCCTCAGCTTGTGCTTCAAGCACAAGAATTAGATGACCTTGGGTGACCTTATCACCCACATTGACATGCACTGACTTCACTGTGCCTGCGGCAGGTGCCGGAACTTCCATAGAGGCTTTGTCTGACTCCAAGGTGATGATAGGGTCTTCAGCGTTAATACTGTCACCCGTAGCCACTAAAACTTCGATAACCTCTACTTCACCTGAGTCGCCAATATCTGGCACAGCGACTTCTAGCACTGAGTTACCGGCAGCAGCGCTTGTTTCGCTGGTCGCGGCTACTTCTGCCGTCGCTGTGTTGGCAGAGCTGTCTGCGCTATTTTGATTGGCTTGAGCGGCTTCACCGGTTTCGTTGGCATCAGCATCAATCGTCAGAATCAAATCACCTTCTGCGACACTGTCACCGACATTGATTTTGATCTCTGTTACAGTACCCGCTGCAGGCGCGGGTATTTCCATAGAGGCCTTATCTGACTCGACGGTAATTAATGAATCTTCAACATTAATAGTATCGCCGACGGCGACTAAAATTTCAGTGACCGCAACGCTATCAATACCACCCAAATCAGGGACTATAATTTCTTTTGTATTTGCCATGTTATCGTTATCCTGCCTTCGCCTTAAACCGTGATGGGGTTAGGTTTATTAGGATCAATATTGTATTTCTTCAGTGCTTCGCTGACTTTGCTGCTATCTATTTCGCCAGCATCAGCCAGTGCTTTTAATGTTGCAATAGCAATATAGTAGCGGTTGACCTCAAAGAACTCACGTAAGCTAGCGCGGGTATCACTGCGGCCAAAACCATCAGTACCCAAGACAACATAGTCGCTCTGAATGTATGGTCTGATTTGATCAGCATAGTTACGCATATAGTCCGTTGCAGCAACCACAGGCCCTTTGGCTTTGCCTAAACACTGCTCAACATAGCTGGCTTTAGCCTTACTTTCCGGGTTAAGCAAGTTATGTCGTTCTACATCAATGCCATCGCGACGCAGCTCATTAAAGCTTGTGACGCTCCAGATATCACTCGATACATTAAAGTCACTTTCCAATAATTCTGCGGCAGCAATCACCTCACGCAAAATAGTGCCACTGCCCAGGAGTTGAGCACGAAGCTTTTTCTTTTTATTACCGGCATGCAATAAATACATGCCTTTCAGAATACCTTCTTCCGCACCTTCTGGCATGGCAGGCATGACATAGTTTTCATTCATTGCCGTAATGTAGTAGAAAACATTTTCCTGCTCAGTATACATACGACGCAAGCCTTCCTGAATGATCACGGCCATTTCATAGGCATATGTTGGATCATAAGCAACACAGTTAGGAATTGTTGCCGCGGCGAGTAAACCATGGCCATCTTGATGCTGCAAACCTTCACCATTAAGTGTGGTGCGGCCAGCGGTGGCGCCGATTAAAAAGCCTTTTGCCTGAATATCACCCGCTAACCAGCATAAGTCGCCAACACGTTGGAAGCCAAACATAGAATAGTAAATATAAAATGGCACCATATTGATACCAATATTACTGTAGGCTGTACCAGCTGCAATAAAAGATGACATTGCACCGGCTTCATTAATACCTTCTTCCAGAATCTGTCCTGATTTGGCTTCTTTGTAGTACATGATTTCATTCTTATCAACCGGCTCATAAAGCTGGCCGACAGATGAATAAATGCCAAGCTTACTAAACATACCTTCCATACCAAAGGTACGGGCTTCGTCCGGGATAATAGGTACAATGTGCTTGTTGATATTTTTATCACGTGTCAGCACTGTCAGAATTCGACCAAAGCTCATGGTCGTTGACATTTCACGATCACCACTGCCTTTTAAAATACTGTCAAAGGCAGAGAGTTCTGGTACCTGCAAGGCGGCTGCATTATTGTTGCGTTGTGGTAAATAACCGCCTAATGCTTTACGGCGCTCCTGCATATACTGCATTTCAGGGCTGTCCTCAGCTGGGCGATAATACTTGGCCTGCTCAACATCTTCATCAGAAATAGGCAAGTTAAAGCGATCACGAATATGCATCAAGGTTTGCGTGTCTAATTTCTTTTGTTGATGTGTCGGATTTTTTGCCTCGGCAACCTCACCTAAACCATAGCCTTTTACGGTTTTGGCCAAGATGACTACTGGCTTACCACTGGTCTTAACGGCACGCGCATAAGCTGCATACACTTTATGTGGATCATGCCCACCACGGTTTAAGCGCCAGATATCTTCATCGGACATATTCGAGACCATTTCTTTGACTTTTGGGTCTTTGCCAAAAAAGTGCTCACGTGTATATGCACCGTCTTTGGCTTTGTAGTTTTGATACTCGCCATCAACAGTCTCTTCCATAATTTTTAATAAGCGGCCTTCATGATCTTTGGCAATCAATGGGTCCCAGTAACTGCCCCAAATCACTTTAATGACTTCCCAGCCAGCACCGCGGAAGATCGCTTCGAGTTCCTGGATGATTTTAAAGTTACCGCGTACGGGTCCGTCCAAGCGCTGCAAATTACAATTAACCACAAAAACCAAGTTATCAAGCTTCTCACGGGATGCCAAACTGATTGCACCCAGGGTTTCTGGTTCGTCGACTTCACCATCACCCAAGAATGCCCAAACCTTTTGTTGTTGGGTATTAGCCATGCCTCGGTTTTGCATATACTTAAGAAAACGTGCCTGGTAGATGCTGGTAATTGGACCCAAGCCCATTGATACAGTTGGAAACTGCCAGTAATCCGGCATTAGCCAAGGGTGAGGGTAGGATGTTAAACCATTACCTGTTGTGTCCTGGCGAAAATTATCTAATTGCTCTTCGTCGAAGCGGCCTTCCATAAAGCTGCGAGAATAAATACCTGGTGAAACATGACCTTGGAAATAGACTAAATCACCCGGGTGTTCTTTAGAGGGGGCATGCCAGAAGTGGTTAAAGCCCACATCATAGAGTGTGGCTGCAGAAGCAAAAGAAGCAATATGGCCACCTAAATCACCGTCCTTGCGATTAGCACGAACAACCATGGCCATTGCATTCCAGCGAATTAAAGAACGGATACGCCATTCCAAATCATGATCGCCAGGCGAGCGCTCTTCTAAATGCGGTGGAATGGTATTGAGATAAGCGGTACTCGCTGAATAGGGTAAGTACGCTCCGTTGCGGCGCGCTTTTTCAATCAGCTGTTCAAGAATATAATGCGCGCGATCAACACCTTCAACATCAAGCACTGCTTCAAGTGCGTCCAACCATTCTTTGGTTTCCTGAGGGTCGATATCATTATGTGTGTCAGTCATGACAATCCTCGTTTTGCGTTTAGTGGCTACGGGCTTATTGTCCGCAGGTAGTCCCATTAAGCGTTGCCAGTTTGCCTAATCAAAAGCAAAAACCGGGCAGGTCAGTGATACCTTGGTAAATATTCACTGACTGGAATACAGATTCAGTTTTTAGTGGGCCAGGCTGGCTGATTAGCTGCCTCTATGCTGCCCTTACGAATTTCCTTAAGGCCTTCTGAGAAAGCGAGATGTATTATAAATTTAAATAATCTATATTAAAACAGTTAATACATTGTGTAAGTGGCTGTTTTAATTGAGTTTTTAGTTGCAATCGAAACTATTGCAACTGCAACTATTGAGATTTCAATAGAATAGCCTGTTTCTACCTGGTCGCTTTGATGGTGAAAACGACCAAGTGGCTACCTATATTAAAGGTTAGCGGCTGCCGCTGTAACAGGGTTTAGCGGAATTCAAGGCAATTCTAGGCGCGAAATAGTGTACAATCCGCCGCTCGCGTTAGTCAGTGGAGTTAAACAGTAATGTCAGCGATTAAAAAAGTGGTTTTGGCGTATTCAGGTGGGCTGGATACCTCGGTTATTTTGCAATGGTTGCGGGATGTGTATGACTGCGAAGTTGTAACCTTTACTGCCGATATTGGCCAGGGTGAAGAAGTTGAGCCTGCGCGCGAAAAGGCTCAGGCTATGGGCATTAAAGAAATTTATATTGAAGACTTGCGTGAAGAGTTTGTGCGCGATTATGTCTATCCGATGTTTCGTGCGAACACGATTTACGAAGGTGAGTACTTACTAGGCACATCGATTGCACGACCATTAATAGCTAAACGTTTGGTCGAAATTGCCAATGAAACTGGGGCTGATGCGGTTTCTCATGGGGCAACGGGTAAAGGTAATGATCAGGTGCGTTTTGAGCTTGGTGCTTATGCTCTAAAGCCGGGCATTAAGATTATTGCGCCTTGGCGTGAGTGGGATTTAAACTCTCGCGAAAAGCTGCTCGCCTATGCTGATAAACATAATATCGCTATTGAGCAAAAGCGTGGTAAGAAGTCACCTTACTCAATGGATGCTAATTTATTGCATATCTCTTATGAGGGCGGCCCACTAGAAGATCCTTGGACGGAAGCTGAAGAAGAGATGTGGCGTTGGTCAGTATCGCCTGAAGCTGCACCCGACCAAGCACGCTATATCGAATTGACCTTTAAGCAAGGTGATGTGGTTGCCGTTGATGGTGAAGCGCTAACACCTGCTGAGGTGCTTGCGTTATTAAATAAGGTTGGTGGTGACAACGGTATTGGGCGCTTGGACATTGTTGAAAACCGCTACGTGGGGATGAAATCACGTGGTTGCTATGAAACGCCTGGCGGTACAATATTGTTAAAAGCACACCGTGCCATCGAGTCGCTGACGTTGGATCGAGAAGTGGCACACCTTAAAGATGAGTTGATGCCGCGCTATGCCAAACTGATTTATAACGGCTATTGGTGGAGTCCTGAGCGTATTGCACTGCAAACCTTGATTGATGAAAGCCAAACTTATGTCAATGGTGTGGTTCGTCTGAAGCTATATAAAGGTAATGTCACTGTCGTTGGCCGTCAGTCAGATGAGAGCCTCTTTGATGAGAGCATTGCCACTTTTGAGGACGATGCGGGCGCCTATGATCAAAAAGATGCTGAGGGTTTTATTAAGCTTAATGCTTTGAGAATGCGCATTCAGGCGGCTAAGCGGTTTAAATAATAAAGCTTATCTGAGCGGCAAAAATACCAAAAAGCCGAGTTTTGCACTGGGGCCAGGTCCTATGCAACTCGGCTTTTTGTTTGAGAGGCCTTGTCTAAGCCTGTTTTTATATGCTTTAGTGTTATATTAAAGTATCTTTATAGAGATAAAGGATATATCAAAAGTCCGATCAACAAGCTGTAAACTGATTGATAAGTTTTTTCAGCTTTTTTTTTGCATGTACTTTTACGTATTTTTAATTCTTTGATCTGCATCAAATTTTGGCGTATTCATGCTGCACAGCCTAAATTGATAGTCTACCCATTTGTCGTGGCAAACCTTTACTGTTTATTAACATGATGTAAAGTTTAATAAAATCAACATCTTTCATTAGCTGCTGGGATTTAGACAAGTATATGTCGAATGTCTATCAGCACTATCATTGTGATCCTGTTCACAAAAAGCCAGTAAAAAAATACGTACTTTTCCTAGGACTTTAGATTAGCCTTTATTGGGGCTGGGTTTGCTTGTGCTCATTAGGCACTGGTGATTAACTTCTCTCTAAGTATTAACACTTGGTTTTTGTATTTCTATACATGAGGTGGTCCATGCCGTTGGGTTTGGTCTCGGGTATAAAAATTGAACAATAAAATAAAGTAAGGTGGAGGAAAACAAAGCCATGCAACAGCAACATTTAATATCGAGGGTTATAAAAGCCTGTTTCAGTCTCTTTATAATGCTCATCGCTACAATAGCCCATGCCCAAATACCCGTTAGTGGTAGCTTGGATGCAAATGACAATATTGTATTAGCCGTTGAATATGATGGTCAAAAGAATGCGATCTACGTCGCCTATATGATCAACGGTGGAGGGTTTACCTTCAACCAGATCAGCCCAACCGAAGTTAATAATGGTGACGGCACCTACACTTATACCTGGAATTCAGGTATAGCGCATAATGCTGCCGATACTTATACCTTTAGGTTCCAAGCCAATGGTGGAGGCTCATACTGGGCTCCGGGGCCGGGTGATGCGAATTGGTATACCTTTGATGCTGGTACACCACCGCCACCGCCACCACCACCGCCACCACCGCCACCGCCACCACCGCCACCACCGCCACCGCCACCACCGCCACCACCGCCACCACCGCCACCGCCACCGCCACCACCGCCACCACCGCCACCACCACCGCCACCGCCACCGCCACCACCACCACCACCACCACCACCACCACCGCCACCTTCTGGTGATCAGCAAATAGAAGCGGAAGCAGGGCAGGTGTTAGGAAGTGCTGCTTTATATAGCAATGGTCCAGCGTCAGGTGGTCAGGGTGTTGCTTATCTTGATACCTTAAATTCAGGTGTACAGTTTGATAACGTACAAGCCTCTGATACTCTAACGATGCGCTATGCTTCGCAAAATACAGGCGCATTGTCACTGCTTGTTAATGGTGCGGATGTTGGCAGTATTAGCTTCAATTCTAACGGTGCCTGGGTTGATAACTATGCCGATGCGACAGCCTCAATTAGTATCCCTGCAGGCGCTTCGGTACAAATTATTAATTTAGGTGATGGTGATGTTGCAGCGAATATTGATTATGTAACATTTAGTAACAGTGGTAACCCACCACCACCGCCACCACCGCCACCGCCACCACCGCCACCACCGCCACCACCGCCACCGCCACCACCGCCACCACCGCCACCACCACCACCACCACCGCCACCACCGCCACCGCCACCACCGCCACCGCCACCACCGCCACCACCGCCACCGCCACCGCCACCACCGCCACCACCGCCACCGCCACCGCCACCACCGCCACCGCCACCACCGCCACCACCGCCACCACCACCGCCACCGCCACCACCGCCGCCGCCACCACCACCGCCACCACCTGATGGTTGTGGACCTGCGCCTGACGTTGATCCGGCAGCTGACTTAGGTGAAGGTTTTGAGATGGGCTTAACAACGAGCGGTATTGCTTATCACTCAGAGCAAGCCGGTGCAGCACGTGGCTTTGCCGTCTGGGGCTTGAAAGGCAGTGCGCCAAACTTAGCGGGTCAAGCGCAAGTCTATGAGCCAACCTCAGGTGATCCATACTATCGTTATGAGACAGACATAGGCGCTGTTGATGCGAATACTGCTTATACCTTGGAAATGCGTTTACAAGGCAATGAGTTCCCAACCGGCCAATGTATCCATGAAATTACCGTGAGACCAGGCGAAGGTATTACAGACTCACCGTGTTTTATACCGGGCGGTAGTGGTCCTGCACCAGTACCTGAGTTACCTAAAGCGGCAGTGGCAATGATGGTTACCGACGCTTTGGCGAATAAAGCACGTTTGATTGCAGGTGAAGGTTCTGACAAACCAGGCTTTGCTTTATATACATTCGATAACGATGGCAACAATACCAGCACTTGCTTTGATGGCTGTGAAGATAACTGGCCGAAGTTGGTTATTGCCGATGCCAGTAAACTGGTTGGTGCCGGCGGTGTTACCGGTACTTTCGGTACCATCGAGCGTAGCAGTGAGGTCACTGATAGCTGTGGTAATACCACAACGGTGATTGACTATCATGTGACGTATAATGGCAAGCCATTGTACTTCTATGCTGGAGATAATGCGGCTAGCGATACCAATGGTGCGAATTTAGCGAACTGGCGTTTAGCCGAAGCCGACTTAATTCCACAATTGCCATTAGTGGCTCATCCATCACCCGCACTGCCGACGGCGATCAATGGTATAGCACCACGTCGCTATGGCTTTGCAGTGGATATTGAAGGCCGTACAGTGAGCTGGCGTCCAGGTGCGAATGGTAATAACTCGGATGGTCTGATTTCACAATTCTCACCCTGGGGGGGTGATGGTCAGGCGCGTTCAGCGAAAGATCCAAACTTAGAATTCTGGTGTTCAAATAACCAGATCCAGTTCCATAAGTTAGATCTGCCGGGTACCTTAGCGGGTCCATACACCGGTACTATTCCAGGCTCATGCTATGGCAAGTTTTACTACTTCTTCCGCTATCGCATGTATGGTCAGTTCAATAATGATCCGGACCATAACTGGGTTTACTCAGCGCTGTTCGAGCATGATGAGACAGATCCTAATGCACGCGTTAATCCAAACAACCGTACAACCAAGACCTATCGTAGTGCTAACTGGCAGCGTTTCCGTCACCCGCATGCACGTGATGGTATTCAAGAAGCTATCTTCGATGCAACGCATAACAACTCACTGTTAAGTGGCCTGGAGCGTTACAACACCGTCTTCACTGATGGCCCGGGTAACACACAATTGGATGTGCAAGCCACTATTGCAGCGACGCGTTTGGAGATCTTGGAATGGGGTGCGGGTATTTGTGAAGGACCGCAGTACATCATTGGTGCTGAGAACGCACCTTACCCAATCCGTGCGGATGAGTTTAACTACGGTCAGATCTTAAGTTGGGAAGCAACGTTTGGCTCATCTAACAATGGTGAGTTCGGTGGCAGTTCCATCGGTTCGCAGGTATATAATACGTACCAGCATATCACCATTGGTCAGGGCTTTGGTACTTCAACCGGCGATCCGCGTTTGAATCCAGCCGGTCGTGCCAGTGTTTACATCACACACTCACCGTGTAATCCATCGCTGGAAGATGAGCGTAATGCGATCTTCACACAACACTTAACATCGATTGAAGATAAGAATATCGTGAATGACTTCTTATTAGGTCATCATCTGTTCCACGGTGTAAGTGATGCGCGTGGTGCGCGACCTGGCAGCACAGGTTTCCCGGGTAGTCAATCAATTCCAGGTGTGAAAGACGGCTTAACTTCTTGCGGTGATTGTCACTTCCGAGATGGTCGTGGTTCAGCCGTGATTAATACACCGCGGGGTCCACGCGTAGCGCCACCGGTATATGGTGTCGGCTTATTAGAATGGGTCGAAGGTCGCCAAACTGGTTTCCGTTGGGATGGTGGTGCTGCCACAGTACGAGAGCAGTCAACCAATGCACTGCTTGACGATCATGGCTTAACACCGAGTGATTTACCGGCCGGTGATTTTGATAAGGTTGTAGTCTATACCGAGAACCTGCATGTGCCGGTACGCGCTTATGGTAGCTATACCGATGCAGGTGTAGCCGATGGTGAAGTGGCGTTCCATAATGCTGGCTGTGCTGCTTGTCATCAGGCTACCCTGAAGACACGTAGTGATGCTCCAGTGCAATTTAAGGATTTGGTCATTCGCCCATACACTGATATGCAGTTACATAATGTTACCGGTGATGATATCCGTACGCCGGCATTATGGGGTATTGGTCGCAATATCGAGATCTTAGAGCGTATGGGCCGTGCCAAGTTGTTTATGCATGATGGCTCGGCATCGACTTTGGAAGAAGCCGTTCAGGCACACAGTGGTGATGCCAGTAATGCACGCAGTGCTTTTGATAATCTTAGTACGACGGATCAGGCTAATATCATTAAGTTCTTGAAAACATTATAAAACTATACTCGTAGGTTAATTGACTAACCTTGCACCGCAGCTGCCAAGCAGCTGCGGTTTTTTTTTATGTAAAGCTTTGTAAGTCGATTAAAGAGAATATTGAAGCAGGCCGATAGATGTAGCTAAGTCAATATAAGTTTGAAAAGCGAATGCATCATACTGACCTAATAAAAAACGCAACACCAAGCTGGCTGATGATGGCCTGCCTATTGCTGGTAATGGGATACCTTTCAATATCCTCGGTAGCCGCCGCTGAGAAGGTTAAAGTCTCTGTTTTGACGCCAGGTGCTAATGACCCTCTATTTTGGAATAGAACTGTCGAGTTTGCGCAAGCGGTAGCAGATGATTTAGATATTGAGTTAGATGTTAAAATGTCTGAGAACAATTCATATCGCTTAAAAAAAATAGGCCGCCAATTATTACAATCTAGGGATAATAAACCGGATTACTTTATTTCACCGTATTGGTCTGGTGTTAGCAAAGGTTTGTTGAATTTAGCCAAGCAGCAGGGCATAAAAACCTTTTTTATTAGTAACAGTATTGCTGCCAAAGATCGTAGTGATATAGGTGCGCCGCGCTCATTTTTTACTAATTGGGTAGGACATTCCTATACCGACGATATAAAAGCCGGTTTTGATCTAGGTGGTATCTTAGTTGAGGCCGCGAAAAAGCATCATAAGCAGGTGAATATTTTAGCGGTAGGCGGGCAAGATATTGCCATTTCAGCAGTCGATAGAGATCGGTTTATTGGATTGCAGCAACGTATCGCAACATTGAATAATGTAAAGTTGGTAAAAAAGGTGTTAAGTGACTGGAACAGCGAGGTGGCGACGAAAGTTGTCAGTGATACTTTAGCCTTGCACCCGGAAATTAATACTATTTGGTGTGTATCAGACGCAGCCGCTATTGGCAGCCTCAATGCTATTGTTGATACGAAAAAAGTACTGGGCAAAGATATTGTGGTTGGCGGCATAGATTGGTCTTTGAGTGCGATAGACTTGGTGCAAGAAGGGCAAGTTCATGTCACATTAGGTGGTAACTTTATGGAGTTAGGCTGGGCGCTAATCTTAATACACGATTATCATCATGGTTTCGATTTTATTGAGGTGCTTGGCGGTAGAGTCGATTTTCAACTGTTGCCAATTACCAAAGCAACACCTGCTAACACATTACAGAAGTGGCGAGCATCCAGTTGGTCAGATATTGACTTTAAACGCTTTTCTAGAAAATATAACCCAGATTTTGACTATAATGACTTATCACCAGCTCTACTTGGCCAGTAATTAGAGCCATTCAACAGAGCGCAACACCAATTGGCTTTTTAATTTGTCTTTACGATAGCGTTCCATTTTGACTATTAAATGGTTTTGTTCAGGCGCAAACCAAATAATAGTTTTGCGTTTGCCATGTTCACGTAATAGCTTTAACGTCTTATGCCTTTTATCCGCTATTTTGAGTACTTCAGCGCCTACCAGTGTGTAGCGATGTGTTTTACGTTCGATGCCATCCAAGACAGTATACTCGCGCGATTGATCTTTGCTAATGCCTGCTTGCAAGTCACACATTAAGGCAATGTGTAATAACAGCTGATCAATATCATTATTTTGTAACTCAATATCTTGTTGCTGTTTGCCTGTGCTGACAGTGGCTTTGCGGTCAGCCCAGTTAAAGTCCATGTTTAGCTGTTTGCCATGTTTTTTGCTATCGCGAATATAGCTGTATTGGTAGGGTTGCAGGGCATTGTTGTTAAAAGAAAATAAGGTGTATTCTTCAATGCGCTCTTTACCTACCATAATAGCAGCTAAGCCGACGGCCCTGGCTTTTGATTGATAGCGCCAATAGCCTGCTTCTTGTTGTAAGGACAGTTGTAATTTGCCAATACGGGTAATTTTTTTGGTGAGGTCATACTGAGCAATAAAAGGCTTTAGTGGCTCAGCAGATAGCGGGGCATGGCCAAGCAGCAATAATAGGCCAAGTAAGGATAAAGCTGAGCGCGTTAGATTATTCATAATAGCCTCTTATAATGTTTCTTCCTGCAGCGCTGCGTGTAATGTTTGCCCATCAAAGCGTAGTTGTCCATCTTGCAGACTTAAACGGCCAGTCGCATACCATGCTATGACCATAGGGTAAATAATATGTTCCTTTTGATGAATGCGGCTTGCTAGGCTATCAGCATCATCATCGCTATTAATTTCAATGCGCGACTGCAAGATCACAGGGCCACCATCGAGTTCTTCAGTCACAAAGTGTATGCTGACACCATGCCATTGATCACCTGCATCTATGGCGCGTTGGTGAGTATCTAAACCTTTGTATTTTGGCAGTAGTGATGGGTGAATGTTCAGCATGCGCCCCTGGTAGTGCCGGACAAAATCCGCTGTTAAGATGCGCATAAAGCCAGCCAGTACCACCAGTCCCGGTTGGTATTGGTCAATGGTGTGCATCATAGCCTGATCAAATGCCTCACGGCTGGCGTACTGACCATGCTCAATACAATGCTGTGGAATATCAGCTGCGGCAGCGCGCTTGAGCCCGTAGGCATTCGCGCGGTTAGAAATAACTGCAGCAATTGTAAAAGGGCAATCGGCTGTCTGGCTCTGATCAATGATGGCTTGCAAGTTACTGCCATTACCCGAGAGCAGTACCACTATCGACAGTTTATTATGCACGATATTGCGGTACTCTTAATATTTGCTGATAGTGACTTTAGGTGCTTTTGAATCAGTGTGGTCAATATAGCCTATTTGATAGGCCTGCTCGCCTAAGTCGCGTAATGCTTGCATAATTGCATCGCAGTGTAGAGCATTGACACACAAGACCAAACCGATGCCACAGTTAAAAGTGCGTAGCATTTCCTGTTGTTCAATATTGCCCGATTTTGCCAGCCAGCCGAAGATTGGGGCAGGTTGCCAGCTACTTAAATCAATAATGGCTTCGGCATGCGGTGGTAATACACGTGGCAGATTTTCCAAAATACCGCCACCGGTAATATGGCAAATCGAGTTGATGGGGTGTTGCTGAATAACTTGCAATATCGATTTAACGTAGATACGTGTTGGGCTTAATAAGGTCTCGCCCAATGTGCTGTCTGCAAATGTCATGTTCAGATCAGCATTGCTAAGCTCAATAATTTTACGAATTAAAGAATAGCCATTAGAGTGTGGTCCAGAAGACGCTAGGCCAATCAATACATCGCCCGCTTTGACTTGGTCACCAGTGATCAAATGATCTTTTTCTGCAATGCCAACGCAGAAGCCTGCTAAGTCGTAATCCCCCTCGGTATACATGCCGGGCATTTCAGCGGTTTCACCGCCGATCAATGCGGCGCCTGAGAGTTCGCAGCCCTTGGCGATACCTTGTATCACTGCCTCTGCTACGTCGACATCCAATTGACCTGTTGCGTAATAGTCCAGGAAAAACAGTGGTTCAGCACCCTGTACCAGGATATCGTTGACACACATGGCGACCAGGTCAATACCTATGGTATCGTGCTTTTGCATTTGCATGGCAAGCTTCAGTTTGGTGCCGACACCATCTGTGCCCGAGACCAGTACAGGGTTGGTATAACGGCCTTGCGCCAGTTCAAATAATCCGCCGAAGCCACCTAATCCACCCATGACTTCAGGGCGCATAGTACGCTTTACGGCGGGCTTAATACGCTCCACCAAGGTATTACCGGCATCAATATCAACGCCAGCATCACGGTAACTCAAAGATTGTTGATCGGTATTATTATTTGACATGTGTTGCTTCTGAATTTCGAATACGAGTGATAAAAAACGAGCGGGCATTGTACACGTTTTTCATGGGAATATCGGCTGCTTCCCCAAATATTCAGGTCTGCAACAGCATAGCAAGCGCGAATCCTCTTCGGGCAGGCTCAGGCAGGGGCGGCCACGCACTGGCGTGGGCAGTGCAAGTCATTCAGGCAGCTGCTAAAATGCACCGCCTTGAGCTGAAAAGTTGATTTTCCCATCAAATCGGAGCCTATATCAGTGTCTACCAAAGCAGTTCGCTTCACCACACTACTGAGCTTATTTGTTTTATTGATGCCAGCCTTATTGACCTCTCAGGCAGTCGCCCAGGCCGATGACTTGTATCGTGCTGAGGTGCCTGTACAGGATCGCTCTGAACTCAGCCGCAATGAGGCGCTAGATCGGGCATTAGCGAAAGTCTTGGTCAAAGCATCCGGCTCGCGTCAGATTGAGCAAGCCGAAGGTGCTGAGGTGCTGCTGTCAAAAGCCTCGCGTTATTTACGACAATATCGCTATTTGGAAAAAGTGGTTCCCGCCGATATTGCCGCCAATACTCCCCGGAATCAGCTGGATGTCACAGCAGATGGGACATCACAGAAGCAGTTATTTTTACGGGTCGATTTTAATGCGGATGCCTTGCTCAATGCGATGAACAAAGCAGGCTTATCGATTTGGAGTCAGCAGCGTCCGGCAGTGATGTTATGGCTGGCCGTCAGGCAAGGGCGTGAGCGTTATATTCTGAGCAACGCTGAAGAAGAAAGTGCCCTGAGTCAGGCAGTGCTAACGGCGGCGGCTGAGCGTGGCTTGCCGGTCATTTTGCCACTGATGGATTTGGATGATCGTCGCAGTATTGAATATGCTGATATTCAGGGCGGCTTTTCTGAGCGGGTAGTCGCTGCGACTGAGCGTTATGGTGCTGAAGTGGTTTTACAAGGTCAACTCGAAGCAGACCGCCGTGGCCGCTGGCGGGCTAAATGGAAAGTCTATGGCGCTCAGCAGGCCAATAACTGGCAGGATGAAGGCTTGGGTGTGCATGAAATGCTGCGTTCAGGGATCGATGGGGTAAGTGATATGTTGGCAGCGCGTTATGCAATTTCTGCAGGTGCAGGCGATACCCTCTATGAATATATCGTGTCGGTCAACAATGTGCGCAGCCTGGATGATTATGCGCGGGTGCTGAACTATATGGCTGAGCAAATTCAGGTCGAAGCGGTTACCCCGGTGAGGATTGAAAATAATATTGTCAATTATCGCCTCTTGATGCGGGGTGAGGGTCGCGACCTGGAAAAAGTATTAGCCATATCTGGCATGCTACGGCGTGTTGCGGATGGGCAGTGGCAATTACCGTCACTGCGTATAAAAACCATTACCGATGAGCCAAGCGGCCGAGTGACCAATAGAGCCAATATTAATGCACCGCAAGGCCCTGAGTCTGATGCTGCTCTGGAAATAGCCCCATTGGCGACTGCCGCCAGCATCTCCGTGCGTGATCGTATTGACTATTACTATAGTTACCAGCGGTGATTTGGCTTGTTACATAAGCAACAATTGCCGCTTGCTATTCAACTGCCTGATGCCGCCACATTTGATGCTTATATCGCGGGTGACAACAGCTTGTTACTGCAGTTGTTACAGGCTCAAAGTGAATTACAGCTTTACTGCTGGTCACCACTGGTTTTAGGTAAAACGCATTTGTTGCAAGCCAGTTGTCGGCTGGCCTCTGGCCAGGGCAAGCAAGCCTGTTATTTACCGATGATGGACTTGGTCGATTATGGCCCAGCTGTATTGGATGGCTTAGAGTCATTAGACTTGGTATGTGTCGATGATATCGACTGTATTGCGGGTGATGCAGCTTGGGAGCGGGCGGTATTTGATTTAATTAACCGTTGTCGGGCACAAGCGGTACAGCTGGTTTTTGCGGCCAAGAGCAATATTAATGAAACTGCCTGGGGCTTAGCGGATCTGGTCTCACGCTTGAGCTGGGGGCCATTATTTCAGCTCAAAGCTTTGTCCGATGAGCATAAAATTCAAGTCTTACAGCAGCGTGCGCAAATGCGGGGGATAGCGTTACCTGTGGAAGTTGGCAATTATCTGTTGCGACGTTTTCCGCGGGATATGCGCTCATTGTGTCAACAATTCGACAAATTAGACCAGGCATCGTTGGCAGCGCAACGCCGTTTGACAGTACCCTTTGTCAAACAGGTGCTCGATAACTGAGCTGTCAGGCCCCAGCCCGTCTTCTATCGGCTATTTATAACCGCCTGTCCTGATCCGTGCTAAATTAGGCTTTTTTACCTTTTTTTCAATAAAATCAACGATATAATGATATGTGCATGTACTTATTTTAAGGGTGCTGTGACAGCGTACCCAATGTGATGCCGCTAACATTTCCAACAGTTGGTTATGTTTACCAACTGATCAGGTACGTTGCTTGCAATGTGAAAGCAATATGCTCGAAAACAAATGCTTTGTTTTCCAAGTACCTGGGATGTACTGCCACTGACTGCAAGATGGGTTGCCAAATGAAAAACAAACTATCCAAACATTTCTATTCCACACCACTCGCACTATTGCTTACCGCTGCGCCGATCGCAGCGATCAGTTGTCCGAATGGTCAAACAGTGAGTAATACCTGTAGCGGTTGTCACTTTGGTGGCTCCTTTAGCTATAACCTGCTACTTTCAGCAGGCTCGACCGTACTGGAACGTGGCGATACCACGACAGTCACTATCACTATGGATAAAAGCAGTGGTAGCAATGCCACTGATTTGGGCTATGCGCTGTCAACTGATGGCGGCTCATTTACTGCAGGCTCTGGGTCTACCTTATTATCAAGTGATGTAACCCATAGTGTTCCACGGGCGTCAAATGGTAGCGGCGATACCAGCTGGTCAGTGACATTTAATGCGCCAGCGGGTTCCAGTGGTTCATTTACCTTAAGTGGCATTGGTAATCCGGTTGATGGCAATCGTACCAGTGATGTGAGTTGCTCTGACTTTACCGGTACCAGTGGTGATGGCCCCTGGCCAACCAATACTTTGGGCATCACGGTGAATGACCAGCCCAGTATTTCAGCCGGTGGTGGCAGTGCCAGTTATAGTGAAGGATCAGCGGTCGCTGTAGCGCCATCGCTGACGATCTCCGATACTGAAAATGACAATATGCAGTCAGCCACAGTCAGTATTACGACCAATTACAATGCAGGTGATGGTGACCGTTTAAACATTTCAGCGTCGACTTGTACTACCAATGGCTTAAGCTGTTCTGGAAGTGGCACGCAAACTATCACGATTTCAGGTGGCCCAGAAACCATTGGTGAGTTTCGCAATGTATTTCGCGCGATCACCTTTGACAACACCAGTGATACACCCAGTACAGCGACGCGTGCTGTGCAATTCAGCCTGACCGATACGCATGGTCGCACGGTCAATAGTAGCCGTAATGTAACAGTGACGGCTGTCAATGATGCGCCCAATATAACAGGCGGTACGGTAACGATTACGGCAGAGAATGAAGGTTCAGCTTTGTCCGGCGTGTCTGTCGCTTCTGCGTTTACCGATCCTGAAGGCAACGGTATGACCTTCGCTTTAAGCTCTGGCAGCTTGCCTACTGGCGTGTCACTTACCAGTGGTACCGGTGCATTAACCGGTACACCTACTGTGCCAGCGACGTATACCTTTGCGGTTATCGCCACCGATAATGGCAGTCCCAATGAAGCTTCTAGTCCACAGAGTTTTAGCTTTACCATTAATGAAGCGGTCAACGATACGCCACAGATTACCGGTGGCACAGTCACATTAACAGCGGCCGATGAAGGTTCAGCGTTATCCGGTGTGTCGGTGGCGAGTAATTTCTCTGATGAAGAAGGTAATAACTTAAATTACGCGGTGACCTCGGGCAGCTTACCGACCGGTGTGAGTTTAACCACCGGTACAGGTGCTTTAACCGGCACCCCAACCGTGCCAGCTATTTATAGTTTTAGTGTGACTGCTACTGAAACCAATGGCAGTCCGAGCAACCTATCATCCTCTGCACAAGCGTATTCATTCACCATTAATGAAGCGGTCAATGACAATCCACAAGCAACGGGTGGTACTATTGCGCTCAGTGCTGTGAATGAAAATGCGGCACTCTCTGGTGTTTCGGTCAGCAGTGACTTCTCTGATGAAGAAGGTAATAATCTTAACTTCGCCGTGACCTCGGGTAGTTTACCCACTGGTGTGAGTCTGACTACCGGCACCGGTGCCTTAACCGGCACACCAACCGTTCCCGGTGCCTATAGTTTTAGCATTACCGCCACAGAAACTAATGGCAGTCCGAGTAATTTATCGTCTGCCGCACAAGCGTATAGTTGGACTGTCAACAATGCCAACGATACACCTGTAGTATCGACCAACACCGGTTTGACAATCTTAGAACTTACGACAGCGAATATACCCAATACACAGTTATCAACCAGCGATGCTGATAATGCTGAAGGCTTTGGTGATGGGCCGAGCATTATTACCTATACGCTGGTAACACCGCCGAGTGATGGTACGCTGAATTTATTAGGCTCTGCATTATCTGCCACACAAACCTTTACCCAACAGGATATCGATAGTGGTAATTTAAGTTATACCCAAACAGCGGGTATAGCCGGTGGTAATGACTCTTTTGTGTTTGATGTTGAAGATGATGATAATGCTGGACCAAGCGGTGTGACCTTTAATATTACAGTGACTGGCAATACACCACCGGTGATCACCGCGGGTGGTACACTGAATTACTCCGAAAATAATCCCGCCACTGCAGTCGATACCAGTATCACCGTCAGCGATTCGGAAGGTGATAATATTACAGGGGCGACAGTACAAATTACCGGTAACTATGCCAGCAGTGAAGATGTGCTCAGTGTTGCGACCCAATTAGGCATTAGTGGTACTTGGGTATCAGGCACGGGGATTTTAACGCTCACCGGCACCACCACAGTGGCGAATTATCAAACTGTGCTAAGAACAGTGAGTTATAACAATACCTCGGAAGACCCATCCAATCTTGCGCGTACCCTAAGTTGGCGGGTCACTGATATTAATAACAGCAATACCGTTACCAGCACAGTCAATGTTGCCAAACAAAATGACTTGCCAACCTCATCGAATCCAACAATCAATATTAATGAAGACACGCCGCGTGCCTTACTGGTGGCAGACTTTCCATTTAGCGATGTGGATGCTGCGGACTCACTGAGTCAGATACGTATCACGCAAGTACCAGCTGCGGGCAGTTTAGTAAATAATGTAACGCCGGTATCGGATAATGATGTGATTGTGGCCGCTGACTTGGCAGGCAACCTGGTATTTACACCGGCTAATAATGAAAATGGCTCACCGTATGCCACATTGAATTTCCAAGTGCATGATGGTACTGGTTTTAGTACTGCAACCCATACCATGACCATCAATGTCGGTGCTGATAATGATGCGCCAACCACCGTAGGTGGTACAGTCACGCTTTCAGCCATAACTGAGAATGCGGCCTTGAGCGGTGTTGATGTGACCGCAGGTTTTAATGATGCCGAAAGTAATGACTTAGATTATGCCTTGACCTCAGGTGCACTGCCACCCGGCGTAACCTTAGCTACTGCATCGGGCGCGTTAAATGGTGCGGCAACCTTGTTTGGTACATTTAACTTTGGCATTACTGCCACCGAGACCAATGGTAATCCAACGAATTTATCATCCGCTGAACAGGCATTTACTATTACAGTGAATAATGTCAATGATGCGCCGCAAGCTGTCGGTGGCACCATTGCGTTGATGGATGAAACAGCAGGCGCTGTTATTGTGGCAGGTAATGACGTAACTGCCGGTTTTACCGATGAAGAAAGCAATACACTAAATTATGCTTTAAGCACTGGCACATTGCCTGATGGTGTTACTATCAATGCCAGTAGTGGTGATTTGCAAGGTACACCGACCACATGGGGTGCATTTAGCTTTACCGTTGTTGCGACTGAAACAGATGCTGCACCTAACTTATCTTCTGCCGCCCAAAGTTTTAGTCTCACGGTGAATATCATCGATATTGATGCGGATACTGTGCCAGACTTTTTAGACAATTGCCCGAATGATTCAAACACCGATCAACTCGATACCGATACTGATGGCAGCGGTGATGTTTGCGATAACGATGATGACGGTGATGGTATGCCAGATACCTTTGAGAACAGCAACGGTTTCGATCCACTGGATCCAAATGATGCGGGTCTCGATGCAGATGGTGATGGTGTTACTAACTTGCAAGAGTTTATTAATGGCTCTAACCCTACCAGTGATGATGCTCCGCCAGTATTCTCAGGTGCAGACGATATCACAACCAATGCAACTGGCTTCCTAACACCGGTTGTCTTTACTGTTACTGCAGTTGATGTGGTTGATGGCCCGGTTGCAGTCAGTATTACCAGTGTTAGTGGCGCAACCAGCTTAAGTGATGCGCAAGCTGGGACTTTTCGGTCAGGGCTTACAACCATTACCTATACTGCCAGTGATACCAGTGGTAACAGTGATACAGTGAATCAGAATATTATTGTGCGGCCGTTGGCCAGTATTATGGCCGATCGCAGTGTGGCAGAAGGTAGCTTGCTCAATATTGATGTTATCTTAAGTGGTCTTGCGCCAGCTTATCCTGTGATGCTGAACTATACGGTGTCAGGCACCGCTAATAGTGCTGATCATGATGCAGTCGCAGGTACTTTAGTGATTAACAGTGGCTTGCAAGGCAGTATCAGTGTCAATATTGCCAACGATGCTTTGACAGAAGCCGATGAAACCCTCATTGTTACTTTAAGTTCTGCACAAAATGCAGCGCTCAGTAGCCGTGTGCAATTTACTGCGACCATTGTGGAAGGCAATCTAGCACCGGAGCTTGACTTATCGGTGGCGCAAGGTGCGATAAATGGTCCGTTGGTGACGACAGATCAAGGCAATATTGTGATTACCGCCAATGTCACAGACCCGAACGCAGGCGATACATTTAGCTATGACTGGAGCGCAAGCGATAGTAATTTACAAGCGATTAATGGTAGCGGTACCAGCAGTAGTACAACCTTTGAACTTGATCCAGTTAGCTTGCTGCCAGGTGTCTATGCTGTCGTGCTAACAGTGACTGACAGTGGTTCGCTAAGCGATAGTAGTTTGCTGTTGTTAAATGTGAAGGCCACGGCCGTTGTGTTAGTCGCTGTTGATACCGATGGTGATGGTGTGAATGATGATATCGAAGGTTATCAAGATGTCGATGCTGACGGTATTCCAGATCATCTTGATGCCTTTAATCAACCGGGCACTGAAAATTTAATCAATAACCAAACCGGTAACCTAGCTGTTGCGAACGTCATGGAAGCCGAACCCGGTGTGGGTATTCGTCTTGGCCGCATTGCACTAGAGGTTGGTGCTGTAGGTATTCAAGTCAGCCAGGATGATCTCCAAGTATTTGCCGATGATAATGGCGCTACACCGGAGTTGGCGCAAGACACGCATACCAATATTGGCGGTGTTTATGATTTTGAGTTATATGGTATCGCGCCAGGGGCTGCAGCACGTATTGTTATTCCATTGCAGTCGAGTCTGTTTGTTAACTCTGTCTATCGTAAGTTTGATATAAATGATGGTTGGCGTGATTTTGTCATTGATGCAAATAATTCAGTATACAGTGCCACAAGCATTAATGGTGCTTGTCCAGGTCCTAATGATAGCGCCTACGTCGAGGGCTTAACTGCGTTTGATGATTGTGTGTTGCTGATTCTACAGGATGGTGGTCCGAATGATGAAGATGGGGTTGCTGATGGTGTTATTCGTGATCCAAGCGGGCCGGCTTTTCTAGAGAGTACAGCAGACAATAATGCAGACACTACAGTGGATGATGGCAGTAGTGGCGGCGGTTTAGTGTACTGGTTTGAGTTGATTGCCTTGTTAGGTTTATGTGGCATGCAACGGCGGTGCGCTGTTCGTTAACTCATGCGAAAAGCATAGAATCTAAAAAAGGCAGTATAACAATACTGCCTTTTTTGTTTGTTTTATCGTAATAAATTAGGTTTCGGCTGTTTGTTTACTAAAACGGACATAACAAATACAGCCTATAAATAACAACACGCTGCAAGTGGTGAGTAGTAGACCATATAAGCGCTCAGCAGGGTCACTGTATGCCGCCATAACCCCTAAGCAAAAATAAAATAGTGTTAACATGCTAACCCAGGCATGGGTATAACGTCGCCCATGCAATAAGCCGCGCAGTGGTACCAATAAAGGCAGTAATAAGGTGATTAAAACCAGTGCGGTTGGATAGCGGCTTGAGGGCGAGATCCAGGTATACCAGAGCAAAATGAGCAGCAACATACCAAAATAACTGAACAGGCTGAGATAGTGGCTGGCACGTGAGAGTGAGGCGTTATTCATAATCAATTATTGAACATCCAGTTTAAAGCTGATATCGGCAACGCGTTTACCCAGTGCACGGCAGAGTTGCTTTTCGGTCTCATCAAGCTCGCTGTTATTATCCAGAGCCAAATGTGTGGCACCATACGGACTACCGCCACTGCGGCTGCGCATAAGCTCAGCTTCTGTGTAGGGTAAGCCTACCAGCAGCATGCCATGGTGTAGCAAAGGTAACATCATGGACAGTAGCGTGCTTTCCTGGCCACCATGAATGCTTGATGAGGAGGTAAACACTGCGGCGGGTTTACCTGCCAGGCTACCATTGAGCCAGTCAGCTGAAGTGCTGTCGAGAAAGTATTTTAACGGGGCGGCCATATTGCCAAAGCGTGTTGGACTACCCAGGATGAGTCCACTGCAGCTTTGCAGGTCATCCAGCGCAACATAAGGTGCACCGTCATCAGGTACGGTGGCAGCGGTACTTTCACAGACCGCAGAGACTTCAGGCACCGTTCGCAGGCGTGCCTGACAATGGCCGGACTCTTCAACACCGCGGGCAATCATGCGGGCTAAATTGGCCGTAGCGCCGTGCCGACTATAATAAAGGATAAGAATTTCACGCATAATGGTCGGTTCTATTGCTGGAGTAATCCCATGAATTAATCAAATGTCGTTACAAAATGGTATATCTGGTAACTGCAATATCGCCCATTATAGCAGGCTTAGAACTTGTTCAGGTGGGCGACCGAGGGTGGCTTTATCATCAATCTCTACAATAGGCCGTTCTATTAATATCGGATTATCGGCCATCGCTTTAATGAGTTGGGCTTGGCTATCATCTTTACTCAACCCCAGTTCTTTATAAATAGTTTCTTTGCTGCGTATTAGTGCATGTGCTGATAGACCGAGTTTACGCAATAGTGTTTTTAACTTATTGACACTAGGGGGTGTTTTTAAATATTCGACAATGGTTGTTTCTACATTATGTTCTTGCAGCAGCGCCAGGGTTTGCCGAGATTTACTGCAGCGAGGGTTATGATAAATAACAGCTTGTTTCATGTGGACTCTACTTAGTTAAAAATGCCCTTGACTAAGGGGGTATATGGCTATTTAAACACCATATTATAAAGTTATCAGGTGCAACGCCGTTAATCATATTTGTGCTTAAATGAGGCCAGTGGTGTACAATGCAGTCCAGAAAAGCAATATGCGTGTCAGCGCTGCAAAAAAACCTCGATTCGATCACAGATAAGCGTGACATATCTTGGCGATGTCTTATCGTTATAGCTCGATAACTTGACACATGTCTTCAAGGGATGTACGTTTTAGGGATAATAATCAATGACTTTGCAAGTCCAGTTCTCCGGGAGACCGAACTAATGAAAACAATGCAATTTTTTAAGTACCTCAGTATGATTGTGTTAGTGCTGGGGGTGGCCGTGGGTTGCTCGAGTAACCCGAAGGAAGATACCGCAACTGATGAAGCTGAGCGTGCCGCTGCCGAAGCGATTGCTTCAGCACAATCAGCCATCGAAGAAGCCGCAGCACTTGGTGCTGAGTGGCGCGATGCTCAAGGTGTCCTGGATCAAGCAAGAGCCGCCTATGAAGAAGGCAATTACGATGAAGCAACCCGTTTAGCGAATCAGGCCGAGAGCATGGCACGTCAATCAATTGCTGATCTGAATGCGGCCAATCAGGTAGAAGAGCAGCCAGAGGCGGAAACCTTTACCTCCTCAAGTAGCTATGAAGTGAGCTCAGGCGACACATTATGGGGCATTGCTGGTAGCAGCTCAGGTTATGGCGATCCTTATCAGTGGCCACTGATCTACAAAGCGAACAAATCACAAATCAAAGATGCTGACTTGATCTACCCAGGTCAAGAGTTTGAAATCACAGGTTCACCGTCTGCATCTGAGGTTGAAGCAGCCATTAGTCACGCGAAATCACGTGGTGCATGGTCTGTTGGCAGTGTTGAGGCTTCAGACGAAGCATATCTGGCACGATAATTCGTGGTAGAGAGCAACACTTACAAATAGAAAAAAGGGGCCTGTTAGGCCCCTTTTTTTATGCTGGTTTTATTTAAGCTACTTACTGGCCTAAGGCCAGTTTCAGGGAGGTGGCTAATGCAAGAGTGTCGACGGTTTTTGGTGGCAGGCCGCGTGCAAGGCGTATTTTATCGTGCTTCGACGCAAGAGTATGCAGGGCGCTTGCAGCTTCAGGGCTGGGTCCGCAATCTGGCTGATGGTCGTGTGGAAGTGTTAGCGTTGGGTGAGGTTACCGCGTTAGATCAATTGGCCGAATGGCTATGGCAGGGGCCGCCTTTAGCACAAGTTGATTCGGTCGATATTACGCCACAGGACTATACCGGGCAGGACGATATTCAGTATACTGGTTTTCAGATTCGCTAAATATCATTTGCCCTAACGATAGGCGCAACAATAACGAGGTTTGCTGTGGTCAACGATATTTCAGCCAAAGGTCCAGATGGGCGTTTGGATGCACTTAAGCTGCTGGATTTACTCGAACAAGATGGACTGCTCGCTAACGATAAAGCGAACTTAATGCGCAATGTGATCCGTCCCGAGGATCAGAGTCGAGTTGCCGCGATTGAGCTGATTGCCAGTAAGAACCTGCCCAATGCCAAAGAAGATGGCCGCTTACTGAGTCTGGAGTTTATGTGTGAGTGGCTGGCGAAAAAAGTTGGCTTAGAATACTTTAATATTGATCCTCTCAAAGCAGATGTCGCCGCGACGACTGCCGTGATGTCCTATGCCTATGCCGAGCGTTTTGGCGTCTTGCCCGTTAGTGTTAGCAATGATGAGATTACCGTAGCCACTATTGAGCCGTATCAAACTGACTGGAGTCATGAGATATCGCGTATCAATAATAAGGTTGTGTCCCTGGTTGTGGCTAATCCCGCCGATATTCGGCGTTTTCAAGTCGAGTTCTTTAATTTAGCTAAAAGCGTTAAGCAAGCCAAAGATCATCATGATGAAGCGGGCGCCAATGCAATTCAGAACCTCGAACAGCTTATGGAGCTGGGCCAGAAGGGCAACCTGGATGCCAATAACCAGCATGTAGTCAGTATTGTGGACTGGCTATTGCAATATGCCTTTGAGCAACGGGCTTCTGATATTCATCTGGAGCCACGCCGCGTAGTGGGTAATGTGCGTTTTCGCATCGATGGTGTGATGCACCAGGTCTATGATATGCCGGCCTCAGTGATGACAGCGGTCACCAGCCGTATCAAAATATTAGGGCGTATGGATGTAGCGGAAAAGCGACGTCCACAAGATGGTCGTTTAAAAACCCGCGACCAGCAAGGCAATGAAGTGGAACTGCGTTTATCCACAATGCCGACAGCTTTTGGTGAAAAGCTGGTGATGCGGATTTTTGATCCTGAAGTAGTTGGCAAAGACTTCGAGGCTTTGGGCTTTGGCAAGCAAGATAATGAAAAGTGGCAAAGCATGATTAGTCGGCCACATGGCATTATCCTGGTGACCGGCCCAACAGGCTCAGGTAAAACCACAACGTTATATTCTTCACTCAAACGTTTGGCCACACCTGAAGTCAATGTCTGTACGATTGAAGACCCGATCGAAAATATCGAACCGCAGTTTAACCAGATGCAGGTGCAGCAAAATATTGATTTAGATTTCGCCAGCGGTGTGAAGACATTGCTACGGCAGGATCCCGATATTATTATGATTGGTGAGATTCGTGATATAGAAACCGCGCAGATGGCTATTCAAGCCTCATTAACCGGTCATTTAGTGATATCAACCTTACATACCAATGATGCAACCTCAGCCATTACGCGCCTGGTTGAAATTGGTGTGGCACCTTATCTTATCAATGCCACCTTATTAGGGGTTATGGCGCAACGCCTGGTAAGAACACTGTGCGCAACGTGCAAGCAGCCCGCCAAGCTTGATGAGCATGAATGGCAGGGTTTGGTTAAACCCTGGAAATCGAAACAGCCAAAGACCATTTATGGGCCTGGGGGGTGTTTGGAGTGTCGACAAACTGGCTTTCGGGGACGGGTTGGTATTTATGAAATCTTTACCATGAGCGATGCCATGAAGTCGATGAATAACCTGGATATGGATATGTTAGAGTTTCGTAAGCTCGCCATTAAAGAAGGCATGATACCATTGCGTTTAAGCGGCGCACAAAAAGTGGCAGCAGGCCTGACTACCATTGCTGAGGTGATGAAAGTAGCGCCGCCAGCCAGTGGTGTTTAGCGCTGTTAGTTAATTAATACCCTCATTCATTCAAATACAGCCTCCTGTTCTTAACGGGAGGACGGTATGCTGTTCGCGCTATTTTCTTAATAATGTCTCTTTTTGCCTTGATGCTGCGGGTTTTATCGCTTATTGCTTGACAAGCTAAACCGTATAAACTATATATACTGTTTATACGGTTTAGCTTGCCGCTGGTGTGTTTTTGCCATAAAAAAGCGATATGGATTAACGTTATCACTGGAAATACTTATGGCAAATGACAACAGCAAAAAAAAGGTCGTAAAAAGTAAAGCGTCTGCAGATAAAGTGAAATTGGTCAGGGATAGTTATACGATTCCTAAAGATGAATTTTCTCTGATTGCTGAAATCAAGCAAAAGTGCCTTAAAAAAGGTGTCGACGTTAAAAAAAGCGAAGTCTTGCGCGCAGGCTTATTAGCTTTAGTGAATATGAATACCAGCGATTTACTCAAAGCTATTGCTAAAGTTGAACGCATTAAGACCGGTCGCCCAAAGAAAGATTAACCTATCAATAGGAGACGTTAATTAATGAGCAAAAAGAAATCATCAGGAAAGAAGTCATCTGCAAAGAAATCATCAGCAAAGAAGTCAGCTGGGAAAAAATCAGCAGTGAACAAGAAAAAAGACAAAGCTAAGCTAAGTCCGCAGAAAAAAGCCGATAAAGCGTTGAAGAGTGCCGTCAAAAAAGGCAAATCACTCAAACGTAAAGCGAAAAAAAATGCGAAGGCTTATGCTGAGAAATTAGCTAAAGCTAAAAAAGCGATACGTAAAGCTGCCGCTAAAAAGGCAAGTGTCAAAGCCGATGATGCAAGTAAAGCGGCTAAGAAAGCTAAAAGCAAGCTAAAAAAGCAAGAATCGTCGCTGAAAAAAGCAGAAAAAACCCTAGCATCTGATAAAAAGGCTGTTAAGAAAGATCAGCGTCAGCTGAAGAAAATCAAAGCTAAAATTGTTACTGCTAAAAAGAAAGCCAAACTATTGCGAGCTAAGGCGAAAAAAGCTCAAGCGGTTGCCAAAGCGAAGCAAAATGTTGTGCTGACAAAAGCAGAGAAGAAAGTCAAAGCGGTTAAAGACTTGCGTAAAGCCAAGCAACTCGCCAAAGCCTTAAAGGCGAAAGCGGCTAAAGCAAGACGTTCTGTTAGTAGTCAAAAAGCTAAGCTTACACCCGCCAAGAAAGGTAAAGGTAAGCGCAATAAAGCAGCTGCAAACCTCGCGAAAAAAGCACGCCTAAGTCACGCTGCACCTGCATCACTGCAGTAAGCACTATTAGTGAGGGGGTGGTCATTAAAGCCCGGCTTGCACCGGGCTTTTTTTGTGGATGATATATAGTTGCTTGCCAATATGAGTACCTCTGGTAGAGACTGAACAGCATTGTTATTGAGCGCCGATAGATGCGCTAAGGTTAATCGAGGAATTGATTATTGAAAAGAGCAAAGCAGGCAGCTATGATATTAAGCCCTTATAAAGGGCCTATAAGTTAAATAGCATATGAATAGCAATCAATCTCCTTACATGCTTTAGAGTGCATCGAATTATCTCCGAGCAGCGAGGCTTCTGTGGGGGCAACAAAACTTAAGCGGTGTTGCTGTGGTTAACGCAGCGATTGCAATCGAAATAATTCTTAAAAGTTTTGTAGCTAAACCGTTTGAAAATGATCGAAAAGGTACTGTTGCTGAGCAATATGAAGTAAAGGAAAAAAGGCTGCACAAGTTAACGGATCTAGCAAAAGCTATAGATCCAGACGTTTATAAGTCTCTAGGCTTTCACAAACATGAATATTGGTTTGAAAAGTACGACAATTTATTTGTCAAGGCTCGCTACCCTTATGAGCCTTCTTCGAATAATGGGTATACTGAAATACCAATTTCTATAGGCGTAGAAATATTTCGAGCTATAATTGCTTGGCATAAAGAAACTGAAAACAATGATCCTTGGGTCGTTTTGTATCCTGAGGTTGCAGGTGGGAGCTTATAACAAGCCTCTTAAACATCGTGCAAACCTAGGGGTTGCACTGGATTCTCTAGACGCTCGCCGTTTAGTGGAACGTTATAATTCATAAGGAAAAATATGATAACCATAGAAAAAGACTCAAAAGCAGAAGAGATATTTATTTATGCTACGCCAGAGAACCTTAGGGAGCTTGCTAAGAAGTTATGGGCCATATCAGAGAAAGCTGATATTAAAGGTAAACATCAAGAGCAGCTAACGACTAAAATAGGCGCTGATGTTGAATTATCTACAGTGCTTCAAGGTGAGCCACGCAAACATAGTGTTATTAAAAAATTAACAATTTGTAGTCGAGTCCAGATCTAGGGCTCTCATACTATAGGTCTAAAAAATAAAGCCTGATAATGATCGTTTATATCGACTCACTATCAAGCTTTATTTTGGCCTGTTTGTTTCTGCTGATGCGGCTAAAGCGTAGACAAGTTTTTTGATGTTCAGGCGCTAATAATCAAAGTTTTTTAGCTGTATTGCTTATGTAAGTTTACTATTGTTTAAATTTATTCCTGCTGAACGGAATTGATAATAAACCAATCAACAGTAACGCCAAACTGCCCGCGTTAGAAACGGATATATCGCTCATTGTATCAACAAGACTCAGTTCTGATATGCTATAGCCAATTTGTGGTAGTAATTCGCCTAGTTGTGGGTTATTGACGTCATAGTTCGGTTCAGCAAAACTTAGACTAAATATCGCATTACCAATATCGTTTAAATCAAGTAACTCCGGTAATACGTCTTCGGATTGAATAATATCCAGATTTTCTGTAAAGATAAGCAGTACACTTCCCGCCGTGTGGATTAACTCCGGGTGCTCAGCATTACCTGTCGCTAGATCAAATGTTGTAAAAAATGGATCTTGATATTCAGGAACGGTTGGTAAAGCATTAAAAGAATTAAAAACATCGAGAAAAGCAAAATCGGCTAAACCGACTACGGGCGCTCCGCCACTAATAAGCTGCTCTTGCCCATCAACATTCAGCGTATATTCGAAAGAATTCATATTGAAAAAGCCATTATCATTGGCAATAGCTTCGGTATCATAGGAAAAACGCCCATGGACAGTAGAATTTGCGGCTGCAAAATCCGTAAAACCCTGGAAATCATTAAGGTCATAGGTTCCCAGGTCTTCAACTATCACAAAATTGCCTGGGTCAGGAATATCGACAATTTGGGAGAGCTGTGGGCTGTTAAGCGTCGCAGCAAACTCGTAAGTTAATAATACAGCTTGCGCAGAATTGGCGGTAAGTGCTAACAAAAGCACCAGTGGTGACATTATTTTAATATTCATTGTTAAAGCCCTTAAATAAAAATTATTAATATGTTATTACGAGACGATTATAGCTAAAGAATTCGTTAACTCAATAAAGGAATCATTAAAAAATCAATCGCTGATAAGTAAGGTTGGCAAGTCTATAAATGTCTTTAGTAAAGACTAATGATGATCTAGGATGAATGATCGGGAATGATCGGGGACACTCATGTTTTGAAAGTAAAAAAGCAACGTCTTTTCTTTTTTTGTATATCTATATAGTTAGGCGTATCAATTAGAATAAAATCAGCACTGAGTTCTATTTTCTGTTTGTTTGAAATATGAGTGTTCCAGAAATCGTCCCAGAAATCGCTTAGGCCATATGCTTATAACAGCGGACTCTCATCTATCGTGAGAGAAAAACAGTTCTTGAAAACCGATAAGTCGCTGGCCAGTTTTTGTTGAGAGTTACAACTAAAAAACCGGTTAGCTAAGCCAACCGGTTTTGAATAATGGACACCCTCAATTTATTATATTAATTGAAAATGTCTCAATCAGTTATATGACAATTCACTTCTACAGTGCTATTAATGGAACCATCAAGTGTCAGCAGACAATTGCTGTGCGGACAATCTATCGAAGGCTGCGAAGGCCAACGATAAAACATATAATCGACCTCTCTGTTATGTGTATTAGTAGAGCAGCTCGCTTTTATGCGCCCTTCTGTTGGGCAGTTATCTATACGGCATGTATTGCTGCTTCGATTACCTATTAATGTACATTTCTGACCGGTATCGAGACATTCCATTGTTAACTTTGCTCTAGAATCAGAATTGCCACTTATCCGACCAGATGCCTTACCTAGGCTATTCATATAATTATAGGGCCTTTCATGATAAACCATATACTTATCATTCCAACACCCCCATGACTTAACTTTACCGTAGCGATTATATAAGCACCAGTTACTATCCTTATGGCGATAGCGAAAGCCCTCAAACAGGGGTTCTCGAATATAAGTAAACTTGGAGTCATTAGAACAAACAGCTTGCTTTGCCAAGGCATTATGTGTTGGTGGGCTATAGATGCAATAATTTGTAACAGTGTTGCGTATACGAACTTCGTTATTACCCAGGTCATCAATAGTCCAAAACATAGCAGCATCAGTAAAACAACGTGAAGTTTTCAGTGTTGAGTTATTACTCGTACTAGATATATTGATACAGTCTCTAACCATGTCACTTTGCAATTGCACATATTCAGAGTAGGGTTCTATTGATGTCATGAACTCTCTAAATAGATTATCACCATGAATGACACGCCCGAGAGTATCTAAATGTAAGCTATCAACCCTGTATGGGAAATAGTTGTTTATCCCATTAGAGAAAAAATGCGTGCCTATACTCGCATCCCCTCTGGCAATCTCGAGCATAACTGGCTTTACCCCGCCAAGAATAGCGTAATGATTGTTATTTGAATTCAAAGGCCTATCGTTAAAGCCAATAATTGCTGGCAAAGAGTCTATACCAAGGCGGCGCTTAATATCACTCATTAAGTACTGGAATGCCCCCTTATAACTATCAATAGAAAACTGACAGTGGCTGTCCGCTGACCCTTGAACCCAAAGCATGCCACGTACAATAACGGTATGCCCTTCATTTTTCAGTTCATTAATAGCAAGGATTAAATGCTCAATCATCACATCAGCATGCTGACCATTTATTGAAGGAATCCATTCATGCACTAAACTTGCCTGACTAGGCGTATATTTAAAGATATATGGATTAAAACCGATGTTTTTTAGGTTTCTTGCAAAGCTGACTTCTGGGCCAAAGTAGCCTGGACCATGCCATGTCTCCTGCGGAATAAGCCGCCTCCAGGGAGTACGTTGTACCAATCGTCCACCAGAACCCGTATCATAGCCGTTACAATTAATAAAAGATCCTACTGCTTGTAAGTCATAGGCATAACTTATGTATATTCTCCCATCAAGATCAGCATTGCTATACTGCAAAGGATAAGGGTTGTCTGAAGTAACATTTATCCCTCTTGCATTAGATTGCCCTGCAAGAATAAATAAATCTATCGTGTCACACATTCCAATAGTGCTTGTAGCTAGCATTATCGCGGTAGCTACATGTAGAATAACTTTTTTCATATATTAGGCCCTTGTCAGCTGTTTTTAAAGTCGTGTCAAGTGAACAGCACTTATTTTGATAAGTAAATAGACGACTTTTGCATTTTAATGAAGCATCAATAGTTCACTAAAATATCAAACTCCCTTGGTCAACTTTAAGCCACCAACATTCCCTGGCGCATTCACTAGGACGCCGGTATTCAAAAAAGCAGACAAAACCATTCTCTCTACCTTTTCCTAAAAAGCATATACTGATATATAAAGATAGCTAACTGTTTTCAGACTATAAGCAGTCCTAGACTGCTCTTTTTTCCAGACGCAAAAGCTTACACCAGCCTTAAGAGTATTTTATGCAACAATCCGATCATCAGGCCCATAGCAAGAGTCATCAAAAATATCCTCTGTGTTTTATATTGAATGACATACAACTGCTTGCCAATGTGGGAGGTGTTTTTAGGTTGGCAGACGCTTTGGGGGTTGAGCGACTTTACCTGACTGGGGATACCGCATCAGTTAGTCACCCAAAGTTTAAAAAAGTAGCGCGTTCAACAGAGCAGCATGTGCCTTATTCCATTGAAAAAAATGCGCTGGATGTCATGCATCAACTCCAAGGCCAGGGCTATCGTATTTTCAGTCTGGAGCTCACCACGCATAGTGTACCCTTGAATGAGTTGATGGTTGAGGCGGATGATAAAGTCTGTCTGTTGTTGGGGGCCGAAAATACCGGTGTTGCACAAGCTTTGCTTGATGCTGCTGAATTGGCGGTCCACATACCCATGTTAGGTAATAATTCATCGATGAATGTTGTGACTGCCTCTGCGATTGCTGCGTATTGTATCAGTCAGCAATTGCAGCCTTTAGTATAAACCCGCTTTGTTTGCCCGCTAGTATAACAGCCACTTATGCCTTTGCGCTTCATGCTAGAAAAGAGTGAATAAAAAAACTAATAGTTGTACAGCGGTGCAATTTTGCAAGCCTTTCCTAACAATTTTATTCTTGAAAATCTACCTGTATATGTTACCAGTGGCTTTTTGTGTTGAACGCTATATGCAGCGTGCGTTAAATGGCAAAGTCTTAAGTTTGAAAAGTAAATCAAAATCAATATGATAGCGCTACTTTTTGATGAGACATTGCTTTAAGTAAGTATTGCTGCTTGCCAATGAAAGCCTTGCTGTCTAACCGTTGTGAGGTGTTTTTTTCTGTTTTGTGGAGTCGTTCTCTATTACCTTAGTGGTGATTGGACGTGATTAGGACTTGGCATTCTGGATTTATTTATGCCAAAGTATATACCTGTACGAGTAAACACTTTAGTTAACGCAGGGGAGGGGAGTCCTTTATGAATAGGCTAATTATTGCGTGTGTATTGCTGTTGTTAAACTCTTTTGTGTCGGCAACTGAATCCTTGCAGGCGAGAAACCTACCCCCCGATAACAAAGTATTATTTTTCATTGGCCAAAATAGTGATGACTTGGCTGAATATAAAGCCAGCGTACTCGATAAAAACCCTGATGCCGCTTACCCCGGCGGGGTCACACTCTATACCGCACTGAATATTTTGTCTGATGGCGACTATGCAGGTAAGTCGATTGGTGAGCCACTCGACAGTATTCTAGGCGCTGGTAATTGGGGAGATGGTGAGCACAGCTTACGTAGGACACTGGCAGATTATCCTTCGGCAGCGATAGCCATTGGCTTGGACCTGAAAGACAATATCTACCCGCAGGAGGATGAGCGTAATTGCCGTCAGCAACCTATTCGGGCCATTGCGGCGACGAATGATCCCGATGTTAAGCCATTAACCGGCCAATATCATAAATTGATCGATACCTTGATCCATGAATTAAAGCAGACACAAAGGCCTATTTTTTTACGCATTGGCTATGAGTTTGATGGTCCCTGGAATTGCTATAAGCCAGAGAGCTATATTAAAGCATTTCGGTATATCAAGTCTCGTATTGATGCATTGCAGGCCGATAATATCGCGACAGTTTGGCAAAGTGGTGGTGCGCCCAGTGATGATGGGCAGTATTACTCACCTTCTGAGCAGAACCATTTTGAGCAATGGTATCCTGGTGATGATGTGGTTGATTGGGTGGGTCTATCAACATTTTTACTCGATGGTGCGCAGAAATTTCAAGTGCCTAACTTTTTCCTGCGCTGGTTATTTATGAATAAGCCAAGCGAAATACAGCAGGCGGCATTAGCGTTCGCCCGCGCGCGCGGTAAGCCGGTTATGTTAGCTGAAGCGGCCCCAATGGGGTATGACAATTTAAACTTGACGGTCAGTGCTGTGTATCAACGTGCGGATCGTGCGATTAATAGCGAAACCATATGGTCAAGTTGGTACGCCAGTTGGTTTGAGCTTATTGAGCAAAATAAAGACATTGTGCGTGCGGCAGCGTATATCAACACACACTGGTCAGCGGCCAGGCTATGGCGGTGTGATATTGGTGCGCAGAACAGGCCAGCGCAAACAGTCCCAGTTGACCCACAAGACCCGAACAAGCCCGCTTGTCCTGGCGGTATTGCTTGGGGTGATAGCCGTATCCATGTCAATCAATATATCTTTGATCAGTTCCAGGCTGAATTAAAGAAATCCCATTTTTATCAGGGTCAGAACGCGATAGAGTGGTTAGTCTCAGCAGTTGAGTAGCTAATCTTAAGTGGGTTTGCTTTTTCGCTATGGGTAGTCCTGGCATTGCCTTTGTTGAACGAGAGGCAATGCCTGTGGTTTCTATATTAACGACGATACCAGTATTTACTCAAAGCACTAAAGACTTTGTCTGGGTATTTACGTCGGCCTAAGCTGCCGTTATAACGTGCTAAAGCACGATGCATATTGCCTTTTTCTTTATCTAAATAAAAACGTAAGATAGTGCAGCCCATGCGCAGATTGGTTGTTATAGCCATTAGGTTAGCATCAGGTTGTTTGAGTTCTTTTAGCCAGAAAGGCATAACCTGCATAAGGCCTCTGGCCCCCACCCGCGAAATAGCATAACGGTCAAACAGACTCTCAACATGCATAACCGCGAGCACCAGTTCAGGTTCAAGTTTGGCGCGACGCGCTTCGTAATGGGCGGCTTTTAATATCGTTAGCCTTTCTTTAGGGTCTCTCACATATTTTTTTAAACGGTTTGACATATCCGTTAACCAGACTTCAGCTTCAAAGCGGTCTTCAAAGCTGCTGGTATCTTGAATAGCCTGTAATAGGAGTTGTCGCAGTTCAGGATTAATACTCGGCTCGCTGTTAGCTAACAACAAGCTTGAGTATGTTGTTAGCCAACCGATGAACAGGTACCGCTTGATGATATGCCGCATAACCATCAATGAGTCATTGTTAGTTTAATGTGGAGCGAGTGCCTGTTGCACTGTCTCAACAGCACTGTCAATGCTGAGCTTGGTGTCTGTGGCTCCATCGCGGGTTTTGTATTCCAGCATGCCTTCGTCCAAGCCTTTTTCACTTATCGTCAGGCGATGAGGAATACCGATGAGTTCCATATCAGCAAACATTACCCCAGGTCTGGCTTTGCGGTCATCAAATAATACTTCAATGCCTGCCGCGAGTAGCTGTTGATAGAGTGCCTCAGCGGCTTCACGTAAGCGCTGTGATTTGTGCATATTGATAGGCACCAGCACTAACTGAAACGGTGCCATTGCCGTTGGCCAGAGAATACCTCGCTCATCATTGTTTTGTTCGATCGCGGCAGCGACCACTCTGGTAACGCCTATGCCATAGCAACCCATCGGCATGACTACTGACTTGCCAGCCTCATCCAGTACGGTAGCTTGCATCGCTTCACTGTATTTAGTGCCAAGCTTAAAGATATGGCCAACCTCAACCCCACGCACCAGCTGTAAAGTGCCTTTACCGTCCGGGCTGGCATCACCTTCAACAACCTCACGTATATCAGCGGCTTGGGCTAATGGGATATCGCGTTGCCAGTTAACACCAGTGTAGTGTTTGCCATCTTGGTTAGCGCCACAGACAAAGTCGGTCAGATGTAAGGCCGCATGGTCAGCAATGAGGGGAATGTTTTTGTTTTCTAAGTCTTTTGGCCCTAAGAAACCCGGTGAGCAGTTTGTCAGGTTTTTAACCTGCGTTTCGCTGATCAATACCAGTGGGCTATCGACTGCCGCTAATTTGGCGGCTTTGACTTCATTCAGGCTGTGGTCCCCACGCAACAATAAGGCCACCGCTTCTGTTTCAGTGCCTTTGACCAGCAATGTTTTTAAACATTGGCTGGGGGTGACATTCAGGTGTTGCGCAACCTCATCAATTGTTTTTTGGGTTGGCGTGTCAACTAGCGCTATATCCATATTTGCCGCAGGTCGCTCTCCCTGTGGTGGCAAGGCGGTAGCCATTTCGATATTGGCGGCATAATCGCTCTCACTCGAAAACACGATAGCGTCTTCGCCACTATCGGCCAACACATGGAATTCGGTAGAAGCATCACCGCCAATCGCGCCGGAGTCGGCTGCCACAGGGCGGAATTCGAGTCCCAGTCGTGAGAAAATATTGCAATAAGCATCAAACATGTTGGTAAAGGTCGTATGTAACGATGCCTCATCAATATGGAAAGAGTAGGCGTCTTTCATAATAAATTCGCGCGCGCGCATAACGCCAAAGCGAGGGCGTATTTCATCGCGAAACTTCAGCTGGATTTGATAATAATTAACCGGTAACTGTTTGTAGCTGCTCAGCTCTCGTCGGGCATAGTCAGTGATCACTTCTTCATGGGTTGGCCCATAGCAAAAATCACGTTCATGCCGGTCTTTGAAGTTTAGCAGTTGTGGACCGAACAAGCCCCAACGACCAGACTCTTCCCAGAGCTCTGCCGGCTGAATGGTTGGCATTAATAATTCTAATGCACCGGCGGCATTCATTTCTTCGCGAATAATATTTTCTACCTTGCGCAAGGTACGCAAGCCCAGTGGCGTCCAGGTATACAGACCAGAGGCTAGGCGGCGGATTAAGCCCGCACGCAGCATTAACTGGTGACTGGCGATTTCAGCATCAGCTGGGGTTTCTTTTAGGGTGTTGATAGGAAATTGAGTTGTACGCATTTTATGATTAATTCGTTAGTTTAATGGGGCCGTCTGTCTCTATTGATGCCGCTTTATAAAGGCTTATAACAGGCCATCTTAGTGATTTCTTAAGTGATTTTTTATTGGCATTCTTGCTGAATTCGCTCACGTGCTTTTTTCATGCGCGCTTGGCGGTCTTCTTCATTGATCACTTTAAATTCGCCGTTAGGGAGTTGCTCTCGCACCAGTGGGTTTTCTGTCATGACTTTGAGGTTATTACGCAACATATCACAGGCTTTTTTTCGCTTGGCTTGCTCTTCAGCTTCTTTGGCTTGTTCTTCAGCAGATTTGTTGCGGTTATCTTGCCGCTCATTAAAGGCATTACTGCGGTCACGCAGTTTCTGCAAAGCCTCATTGGGGTCAGTTGACGGTGGCGGCGCTGTTTTTATACGCTTGGCCTGGCTGCCAGGCGGTGGCGTCGTGGAATAATGGGTATTCCCCTGCTCATCAACCCACTTGTAGATACGCTCTGCGTAGCTGGGGCCGCTTAGCCCTAAGGCCAATAGCGCAAATAATAAACAGTTGACGGTATAAAAAATACGCTTGTTGGCCGTTAACAGGTTTTTTAGCATGAATTTACCGAACATAAGCATCGCTCAATACTCATTATTAAGGTTATTAACTGTGAATTATAACTTAATTGAGACTAAAGCTAGTGTAAAGCTTATACTTTGTGCACATTTTCATAATATTAGGTTTTGTTAATCTATGTTTGATTATATTCGGCAGTGGTATGACCGACATTTTTCAGATCCTCAGGTCGTTATTTTAGCGTTGATTTTGGTGGTGGGCTTTACCATCATCGTATTATTGGGTGATATTCTCGCGCCCGTGATCGCTGCGGTCGTGCTAGCTTATGTGCTCGAAGGGCTGGTGGGCCGCTTAGAAGCGATAAAAATCCCGCGCCTGCTGGCGGTATTTGCGGTATTGCTGTTATTCGTTATCCTTTGTTTATTTGGCTTTTTTGGGGTCATTCCCTTGCTAACCCAGCAGGTTACGCAGTTATTGCGCGAATTACCGGCCATGCTGGCGCGTGGTCAAACCTATTTATTACTCTTGCCCGAAACCTATCCAGCGGTTTTTTCTGAAAACCAGATGCAGAATATCATTTCCCAGTTACGCGGCGAGTTATTATCGCTGGGACAGGCTTTTGTCTCTTTTTCACTAGCCAATGCGGTGGGCTTTTTTGCCTTTTTGGTTTATGTCATTTTGGTGCCCGTGATTGTCTTTTTTGGTTTGAAAGATAAAGTGCAAATCATGGCGTGGTTCGAACGCTTTCTGCCTGCGCGTCGTGAGCTAAGCAAGCATGTCTGGCGTGAGATGGATATCAAAATTGGTAGTTATATTCGAGGCAAAGTGATCGAGATTATCATTATCTGGCTTGCCTGCTATATCGCATTTGCTTTAATGGGGTTGCGCTATACGATGTTGCTGAGCTTTTTGGTGGGGATTTCGGTAATTATTCCTTACGTCGGCGCGATTGTCGTCACCTTGCCGGTGGCCATTATTGCTTACTTTCAGTGGGGCCTGGTCCCAGCGTTTTGGTGGCTAATGGGTATTTATACGATTATCCAGGTGCTCGATGGCAATGTTTTGGTGCCTGTGTTGTTTTCTGAGGTGGTCAATTTGCATCCAGTGGCGATTATTATTGCGATTTTATTTTTTGGTGGCTTGTGGGGAGTATGGGGCATATTTTTCGCGATACCGCTGGCGACATTAATTGATACGGTCATTAATGCCTGGCCGAAGCTCGATGAGAGTGCCGCAGCAACGGATTAGGTCGCGTGCGGCATTCTCGGTTCTGGCTTGGCTCTGGCTTTTATCGGTGAGTTTATAGTGCCTCTGAAGCATAGTCAGCGAGTCGTGAACGCTCACCACGCTGTAACGTAATATGGCCGCTGTGTTCCCAGTGTTTAAAGCGATCGACCACATAAGTCAGCCCTGAGGTTGTTTCGGTTAAGTAAGGCGTATCAATCTGAGCTACATTGCCCAGGCATACCACTTTGGAGCCAGGACCGGCCCGGGTAATCAGGGTTTTCATTTGCTTGGCGGTAAGGTTCTGGGCTTCATCAATAATAATAAAGCGATTCACGAAGGTACGGCCACGCATAAAGTTAACCGAGCGGATTTTGATTTTGCTGCGTAATAAATCATTGGTAGCTTCGCGTTCCCAAGCACCATGATCAGCGTTACCGGTCAACACTTCCAGGTTATCCATCAGGGCGCCCATCCAGGGGGTCATTTTTTCCTCTTCGGTACCGGGTAAGAAGCCAATATCTTCACCCACGGGGATAGTCACCCGCGTCATAATGATCTCTTTATAGCGGCTCATATCCATCGTTTGAGCCAGGCCTGCCGCGAGGGTTAACAACGTTTTACCGGTACCAGCAATCCCCAGCAAGCTAACAAAGTCGTACTCTGGATCCATTAGCAGGTTTAACGCAAAGTTTTGCCCGATATTGCGCGCTGAAATGCCCCAAACGGTATTTTTAGTCCCGGTGTAATTGTTGGCCAGTTCAATCACTGCGTCTTCGTTATCATGGCGGCGAACAATAGCTTGCAGATTGCTCTCATCATCCAGGTGTAAGCATTGCCCCGGCAACCAGTTAGCTGCAAGCGGGCCAGATAAACGATAGAAGGTGTGTCCTTCTTCCTGCCAGGATTCCATTTCTTTGCCATGATTTTCCCAGAAGTCAGCAGGCAGTACGTCGATACCGGTAGGTAATAAGTTGACATCATCCAGAGCTTGGTCCGTGTAGTAATCTTCTGCTGGAATACCCAGTACCCGGGCTTTGATTCTTAAATTGATATCTTTGGTGATTAAAATTATTTCGCGATCTTTGCGGGCATTTTGTAGGGCGATTGCGGTTGCCAAGATACTGTTATCGGCTTTATTGCCAGGTAATGAGGCAGGCAGGTTGGCATCATTCAAGCTGGTTTGAAAGTATAAGCGACCTTGGGAGTGGCCATTGCCATTACCGACCAGTTGCACTTTATCGAGTGGTAAACCGTTGTCCATTTCCTCACTGGAGGAGTTATGTACCAGCTCGTCAAGAAAGCGGCTGACTTGACGGGCATTACGAGCAACTTCAGAAATCCCTTTTTTGCCACCATCGAGCTCTTCAAGGACGACCATGGGAATAAACAAGTCATGCTCGTGAAAACGAAAGAGTGAGGCAGGGTCATGCATTAAGACAGAAGAGTCTAATACGAATAATTTTATCATTTGATTATCACTTTTTGGTGTTCGTTTTGTTTATATGCAAGCACTTAGGGCGCTATGGTTGCTATAGTCACTGTTTATTTTTTTAAGCTAACGCTAATGTTTTAATCGCTTCGAGTACGTCTTCAACATGATCTTTAACCTTAACCTTACGCCACTCTTGGCGTAGTTTGCCTTTTTCATCAATCAAAAAGGTACTGCGCTCAATACCCATATGTTCTTTACCATACAATTTTTTAAGTTTGATCACATCAAACAATTTGCATAGCACTTCATCCGGGTCAGAGATCAGTTCAAAAGGAAACTCATGCTTGGCTTTAAAGTTTTCATGTGTTTTGAGGCTATCCCGAGAGACACCAAAGATCTGGGTATTTCGGCGGCTAAATTTGCGATATTGATCACGAAAATCCTGGCCTTCCTGGGTACAGCCAGGCGTATTATCTTTAGGGTAGAAATAAATAACGGTATTTATCCCTTTTAAGTCTTTGTTTGTAATAGTAGTTTCGCTAGTGGCTTCGAGCTTAAATGCGGGAATAACTTTGCCAAGCGCTGCTTTAGGCATAGACTAGGGTCTCCTCGAGGTTAGTTCAGGGTTATGACTAAGGTAACAGTGTACACATCAACTATCTTTGTGCAAGCGACTGAATTAATGGTCTGAGTGGTTGTCAATAAGCAGCGGGATCAGTAACATGCCGCATCATTTATTTTTATGAGACTTAGGGCAAATTATAATGTTTGAAGGCAGTATAGTGGCGTTGGTAACGCCCATGTTTGATGATGGCAGTATTGACCATGAAGCCTTGATCAAGCTTATTGATTTACATTGTGCAAATAATACCAGTGCTATTGTGGCCATGGGGACGACCGGGGAGTCGGCAACCGTCGATTTTGCAGAACATAGCGAGATTGTACGTTTTGTTGTTGAGCAGGTTGATAAGCGTGTGCCCGTGATTGCCGGTACTGGGGCAAATTCAACGCAGGAAGCTATGCATTTGACTGAGCAGGCTAAACAGGCTGGCGCTGATGCCTGTTTGTTGGTCACTCCATATTACAATAAGCCGACCCAGGAAGGCCTCTATTTGCATTATAAAGCTATCGCAGAAAGTGTGGATATTCCACAGATTTTATACAATGTGCCAGGCCGTACCGCTGTTGATATGCAGGCTGAGACCGTTAAGGCCTTATCAGTGCATCGCAATATTATTGGCTTAAAAGAAGCCTCAGGCAGTGTTGAGCGGGTTCGCGATCTGGTAGCGGACTGCCCGGATGATTTTGCAGTCTATTCCGGGGATGACGATATTGCCATGGACTGCATGCTCCAGGGTGCCAAGGGCGTGATTTCTGTGACCGCAAATGTGGCCCCGGCCGCTATGCATGCCATGTGTCAGGCAGCCTTAGCCGGTAATGCTGAGCAAGCCAGGCAGATCAATGATACGCTAATGGCTTTACACCAGAATTTATTTTTGGAAGCGAACCCAATTCCGGTAAAATGGGCCTTACACAAGCTGAGTTTGATTCAGCGAGGTATCCGTTTGCCGCTGACCTGGCTGTCTGAGTCACATCATGCGGCAGTGTCGGATGCCCTGCAACAAGCTGGCTTGCTGACTGATTAACACCTGAGATGCAATATACATGAGACGAGATTTGCCCAAAAATATTGTACTAATGACGCCGCTCCTATTGAGTTTGGTAGCGTGTAGTTCAAATTATAATATCAAAGACAACCTGAACTTAGCTTATCTGAAGGCCGAACCCGGTAAGCCCTTAGTCTACCCCAGTGGTGTCCAGCGACCACAGAGCAGTGGCGCTTATGAGCCAATAGATTTGCCATCTTCGCCAAATCATAGTTCTGACCTGGAAAAGCTGCTGCGACCACCGGTATTATTGCCTGATAGCTATCGGCCGCCGAGCAAAGCTGAGGCGAAAGCGCAGCGCAAAGCGGATAAAGCGGCTCGTAAAGAAGCTAAGCGCAAGGCGCGTGCGGAAAAGAAAGCCGCCAAAAAGGCTGAAAAAAGTAAAGATAGCTAAAGCTGATAAATAGCAGCTTCAGTGATTGATAGTGATATAAAAAAAGCGTGGCTTGCCACGCTTTTTTTATTGCTATATGAATCTTAGTTAGTCTTAATGAGTAAGGCTAATTAAGGGTTTGCCAAGTCTATTTCATCGATGATTTGTTGCCAACTAACCTGGAAAGTTTGATCAACAACGCTGTCGCCATCACTATCGATAGCCACTTCGACTTCAGGGGCTGTGCTGGAAATCACCGTAAACCGGATGGTTGAGTTGTTTACGCCTGTCAGTAGCAACTCACCTGATATTGGTGTTACCGCATTGGCTGGCTGGAAGAAAAGCGCCTGCGGCGTGCTCACATCGACATAACCTGCTTCAGAGTACAGCTGTCTACCCGTGAGAGTGATAGACACGTTGCCCGGTGCAATGCCAAATTCGAGGTCATCATAACTTGCTTCAACGAGTAAGTTCTGTGTTTGAAACTCGGCTGTGCGGCCAACATCCTCAACAATTAGGTTTGCTTGTAAACTTTCTTCCTCGGTGACAGTATTGGCGGTTAAACGAAATGTACCATGGCTGATGATATCAACTGTTGCGTTGCGGAAAACAACCGTGTCTTGTGTGCGAGTGATGTCACGTGATGTAGCATCCCAAACACTAATCGCATCGCTTGCAAAGCCATTAAAAAAAGCTGGGCCAAAATCACAGTTATCGTATTGTGTGGTTAATGTTCCAGGTTGAGCTTGCTCGCCGTTTAACGTAAATGTGCCGCTGACATTACACAGGACAAGCGTATCATTGTGTACTGTAGTTGATACCACGGGAAATGAGGAAAAACTATTGCCTTGCAAATTATCACGGCTGCCTAAAATGACATTGTATAAGATGGCGGCATTAGCCGATGTTAAGCTTGCAGCATCTGTGCAGCCCTGGTAAGTACCATCGAGCACACTGGCTTCAGGTGTGCAAACGGTAGCCTGGCTAGCATCATCATCAGTGTCAGTATCGCCTGTATCACCGTTGTCGCCACCGCCGCCGCCACTGCTGCAAGCAGATAAGCATAGGAATAGGAATAGACTGCCAGTTATGGCAAGTAGATTTTTTTGCATGATATTAGCCTCTTACTGTTTATTATATTTCTGCTGCAATATAGATATTGCAATGCCCTGTTTATTATTTGATAAACATTGTTTATCTTTGTGTTTATTTAATATTTTTTGATTAATGTTTCTTGGCTCTTTCTCAAAAGCCCGAACAGTATAATAGAAAACTTGTTGCAGGTTAAGTGCTGTACTTCAGCAATGGCCGCTCATTTATAAAAAAAAAGCGCCAAATAATACGGTTTTATTATATTGGGTTTTAAATTTTCTTGTTTAGCGGCCTTTAAAGAAGTTGCAAGGCGCTAAAAGCAGAGGGCTGTTAACAAAGCGACAATCTTGATTGTATTTTATACGGCTGTTATCTTAGGATTATTCTGCATCTTTATTATTTTCGATCAATGCGTAGGCAGAGTGGTTGTGAATCGATTCGAAATTTTCTGACTCTACAATATAAAAACGAATACGCTCGTCTGCATTGAGTTTAGCCGCGACATCACGCACCATGTCTTCAACAAATTTGGGGTTGTCATAAGCTCTTTCAGTGACATATTTTTCATCAGGCCGTTTGAGTAAACCATATAACTCGCAAGACGCCGTTTCTTCAACGATATCAATGATCTCTTCAATCCAGACAAATTGATTGGCGCGAACCGTAGTGGTGACATGTGAGCGCTGGTTGTGGGCGCCATAGTCTGAAATCTTTTTAGAGCAGGGGCAGAGGCTGGTGACTGGCACAACTACTTTGACTTGAATCTGGATATCGCCATTTTTGATTTCACCAATAAAAGTGACCTCATAATCCATTAAACTTTGCACACCACTGACCGGTGCTGCTTTGTTCACGAAATAAGGAAAGCTCATTTCGATAACGCCTGCATTGGCTTCCAGTCGCTCTACCATTTCGTGCAACATATCGCGGAAGGAATTAACGGATATTTCTTTTTCATGCGTATTGAGAATATGCACGAAGCGTGACATATGCGTGCCTTTAAAGTCCTGTGGCAAATGCACATACATATTGAAGCGTGCAATTGTGTGTTGCACACCGCTGCTGCGATCTTTAACCAGTACCGGGTGACGAATATCTTTTATGCCGACACGATTGATGGCAATTTTGCGTGAATCAGCGCTGCCTTGAACATCAGGGATTTGTTCATTGGCACAATCAGCCAGTTTGGTAGCCTGTTCAATAGCAGGTTTGCTCGTATCAGTCATAGTCAACTCAGTAAAATATAAACCTAATAAAGTGGTAGTGGCATTACAGCGAGTATTTCACGCAAGCACGATCTGTTTCCCATAACGTTACTGAGTGCACCGTAATGCGGTCATCATTGAGCTTATTAGAGAGCTCTTGGTGAAAATAAGTTGCAATATTTTCGGCTGTCGGATTAATTTCATCAAAGGGTTCGATGTCGTTTAGATAACGGTGATCGAGACGATCGCCAATTTCGCGGGCGGCCGTTTTGATGATTTTAAAGTCAACACCCATACCGGCATCATCCAGGCTATTGGCCGTGACTTCCACTTCAACCTTCCAGTTATGTCCATGCATACGCTGGCAGGGGCCAGCATAGCCGCGCAATGTGTGCGCAGAGGCGAATTCGGTAAGAACCTTAAGGGTGTATAGGGCCATTCTTAATATATCTATTAAAACTTGAGTAAAACGCTAGGATATTATCTGAGTTTTGGCTGGCTGGCAATGCTGTTGCGCTATCCAATCCTCAATTTGACCTTGAATGCCGGAGACATCCAGCCCCGCATCGCCGAGCATATCATCACGAGAGCCATGCTGAATAAAGTCATCAGGCAACCCTATATTAAATACAGGCAGCAAAATTTGCTGCTTATTGAGAAACTCATTGACCGCACTGCCGGCACCACCGGCGACACTGTTTTCTTCCAGTGTGACCAGCCGATCATGCTGGTTGGCCATATCGATGATCAGGGCTTCATCCAGGGGCTTCACAAAGCGCATATTCACAACGGTTGCATTGAGCGCTTCGGCGACTGTTAAGGCGGTATGGGTGAGCGCACCAAACGATAAAATGGCTAAGCCACTGCCTTGGCGTTTAATTTCAGCTTTGCCAATCGGCAGAGCAGTCAATGCCTTGTCAATGGCGGTACCCGGGCCTTTGCCGCGTGGGTAGCGTACTGCAGCCGGGCCTTTGTATTGAAAGCCGGTAGTGAGCATTTGTCGGCATTCATTTTCATCGGCTGGTGCCATGATCAGGGTATTAGGCAAGCAGCGCAGAAAGCTGTAATCAAAGCTACCCGCATGGGTTGGGCCATCAGCGCCTACCAGGCCAGCTCGGTCTATCGCAAACAGTACATCCAGATCCTGGATAACAACATCATGCACGACTTGATCATAGGCGCGCTGTAAGAATGTGGAATAAATGGCCACCACGGGCTTTAAGTCTTCACAGGCAATGCCGGCGGCTAATGTCACCGCATGCTGCTCTGCGATACCGACATCAATATAACGTTGCGGAAAACGCTTTTCGAATTCAACCAAACCTGAGCCTTCGCGCATGGCCGGGGTAATGCCCACCAGACGTGTATCTTCAGCGGCCATATCACAAATCCACTGACCAAAGACCTCATTGTAATTGGGGCTATTACTCGGTTTGCCAGGCTGCATGCCTTTGCTTGGGTCAAACACGCTGACCGCATGGTATTTCACCTGGTCCTGCTCAGCTGGCGCATAGCCTTTGCCTTTGGTGGTGTTAATATGCAGCAGGCGCGGGCCTTTGATACCTTTGAGATTGTTTAATATTTGCACCAGCGCCGGTAAGTCATGGCCATCAGTTGGGCCAAAATACTGGAAGCCCAGCTCTTCAAATAAAGTGCCTGGTGTGACCATGCCTTTTACATGCTCTTCAGCACGGCGAGCCAACTCTTTCATTGGGCCGGGGATATTGTCTAGGACTTTTTTGCCGCTCTCCCGCACACTGGAGTAAATTTTGCCCGAGAGTACCCGGGTTAGGTATTTATTCAGGGCGCCTACATTCGGTGAAATCGACATTTCGTTATCGTTTAAAATGACCAGCACATCGGTTTCCATATCGCCAGCATTGTTTAGCGCTTCAAATGCCATACCGGCTGTTAAAGCACCATCACCGATAATTGCGACAGCATGACGATCTTCATGTTTGAGCTGGCTGGCCACAGCCATGCCCAGCGCGGCACTGATTGAGGTGCTGGAGTGGCCTACACCGAAAGCGTCATATTCGCTTTCACCACGCTTGGGAAAAGGTGACAGCCCCTTATGCTTACGCATACTGTGCATGCGCTGGCGGCGGCCAGTGAGAATTTTATGGGGGTAAGCCTGGTGACCAACATCCCAGATGAGGCGATCATAAGGCGTATTAAAAGCATAATGCAGTGCAATGGTCAGCTCAATAGTACCTAAATTAGCACCGAAGTGGCCACTGGTGCTGGCTACTGACTCGATCACAAACTCACGTAACTCTTTAGCCAATGGTAATAGTTGTGCTTCACTCAGTTGACGCAGGTCAGCCGGTGATTCGATTTGCTCAAGTATAGGGTATTTGGTTTCTGTCATAAGTCGCTTATTTTAACCTGAAGTGGCCAATCTCGAAATGGGCACGCAACGGGGCTCGGAATGGCGGCATCTGCTAGTAGGTCCTTTCCACGATATAATTGGCAATATTTCGCAGCAAATCGGCCTTGTCGTCAAACTCGGCGAGGCTGCTCAGGGCTTTCTGATGCACATCATGCAATTTAGCGCGGGCACCTTCCAGGCCAAGCAGGCTGTGATAAGTCGGTTTGTTCATTGCCATATCAGCACCTTGCGGTTTGCCTAAGGTGTCTGTGTCACTGATGACATCGAGGATATCGTCCTGGATTTGAAAAGCCAGCCCAATATGCTCAGCATAGCTGCGCAGCTGGCTGCGTTGTTGCTCAGAGGTGCCTGGACTACAATAACTGCCGAGAATGACACTGGCTTCAATTAATGCGCCGGTTTTATGGCGATGCATGTTTTCCAGTTCTGCTAGATTAAGCTGTCGGTCAACGGCGGCCAAGTCGATCGCTTGCCCACCGGCCATACCACAAGAGCCCGCGGCGTGTGCCAGCGCTTTGACCATTTTGAGCTGTTGCTCAGCGCTGTGATCGTTACTCACCAGAATTTCAAATGCCAGTGCCTGCAGAGCATCACCGGCAAGAATCGCCGTCGCTTCATCAAAGGCCTTATGGCAGGTTGGTTGGCCCCGGCGCAAGTCATCATCATCCATAGCGGGTAAGTCATCATGGATAAGTGAGTAGGCATGAATTAACTCAACAGCACAAGCCGGGCTGTGTAGCTCAGTCAGTGGTACGCCAAGAGCACGGCCACTGGCGTAGACCAGAATAGGGCGCACGCGTTTGCCACCACCAATCACGGCATAGCGCATGGCTTGGTGTAAGCGGGAAGGCTGGCTATCTTCTGCTGGTAAATAGCGATCCAGAGCCTGATCGACTTCGTTTTGTAAGCTTTCGAGCTCTTGTTTAAATGTAGTGGCTGTTGCAGGCATGCTGATCTCAGGCATTAAATAAGTTACTCATCTTCCGGGCTAAACGCGCTGGCATCGGCCGCGGCTTCTTTGTCAGTCAAAATTTGTATTTTTTGCTCGGCTTTCTGTAGCGCACCCTGGCAGCTGCGTGCCAGTTTAATACCTTGTTCAAAAGCTTTTAGAGCATCTTCCAGCGGTAGATCGCCTTGCTCAAGCTTTTCTACAAGGTCTTCCAGGGCTTGTAGGTTTTTTTCAAATTTTTCACTGCTGGGCTTGGCCATTATGTGTTGTGATCTTCCCATTATATAAGTTGAATTGACATCAGCCTGTGGCGTGCACTATTTTGACAGCCTGTCACAAATAGGCAAGCGCGTGAGGGGCGTAACTTACTCGGCTACTGCCACGGGGTCAATTCTGAATTTAATACAATTGCAATATTTCGCTGATTCTATGCACTGCGATCACTTCTAGCCCCTCAATATGCATATTTTTACCCATATTCGCCTGTGGAATAATCGCTTTTTTAAAGCCGTGTTTAGCCGCTTCCATCAAACGCTCCTGACCATTGGGTACCGGTCGGATTTCACCCGCCAGGCCCACCTCGCCAAAAGCAATGATATCTTGCTCCAGCGGCCGGTCACGAAAGCTCGATAAAGCGGCCATCAATACCGCCAAATCGGCGGCTGTCTCGGTGACGCGTACCCCGCCAACGATATTCACAAAAACATCTTGGTCATACAGTGGAATGCCGCCATGTCGATGCAATACCGCCAATAGCATGGCCAGCCGGTTTTGCTCCATACCTAAAGTCACTCGGCGTGGATTGCTTAAATGGCTCTCATCGACCAGTGCCTGGACTTCAACCAATAAGGGCCGGGTGCCCTCGCGTGTCACCATGACAACACTGCCAGAGACGGCCTGTTCGTGCCGCGACAGGAAAATAGCCGAAGGGTTGTTGACGGCTTTAAGGCCGGATTCGGTCATTGCAAAGACCCCCAGCTCATTGACAGCACCAAAGCGGTTTTTCACCGCACGCACAACCCGATAGCGATCGCTGGCATCGCCTTCAAAATATAATACGGTATCAACCATATGCTCGAGCACGCGGGGGCCAGCCAAAGTGCCTTCTTTGGTAACATGGCCGACAATCAGCAGTGCTGTGCCGGTTTTTTTGGCATAACGCACAAGTTGTGCTGCTGATTCACGTACCTGCGCGACTGAGCCAGGGGCGGAACTGAGCAGCTCAGTAAACATTGTTTGAATAGAATCAATGACGATCACCTGCGGCTTGACGCTGATTGAGGTATTGATAATGGTCTCAACGCAGGTTTCAGCGAGTAGTTGTAAGTCAGGTGTTTCCAACCCTAAACGACTGGCTCGAAGGGAAACTTGTTGCAGAGACTCTTCACCTGTCACATACAGGCAGGGCATTTGCGGGCTGAGTTGCGCGAGCATCTGTAATAGCAGGGTGGATTTACCAATACCGGGATCCCCCCCAATCAGGCTGACTGAGCCATGCACTAAGCCACCGCCCAATACCCGGTCGAACTCACCAATTTGTGTCGCTGTGCGAGCTTTCTCAGTGACTTCAATCTCGCTGAGTTTGGTGATCTCTGCAGCATCCACTAGGCCTTGAAAGCGTTGCTTGTCGCTTTTGATATTGACCACTTCCTGCAAACTGTTCCAAGCACCACAGTCGCTGCATTGACCTGCCCACTTTAAGGTAATCGCGCCACACTCAGTACAACTGTATTGTTTTTTTGCTTTGGCCATAGCTTGTTTGGTAATTATTATGGTGAATATTTATGTTGATCGCTTATCAAGCTGCAGACGATGCGTGACTAGGGTTGGCATTGGCCGCTTCTTTGAAAGGCGCTACGCGCACCATCTTGACTGTGTTATTCAATGTTTTAATAATTTCCACTGGGTGGTCATGCAAGAGTAAACTGGTACCAGGTTCTGGAATCATTTCCATATGCTCCAGAATCATTCCGTTTAAAGTTTTAGGGCCATCGGTAGGCAATGACCATTGCAGGGCTTTGTTAAGGTCGCGTACATGTACGCCACCATCCACTAAAAAGCTGCCATCTTCCTGTGGGTAGATATCTTTCGTACTCGCTGCTGTATCTGTGGTGAACTCGCCGACAATTTCTTCCAGGATATCTTCTAATGTTACCAGACCGAGCAAATCACCATATTCATCAACGACCAGTGCCAAGCGGCGTTTATTGTGTTGAAAGTTTAATAACTGTTTAGTCAGTGGTGTGCCTTCTGGAATAAAATAGGCTTCGATAATAGCGCTGCGCAAAGTATCTTTATCAAAGTTATCCTCAGCCATAAGACGCATAATGCGTTTGACATGCAAAATACCGACAATATTGTCGATACTTTCTTCGTAAATGGGTAAGCGTGTATGAGCTGTATGATTGAGCTGTTGCACAATCTCATCCCAGTCGTCATCTAAGTCGATGCCAGCCACCTCATTGCGTGGCACCATGATGTCTTCGATCGTGGCTTTTTCCAATTGCAATATATTGAGCAGCATATTTTGGTGGCGCTTCGGAATCATGCCGCCAGCTTCTTCGACAACCGTCGAGAGCTCTTCTTGACTCAGGTTTATCTGTTGGGCTTTTTCAGCCGATACGCCAGCCAGTTTTAAAATACCGTTAGTGATGTAATTGACACCAACAACAATGGGGTAAACAAACTTCTGCATACCCGTATAGATATAGGCGGCAGGGAAGGCAATAAGCTCCGGATTCAGGGCGGCCAGTGTTTTTGGCGTAATCTCAGCAAAGACCAGGAAGATAAGGGTAAGAACAATCGTCACCAGTAATAATGATAAGAATGTCTCATGCGGATAAAAGCGAAAGGCAATAATCGGGGCCAGTACTGATGCCGAAACATTCACGAAGTTGTTGCCCAGCAAGATCATGCTGATCAGGCGGTCCGGCCGCTCCAGTAGCCGGTTAGCCAGAATTGCACCACGATGGCCCGCTCGCACCTTATGGCGCAAACGATAGCGGTTAATCGACATAAGGGCTGTTTCTGATCCTGAGAAAAAGGCTGAGAGTAGAATAAGTCCAGCTAGCAGGGCGATTAACACGCCTAGCGGAATAGTGTCCAAGCTTTTTGAGTCCTTACTTTATGTCGGGCCGACCATTTTAGCCGAATACGGCGGCAGATTGAATGCCTCTGGGCGGCTAAAGCAAGAGTTCCAGTACCAGTTTGCTACCAAAAAACGCAATAATCAAGGCACCGCAGCCGCCTAGTGTCCAGCGTGTGGCCGTGGCCCCCCGCCAGCCAGCCAGGTGGCGGCCGAGCAGTAGGCCTAAAAAGACCAGCCAGGATATACAGGCGAACAGGATTTTGTGATTAAACCAGTCTTCGGTGAACAAGAAGCCACTGAGCAAAGACAGTGTTAATAAGACAAAACCAGCAGTAATGGTTTTGAACAGCAGGCTTTCATTACTTTGCATGGGTGGTAAGAGTTTGATCAGCGGGCTTTGCTGGTGATGATGTAATTGGTAATCCTGGAATGCCAGTAATAATGCAATCAGCGCTGCAATGCTAATTAGGCAATAAGCAAACACAGAAACCATAATATGGACTTGCAATGTTGCCGAGAGGTGAGCAAGTTGTTTTGCTGATGATGGAAAGATCAGCACTAGGCAAATCGATACAGCGCTCAGTGGCAGCATGATAATTGTCAGGTGGCGTAAGCCGCTATTGAGTGTGATAAAAATACTCACCACAACCATTAGCCAGGCAAATAAAGTCAGGCTATTAAAAAACCCTAGATTTAAGCCATGCAGACTCATGATAAGTTTGCTTAACAACAGCGCATGCAGTGCTAAACCCACAAAAGCCGGAAATAATTGAATAGCAACGTTATCAGTCGTGGCTGTATGTGTTGCTTCTTGTGGACGGTTAAAACGTAAAGCCAATAATAAAACGGTTAGCAAGTAAAAAGTTGTTGCTGCAATGCCAAGAAGAATATTCGTCATTTGAAATTAAGGCGCCTTGAACAAATAAAAGCCAATAATGAGTAATTTTGGTGTATAACTATACTAGTAGTTGCGATGCTTATCATTAGTGATATGAGCTTGCCTTGTGAATTTAGTTGATCGCCTTATGAATAAGGTTCAGGTTTTTGTGATCAGCGCCGCATAATATATGAAAAAAGACCAATAATACCTAGGGGTTACCCGTAGGTCATGTTAGCATCAATAAAAGTAATAACAACCTGGAAAAGGTCATAGTCTCAAATTATGGAGTTACGAGTTTTAGGTTGTAGCGGTGGCATCGGTGCCGGAATGCACACTACCAGCCTGTTAGTCGATGAGGATGTACTGCTTGATGCAGGTACTGGCGTAGGTGAACTGCCCCTAGAGGCATTACGCAAGATTCGGCATGTCTTTCTAACGCACTCTCATCTTGACCATATCGCGGGTTTACCGATGATTGTGGATACCTTATTTGGGGTATATGACTCGCCATTAACCGTTCATGCATTGCCAGAAACGATAGAAATACTCAAACAACACATTTTTAATTGGCAGGTCTGGCCTGATTTTGGCGCATTACCCAACCCTGAAAAGCCCTGTATGATCTATCAGCCGATGCAATATGGTGAGCAATTGGCGATTGCTGGGCGACAAATTCAAATGGTTGAAGTGAGTCATACAGTGCCTGCAGCAGGTTATAGTGTAAGCGGCCAAAGCGGTTCGATAGCGTTTACCGGGGATACTTCCAGTAACGATACATTATGGCAGGCGCTGAATAAGCTCGATGACTTGCAGCTATTGATTGTAGAGTGCGCTTTTGCCGATGAGGAGCAGGCTTTGAGTGATTTGGCTAAACACTATTGCCCTAAATATCTGGCCGAAGATATCAAAAAACTACAACATGATATAAGAATTGCCATAACACACTTAAAACCGGGTTATGAAGAGCTGATTATGGCTGAATGTCGCGCAGCGATGCCGCATAAAGACCTTTTACAGCTCAGAGGTGGTGAGGTTTTTACTATCTGATAAAGGCCTATCTCCTAATATAAGGTTCGAAAATATCAACTTGGCCTTACCTGACAATTCTCATACTTTAATTTTTCTCATTGAGTCTTTAGAATCCTCCTCCAGCCTTGCTATTGCCAAAGCGGCTTTTATCTCTAATTCTGTATAAGGGTTTGTTATATGTTTGACAGTTTAAGTGAACGGTTCAGTGGTGTTATGCGCTCAGTCAGTGGGCGGGGGCGCCTGACTGAGAGCAATATTGAGGATGCCGTACGTGACGTGCGTAAGGCCTTGCTGGAGGCTGATGTCGCATTACCTGTGGTTAAGCGCTTTATTAGTCAGGTGAAGGAAAGAGCGCTGGGTGCTGAGGTAAGCAAGAGCATTAGTCCTGGCCAGGCGTTTATTAAAATTGTGAACGACGAGCTGACGCAAGTGATGGGGGAAGCCCTGGCACCGTTAAATTTTAATACTCAACCGCCAGCGGTTATCTTAATGGCGGGCTTGCAAGGTGCAGGTAAAACTACAACAGCAGCCAAGCTAGCGCGTTTATTGAAAGAGCGAGAAAATAAGAAAGTTATGGTGGCCAGTTGTGATGTTTATCGCCCAGCGGCTATTGAGCAGCTACAGCGCCTGGCAGCTGATATTGAAGTTGAGTTCTTTCCCAGTAAGAGTAGCGATAAACCCATTAAAATAGCTAAAGCTGCCGTTGCACAGGCGAGTAAAGCTTTTATCGATGTTTTGATTCTCGATACTGCAGGCCGTTTGCATGTCGATGATGAAATGATGGATGAAATTCGTGGTTTGCATAAGGAAGTCAAACCTATTGAAACGCTTTTCGTTGTAGATAGTATGACAGGTCAAGATGCGGCTAATACCTCTAAAGCGTTTGATGAGGCGCTACCACTGACGGGCGTCGTACTGACTAAAACTGATGGCGATGCACGTGGTGGTGCGGCGCTTTCGATACGACAAATTACGGGTAAGCCCATTAAGTTTATCGGTACTGGTGAAAAAACCGATGGTTTGGAACCCTTTCATCCAGATCGAGCGGCTTCCAGAATTTTAGGTATGGGTGATGTGCTTAGCTTGGTTGAAGAAGCGCAACGCAAGGTTGATACCAGCAAGGCAGAGAAGCTGGCCAAGAAAGTCCAAAAAGGCAAAGCATTTGATTTGGCTGATATGCGTGATCAGCTATTGTCGATGGAGCAAATGGGCGGGCTGTCTAGCCTGATGGATAAGTTGCCTGGCATGCCTGGTATGCCACCCGGTGCCATGCAGCAAGTCGATGATAAACAAACTAAGCGGCTGGTTGCGATTATCAACTCCATGACACCACAAGAGCGGCGTAAGCCTGATGTCATTAATGGTTCTCGCAAGCGCCGTATTGCAAATGGTTCGGGCACACAGATTCAGGATGTTAATCGCCTGCTCAAGCAGCATAAGCAAATGAGTAAGATGATGAAGAAGATTTCTAAAGGTGGTGTCAAAAATATGTTGCGCGGTATGCAGGGGCGCTTTCCGCCAGGTATGGGCGGAGGCTTCTAATTCATTATGTATCAGGATTGTTTAACGGTAAATTCACGCGGCCGTGGTACTTATGAGATTACTCGGGATATTGAGCGGGTTATAGGCGACAGTGGTGTCACTACAGGTTTGTGTCATGTGTTTGTTCACCATACCAGTGCTTCACTCATTATCTGTGAAAACGCCGACCCCAGTGTACGTGATGATTTAGAAGCCTTTGCAGCACGGTGGTGTCCTGATGGTGATAGCTTGTTTATTCATACTGCGGAAGGGCCTGATGATATGCCAGCACATATTCGAAGTATGTTTACCCATTCCGGATTGACGATTCCGGTCAGTAACGGTGGAGCAGGTTTAGGTACATGGCAAGGCGTTTTTTTATGGGAGCACAAGTTAGCGGCACATCAGCGGCGTATCACTGTCACTGTACAGGGTTAATTTGGGACAGGTTTACTAGACCTGCCTCGGAATTCACCGTATATTAGGGTTAATCTCAGAAAGTAAGTAGAAATTCTATTAAAATGCATCAAATACGAGATATTCTAAAAAATAATAACGAAAATTGAATAAAAGCTCGCCATTGACGCAGATCATTAACACATAGAGGGAGATATTGTGTTTGATTTGGTGCCAAAGAACGTGAAACAACAAAACGAAGCTGTCGCAGCCGATTTCGCAGCCGTTAACCCTCCTAGCCAAGAACCAGAGCAAGCGGGTGATGGTAACAGTGTCACTGAAAGCGCCACTAGCAAAATCAATGTGCTGATTGTGGATGATCAGTTGATTGGGCGGCGCATTATGACTGAGCTGTTGCACAGCTTAGATGAACCGCTTAGTGTCCATAGCCATCAGAACCCGGAAGATGCGCTGCAGTATATGCAGGCGACGATCCCTGATTTAATTATCACAGACTATAAGATGCCGCAGATGGATGGTATTCAATTTACCAAGCGTATTCGGCAACTGACCGAATGCCGGGATGTGCCAGTGGTCATGGTGACGGTTTGTGAAGATAGACATGTTCGCTACAAAGCATTAGAGGCGGGCGTCAATGACTTTCTGGTTCGACCTCTGGATAAATATGAGTGTAAAGTCCGTTGTCAGAATCTACTAAGCCAACGCAAACAACAGCGTTCAACCAAAACACAACTCGGCTGGCTTGAACAGAAAGCCTTGAACGCAGCCCAGCAAGTGCGTAGTTTGGAACATGAGTTACTATTGCGCTTGGCCAGGGCGGGTGGCTATCGTGACGAGATCACCGCAAGTCATGTGTTACGCATGGCAAAATATGCCCGTCTTATTGCTGAGGGCCTAGGGTTAACGCCAGCGGCTTGTGAAGAAATTGAGTTGGCAGCTCCCATGCATGATATTGGCAAGATCGGTATTCCAGACGACATATTACTCAAGCCTGGCAAGTTGTCTGAGGGCGAAATCAAGATTATGCGTGAGCATGTCCATATAGGTTACGAGATCTTAAAAGGTAGCTCTTCGCAATATATGCAATTAGGTGCTATTGTCGCATTGAATCACCATGAAAAATATGACGGTACTGGATACCCGGCGGGTTTACAAGGTGAGCAGATACCGGTTATTGCGAGAATTGTTGCGGTTGCTGATGTGTTTGATGCGTTGACATCGGCTCGGCCTTATAAAGACCCTTGGTCGATAGTCGATGCCGTGGCTTATTTGCAGGAAAATACGGGTAGCCACTTTGATCCGGTATGTGTAGCGGCCTTTATTGAAAGGATCGATGAAGCGGAAAAGATTAAGCAAGTACTAAGTTAGCCGAGACAAAAAAAGAGCTGACGCAAATTGAGGACATAAGTATGATGGTATTGGGTGTTGCGGCCTTGTGATGGCATAGCGAGTGATTTTTATACCGCCTCGCTATACAAGGATATGATAGTGCGATGAATACAACAGACGATACAGACAAGTCTTGGAAACAAGGCCTTAGGGAAGGGTTTGATCTATTTCGCAGTGGTCGCTTTGGTTTAAAAGGTGACTACGATCAGGCCTTGCTGCGCATCATCATTACTGCTGGTTTTTGTATTTACTTCCTGTTTTTATATCTCTATGCCTCCGCCAGCAGAGAAATGCTAGTGTTAATGACTGGCTTTGTCTTTTGCTTTTTATTATTTGCGTTTGGCATGATTATCTGGTCTATAAAATGGCCGGAAAAAGCACTGGTAAGGCGGGTTGTCGGCATTGTTGCTGATTATTTTGCACTGAGCTTTGTGCTCTGTGTGGGGGGCAAATTAGCACTGCCTGCCTTGTTTATATTTCCCTGGACAGCCATTGCTAATGGTTTGCGCTACGGCACTCGCTATTTCATTGTGTCAGGTATTACTGGCATGTTTAGCATGATGGCAGTTCTATCCATAGCTGTATTTTGGCGTGAATATTCAGGCTTGTTCCTCGCGATCTTTGTGGTGCTGTTACTCGTCACGGTTATTGGCTATTCAATGTCGAAGAGCCAGCTAAATACTGGTGGTGATACAGAGCATGAGCAAGCTGTTATCCGGGTATTGGTAGCATCGCTGGCGTTTGTTTATTTTGTTTCAATCTGGGTTGATGCCGAACCTGCTATGAAGGCGCTGCATGGTAAATCTATGGTGGCGCTGGGAGTAGCAACAGTGCTATCGATTATCATATTTGCGGCAGCTTTATTGGTGAAGCAAAAATCAGTGAGTCGCCGGGTGCTCGGTATCTTGATTGATTTAGGGTCTGTTAGCTCTGTATTAATATGGAGTGGTGAAGCCGGTGCGCCGCTGCTCATTATTTATCTATCTGTACCAATGGCCAATGGTTTGCGCTATGGCGTTAACTATCTTTATTTCTCAATGATGTTAAGTGTTGTTAGCTTTTTATCTGTGATTGCCCTAAATGACTTTTGGGGAACGCATAAAGTGCTCAGTTACAGTATCTTGTCTCTGATACTCGTGCTGTCGCCTTATGTTGCTTTGTTAGTAAAGCGCTTGAATGCTGCGATTGAGTCTGCAACCGAAGCTAATATGGCAAAAACACAATTTCTTGCCAATATGAGTCATGAGCTTCGAACACCGCTCAATGGCGTCATAGGCATGAGTGACTTATTGATCGATACTAAAATTAACGCAGAGCAGCGAGGCTTGGCGAATAATATTCAGTCATCAGCTCACTTATTACTCGGCATGATTGAAAGTATTTTGGATATATCCAAAATTGAGGCCGGTAAGATTATCCTCGATAAAAAGACTTTTGATCTACATGAGATGCTCAAGCAAATCAGTATGGTTTTTAAGAGTCAGGCTGAGGCAAAAGGCTTGGATTTTAAATTGGCTGCTTCACCAGAAGTGCCATTCCAGCTTATCGGTGATGAAGTACACTTGAAGCAAATTTTAATTAATCTGCTTGGGAATGCATTAAAGTTTACCGAACATGGGCAGGTTAGTATTAAGGTAGAATTGCTCGGTGAACTTTCAGAAAAAGCAAACATAAGATTCGAAGTAAGAGATACTGGTATTGGCATCTCTAAAGATAGGCATGCAGCGATTTTTGAGCCGTTTGTGCAAGCCGATAGCACCATTACCCGGAAATACGGTGGCACTGGTTTGGGTATGTCTATATCCAAGCAATTAGTGGAGCTAATGCATGGTGATATAAGCTTTGCCAGTGAGCCAGGCGTAGGCTCTTCTTTTTGGGTGACAATTCCCTTTGGTTACATATCAATTGATAATGCTGAGTATGAAAGCAGTGTTATTGAAAACCTACAGGTAATATCGTTGGCATCCAGTACTGCTGATGCTGAGTTGCCTATGTATATGCAGGAGTGGGGGCTCAGATCAATATTTGTGCAGGATATTTCAGAACTGCTCATTGAAGCGACGACGCATAAGACTAGTGAATTATTGGTAATCATTATTGATGAATTAATGCTAAATGTAGAGCCTGCTCGGATCGCTAAAGTGATCGAAAAAACCGATTTAGGTGCGCAAGTCTCTCTTGTGTTACTCATTGATGATTATAGTGTAGAGGCAAAAGACAGTTTGCTGGAGCAAGGCTTTGATGTGGTCTTGAGCAAACCATTAGATAAAGCGCTGCTCTACAACGCAATGCATGCAGCTTTAGTCGATTATGGAGCTTCTGATAATGTTGTGTCTCTGTCAGATTACTATCAGCTGAAAAATTCACGTAAGCTGGATTTGCTGGTTGCCGAAGATAATGTCACCAACCAAATGGTCGTAAAGCAAATTTTAGAGAAAGCCGGTCACTCTGTGCACTTAGTGAGTGACGGTGAGCAGGCGCTAGATGTTTTGGAGAAAAACCTGTTTGATATGCTGATTATCGATATCAATATGCCGAAAGTCAGTGGTTTGGATGTTGTTAAAATGATGCGCTTTATGGACACCAGTTTAGTGATGCCAATTATTGTGTTAACAGCAGATGCGACCACTGAAACTAAAAATGCTTGCAAAGAGGCAGGCGCTGATATGTATATTACTAAGCCTTTGAATGCACGTAAGCTGCTGGAGAGTATTGCCCAATTAGCGAAGAAGCAGGAAGAAGAAGAGCATCGTATTCTGCATGATGACGAGAATAATCAGGCAATGACAGTTGAAGTTGGTAACGAGGTTTTTGATGGCACTTCAATTGATGAACTGATTACTTTGGGAACAGATTATGAGTTTATTCAAAGTTTGCTGGACACCTTTGCTACCGAAGGGAAGCGTTTAGTTGCTGAGGTCCGAAGTGCCGCTGATGATAATGACTATCCTGGTTTCCAGGATTCGATTCATTCGCTAAAAGGTAGTTCTGGTGATTTAGGTTGTATTGGTGTTGTCCGGTTTTGTCGTTTGGCAGAAGCGCTTAAGCCATATGAGTTTTTTGATCAGCAGCAACAACAGTTGATCGATGATATTGATAAAGCTTTCCAGGAAGGTTGTGTTAAGTTACGTGAACACTTTGCGGTAAAACGTGCTATCAAGCATCAAGTTTGATCGGGGCTTGGTTTTATATTTTACCCGGCTATGGCTGTGGCCATAACCGGGTATAAAGTTTGGTTTAAGCCGCAATACTAGATTTCGTATTTTGCTTGCTTATCAAGCGCTCCATCATTCTGATATCACGCTTGCTTAATTGTAAGACAGTATCAACCCAAACATCTGCAACTTCTCTCAATTGACTTAACTCAATTGGGTGATGTATGTCTCTGACTTTTTGCACGCCTTTGATAGCATTGCTAGAACGCTCAGCTTTTTTGATGTATTTATAAACTTCAGTATCGCCTTCGTCATTTTCTGCAAGAACATCAATAATGCCAAGATCAAAAAGCTCTTCAGCAGAATAAAGTTTGCCGCTTAATAAAATCTCTTCTGTTTTTTGCATGCCAACTTTGCGCGTCAGGAATGTATAGGCGCCAATCCCAGGAAAAGAGTTAAATAGCACATCTGGAAAGCCGAACTTTGCTTGCTTTTCAGCGATGATGATATCAGCCGCTAGTGCTGTTTCGAAGCCACCGCCAAGTGCGTCGCCCTGAACAAGTGCAATTTGCGTAGTGCCTTTTTTGTGCAGTGTTGCAATGGCATACATAGTATCGACACATTTTTGTGCATATTTTGCAAGTGTTGTTCGATCTTTAGTCATAATCAAGCTTCTAAAAAATTCCAAGTCGCCACCTAAGTTAAAAACACCTGGTGTGGTGGAGGCCATGATTTCATAGTTGATTTTATGAGTGCGCGTTACGTTATTGTTCTCATGTAAAAGCTGATAATGTTGGTTCAGCTCTTTAACTAAAGTGGTGTTGAAACAGGGTATAGGGGAGGGTGACAGGTAGCACCATTCTATTTGATTTTTATAGTCGTAAGATACGGAAAGTTGAGTGTAGTTAGAATTTGTATTTGAATGAAAAGCCTTAAGATTTGAATGTGTATTCATGCCAATCTCCTTTTGCGGCCAGATTAGTCGACAAGGTTAAGGTTAATAAAGTTTTTAGGGGTTATGTTTTTATTATTTTCTCTGTAGCATAGATTATCTGATACCGGCTTTATTAGGCAACAGAATTTTAATGCGTGAGTTGGTTTTACTGAATGAGGCATGTGGATAGCGCTACATAGAACGTGCCGTAGAAAAGTGCATAGTTTTTTTGCTTGTCGTAATTTTTATATGTTGTAGTGCTAATGAATGAAAAAATGAGGCGTTACAACGTAGTCCACCGTAGTGGAGAGAGGTAGGTCCTTCTATATGCAAGAGCTTTTTTTCCATAAGTCCTAATAGCGCTTTTTCCTCATGGATGTCAATTATATATATAGGCAAATGTGGACAAGTATGCAATTCATTTATGTCTTCTATGTGTATTTTAAATCACATCAATATTTAAACATGATTTGCAGATAGTGGTATAACTCTTATATCGTGAAATAATCTATATTGTGTATCATCATGCTGCTGCTTGTATTGTAATTATTATCAGTTGTGCTTATCGGCCTTTGTTATTAGGGTTGATGTTTACTGTTTTTTTTATCAGTGTATCGAGTTGTTTTCGCCTAAGCGTTGGCGGTTGCTGACACATTTGCGCAGTTTCTAACATATTCGCTATTTTAAAATAACAGGTACGAATAAGGCCGGTATGTTAGCTACCTGAACTTGAACCTCCGAATAAATTCATGCATACAGTTGCATGCAACTATGAAACGTATTTTTCAATAACTGTGATTTTATCCAAACGTCAAAAAAACGCTTAAATATTTTCTTTGGCTGGGTGCTTGTGCAGGCGCAAGTGGCAAGCTGCTATAACACTTGAAGGTAGAGAGCGCTATGTTGTTGTCATCCAAGTTGATTGTTTTAAGTTGCGGTGACAAGTTAATGCATTGCTTAAACTTTTGCGTGTATCTTAGGGTAAGTTAGTGCGTATGTATTTGTGCTTAGCAATGTGATATTGGCAGCAAATACCCGTCTTCATCCAGTTTGGGGTAGGGCTTACCTTGTTTTTGATACTGTTCAGCAATATCCGGGTAACACCACTCGAACAGTGTGTCTGCATAAGCTTGGCCTTGCAGCTGTGCTTTAAGATAGTGGCCGCTTTGTTCACGTTGTCGTTGCGCTTCATATAAGATCAGCGCTGTTGCAACGCTGACATTAAATGATTCCACCATGCCCTGCATCGGAATCATGATGCATTGATCTACTTCGCTTTCTGTATATTCACTGATGCCATAGAGCTCTGAGCCCATAATAATGGCTGTTGGCTGGGTATAGTCGACCTCGCGAAAGTCAATGCTTTCAGTGCGCACATGGGCTGCGAGTAGCTGGAAGCCCTGTTGTCTAAGTTCTCGTAACGGGCGCTGTATATTATCAGTACTCGCGACACGTACCCACTTATTAGCGCCAGCTGAAGTTTGGTGATGATAGCCGATATCGCCAGTGTCTGTGACTGCATGCACAGTATGCACACCGACCGCATCACAGCTACGCACAATAGCAGCAAAGTTATGCGATTTATGGACGTTCTCCATCACCACGGTTAAGTCGAGCTGTCTTTTGCGTAAGCACTGCTGTAGTCGTTGATAACGTTCAGGGGACATAGTGGATTAATCACTCAACCTTCTATTTTAACACCCTTCCAGAAGGCGATATGGTTTTTAATATGGACTGCATCTTCTGAAGTTTCCGGGTAAAACCAGGCTGCATCACGGTTGGTTTCACCTGCCACTATAATATCATAATAATGGGCTACGCCTTTCCAAAAGCAGGTGCTGCGCTTGTCACTACTTCTGAAATAGGTCTGGTTAATGCTATCAGGTGGAAAATAAGCATTACCTTCCACGATCTTGCAGTGGTCGCTGTCGGCTAACACAACGTTATTCCATATCGCTTTTGTCATAAGGGGGCTCCCTAAAGGCGGCTAAGAGGCTTTATTGCACTAGTATTGCTGGTGACAGTTTACTACGAATTGCAATTCCCGAGTAGCGCGTATCTTATGTGAGCGCTATCGTTAGGCTGGAGAGCCTGATTAGCTTTGCTGAGTGCTTTGTGCAGCGGGTTTTTTTCACTATAATCTGGTTTTACTTGATGGATGTTGTGTGGCAGCGTGCTCTGCCACTATTTGAACACTAATATTCCGACGCTACTTTGAATCCTACACCCGCTATACTTGATCGCCGCTTTTCTATTGCGCCAATGATGGATTGGACAGACCGGCATTGCCGCTATTTATTGCGCTTGATATTTCCTGAAGCCTTGCTCTACACCGAAATGGTCACCACAGGTGCTTTACTGTACGGTGATAAAGCCCGCTTTTTGCAGTATTCGGCTGAAGAGCATCCCTTGGCGTTACAGTTAGGAGGAAATGAACCGCAGGCAATGGCCGATTGCGCTCAGCTGGCTGAACAATGGGGCTATGATGAGGTGAATATTAATGTGGGTTGCCCAAGTGATCGGGTGCAGTCTGGTGCTTTTGGAGCCTGCCTAATGGCGCAGCCTGATACAGTGGCTGCTTGCGTGGCTGCCATGCGTGAGGCTGTGACTATTCCTGTGACCGTTAAAACGCGCATTGGTATTGATGATTGTGACGATTACGACTACTTGTACAACTTTGTGACCACTGTGGCTCAGGCGGGTTGCAATACGTTTATTGTGCATGCTCGCAAAGCCTGGTTGCAAGGACTTAGCCCCAAAGAAAATCGAGAGATACCCCCTTTGCAGTATGCCAGTGTTTATCGCTTAAAGCAGGAACTACCGCATTTAACGGTCGTGATCAACGGCGGAATTAAAACCTCCTCACAACTATTGTCACAATTAGACCATGTCGATGGTGTTATGGTTGGGCGCGAAGCTTATCAAAATCCATTTGCTTTACAGGATGTGCGTAGTAAAGTATTTGCTGTAGAGCCTGCCGCCTTGCCCAGGCGTGCTGAAATTGTGCAGACCTATATGCAGTATGTGCAGCAGCAGTTGGATCAGGGCGTGTATTTAAAGCATATGTCACGGCATATGCTAGGTCTGTTTCAAGGCATTCCAGGAGCAGCACGTTGGCGGCGTTACATCAGTGAGCATGCTTATCAGGCAGGTGCCGGTGTCGAAGTATTAGCGACTGCCTTGGCACAAGTAACCGATTTGAACGATGCGGCTTGAGCGTTTAATCTAAACAAATAACCAAAGGTGTATTAATGGGACGCAAGCAAAAGAAACAAAAGAAGCAACAACGTCTGTTGAAAGAAAAAGGTGGCCCAAGCATGGCCGAGCAGGCCGATTTGCATATGCTTTACGAGGCTTCTGTGCAAAATGTCGATTTTGAAGTTGAGTTTGTCAGTAATACCTTCAAAATGATCAGAGGGCGTGAAGCTCGCTCTTTGCGGGAAGATTTTTGTGGTACGGCCCAAGCTGCTTGTCGTTGGGTTAAAGAGCATGAAGATAATACGGCCATTGGTGTCGATTTGGATGCGGATGTGCTGGCCTGGGGGCGCGAGCATCATGTTGCTGAGTTAACCTCAAAGCAAGAGGCCCGTATTGCGCTGCTTAACCAGAATGTGCTCGAGGTAGACACGCAACAGGTGGATGTGTTGTTGGCGATGAACTTTAGCTACTGGTGTTTTAAAACACGTGAGGTGCTCGGTGGCTATTTTAAGCGGGCCTACCAGGCATTAGCCGATGATGGGGTATTTTTCCTGGATTGCTTCGGCGGTTATCAGGCTTATGAAGAGTTGGAAGAAGAGACAGATCATGAAGACTTTACGTATATCTGGGATCAAGCCAGTTACAATGCAATCACCGGCGACTTAACGACACATATTCATTTTTCTTTTCCGGATGGCTCTGAGTTGCGTCCGGCCTTTACCTATGAGTGGCGCTTATGGTCACTGCCCGAAATTCGTGAGCTGTTGGCCGAGGCTGGTTTCAAACGGCTGACAGTATTCTCGCAAGCCTGGGATGAGGAAACCGATGAGGAGACCGATGAATACTTCCCAACAGAGACGCTGGATGCTGACCCAGGTTGGGTGATCTATATTACCGCCGAGAAATAAACCAAAATTCAGCACAAGTGCATGTACTATTGTGGAGCAATCGCGTACATTGTTCCCCGGAAGCTGGTTGGGCAATCGCGCTGTCATCCTTGTTGGTGGCAGGGAGGAAAGTCCGGGCTCCGCAGGGTAGAGTGCCAGGTAACACCTGGAGGGCGTAAGCCTATGGAAAGTGCCGCAGAAAATATACCGCCAAGTTATTTGATACCAAATCAACTTGGTAAGGGTGAAATGGTGCGGTAAGAGCGCACCGCGCTGATGGTAACATCAGCGGCAGGGTAAACCCCACTTGGAGCAAGACCAAATAGGAAAGCATCGGCGTGACCCGCGCTGCTTTCGGGTAGGTTGCTTGAGGTGCATGGCGACATGCGTCCCAGATGAATGATTGTCCTCGACAGAACCCGGCTTACAGACTGGCTTCCTTTTTACATTTCCTGTTTTCTTCATGTAATTTCTAGCTTTTAGTTTTAACTTCTTGAGTCCAATAAATTAAATGCCTTCTTTATCGCTTGGGGCAGCGCTAAGTGTTTGTCTTTAAAGCAAAAAAGAGTATTTCGTCACGCTATTTTTACTTGCAAAAGCACGATTTGCTTTCTATAGTGTCATTATGTGGGAAAAAGTGGGAAATTGTGGGATTTTGTGAATTTTTATTGCGTTGACGACTAGGGTAATCACGTTTGTTTAGAGGCATTAACCAGATTAATGTAGATGCCAAGGGCCGCATTGCTATGCCGGCCCGTTATCGTGAGCGCCTGCAAGAAGCCTGTGACAGCAATATGGTCATCACCATTGACCCTACAAACTCGGCCGCAGAGCCGTGCTTATTGTTATACCCGCTACCCGAGTGGGAGCTGATTCAAGCCAAGATTGATGCCTTATCAAGCTTTAATCCAGCTTCAAGGAAAGTACAACGATTATTGGTTGGCCATGCAGAAGATATGCAAATGGATGCGAATGGCCGTATTTTGTTGCCTGCGACTTTAAGAGAATACGCGCGTATGCAAAAGCGTATTGTCATGATTGGTCAAGGCAAGAAACTAGAACTTTGGGGAGAAGAGGCTTGGACAAGCTGTCGTGAGGCCTGGTTGGAAGAAGCAGTGACAGACACTGATGCCCTGCCAGCCGAGTTGGATTCATTATCGTTATAAAAGAACGAAGGTGGTTTTTTTGGAACATCAACCTGTCATGCTGGAGCCAGTACTGCACGGATTGGATATAGAGGCAAATGGCAACTATATCGATGGTACATTTGGTCGGGGCGGCCACTCCAAGGCGATTTTAGCGCAGCTAAATGCAGCGGGGCGTTTGTATGCGATTGACCGTGATCTTGCGGCGATTGCTTCGGCGCAGCAGCAGTATGCTGACGAGTCGCGTTTCGCGATAGCGCATGGCTCATTTGAAAAATTAGCAGAGTTTAGTCAGGGCTGGGACATTATGGGTAATGTCCAAGGTATTTTGTTAGATCTTGGGGTTTCTTCGCCACAACTCGATGACCCGGGGCGTGGCTTTAGTTTTATGCATGATGGGCCTTTGGATATGCGCATGGATAACAGTCAGGGCTTATCGGCGCAAGAGTGGCTTGCCAAAGCGGAGGCAGCCGAAATAGCGGACGTGCTATGGCAGTATGGAGAAGAGCGATTTTCAAGGCGTATTGCTAAACATATTGTTGCTGAGCGAGACAAAGTGGCTATTACTTCCACCACGCAATTAGCTTTGTTGATCAAAGAGGCTTGCCCCAAGGTCGATAAGCACAAGCATCCGGCGACGCGTAGCTTTCAAGCGATACGCATATTTATTAACCAAGAGCTGGAAGCATTAAAGCATGTTTTGCTGCAATGTTTGGATGTTTTGGCGCAAGGTGGGCGCTTGGTGGTGATTAGCTTTCATTCACTTGAGGACCGGTTGGTGAAGCGGTTTTTTCGTGAGCAGTCAGTGGGCAAGCAATTACCCCGAGGTTTGCCCGTTATGGGTGAGAATGAAGGTCGTCGACTGCGTTTGCATGGTAGGGCTATCAAGCCTAGTGATACCGAAGTGCAGCGCAATCCGCGTGCCCGCAGTGCGGTATTGCGGATAGCGGAAAAGTTATGAAATCAAAACGTGCAGGCACGGCTTTGTTTGTAATTTTGTTGTTGATGGTGCAACTGTCAGCAGCCACTTTAATATATAGCAAGCATTCAGCAAGAAAGCTGTTTGCGCAATTACAGGAACTGGAATCCAAGCAGGATCAGTTGCTAACCGAGTTTGGCATGTTGCAGTTAGAGCAAAGTACATGGGCAACACATGGTCGCATAGAGAGTATTGCGAGCGAAAAGTTAAGTATGCATGTACCAGGTTATGAAAACGTTGTGGTGATTCAGAAATAAATATGAAAGCTGCTAAAACCAAAAGTATCACCTATGCCTATCGGCGCAACTTCGTGCTTGTGTTGATAGCATTGGGTTTTGCTGTGCTGGCAGTGCGGGCTTATAACCTGCAAATACAACGTAGTGACTTTTTAAGTTTGCAGGGTGAGGCACGTCATCAACGTGTGCTAAGTGTAAGCGCGCATAGGGGAATGATTACTGACCGGCATGGCGAACCGCTTGCGATAAGTACACCGGTTCAGTCGGTCTGTGTAAATCCCGGTGAGTTTACCCATGATCCGGTTGTTGTGGCACAACTGGCAGCTAAAATGCAAATGGATCCAAAGGCCCTGAAACATAAAGTGGCCAAGGCCGCTGGGCGTGAGTTTGTTTATATTAAGCGGCGCGTACCGCCGCCATTGGCAGATGAAGTGTTGGCGCTGCGAGTACCAGGGGTTTTTCTGCAGCGTGAATATAAGCGTTACTATCCTACTGCTGAAGTGACGGCGCATCTGCTGGGGTTTACTGATATTGATGATCGTGGTCAGGAAGGTATTGAGCTGGCATATAATCACTGGTTGGAAGGTCAGCCAGGTGCCAAGCGTGTTATGCGCGACCGTTTGGGGCATGTTATACAAAATATAGAAAATATTAAAACGGCTAAGCCTGGCCGTCATTTGAGCTTGAGTATTGATAAACGTTTGCAGTATTTGGCTTATCGTGAGCTGAAAAAAACGGTGCAGCAACATAAAGCGGAGTCTGGCTCGGTTGTCATACTCGACAGCCAGAGTGGTGAAGTATTGGCGATGGTGAATCAACCATCTTTTAACCCAAATAATCGTAAAGGTTTGCATGGCAAATATTTTCGTAATCGCGCGGTGACTGATGTGTTTGAGCCAGGCTCAACAATGAAACCATTCACGATCGCCGCAGCATTGGAAAATGATTATGTTAAACCGACACAAAAAATTGATACTGCACCAGGGTTTATTAATGTTGCCAGTTATAAAATTAAAGATGCCAAAAATTATGGTGTCTTGGACTTGGAAGGCATTATCCATTATTCAAGTAATGTAGGGGCAACTAAATTAGCGCTCAGCCTACCTGCCAGTGACCTTTGGCATACGTACTCACGTTTTGGTTTTGGTATTTCGACTGATAGCGGTTTTCCGGGTGAGTCAGCTGGCTTTATGCATCACTTTGATAAGTGGGGCCAAGCCGAACAAGCGACCATGTCCTATGGTTATGGCTTGTCGGCGACAGCTTTGCAGTTAGCCTATGCGTATAACATCGTGGCAAATGATGGTATTGCCAAGCCAGTGAGCCTACAAAAGGTCTCTGAGCTACCGACAGGTGTGCGGGTATTGAGCAGTGAAACCGCTGCTGAGCTGCGTAAAATGCTGATCAGTGTTGTCAATGGTGGTGGCACCGGTAAGCGTGCACAGGTACCTGGGTTTGTTGTGGCGGGCAAAACAGGCACGGCATTAAAATCGGCCTCAGGTGGCTACGCAGAGAATAAGTACACCTCAGTGTTTGCGGGTATGGCACCGGCTGCTAACCCGGCATTGGTAACGATAGTTGTTATTAATAATCCAGATGCTGAAAAAGGTCAGTATCATGGTGGTCAGCTTGCTGCACCACTCTTTGCAGGCATTATGGAAGACGCGCTGCGTCTGCTGAATATTCCACCTGATGATATTGATAGTTTGTACGCTGACTTTGATGCACAAAGTGCTGAGGGCTCGATATGATGACGGCAGAGTCAATTGTCAATCCGTTGCGCTTGCAAACACTATTGCAGGGATTTTGCGAATTGAATGCGGCGCAGGATGTTGCGGTGCAAGGTTTGTGTGTAGACAGTCGGCAGATCGAGCCTGGTGATGTGTTCTTGGCTTTGCAAGGCATACAACACGATGGCTTGCAGTTTGTGCGTACAGCCTTAACTGCGGGCGCAATTGCTGTTGTACATGAATCACCTGCTGATGAAGTATTACAAAGCTTGGCTGCCTTATATGATGTGCCGCTAATTTATTTGCCTGACTTAAGTCAACAGTTGGGCGTGATTGCCAGCCGGTTCTATTTATGTCCAAGCAATGCTTTGCAAGTGGTTGGTGTAACGGGTACTGATGGTAAAACATCAGTCAGTCACTTTGTGGCACAATGCTTGAACCATCTTTATGTCAAACACAATGCCTGTGGTTTGATTGGCACAATAGGCAATGGTTTTTTACAGCAGCTCGATACAGCAACACATACTACGCCGGATGCACTGCAATTACAGTCTTTGTTGGCGCAATTGCAAACTGCAGGTGCGCGGGCGGTTGCTATGGAAGCCTCTTCGCATGGTTTATCGCAGTACCGGGCTGATGGTGTTGAATTTAATATTGCTGTGCTAACGAATTTGGGTCGAGACCATCTCGATTATCACCAGGATCTGACGGCTTATAAAGCGGCCAAACAACGTTTGTTTGCCATGCCTGGCTTGCAGGCAGCTGTGCTCAATGCTGAAGATGCGTTTGGCCATGAGTTGGCGCAACGTTATAAAGGCAACTATCAAATCTGTCAGTATGCTTTAGCATTGCAAAGTATTGACCCGTTATCGGCGGATGATTGGGTGGTTGCTGAACAGCTGGCATTTCATACGCAAGGGATGCGCTTGCAGGTGCGTACGCCGAATGAGGCATTTGCAGTAGCGCCTGCTTTATTAGGTGATTTTAATGCGAGTAATGTGCTTGCTGTTATTGCTGTATTGCGCTGTTTGAAGTTTAAAACAGCTGAAATTGTTGCTGCGGTCAATGCCTTGCAGAGTGTGGATGGGCGTATGCAAATGACAACAGCAAATCAGCAGCCTGCGGTGGTTATTGATTATGCACATACACCACAGGCCTTGGCGGCAGCTTTGCAAGCCTTGCGTCGCCATTGTGAAGGTAAACTGTGGTGTGTATTTGGCTGTGGTGGTGATAGAGACGCCGGTAAGCGACCGTTGATGGGGCAGCTGGCTGTGCAGTATGCTGATTATGTAGTGCTCACTGACGATAACCCGCGTGGTGAGAGTCCGGTAAAGATTGTGGAAGATATTTTGTCCGGTGTTGGCAGTCAGGCAAATGTAACAGTGAAGCATGATCGCTACCATGCCATTGTCGACACTGTTAGCAACGCTGCTGCAACTGATATTGTGCTGGTGGCTGGCAAAGGGCATGAAGATTATCAAATTATTGGCAATCAGCGTTTTGCTTTTAGTGATCAGAGTGTAGTTAATCACGCCTTGGGAGTGTTGAGTGAGTAGTTTGTCCTACCGTCAGATAGCAACTGCGTTAAATGGCACCTTAGTCGGTGAGGATGGTGTACTGTCGACGGTTGCCACAGATACGCGCAGCTTGCAGGGTGGCGAATTATTCATTGCGCTAAAAGGCGATAATTTTGATGCGCACGATTTTATAGAAACTGCTATCGAACAGGGTGTGCAGGCTTTGTTGGTTGAACGGCAAATGCCAGTCACACAAACGCAAATTATTGTGGCAGATACTCGCAAAGCTTTAGGGGGTTTAGCAAGATTGTGGCGGCAACAATTTGATATTCCGCTGGTGGCTATTACCGGTAGTAATGGCAAAACGACAGTTAAAGAAATGATTGCTGCAATCATGTCGGTCAAAGGGCATACCTTGGTTACCCAAGGCAATTTAAATAATGATATTGGTGTGCCATTGACGTTGTTAAGGCTCAATAAAGAACATCATTATGCCATTATTGAGATGGGTGCTAACCATCCCGGGGAGATTGCTTATCTAAGCAATCTGGCATTAGCAAATATTGCTTTAATAACCAATGCGGGCCCTGCGCACCTGGAAGGCTTTAAAAGCATTGCTGGCGTGGCAGCGGCGAAAGCTGAGATTTATGCACCATTGTCAGCCGACGGTATTGCCATTGTTAATGCAGATGACGAGTATGCCGAGTTTTGGTATGGCAAGACTCAGCACTGTAAACGGATTACCTTTTCTTTGCAGCAAAAAGATGCGGATGTTTATGGGCGGTGGCAGGCAGAAAATAAAACTTTGCAGGTGATTACCAGTGGAGCAGAAGTGGTATTGCAGCTACCGTTGCCGGGTATTCATAATGCTTACAACGCGTTAGCGGCAGTTGCAGCAACCTTGCATTTGGATATTACGCTGACAGAAGCCAAAGTAGGCTTAGAGCAGCATATGCAGCCTGTTAAAGGGCGTTTGTATCCGCGTCGTGGTGTACAGGGTATGCATATTTTAGACGATACATACAATGCGAACCCGGCATCTCTACAAGCAGCGTTAGAAGTAATCGGTCATATGCCTGGAGAAGCTTGGCTGGTATTAGGTGATATGGGTGAATTAGGCAGTGCTGCGGCTGAGATTCATCGGGATATGGGTAAGCTGGCTAAACAATACGGTGTGAAAAGGTTGTTTACTTATGGTGAGCTTAGTGCTGAGGCAGCCCAGCAATTTGGTGAGCGTGCATTGGCTTATCAAGATGCATCATTGTTGCTTGCTGAGCTGTTAAATGCGGCAACATCCGAAGTGAATGTGTTAGTGAAAGGTTCTCGTGCTATGAAGATGGAGAAAATTGTGGCCGGATTACTAGATGATGGCGTCATGTATGGGAAGCATGATGTTGTAGGGGGAAGCAGTTAATGCTGCATTACTTATCACAATTACTTGAAAACTGGTATTCAGGGTTCAGTGCTTTTCAGTCGCTAACGCTGCGGGGAATTTGTAGTGCCTTAACGGCTTTACTTATCTCGTTTATTGTTGGGCCTAAAATGATTCGCTGGTTAAGTCGCTACAATATCGGCCAAAGTGTGCGTGATGATGGTCCTCAAACACATTTATCTAAGGCAGGCACGCCAACAATGGGGGGGGCTTTAATATTAGTTGCGATTATAGGCAGTACATTATTATGGTCTGATTTGCAAAATAAACAAATGTGGGTCGTCGTTATTGTGACTGTTTTATTTGGCGCAGTCGGCTGGGTGGATGATTATAAAAAACTGGTGTTGCGTAATTCTAAAGGGTTGTCTGCCAAGGCTAAATATTTTTGGCAGTCTGTGATTGCTTTGGGTGCTGCATTCTTTTTGTACTTTACTGCGCAAAGCGCTAGTGAAACAACACTGTTAGTACCGATTTTTAAAAATATTGCCTTTGATCTTGGCTGGGTTTTTATACCATTTGCTTATTGTGTCATCGTCGGAACCAGTAATTCGGTAAACCTAGCTGATGGCTTAGATGGCTTGGCGATTCTGCCTTGTGTCATGGTGGCTGGTGGTTTGGCGATATTTGCATATGCTGCTGGTAATGTGAATTTTTCAGAATACTTGAACATCCCTTATGTTGCAGGCGTTGGTGAATTGATTATTTTTTGCAGTGCTATGATGGGCGCTGGTTTGGGGTTTTTGTGGTTTAACGCATATCCCGCGCAAGTATTTATGGGAGATGTGGGTGCTTTGGCGCTTGGTGCTGCTTTAGGGGTTATTGCTGTCCTGGTTCGTCAGGAGCTAGTGTTGTTTATTATGGGCGGAATATTTGTCGTAGAGGCAGTATCGGTAATTTTGCAGGTTGCTTCATTCAAATTAACAGGGCGTCGCATCTTTCATATGGCGCCCTTGCACCACCATTTTGAATTAAAAGGTTGGCCGGAACCGCGCGTGATAGTGCGTTTTTGGATTATCACGGTCATTTTGGTTTTGATTGGTTTGGGGACGTTAAAGATTCGTTAGGCTTATGATGACAGCACAAAGTAAAAAATTGTCAGCCAAAACGCTCATCGTTGGTATGGGGGTAACAGGGCTGGCGTGTGCTAAGTTTTTAGTTAAGCAGGGCATACCCTTTTGTGCCTTGGATAGCCGTCTGCAGCCACCGATGCTGGCTGATTTTGCTGCATTGCAGCCTAAGCCCGAAATTTACTTAGGCAGTTTTGACAAGGCAGCTTTGCAAGGTATTGAGACTTTGATATTAAGTCCGGGTGTTGCGGTTAAACAGCCTTTTATCCAGCTGGCGTATGAGCAAGGGATTCATGTTGTTGGTGATATTCAATTGTTTGCTGATCATGCTAATGCTCCTTTGATTGCCATTACCGGTTCTAACGGTAAGAGCACGGTAACAACGTTGTTGGGCGAGTTAATGCAAGCGGCTGGTTATCAGGTTGCTCTCGGTGGTAATTTAGGTGTTGCGGCTATTGAGCTTTTGCGTGACCCAGCTCCCGATGCGTATGTGCTGGAATTATCGAGCTTTCAATTAGAGCTGGTTGAGCAACTTAGACTGACTGCTGCTGCGGTATTGAATATCAGCGAAGATCACATGGACCGCTATATCGGGATTGCTGAGTATGCGGCGAGTAAGGCGAGAATTTTTGATGCTGCGCAATGCTGCGTATTTAATAAAGATGATGAGCTTGTGGCCTCGATGGCAATGGGTACTCGACTTGCTTTTACCAGTAAACGACCGCAGGCAGGTGAGTTTGGTTTATTGAACATTGAAGGTGACCTTTATCTGGCTTATGGTGATCAGCCTTTATTGGCCGTTGATGCCTTGCGACTGCAGGGTGAGCATAATTATGTCAATATACTCGCTGCTTTGGCGTTGTTGAGTGTTTTTGTGCAGTCACAAAATGAAAAACCTGTACGGCCGGAGAGTTTGTTTACGCCCGCATTGATCGCATGCTTGAAGTCTTTTGCAGGTTTGCCTCATCGTAGCCAGTGGTTGGCAGAAAGTGATGGGGTTAACTGGATTAACGACTCGAAAGCAACCAATATTGCTTCAGCACAAGCTGCTATTGATGCTGTGCAAGGGCAAGTCGTATTGATCGCTGGCGGAGATGGTAAAGGTGCTGATTTTACTCAGTTGCAGGATGTTGTTGAGCGTAAGGTTAAGGCGCTGATTTTGTTAGGCCAGGATGCCAGTTTGCTTGAATCAGCTTTGCATGAGCTGGCACCTTGCTGGCATGCGGCTGATATGCCTGAGGCTGTTAACTTGGCTCGACAGCAGGCGGTAGCAGGCGATACTGTTTTATTAGCACCTGCTTGTGCCAGTATAGATATGTTTAAAAACTATCAAGCGCGCGGTGATGCGTTTGCCCGTTGTGTGCAAGAGGTCACTGCCGCATGAGTAGCCTTGTTCACATGTTAAAGATACAGGGCAAACCTGCAGGGCGTCGCCAGTCAGAAATACCTTTAAATATGACGGTCGATAAAGTGCTGTTGTTATCGACCATACTATTGTTAAGCATTGGTATGGTAATGGTTACCTCGGCATCCATCAGTGTTGCAGATAAGCAGTTAGGTGATCCATTTTATTTTGCGCGCAAGCATATGATCTATATTACGATTGGCTTGGGTTTGCTGTTTTTGATGCAGCGTATACGCTTGGTATATTGGGAGAAGTCGGGTGCTGCGTTGGTGTTTTTCTCGTTTTTCTTGCTGGTCTTGGTATTAATTCCTGGCTTGGGAAATACCGTGAAAGGTGCAACGCGCTGGTTGGACTTAGGGTTTATTGGTTTACAAGTATCAGAGCCAGTGCGCCTGTTTTTACTGATTTATTTATCAGGCTATTTGTTGCGGCATGGTGAAGAAGTGCGAACAACACTGAGCGGGTTTTTGAAACCTATGGTATTGCTGGCGGCAGCATCGCTGCTAATTTTGATTCAGCCGGATTTTGGTTCCTGCGTTGTGTTGTTATTAACAGCATTGGGTGTGATGTTTTTAGCCGGTGTGCGTTTATGGCAGTTTGCGCTATTGTTGACAGGCTTCTTGGCAGTATTTGCAGTATTGGCGATTTCTTCGCCTTATCGTTTAGCGCGGTTAACTGCATTTTTAGACCCTTGGGCAGATCCTTTCAATACGGGCTTCCAATTAACGCAGTCATTGATTGCATTTGGTAGTGGTGGCTGGTTTGGTGTTGGACTGGGTAGTAGTGTGCAGAAACTGTTTTATTTGCCTGAAGCGCATAATGACTTCTTATTCGCTATCCTTGCTGAAGAGCTTGGCTTACTAGGCGTCGTTGTTGTATTAGTACTCTTTGCGTTGATTGTTTATCGCGCTTTTAGAATTGGCGCTGCTGCAGAGTTGCATAAGCACTTTTTTGCTGCTTACTTATCTTATGGCCTGGGTTTATGGTTTGCAATTCAGGCTATGGTGAATATTGGTGTTAATGCCGGTTTGTTACCAACGAAAGGATTAACATTGCCTTTAGTGAGTGCGGGTGGCAGTAGCTTGTTGGTAATGTGTGCAGCGGTAGGTTTGTTGCTTAGAATTAATAATGAAGTTGAAACGGCGACTGCACAAGCGATGCGTAAACAAAGTCGCCAGCCAAGCGGAAAGCCAAGTAAGCGAAATAAAGTCCTTGGTAATACGGAGGGTGAACTATGACGGCAAAATCACGCCCCGTTATGATTATGGCTGGTGGTACAGGTGGTCATGTTTATCCAGCGCTTGCTGTTGCGCGAGCTTTGTTGGCAGAACAAGTGCCCGTTGTCTGGTTGGGCACCCGTAAGGGTTTGGAAGCGAAAGTGGTGCCTGAGGCAGGTATTACTATTGAGTGGCTCAGTATCAGTGGTTTAAGAGGTAAGGGAGTATTGACCTTATTATTAGCGCCTTTGCGTTTGTTGTATGCCTGCTTGCAGGTTGCGCTGATTATGTTGCGCGTAAAGCCGCGCCTGGTATTGGGGATGGGCGGCTTTGTTGCTGGGCCTGGTGGTATTATCTGTAAGCTTTTACATATACCACTGGTCATACATGAGCAAAATGCTATTGCTGGCCTCACTAATCGAATTTTATCATCAGTGGCTAACTCAGTACTGCAGGCGTTTCCAGATACATTTAAGCACAGCAAACATGCCTACCATACGGGGAACCCGGTGCGTGCAGATATTATTAATGTGACTGAGCCAGTGGCGCGTTTGGAAAACCGTGAGGGGCGCTTGCGGTTACTCATTATCGGCGGCAGCTTAGGCGCACATTTTTTGAATGAGGTTGTACCGCAGGCGATAGCCACAATGCCAGTGGCTATATGGCCACAGATACGCCATCAGGCTGGACGAGGTCAGTACGATGCAACCGTGGCACGTTATGAGTCATTGGGGGTCGATGCTGATGTTACCGAATTTGTTGATGATATGGCTGAGGCTTATACCTGGGCTGATTTAGTCATCTGTCGTGCTGGTGCAATGACGGTTTCAGAACTGGCCGCTGTTGGTTTGGGGTCTGTGCTTGTGCCCTTTCCATATGCGGTTGATGATCATCAAACCGCTAATGCGCGGTATTTGTCAGAACATGGTGCCGCGATTTTAGCGCCACAAGCAACATTGACAGTAGAGCAGCTGGGCGACTGGTTAAGTGAGTTAAGTGTCGATCGCCAGCGTTTGATCAAGATGGCCAGTAAAGCCAGAGAACTTGCCAAGCCAGAGGCAACGCAATTTGTATTGCGCGAATGTCAGGCTGTTGCGGGGGCAATTTAATGGTTAAGCAGCAGAATATGAAAAGTAACACAGTCATGCATAACCCTATGCGCAGGATAGAGCGTGTGCATTTTGTCGGTATCGGTGGTGCTGGTATGAGTGGTATTGCCGAAGTGGTGTTGAATTTGGGGTATTCGGTTAGCGGCTCAGACCTATCCACTAATGCGGCCACTGAAAAGCTATTAGCACAAGGTGCTAATGTTTATATTGGGCATGCAGCTGAACAAGTCGATGGTGTTGATGTGGTAGTAGTATCGACCGCTGTTGCAGCGGACAATCCAGAAGTTGTGGCGGCTCATAAACAGCGTATACCTGTTGTGCCACGTGCTGAAATGTTGGCTGAACTGATGCGCTTTCGCCAAGGTATTGCGGTAGCCGGTACGCATGGTAAAACCACAACAACGAGTTTGGTTGTTAGCCTGCTGGCTGAGGCAGGTTTGGATCCGACATTTGTGATTGGTGGGCGGCTCAATAGTGCGGGTGCCCATGCGCGTTTAGGCAGTGGTGAGCTGCTTGTGGCTGAGGCTGATGAAAGTGATGCGTCATTTTTATTTTTAAAGCCAGTGATCGCCATAGTGACCAACATAGATGCGGATCACTTGAGTACTTACGACGGAGATTTTAATAATTTAAAAGGCGCATTTAACAAGTTTTTACACCATCTGCCATTTTATGGTTTGGCAGTATTGTGTGTTGATGACCCGGTATTGCGTGAGCTGTTACCGAAAATTGGTCGACCTGTTATTACTTATGGTATAGAGCAAGAAGCCGATGTTCGTGCGTTTAATATCCGCTCTGAAGAGCAGGGATATAGCGTTATTGATTTGCAACTGCCTGATATGGATGAGCGGCTTGAAGTAACAATTAATTTGCCAGGCCGACATAATGTACTTAATGCTTTAGCGGCTATTGCGGTCGCTTTCGAGCTTGGTGTTGAGTCAGCGGCCATTCAGTCAGCCTTAAAGCAGTTCCAGGGTATTGGTCGACGCTTTCAGCGTTATGGCAGCATACAGGCAAGTGCTGGCAAGATTGAGTTTATTGATGATTATGGGCATCACCCGACAGAAGTTTTAGCGACAATTCAGGCAGTCAGGGAAACTTGGCCTGAGCGGCGTTTGGTGTTGGCTTTTCAGCCGCACCGTTATTCGAGAACGCGAGATTTATTTGATGACTTTGCCAGCATTCTTAGTGAAGTTGATGTTTTGTGTTTATGTGAGGTTTATGCCGCTGGCGAAGAAGTGATTAGTGGTGCCGATGGCAGAGCTTTAAGTCAGGCAATACGTGCTCGTGGCAAAGTGAACCCTGTTTTTGTGAAGGATGTACAAAAGCTTGCAACCGTGCTTGATAATGTGTTGCAGGACAATGATGTGTTACTAACTTTAGGTGCAGGCAATATTGGTGCTGTGGCGGCAGGGTTAACCGAGCAGTTGTTAAGTTTGGCGGGTACGGCTACTGAAGAGGATTTAGGTAGCGCGGGGGGTTCTGCATGATGGCTGCAGAAAAAAACAAGCTTGCTCAAGGTGAGTTGTTGTTGATGGAGCCCATGTCCAAATACACCTCATGGCGCGTTGGCGGCCCGGCCAAACAAATGTATAAGCCAGCGGGCAAAGATGATCTGTTGCATTTCATCCAACAGTTGCCGGCAGGTGAGCAAGTGTTTTTTGTTGGTTTGGGCAGCAACCTGCTAGTCCGTGATGGCGGTATCGATGGTACCGTGATTAATATGCATGGCGCTTTAACTGATTGGCATATTCACTCAGAACAAGCTGAGGAAGTTCAGGTTTATGTTGAAGCAGGTGTTGCCTGTGCGCAGCTTGCCCGCATCTTGGTAAAGCAGGGCTTGCAGGGTGGTGAGTTCTTTGCGGGTATTCCGGGTACGCTAGGTGGCGCTTTAGCAATGAACGCAGGTGCTTTCGGTGGTGAAACCTGGAACCATGTTAAACAAGTTGAAACGGTCAATAGATTAAAAGGGTTGGTTGAATATCCAAGTACAGCTTATGAAACCGCTTATCGTAGCGTGCAAGGCCCGGCAGAGAGTTATTTCGTCTCAGCAATCCTACACTTTAAGCCAGTAGAACAGCAGGCTGAAGCCAATGCAGGTATGGATAAGATAAAAGCATTGCTTAATAAGCGCAGTGCTAGTCAACCAATTGGTGTTTATAGCTGCGGTTCTGTATTCCGTAATCCAGCGAATGATTATGCTGCGCGGCTTATTGAATCGATAGGCTTAAAAGGTTATCGCATAGGTGGTGCACAAGTCTCAGAAAAGCATGCCAACTTTATCATTAATGATGCGAATGCGACTGCTAAAGATATAGAGGATTTAATTACTTTTGTACAAACACAAGTTTCTGAAAAGGCAGCTGTGAATTTACATCGAGAAGTTGTCATTATAGGAGAGTTGCTGTGAAAATATTTCCAGCCTCATTGCCAGCGCTACCATCAGCCAGCCGCTTGGGTAAAGTGGCGCTGTTGATGGGTGGATGGGCTGCTGAGCGGGAAATTTCTTTGCAAAGTGGTCGTGCTGTGCTGACAGCATTGCAAACAGCCGGCGTTGATACAGTTGCTATTGATGTGAATCAAAATATTGTGAATGTATTGCAAGAACATGCCTTCGATCGTGCTTTCAATGTGTTGCATGGACGGGGTGGTGAAGATGGTACGATTCAATCGATCTTGGAAGTACAAAAAATACCTTATACAGGTAGCGGTGTATTAGCCAGTGCTATCTGCATGGATAAATATCGCAGTAAACTGATATGGCGTGCTTTAGGTTTGCCAACACCTGATTTTATGTTGCTCGATGATGAGAGTGACTGTGAGCAGGCTTTAGGCGAGTTGGGTTTGCCATTGATTGTTAAACCAATTTTTGAAGGTTCAAGCATTGGCATTCATAAAGTCGAACAAGCTTCTGAACTGTTACCAGCTTGGCAGCAGGCCAAGCAATACGGACCGGTGTTAGCTGAATGCTGGATAGACGGACAGGAATATACCGTTGGTATTTTGCAAGGGCAGGCGCTGCCTTTGATACGTTTAGAAACAAGCAGGACATTCTACGATTATCAGGCAAAGTATGTTGATAACGATACACAATACCACTGCCCTTGCGGCTTGGATGAGTCACAGGAAACCGATGTGCAAGCCTTAGCTTTGCAGGCTTTTGCGGCGTTATCTGCTCAAGGTTGGGGGCGGGTTGACTTTATGCTGGATAGTCAACAGCAGCCGTATTTAATTGAAGTCAATACAGTGCCTGGTATGACCGACCATAGTTTGGTGCCAATGGCAGCTGAAGCCAGTGGCGTTGATTTTGTTGAGTTGGTGTTGCGCATTCTTGCGACTAGCTTGATAGATCGTTCTTTGGGGAGTGCTTATGACGCGTGAAGCAATGATTGATCTACGTGATTTGCATACACCAGGCAAGGCAAGCAAGCGTGGTGCAGGCGCGAGTAAGCGAGTGCAGCAGGAGAGTGCTGCTTGGGTAATGCCTGGTTGGTTGAAACGCTGTTGCTTACTACTGTTGTTAATAGGGGTGTTCTCCTTATTGTTTGCCTGGTTGGCGAAAAAACATGCCGAGTCATTTACGGTGCAAAGCGTTTTGATTCAAGGCGAGTTTCATAACTGGCAGGCGCATGCGATTCGCGAGGCCTTATTGCCTCATGTGCAAGGTGATTTTTTTCGGGTAGATCTGGCACAAGCGCGGGCAGCTGTATTGCAAATGCCTTGGGTGCGTGAGGCAACTTTGCGGCGTAGTTGGCCTAATCAAATTAATGTCAGCATCGTTGAGCAACTTGCTATTTCGCGTTGGAACAATCAGTTGTTTTTAAATGATGAAGGTGTGGCTTTTAGTCACCCGTATATAAAAGATGAGCACTTGCCTGATTTGTCAGGTATTGATCAACATAAACGATTAGTGTTGCAACGTTATTTGCAGCTCAAAGAAACAATGCATTTAGTGGGTATAGAAATAACAGGTTTGCATTTGGATGCTCGTGATAGCTGGCGTTTGGACTGTCAGGGTGATGTAAGCATATTATTGGGTAAAAATGACTTCGATATACGTTTGCAGCGTTTGTTAGATATTTATCAGAGTCATTTGATTGATCAATGGCACAAAATAGCAGTTGTTGATTTGCGCTACAGCAGTGGTTTTGCTGTTCGCTGGAAGGAGTCGCAACTGCTTACACTTCTAGTACAGGGGAATAAAGCAGATGTCTAAAAAAACCGATAGAGAAATGATTGTCGGTCTTGATATCGGCACTTCGAAGGTGGTAGCGATTGTAGGTGAGGTTAATGCCAGTAATGAAATCGATATTATTGGTATTGGTTCACACCCTTCACGTGGACTGAAAAAAGGTGTTGTCGTTAATATCGAGTCAACGGTGCATTCAATTCAGCGAGCAGTTGAAGAGGCGGAGTTAATGGCTGGCTGTCAGATTCATTCTGTGTACGCAGGTATTGCAGGTAGTCATGTTCGTAGTCTTAACTCACACGGTATTGTTGCGATTAAAGATCGTGAAGTAACCAGTGCTGATATGGATAGAGTAATCGATGCTGCTCGTGCGGTTGCTATTCCTGCTGACCAGCGTATTTTGCATATATTGCCACAAGAGTTTGTCATTGATGGTCAAGAGGGTATTAAAGAGCCAGTGGGCATGTCAGGCGTGCGCCTAGAAGCAAAAGTGCATTTGATTACCGGTGCTGTTAGTGCGGCACAAAATATCATCAAATGTGTACGCCGCTGTGGTCTCGAAGTTGATGATATTATTTTGGAGCAGCTTGCTTCCAGTTACTCGGTTTTGACTGAAGATGAAAAAGACTTAGGTGTCTGTCTGGTTGATATTGGTGGTGGTACAACAGATATTGCTGTGTTTTGTGAAGGTGCTATTCGACACACGGCCGTCATACCAATAGCGGGAGATCAGGTAACCAATGATATTGCTGTGGCGCTGCGCACACCAACACAATATGCCGAAGATATTAAGATTAAATATGCTTGTGCGCTTCGGCAGTTGGCAAACCCTGAAGAAACGATTGAAGTCCCCAGTGTGGGTGATCGGGAACCGCGTAAATTATCGCGCATGACACTCATTGATGTGGTCGAGCCGCGTTATTCTGAGTTGCTGGACTTGGTGCAGGCTGAGTTACGTCGTAGTGGCTTTGAAGACTTAATTGCTGCAGGCATTGTGTTAACAGGTGGTAGCTCAAAAATGGAAGGTGTCGTCGAGCTTGCAGAAGAAATGTTTAATATGCCGGTACGTTTAGGTGTGCCGCAATATGTTAGTGGTTTGGTTGATGTTGTACGTAATCCGATTCATGCAACAGGTGTTGGTTTGTTGTTGTTTGGTCAGGCAAATCGAGAGTCTGGGCGGGAGTTTTTTGGAGAGCAAGGAATTGGTAGCTTGTGGCAGCGTATGACGGACTGGTTCAAAGGTAACTTTTGAGTTTATGAGTTTTTTAGGTTTTTATTTTTTTAGGTTTTTAAATATTAATTGTGGGAGGTTATAACCATGTTTGAATTAATGGATACCTACAGTCAGAATGCCGTAATTAAAGTAATGGGCATTGGTGGCGGTGGTGGTAATGCCGTAAAACATATGGTCAATTCGCATATTGAGGGTGTTGATTTTATCTGTGCTAATACAGATTCTCAGGCCTTGAAAAATGTGAATGTGAAAACCAATTTGCAGATTGGTTGTAATATCACTAAAGGCTTAGGCGCGGGTGCCAATCCTGAAGTGGGTAGACAATCTGCCCTTGAAGACCGAGAGCGTATCCAAAGTGTTATCGAAGGCACTGATATGCTGTTTATAACGGCAGGGATGGGTGGCGGTACCGGTACCGGTGCGGCACCTGTGATTGCACAGTTGGCCAAAGAAATGGGTATTTTAACCGTTGCTGTGGTGACCAAGCCGTTTCCATTTGAGGGTGGTAAGCGTATGAAAGTTGCCCAGGAAGGTATGGATGCCTTAGCGCAGCATGTTGATTCATTGATTACGATACCCAATGAAAAGTTACTCTCAGTATTGGGGAAAGACATTGGCTTACTGGATGCCTTCAAAGCGGCGAATAATGTGTTGCAAGGTGCAGTACAAGGTATTGCTGAGCTGATTACCAAGCCTGGTTTGATCAATGTCGACTTTGCTGATGTGCGTACTGTGATGTCAGAAATGGGTATGGCAATGATGGGGTCTGGCGTGGGTACTGGCGAGAACCGTGCACGCGATGCTGCCGAATCGGCGATAGCGAGTCCGTTATTGGAAGATGTCAGTCTAGCCGGTGCCAAAGGTATTTTGGTGAATGTGACTGCAGGTCAGGATTTGTCAATTGGTGAATTTGAAGAAGTTGGCTCAACAGTCAAAGAATTTGCTTCAGATGACGCTACAGTAGTGGTTGGCACCGTTATCGAACCTGAACTTCAAGGTGAGTTGCGCGTCACAGTAGTAGCAACAGGTTTAGGCGGCCCTGTACAGGCAGCTAAACCATTACGGGTTGTTGATCGCAGTGCCAATGGTGATGTGGACTATAAGCAGTATGAAACCCCAACCGCGATTCGTGATAAACGTGCTGTCGGCGACGGTATCAGTGCAGACGGCAGCTTTGATAGTGAGTATCTGGATATTCCAGCATTCTTACGTCGTCAAGCTGATTAGCGGCATTAGGCGCGGAGCGTAAATAATGCTTATATAGGTAAAGTAGGCATTGTGTTTGCTTAGTTAATGTTTAATGGGGATCGCAGCACAAAAATTTAATACGGTTGTTACATTTTGTAACACTTTTGTGTATGATTGCACAACTTTAGTGCCAGCCGGTATGCCTGGGTGTGTGGCTGATGCAATTCCCCAATAGTGTGTAACTAACTAACCTTTTAAGGAAATCCAAGCGAGACTTTGGGAGACAAAACCGCGTGATAAGACAGAGAACCCTCAAGAACGTCATCCGAGCGACTGGTATCGGCTTACATACCGGTAATAAAATTTACCTGACATTGCGCCCAGCGGCGACGGATACAGGTATCGTTTTTAGACGGGTGGATTTTGAAAAGCCTATAGAAATCAATGCTTTATCAAAGAATGTGGGTGACACTCTGCTTTCCACCACTTTATGTAAGGATGAGGTTCGCATCTCAACGGTTGAGCACTTGCTGTCGGCGATGGCCGGCTTAGGCATCGATAATGCTTATATCGATCTGAATGCAGATGAAGTGCCTATTATGGATGGCAGCGCAGGTCCATTTGTCTTTCTGTTACAGTCTGCCGGTATTGTCGAGCAGGACAAACCCAAAAAATTCATTCGTATCAAGAAGCCAGTCGTGGTGGAAGACCAAGGTAAATGGGCTCGTTTTGACCCCTTTAATGGCTTTAAAGTGGGTTTCACTATAGAATTTGATCACCCGGTGTTCAAATCATCTCGCCAGACGGCTGAAATTGATTTTTCTAGCACTTCTTTTCTTAAAGAAGTGAGCCGAGCTCGCACATTTGGTTTTATTCGTGATGTTGAGAAGCTGCGTGAGCAGAATCTGGTACTGGGTGGCAGCTTAGATAATGCTGTGGTAGTCGATGATTACCGGGTATTGAATGAGGATGGTCTGCGTTACGAAGATGAGTTCGTAAAACACAAAATTTTGGATGCTATTGGTGATTTATACCTGCTGGGCCATAGCCTGATTGGTGCGTTCACCGGTTATAAGTCTGGCCATGCCTTAAATAACATGCTGTTAAGACAGCTTTTAGACCAGCCTGATGCCTGGGAAGAAGTGGTGTATGAGAATTCTGAGGAGGCGCCAATTTCGTACGCGCAACCTCTAGCAGTAGCTTAAGTAGACGCACAGACTTGGCTACGACCTTTACTTAGTAAGGTATTTGCAAGTAAAGTGAGAAAAACTGGGGGGCAGTCTTTTTATCCTGCCTAAATTGGCCTAAATTGCTTCGAATTACCAGTATTTAGCGAAGACTAAGGCTAATCAGCGATCAATTCGACGTTTTGCGAGTGACTGGAGCGCTTTTTTGAGCTTGGGGTGTTCTATGCTACTCGCTAAAGTTTCGAACTGCTGTGCCGAATTCATTGAAAGATAAGGCTTTTTCTGTTTTCGTGGAATTTTTGGGATGGCATTTGGCGCAATCAACAACTTGACCGATTTTATTGGCTGTCTAGTTTTGGTGCACATCTGTTCCAGGATCGTTTTCGCATGGTAGCGACTTCGATTGGCCCAGGCTGGCGAATCGGTGACCAGCAACAAGACCTGGTCTTCAATACCGGCGGCATGCACATGTGTGAGAAGCTCAGTCGGCAGGCAGGCATAAAGTTGTTGGTTCAGCTGTTTGAGCGAGCTGACTTTATGAGCCAGGGAATCAGGAATGCATTTTTTTAGTGTTTTCATAGGGTAAAAAACTGGATTTTGTGATGCATTTAAGAGTAGACATATATAAAGTTGTATATTACTGTATATTATCACGTTATCTTCTTGATAATTAGAGAATTTCCGGCTTATGAACATAATCCTCATAACCAAAAAAGGCCGAAACAGGCATCAGTTGCACTTAGATTCTGTAAAACATTATCTTATTCTGGCAACCTTTATTCTCAGCTTCAGCTTCGTGCTGGCAGGTGTGGGCTATTGGGTGGGCACACAAAAGCAGGCGAGTAATTATGTCATTGCTTGGCAGAATGAGCTAGATGATCAGCGCCAGTCCTTAAATGAGCTACGAGAAAACTCTGAAGCTCGTGTAAAAGCCCTAACGACCCGTGTTGGCCAAATGCATGGCCATATTACCCGTTTAAATGCATTGGGCGATAAGCTCGTCAAGATGGCAAATATGGACCCCAGCGAGTTTGAATTCATCAATCAACCGGCCGTGGGCGGTCCTGATGCAGGCCCCGTTTTAAGCGAGTTACCCACACCGCAAGGCATGTTAGAGCGTGCCATTTCAGGTTTGGGCCAGGAGCTTGGCTATCGGGAATATCAGCTGTTTGTGCTCGAAGAAGTGCTCAGATCCCGAATTTTGCATAAAGAAGTCCATCCTGCGGGCAGGCCGGTTAAAAAAGGCTGGGTATCGTCTTATTTTGGCTATCGTAACAACCCTTTTGGGGGAGGGCGCGAGTTTCATAAAGGTATTGATATAGCAGCCAAAGAAGGGTCAAATATTCTGGCGGTCGCAGGTGGGGTTGTCACCTGGGCTGACAAGCGTTGGGGATATGGCAATATGGTCGAAATTAACCATGGCAATGGTTATGTAACACGTTATGGCCACTGTTCCAAGATTCTTGCCAAAGAAGGGGAGGCTATTAAGAAGGGGCAGCCTATTGCTTTGGTAGGCTCAACAGGACGCTCAACAGGCCCACATGTCCATTTTGAAGTGATGAAAAATGGCAAACAAGTCAATCCACTGGATTTTATTTACGCGTCCCAAGGTAAATAAATAGCGTAAATAAACCGAGTAAACAACGAGCCAATAAACTTAAAACTAAAAAAAGCGCTCTTCTCCCCTTGAATCTGGCCCCAAGAAACCACACAAAAAACAGATAAATATAGGTTTCAGCGTTTTCTTCGATCTTTTTTAACAGATCTTGCCTATAATACCGTCTTCCTGGAAATGGGGTTGGGGCCGAGTATTGTCCCGTTGATATAAAACGATAAATTTGAACGATGTATAAGTTAGGCACAGCATGATTGCAGCAATATTGAAAAAAGCATTTGGTACACGGAACGACCGGCTTGTAAAACGCTTACGTAAAGTCGTTGGCCAAATTAATGCCATGGAAAGCACCCTGGCCGAGTTATCCGATAGTCAACTACAAGAAAAAACGCTTGAGTTTCGCCAGCGTCTGGCTGAGGGGCAGACCTTGGATGATATCCTGCCAGAGGCATTTGCCGTTGTACGGGAGGCGGGTAAGCGGGTACTCAATATGCGCCATTTTGATGTGCAGCTGATCGGCGGTATGGTACTGCACCAGGGCAAAATTGCTGAAATGCGCACTGGTGAGGGCAAAACCCTGGTAGCCACGTTGCCGGTTTATCTCAATGCCTTATCAGGCAAAGGCGTACACGTTGTTACGGTCAATGATTACTTGGCCAAGCGCGACTCTGAATGGATGGGGCGCTTATACCGTTTCCTCGGTTTGGAAGTGGGGGTCGTTGTGCCGGGTATGAATCATGAAGAAAAGCAAGCTGCCTATAAATCGGATATTACCTATGGTACTAATAACGAGTTCGGCTTTGACTATTTGCGCGATAATATGGCTTTCAGTGGCGATGAAAAAATGCAGCCTGAACTCAACTTTGCTGTTGTCGATGAGGTTGACTCTATCCTGATTGATGAAGCGCGGACACCACTGATTATCTCCGGGCCGACCAATGATAACTCCGAACTCTATAAAAAAATCAACGTCATTATTCCCGGCTTGCAGCAACAGCAAGCAGAAGATGGCCCAGGCGATTTTAGTCTGGATGAGAAATCTCGGCAGGCCCATCTTACTGAACAAGGCCATGATAATGTTGAAAGCCTGCTGGTCAAAAACGGTATTCTCAGTGAAGGCAGCAGCCTTTATGCGCCATCGAATATTGCCTTAATGCATCATGTTGATGCTGCGTTGCGGGCACATTTTCTGTATCAAAAAGATGTGCATTATGTTGTCGAAAATGGCGAGATTGTGATTGTTGATGAGTTTACCGGTCGGAAAATGGCTGGGCGTCGTTGGTCAGAAGGTTTGCACCAGGCTGTTGAGGCCAAAGAAGGTGTGCTTATTCAAAACGAAAACCAGACACTGGCATCAATTACTTTTCAAAACTACTTCCGCTTATATAACAAACTCTCTGGTATGACAGGTACAGCAGATACCGAAGCCTATGAGTTTCAGGATATCTATGGCTTGGAAGTTGCAGTTATTCCAACCAATCTGCCGATGCTGCGCAAAGATGAAGTGGATCAGGTTTATTTAACCCAAGCTGAAAAGTTCGAGGCGATTATTGAAGATATCCGTGACTGTATGGCGCGTAAGCAACCGGTTTTGGTGGGTACAGCATCGATTGAAGCCTCTGAGCATTTATCGTCGCTCTTGAAAAAACAAAACATAAAGCATGAAGTATTAAATGCTAAGCAGCATCAACGTGAAGCGCATATTGTTGCCCAGGCTGGCCAGCCCGGCGCTGTAACTATTGCTACCAATATGGCTGGTCGTGGTACCGATATTGTGTTAGGCGGTAATTTAGAGGCAGCGTTGGCTGAGAAAAGCAGCGCCAATGATGCAGAAGTCGATGAAATGAAAGAGGCCTGGCAACAACGTCATCAGGCGGTGTTAGATGCGGGTGGCTTGCGTATCATCAGTACCGAAAGGCATGAGTCACGCCGTATTGATAACCAGCTACGTGGTCGTGCAGGGCGTCAGGGCGATCCGGGATCTTCCCAGTTTTACCTTTCACTAGAAGATAATCTGATGCGCATTTTTGCCAACGAGCGTGTTGCGGGCATTATGCAGAAGCTGGGTATGGAACAAGGTGAGGTGATTGCTCACCCTTGGGTATCCAAAGCAATAGAAAATGCGCAACGCAAAGTAGAAGCACATAACTTTGATGTGCGTAAAAATGTACTTGAGTATGATGACGTTGCCAATGATCAGCGTAAAGTGATCTATGAGCAGCGCAATGATTTGATGAAAACCGAAGATGTTTCAGACATTCTGCAAGTTATTCGTGAAGATGTGTTTGAAGGACTTATCAGCGGTTTTATCCCGCCAGGTAGTATGCCTGAGCAGTGGGATGTGAAAGGCCTGAGTGATTCACTTGAGCATGAGTTAAGTGTTAAGTTTGATATTGAGCAATGGCTAAAAGTTGATGAAAGCCTGCATGAAGAAACCTTACGTCAGCGTATCCATAAAGAACTTGATGAAGTCTATCATGGTAAAGAAGCGGTTGTGGGTTCAGAGCAAATGCGTCGTATTGAAAAATACTTGATGTTGCAGGTGTTAGATGCGAATTGGAAAGAGCATTTGGCAGCGATGGATTACTTACGGCAAAGTATTGGCCTGCGTGGCTATGCACAAAAAAATCCAAAGCAGGAATATAAACGCGAAGCGTTTGACATGTTCAGTGATCTGCTCGAGGGTATTAAGACGGAAGTTGTGCGTATTTTGTTTCGCATGCAAGTTAGTCAAAATGTTGATACAGAGAGTATGGAACGCAAGCAAACGGCCTCGAGTAAAATGCAATTCAACCATCCTCAGGCTCAAAATGCTTTAAACCCTGCACAGAATCCTGCGCCAGCACCTGGTGCACCTGCGGGGAATCCTGCTAGCCAGGCGGGTAATCAGTTTGGCACTGGGCCTTTGGCACAGCCAGCCCCTGCACAAGCGTCGCAACCTTTCAAACGTGAGCAAAAGAAAATCGGTCGTAATGACCCTTGTTATTGTGGCTCGGGTAAAAAGTATAAGCATTGTCACGGCAAAATAGATTAATGTCAGTGCTAATGCCAGTGTAACCATTATGGCTGTTGGTCTATCTACTCCTGCTAATTTAATCGCTGTGCCAGGCATTCGCCTGGCATCAGCTTATGCTGGTCTGCGCAATAAAACACTCGATGATGTTGTTTTGATTGAGTTGCCAGTCGGTAGCAAGGTTGTCGCATCTTTTACGCAAAACCTTTTTTGTGCCGCACCTGTTACGGTGGCTAAACAACACAGTGAAGCCACAGCACCGCGTTATTTATTAATTAATGCGGCCAATGCCAATGCGGGTACAGGTGATCAAGGTATGCAAAATGCTTTGGCCAGTTGTCAGGCCGTGGCAGATCGTATGGGGGTTGCGTCAAATACGGTGCTGCCATTTTCAACAGGTGTGATTGGGCAGCAATTACCACTGACAAAGATTGTTGATGTACTACCTGATTTACAACAGGGGCTGAGCGAAGATAATTGGCTGGCCGCGGCTAAGGGAATTATGACCACTGATACGCTGCCGAAAGCCGTTAGCCAACAGCTGACTATCGGTGGCAAAACCATCACCATTACGGGTATGGCCAAAGGCGCAGGTATGATTTGCCCAAATATGGCGACCATGTTGGCCTATATAGCAACCGATGCCAATATTTCAGCAGCAGCGCTACAGCAGGTACACCAGCTGTGTGTGCAGCAGTCATTTAATCGAATAACCGTTGATGGTGATACCTCAACCAATGATGCTTGTGTATTAATGACCAGTACTGCTGCGGGTAATGCCGCTATTGAACCGGCAGCAGCTGAGTATGCCATGTTCAGCCAAGCCTTGCAGGATGTTTACACGCAACTCGCACAAGCCATTGTACGCGATGGTGAAGGTGTTAATAAATTCGTTAGCATTAAGGTAATACATGGCAACGCTGAGCAAGACTGTGAAACGATTGCGCGTACCATTGCACATTCGCCGTTAGTCAAGACAGCGCTGTACGCCAGTGATGCGAACTGGGGGCGTATCTTAGCCGCAGTGGGTCGAGCGGGTGTGCCAATTGATATTGCGCGTGTGAGCTTGAGTATTAATGGTGTTGATATATTACATAATGGGCAACCGCATGCTAGTTACACCGAGCAGCGTGGTAGCGTGGCCATGCAAGCTGATGAGTTGGTCATTGTTGTTGATTTGGCTGCTGGCGATGCTGAATTTACGGTTTGGACAACAGACTTAAGTCATGACTATGTCAGCATCAATGCGGATTATCGCAGCTAGTCTTATATGTCTACCCAGTTAGTGCATGTTGCTGTTGGGGTCGTGGTAAATGCGGCAGGTAAAATATTGGTTGCGCATCGGCCTAAGTCTAGTCATCAAGGTGATAAGTGGGAGTTTCCAGGCGGTAAATGCGAAGCGGGTGAGTCTGTCGAGCAAGCCCTGGTACGTGAGTTCCAAGAGGAAGTGGCGATTACGCCACTGGCCTATCAACCGTTGCTTAAAATTCAGCATGACTATGGTGATAAACAAGTCTTATTGGATGTTTGGAAAATAACGCAGTATGAAGGTGAGGCGCAAGGCAAAGAGGGTCAGCCAATTCGTTGGTTGAGTGTTGCTGAACTATCGCCTGCTGAATTTCCAGCCGCTAACCGTGCAATTATTGCCAGCCTCAAATTACCTGATACCTGTTTAATAACGCCCAATGTTGCAGACTATGGTCAAGAAACTTTTTTGCAAGCGATAGCGCAAGCCATTTACTCAGGTTGCCAGCTGATTCAATTGCGCAGTCATGCTCTGGCTCTTAATGAGTATTGTGCACTCGCGCAAGAAGTGAGCGCACTGTGCCGAGACTTTTCCACTGTGCGACTCTTGCTTAATATGCCTTACCAGGATTGGCTAGATAAACAGGCGCAGCTCGATGCTGATGGCTTACACTTGAGTGCAAGTCAGTTAGCACTATGCCGACAGCGGCCAGTGGCCGATAATCAATGGCTAAGTGCAGCCTGTCACTCATTAGATGAATTACAACAAGCTGCGCGTTTAGCGGTCGACTTTGCTTTGTTGTCACCGGTTAAGGCGACTGCGAGTCATCCAGAGGCAACGCCATTGGGTTGGGATCAATTTCAAGCCTGTGTTAATCAGGTCAATATGCCTGTATATGCCCTAGGGGGTTTAGGTATGGATGATATTGATCAAGCCCAGCAGCATGGTGCTCAGGGTGTTGCGGCGATCCGAGGGTTTTGGCCAGTCTGAGATAGTCAGTCGGTTGGCTAAAAGCTACATAATAGTAGCTTAAAGTCGATATTTTGTGCGGCTTGCGAGGAACGAATTTCTTCCTTGTCAGACCACTCCAAAAAACGAATATTAAAGCGCAGTTTGCTGGCACTGATAGTCGGGTAGCATATACTTTGTTGATCAACCATCACACGAATGAGTTGGATATCTGTGCTGGCATCGAGTGTTTGCTCATAATAGCCTTTCTCTGCGACACAGTCTTTTGGATCAGCACTATTGCGGATCGTATCTAAGCAGATACCAATGGCTTGGTGTACTGTTTCAAAAGGGGTAAACCACTGCTGTAAGGTTTTTTGACGAGCCTCATGTGATAAATTAAGCCAAAAGCGGTAAATAGGCAGGTCAAAATCACAAGTGCCACCGGGTATGCTTAAGCGTTGTCTTATACTGTTGTAAAGCAAATCAGACTTGAGGTGCTGTCCTAGGTGTTCTTGTGAGCTGTGTAAAGCGCTTAATAATGCCGCTTGTTGATCTAAGAGTTGTTTGAGCTTTGCCTGGTCGACTCCCGGTAGCTGTGTATGCCGTTTTAATGTTGTGGTCTGGCGTTCTAGCTCTTTGATAACGTCACTTTTCAGATCGCCTCGGTTTAGCAGGTTGCCAATTTCAACCAGCGTATTAATGGCGGCATGGTTATCCAGTCGCGTGTTATTTTTTATATGGTAAATAATGCGCTCAAAGAGATGCTCTAAACGAAGAAAAGTGCGTATTCTCTCATTCAAAGGCTGTTCGTAAATATGTTGCTGATCGGTCATCATGGTTGCTTGCATTGTAGGCTGCTGGGCATGAGGCTGTGCAATATCCTTATACTTAGCATGTAATTTTTCCACTTGCGCGGTTAAGTGCGCAATATCACGGCTGTTATCAATGATATCATCCGCAGCAGCGATACGCTCGTTTCGTGGCACCTGACTATGGATAATGGCTTCGGCTTGTGCCAGTGTCACCTGGTCTCTGGCGACAACGCGTTGCAGCTGTGTTGCCTCATCGACATCAACGACCAATACGCGGTCAATAATATCCCATTGCCCATTTTCTACCAGCAGAGGAATAACCAAGATAGCATAATGACTATCCAGCGCTGCAAGGCTGGCTAACATTGTTTGCCGGATTAAAGGATGCAAAATACCTTCAAGCTGTGCCTTTTTCAGTTTGTCGGAGAAAATTTCCTGCCGCAGACGGGCGCGATCCAGTTGGCCATCAGCTTGTAACAGGTGCTCGCCGAAAAGTGTCGTAATTTCTTGCAGCGCAGTTTGGCCGGGTTGTACCAGGTCGCGGGCAATAATATCAGCATCAATGATCGGCACATTATGTTGTGCAAAGATGTCTGCCGCAGCAGATTTACCACTGCCAATGCCACCGGTAAGTCCAATAACTAGCATATATTTAGGTGTGTTTCGTGAGATTGAATAAAACTTACAAGCTAAACAGGGCTCGCATAATGCCCGACAAGCTCTCATCGTAAAGCAAGTATAGCCAACCTGCAATTGCCAAATAAGGCCCAAAGGGGATAGGAATTTGTCGGTCGCGACCTCTGAATGCGATTAAGCCTAAACCTATAACAGCGCCGACAAAAGAGGATAAAAGAATAATACCAGGCAGTGCCTGCCAGCCTGTCCAAGCCCCCAGCATCGCTAATAATTTAAAGTCGCCATAGCCCATGCCTTCTTTGCCAGTAATAAGTTTAAACAGCTTATAAATTGACCAGAGCGACAAATAGCCAACGGCAGCACCGATAATCGCCTGCCCAGGTTCAATACCGTGCCCCGTTAAACTAAATAGCAAACCCAGCCATAAAAAAGGCAAGGTGATATTGTCAAATAAATAAGTTGTCTTGGCATCAATAACGCTTAAGGCAATCAGTGCGTAAGTCACTGCCAGCATAGCAAGGGCTGTTAATGTAACGCCAAATTGCATCACCACTAGCACGGACAGTATCGCTGTGAGTAACTCAATAGCAGGGTATTGCCAGCTGATCTTACTACCGCAGGCTGCGCAGGCGCCTCTGAGTACGATATAACTGATTACAGGAATATTCTCGATCATCTTGATTTGATGACCGCAGTTATTACAACGTGAACGAGGTGTAACCAAGTTGAATGTTGGCTGGTCTGCCGCTTCAGCGCTTGCTTGCTCTGTTTGGCTATTGGTGCTGTTAAGTTCAGCACATTGCTCCCGCCAATCATTTTCCATCATAATGGGGAGGCGGTAGATAACAACGTTTAAAAAACTGCCAACCAATAAGCCGTATATTGCCGTTACAATATAGAGGAAGGTTGGGTAATTCTGCAGGGCGTAAATCAAGTGCCCAAATATGGCGTTAAATGACTCAATCATAAGTGTGTGTATTGGGCATCCCTAGCCAGCTGTCAGCGTTTGCTATTAAACCACGTTGCCCATTTGGAAAATAGGTAGATACATCGCTACCACTAAGCCGCCTACTACAACCCCTAGAAAAGCCATAATTAATGGTTCCATTAAGCTGCTCAGTGCATCTACAGCATTGTCCACTTCGGCTTCGTAAAAATCGGCCACTTTACCGAGCATTGAATCCAGCGCGCCTGACTCTTCCCCAATGGCAACCATTTGCACGACCATGTTAGGGAATAGGTTGGTGCGGCGCATAGATGATTGTAACTGCTCACCGGTTGAGGTTTCCTCTTTCATCTTTAAAATGGCTTCAGAGAAAATCGCATTACCTGAAGCACCTGCCACAGAGTCCATCGCTTCAACCATTGGGACGCCAGCGGCAAACATAGTCGATAACGTGCGGGCAAAGCGGGCAATAGAGGCTTTGGACATAATGTCGCCAAATACCGGCGCTTTTAATGTGAACTTATCGAGGAAGTAACGAAACTTTTCAGACTTTTGTTTGAGATTAAAAAAAGCAGCAATTGTACCGGCGATGCCGCCAAAAATAATAAACCAGTATTTTTGGAAGCTCTCAGATAAGTTAATCACAAATTGCGTGAAAACGGGTAGGTCAGCACCAAAGCCTTGAAACAATTCTTCGAATTGCGGTACTACAAAGATCAGTAGAATAGCGGTGACCACAAAGGCAACGACCATCACCGCGATTGGGTAGAACAAGGCCTTTTTGATTTTGGCTTTGAGTTCTTCGGTTTTTTCTTTATAGGTGGCGATTTTATCAAGCAGGCTTTCTAGTGTACCTGATTGCTCACCAGCTTCTACAAGGTTAACGAACAAGTCATCAAAGTGTTGTGGTTTTTTTGCCAGCGCTTGCGAGAGGTTGGAACCACCTTCAACATCAGCTTTGACGGCTAAAATAAGATCCTGCATCGCAGGATTTTCATGGCCTCGGCCAACAATCTCAAATGATTGCACCAGCGGCACACCAGCGGTCATCATGGTGGCTAATTGGCGCGCAAAAATTGCAATATCCTTGGCTTTGATTTTGCCTTTGCCACCGCTAAAAAGAGGTTTGGGTTTTTTTCTAACGCGGGTGGCATTAATGCCTTGTTTGCGCAGGCCGGCTTTAACCAGTTCGGCACTTAAACCTTCAATTTCGCCTTTGACTCGGGCACCTTTTTTATCAGTACCTTCATAGATGAAATAGATTTTGTCACGCACGACTTTTGCTTGTTCGGCCATGTTTTTATCCTAGTGGCTAATGCCGTTAATCTTTGGTCACACGGTTGGCTTCTGCCAGGCCAATAAGCCCAGCTTTTACCTTGCGCAATGCGGATTGACGTAAGTCTGAGATACCCTCTTTTTGAGCCTGATCTGCGACCTGGATGGCATTGCCGCCCTCCATAACAATACGGCCCATCGCTTCTGACATCGGCAGAACCTGATAAATACCAACTCGACCTTTATAACCTTCAGCGCAACGGTCACAGCTGCCTGGCTTATATACTGTGAAGGCTTCTTTCAGGTCTGCATCGGTGAAACCTTCCTGTTTCAAGGTTTCGTTAGGGATATCATCTTCAGTTTTGCAATGTTCGCATAAGCGCCTACCCAAGCGTTGTGCGATAATTAACGAAACAGCAGATGCGATGTTAAAAGGTGCCACACCCATATTCATTAAGCGTGATAAAGTTTGCGGTGCATCGTTGGTGTGTAAGGTCGACATCACCATATGGCCAGTTTGCGCGGCTTTAATGGCGATATTGGCTGTTTCTAGGTCGCGAATCTCACCCACCATAATAATGTCTGGATCTTGGCGTAAGAAAGCGCGTAATGCTGCCGAGAAGTCTAAGCCAGCCTTAGGGTTAACGTTGACTTGGTTAATACCCGCCAAGTTGATTTCAGCCGGATCTTCAGCCGTCGAAATATTGCGATCAGCAGTATTTAAAATATTCAAGCCGGTATAGAGTGATACCGTTTTACCACTACCGGTGGGGCCTGTTACCAGGATCATACCATAAGGGTTACCCAGCGCTTTCAGGTAAGCCTCTTTCTGCTCAGGCTCATAACCGAGTGCATCAATACCCAACGTAGCACTGGAGGGGTCAAGAATCCGTAGCACCACTTTCTCGCCGAACAAGGTAGGGCAGGTATTTACGCGGAAGTCGATGGCCCGCTTTTTGGATACCTTAAGCTTAATCCGACCATCCTGTGGAACACGCCTTTCGGAGATATCCATGCGCGACATAACTTTTAGCCGGGCCGTAATCCGAGTCGACATATTCAATGGGGGTTTGGCGACTTCTTGCAGCATGCCGTCAATGCGAAAGCGTACTCGGCAATATTTCTCATAAGGCTCTAAATGGATATCGGAGGCGCCTTTGTTAATGGCATCGAGCAGCACTTTGTTCACAAAGCGTACCACAGGCGTATCATCCACACCTGAGCTGCCATCATCACCGCTGTCTTCATCGTCTTCTGCACTGACATCTAAGTTCTCCAGGTCTTCGTCAAGACCGGCCATGTCATCCATGGAGGTATCAGCGGCGTTTAGCACATCTTCAATAAGCTTATTGAGCTTATTGACTTCCACTAAGATGGCTTCTGTTGGAATACCTGTATTAAACTTGATCTCATCGAGTGCGACCAGGTTCATAGGGTCAGCCACAGCAACAAACAAGCGGTTGCCGCGCTTGAAAATAGGTAGGGCGTGGTGCTGACGAATCAGCTTCTCTTCGACCAGCTCTTTTGGCACGGACTCGATATCCAGGGCGCTGATATCAAGTACGGGTAAACCGAATTCCTCAGAAGCGACAATGGCTATTTTGCGGGCATCAAGATTTTTTTCTTCAACCAAATAAGCGGCCAGGCTCATTTTTTTCTTTTTAGCGGAGGACTGTGCTTCAAGAGCGGCGGCTTCCTCCAGCATCCCGTCGGTGACGAGGCGCTTCGCTAGACCACTTAATTTGACGGTGGAGGCAGTTGATACCATAAGTTATAGCCTTAAATTAAGTATATCGACCATCTTATTGAATACACAAAATAAGTCAATCTTCAAATTGCGGTCTTATCCTGCAAATCGTAAATATGGACAACGCAGCAGATAATTGCTCACTGGGCTTTGCTGTTAACGGCTGAATTAATCAGATTTTGAGGGGGCAAGCCTTATTAATAGTGCCAGTTACAGTTACATCGCTGGCCGCAGGCTTAAAACAACGCGGCTGGGCTGGGGGTGCTGTGCCTCACTTATTGTGAGATTTTAGGTAGATATTTGATATCCATGGGGTTGGCACCTGCTGAGACGGCTTCAAAGTTGGTGACGCCATTGGCACCAATCACAGGTTGAACCACATAAGTCTTGCTACGGATCGTGTCTGGTAAATTATTAGCCATTAAAACTTCAAATTGGCCGCCATTTAAAATGGTAATTTGTGCAACATTGCCGCCACCCAGATCAGCAGGGGTCAGTGAAATACCGGTATAACCGTTCACATCAGCCGGTGTTGGTGGCACTTTGGCAAAGCGGGAAATGTATTCATTGATGGCCAGTTGCACGCCTCTTGCGATGCCGACTGAGTTGGCTGTTTCAGCACGAGTCACATAATCGCGGTATTGTGGGATTGCGACAGCAGCCAGGATACCAATAATGGCAATAACAATCATAAGTTCAATTAGCGTAAAACCTGATGAGGAATGGTGAGTTTTTAGGTTTCGTGTATGCATCTCTAAATCCCTCCTAAGTGCTTTGAACTTTGTTTGCGCGTCTTGCGTGAAATAGTTGTTTTTTATAAATATCGAGGCTGGTATTGAGCTGGCAGGCCAGCTGCCAGCCTCGATACTGGGTCTGTGATTACTGCACTTTAGGCAGGAATTTCACATCGATCGTGCCGGCGTTTGCTGTCCAAGACACTACACCATTGGCGTTAACCGCCGGATCAAGTGTATACGTCTTACCCGCAATTTTCGCAGGGGCTGTGGCAGCAAAAGTCAGTGTTAACTGACCATTAGCACCAATTGTGATGTCTGAGATGTTACCTGCAGCGTTAACAGCGCCATCACCAATACCTGAATAAGCTTTCAGGTCTGCATAAGCAGGTGGTAATTTCGCGAAACGAGCAGCATATTCACTCACAGCTAACTGTACAGGGCGAGCAGCCGCTAAAGAGTTAGTTGACTCAGTACGCATCACATAGTCTTGATATTGAGGAATCGCAACTGCGGCCAAAATACCAATAATCGCGATAACGATCATGAGTTCGATCAGAGTAAAACCTTGTTGAACTTGCTTCTTCATGACTAACCTCCAATAGGAAATTTTTTTGCTTAAAATCAGTACGTGCTAGGTTATTTACTTATAAGCAGAAAGCTTGCCAACTTCCTGCATTAAGAGTAAGGGGCTGATTTTAATGGGTTTTTCAGAATTTACCAATAGTAAATTAGATTTGTATTTATTGTACACAGTGACACTTATTGTCAGCCTATGACAATACTGACCTATTCAATACCAAGCTTCTTGATACGGTAGCGTAATTGGCGAAAGCTGATGCCTAATAACTCAGCAGCTTTGGTTTTATTCCAGCGGGTTTGTTCCAGAGCGCGCATGATCGACTCACGCTCTTGTTCATGCAGCATATCATCGAGTGCAGTATCGCTGGCGACAGTTGCTGCATTGCTGCCGGGGGCATTGGGTATTTCATGCTCTGCTGGCGGGGGAGTCGCGTTGCTAGTGCTTGCCGTGATAGGCAGCTCAAGGTCATCGGCGGTAATCAGCATGCCTTCACATAGTGTTGCGGTGCGTTCGAGTATATTTTCCAGCTCGCGCACATTACCAGGAAAGCTATAAGTCTGTAGTTTATGCACAGCCTGTGGTTGCAGGGTTTTGCGTTCAGTGCCATGTTTGTCAGCAATATCGACTAAAACATGCTCTGCCAGTAAGGGGATATCATCCGGGCGCTCGCGCAGGCTGGGCACATTGAGTTGAATAACATTAATTCGGTAATAGAGATCCTGCCGAAAAGACATATCATTGACCAGTTGCCCCAAGTCTTTATGGGTTGCACTGAGAATGCGAACGTCGACCAAGTGTTCTTTGGCGCCGCCGACAGGGCGGATGGCCTTTTCTTGAATGGCTCTGAGCAGCTTGACCTGCATGGCGATGGGCAGCTCGGCAACCTCATCGAGAAACAAGGTACCGCCATCAGCTGCGCGGAATAAGCCCTCATTATCAGCATGTGCCCCCGTGAAACTACCTTTTAAATGGCCGAAAAACTCACTTTCCATTAACTCGGCCGGGATTGCGCTGCAATTTACCGGGATAAACGGTTTATCATTTCTGGCGCTTTGTGCGTGAATTAATCGGGCAACCAGTTCTTTACCTGTGCCGGATTCACCGTGGATATAAACCGGTGCCTGACTGCGAGCCAGTTTACTGATGGTCTTTTTTAATTCCACAATGATACTGGATTTGCCCAATAGCTTTAATCCATCTTCGTGATCACCGCTAGTGGTATCTGTTGAAGGTAACTTTAAGGCGCTGGAAATGAGTTGCCGCAGGTTTTTTAAATCAACGGGTTTGGAGATAAAATCAAATGCCCCTGATTTTAATGCGCGAATAGCCGCTTCCATATTGCCATGCGCTGTAATGACAGCAATGGGAATATGCGGAAACTCATTATGAATATGGTCAACCAGGTCCAGGCCATTACCGTCGGGCAAACGCATATCTGTTAAACAAAGATCGAAGTTTTTGCTATCGAGTAGCGCTTTAGCGTCAGTGAGATTGTGTGCTGACTGCGTGTATAATCCCATTCTGCCCAAAGTGATTTCCAATAGCTCACAAATATCGGGCTCATCATCAACAATTAAAACCTGTGCTGCATCCATTTTCTCTGCGAACCTATTGTTGTTGTCGTGTTATAGGGCTTTGCATTAAGGGCTAATACCAAATTTTGCAGGGTTAGCAAAGCTAATTCGAAATAAAGCGCCTCTCTTACTGTCGTCTATATAACGTATCTGAGCCTGATTAAATTCGCATAGCTCTCTGACAATGTAAAGTCCTAGTCCTGGACTATTGTTGCTGCTGGAAAAGAAAGGCTCAAAAACTTGGTCTTGTAAACTGGCGGGAATGCCTTCCCCGTAATCTGCGATTTCCAGGTATAAGGCATCATTGTTGTCATCTCGGTCAACGGTTAAATCTATTTGCAACTTGCCATTTTTATCGCATCCATATTTACGACTGTTAGCACACAAGTTCCAAACAATTTGATGTAACTGTGTTGGGTCGAAATAAGCGTTGCAGCTATCTGATTCTAGGGACAGTCTCAATTGCTCAGTGGTCAAGGCATACTGGCTACAGAAATCCTCACGAAAGTCTTCCAACCACTTACCCAGGTTGATCATATCAGGTGTAATTTTTTCTTTTAAAGACAGCTGCATAATATTTTCAATGATCAGGTTCATGCGCTCGGTTTGTTGGCGAATGATTTCTGTTAAGCGTTGGTCATGTTCAGTCAGTTGTGGTGATTCATCCAAGAGTTGAGAGGCATGTTGGATAGCGGATAGGGGGTTGCGGATTTCATGGGCGATACTGGCAGTGAGACGACCCAGGGATGCCAGTTTGATACTTTGAAACTCGCGTGAGTAAGGTGTGGTATCTTCGAGAATAAGTAAAGTGCCAGCCCCGCCTTGCGGGCCTAATGGTGTGAAATGTGGCTGCAATTCAAATGGGCTGCCGGGGGAGCGAATACGGGCTGGGCTTTCATCGGGGTCATTAAGCCAGAGGCTATAGCGTACACTCAGTTCTTTTGAGAGTGTTTCCAGCGACAGTGGCGTGGCGCTGTTTTCACGATGGCCTAGCTGTAAGCGCGCTGCGCGGTTGATTAAGCGGACTTGCAGCTCATGGTCGATGACGATGACGCCACTTTGCATCTGTTGAATGATTTGATCATTGAGCTGTGCCAGATTGGCAATATCCAGACCGCGTTGTTCGGCGAGTAACTCACTTTCCTGAACACGCCGCTTGAGTACCAGCATCAGCGCTGCTGTACCAAAGAAAGCGGCGCCTAACGCGCCCACTTGGGGATAGCTGCTGGCAGGTATGCCGGTTGTGATATGTACAATGATATGTTCCAGTAGCAACACAACGGTTGCCAGGGCGGCAAAGATAAAGCCTGCCATGCCACTCAACAGTAATACCGAGCCACCAATATAAACAACCAACAAAATAGCCAGGCCACTGCTGAGGCCACCGCTGGCATGGCTCATCAAACTTAGCAGGATAATATCGGTGGTGATTTGAATGTAGACCTGTGTTTGATAACGTGGCAGACGGAAGTGAATCAGGAATAGCCATACAATGGCCAGTAGCAGATAAATAATGCAGCAAAATTTAAAGAGGTCGAGATGTATTGTGCCGAGAGTATCTAAGGCGATTCCTGAGAAAAAAAAGCTAGCGATTAATACGGCAATAAAAACCCGGTATAGCCCCAGTAGGCGAATAGGGTACCAGGGACGCACTTCCAGGCTGGCTGCTAAGCCATCAGCGGGTGGCAGCAGCTTGTTTTGCAGGTTTTTTAGTAAGCGTAATAGCAACGTTTAGCCTGATGTATGTTCCCGGTTTGCAGTACCAAGCAGATCCGACCTATTGGTTACTCTGCCACTCATTATAGTGTGCTTCTGAACAAAAGAAATGCTCATTTCGAGCAATTGCCTCGGCTTGGGGTAGGTGCACGCCGCAGTAGGCACAGGGGACGACCTTAGCTTGTTGAGGTTGCTGCCGTTTGGGTTTATCCAAAAGCTGGCGGATAAGCCAGATAGCCAAAAAAACCAGCAGCGTAAGTAATAAAAAACGCATTGTTCTACCTTATTTATCTGAGCTGTTTAAGCATAAACCCTGTTATGTGTGTGGCGGCATCAATACTCGTTCAAGGCTTATTGTTACATATTATGTATAATATGACCCCTGGTTTTATCGAGTTTACGAGTTTCATAATGACGTCTTTTCGAATTGCACTTGCACAGATCAACACGCATGTGGGTGATCTTAATGGAAATACTGCCAAAATCATCGAAATTGCCTTGCAGGCCAAGGCGCAATATTCAGCCGACTTGGTGATTTTCCCAGAGCTTGTTCTAACAGGCTACCCGCCAGAGGATTTACTTTTTCGTGAAGGCTTTGTGCAGCGTTGCCCACAGTATTTGCATGATATTGCCAGCCAAACATCCGGCATTGCTGTGCTATTAGGTTACCCCCGTCAGGCAGATGATGGTCGTTTGTTTAACGCTGCTGCATGGTTGGCAGATGGCGAGCTGCAGTACACTTATGACAAGCAGGTTCTACCTAACTATGGTGTGTTTGATGAGAAGCGTTATTTTACCAGTGGGCAGCAGACACAATTAATTGCAAGCCCTGTTGGCTTGGCGGGTATTACCATTTGTGAAGATATATGGCAGGCTGAGCCCGTTAAGCAAGCCGTTGATGCTGGCGCACAATGGATTTTGAATATCAATGCCTCACCTTTTCATATTGAAAAAGCCGAACAAAGACGCCTGACTGTTGCCAAACGTTGTCGTGCAAACAAAGTGCCGGTGTTTTATGTCAACCTTTGTGGTGGTCAGGATGAGTTGGTCTTTGATGGCGCATCAATGGTAATCGATGCCGAGGGCAAACAAGTCTACCAAGCGCCAGCTTTTACAGAGCACTTAGCTGTCGTTGAGCTGCAAGCCAATGGCGGACTAAAAGCGCTGACCGAACAACAGGCTTACCCTGATCAATTAGCAGCAGCTTATCAGGCCTTAGTGTTGGCCGTGCAAGATTACGTGCATAAAAATGGCTTTAATGGGGTAGTGATTGGTTTATCCGGTGGGGTTGATTCAGCGCTGACATTAGCGATAGCCGTTGATGCGCTCGGTGCAGACAATGTTGAAGCTGTCATGATGCCATCTCGTTATACCTCGCAAATGAGCTTGGACGATGCGGCTGAAATTGCCAACAACTTTGCGGTGAATTATGAGCAGATTTCAATTGAGCCTGCCTTTGAGACATTGTTAGCTTCCTTGCAGGCAGTGTTGCAGCATTATCCAGCAGATACCACAGAAGAAAATATCCAGGCGCGTTGCCGAGGGCTGATGTTAATGGCTATCTCCAATAAAAAACGTCGTTTAGTGCTAGCAACAGGTAACAAAAGTGAAATGGCTGTGGGCTATGCGACCTTGTATGGCGATATGGCCGGTGGCTATGCACCACTGAAAGATGTTGATAAAACCCTGGTCTATGCTTTGTGTCATTACCGCAATCGTGACCAAGAAATGATCCCGTTACGCATTATTGAAAGGCCGCCGTCTGCTGAGTTGGCACCTGATCAGAAAGACAGCGATAGTTTGCCACCGTATGACATACTTGACCAAATACTGTCTTTATATTTAGAAGAAGAGAAGTCTATTGACAGTATCATTGCACAAGGTTTTGACGCCGCTGTGGTGCAGGATGTCATTAGGAAAGTGAATATGAATGAATACAAGCGCCGTCAGGCAGCCCCCGGTGTTAAAATCACCAAGCGTGCTTTCGGTCGGGAGCGTCGTTACCCGATAACTTGTAAATACTAGTGGGTAAATACTAGTGGGTAAATATTAGGGGGGCAAATACTCGGTGTTGAGTGCATTAAGATGACTTACGCAAATAGTCGTTTTGCGGATAGTTTAATTTTAGAATGCGCATTGTTTCGTTTAAAGCATCATCGAGGTTCAGTGCTTTATAAGCGCGCGCTAAAATAACCAGTGCCTCTTGGTTAGCCGGTGTGCTGCTGAAGTTAGCCAGTATATTATTGGCCCGGTTGGCGGCGGCGACCCAAGCTTCCCGTTCGAGATAAAAGTTAGCCACGTAAATTTCATGGTCGGCTAAGGTATTACGTAAGAAAACCAGACGTTGTTGTGCATCAGCCGCATAAACACTATTAGGGTATTGTGTGACTAACTGCTCAAAGTCATTATAGGCATCTTGTAGGGCTTTTTGATTCAGCTTGGCTGGATCACGCTTGAAAAACCGTTGCAGGAAATATTTTTTCTGGCCGAAATTAGCAACCCCGCGTATATAGTAGGCATAGTCGACATTCTCATGCGTCGGGTTAAAACGGATAAAACGCTCAGCTTCAGAGATTGCCTCGGCGGGTCGACCGAAACGGTAATAGGCGTAAGCTAAGTCCAGCTGTGCCTGCAAAGCAAAAATACTAAAAGGGTAACGAGATTCGAGGATTTGAAAGTAACTGATTGCCAGCTCAAATTGGCCAGTTGCCATGGCGCTGGCCGCACGGTCGTAAGTTTGTTGGGCATCTTGTGCGGCTGAAATAAGCTCGCGTTTATTGCCGCCACAGCCACTAAGGCTTAGCAAAGAGAGGGTGCTTAGTAATACAATACACAATACTTTATACATGGCTTTACTATTTATCCTGATTTATAGCCTGGTTTGCAATTAGGCGGCTGCGCCGTCAATATCGACCGTTTATAGGCGGCATTTGCCAGCAAATAAGATATAGAGCTGATTTTTAACAAAAGTGGCACAATTGTAGCCTATTTAGTAATGATTCCAAAATGCCTTAGCCCACAATAAGGTTTGAGACTAGGAGTTCAGCCGGAAAATCACCCAATGACCGAGTTAGACAATATAATTATCCAATCGATTTCTCCCAGCAACGCTGGTAAGCGCTTAGATAAGGTGCTGGCGGAAATGTTTCCGGATTTCTCTCGAAGTTGTTTGCAAAACTGGTTAAAAGCCGGATTTATTAGTCTTGACGGTAACGCTTGTCTGCCAAAACATAAAGTATTGGGTGATGAGGTATTGCGTATTGAGATTCCTCCGGCAGAGGCATCAACCGTGGTGCCTGAAAACCTGCCATTGGATTGTGTCTATGAAGATGCCGATATTATAGTGATTAATAAGCCAGCAGGTTTGGTGGTACACCCGGCCGCAGGCAATTGGGCCGGTACTTTGCAAAATGGACTGTTGTACCACTACCCAGATTTGGAAGGTCTGCCGCGCGCAGGCCTGGTGCACCGCCTTGATAAAGATACCTCAGGCTTATTGGTGGTGGCGAGAAGCTTGCGGGCCCATAAAAGCTTGATTGAACAGCTGCAGCGGCGGGAAGCGAGTCGTGAATATGACGCTGTGGCTCAGGGGGTGTTAGTAGCAGGTGGCGTTATTGATGAGCCGATTGGCCGTCACCCGGTTGATCGCAAACGCATGGCTGTCCGTAAGGGGGGGCGGGATGCGATTACCCATTACCGTATTGCGGAGCGTTTTCGATTGCATACGCATTTGCGAATAAAACTGGAAACCGGCCGTACGCATCAAATTAGAGTGCATATGGCACATATTAAAAAACCACTCATCGGCGATCCTGTGTATGGCAGTCGCTTAAAAATCCCAGCCGCCTGTGAGGCAGGTTTGCGTGAGCAATTACAAGGCTTCAAAAGGCAAGCCTTGCATGCCGCACATTTAGGCATCATTCACCCTGCTACTGCTGAACCTATCAATTGGCAGGTGCCTATGCCGGATGACTTGCAGAATTTACTCTCTGCCCTGCGTCAGGACACAGCCGTTAATGGCCAGTCGCAGTAATGATGTCGGCGGCGTTCATTAAACCCGATTGGCCCGCCCCTGAGCGTGTTAAAGCGGTGACGACGACCCGCCTTAGACCCAGTGCTGCAAGCCCGTTAACAGCGCCTAAGTTGACACAATCAGCGTATGAGGCCTTTAATTTAGCGACGCATGTTGGCGATGTGGCTGCTGGCGTCATTGAAAACCGGCAGTTATTAAAAGCGTCACTTGGCTTGGCTCGAGAGCCTTGTTGGTTGCAGCAGACGCATAGCAGCACGGTTTATGCTGCCAGCGATGTTGCAGAGCAGACCTGTGCGGATGCCAGTTTTACCCGTCATGCAGGCTTGCCTTGTGTGGTGCTGACAGCCGATTGTTTGCCAGTGCTCCTTTGTGATCGGCAGGGGACCGTGGTCGCGGCGGTGCATGCGGGCTGGCGTGGCTTACAGGGGGGTATTATTGCAGCGGCGGTAGCGAAGATGGCTTGTGAGCCAGCACAGTTGCTGGCCTGGTTGGGGCCTGCCATCGGGCCAGAGGCCTATGAGGTGAGCGAAGAGGTCTATCACGCATTTACGGCAAAGCAACCAGCTTTTGCCTCAGCTTTTCAGCCTAACAGGCTCAGCGATACCGGGCAGCAGCATTGGCTGCTGGATCTGTATGCGATTGCCCGGCGACAACTACAGGCCTGTGGTATCGTATCTATCTACGGTGGCGAATTTTGCACCTATACTCAATCAAAGCAGTTTTATTCTTATCGGCGTGATTTAGTCACCGGGCGGATGGCAAGCTTAATCTGGTTATCTTAAGCGATATTTAACGGAACTGTTTTTACAAAAAGTACTCTCATTGGAGCAGCATCACTTTGCTTTGACTTTTTAGTCGCTATGATCCGGCTATAGCATTAGAGGTAGCAAAAACGCCATACTATGTTCACTCGTCATCAACTAAGTAAGTTTACCTGGCCTGCCACATTCATTATTGGCTTGGGGCTTGCTGTGGCCGCCTGGTATACATTTGTGCCTGGTCGGGATCTGGGTCAGGATCCGAGGCAAGCGTTGGCTAAGGCATCAGGCTCAGAACGGCCTGCTGTCGCGGTGATTGCTGACTATGTCAAAGCTGCACCTATCGCACGTGTTTATGAGGGGGTGGGCTCTGCTCAAGCCTGGGAATCGATTGAGGTGACAGCCAAAGAAACAGGTGTTATTGAAACAATACACTTTGCTCAAGGACAAAAGGTGAAAGCTAAGCAGTTGCTGCTAAGTCTGGATACCACAGAGTTACGTGCAGAGGTGGCTGTTGCGCAAGCACAACATGATCAAGCCATGCTGGAGGCAAAGCGTGCCAAACGCCTTATAAAGACCAAAAGTATTTCTTTTGAAGAACATGATCGTTTGCTGGCCGAATTACGGGCAGCGCAAGCACGCCTGCAAGCAGCACAGGCTCGCCTGCAAGATGCCATTATCCGTGCGCCTTTTGCCGGTGTGGTCGGCTTACGGGAAACAAGTCCTGGCGCTTTAATTGAACCGGGGATGTTAATTACGACGCTGGACGACATCAGTAAAATAAAAGTATTGTTCAGCGTGCCAGAAGTTTACTTGGCTAAATTAAAAGTGGGCTTGCCACTAACAGCGACGACAGCGGCCTATGCTGGCAGCACCTTCAGTGGCAGCATTACCGCAATCGACTCGCGATTAGATGCGCAAACACGCAGTATTCGCGTTATCGCAGAACTACCAAACACAACAGGTCAGTTAAAACCGGGCTTATTTATGACGTTAAAACTGCCGCTGGATGAGAAACAAAATGCCGTGTTGGTTCCAGAGGAGGCACTGTTCTCGCAAGGGCGTAAGCAGTTTGTATACAAGCTCGACAACAATACTGCCGTTTTGCAGGAAGTGAACATTGGCCAGCGTTTGGTTGGTAAGGTGGAAATTTTGTCAGGCTTAAACCTCGGCGAGCAAGTTGCCATTGAAGGTGTGCAAAAGCTCAGTGATGGTGCCAGTGTAAATATTATTGGCACGGCAGCAACAGCTGCTATTCCTTAAAACCCAACAACGCTCATCACTATGTTTCTTTCTGATGTTTCAATAAGGCGGCCTGTGTTCGCCATGGTTGTCAGCCTATTGCTAATCATTATGGGCTTAGCGTCTTTTTACAAACTGCCGGTGCGCGAATACCCGGATATTGATCCGCCAATCGTAACGATTACAACCGTTTATATCGGGGCTTCCGCGCAAGTTGTTGAGCGTGAGGTAACACAACTTGTCGAGTCCAGTATCAGTGGTGTGGCTGGTATTAAGCGCATTACATCAAATAGCCGTGAAGAAATATCGCAGGTTACCGTTGAGTTTGTGTTGGGTACCGATATTGATACTGCGGCGAATGACTTGCGCGATAAAGTGGCGCGAATCAGCAGTGCTTTGCCTGATACGATTGAATTACCCAATATAGCCAAAGCAGAAGCAGACTCCAATGCTGTTTTTTGGATGGGTATTTGGAGTGATGTCTATAATGGTTTAGAGATAACAGACTATATTGTACGCAATCTCCAAGACCGTTTTTCTGTAGTGCCAGGTGTTGCCTCAATTTTGATCGGTGGCGCGCAATATTATGCCATGCGTGTATGGCTCGATAGAGAGGCGTTAGCAGCTCGTGAGTTAACCATTGATGATGTAATGCAGGCTATAGAAAGGGAGAATGTGGAATTACCTGCAGGGCGCATAGAATCAGAGCAGCGTGAATTCTCGGTCCGCATGTATACCCGCTTACAAACGCCAGAAGAGTTTGAAAAAATCGTTATTCAAAATAATAACGGTGCCTTGGTGCGCTTAAAAGATATTGCTCAGATTGAAATGAGTCAGGACACACGTCGCAAAGTAATGTTTTTTAATGGTAAGCCAGTGGTCGGTATGGGGGTTATTCGGCAATCTAAAGCGAATACTATTGCCGTTGCAGAAGCGATGCGTAAAGAATTCGAGCTGGTACAGGCAAGTTTGCCTGAGGGTATGGAATCGAAAGTCATGTTTGATGCCTCATTATATATTCGTGATTCGATTAATGAAGTATTAACAGCACTAGGGGTGGCGATGTTATTAGTCACTTTAGTTATCTACGGTTTCTTTACATCGGTGCGTGCAGCTTTTATCCCTGTGGTGGCCATTCCTGTCTCCATTATTTCCTCTGTGTCAGTACTGGCAGCATTGGGTTACAGTATTAATATTCTCACTTTGCTGGCTTTGGTATTAGCGATTGGTTTGGTGGTCGATGATGCAATCGTCGTGCTGGAAAACATTCAGCGTCGTATCGAACGAGGTGAGTCACCACGGCAGGCTTCGTTTGCGGGTGCTAAACAAATTGCTTTTGCAGTTATTGCGACGACGGCAGTATTGGTGGCGGTATTTATTCCGCTCTCTTTTATGGAAGGTAACGTTGGGCGGTTGTTTACTGAGTTTGGAATTGCGCTGGCAGCAGCGGTTATTTTTTCCAGCTTTGTCGCACTCACCTTAACGCCAATGATGTGTTCACGTATTTTGCAACAAAGCAGCGCTACACCGGAGACGCAAGTTGATAGTAGACATTGGTTCGCTCGACTCAATACCTGGTATTACCGCTTGTTACTGCATGTGCAGAAACAAGGTGTCTTAGTGGTGCTGGTCGCATTACTGATATCTTTAGTTGCTGGTGGCTTCTATGCACTTGTGCCAAAAGAAATAGCGCCGACCGAAGATCGTAGTGTAGTGTTTATCCCTTTTGATGCGCCAGAAGGTTCAAGCTTAGAATTTACCAATCGGCAAGCACAGAAAATTGCTGCTCTGATCGAGCCTTTACGCGAGAGTGGTGAAGCTGAGAGTTACCTGTATATTCTAGCACCCGGTTTTGATGGGCCTGGTGCGGTGAGTAATGGTTTCGGTATTGCAGGCTTGGCACCTATAGAAGAGCGAGCACGTTCGCAGCGGGATATTGTTAATGATGTTTTTCCTAAACTGCTTAGTATTCCAGGTGTGCGAGCATTCGCGATTAATCCAGCATCTTTGGGGCAGCGTGGCTTTGGTGCTGACTTGCAGATTGTTGTGGGAGCAACAACTTATGCAGAGGCTAATGAATGGGCTGATAATTTGATGCAGGCAATGCTAGATAATCCTCAGCTGATTAATATTGATAAAGACTATAAAGAAACTAAGCCTGAGATAGGTGTAGAGGTCTTTCGTGATAAAGCGGCCGATGTCGGAGTCGATACTGGTACCATTGCGCGGACATTAGAGGCTTTGTTTGGTTCTAAAACAGTCTCAACCTTTATTGATCGTAATGAGTCTTACGATGTGATTGTGCAGGTAGACGATAAGCAGCGTCTAACACCAAATGATCTCTCTTTAGTGCACGTACGTTCGGCATCTTCAGAGCTAATTCCTTTGAGTAACTTAATTGAGCTGAGTGAAACTGCAGTTCCAAAAGAGCTTAAGCGGGTCAATCGTCTGCCAGCGATAACCATCTCAGCTTCTTTGCAGCCAGGCTATGCTTTAGGTAATGCTATTGATTATATTGGTCAGACTGCACAACAAGTACTGCCAGCTGCTGCTCGTTTGGATTACAGTGGTCAATCAAGAGCCTATGTTGAAGGCAATAGTACTGCCTGGCTTACATTTGCGATTGCCATTTTGATTGTCTTTTTGGTATTGGCCGCTCAATTTGAAAGCTGGATTTACCCTTTGATTATTATCTTAACAGTGCCGATTGCAATCACTGGTGGCTTGGCAACGTTATGGTTAACCGGTGGTAGTCTGAATGTGTTTAGCCAGATAGGGCTATTGCTATTAGTTGGCTTGATTGCTAAAAATGGGATTTTAATTGTGGAGTTTGCTAATCAGTTGCGCGCTGAAGGTTTGGCTGTTGCCGAGGCAGCATTAGAAGCCGCTAGGCAGCGCTTTCGTCCCGTATTGATGACGACAATAGCGACCATGTTTGGTGCAATACCCTTGTTGATTGCCGTCGGTGCAGGTGCCGAAAGTCGTCGCGCACTTGCCGTTGTAATCTTTGGTGGAATAGGTTTTGCGACGTTAATAACGTTGTTTCTAATACCGGTTTTATACCGGTTCTTGGCGGGTTATACCGCAGTGACTGATGCTGGTAATGATGCGGTGTTGGCAGCTAATCTGGCTAAAGAAAATCAGCGCTGATAGTGCAGCGCTGATTTTAGTTTTTTGTTAGTCAATATTCATTATTGAGCTTGTTGGTCTTCAGCTTCAATCGCGGCATCAATAATATTATCCATAAAACCACTGTCTAGTTGGCTATAAGCATGGTTTACTAGGAAAATGATATCAGCCGGCACAGCTTCAATAGACTGCTTGTTGAAAATAATACTGCGTGGCGCATGATTTTTTTCGATTAACGGCTGAACCAAGGTGGCATAGCTTTGCCAGCTGTCAACTGCTTTACCATAAAGCTTACTGTCTATATAACCCAGCATTGCCGCGCCGAGTAAGTACTTGGCTTCGAGTTTGCTAAAAGGTATAAGCTCATGTGCGGCCAATAGTGTCGAAGCCTGCTCAGCCATGGTGCGACCATCCCGGTTGGCAATAGCGGTATGTAGCTTAAGCCAACTACGCTGGTAGTCATTGCCGTTTGGACAAAGCTCATTGTTAAATAGCGCCATCAGTTTACTAGCATCTTTCTTGTTTAGGAAAGAAAGTGTATTAAACAAAATTTCGTTGGCTTGGTGGAGCCAAATGTCAGCATACTCTTTGTTAGCGCAATCTTGTTGACTCATTAATATAAAATTAATGGCATTTGCGATATCAATATGAATCTTGTCTTTGTTGCTGGCCAGCTCTTTGGCTAATAATTTCTCCAAGATTGTATAAGCATGATAGTTGACTTTAGCACGTGAGAAGTCGACATAGGTTGCTTTACCAATATCAAAGTTATGGTCGTTGACCATCTCAATAATAGGTAACTGCGAGCCAGCAGGTGCATTCAAATAAGAAATGCTAGTGCGTTTGAAAAATGGTTCGACAGCATGCTGATCCAAATATGGAAAGTAGTCCGAGTTGGCCGGTGCTGGGTTGTTACTGAGTAGCGCTTTGATATTGCTGCTGTTAAGGAGATAGCGTAAAGACAAGTCTGATGCCGAATGCATATCAATTCTGCTCAGCTCGTCTTTAAGTCCAGTGTCAAAGAGCGCTTCGAAGTTTGGTTTGCCAAGCTGGCCATTCTTTTTGGCTATGATCAGTATGTCAACATCGTTGGCATTAAAAATAACGTAGTCGCTAAAAGTTTGCTCAAAGGCTTTTAGTATGGATGCTAAAATATTAATGTCAGTCTCGTACAAATGGGTCCATTGTACAAAAATACCATCATCAACCAGGTAGTCTTTTGCCAGTTGATAAAACTCTGCCGAAAACAAATTGGCAATACCGCTTACCCAGGGGTTAGAAGGTTCTGAGACGATAATATCGTACTGCTTGTTCTCCGTTGCAAAGAAGGTGCGGGCATCTTCGATATGTATTTTGCTTCTAGGATCTTTAAACGCACGCTCGGTAGTGTAACCAAAATAGTCGCCAGCTTCGATCACGTATTTTTCGATCTCAATTGTATCGATTTGTTCGATCTGTTCGAGGCTGAGGGCAGTATGGGTAGTCATACCTGAGCCCATGCCGATATTAGCGATTTGTTTGGTGTTCGGTTTATAAGCAATAGGTAATACGGCAGCCAAGGTCATGGTGGCTTCGTCAAGTCGGAATCCTTCTTTGTTCTGAGCTACATTGATCGAGGCGTCTGGCTTGCCGTTGGTGGTAATTGTAATAATATCTTTTTGCGATTCATAGATGGCAATACTGCTGGTTTTACCATCTTTATAATAATGAATCTTGGTGTTTTCTTCTAAGGCAGGCGCACCATGACGAAATACCCCGGCAGCGAGTTTATGCTGGTCTAGTTGCACAAAGATCATAATGGCAGCAAGAATCAAGATGCCTGCAGCGGCATTGCCCAGAATACGTATAGAGCGAGCTTGCGATTGACTTTTATAAAGTAAAAAGATACCCAGTACCAGATCGAGTAATGCACCTACAGTGATTAAGCTCTTTAAGCCTAATAATGGCAAGCCAATATGTACGGCGAATAGCACACCTGCAATAGAGCCGATAGTGTTGGCTGCGTAAACTTGGCCGATACTTTTTTCGCCACTGTGTTTCTGCAGTAAGATATGTGTAAATAACGGTAACGTCATGCCAGCACAAAATGTTGCGGGTAACATCACCAGTAAGGCGAGAGAATGACTGAATAAAAAGTACAAGGTATAGCCAGTATCGCTAGGCTCGAGAGTACTTTTTATTGCGCCTGTCCAATCGAAGGTGCTGTTATAGATGACCAGTGTCATAGCAGCTAATACTGCCATGGCTATTTGCACGTAACCGGCAAAACGAATAGGGTCTTTGATAGTGTCAATACGGCGGCGTATCCAAAGCCCGCCAAAGGCTAGGCCGGTAATAAAAGCACTTAACATAATTTCAAAAGCGTGCGTGCTGCCGCCCAACACCAGGCTTAGCATGCGTATCCAGCCTATCTCATAAATAAATGAGGCAGCGCCCGTGATAAAGGCGGCAAGCATGAAAATCGGAATAATGCTGTTTGTCGATGATTGTTCTTTGGCTTGGATAGGGCTTGAGTATGGATTTCTATCCAACCTAAATAGTATCCATACGATAATAGCCAATGAAATATTAATCAGGCCGGAGGTTAGTATTGTGCCAGGCAGACCAAATGCCTTGATAAAGTAGAAGCCGCTAGCAAGCACCCCAATAGCTGCACCGATACTATTGCAAAAATACAGCATGGCGATTGAGCTGCCTGAGGTATCGGGAAACTTGCGTAATATACCCGAGGTCATGAGCGGAAAGGTCATGCCGAGCAATATCGATTGTGGGGTAATAATCAGTGCTGCTACTGACCACTTTAGCATATGGGCAAAGCTCCGGTTTTCAAGTGCCGGCAATACACTGTTATGCATAGTGTCTATAATAGTAACGAATGCCTCATGAAAAATGAGTGCGATAACCCCAACGATGCCTTCAACGATGGCGTACATTAATAAAGGTGTACGAAAGCGGGTGGAATATCGGCTGCTTAACCAAGCTCCGAGAGCCATGCCCCCCATAAAAATACTCAAGACCAGGGATTGTGCATAAGCAGCATGGCCTAAGAATAACTTTAGATAATGTGACCAGATTGATTCGTAAATCAGCCCGGCAAAGCCGGATAAAACAAAGATGATGAAGTAAAGCGTTCGAGGAGTGTCGACCTTGAAGTCTGCCTTTAGAATACTCAAGTTCATAGAGGGTCCTTGCGATTATTCTTAAGTGTTATGTGGAGTGTACATGGTCTATAGCACAGGGGGAATATATTACACGCTTGATTATCGGCCAAACGTCCATATTATTGAACTGAGCTGGAAATCTTAAGTATTAATTTAGGTGAATGCGATGCGAATGGATAAACTAACGAATAAATTACAGCAGGCTTTACAAGAAGCACAGTCTTTAGCGAATAGCCGGGATCATCAGTTTGTTGAGCCAGCGCATGTAATGGCTGCGCTTTTGGATCAGCAAGGTGGTTCGATAAGGCATTTATTAGTGCAAATGGATGTTAATGTCAATTTACTACGCTCCCAGTTATCGGAATATTTAGACCGTTTGCCCCAGGTTCAGGGACATGCGGGTAATATGCAAATCTCATCAGGCTTGGGGCGTGTTCTTAATCAAATGGAGAAGCTCGCACAACAGCGGCGTGATGACTATATCTCCAGTGAGCTGTTTGTATTAGCCGTATTGGACGTTGATGATACATTGCAAACCCTATTGAAAGAGTCGGGTGTTGTCAAAGGCGCTTTAGAAAAGCAAGTGGATGCTTTACGGGGCGGTGAGCCAGTGGAGGATCCCAATGCCGAAGAAAATCGCCGTGCGCTGGAAAAATATACAATCGACCTGACCGAGCGTGCTGAACAAAATAAGCTCGATCCAGTCATTGGCCGAGACAATGAAATTCGCCGGGCGATACAGATTTTGCAAAGGCGTACCAAAAATAACCCAGTGCTTATTGGTGAGCCAGGTGTGGGTAAAACCGCGATTGCTGAAGGTCTGGCGCAGCGGATTATCAATGGTGAAGTGCCTGAAGCATTAAAGTCCAAGCGCTTATTGTCTCTTGATTTAGGGGCATTAATTGCTGGCGCAAAGTTTCGTGGTGAATTTGAAGAGCGCCTGAAAGCGTTACTCAATGATCTGGCCAAACAAGAAGGTCAGGTGATTTTGTTTATTGATGAATTGCATACGATGGTTGGCGCTGGTAAAGCCGAGGGCGCTATGGATGCGGGTAATATGCTAAAGCCTGCGCTCTCACGGGGAGAGTTACACTGTATTGGTGCCACCACATTAGATGAATATCGTGAATATATCGAAAAAGATGCTGCCCTGGAGCGACGCTTCCAGAAAGTGTTGGTCGATGAACCCTCAGTTGAAGATACCATTGCGATATTGCGTGGTCTGAAAGAGCGTTATGAGGTGCATCATGGTGTGGATATTACAGACCCGGCCATTATTGCCGCAGCCACCTTATCATACCGTTACATCACAGATCGGCAGTTACCGGATAAAGCGATCGACTTGATCGATGAGTCGGCGAGTCGAATTCGTATTGAAATTGATTCAAAGCCAGAAGAGATGGATAGACTTGATCGGCGTTTGATTCAGCTAAAAATTGAAAATGAAGCCTTAAAGCAAGAAACCGATGAGGCATCCAAGAAACGTTTGCAGGCATTGCAAGCAGAGATTCAAGCGCTCGAAGCACAATATGCGGACCTTGAAGAGATATGGAAAGCTGAGAAGGCAGCAGTAGAAGGTTCCGCGCATATCAAAGAAGCTCTGGATCGTGCTCGGGTAGAGTTGGAAACAGCACGACGCGCAGGTGATTTGACGCGCATGTCGGAGTTGCAGTATGGGCGTATTCCTGAATTGGAAAAGCAGTTGGCCGAAGCTGCGCAATATGAAAATGGCGCAGATGAAATGCAGTTGCTACGCAATAGTGTGACTGAAGAGGAAGTGGCTGAAATTGTATCCCGCTGGACAGGCATACCCATCAACAAGATGTTAGAGGGTGAGCGGGAAAAGCTGCTGCAAATGGAGCAGGTATTGACGCAGCGCGTGGTTGGTCAGGCAGAAGCGGTGACTGCTGTATCGGATGCGATACGGCGTGCCCGAGCTGGTCTGGCGGATCCCAAACGGCCTAATGGATCCTTTTTGTTTTTGGGGCCAACCGGCGTTGGTAAGACTGAGTTAACCAAAGCCTTAGCAGCATTTTTATTTGATACCGAAGATGCGATTGTGCGGATAGATATGTCTGAGTTTATGGAAAAGCATTCGGTAGCACGCCTCATTGGTGCGCCACCAGGTTATGTCGGCTATGAGCAAGGCGGTTATTTGACAGAAGCGGTCAGGCGTAAACCTTACTCTTTAATACTATTGGATGAGGTTGAAAAAGCACATCCAGATGTATTTAATATTCTGTTGCAGGTGCTCGATGATGGTCGGCTCACTGATGGTCAGGGGCGCACTGTTGATTTTAGAAATACCGTCATTGTGATGACATCTAATTTAGGCAGCCAACAGATTCAGGATATGGCAGGTGCTAACAATTATGAGCGAATGAAAGCCGCTGTGATGGAAGTTGTGGGCGATCACTTTAGGCCGGAGTTTATCAACCGTATTGACGAGTTGGTGGTATTCCACCCATTGGAAAAGGCGCAAATCAGAAAAATTGCCGATATTCAGCTTAATTATTTGCGTAAGCGTTTGGCAGCACGAGAGATTCAAGTAGAGATTTCTGATACGGCGCTTGATCGTTTGAGTGAAACGGGGTTTGATCCGGTATATGGCGCAAGACCATTAAGACGAGCCATTCAGCAATATATCGAAAACCCATTAGCAAAAGAGTTACTGGAGGGTGATTTTGTGCCGGGTGATACCTTGCGGATTGATGCGCATGATCTGGGTTTTAAATTTGCAAAGTTAAATTAAGCCCCATCTTGCGCAGCCCTTATTAGCCGCTACACTCAACATGTATTACTGATAAACACGCAGTAAAGGCAGGTCCGCGTGCAAACTAAGCAGAATATGCATAAGAGTATGTTGATGATACCGCTGATTGGCATTGTTGTTTTGCTGATCGGCGCTGCTTACTATTTTGGTCTGGGTAATAAAACCGCTGGTGCTGCGCATTTGCTTGGCGTATATGCTTTTGTGTATATGTTTATCATTTTTAAACGCAAGCTCCCTAAACGAAAACTAAAAGATAAGCAATAGGATAAAGTCTGAATTTATAATGCGAAAGTTCTGATAATTTTTGGCTGGGCAATACTCGACCCTGGCTAGGAACGGGACTTACTAGCTGGATGCTTTATGAGTTTGGTGTGGGTGCAATAGTATTATCTATTACAAAGCTTTTTCTTATATAACATGATGAGATGCTGATATCCTTATCTTGCTGTGATGTGCTTGATGTAGTCCCTTTTTGGTTAAGCGAGTTACTGATCTTGTAATGTGGTATCGTTAAAAGAGAACGGTTGCTTGTTGCTTCCGGCTGATTGGTTTAGCTCTATATTAAGCGCTTTGTAATTGGCTTTAATCACAGGATCATTGCTGACTTTGCAAGCTTCAATAATATTGTACAAAGCATCAGGGTTGGATAGCTTAATAAATATACCCTGCTGGGTTGCAAACTGGCGGGCGATTCTGGTCATAATCCGTAATCCATGGCTAGAAATTCCTATCTCTTTCATTGTTCTTCCTCCGCTGTAGTATTAGCACTTGGTTGGCTTATAGCTAGATTAAGTTTAGCAATGGCGCTTGAAACTGGTGTGATATTGATCACAAATACGGTGCTCCCCGGAGCTTTACTCAAGGCTTTTACAATTAGTTGTTGTTTTGATTGTCGAATGTACAATAGGTGTAGTCAAACTATACACTTTATGGCATCAGTTGTGGATGAGTCGATGATTTTTTAAAACTTTGGTTGTATTGCGTCTAATGCTAAGTTGGTATTATTGGCTGCTGCTGCGATTGCTTAGCGTGACGAATATGCCAGGCAGTCCTAGCCATTAGGCTGCGTTTAACAATACGCTATAGTGCTCTATCACATAAAGGTGTTGGTTTCGTATATCATAAAAAGTAGGCATTTAGGACTATAATAAAGTAAGACAATCACTATTGTTTATTAGCGTAAACATAAAGAGAAGTAGAGTGAAGTACATGCGGTTTACAGCAAATGCGTTTTTTATACTAATAATAATGGTTAACCATGCTATGGCTGCACCAGGTGATATCTTATTTTCTGATGATTTTGAGCGGGCAGCCTTAGGCGCCGACTGGACTGCCAGTGTTGGTACCGCAGCGGGTATCAACACACAAACCGCGAATTCCGGTACCAGTGCACTATTTACGCGTCATCAGGCTGTGACGGTTACCAGCCGCGTGATTCCCTTATTAGTCCCGGGGGCGAGATTGGATGTTTGGGTGCGCCGGGGCGCCGATGCTTTTAGCGAGGATCCGGATGCTAATGAGGATTTCAGCATTGAGTATCAACGTGCTGATGCTACTTGGGTGCAGTTAGCCAGTTATGCTGGCAATGGTACGCCGGGTGAGACCCTTACTCCTAGTATTAACTTACCGGCGGCGGCATTACACAATAACTTCCAATTACGTTTTGTGCAAAGTGGTGGTAGTGGTTCTGACTTTGACTATTGGCATGTTGATGATGTGATCCTGACTGAAACCAGTTCAGGCGCAACACCGCCAGCGCTGGTGATGGGCGGCTGTGATGATTTTGAGAGCGGATTAGGTAATTGGACAACGACGGGTAGCTCATCGGGTACCAGCACGGCCACATCGCAGTCAGCCACAACCTCATTACACCTCAATGGCGGTGTCGTGACAGTAGCATCAATTGCGATTGATACGGTGGGTAATTTTCAGGGAATATCCGTTTGGATAAGACGAGGAGCGGATGCTTTTAGTGAAAATCCCGATGCGGGTGAGAATTTAGTCGTTGAGTACTTTGACAATACCAGTACCTGGGTTGCTTTAGAAACGTTTCCTGGGACCGGTACCCAAGGACAGATTTTCAACCGAACGTACTTATTGCCTGCGGCTGCTAGTCATGCAAACTTTCAAGTGCGCTTTCGTTTGCTAGCGGGCAGTGGTCCAACCTTTGATTTTTGGCATATTGACGATGTTTGTATTAATGGTACCGGTGTGCCAGCGTTACAAGTCACTAAAATATCGTTAACTGAGTCAGACCCTGTGAACGGCACATCGAATCCGAAAGCCATTCCGGGCAGTCAGATACTGTATATTGTTACCGTCGCTAATAGTGGTAATGGTGCCCCCGATAATGAAACATTGGTGATTGATGATAGCCTTGCCAGTGGCTTGAGTTTATTTGTCGGTGATTTGGATGGCAGTGGTTCGCCGATACGCTTCGTGGATGGTTTAGGCGTTAATGGTAGTGGTTTGACATTTGATTTTACAAGTTTAGGCGATACGCTCGATGATATTGTGTTTCTCGATGGCAGTAATAATCCAATTACTCCCGTAGGTGTTGGGGGCTATGACAGTAATGTGCGCGCTATCGAAATCACGCCGAGTGGCACAATGCGTACCAGCTCAGGTGGCTCTACCCCCAGCTTTCAGGTGCAGTTTAGAGTCAGGATTGACTGAGGTTGCTGTTATCAGATCGTAGTGCTTAAAAAAGCATGAACTGCTGCGGTAAAAGCGGCTGTTTGTTCAACGTGCACCCAGTGGCCCGCATTGTCAATGTTGAGCAGTTGTACCTGTGGGAAGCGCTGTTGGATAGTGACCTCATCGTCAGCTTCTATATAGAAAGAGTCAGCCCCTTTGATAAACAAGGTTGGCTTATCGAAAAATGCACTATCACCTTGTGGGGCAGCACTGATCGCTGGGTAGTTAGCCTGGATTGCTGCCATATTACCGCGCCATTGGTAGTGGCCATGACTATCACGACTGAGGTTGCTCAATAGAAATAAGCGCGTGGCTTGATCGGGCAGTATATCGGCAATCATCTGTTCGGCCTGTTTGCGGCTGGCGATATCGCCATGATCTATTGCCTGATTGATTGTGGCGATTGCCGCAAACACATCATCATGCCGAGGTGGATAAACCTTAGGGGCAATATCGACCACGATCAAGCGCTGAATGCTCGCTTGCTGGGTTGTTTGTAGTGCCAATTGCATAGCAACTTTGCCACCCATTGAATGCCCCAGCAGTTGTATCTGCTCAAGACCATGGTCGTGCATAAAGGTGCTGATGTCCTGAGCCATAAGGGCTAAGTCCATCTGTTCACTATGCGGCGATTGACCATGATTACGCAAATCTAAGGCATACACAGCACAATGTGGCGTGAACAACTTACATAAGTTGCGCCAGTTATTCAGTGAACCGAACAAGCCATGTAGCACTACAAGTGGCGGTGTCTCCGCTAGGCTATCAGTTTCGGCAGGGAAGTATTGATAATGTAATTGCATGCCAGAAAAAAGCCCGGCCCATAATATGGGACGGGCTTTTTGCCATATTCAGAGTTGCTTTACTTGCCTGGCGGGGTTGGTTCTTTGACGATAGCAAGGCCATCTTGGCTAGCAAAATACGCAGCTAGATGCTCAATGTCTTCATCAGCAATGCCTGCGGCTAGTCCAACCATCACGGGGTTTTTGCGGTCACCCGATTTATACGCTTTTAGTGCCTGGGCGAGATAGTCAGCATATTGGCCTGCCAACTTAGGGTAGCTAGGCATAATGGGGGCTGCACCACCTGCACCGTGGCAGGCAACGCATGCTGCTGCTTTTTTCTCACCGATGGCCGGATCACCCGCGGCGATCGCTGTCAGGCTGGTTAAGCTTAGGATTGCACTAAACAGTAATTTTTTCATGAAAATTCGCCTTAAAGAATTAGTTTGCAGTACTCAGATAAGCTGCTATATCAGCCATATCTTGCTCAGACAAGTTAGCCGCATTGGCTTTCATTGTCTCATGTTTTCGATCACCCGCCTTATAGGCTTTGAGCGCCTCAACAATGTACTCCGGGCTTTGGCCAGCGAGCTTTGGTACTTTATAAGACGGATAAACATTAAAGTAGTTGGCTTGAGCATGGCAACCATAGCATGTCTCGGCTTTGCTTTTGCCTGCTTCAGGGTTACCGGCGGCCATGGTTTGGCTAGTTGCGGTTAATAATGTAATCAGCAAGGTCTTTTTTATCAGTCCAGTCACTAGATTCTTCCTACATGATAATGGATCGGTTAGGGCTTTTCGGCGGGGCAGATTGTAAACCAAGTTCAACAGAGCTACCACCATACTCTGCGGATTAACAACAGTATAGGCAGATATTATAAAGATATTTAGGCACTTTCATGCTTGAATGACCTCAATGGTGCCTGCCTTAGTGGGCAGATTGCCTTGCCATATGGCATAAAGCCGCTATCACACAAGGTGTCGGCGGCATTATACACGAACTTAAATTTGCTATTAGCGCATCTATTTATATAATTCGCGTCCAGATTTAGCAAATTAGCGCGAATAAGCGTCGGAGTGGATGATGCCGTTTTATGAATACCAATGCCAATCTTGTGGTGCTGTGCATGAGGCCTTGCAGAAAATTAGTGATGCGCCGCTGACTGATTGTCCGGCCTGTGGCAAGCCTGAGTTGAAAAAGCTGATTTCAGCCGCTGGGTTTCGCTTAAAGGGAGGTGGCTGGTATGAGACCGACTTCAAGAGTAGTAATAAGCGTAATTTGCAGGATTCAGGCAGTTCTGCCAGCAAGAGTGACAGCAAAAAAAGCAGCAGTACGGATAAAAAAGCCAGTTAATACTCGTAAAATTGTGGCCTGAGCTGGGCAAAGTGGCTCTGTGGCTTGCGTAGCCTGGCTGCAATCCGTAATATTCCCGCCTCGATACGCTGGCCTGATCAGCCACCCTTCACGAAGAGTGCTGCGGCCAGCCCATATTATTCAGATTAGATAGCCGGATAGACAACATGCGTTCACATTATTGTGGCTCGGTAACCGAAGCCTTGATTGACCAAACGATCGACCTTTGTGGTTGGGTGCATCGTCGCCGTGACCACGGTGGTGTTATTTTTGTAGATTTACGTGATCATACGGGGTTAGTCCAGGTGGTATTCGACCCTGACCGGGCTGAGATTTTTGCCCAAGCTGAGCGTATCCGTAATGAATATGTATTAAAGATCAAAGGTCGGGTTCGGCAACGTCCCGAGGGTACTATCAATCCTGATATGGCCACAGGTCAGATTGAAGTATTGGCGTTGGAACTGGATGTGTTGAATGCAGCAGAAACGCCACCATTTCAGCTAGATGATGAAGATGTGAATGAGGATATTCGCCTCAAGTATCGCTATGTTGACTTGCGTCGTCCACAGATGCAGGACAAGCTGCGCTTACGCGCTGAGGTGAGCCGCATTTTACGTCGCTTCCTCGATGAACAGGGTTTTGTTGATATTGAAACACCCATGCTCACCAAAGCAACACCGGAAGGCGCGCGGGATTATGTGGTGCCAAGCCGTGTGCACCCTGGGGAATTTTTTGCACTGCCGCAATCGCCCCAGTTATTTAAGCAGTTATTAATGATGGCCGGCATGGATCGCTACTACCAAATCGTAAAATGTTTTCGTGATGAAGACCTGCGTGCAGATCGCCAGCCAGAGTTTACCCAGTTAGATATTGAAACCGCTTTTATGGATCAAGACGCTATCATGGGCGTGATGGAAGACATGATTGCAGCTGTCTTTAAAGCCGTAAAAGAGGTCGACTTACCAAAACCTTTTCAACGCATGCCTTATGCAGAAGCGATAGAACGCTTTGGTTCCGACAAGCCTGACCTGCGTATTCCATTAGAGCTGGTCACACTGACCGATATTATGCAGCAGGTAGAATTTAAGGTATTTGCGGGCCCTGCCAAAGATCCTAAGGGTAGAATTGCTGCGCTACGCTTGCCAAAAGGTGCTGAGCTGAGCCGTAAAGAGATTGATGATTACACCAAGTATGTCAGCCGTTACGGTGCGAAAGGGTTAGCGTATATTAAGTGTAATGATATTGCTGCAGGCCGGGATGGCTTACAGTCACCTATTCTGAAGTTTTTGCCGGACGATGTGATCACCGCTATCCTTGAGCGTACTGCTGCTGAAAACGGTGACCTGGTTTTCTTTGGGGCCGATAAAGCCTCTATTGTTAATGACTCACTCGGCGCACTGCGCGTTAAACTGGGGCATGATTGTGGCCTGGTCGAGTCTGGCTGGTCATTTTTATGGGTGGTTGACTTCCCAATGTTTGAATGGGATGACAAGTCCAATCGCTGGCAAGCCTTGCATCACCCATTCACGGCGCCAAGTACCGACTCAGCCGATGCGCTGTTGGCGGCACCTGGGGAGGCTTTATCAAAAGCCTACGACATGGTGCTAAATGGCACTGAGCTGGGTGGCGGTTCAGTGCGTATTCATCAGAATGCTGTGCAGCAAGCCGTCTTTAGTATCTTGGGTATTGAAGCAGAAGAAGCCGAAGAGAAGTTTGGCTTCTTGTTAGATGCCTTGAAATATGGCGCACCACCGCATGGCGGGATTGCTTTTGGTTTGGATCGCTTGATCATGTTGCTTTCAGGGGCGCAATCGATTCGTGATGTGATGGCCTTTCCGAAAACGCAGTCTGCGAGCTGCCTAATGACCGAAGCCCCGGCCGCGATTAGTGATGCACAACTCAAAGAATTAGCGATTCGTATTCGCAAGCCAGCGGCAGAGCAAGGTTAATAGCTGCAGCATTAACCTTGCCATATTCGAGCATATCGCGGGCCAGTATCGTTAGGCAGGGAGGCAATGCTTATGGACAAACAGTACACATGCTACAAGCGCCCCGAATCCGCCTTGGTGCTGGTTTATACTGCCGATCTACAGGTTCTTTTGCTTAAGCGGGTAACGCCACCCTGTGGCATCTGGCAATCGGTCACTGGCAGTCTGGCATGGGATGAGCAGCCACCGGCTGCCGCACAGCGCGAGTTGCAAGAAGAGACAGGCTTACACTTTGCCAGGGATGCTTTACAGGCAACCGGTGTTATCAATCGCTTTGAGATTGTGCCGGAATCACGCGGTTTTTATGCACCTGGCACCACAGAAAATACCGAGCATGTTTTCAGGCTTTGTTTACCCGCAAGCTGCCCGGTGCAACTCAATCCGGCCGAGCACAGTGAGTCTTGTTGGTTGCCAGCCCAGCAGGCGCTTGAAAAAACCTGGTCCTGGTCCAATAAAGCCGCTATTGAAGCCTTAATTACGCTAAATGCATAGAACAGGCTTGTAAAATACGCTAACAGCCCCATACTAGAAAAACCAGCCTTTTGCACCACATGATTAGTCCTGGCATGCTGATTGCGTGTATAATCGCTGCCTATTTATTAATAGCCAGCTTATAATTCCCTTTTATTTATAAGGAAATACAATAAGTTAGCTGAGTAAGGAGTAGGAATCTATGTCTGCAGTTGCTGTTGAAATTAATCGTTACGCACTCTTGGATGATGCTGAGTGCGAGCGACGGATTATCGCCGCAAAGCAAAAGCTGGGTGAGCGGGTGGTTATTCTTGGCCACCACTATCAGCGAGATGAGGTTTATCAACATGCAGACTATACGGGTGACTCATTAAAGCTGTCGCGGCATGCCGCTGACTCTAAGGCAGATTACATCGTTTTTTGTGGTGTGCACTTTATGGCGGAGGTGGCCGATATTTTATCGCGCCCGGAGCAGGTCAGCATATTACCGGATATGGCTGCTGGCTGTTCTATGGCGGATATGGCCAATCTGGTCAACGTTGAACGTGCCTGGCAGGAAATGGCCGAGGTGTTCGGCGCTGAAGAAATAGAAGCGATGATAACGCCGATGACCTATATCAACTCAGCGGCTGATTTAAAGGCCTTTTGTGGTCGCCATGGTGGTATTGTTTGCACTTCAACCAATGCCCGGCATGCTATCGAGTGGGGCTTTGAGCATGGTGAGAAAATTTTATTTTTCCCTGATCAGCATTTAGGCCGCAATACCGCTTATAACATGGGGATTCCGCTGGAAGAAATGGTGGTTTGGGATTTTGATAAGCCTCTCGGCGGGCTCACCCCTGAGGCATTGCGCAAGGCCAAAATGATTCTCTGGAAGGGCTATTGTTCAGTGCATCAGATGTTCAAGCCGGAGCAGATCGATCAATTCAAAGCCAAATACCCAGAAACACAGATTATTGCGCATCCAGAGTCCAGCTTTGAGGTTTGCCAAAAGGCAGATTATGTCGGCTCGACTGAATATATTGTCAAAACCATTGCCGATGCTGAGCCAGGTAGTCGCTGGCTGGTTGCCACGGAGTTAAATTTAGTGAATCGACTCAATGAGCAATTCCCTGATAAGCATGTGCACTTTATGTCACCCACAGTTTGTATGTGTTCAACCATGTTTCGTACCGACCCTCAGCACCTGGCCTGGGTGTTGGAAAGCCTGGTTGAAGGCAAGGTGGTCAACCAAGTTAAAGTCGCCCCTGCTGAAGCCGCGTCAGCCTTATTAGCACTCAATCGCATGTTGTCATTAGCGATCTAAATAGATCAGCAGTTGCCTTAGGCAGATATGCCGCAAATAGGGGCATGGCAATTGTAAGCGATACATACACTCGTATGTTTACATAGCGTTTTATAGTAAGCCCTTGATTAGTAAAGGCTTCGTGAAAACAGCCTGTTTGCACTGTGCCTGATGTGCTATTTATCCTGTAGGCCTGCTTTACACTTTTCCTGTTGCTGTTGGCTTAGCTCTTCTAACTATTTGTTTTTCCTATGAAAAAAAGACTGGTATAGGCTTTGCATATAGTAGAGTAGAACGGTAACAAAGTTTCTACTCGATAACTCAACTTTTAAAGTATGGATGGAGATAACAGATGAGAAAGTTAGCACTTCTAGCAATTTTGGGCGCAATGGCGATGCCTGCACAGGCGATCATATTAGACGTTGCTGGCCCTGCTAGTAATGTAGGTGGTTTAGCAAATATCATCGCAGCGCCAAGCGATGTGACTGATGATGCGGCAACAAATATTGCACAACAAGGCTTTAATGAGCAGCAAGGTGTCACCCTAACAGAAGCTTTAGGGGTTGATGGTGGCAGCATTCCTGCAGGTGTTGTGGTTGATAGCCATATGATTTTCTTAAATTCAGCGGGCAGAGCAAATGTTTCACACTTCGGTGTGGAATGGTTGTTTGACGGTGAGATTCTAGGTGTTATGTCTAACGGTAGCGGTAGCTTAGAAGTGGCTTCAAGCGAGTTGCTTGGTGCTGATGGGACAATTTACCCAGATGCGCCTTTTGGTGCGCGTGGTTTGGAAGCAGGTCGTAATGCTGTTTCATGTGATGGCGCGACCAATGACTGCTACAGTGTAAGTGGTAACATCTTAACACTTTACATGAACGTGACTGAGCCAGGTGACTGGATCCGTGTTATCACCGCTTCGGCTGCTGTGCCTGAGCCAGCGGCGGTATTGTTGATGTCACTGGGTCTATTCGGCCTGGTTGCTGCCCGTAAGCGTCGCAAGTAACGCTTTTGCATTTGCCAATACTGGCAAAAATGCCACAAAAACCCCGCTTTGGCGGGGTTTTTTTGTGCCTGTTAGCGAATGGCGGCGCAAGTCGCTTAATTTGCGGCCATACGAGTGGTAAACTTGGCACGAAATTAAAAACAGCTAATAGAGGTTAGAGATGGCAGGTCATAGTAAATGGGCGAATATTCAGCACCGTAAAAAAGCCCAAGACGCTAAACGCGGGAAGTTATTTACCCGCTTAATTCGTGAAATTACCGTGGCAGCTCGTATGGGGGGCTCAGATCTAAGTTCAAATCCACGTTTGCGACTGGTCGTTGATAAGGCACTGGTGGCAAATGTACCCAAAGATACCATCGAGCGGGCCACCAAGCGTGGTGCAGGTGAGCTCGATGATGTGAACTATGAAGAAGCACGCTATGAGGGCTATGGTCCGGGTGGTATTGCAATTATGGTTGATTGTTTGACGGATAACCGCAATCGCACCGTGGCGGATGTTCGACATGCTTTCAATAAGTATGGCGGCAATTTGGGCACAGATGGTTCTGTGGCCTATATGTTCAGCAAGATTGGGATCTTAAGTTACCCCAGCGGCACCGATGAAGATAAAGTCATGGAGATTGCTTTGGAAGCGGGTGCTGATGATGTGGTCAGCAATGATGATGGCAGTATCGATGTCACCACGACTGAAGAAACGTTTATGGATGTGAAAGATGCTATGGTGGCAGCGGGTCTGGAGACTGAGATTGCTGAGGTCACGATGAAAGCATCGCCTGAGACAGAGATTGATCAGGACATAGCAGAGAAGCTTTTCAAGCTGACCGATAAGCTTGAAGAGCTCGATGATGTGCAGGATGTTTATACTAATGCAGATATTCCTGCCGCTGTGCTAGAAGCCTTAGGTTAGAGGGCAGCGCTGTTTCGACGCTGATCAGAATCCTTGGCATAGACCCCGGCTCGGTGGTGACCGGTTACGGGGTCATTGAGAGTGATGGTAAAAGTAGTCACTATATTGCCCACGGTTGTATCCGCGTTGGTGAGCATAAGCAGCCAGAGCGTTTAGCCTTAATTCATACTCAGTTGACCGAGGTTATTCAGCAATGGTCGCCGCAAGAAGCGGCCATTGAAGAAGTTTTTGTCAGTCGTAATGCCAGCTCTGCTTTAAAATTGGGGCAGGCCAGAGGCGTTGCGCTTGCCGCTTGTGTATTGAGCCGTTTAACGGTCAGTGAATACGCCGCACGCCTGATTAAACAGTCAGTGGTGGGTACAGGGGCTGCCAGTAAAACGCAGGTACAGCATATGGCAAAAGCCTTGCTAAATATCCGTGGCGAGTTGCCTGCTGATGCAGCCGATGCCTTGGCGGTAGCCTTATGTCATGCGCATAGCCGTTTAAGCCGCTTCAAAGTTTCCAGTTTGGCTGGGCGTGGCCGTAGCCGTCGCAAAAATCTGCGTTCGCTAGGTTGATAGCTTAGTCTATCGGCTGAGTATCTTCATCGAACAGTAAAGAAGGTTAATCTTATGATTGGTCGTTTAGTGGGAACTGTAATTGCCAAACAACCGCCAGCTTTAGTGGTTGATGTAAACGGGGTTGGCTACGATGTCGATGCACCCATGTCGACATTTTATGTGCTGCCAGAATTAGGCAGTAAAGTCACATTGCTGATTCATACCCATGTGCGGGAAGATGCCCTGCAGCTCTATGGCTTTGCCAGTGAGGCTGAGCGTAAGCTGTTTCGGTCTTTGATACGTGTCAGCGGGATTGGTGCGAAGTTAGCGCTGACCATTTTATCCGGTATTGAGGTTGATACCTTTGCGCGTTGTGTTAAAGCTGAAGATAGTACAGCATTAACACGGTTGCCTGGCGTGGGTAAAAAAACAGCTGAGCGGTTAGTAGTGGAAATGAAAGACAAGCTTGAAGTAGAGGCCAATGCAGCGATAGGCACTGGTGATACTGCTGCTGTCGTCACTGCCGACCGAGTCGCTAACCCGATCGAAGATGCGGTGACTGCCTTGATTGCGCTGGGTTATAAACCGCCTGAGGCCAGTCGTATGGTAAGAGCGGTAGAAGGTGCAGATAGCTTGAGTAATACTGAAGAGCTGATTCGTTTAGCGCTCAAAGCGACTATAAGGTAAGCCATGATAGACAATGAACGTATCATATCGCCAGTTGCAGTACATGAAGAAGATGCGCATGATCGAGCAATCCGGCCTAAGAAGTTGGCAGATTATATTGGGCAGCCTACTGTGCATGAACAAATGGAGATTTTTATCTCAGCAGCGCGCAGTCGTGCAGAGGCCTTGGATCATGTACTGATATTCGGCCCACCTGGCTTAGGTAAAACAACGTTAGCCAATATTGTCGCCAATGAGATGGCGGTCAATATTCGGCATACCTCAGGTCCGGTGCTAGAGCGGCCAGGTGACTTGGCCGCTTTGTTGACCAATTTAGAAGAAAACGATGTGTTGTTTATCGATGAGATACATCGTTTAAGTCCGGTTGTGGAAGAAGTGCTCTATCCGGCGATGGAAGACTACCAATTGGATATTATGATTGGTGAAGGGCCTGCAGCACGTTCCATTAAGCTGGATTTACCACCGTTCACCTTAGTCGGGGCCACAACCCGTGCAGGCTTATTAACATCACCATTACGTGACCGGTTCGGTATTGTTCAGCGCTTAGAGTTTTATAATGTCGCCGACCTTAGTCATATCGTGACCCGTTCCGCTAATATTTTAGGCTTGGCAATTGCCGATGAGGGGGCTGCTGAAATTGCGCGGCGTTCGCGTGGCACGCCACGTATTGCCAATCGCTTACTCCGGAGAGTACGTGATTATGCGGAGGTTAAAAGTGATGGTGTGATCAATGGTGCAACGGCGGCCAGTGCTTTGGATATGCTGGCGGTTGATACGGTCGGTTTGGATAATATGGATCGACGCTTGCTCAGTACCATTATTGAAAAATTTTCAGGAGGGCCAGTAGGGCTGGATAATCTGGCGGCGGCCATTGGCGAAGAACGAGGCACGCTTGAAGATGTTGTTGAACCATACTTAATTCAACAAGGGTTTATTATGCGAACGCCAAGAGGGCGTTTAGCAACGCAGCATGCTTATCAACATTTTGGCCTGACAGCACCGCAGCGAGATGAAGACCCTTTGCAAAATCAACTTATATAAAGCTACATAAAAATCAGCTAAAAATCAGCCATGCAAACAAACAGTGTATTTAAGCGCATCTACTATGATGATACAGATGCTGGTGGGGTTGTTTATCATGCAAACTACTTACGTTATCTCGATCATGCGCGTAGCGACTTTCTGCGTCAACTTGATTATCCATTGGATAAAATATTAGCTGAACATAATGTAGTCTTTGCGGTCACAGGTTTAACGATAAACTATAAACAGCCGGCTAAATTATGTGATGAGTTGGAAATAACCGCGTCAATCAAGCTGTGTCGCAAGATTCAGCTTGTGTTTGAACAAGAGGTATGGCGTTTAGATGAGAAAAAGGTTCGGCAGGTATTGCTAAGCGATGCAGTCGTCAACCTTGCTTGTTTGCAGGCCGACTCATTCAAACCAACCAGAATTCCCAATGCATTAGAGGAGCAACTAAACAGTGTCAACTGATATGTCGTTTATCAGTCTCATTAGCGAGGCCAGTATTATTGTACAACTTGTGATGCTGTGCCTGGTGTTGGCATCAGTTGTCTCGTGGGTGTTTATCCTCAGCAAGTCCCGTATGCTGAATCGGGCACAAAGTATTGCCGATAAGTTTGAAGATAAGTTTTGGTCAGGTGGAAACTTACGCGAGTTATATGCCGAGATTCAGGATCGTGCAAGTTCTTTATCGGGTATTGAGCGAATATTCGAAGCCGGTTTTCGTGAGTACATTCGCCATACAAAAAATAAAACAGCACCAGAACGGGTTGTTGATGGTACCCACCGTGTTATGCGTGTTACCTTGTCGCGCGAACTCGATCGCCTGGAAACACATTTGAATTTTTTAGCCACCGTAGGTTCAACCAGCCCTTATATCGGTTTGTTTGGTACGGTCTGGGGTATAATGAACTCCTTTCGGTCTTTGGCCAATGTGCAGCAAGCAACCATTAGTATGGTTGCCCCAGGTATTGCTGAGGCACTGGTTGCCACTGCAATGGGCTTGTTTGCAGCGATTCCGGCTGTTATTGCCTACAATCGCTATTCTAGCCGGGTTGAACGCCTATTGAATCGCTATGAAAACTTCATGGAAGAGTTTGCTACCTTAATCCAGCGCCAGGCCTATGCCAAAAATGATGGTAAAACCGATGCGGGTGTGTAAGGCATGACGCCAGTGAGTACCAACTATAAACGCCGTAAGCCCATGGCTGAAATCAATGTCGTTCCCTATATTGATGTCATGTTGGTATTGCTGATTATTTTTATGATAACAGCACCTATTTTATCGCAGGGGATTGATGTGGATCTACCTGAAACCAGTGCTAAGCCTTTGCCGCAAGATAAGCAGGAGCCTATAGTATTAACGGTTGATGCCAAAGGTCAGTACTATTTAAATATTGGCCCAGCACCGGATAAAGTGATTGAGCTGGATGTGCTTGATAAAGTTGTTAGTAAAGCGCTTAATGCCAAGCCGGATTTACCCGTCATCGTTAAAGGTGATAAAAACGTTGCTTATGGGAAAGTGGTTACGGCAATGAGTTTGTTGCAACAGGCAGGTGCCAGTAAGGTAGGGTTAATGACCGATTTGAAAGCGCAATAAGTCATGGCGACGTTGAGCACACAATATAACGAATCAGATTACTTGCCCGCGGTAATTATGTCGATAGGCATTCATTTGGGGTTTATTGTGTTGCTGGTAGTCAGTATTGATTTTGATTTTTCCAGTGATACGGCTGTGCCTGCCAATATCATTGATGCTGTGGTGATCGATACCGGTGTGTTGCAACCACCGCCACCAAAGGTCACGCCTGAAGCGCAGCAAAAGCAGCGCGCCTTAGCAGAACAACAGGCGCTACAAAAGCAACGTGAGGCCGCACAAAAGCAAGAAGCTATTCGCTTGGCGAAAGAAAAAGAGCAGGCACTTGCGCTTAAACTGGAACAAGAGCAGCAGCGCAAGCTGGCAGAGCAGAAAAAGTTAGAGGCCGAACGTAAGGCGGCTGAAGAGCGTAAGCGACAAGCAGCATTGGCTGCTCAACGAGAGGCAGAGCGTAAGGCGGCTGAAGAGCTTGAGCGACAACGCTTACTGCAAGAGGAGCAAGACTTGTTAGCTGCCCAAGAAGCTGAGTGGCGGCAACAAGAAGCAGAACGCATTGCAGCGGCTGAGCAGGCACGCAGTAATGAGATTGCTTCTAAAATGGCCTTATACAAGCAGGCGATGAAACAAAAAATAGAACGCAATTGGATTTTGCCGGCGGCGGCAACCGTTGGTGCAAAATGTGCTGTGATGTTGCGACAAATTCCAGGTGGTGAGGTCATTAGTGTGCGTATTGAGTTTTGTGATGGTGATGCTGCCTTAGAGCGCTCAATAGAGAATGCAATTTATAAAGCATCGCCGCTGCCCGATCCGCCGGAGCCTAGCTTGTTTGAGCGTGATATACGAATAACATTTACTGTACCGGATAGATAGTGATATGAAGCAAATACTTTCAGCACGACCAATACTATTATCTTTGTTAGCCTTGCTTACAACGTGTTACTCAATGCCGTTGTTTGCTTTATTAGAGATTGAAATTACCAAATCGGCCGATAGTGCTTTACCCATTGCTATCGTGCCATTTACCAGTGAGCCGAATATCGATTTGGATTTGGCGGCGGTGGTAGCCAGTGACTTAGAGCGCAGTGGTCAGTTCAAAGCTATTCCTACTAAAGACATGCTGACCTTGCCGGGGTTGAACGATAAAATTAACTATCAAAACTGGCGTATTATCGGTGTGGAAAATCTAGTTGTTGGTGAGATAAAACCAACAGCAGATGGTCAGTATACTGTTGCCTTTCGCTTGATCGATGTATTCAAACAGCAGCAGCTTGGCGGAGATAGTCGACCCGTCGCAGCCAGCGAGTTGCGTAATCACGCGCACCGTATTAGCGATATGATCTATGAAATGATCACCGGCGAGCGTGGCGCGTTTAGTACACGTATTGCTTATGTTTCAGTGACCCGAGCGGGTAAAGCGTTACGCTATCGATTGGAAACGGCAGATACCGACGGTCATAATATTCGAGTATTGCGTGAGTCGGCTGAGCCAATAATGTCACCCAGCTGGTCGCCGGATGCGCGTCACTTGGCGTATGTGTCTTTTGAAAATGGCCGCTCACAAGTATTTATTCATAATGTTTTTGATGATAGCCGTGAGACCATTGACCGCTTAAATCAATTCAAAGGTATTAATGGCGCACCGGTTTGGTCTGGTGATGGGCGCCGATTGGCCTTGACCTTGTCCAAAGGCAGTAATCCGGATATCTATGTTTATGACTTAAGTAGCCGTCAGTTGCAACAGGTGACTAAGAACTGGGCGATTGATACTGAACCGGCTTGGATGCCCAATGGCAAGGCCTTGGTATTTACCTCCGGGCGTAGCGGTAACCCACAGCTCTATCGAGTGAATTTAGGTGGCCAACAACGACCCGTGCGTATTACCTTTGAAGGTAAATACAATGCCAGCCCATCAGTGTCGCCGGATGGCCGCAGTGTGGCTTTAGTGCACGCCAATCGTGGTCGCTATCAGATAGCTGTGTTAGATTTAAAGACAGGACTCTTTCGGGTGTTGACCGATGGGCAATTGGATGAGTCGCCCAGCTTTGCCCCGAACGGTAGTATGTTGCTGTATGCCTCACAGCAGGGTAAACAGGGAGTATTAGCGGCAGTTTCAGTGGATGGTCGTACACGTCAGCGATTGGCATTTAGTGAAGGGCATATACGTGAGCCTACTTGGGCGCCTTTTACAGATTAGCTCATCAGTCGTAAAATGTTATTAAAATTAATAGGGTTTCAATAAAGAGGATAGGTTTATGCCATCGATTAAAGCGAGTCTTGCGGTAATATTATTGAGTGGTCTTTTGGTAGCTTGTGGTGGTACAGGTGGGCAGCGCGGTGATGATCTTGACGGTGCGGATGATTTTGACCCACTCGCACAAGATGGTGCGGATGCTGGCCTGGATGATGATCCGTTTGCCGATGAGCAAACTGGCTGTCAAAGCCCGCCTTGTGAGTTTGCGCGTGATGCCATTAATGATCCGGACAGCCGCTTGGCAGCAAGGCTTATCTTTTTTGACTTTGATCGCAGTACAATTAAAGCTGAGTATCAAGCATTACTGGAAGCGCATGGCAAATATCTGGCAGAATACCCAGATATGAAAGTTCGCCTGGAAGGCCATACGGATGAGCGCGGCTCACGTGAATATAACCTGGCTTTGGGTGAGCAGCGTGCTAAAGCAGTCAGACAGGTATTGTTATTCCAGGGTGTTTCTGAAGACAATATCAGTGTTGTCAGCTTTGGCGAAGAGTTGCCTATGGACTTAGGGCATGATGAGTCGGCCTGGTCACAAAATAGACGAGTTGAATTAGTATATGAAGCAAATTAAACCCTATAGACTGCTGGCGGTGTTGAGCCTGTGCTGTTGCGCCACGATATTACAAGCTGGCACACGTGATGATATTGCGGCATTGCAAATCGGCCAACAGGAACTGGAGCAACGCTTAGATAGTATCGAGTCACGCTTAGGCAATCAGGGGTTGTTGGAATTAATGCAGCAGCTCGAGCAGTTGCAGACAGAAGTGCGTGAGCTGCGCGGCATTATGGAGAGTTACACCAATGACTTGGATGGTTTGCGCAAACGCCAGCGGGACTTGTATCTGGATATAGATCGGCGCTTAAGTGATTTGCAGCTATCAGGTCCTGTGGGTGATGCCAGCAGCAATACTGATACCAGCATTGCTGCTGATAGTGGCACGCTACCAGCCTCTGCAGCAACAGATGCTGCGGTTACCGCCAGTGTGACTAATGTTGCTACAAGCAGCGATTCAACTGCAGCAGCAGATCCAGCGCAAGAGCGGGCGGAATATAAAGCCGCTTTCGATATGCTCAAAGAAGGGCGTTATGAACAGGCTATTGAGGCATTCAATATTTTTATTAATAAATACCCCAATGGTAATTATGCCGGCAATGCGCAATATTGGTTAGGTGAAGCCAATTATGCTGTGCGTAATTTTGAGCAGGCTATGCTTGAGTTTACCCGCGTGATAGAGCGTTTTCCGCGTAGCCTTAAGATTCCAGGCGCTAAGTTGAAAATTGCATACACGCACTATGAATTACAGCAATGGGATAAAGCCCGCGAAGTACTCAATGACATTATTAAAACGCACCCAAATGCTTCAGTCGCCTCTTTGGCAGAAAAGCGCTTATTGCGTTTGAGCAATGAAGGGCATTAATTTGCGTCACCTGTTATTAAGAAAGGTTGTTGAGTGACGCAAACAATACCGATTGAAGCTGTCGCGGATAAAACCCGGCTAAAAATCTCTGAGCTATTTTTTTCCCTGCAAGGCGAAGCAAATACGGTTGGTTGGCCGACGGTATTTATTCGTCTAACGGGTTGCCCTTTGCGCTGCAACTATTGTGATACAGCGTATGCTTTTACTGGGGGCCAGTGGCAAACACTGGATACGATTATAACGGATACGGCGGCTTATCAGCCACAATACGTTACCGTGACCGGTGGTGAGCCTTTGGCTCAGGCTAATTGTCTAGTGCTACTCAAGCGCTTATGTGATGTGGGTTATAAAGTCTCTTTGGAAACCAGTGGGGCAATGGATATTGCCGCGGTGGATCCCCGAGTAGTCAAAGTGATGGATTTAAAAACCCCTTCATCTGATGAGCAGGGGCGCAACCGCTGGGAGAACCTGCAGTATATTACAGCGCAAGACCAGTTGAAGTTTGTTATTCGTCACCGACAAGACTACGATTGGGCCTGTGAGGCTGTCGCACAATATGCGCTGAGTGATAAATGTACCGTACTGTTTTCACCTGTACACGATGTTTTAATGCCGCAGACACTGGCTGACTGGATTTTAGCGGATCGTATGCCGGTGAGGTTTCAAATTCAATTACACAAGTACCTCTGGGGTGATAAGCCAGGGGTATAAAAACCAGGGGGGGCATGTCAGCTTCCTCTGCCTGAGTCATATAAATCAGCGTAATGTAAGCAGATGATAAATAAAGTGATGCCTAAAGCTGTTGTCCTGGTCTCTGGTGGACTTGATTCTGCCACCACTTTGGCGATTGCCAAAGCGCAGGGTTTTGATTGCTATGCGATTAGTTTTGATTATGGACAGCGTCATGTTGCGGAATTGCAAGCTGCCAAGCGGGTTGCTATGGCAATGGCGGTGCATGAGCATAAGATTATCAAGCTCGACTTCGATGGTATTGGTGGCTCTGCGCTAACTGATATGAGTATCGATGTGCCTGAGAGTTCACCTGAAGGTATTAGCCCAGGCATCCCTATTACTTATGTGCCAGCGCGTAATACTGTCTTCCTTGCTATTGCTTTGGGGTGGGCCGAAGTGCTGGCCGCGCAAACCCTGTTTATTGGGGTCAATGCGGTAGACTACTCAGGCTACCCAGATTGTCGCCCTGAATTTATCCAGGCTTTCGAGCAAACAGCTAACCTTGCTACCAAGGCGGGCGTTGAGGGGCAGTCATTCAAGATAGAGACGCCGTTGATTGCGTTGACCAAAGCAGAAATTATCCAGCAGGGTTTGGCGCTGGGGGTGGATTATGCCTTGACAGTATCCTGCTATTCCGCAGATGCTGAGGGACGCGCTTGTGGCCGATGTGATTCCTGTCGCTTGCGTGCAGCGGGTTTTGCTGCGGCGAATGTGGCCGATCCCACACTTTATATCGATTAGTTGTTACAAAAATTTGTCTAAGCGCACCGATACATGTATCATTGCGCACCTTCTTGGGTAGGGCCGTTAGCTCAGTTGGTAGAGCAGTTGGCTTTTAACCAATTGGTCACAGGTTCGAATCCTGTACGGCCCACCATCCTACCACCCAGTTACATATTGAAGGCAGAAGTATCGATCGCTTCTGCGTGAGTTTGTGTGTGTATTGCAGGCTGGCTGCTTAAGGCGTGGCTTAAGCGGCTGCTTTATCGGCATTGCCCATAATCATGGCTAGCGTACGTTCATAATGTGCTTCGACTTCGCCGCCTGCCTCAGCTAACAGTGCCTCGCAGGGCACTTGAAAGAGCTGGTCCAGCCATGAGCTGTCGATCCAGTCAGGGATAAGCTCACATTCAAAATGCGTTTGGGTATGCAAATGGGCCAGGTACACAATAGCGGCCTCCAGCTGACAGTCTTCGGGGGCAGTGTCGGGCTGTAGATAGTATCGGATGGCTTGTGTGATCGTGCTGGGCAGTTGCCAGTGTGCCAGTAAATGGGCACTGATTTCAGCGTGGTTATATTTTAAGACCTCTGTCTCAATATGGTGCAGGGGCTTGTCTGGATTGGCTTTACTCAGTTTGCTGATATGCTCTGCTGCCGTCGGTAAGCCTTGGTGGATCAATAGTTGACCAACGCAGCGTAACAGGCCAATCGTAAATAAGCGCCCTTTATCTTGTTGCAGGCGCCTGGCAATAATTTTGGCGCTAATGGCTGTAAAGATATTCTGCTGCCAAAAGGTTCGCATATCGAGCTTATGGTTTGCTGCCTGGAAAGCATTAATGACTTCTGTTGAGATGACCAGGGAAACCAGGTCATTTTCGCCAATAATAATCACAGCTTGCTCAACGTTTTCGACATTACGCTGGCCATAAAAAGCGCTATTGGCCAGGCGTAAGACACGTGCTGATAAGCCCGGGTCAGTTGTTAGTTTTTCAGCAAAAGCAGATGCTGAATCGATGCCGTTGGCAATGCTTTGTTGCAGCTTGGTGATCACGTCAATGGAAGCGGGTAAGTCTGCATTTTCAACGAGCTGTGCTAGCTTCATATATCATCCCTTATTAACCCTGATGAGCTGGTCAAAGTCCTTCTTTATTAATAGCGGCCGTTTGAGAAAGTTGTTTACTAATAAAGTGAATTGAACAATCAATTAAGCTGGCAGGGATGATAGGCTGGTACTGTTGTGTGTTGTTTGAGCTGCAAAGACGACAGAGATATTAGCAATAACCTACACAGTACATACGGTAGCATCGAGCCTGAGCGGATACTCAGCGGCTTGCAGACCGCAAGCATGCCTCCTAACAAAAAGCGCTTTACGCTAATTTATATATTATCTTTGATGAGTTGATCAATTTCCTCTTTGACCGGTAGTGGCAACTTAAGATAGTTGTTTATCAATAGCGTTAATTGATCCACCAGAGAAGATAGCTTTTCCGGTTGTTCCAGGATTTCAGGGTTCTCATTTGCAACATCCACAATGGCATACAATATCGATGCAGTGGTATCGAGTTTGGATGCAATAATGTCGAGGTATTTAGTCGCGTGCACGCCACCGGGTACGCCTCTTTCAAATCGCGAGAGGTTGGCAGGTTCCAAGCCAATGGCATTACCTAATTGGTTGACACCAATACCTCTTGCGCTTCGTAGTGAGCGAATTACTTGTCCTATTATTGAGTGAGTCCCTGCTGATAAATCATTATTAGATTTAGGCATAGTTCTTAATGAGCCAAAGCTCTGTGGCAGGCGCAAGCTACATGCTGCTATTCCTGCAAGATATTGTAATATGTACAATAATTGTCATTATGTATATTTATAGTTGTATATATTGGAGGCCAAATTTCAAGCTAAATGCTTAATAAGCAACAACAGTGTCAAAATACGTGTAGAAGCCTCATAAATATTGAAAGCAGAATTTATCAGGCATCTGCAGTAAGGTAAAGCTTTATCATGTATTTAATTTTTTTAAGTTTGTCGTCTAATTTTATTTGATATGTACACAACTTTATCAGCCAACAAAACATTACAAAACTAGCCTTTTTTATTCTATAAAAAAATGGCATCAGTTTTTATGGCTTGCATATCGCTTAAGTTATCTGTATGCGAACGGCTTATCGCGAATAATAGTGAGTGAATATTTGTGATCAATCGGAATAAAAACTAAGAACGAGTAATCTTTAGAATTTCCTGCAAGCGTTGTTCAATTTGGCTGCGGGTAATCATATCTGTCTTAGGATTGTTGAGTATTTGCTCTAACTGAAAAACTGCCGCATTAAAGTTGCCGGCATTAAAATAATAATCAGCCAGTGTTTTGCTTGATTCAATATTATTGCCTGTTTTTGCATATAGCTCAGCCAGTAGCTTATACGTGCTATTGAGTGGGCTATGGTTTTTTTGTAAAAAACGCTTCAGGCGATTGCGACCGGCTTTAGCCTGATTGGTCTCATTCATTAGTTTGGCGTACTGGTAGTTGATGGCGAAACTGCCTGGGTAGATCTGCAGCATTTTATCGAGCGTTTTTTGGGCTGCATCATTTTTGCCAGCACCTTGCAAGGCGCGAGCATAAGCCAGCTGGTAGGCGATATTTTCAGGGTCTTCTTGTGTCAGGCGTAAAGCGACATTAGCGGCTTCATCAAATGCTAGGTTTCTTTCTAGGAGTTGGCTATAAGTATAACGAATGATTGTGCTATTATTTTTTTCCAGTTTCTTTTTAAGGACCTGTAGGTCTTGTTTTGGGTTGCTGCTTAATAAAGCTGCCAGGCGGGCCTTGGCCGTCGTGTATTCAAGGCTGCTGGGCTTTTTGCGTTTTGGTAGCTTGTCGATTCTATTTTGGGCCTCTGATATTCTGACATTATCCAACGGGTGCGTCAGTAGATAACCAAACTCTTCTGGAATTGCGCCATAGCGATTGCGTTGCATAATTTTAAAGAAGCTTGCCATGCCTTCAGGGTCGAAACCTGCTGCATATAAGATCTGGATGCCAATGCGATCTGCTTCGATTTCATGAATGCGTGAAAAGTTCAGTAGCTGCTGTTGTTGGGCCGCAGTGCCAGCTAATACCAATGCGGTGCCAGCATCGCCTGAGCCTGAGGCGGCCAGCGCAAAGCCTGCCAGCAAGGCACCCAATGTGGGTACTCGGGTTTCATTCATGGCAGCGATACGACGTGCAATATGCCGTTGTGAAACGTGAGCGATTTCATGCGCCATAACGCCTGCCACTTCGTTTTCATTTTTAGATGCCAGGATGAGCCCGGCATTCATGCCAATATAACCACCGGGTACGGCAAAGGCATTTATCGCAGCATCATTGACGACAAAGAAGGTATATTTGCCGCTGCCGTCGGCCAGCGAGTTTGTCAGGGTGTTGCCTAAGTGCTGAATATAGACGCTGACCTCCGGGTCTTCCAAGATAAGGCCGCGGCGGCGGATATTCCGCAGAAAGTCGGCACCGACTTTGGCTTCGATCGCCGGAGATAGAAAGCGGTCAGCGGGGTTGCCTATATTCGGTAGCTGGTTTTGTATTTGCGCAGACTGGCCCCAAGCTAGACTCCCATTGGCAACCAGGAGGCAAAACATGCTTATAACGTTAAGAAAGTGTTTCATATAGGCCAATTGTTGTGCTTATTGAGAGAGATGTAATAGGGCATTTCCCTGGTAATCCTGCTTAAAATAGACCGATATTGCTGCGCTAAGTTTCCTGGTGGGCTGCTATTGAGGCGGTGTTGCATTGCCCAGATATGCCTGACTGGCAGCACTGGGGCTATCTTAAACTGTTTAATCCAGCTGCGGTGGCTATTTTTCTGGTTGGCTGTCACACAATGGTGACGTTTTAGCCTAAAGTAATGATTTTCCTTGACCTTGGCGGCATAAGTCAGTACGTTTGCAAGTTTTGGTTGGGGCCGTCCAGCGAAGGTTGAGCGGCTGATTTAGGGTTTTTCCGAAGGCAAATTGGTTCATCAGTGAGTCTGGCAGTGAGTCTGGCAGTGACTATCAGTGAGTCTGGCAGTGAGTCTGGGCGCCATGGCCTGGGGTCGGACGCTGAGGCTGGCTCACAAGATATCAGTAACATTTCGGTTGTAAAATACCTGAGCAACTTTTGGCTTGAGCAGGCTGGTTTTGGGACCGGTCTTGAGAGCGCTGTGAGGAGAGCACTGCGAGTGGAGAGCGCTGCGAGGTCTCTTTAAGACTGTCGAGGGCTGGCTGTCGCTGTGATTAGCCATTTTATGCGCTAAGCCTTAGCCTTATATATACGGATACGGTACGGTACCTAATCAACCAAATTAACATTAATTTAAGAGAATTGGAGCTGTAAAGCGTGGAACTATCTGGTGGTGAAATTCTGGCAAAATGCCTGAAGCAAGAAGGGGTCGAGTATATTTTCGGCTATCCTGGCGGGGCGGTATTACATATCTATGATGCCCTTTTTCAGCAAAAAGATGTCCAGCATATTCTCGTTCGTCACGAGCAAGGGGCAACCCATGCGGCGGATGGCTATGCGCGGGCAACAGGTAAGCCCGGCGTGGTCTTGGTCACCTCGGGTCCTGGGGCGACAAATGCGGTCACCGGTATTGCGACCGCCCATATGGATTCTATCCCTATGGTCATTATCAGTGGTCAGGTACCCAGCCCTGTGATTGGCACCGATGCCTTCCAAGAGGTGGATGCCACTGGTATCACACGACCTTGTGTGAAACATAATTTCCTGGTTAAGCGGGTCGAAGATATTGCGCCTGCGATCAAAAAGGCTTTCTATTTGGCGAGCACGGGTCGCCCTGGGCCGGTATTGGTTGATATCACCAAAGATGCGACTGACCCCAATATAAAGATTCCGTTTGAATACCCGGAAACAGTTGAGATTCGCTCTTACAAACCGGCTGAAGAAGGTCATGCAGGGCAGGTGCGCAAAGCAGTTGATTTGCTGCTGGCGGCCAAGCGCCCGATGATTTACTCAGGGGGTGGTGTTGTTTTGGGAGAGGCGTCAAAAGAGTTGACCGATCTAACCCATGAGCTAGGCTTTCCGATCACCAATACGCTGATGGGCTTAGGCGCTTATCCGGCAACCGATAAGCAGTTTGTTGGTATGTTGGGTATGCATGGCACCTATGAAGCCAATATGGCGATGCATGAGTGTGACGTCTTGCTGGCGATTGGTGCGCGTTTTGATGATCGTGTCACCAGTAAGATCGCTGACTTCTGTCCTTATGCAAAAATTGTGCATATTGATATTGATCCGGCCTCGATTTCTAAAAATGTAAAAGTTGATGTGCCGATTGTTGGTCAGGTGAAATCCGTCTTGATTGAAATGCTCAAGCAGCTGCAAAAATCGAAGACCAAACCGGATGCGGATGCATTGAAAAAGTGGTGGCAACAAATTGGTGAGTGGCAAAAAACAGACTGTCTTTACTACGATAAAGACAGCAAGGTGATTAAGCCACAATCGGTGATTGAGAAGTTATATACAGCGACCAAAGGCGATGCTTATGTGACTTCCGATGTCGGTCAGCACCAAATGTGGGCTGCACAATTTTATAAATTCGACAAACCAAACCGTTGGATTAACTCGGGTGGTTTAGGCACGATGGGTTTCGGCTTGCCTGCCGCAATGGGCGCTCAGCTGGCCCATCGCGATGCGACAGTTGCTTGTATAACAGGCGAGGCCAGCATTCAGATGTGTATTCAGGAACTATCAACCTGTCTACAGTATGGCTTGCCCATCAAAGTTGTGACCTTAAATAATCGCTACATGGGTATGGTGCGCCAATGGCAAGAGTTTTTCTATGAAGGTCGTTATGCGATGTCTTATATGGATGCGCTACCTGATTTTGTGAAGCTTGCAGAAAGCTATGGTCATGTCGGTATTCGTGTGGAAGACCCAGCTGATGTTGATAAGGCATTAGCCGAAGCGTTAGCCGCAAAAGATCGCCTGGTGTTTATGGATTTTATGACCGACCCGTCGGAGAATGTTTATCCAATGATTGCGCAGGGTAAAGGGCATCATGAGATGCACTTGTCAAAACGCGAGGAACCTGAGCTTGCTTGATAAAACTCGGGACAGAATGCCGTCAGGTCGCTTTGATGCGATCGCTGACAATACTATGAATAAAGGCAAATCGATGAGGCATATTATTTCTGTGCTGATGGAAAATGAGTCGGGCGCATTGTCGCGCGTGGCGAATTTATTTTCAGCACGTGGTTACAATATTGAGGCGCTAAGTGTTGCGCCGACCGATGATGATACTATTTCCAGAATGACTATCGTGACTACCGGTACCGATGAAGTCATCGAACAAATTACCAAGCAACTGAATAAGTTGATTGATGTAATAAAACTAGTGGATTTAACTGAGGCTGCACATATTGAACGTGAGCTGATGTTGGTGAAAATTGAGCTGCCAAAGGGTGCTGCAAATGAGTTGAAACAAATTGCAGATATTTTTCGCGGCAAAGTGATTGATGTCACTGCATCCACTTATACGATCGAACTGACCGGTGACGGTCAGAAACTAAATGCATTTTTGCAAAGTGTAAGTGTCTATGAGGTTGTAGAAGTTATACGCTCAGGGCCACTGGGAATTGCACGCGGCGATCGCGCGTTGCATGTCTAACGTTATTTTTTACGGTATTTTTAGTTAAGGGGTTGTTTAGTCAACATGAATATTTTTTACGATAAAGATGCAGATCTGTCTTTAATTAGAGGCATGAAAGTTGCCATCATCGGTTATGGTTCACAAGGGCATGCGCATGCCAATAACCTGAAAGATTCAGGTGTTGATGTTGTGGTTGGTTTACGTGCAGGTTCAATTTCAGAAGCCAAAGCAAAAAAAGCAGGTATTACTGTGCGACCAATCGCAGAAGCGGTGAACGGCGCTGATTTAGTGATGATTTTGGCCCCTGATGAGCATCAAGCTAAGTTGTACCGTGAGCAGGTTGAGCCAAACATTAAAAATGGTGGCGTATTGGCTTTCGCACACGGTTTTAATATTCACTTCGGTCAAATTGAGCCACGTGCTGACCTTGATGTTGTGATGATTGCGCCGAAAGGTCCTGGACACTTAGTACGTTCAACCTATACAGAAGGCGGCGGTGTGCCAAGTTTGATTGCTGTTTATCAAGATGCTTCAGGTAAAGCGCGTGATATCGCATTGTCTTATGCGTCAGCCAATGGTGGTGGTCGTGCCGGTGTTATCGAAACCAATTTCCGTGAAGAAACAGAAACTGACTTGTTCGGTGAGCAGGCTGTATTGTGTGGTGGTGCGTCAGCACTAGTACAAGCGGGTTTCGAAACATTAGTTGAGGCAGGTTATGCGCCAGAGATGGCTTACTTCGAATGTTTGCATGAGCTGAAGCTGATTGTTGATTTGATGTATGAAGGTGGTATTGCCAACATGCGTTACTCAATCTCTAATACGGCTGAGTACGGTGACTTAACACGTGGCCCACGTGTTATCACTGAACAGACCAAGCAAGAGATGGGTAAAATTTTACGTGAGATTCAAACAGGTGAATTTGCACGTGAGTTTATCCTGGAGAACCAATCAGGTAGTGCAACGTTTAAAGCCAAGCGCCGTCTGGGTCGCGAGCATCAGATTGAAGAAGTCGGTGATCGCTTACGCAGCATGATGTCATGGATTCATAAAGATAAGAAAGTTGATCAATCGATTAACTAATCTTTTATCCCGTCTTTTATTTAGGCAGTCTTTGCTTTGCATTGAGCTGCGATAAAGACAGTATTAAAAAGCACTCAAAGTCATTTTTGAGTGCTTTTTTTATGTAACATCTCAATAATATTGGTAATATGAGCTATTCTGGTTTTGGGTACCTATGACATGCAATATCCTGAGGAGCGATGACGATGACAGATAATACGGGCAACTCAAATCGCGCCAGTACCAGACATCATCAGGCTGGCAATAGTCACCCTAATCGACGACATAAAGGTATTTACCTGCTGCCCAACTTGTTTACCTTAACAGCCTTGTTTGCCGGTTTTTTTGCCATTGTGGCAGCAACACAGGCGCGTTATGAAGCAGCCGCAGTCGCCATCTTTGTGGCGATGATCATGGACGGCTTAGACGGTCGTGTTGCCAGGTTAACCAATACGCAAAGTGAATTCGGCGCACAGTTAGACAGCCTGGCTGATATGGTGTCGTTTGGTTTAGCACCAGCACTGATTATGTATGAATGGGCACTGGCAGCCATGCGTGACTTTGGCTGGCACTGGGGCAAGTTAGGTTGGCTTGCTGCGTTTATCTATGTCGCCGCTGCCGCATTACGTTTAGCCCGGTTTAATGTGCAATCACCGCGCGCAGATAAACGCTTTTTTCAAGGCCTGGCAAGCCCGGCAGCTGCTGCGATTATGGTTGGCCTGGTTTGGGTAGGCGATGATTTGGGCTATAGTGGTAAACAGATGATTATTGTTGCGTTTATCGCGACCTTGTTATGTGGTGTGCTTATGGTAAGCCGCTTTTCTTATTACAGTTTTAAAGACTTTGGCGGGCGCAATAAAGTGCCTTTTGCTGCCATGTTATTAATCGTGGTGGCCTTGGTATTTATCTCGTTTGACCCTGCTAAAGTGCTGTTTGCTTTTTTCTTTATTTATATGTTGTCTGGCCCGGTCACATCCCTGATTCGTAAAGTGCGCAAGCGCATGGCGCGGCAAGAGCGACAACAGACACAGAATCATCATCAATAACCATTTATCAATGGCAGACCAATGACAGAGCAAGATCAATACCTACAGGCAATGGGCATTCAGCGTTGGGTGTTGCGCCAAACAGATGCGGCTGTAGAAGATGATCAGGTTGTCTCAGATAATGTAGTGGCCACAGCTGATACGAATAGCCAAGTAACACAAGCTGTTGCGCAGTCAACGCCCATTGCGATGGCAGATGCTCTGTCGAATGATGTTGAGAAGACTAATGCTGATGTAGGCATTAGTGCCAGTCCGCAAGATTGGGCGCGCTTGCAGCAGCAAGTGCGTGAGTGTACAGCCTGCACCTTGCATAGCGGACGTAAGCAGACTGTTTTTGGTGTGGGCGATCAGAGAGCTAATTGGATGATTATTGGTGAAGCACCCGGTGCCGATGAAGATGCTCAAGGTGAGCCTTTTGTTGGGCGGGCTGGCAAGCTGCTCAATGCCATGTTGCTGGGTATTGGTTTGCAAAGAGAACAGGTGTTTATTGCCAATATTTTGAAATGTCGTCCACCGAATAACCGAGACCCCAGGCCGGAAGAGGCGCAAGCCTGCTGGTCTTTTTTGCGTAAGCAAATTGCATATATTTCGCCTAAGATTATTTTAGCAGTAGGCCGTATTTCGGCGCAGAACTTACTGCAAACAGAAGAGGCTATCGGTCGTTTAAGGGGCAGGGTGCATCGTTTAAGTGACCCTAATATTCCTGTTGTTGTGACCTATCATCCTGCTTACTTATTGCGCAAGCCGAGTGAAAAGCGTAAAAGCTGGGAAGATTTAAAGCTAGCCTATCGTGCAGCGCATGGCTAGTCAGCGTTGCTGGGATTTGCTGAATTCCGAGCTATAATGAGTGTATGGCTGCGGTAATAGACCCTCAAATTATCATTCGAGATATGACATTGGCAGACCTCACCGAGGTCATGGCCATTGAGCAAACATCCTATCCTTTTCCTTGGACGAAAAAAATTTTCAGCGACTGTTTGCGGGTGGGTTATCGTTGTTTAGTCATTGAAATGTCTGAGCAGCTAGTCGGTTATGCCATTATTAGTGTGGTACTAGACGAATGCCATATTTTAAATATTTGTATTGGTCAGGCGGCTCGTGGTCAGGGCCTAGGGCGTCTTATGATGGAGAGTGTTCTGCGTCAAGGCAGCACCCTCGGTGCCAAGATGGTATACCTGGAAGTACGCCCCTCAAATATTATTGCTAATCAACTCTATGAATCTTTAGGGTTCCAGCAAATAGGCCTGCGCAAGGGTTATTACCCACATCACGATGGCCGTGAAGATGCACTCGTATTAGCCCTGGTGTTTGATGATAGTGACTACCAGATCCAAGGCATGCAAAAGTAGTAATCTGGCGATAAAGCTAAAACGTACTTCACTCTGTCGCGAGTGTCATTAAGGCAGTGTAAAAGCGAACGAAACAACGTGGTATTGGTAATACAGGCGTATAGTGAGAGGGCTGCTATGAGGCATAGGCAAGTGTAGCCATTTTGTAGTCTGTTCTCGGTACTTTCCTGCGGCATTTGGTCGCATTTATTTTCCGCGTTATTGCATTATTATTATGTTCTCAACTCTGCATATCTAGATTCTTATCTCTACGGGTAGTAGGTTAAAGTCAGATATGTTTTTAGGTAGCGACAGGCCCTCACCTGTTGCTACCCTTTTTAATCTTGTATCCATTGTTGGTCAAACATTGGCATATTTGCAGGCATTTCCCTTGCCTATTATCGAGTAATAGCGTCATCTTGGTGCAAGCTATTGTATTTTGGAGCGTTATCGTCCACTCGCGTTGAGTAAAGCTTGACTTAGTGTCGCGCTGCTCTAGAATTTGGGCAATAGCACTTTTCGCCATCAATCATGCTATTCGCATAAATGAGGGGCGAAATTGACTTTATTGCTAATGTACCCTTAACTTACAGCTAGCGAATGCCGATATAGTAAATATACTTGGTAAAACTGTGATTAAGGTCATTCATTGAATTCACAGGGGGACGTAGAATGAACGCAAAAGGTCATGCAATAGATAGAGATATGAATATCAAAGAAAAATTTGATGAGCTGTCAGAGTCTATTCGTAATAAGCGTCTAGGTATCTCACCCGGTGAGTCAGTGGCTATTCGCAGTGTTGTGCCGCAGCTAAAAAGCGTTGGTAAAGCACTCGATCAAGAGCCTAGCCGCATTCGTTTAAAAAGAAAATCTGGGCAGGTCGAGGAAATCAAAATCGACTAACCTTCTTTTCCCTAAGAACGGCTAACAGGAGTTACCTTCTTAGGGACAATAATAAAACACTACTACGCCGGGTTTGCTGTGTCTTCCTTTCTATTTTCTGCGCTGCTACTGCCATTGTTAGCAGGCTATATTTTTATTTTATCAATCCCTTATTTTAAACTGGTAGCTGGCAACCAGAGTGGTTATCACCTTATTCTGAATAGTACAGCGCTGGGTGTTATTCTGGTATTTCTTGCGTACTACTTTATTTTATTTTGCGAAGCTCTCTTGCCTGGTTTGTTTCCAGCGGGCAGTTACTATGCAGCCTTGTTTGCCGATATACCGGGCCGGTTGATGGGGCCTGTGTTAGAGCCGTTAAAAGTGATTAGCACAACCGCTGACAAAATCTCCGCAGAGCAGGCCCGGTTTTTGGCGGCTTCAACCATATCACTATTGTTTTCATTTAGTTTGTTTATGTTTAAGCAATTGCTTGACCGCGTGGCACCAAACACCATGTTAGGTTTGAGCTTTTTACATGAAAAGCAGGCACGCTTGAAAATTGTGCTTGATGAACAAGGTGGGCATGCTGAAGCATTACTGGCGCAAGCCTGGCATAAGCAGTCATTAGTCTTAGTGACGTTAAAGTCACGCAAAGTGTATGTGGGGCGTGTGTTGGACTTACCAGAAGGTGTGGCGTCTCCTCGTCGTGATTTTGTTTTAATGCCATTTGCTACCGGGCATCGTCGTCGGGACACATTAGAGCTCAATCTTTATAAACGCCATACGCTATGGAGTGTGGCGATTGATATGTATAAAAATAAAGAACTGCGCGAGGATGATCTGCTGGAAGAGTTTGATGCCAGTGAAAAAATTATTCATCAAGTCACCTATGAGCAAGCCAAACGATTAGCCAATGATTTTCGCATAACGATATTTTGGGATGATATTGAAACAATAGCGAATTGGTTGGATGAAATGAATAGTGTGCAAAACCCTATGATTGAATTGCCAGCGACATTAAATCAATAGCATATACATAAAGAAAATAATAAGGCGCCCAATAGGGCGCCTTTTGCTATGCAATATAATTAAAAAGCACTTAATGGCTAGCGCTTAAATATCGGCTAGAGCATTGGTTACCACGCCTGTATGAAAGTGTACCCGGTCAAAAATATCATCGCGGGCGCTATTAAACCCTTCACCACCGGCAGCCGGACCTGGCATGCTGGCAGCGGTTTCGGTGTTGAGTTCAGTGCCAGAGTCCCAGGTTGGTGCATTAAAGCTGCGCACATCACCGTCGGTCATATTGCTAATGTCCATTGCATTGAGTCCTGTAAAGGCATCATTGGTGTTCACTAGCATACCCAGTACTGTTAAGCGTACATCATCGGCATCGACAGCCGGTAGTGATAAGACAATATCACTGGCAATAGACTTAGGTGGAACGGGGCCAGCAGTGCTGTCATGAGTAATATATTCAGCGGCAGCCATGGCTTCGCTAATAATAAAGCTGTTATCACCCCCTTCGGCCATTTGCTCTAAGTTAGTGCTGGCGCTGACGCCATCGGTGAAACTTGCATAACCTGCGCGATGCAAGATAACAGCAACCGGCGATATGGGTTGGTTATTGGTCAGATTAGTAAAACGAATAGTGTAGTCAAGATTACCGGCAACACTTGCGCTGTTACTCACCGAAACGCGTACACGGGAACTTGGGTTATCAAAACGGTGGCTGTCATTGAGTACAGAAGTAGATAGGCCTATATCAGCGGTTGCCACATTGTCGTCTGTATTATCGCCACTATCATCTGTGGTATCACCACTGTCACTGCTGTCGTTACCGTTACCGATGCCATCATCGTTATTTGGGTCGTCACTACTGCTGCTGGAACAAGCTACGGTTAGCGCCAGCAAAAAACTGATCATGGCAAGCTTAAATAATTTATAGCTCATGGAGAGTTCCTTAATTTTGGCTTATGAGAATGAGAGGGGCGGGTACAACAATGGTGATTCTGGCAACAGGATTGAGCCAGCGATGCACTGTTGCATCAAGATCGCTAATACCACCTTCTGCATTGGTATCGCCAAGCACATTACGGTGAATATGCACAGGACCATCGGTGCCATCTTCTACTTCGCCATTGACAATTTGTGCGCCGACGCCGCTGCCACCTGTGCCGACCGGGACAGGTGAGGCGGGTACGCCTGCAACGCCAGGTACGCCATAACCACCCAAGGCATTACCTGTGCCTTGTTCAACTACATCGGTACGTGTGCTGTTTAATTCATCGTTTAATTCTGAGCCAGCATCATAAGCATTCACATCATAGGTATAGGTGCCCGGCGTGGTTGGGATTAAAATGCTATCTAAACCGGCGAATGCATCATTGGTCGGCACAAGCATTGTTAAAACAGATAAATAGTCGTAACCCATTGTGTCAAATGGGTAGCTGACAGTGGTTGCGGGCGCTAGCATGCCACCAAAACGGTGCCAGGTATTGGTGCCATTATCCGTGTCTTCAGGGCCAAGCTCTGCTTCAAAGTTTTGTCCTGATGAGGCAGCATTCTGTTCGTCCTCGATAACACCGGCTTCTGCTAACCAGGCTAATGCGGTTGAGGCTGGCTGGCCTGCTTCAAAAGTGTCAACACTGCTATCGTGAGCAACTACTAAGCGCGGTGTAAATGTCATGCCTTTGGTTAGGTTGGTGATGCTAATATCAATAGTTTGTGCCGATAGTTGTGTAGTACTTATCGCGCTGATGGCAAGTAAGGCCGTCGATGCAAGTGTTGTCGCTTTCATATGTTTCCTCGTACCTGTTATTGGTTAGATTTAATCTAGTTGGAGGGAGGAATATACGAGCCAAATCTAAACGAAAGCTCCTGATTCTCTAAAGAGTTTCTAACGAATTTATAAATTGGACAGGATTACTCAAGAAGTGTGAACGGCTTAAAAAAATGATGATGGACATTAAGCTGCTAAGCAATCAGTCGCGTTTGTATTGTTGTTGCTCACAATAACGTTAACAGCGATTAGCAATAGCGAATAAGTCATATAACTTTACAGGCTTGTCGAATAATTTTACGCATAAACAAAGATTGCTGTATGGGTACTTGCTCAGCCTGCTCAATGCTGTTTTATCGTGTAAACAGTTTATATATAGGTTTTTTCAGATAGCCCAGTGGTGTCTTAAAAAGTGCTTGTTGTGTATTTCACTGTTGAGAATGATTTTGTCGCCGGTCTTGTGTCGATTCTCTTTACTTATTGAGATATGTAAGTTTCCTAGGTTTGTAATTAAATTGTTGAAAGTACAACGGTTTTCAAATGTGGCTTATTTCATGCTAAGTGTTGAGTGGTTTAGATAATAACGTAATAACAATGGATACAAATAATAAGGAGTGAATCATGATTAGAGTATTGTTGGGACTGTGTTTATTGTCTTTGAGCATGTCTTCTTCGGCAGTACCCATCGATTGGGCTGATTGGACATCGGCCGATACCAACACTGCAAGTGGCTCAGTGGGTGGCGTCGCAATCGGCTTTGAAGGTGCACAGTCTCCTGCATCACAAACCAATGGCGGTACGAATTATTGGGCAAGCAATAGTGCTATTTATCGTGGCGGTGATATCGATAATGGGCCAGAAGCCTCTGCCGATATTATTCGTATAACAGGCTCTTCCAATTATCGCATTACCTTTGCTGAAGCCGTGGTAGACCCTGTGATGGCTGTTTTGAGTATTGGTAGAACGAACTTGCCTGTTGAATATTTGTTCGATGCAGATTTCGAAATTGTGAATTCGGGCTGTGGCTTTTGGGGTGGTTCTTGTGCGGGCTCTTTATTCGAAGAGCCAGGCAATGTATTGCGGGGTGTTGAAGGGCATGGCGTTATACAGTTTCAAGGTACTTTTACCGAGCTGAATTTTAGCACCAACCCGGCAGAGTTCTGGCATGGTTTTACGATTGGTATTGCAGGTGTTGCCGATATACCTGAGCCAGGTTTGTTTGCTTTACTGTCGTTTGCATTATTTGGTTTAGGACTGGCTGGGCGTAAGCGCGTTTAGTTTTATCAGTAGTACGACATAAACAAAGGCCCGGCTTTATGTCGGGCCTTTGCTTTTAGTGTTTTTATTGGCAGGTTTATCAACTTATTAATGATATCGATGTTGCATTTGCATCGTCATCGCTGGACTGCTATATAAATGAGCTCTTTGGGCAAAAATAATAAAGCGAGCGGGCATGCATATACTCTTGAGTTTGCTGGGCACGATTGTCACCATTTTATGGTTATTACATCGCCTGGCAGAAATGGGCATTGATTTAGGTGGTTTAAATCCCTGGTTATGGCGGCGTCGGCGTCGTTGGCGTAAGCAATATCATGCGAACCCGGTCTATCAAATCAAACAACCTATGGAAGCGCTGGCATTGTTGTTAACAGCGGTCGCCAAAGCCGATGGTGATATGAGTGCTGAGGAAAAACAAGCAGTGCTTACTATCTTTAAAGAGAAATTTCATCTCAGCACACAAGAGTCTTCAAACTTATTATCAGCCAGCGTGCATTTGCTCGGGCAGGGCGATGATGTACGCGACAATCCCAAAGCTGTATTGGCAGGCAGCATTGATCAATTTTCCAGCGAGCAAAAGCAGTCGGCGATCGAGCTGCTCAGGCAGTTGGCACAGAGTGAACCACAGATTGAATACGCTCGTCGCCTGCAAGATATTCTACAGCCCCAACAGGATAAGCCGGGCAATTGGTAGTCCGCTGATACCATACACCAAGCAGTATTTATCGCTTTTTCTGCAAGTAGACCTAGCGTTTTGTTAGGCATACATTGGCACAATACTCCGGGCCCTGCCTTTTGCCACCAAAGCCTCCAGCTCAGGAATCGGCAAGACCTTGCGCCAGGCTTTGAAGTTGCCTCTATCGTTCTCATTAAAGGCTTGAATGTATACCTATTTATTGACAAAAACCTTTTAAATGTATATAAATAAATTTACATAATTGTTTTTAATGTAAATATATAGATATACAAAAATGACAATGAAACGTTTAGTGCAACAGCAATATCGGGATAAGGTCAATCGTGTGATAGAGCGCTTTTTGGGGCTGGATCAACCGAAGGAAGGATGGTTAAGAACAGTGCGCAAAGCCTTAAATATGTCTGGGGCGCAGTTGGCTCGGCGCATGGGTGTCACGCGGGCTTTGGTGTCGAATACCGAAAGGGCGGAGTTAACCGGCAATGTGACGCTTAAAAAAATGCAGGAGATGGCCGAGGCTATGCAATGTCGTTTTGTGTATGCGCTTGTGCCAGAACAAAATATCAATGATATTGTGTTGCATCAAGCACGGCAAAAAGCCCGTGCCCAGGTGATGCAGGCCAGCACGCATGTGGCCTTAGAGGCGCAAACCCTAAGCGATGCCCAACTTGAATCCGAGATAGAACGCCTGGCCGCGGAGTTGGTGGCGACTGCAGCAAAAGATATCTGGGAGGTATAGGTCATCGTGAAGGCCGACGACCCTGAAGGGGCTACCCAGATGACATAGAGGGCTTGTTATTTGTGCATGTCACCACACGTGGTGGGATCAGCTTGAGCAAGCCAATATTCAAACAGGTTTGCAGTGGCTGAGCAGACATCGAAAAAACCACCGATGTGTTAACCCAGGATTTTATTTGTGAGCTGCAAAAGCGCTTATTCGGTCAGGTTTGGGCCTGGGCAGGTACCTTTCGAAAAATAGAAAAAAATATCGGTGTTGATCCTCTGCAGATTGCCATTCAATTGCGCCAGTTATTAGATGACACGCAGTATTGGATAGCGCTTCGCACCTATATACTCAAAGAGCTTGCGGCCCGGTTTCAGCATAAGCTGGTCTATATCCATTTATTCCCTAATGGCAATGGCAGGCATGCTCGTATTATGGCCGATATTGTACTCACTCGTTTATTGCAAGCACCCCCTATCAATTGGGCTGGGGGCACACACTCGATAAAATGAATGCGCGGCGCACACTTTAATATAATATATAGGCGCTTCGCCGGGCCGATGGCCATGATTTTGATACGCTCTTCAAATTTGTTGGGGCATAACTGATTGATTTAGGTAAAATAGCGCCCCTTGTAAATGCTCTGCAAGCAGGGTTCGAATAATCGGTGTAAATTAGGAGTTTGGTCCGTGTCAGATAGCAAAATCTTCAATGAAATCAACAAGCGACGCACCTTTGCTATCATCTCGCATCCCGATGCCGGTAAAACGACCTTAACCGAGAAATTACTGCTATTTGGTGGTGCTATTCAGCTGGCGGGTACGGTTAAAGGCCGTAAAGCTGCTCGGCATGCCACATCCGATTGGATGGAGCTGGAAAAACAACGGGGGATCTCGGTGACCTCATCGGTTATGCAGTTTCCTTATAAAGAGTGTATTGTCAATCTGCTCGATACGCCGGGCCATGCTGACTTCTCCGAAGATACGTATCGCACACTGACGGCGGTAGATTCGGCGCTGATGGTGATCGACAGTGCCAAAGGTGTGGAAGAGCGCACCATTAAACTGATGGATGTGTGTCGCTTGCGCGATACGCCGATTTTTACCTTTGTGAATAAGCTGGACCGGGAAGGTCGGGACCCTATCGAGTTGTTAGATGAAGTAGAGGATATCTTAAAAATTCAATGTGCGCCGATTACCTGGCCGATTGGCAGTGGTAAGCGTTTTAAAGGGGTGTTTCATCTATACCGTGATCAGATTTATTTATTCAGCCCAACGCATGGTGGCAAGATTGCCGAAGGTGAAGTGATTAAAGGTTTGGATAACCCACAGCTCGATGAGGTGTTGGGTGAGCAGGCACAAGAGCTGCGCGATGAAATTGAGCTAGTCAAAGGTGCCAGTCACGAGTTTGATTTGGACGCGTATCGTGCTGGCCGTCTTACACCAGTCTATTTTGGTTCGGCGATTAATAATTTTGGTGTGACTGAGCTGTTAGATGACTTTGTTGAGTATGCGCCAATTCCTGCTGAACGAGATGCCGGTGAACGCATGGTGACCCCGGATGAGTCTAAGTTCAGTGGCTTTGTGTTTAAGATCCAAGCCAATATGGATCCGAACCATCATGACCGCATTGCCTTTATGCGTATTTGCTCAGGTACTTTTCGTAAAGGTATTAAAGTGCGCCAAGTGCGCACAGGTAAAGATGTGAAGCTCAATGATGCAGTGACCTTTATGGCTTCTGATCGTGAGCATGTGGAGGAAGCCTTTGCTGGTGATATTATTGGCTTGCATAATCATGGCACGATTCGTATCGGTGATACTTTCAGTGGTGGGGAAGGGATTCGTTTTACGGGTATTCCTAATTTTGCGCCAGAGTTGTTTCGGCGTGTGGTGTTAAAAGACCCACTGCGTATGAAAGCGCTGCAAAAAGGCTTGCAGCAACTCAGTGAAGAGGGCGCGACACAGTTTTTTAAGCCCTTGGTAGGGAATGACTTGGTGCTGGGTGCGGTTGGCGTGCTGCAGTTTGATGTGGTTGCGCATCGCTTAAAAAATGAATATGCCGTTGAGTGTAAATTTGAATCGGTTAATGTCAACACTGCCCAGTGGGTTGAGTGTGACGATGATAAAATGCTGGCCGACTTTAAAAACAAATTAGCGAGTAACTTGGCTTTAGATCATGCCGATGAGTTAGTTTATATCGCGCCAACCCGAGTCAATTTGCAGATGACTATGGAGCGTTGGCCGGATGTTCGCTTTCTTAGTACGCGTGAGCATGGTAGTGGTGCTTAATATTATTGAATAACCGTTGGGCTAAAGTGGGATTGCGCAACATGTTGTGATAATTCCGCAGTATGTGTTTTTGTAATGTGCTGTAATATTTGATGGGTACATTACTGCGGCGATCTATCAGTAGCCCAACTGTTAACGCTCTCGCATTTTGCAATAATTGTCAGCGTGTTTGGCATTTATGTAAGTGTTTTTTTTTAATTCATTATAATTACTGATTGTTTGCTTCTGGTTGATTGGTTATTGTTAACTTATACAACAAGGGCAGCCGTTGTGTGTAATGATCTGTAATATTTTTTGCTGGCCCTCGCTTTCTCATTATTGACTGGATAGGAGTTAAAGAAATGAATCAGTATTTTGTTTCAGCGCATGGTGGCCGTGATGCAGGTACTTCTGATGGGACATTTGTTGTGCCAAAAGGTTTGGAGATCCATTTTTATTGTGCCGATGGGCAGTTATTGAGTAACTCGCTGGCTATTCCTTTATATCGTGACTTAACGCGTTCAACCGGTTTTGGCCGGGTATGCTCATCGTTTGTTAAGAAGGTTGCACGTCCTTTTCAAACAGTACCTAATTACACCGCCTTTGGGGCTGCACATTCAGGGCCTGGCGCAGACCCTGTGTTTCAAGGCTTTCCTACCGGTGTTTATCGTGCCGGTAAACAAACACCTTGCATGGCTATACCTGATGGTAATCAAATGCGGTTGAGTGATATTGTCTATGCGAGAAGGCCACACCTTAGCGGTGTATTGCATTGGTTATGCTGTCGAGAAAACATGGATGCCAATAAAGCCATTAAAGCCTATAAGCCGAGTGAAGTGAAAGCCTGGTATGGTGAATGGCGTGATTAGTATTATTTAGCTTACTGGTTTGTGCATCAAAAAGCCCGCGATCATTGAGGACGCGGGCTTTTTTTTATGCTGGTTTGTCTTAGCTGTTTAGCTTAATGATCATGACTATGGCCATGGTCATCATGCGCATGATTGTCTTGTGTTGCTGAGTTCGTTGTATCAGCAGCGGCACTGTTATTATCCAGTGTGATGTTAACATCAGCGGCTTCACGCAATTCGTTGATAATGCTTTGGACTTTTTCGCTGGTAGCAACATGTCGTAGCCGTTGGCTAACAGACTCAAAGCTCGGTGGTGTTGAGTCACGCGACTGTTCAACTAAAATAACATGCCAGCCAAACTGTGTCTCTACAGGCGTTTTGCTGTATTCACCGTCTTTGAGTGCCTGCATGGCCGCAGAGAATGGCGCAACAAACGTACCGGGAACATTCCAGCCTAAATCACCGCCATTGGCTTTTGAAGGGCCAGTGGATTTTTCTGTGGCGAGTTTTGCAAAGTCAGCACCTTTATCCAGTGCTGCTATATGCTGTTCGGCTTCTTCTTTGCTTTCGCTGAGTATGTGCCGGGTTTTATATTCTTTTTGGCTTTGCGCAACAATATGTTTTTGATATAAGGCTTGCAGCTCTACGTCAGTTGTTGGGCTCTCTGCCAGGGCTTTTTCGATATAGGATGTTGCCAATACATTCGTGGTTTGTAAATTGATCTGTGCAGCCACTGCCGGGTCATCCAATAGTTTGCTGTTAATAGCCCTCTGGCGTAACAGCTCTAAGTTAACCATATCTTCTAGGCCGGTTGCCGGGTCACTTGGTTGGCCGGTGCTTTGGCGTGCTTTTAAGTTGGTATCTAATTCTGTTGAGGTGATTTTAATACCGTTTACCGTTGCTACAGTGTCGCCATCAAGCTCAATAGGTTTGCTCAGTGGGTCTTTGTCGCTGTTACAGGCAACCAGCCATAGGCAAGCCGTTAAGGTCAGGTATTTAATGCTTGGATTCATCATTGTATTTCCCAGGGTTTAAAGGATTTATGCCTGATGCTCTTCAGGTGTGAGTGCTTTAATGCTCAAGGCGTGAATTTCAGTTTTCATTTCATCGGCTAGTGCCTGGTAAACCAAGCGGTGTCGTTGAATTAATGTTTTGTTGTTAAACTGTTCGCTAACAATCATCACCGCAAAATGTCCACCGCCTGCGCGGGCACCGGCATGGCCAGCATGTAAATGACTCTGATCATCAATATCCAATTGCGTTGGTGCAAGTGCTGTGGTTAAACGTTGGCGAATCATACTAACGCGATCTTGCATAGCTGTTTCCTAGCCAAAGACTTTCTTGAAAGGTTTGACATTGACTTGCGCATAGACACCCGCTTTAACATAAGGGTCGGCATCGGCCCAACGTTGAGCCTCTTCTAGCGAGCCAAACTCTGCGACCACCAGGCTGCCACTGAAGCCAGCAGGGCCTGGCTCATTACTGTCGATGCTGGGGTGAGGGCCAGCAATAATCAAGCGGCCTTCATCTTGTAAAAGTTGTAAACGCTCAAGGTGGGCTGGGCGTACAGACTGGCGTTTTTCCAGGCTGTTTTCAATATCCTGGCTAATAATGGCATATAACATAGGTTTTATTATCTTTAGTAAAAGTCGTCAGTTACAAATAATGTTTAGCTTTCGGGTTTGCCTTCTTCGGCTTCTGTTTGTGGCATGTGCTTCATCAGATAAAAACCCTGGCCAATAATAAAAATAAAAGTCAGGCCAAGTAAGCCAAACAGTTTGAAGTTAACCCAGGTATTTTCAGAGTAATTGAAGGCCACATAGATATTGGCAACGCCTGAGAGAATAAAAAAGAGTACCCAGCTGATGCTTAAGCGGGTCCACACGGGTTTGGGCAGCTCAATTTGTTCGCCCAACATACGTTCAATCAATGGTTTTTTGCCGATAAAGTGGCTGGCCGCAAATACCAGGGCAAATAGCCAATTGAGTACCGTCGGTTTCCACATAATAAATGTCTTATCGCGCAAGACCAGTGTCATACCGCCTAATACGACAATCAACCCCATGGAAATTAAGTGCATGCGTTCGAAGCGCTTGTTTTTTAACCAGTATAAGGCGACTTGCAATACAGAGGCTAGAATAGCAACTGCCGTGGCCACGAAAATATCGTATGTTTTATAGGCGGCAAAAAACAGAATGATGGGGAAAAAGTCGTATAAGAGCTTCATTTAACTATTGTTCCTACCTTGATCTTAACTTTTATCTTGGTCTTTATCTTATTAAGGGCCCGGCAAATTGCGCTGTAGTGCGCTTTTTGATGGCTGCTAATCATAGCTTATTTGCTCGTCTTTAGGCTAAGTAGATTCTCAAATTTTGCCAAAAGTCAGCATTAATATGGCTACTTATGACTTTAAAAGCGAATAAAGGTTTACCTTGGGCGCTGAGATCGTTACTCTCCTGCCCCCATGAGTCAGTACTTCGAGATGCACCCTACGCATCCACAAAAGCGATTGTTAGGGCGGGCTGCAGAGATTATTAATGCCGGTGGTGTGGTTGCCTATCCAACCGACTCAGGTTATGCCCTGGGCTGCCATATTGGTGATAAAACTGCACTGGATCGTATTCGTCGGATACGCCAAGTCGATAAAAACCATAATTTTACGCTGATTTGTCGCGATCTTCGCGAAATTGGCATTTATGCCAAACTATCGAATAGTGACTACCGCGTTTTAAAGGCCCATACACCCGGTGCCTATACCTTTATTGTGCCTGCCACGCGCGAAGTACCGCGGCGCTTACAGCACCCGAAGCGGAAAACCATTGGTATCCGGGTGCCAGACCACCCTGTAAGCCTGGCCATATTGGAAACGCTGGACCAGCCTTTAATGAGCCTGTCTTTGATTCTGCCAGGGGATGAAATGCCCCTGGTTGATCCCCATGAGATCCGCAGTCACCTAGAGCACCAGGTCGCGCTGGTGATTGATGCAGGCGACTGCCCTAGTAGTCCTACCAGCATTGTAGATTTAACCACCACTCCGCCAGAAATTGTTCGGCATGGAGGGGGTGATATTAGTTGGTTAAATCCCTAAAATAGGGCCTGCATGATAATAATGACTGCACTTTTTTACTCATCATTTTACCGATCAAGGAGTTATCTTGGCTGTTCAACCTGCTAAAAACGAGCGGGTGCTGTCTGGTATGCGGCCTACTGGCGCACTGCACCTAGGGCATTACCATGGCGTCTTAAAAAATTGGCTCGAATTACAAAAAAGTTATGAGTGTTTTTTCTTTGTCGCCGACTGGCATGCACTTACCACGCATTATGATGAAACTGGCGATATTAGCCAAAATAGCCTGGAGATGGTGATTGACTGGCTGGCGGTCGGGATTTTGCCCAGTGCAGCCCATTTATTTGTGCAGTCCAGAGTGCCTGAGCATGCAGAGTTACATTTATTGCTCTCTATGACCACGCCGCTGAGCTGGCTTGAGCGTGTGCCCAGTTATAAAGATCAGCAGGAGAAGCTCAAAGAGAAAGACCTGGCTACCTATGGCTTCTTGGGTTACCCCTTGTTGCAGGCGGCTGATATTTTGATCTATAAGGCAGGCTGGGTGCCTGTGGGTGAAGATCAGGTAGCACACGTGGAAATGACCCGTGAAGTTGCCCGCCGTTTTAATCACCTCTACGGCAATGAGCCCGATTTTGAGGAAAAAGCTGAAAAAGCGGCTACCAAAATGGGTAAGAAAAATGCCAAGCTCTACCGCAGTTTACGTAAGCAGTACACAGAACAGGGTGACCAAGAAGCACTCGGTGTTGCCAAAGCCTTGTTAGAAGAGCAGCAAAACATTTCTGTAGGCGATCGTGAGCGCTTGTTTGGCTATTTAGAAGGGGCTGGTAAGATTATTTTGCCGGAGCCGCAGTCTATGTTGACTCAGCAATCAAAAATGGTCGGTTTGGATGGTCAAAAAATGTCCAAGTCGTATAATAATACACTATCACTGCGCGAAGAGCCTGAGGTGGTGGAGAAGAAAATTCGCACAATGCCGACTGACCCGGCGCGTGTCCGGCGTAGTGACCCAGGCACACCGGAGAAATGCCCGGTTTGGGGTTTGCATCAAGTCTACTCCAGTGAGGAAGTACAGCAATGGGTGACCGAAGGCTGTACCACGGCGGGCATTGGCTGTATTGAATGTAAACAACCGGTAATCGATGAGGTGCAAAAAGAACTGGCGCCGATTCGTGAGCGCGCGCTGGAGTATGTCGCGGATATCCGTAGCGTGTATAACATAATTGATGAAGGCTCAGAGGCAGCGCGTGAAGTCGCGCGCGATACGCTCGACGATGTTCGTCGTGCCATGGGACTCAGTGCAAAACTATAAGCGAGATCAACGTTGGAAAATCAAACTCCCGTACAGCAGGAAGAGATGCCATTTGCTTTGGTTCAGGGTGAACCGTTGACTGTTGTTCCTAAAGACCTTTATATACCGCCGGATGCACTTGAAGTCATTCTTGAAGCATTTGAAGGTCCTTTGGACTTACTGCTTTATTTAATCAAGCGTCAAAACCTGGATATTTTGAATATCCCGATTGCCGATATTACCAAACAATATATGGACTATATTGGTCTGATGGATGACTTAAAGCTGGAGTTGGCTGCCGAGTATTTGGTGATGGCTGCCATGTTAGCCGAGATTAAATCCCGTATGTTATTGCCAAGGCCAACTGAGTCTGAAGATGAAGATGATCCTCGTGCAGAACTTGTCAGGCGCTTGCAGGAGTATGAACGTTTTAAAACAGCTGCTGTTAATTTAGATGGCCTGCCGCGTATGGAACGTGATTTACATCAAGCCTCAGCTGAGCCGCCACTGATCGAACAGAAAATGCCATTACCCGATTTGCAGTTGAAAGAATTGCTAATAGCTTTTAAAGATGTATTGCATCGAGCTGATATGTTTACCAGCCACCATATTAATCGTGAGCCGCTATCTGTCCGGGAACGTATGAGTATTGTGCTGGGGGCGATTAAGTCAGATGAGTTTATTGAGTTTAATCAGCTCTTTAAGCCTGAAGAAGGCCGCATGGGTGTTATCGTAACGTTCTTGGCGATATTAGAGCTAATTAAAGAGTCGGTGCTCGATATTGTTCAGACAGAAGCGTTTGCGCCAATTTATATTAAATCCATTGGGGCAGACGCAGCGCCACCCGTGGCATCTGATTTTGATACTGCCAGCGATGATGATACAACAGCTGCAGCAGCGCAAGACAAGGTAGCATCCGCAGCTGATCATGAGGCCGACTCCGACGCTGAGTCAGGTCAGGCACCTTCTGAGGCATCTGTCGATAGTCACCAACAAGCCTCTGCTGAACCAACAGATGATGATAACCGGAGTAATGATGGATAATCAGAAAGTCAAAAATATAGTCGAAGGCGCATTACTCGCTGCCGGTAAGCCATTGAGTGTTAATCAGATTGATGATTTATTTGATTTGGCGGATGAAGACCGCCCGAATCGTGATCAAATTCGTCAGGCGATCAAAGAGCTGCAAGAAGAATATGAAAATCGCGGCATGGAGTTGCGGCAGGTTGGTAGTGGCTTTCGGGTGCAAGTCCGACAAGAGTATGAAGCCTGGATTGCACGCTTGTGGCAGGAAAAGCCACCACGCTATTCGCGTGCTTTATTAGAGACATTGGCGATTATTGCTTATCGCCAGCCGATTACGCGGGGTGAAATCGAAGAGATACGCGGTGTTGCGGTGAGCAGCAATATTACCCGTACATTGCAAGAGCGTGAATGGGTAAAGGTCGTTGGGCATCGAGATGTGCCTGGCAAGCCAGCACTGTTCGGTACGACCAAAGAGTTCCTGGATTACTTTAATGTTAAAAGTTTAGATGAGCTGCCCAGTTTGGCAGAACTAAAAGACTTAGATAACCTGCACCCGGAATTAGATCTGGAAGGTGATAAGGCCAAAGCCGCAGACGGTGATCAAACAGTGGAAGATGCTAATACAGATGCAGCAGTGCCGGATCAGGATGAAGATAGTGGTATTGCGGTAGAGATCGCTGCCGGTGATGAGGTCGAATCGGCTAGCGAAGGTGACGCTGCTGAGTCAGCAGATGAGAGTGAGCAGCCCGAAGCGCAAGCCGAAGAAGATGCTAACAATAAACAGCAACAATCGCCTGAATTAGATGCTGCTGCTGTTACCGAGTCTGTTCGCTAGTTTACTAAGTGCGATATATCATTTACTTAACCTAAAGCTCAAGTGGCATAAGCTGCTGCTAATGTGCACCACCAAATGATAGTTGGCCGCTGCTGTAACTACTGCCAAAGCTTTGCGCAAGATTAGCGACTTGAATAACAGCAGATTCAATTTGTGCTTGATGTAGATAAGATAGCGGGTGAATATAAGCGGCATATAAAATACCGTCACTGCTTGCATAGCGCGCATCCAAAGCGGTATGGAAGTTAGACTCTAATATGGCATCTACTTGCTCTTGAGATAAGCTATCGGTATCAGTGATCGCAGCGATAATGCGCATGCGGTCATGTGTTGTATCTGAAATTAAAACCATCTGCGTATTCTGATAACTAAACTGAACAAACCCAGACTCACCTTCAGCGTCATTCGCCATATTTTTTACAATGGCTTCCATTTCCGGTTGGTTCATTGTTGTGCCCTTTATTTTATGTAACTGTATATTGTCTAACTTTATGTGAGAAGTTCGTAAAAAACAAGTTTCTAAACTTCAGCCATGCGATAAGCAATTGGTTTATAGGTAAATCTATTAATAGCTGCTAATCGCAACCGGCTTTGTTCGGAAAGTCTGTTATCAGAATATCAACGCTGGATCGACAAGCTTTTTTAATGGCTTTTTCCGTATTTGGCGTAAAGACAATAACGTGCTTATCAATAGCTTGTAGCTGATGCTGCAAGCGAGAATGCATGACTTGTGTTGGGCTGGCGACGGCTTGAATGCTCTCACGTGTGACACGCCGAATAAGTCTTTCAGGTTTTAGCCGCGCTTTTAAGGCTGTTTTAATACCGGTTTTGGTCCAGTTGTCATAACTATAAAAAGGCGGGTATGACAGCACTTCGGTAAAAGGACGGCTGGCGTATTGTCGGTAAGCGATCAAGGCTTCAAGGGTAGGGCCTTCAATATATAAAGGATTGCGCACGTTTTTTGCTGCAAGCCGACTGAATATCGCTTTTGCATACTCCTCGGCTGTCAGCGTCAAGTCGGTTTGTATTTTTAGATCTAGATAAATGGCAAGTTCAGGTGCTGTTTTGATTAAATCCAAAAACTCATCAAAGCCTAGTATGGTTTCACGGTATGTTTGCGCTGTCGGAAACTCTGGGTCACTAGTAGCGCCACAGTAGTAGTTGTTTGTGAGGGCCTGAAAGCTAATATCCTTAATGAGTATATGGTTAACTGCATCACCATTACTTTGTTGGCAGAGGGCTTTGTGCACCCAGGGATCATGTGATAGCACAGGGACTTTATCTTTGGTAAGTACAATATCTAGCTCAATGCCCTGTAAACGATTCTGCTTTTGACCTTGTGTTGCTAATAAAAGGCTCTGTTTAACCGCATTGCGTGAATTCTGAATCCATAAGCCAGAGCCAGCCCTATGAGCAAATACCATCGTGGTAGTGGTGCTTTTTTCAACTTGTATGGGGCGTGTATTGCACCCAACTGTCATTAATAAAAGTAATACAATGAGGCTGTATTGCTGAGTTTTGCTTAAGTGCATAACAATAACTTTGTTGTTCGTTTGTTTGAGCGAGGCTTTAATTATTACGTGTTTCCTTAAGTATTAAAAGGCGGTATGCATTTTTTAAGTGCTTATTAGCCGTTGATTGACGGATGTTTGCTGCTTGCGGCTATTACTTGCGACGCTATGTCGCATTGAGTATAACTCAGTGCTTATTAATAATGATCTCTTTACTAAGCAATAGAGTTGTTTTGGTTGTGTTGCGTTGTTGCAAAAGTTTCCTTATGGGCGTTGCTGGTAAGCTTAGGCTAAAAGCGACGCGTTTGCAAAGCATCGGGCGCCCCGTGTTTGGTGCTTTGCTGTTTAGTTTCTATGCTATGTTTTGACGAGTGATATGCTGGGTTCTGCATGATTATAGCTGTGGTCGATGCCTTGAGTAAGTATTGCTGTACTTTTTATGTGGTAGTTGTTTGCTAACGATAAAAAGTTAATCATGGTAAGAGTGAATTAATATTGAGAATAGTAAAGCGTTGCCACAGTGTTTTTCTAGAGTGCTTTTCTGTGGCAACGCTATTGATCAACCGAGCTTTATGTGCCCAGTATGTTTTTGGCCAGTACGCTTATGACTAATCAAAACCGCATGTAATTGTAGCGTACAATGGGTAGCATTGGTTCTTGCTGCCGGTGCTTTGAGCAACCCAACGTTGTTGTGAAAAGCTATAGTTAACATAACCAGACTCATCTTCGCCGCAATAAATAGTACCACCTGTCATTACTTCCCAGCCTTCTTCCTCGCAGAACTTCGTGCCTGTTGTTGAGTTGATAAAAATCATTTTTAAAGTGCCCCATTGATTGGCTCTTTTAGGGGCTATAAATGTTTGATCAGCAAAGGATAAAGAGCTGAAAGATAATGAGCAAAGAATCACTAAAGAAAGCTTGATTATTCTTTTGACGTCCATAATGTAAAACCTCCTAAGGGTTGTTTGGTTGGCTGGTAAGAAATAAAACGTATAAGCTTTATTCTTTCAGTGAATATTAATTTAGTGATGAGTTGTTATATTTTAATGACTGAGGTCGAGTTTGGTATCGATTGGGTGTTGAATGTATGCAGCAGGCAGAAGACTTTATTTGTCCTCTGGTGGGGCTGCTAATGGTGTTTTTACTACTTTGGTTTTATTTTGTTCAGAGAGGTGAGTAATGATTTTAATGATGTGTTTAGCAGAAGGCTGTTTGTTACGTGTTTTTCAATAGCGAGCTGATATTAAATAGGTTTGTTATTGCTCATGCATTTTAGCGTGATCGGTATGCTGTTTTTTGCTATCAGCATCCTGCGCGGAATAAGGTGCAACGCAGGATACAGTGTTGTGCAACTAACCGTCTGTCATTGTATGTAAGATAGTTAATAAGTCTTTAATTTGTCCCTTAGAAACTCTTTTTAACAAGTCGGCTGACTTTTCATTCAGGGTGACAGTTGCATCCTGTAAAAGCTGTTGGCCGCTGGCAGTGATTTTAACCAGGCTAACCCGGGCATCTCTTGGCGCGCTGGCTTTTTCGATGAGGCCAATTTTTTCCATCGGGAGTAGCCTGCGAGTCACGCCTGAGGCGGTTCGTCCAATCGCTTCGGACAGGTCTATGCGGCGTAGCATTTGCTTGGGAGCATTGTTTAGCTGCAGTAAGACGATATATTCAGTAAAACCAATGCCATGCAAAGCGCCTAAGTTGGCGTCTATCTTTCGGGTGATCAGTTCGCTTTGTGTCCAGAGCGCGATAATGGCGTCTGTGTGTATTGTTGTCATTATAATGAGGTTCTCATTGATATATACTTGATTAATCAAGTATATATTTGAGCATCTCTTGCTGTCAAGTGCCGCCTGATGGCAGCTTGCCTGGCGACATTATCGGCGCGTCATTATAAGCAATGGCGCGGTGCGAATATTAAGCTTTGGTTGTAATATACTTAAGGATATCAATGATTTGCGCAGGGTTGCTTGCCCAGGCCATCGCGGCAGCATCCACTTCTTTGAGTGGGTGAATAATGCTCTCATCATGGAGTGTAATATAAGGTTTGCCGAGTGCAGCGCAATAACCTGCATCGAATGCGGCATTCCACTGTTTATACTTGTCGCCAAAGCGGACAATGGCAAGATCACAGGTATCGATTAAGGTTTTGCTGCGTATCGTATTCACTTTAGCTGATTTATGATCACGCCAAAAGCCATTACTTTCTTGGCCGAGGATATCACCCGCTGCATCACTCGCATCATGGTCTGTAACTGCGGAGGTAAAGTTGATTGGTAAATTATGGCTTTCACAGCCTTGCTTCAGCTGTTCCCGCCAGCCTGTGTGTATTTCGCCAGATAAATAGATTGTCCAATGCATATTCTTGTCCTCAAAAAAGCCATCATGTCTATGGCTAGGCATAGTAACACTGATTGTGACTGATAAGGTGAGGGTATTTTGTCGTCGGCTAAAAAACAGTGTTTAAGTAACGTGTATCAATCTTAAGGCACATGGATATCGTAGTGTAAGACACGCTCTTCAATACCCAGCTTGTTATACAAAGCGATGGCGGGCTCGTCACTATAATCAGCCTGTACAAAAATAACATAGGCACCGCGTTGGCCTGCAATCCGCTTGAGTTCGGCAATGAGCTGGCTGGCAATGCCTTGTCGGCGATGTGTGCTTTTAACGGCTAAATCATAAATATAAATTTCGCTGCGTGCCTGCTCGAATTTACGCAGCTCATAAGCTGCTAGTCCACCAACCACGGTTTGGTTATCTAAAGCGACCAGCACGATAAAGTAACGTTCGCCTAGCAGGCTTTGTAAGTACGCTGCATCAGGTTGCTTAGCGCAATAGGTATCTATTTCCTCAAAGGCCTCACCAAATAACTCGAGCAGCGATGTTATTAAATCAAGGTCTTTGCCCGTCAGTTGTTGAATATTGGTTTTGGGCATTATTCTTTTAGTCGAGGTATTAACATAGCAAGGTTGCAAGGCTTGGTGCGGTGATCCAATTGGGCTGCAATCAGCTTTTCCCAGCCCATTTGGCAGGCATTGGTGGAGCCAGGTAAACAAAATATAAACGTACTGTTTGCCAGGCCCGCCAAACAGCGTGACTGTAGTGTCGATGTTTTTATATCTTCATACGATAAGACGCGAAACATTTCGCCAAAACCTTCTATTTCTTTATCGAGTAAAGGCTTTACGGCTTCTGGTGTGCCATCCCGGCCTGTTAAGCCAGTGCCACCGGTTGTAATAATGACATGAATCTCTTTATTGGCAATCCAGTTGGATAGCCAGGCACGGATTTGATAGATGTCATCCTTGGCAATGTGTTTTTCTGCCATATTGTGGCCGGCAGTCAATATGGCTTCGATTAAATAATGGCCAGAGTTGTCATCTGATTCTGTACGAGTATCGGAGACAGTTAAAAGTGCTATGTTTAATGGTATGAATTCGCAGTCTGACATAATAGTGTTCTGTAATATCTCTTAAGGTTGGAATACGTGTCTGTTATTTTCTAGTGATGTTAACAGCTGTTGCTGATACTCATGATAAATTTCTGTCGTTAAAAAAAAGTTCCACCGCCAGCGAAGCGTTGCTGCCAATAGCGGCTATTCATGCTTTGGATTTTGACTTTTTTACCTTTGCCGGGCGCATGTACAAACTGATTATTACCAATATAAATGCCAACATGCGAAACAAAAGCGCCACTGGTTCTGAAAAAGACCAGGTCACCTGCCTGTAAGCGGTTTTGATAAACCGGCGAGCTGGCTTTAAATTGCTTTATGCTGCTGCGGGGAACATCCAGGCCAACTTGTTGAAAGCTGTAATGGATCAGGCCAGAGCAGTCAAAGCCGTTATTAGGGTTATTGCCACCATAGATATAAGGCTTGCCCTGCATGGCCATGGCAGCTGCAATGAGTTTAGGCCTTAAGTGATCGTATTGACTGTTGATCCGGCGTTCAGTGCTGCAGGCCGATAGCGTGAGTAGTATCAGGCAAAATAGTGCCCAATGCCGCTTGTACTGTGAGAATGTGTTGCCAGTCAGCATAGTTACCTCAAAAGCTTCCCCGTATTTGGTGCCGAAGTTGATTTATAGTACCGCAATCGTTATTGTCGCGCTATGACAGAACGTTTGCAAAAAGTGATGGCTGCCTTGGGCATTGCATCACGGCGAGAATCAGAGCGCTTAATTGAAGCGGGCCGGGTATTAGTCAATGGCCAGCTTGCCAGTCTTGGTATGAAAGTAACGGCCAGCGACCAGCTGACAGTGGATGGCAAGTTGATTCAACGTGCCACAGCCACGCCAGCACATCAGGTGTTGCTCTACCATAAACCAGAAGGTGAAGTGACCACGCGTGATGACCCGCAGGGGCGGCCAACGGTATTTGCGCGTCTGCCAAAGGTAGCCGGACAGCGCTGGGTGAATGTTGGGCGCCTGGATATCAATACCGCAGGATTATTATTGTTTACCACAGATGGGGAGTTGGCTAATCGTCTAATGCACCCTTCTTATCAGATTGAACGCAAATATGCCGTTAGAATATTAGGCGAAGTGAGTGATACGGCACTGCGTGCCTTAAAGCAAGGGGTGCGTCTGGAAGATGGCTTGGCGAAATTTAATACGATTGAGGATGCCGGTGGGCGTGGCGCTAACCATTGGTATCATGTCACCCTAAAAGAAGGGCGCAATCGTGAGGTACGTCGCTTGTGGGAGTCGCAGGGTGTGCGTGTTAGCCGTTTAATTCGTATTGCCTATGGGCCTTTGCATTTGCCATCACAATTGCGCAGTGGTCGCTATGATGTTCTCGGCGAAGAAGATTGTCAGCGCCTCTATCAGTGTGTTGGCTTAAGCTCAGCAGACGGTCATCAAAAGAAATAGCTTAGCTCGATTTGCAGTAACTCGTCCTGGTCGATTGCCGTGATCGGATCATTGTTGTCGACATTACTGGCGCCACGGTATTCTAGATTCAGCGTATAGCTGTTACCTAAACGCCGACTGGCTTCGATGAAAAAGCTGATACTTTGGTTATCCAGGTCATTGACCGTGGCGACAAGGATCTCGCTCGATTGTGTATCGTTTAAAACAATACGGGCACCAATAGCTAAATCGTCGTTGAATGGCTGTTCGTCACGTTCATCATATAAGTATTCGGTAACCAGGCCAATATCGGCATTGCTGTTAAAGACGCCCACAAAAGTATATTCGAAACCCAGTGCGGCAGCGATAAAGCTATTGCCCGCACTGGAGCGCTGGCCGCTACGATGGATTGCTTCTAACTTTAGTAACCAGGCTTCGAGTGTTGCTTGAATATCAATGCTGCTTTGTTGGATTAAGTCATAGCGTGGGCGCAATACCGGCCTGCCAGGGTTAGTTAAGTCAGGTATAAAAACCGGCTCGCGGCTGGTACCCGTGAAATGTGCAAGCCCTATATCCCAAACATCGATACTGTTGGACCAGCGAATAGCATAATCAATATGCTGTTCTTCATCCTGGCTGTCATAAATAGGGTTGTCAGTATCTACCACCAGTGGTGTTAGGCGGGGACGACCTTCAGCGTCAGGAAATGTCCTTTCGCGAAACTCAGGCAGCATAAAGATATCCACTACACCCCAGTCGCGGATCAGGCTGAGGTGTGCCATGGTTTGTCCAAGCTTGTCTTCACCGTCAATATTTTCCACGCTATCGGTTTGGTTGATAATATCAACCAAATGAATGGTTTCAGTGACGCCCCAAAAAACTTTATTGATCCCCAGCGTCAACTCCCAGTCGCGGGCTACTTTTTGCCAATAGAGTTCGCGAATGTCGAAGTGGCTGCGCTCATCGTCGTTTTGGTCAAGGCGTAAAAACGGTATAAAGCTGATGCTGTCTCTAGAGTCTTTAAAACGATGATATAACTCTGGTTCAAAAGAGAGCGATAAATTGCTGTCTTCCTGTTCGTTGGTGAGAGCGGCTTCTTTGAAAAGCCGGGCTTCAAGATTGATGTTGCCAGACCAGTCTGTGGCGTAGCTGCTTGCTATGCCAGCGCATAGCAATAATGCAATTCTTATTGTCAGGTGTGACCAGAAGCGATACGATGATATAAACATTGCAAATAAAATACTGTGTTAGCGCGTGTTTTTTAAAGCGTTTTGTGTGAAATCACGCTCTTCCAAATTAGCATCAAAATTAAAATTAAACCACTTAAGTGTTGTGCTTTTCTCGGTCTGGTGATTAACAACGTCCATTATGTGAGCACGCCAATACTTGTCTTTGTATTGCTGGTACTCTTTGAATTCAAGCGTTTTTAATAATGTTTGTTTGCGATCATAAAAAAGGACTTTGTGAATATAAAAGGTTTGCTTGTCTACCCAGATGGTTTGGCGTGTATAGCCTGAGTACTCGTAGGCAGGTTTGCGTTCGACAACATAGCAGTCTCTATCGTTAAGTTTTTCTTCACGAATAAATGTATATGTGTATTTCTCTACCTCTTGTGAGCCAATGTCTTCATAAGCAAACTCGCTACCCATGAATGGGCCGGACTTGTTTTTAGAGTTGATACGTTTTACACGCTTGACTGAAGGCAGGTAGAGCCATTGATCATCTGGTTTTAAACCATGGCTGTGCGTTAGTGAAACAGTACCTTTGATATCAGTAGGTTCGTCAAAAATAGACATGCTTTTATCGCCATCACCAATCACTTCAAACGTTTGGTTGCGAATTTTACGGGTGCTTTCTTCGCCTTTGCGGTTGCGTAGTATCATTTCCATTTCGGCCGTAAAACTGCCAAAGCCAGTATCCCTCAGGTCGGCTTCTTTAGCAATGGCTAAGCCAGCTTTGTCTGCACTTAGGCCATCGATGCTAAAGCCATGCACAGTAAAAGGTATACTGCAGAGGAGCGTGTAGTTAATGAATAGAACCAAGCTTTTTTTCATTTTTTGTCCTCAAGTTTCATCAGTAGTGGTGGTAAAAATAGAAAGTCTAATATCAAGGCGATAGCTATTGTGATCGCTGTCATTAAACCCATAGCTGAATTCATTTTAAAGCTCGACTGAGAGAGAATCATAAAGCCGATAACCAGTACAACGGTTGTCACAAACAATGCGACGCCAACACTTGAGAAAGCATAACGTACCGCATCTTCTGCGTTGAGTTGCTTCTCTTTGCGTGCGCGCAGGTACTTGCTTAGGAAGTGAACAGTGTCGTCAACAACAATGCCAAGTGTCATGCCAATCACTGCTGAAAGCGATAAACCAATTTCGCCGTTCATAATTGCCCATAAGCCAAAAGCCACACCAGCCGGTAGCATATTCGGTAGCAGACTGATAAAACCATATTTCCAAGACCTTAAGGCGATCATTAAAATAAACGAAATCAATACCAAAGCAATAGTAGTGCCCAATAACATGCTTCTGATATTACGTTGACCGATATGAGCAAACATAATGCTGGGGCTAGCACCCTGAGTAGATAGCTCAGGTGCATTTTGTGTTAGCCAATGATTGGCGCGTTGTTCAAGTGCTAAAATTTCAGTGGACGTAATGGTTTTTATCGTGACCGTGATACGTGTGGCCGCTTTATCAATATCAATTTGGTTGTTTAAATCCAGTCCATAGGGTAAGGACATCTCGTATAGCAAAAGATACTGCGCTGCCAGTGCTCTGTCATTCGGTAAAGTATACATGCTGGGATCGTCGCCATGCATGTTTTTATTCAGCCGTTTCATAATGTCAGTATAACTGTTGACATGTATTACTTCCGGCTGTTGCTTGTACCAGTCGACAAAGGCTTGTACTTTGTTTTGAAAGTCAGGGTCACTGACACCACTGGTTTTGCCGCTATCGAGTGAATAATCGATGAAGTACAAGCCAGAGAGTTTCTCTGCGATACGGTCAGAATCGTGGCGAAATCGCACGCTCTCATCGAAATACTCGACAAATAAATCATTGAGCTGGTTTTGTGGCACAAAAGCAATAAAGACCACGATGATGCTTGCCATGCTCCAAAGTAAAGGCGTGCGTTGGCGAATCACAAACTCAGCCAAACGATTCATCAGTGTTTGTTGGTTGCTTGTTTCTTGCGTGGCTTTTATTGGCAGTATGGCGATAAAAGCAGGTAAGAATACGACGGATAACGCAAAGGCATAGATAACACCAATCGCAGTGATATTGCCGAGATCCTGGAAAGGCGGGGCATCACTGAAGTTCAAGCTGAGAAAGCCAACCGCGGTGGTGAGTGATGTTAGAAAAATAGGGTGGAAGTTAATTCTAAGGCTTTCTACCAGAGCATCGTTCTTACTCATGCCGTGGCGCATATTATGCAAGAATGTCATGAGTAAGTGTACACAATCTGCTACCGCAATCGTGAGTATCATAACCGGGGCCGATGCTGATGGCGGTGTTAGATGAATACCCAGCCAACCTGCAGTACCCATCGCGGCTAGAATAGACATCATAATAACAAATACGCTGCCAACAGCACCTGTGACACTACGCAAGAATAATAGCAGGCCGATAATAATGGCGAGAAAGCCCAGCGGTATTAATGAGTTAAAGTCTTGTTCTGATGCCTCAGGAAAAGCGTTGTTCATCATAACAACGCCGGTAACATAAAAACGAATCTCAGGGTAGCGTTGTTCTAAGTCGGCGAGTAATGCCCGTGTTGGTGCGACAACCGATGGCACTTCGGCCGTAGTATCAACACCAGGCAGTTGGATGATAACGTTAATGCCCGTGACGGATGCATCGGGTGAAATCAGGCGTTGGACCAGCAGTGGTTCATTGAGTGCAATGTTTTTAATATGTTCGAGCTGTGCCGCACTTAGCGATTGTGGCTGGCTGAACAGGTCTTCAACGGTTAAATCATCGCCTTCTGCATAAGTGTGCTGGTAGTTACTCAGCGAGTCCACGCGAATTGAGTAAGGCAGTTGCCAGGCCGCCTCAGTCAGATCGATAACGGCTTGTAATACCTCTGGGGTAAAGACATTGCCACTCTTAGGTTCCAGCATGAAGAGCAGATTGTCAGTTTTGGTATAGGTGTCTTGGAGGTTTTCGAAAGCCTTTAACTGTGGGTTGTCTTCACCAAAGAATACCCGGTAGTCGTTGGTAAAGGTAATATAGGCAGTGCCACTGGCTAAACTAACGACAGCCAAGATTGACAGTGTCAGCACCAGGAAGCGCCAGCGAATAAGCCATTGTGCATAGCGCACTATCATTTGTTGATCCTCGCCTTGGTATTTTTATTTTGTTTGTATAACATTGCTGCCCGTAACCTATTCTTACCTTGCTGCTTATGCAGCGTAGTGCTTCTTCTGTGTCTATGCCATATTATTGGCAAATCTAGTCGTTCTTGTAAGGCCGCTGGCAGTGATAGCGCGGCTGATTATATAAGAGTCCTTGCCTATGGTGTGGCTATTTTAGCGCCTATTGTGCTCGACTCCTGCTCAAAGAGTGTTTGTTCTATATGCTTACGGGTTTGTTCGTAATCCCAATCTTGAGATAATGGTTGCCAAGCATAACTGTCGAGTAAGCGCCCACAGTGTTGATGCACAATATCTTCCGGTGTATCGACTAAACTCGAACTGCTGGGGGTTTGGGTGGTCATCAGCACTGATGAGCCAAAAGCAAGAGACCATAGTCCAAAAATCAGCTCGCTTGGCGCTTGCGCTGCAAGTGTCAAGTCGCCGCTATCGACCCCTTCTTGTATTGCCTGGTAAATGATTCCCAGGCAACGCTGTTCGATCTTGTCAATTTGTTGCAGTCTTTGCTGGGATAGCTTGCGGCGTATTGAGTCATTTTTGATAATGAGCAGGTGATTAAATGCTTCTCGGCACAGTTTGACATGCAGCTGGTAAGCGCTGAGCAATGCGGTGAGTTTTTCCCTGGCGCGGCCATGATAATTGATGGCTTTTTGGAATAGGGCATGTTTACTGTGTAGATTGCGTAGGTATAAGGCGCTAAGAATTTCCTCTTTGCAGGGAAAGTGTTGATATACAGTGCCTTTTGAGTAGTCGATTGCTTCAGCAATACGGTCCATATTGAGCTGTAGATAGCCACCCGTGTTCAGCATATTGGCAGCTGTATCTAATATAAGCTGCTCCCGCTGCTGAATTTCCTGCTGTTTGCGGCTAAGGTTTTCCATGCTCTGATTATGCCGATTAGCCTTGAAAATGACAAGGTGTCAAAAAATAATTGTGAATAATAATATTACTTTTATATAGGGTTGACCTGGCTTTATGCTGTACTTCCCTGTGCTTAAGCGTTGCTCAATAAAACTCGGTAAAATCCGGTAAAATACCGAATCACAGTATTACAGTAGCGGTGAGCCAATGCGTCCCTGTTATGATCATTGTCTGCCTGAAAGCCAGGTATGGCTAGCGAGCGAATTAACCGATGTCATCTGAACAGTCCAAAGCCACCCTGACTGCCATGCAAGATCTGGCGTATGCTTATCCGCGGTTAACGGCATCTGCTGTTATTCGGCAGCAAGCTGAAGATTTTCAGGTTGATGAGCAGTTAGGCTTTGAACTCAGCGGTGAAGGCGAACATGCTTATGTGCTGCTGCGCAAGCGTGGTCAGAATACGCAGTGGCTGGTACGGCATATTGCGCAATATTGCAGTGTGCCGATAAAGCAGGTTGCTTATGCAGGGTTAAAAGATCGGCACGCAGTGACCAGTCAGTGGTTTAGTGTGCATTTACCCGGTAAGGAAACACCCGCTTGGTCGACACTCGAAAATGATCATGTTCAATTGCTAGCCGCTCAGCGGCATCATAAAAAGTTACGCCGGGGTGCTTTGCAGGCCAATATGTTCAATATTCGCTTACGCGATGTAAAGGTTGATGCACAAGAAGTACTGTTGGCCAGGTTGCAGGCTATTAAAGAAAATGGGGTGCCAAACTATTTTGGCGAACAACGCTTTGGTCGCCATGGTGAAAATGTTGATAAAGCACAAGCCATGTTTGCTCGTCGCTTCCGCCCGAAGCGTGATGAAAAGAGCCTGCTTTTATCGGCTGTGCGGGCATTTTTGTTTAACCGGGTGTTGTCAGCCAGAGTTGCCCAGGGCAATTGGGCTGACGTACTGGCGGGTGATGTGCTTATGTTAGCTGGCAGTAATAGTGTTTTTGCGAGTACTGATGAAGATGCCATAGAGCTTAGTCAGCGTTTGCAGTCTTTAGCATTGCATACAACCGGGCCGCTTTATGGTGATGGTTCCGGTATGGTAAGCGCTGCTGCGGCTGAACTTGAGACGAGTATTTTAAGTCAGTATCCTGAGCTGTTAGCGGGTTTAGAACAGCATAAGCTTGAGTTTGCACGACGGGCTTTGCGTCTTGTGCCGATGGACTTTGCTTGGCAGTTTGCCGGGCGCGATTTATTACTGACATTTGCCTTGCGGCCCGGTAGCTATGCGACCGCAGTATTACGCGAAATACTCGACTATCATGTTGCACAGCCGGATTATTAAATAGCCACCAAGTGTGCAATTCAATTCGCTGGGTTACCTTTTCAATAAAACATAAACCGCGCCGCTGCCACCATCGACTGGGCGGGCTGTACAATAGGCTAATACATCATCCCTTAAGGTAAGCCACTTGGCGACCAGTGGCTTGAGCACAGGGCCCTTATTACTCGAGCGACGGCCTTTACCGTGGATAATGCGCACACAGGTTTTATTGGTTTGGCGCGCCATCTCTAAGAATTCAGCAACAGCACGACGGGCTTCTGGGGCAGTAAAGCCATGTAAGTCCAGTTCTGCCGTCAGGCTATATTGACCGCGACGTAATTTGCGTAGCACACTGTGTTGAATACCCGGTTGGTGGTAGCTGATTTCATCGCCAAAATCGAGTTCGCTAGGATCATAGTCCGGGGTATGCAGCATATCCAGAGCAGCTTGTTCATCAGCCTGTAACTGTTTTGGGGTTGCTGTCGGTTTGCGTTTGTTTATATCAGCCTGATCACTGCACACGGGTTTCACACCCTGCATGCTTTGACGAAATAGGGCTATATCAGCATCACTGAGTTGCTCATTATTGGGGTTATTTTTTGCCATTCGTGTATGCTGCCTCTGTTAGTAATATTCTTGAGCGCCGAATTACAGTAATATCCACTTTAGGTTTTCTAACTCATTTAGAGCGCGGATTTCAAGATAAATTCAGTATTTATATGCGAATTTTAATCAGTAATGATGATGGTTACCTGTCACCGGGCATTGTTGCTCTGGCAGACGCGGTTAGCGAGGTTGCCAGTGAGTTGATGGTGATTGCACCAGAGCGCAACTGTAGTGCAGCCAGTAATGCCTTGACGGTGCGTAACCCTTTGCGGGTGCACAAAGCGGCCAATGGCTTTTATTATGTGGATGGGACCCCAACCGATTGTGTGCATTTGGCGGTTACCGGCTTGCTGGCACATGAGCCGGATATGGTGATCTCTGGCATCAATATAGGCCCTAATTTAGCCGATGATGTGATTTACTCAGGGACTGTTGCGGCCGCCGTGGAAGGGCGTTTTTTGGGGTATCCTTCCATTGCTATGTCGATTAATGCCGAGTCTCCGCAACATTTTGCCACCGCAGCCAGGGTTGCCAGCACCTTAGTGCAACGTATTCAGGTCAATCCCTTGCCTGCAGACAGCATATTGAATGTGAATGTACCGGATTTAGCTTGGGACGCACTGGCAGGTTGGCAAGTAACCCGCTTGGGCAATCGACACAAATCAGAGCCTATAATAAAGTCCAGCGACCCGCGAGGCGAAAATATTTATTGGTTGGGGCCGGTTGGGGCTGAGCAAGACTGTGGCCCCGGTACAGATTTTTATGCGGTTAATCATGGCTATGTATCCATTACACCATTAAAAATTGACTTAACCCGTTATGACGCCATTGAGTCTTTGCAAAGTTGGCTTGTGCAAAACGAAAAGAGTGAGTGATGGCAAGGTTTGATAAACAAGATATCTTAGGTATTGGCATGACATCACAGCGGCGGCGTGATCAGCTTATCGCGCGCTTGGCTGATAAGGGTGTCAAGCATGCCGATATTTTGCAGGTTATGCGTAATATGCCGCGTCATTTGTTTATTGATGAAGCGATGGCGAATCGGGCTTATGAAGACTGTTCATTACCGATTGGCTTTGGACAAACGATCTCGCAGCCCTTTATTGTGGCGCGTATGACTGAGGTATTATTAGCCGGACCTGCTGGCAAGCCAAACAAAGTGTTGGAGGTTGGCACCGGCTCTGGCTATCAAACAGCGATTTTAGCCATGTTAGTCGAACAGGTCTTCAGTGTTGAGCGGCTCAAAGAGTTGCACTTGCGCGCCAAAAAGTTACTTGGCCAGTTGCAGCTCAGCAATGTCGCATTGGATCACTCGGATGGTAGCTGGGGGTGGGATAAATATGCGCCTTACGATGGCATCATTGTGACCGCAGCACCGGAGCAAATTCCTGAAGCCTTACTGGGGCAGTTGGCAATAGGTGGGCGTATGGTGATTCCAGTAGGAACTGTGGGCAAAGCGCAGCAACTCACTGTTGTTGAGCGGACCGCACAGGGCTTTGAACAAGAGATTATAGAAGTTGTCAGCTTTGTGCCTTTTTTGAATGGCTGCAGTTAAATAAAAAGCGAGTAAAAAATGAAAATATTTGGGCCTTTGTATGACCGTGTTATCGAATGGTCTAAACACCGGCATGCGCCGCGTTATTTGGCCGGCGTGAGTTTTATGGAGTCTTCTTTTTTTCCAGTACCCGTGGTCTTCATGCTATTGCCGATGGTAGTCGCCAAACCGGAGAAAGCTTGGCAGCTGGCAGCCATTACGACGGTCGCTTCGGTATTAGGCGGATTGTTTGGCTATTTGGTGGGGTATTTTGTGCTTGAGATGGCCTATCCATGGATAGTGGAGTTGGGTTATCAAGCCAGTTATGAAAAAGCGCGAGGCTGGTTTGAAGACTGGGGGTTTATGGCACTATTTGTGGCAGGTGTTTCCCCTATACCTTATAAAGTTTTTACAATTGCGGCTGGAAGTATGTCAATGGGAGTATTACCCTTCATTTTTGCATCACTGTTAGGGCGAGCTTCGCAATTTTTTATTGCGGCAGGCTTGGTCAAGATAATGGGGCCGACATTTGAACCAATGGCGCGTAAATATATCGAGTGGTTAGGCTGGGGTGTGCTGGTAGCCGCTTGTATTGCTTATTGGATTTTGCATTAAGCCTTGTCAATGTTGGGTTTGTCTCGCAATTATAAGCTGATTCGCTATATGTTTAGCCTGTTAGGCTTGTTATTGCTGGTTGCCTGTGCGAGTGATGGTAGGCGTTGGGATTCACAGCGTTATGTTGTCGGCAAAAATGATACTTTGTACGCGATTGCTTGGCGCTATCGTATGGATTATCGTCAACTGGCCCGGTGGAATAATTTAAAACCGCCGTATACGATTTATCCAGGCCAGCAACTGGTGTTGCATAAGGTTAATCATGTGTCGGCTAGCGCTGAAACCCAAGTAAACACCAGAACCGGTAATCAAAGCAGTACTGGCCGTCAGCACAATAGTAGCGGGCAAGCACCTGCGAAGGTGGTGACAGGCAATATGCAGTGGCGCTGGCCGGTGAATGGCAAAGTCGTTGTACACTTTTCCAATACCGCCAGCAGTGCACAATCTTTGTCACAAGGGATTGATATAGCCGGTAATGTTGGTCAGGCAATTAAAGCAACTTCTGCTGGTCGGGTGGTATATAGTGGTAATGGCTTGGTAGGTTATGGTAATTTAGTCATTGTTAAACATAACGACACTTACTTAAGTGCTTACGGTTACAATCGTAAGCTCTTAGTGAAAGAAGGTGAGTTTGTTAAAGCTGGCCAGCAAATTGCTGAAATGGGGACCTCAACAGCAAGTTTGCCTAGGTTGCATTTTGAAATAAGGAAGCAAGGTAAGCCAGTTGATCCCTTGAAATACTTGCCCAAGCGTTGATGAACAGTATATGCTTGGTAGAGCAGTTTGCTTTGATGGAAGAGGTATCAAATGCAGAAAGACAGCGATCCGCATGATAGTGATATCGAAGAAGATATTGCTGAGAATGATGAAATCAACCTAAACGAGAGCGATGATGCTTTAGAGTCAGAATCGGAATCTGAAACCCAAGCAGCGCCAGAAACACCTACTAAACGTAAGACTTTCTCACCGGGAGATTTATCCGATCGAGAAGTCGATGCGACTCGTTTATATCTAAAGGAAATAGAGTTCTCCCCGCTGTTAACAGCCGAAGAAGAAGTCAAATATGGCCGCTTAGCGCGTTCTGGTGATGAAGCAGCGCGGCGTAAAATGATCGAATCGAATTTGCGGCTGGTAGTAAAAATCTCACGCCGTTATATGAATCGAGGTTTGGCCCTACTGGACTTGATTGAGGAGGGTAACTTGGGCTTGATTCGAGCGGTCGAAAAATTCGATCCCGATAAAGGCTTTCGTTTTTCAACGTATGCGACCTGGTGGATAAGGCAGACCATTGAGCGGGGCCTTATGAATCAGACACGTACTATCCGTTTACCCATTCACGTTATCAAAGAACTCAATGTCTATTTACGCGCTGCCCGGCAGTTAACCCAGTCTGTTGAGCGAGAGCCAACGCCAGAAGAGGTTGCTGAGCGTTTGGATAAGCCGATCGATGAGGTCAAGAAGATGTTTGGCCTAAACGAGCGTGTCACCTCGGTCGATGTGCCTATCGGTAAAGACAATGACAGCCCATTGCTGGATGTGATTCCCGATGAGACTAACCCTGAACCAGCGGAGTTACTGCAGACAGATGAGGTTAATGAGCATATTGACCAGTGGCTGCGGGAGCTTGACGAGAAACAGCGGGAAGTTGTGATTCGCCGCTTTGGTTTATGGGGTTATGAACGCTGTACACTTGAAGAAGTGGGCAATGCGCTCGGTGTAACTCGCGAGCGGGCTCGCCAGATTCAGATGGAGGCGCTAAAGCGCTTGCGTCGCATTTTGGAGAGTAAAGGGTTTTCCTCCGATATCCTGCTGCAGTAAGCACTTATCACAGGGTTTGGCTGAATTGGCGGCTGGGGTGAGGTTGATATCCCCCAGCCGCTAAAATACCCTATCCCAGAATAAATGCGGCAGCAACGTCACGGCTTTCTGCGACCAGCACATTGTAACTGCGGCATGCCGCTGCGGTATCCATAATTTCAACGCCTACCGGTAATTGCATAATGCGCGCTAGCAGCGGCATGGCTGGAAATTGTTGATGTTGACCTGTACCCAATAGGATCACATCTGGCTCAGTGTCCAGCAAGTGCTGTAAATCCATCAGCTGTAATTGGTCGATATGCTCGATAGGCCAGGGCTGAATTTGCCCCTGACTGTCAATTTGCAGGCTGTAGGCATAGCGTGTCTCCCCGATTGTGATCGAGTGTTGGTCAAAAGCCTGGATATTACGGTGCCGGTTATGGCCGTCTAAACTGAGTTTCATAACGCTAATACCTGCTGAAATATGCGATAATTTGACAGCTTTTGCAGGGGCAAGTACCTTATCGCGTTTTTTCGCCCCATAACAACTTTTAATTATACAGGATAGCCTTGTGAAGACAGATTTTCCCAGAATCAACCGCCTGCCGCCCTATGTTTTCAATATTGTGAATGAGTTGAAAGCAGCGGCACGTGCGCGAGGCGAAGATATTATCGATTTTGGGATGGGCAACCCCGATCAGCCGACACCAAAGCATATTGTCGATAAGCTGGTGGAAGCGGCGCAACGTGAAGATACGCACCGTTATTCAATGTCACGCGGCATTCCGCGGCTACGGCGGGCGATTGCCAACTGGTATAAATCCAGCTTTGATGTGGACCTTGACCCTGAGACAGAGGCGATTGTCACTATTGGCTCGAAAGAAGGGCTGGCGCATCTGGCGCTGGCGATTTTGGGACCCGGCGATGCTGTTTTAGTGCCGAATCCAGCCTATCCTATCCACCCCTACGGCACTGTGATTGCGGGGGCCGATATCCGGCATGTACCATTGCGGCCAGATGTGGATTTTTTTGGTGAGTTGGAAAAAGCCATTAAAGATTCATTTCCGAAGCCTAAAATGCTGATTCTTAACTTTCCGGGGAACCCGACCGCGCAGTGTGCCGAGCTCGACTTTTTTGAGCGGGTGGTTGAGATTGCCCGTGAGCATGAGATTTGGATTGTGCATGATATTGCTTATGCAGAAATCGTATTCGATGGCTATAAATGCCCTTCGATTTTGCAGGTGCCTGGCGCTAAAGAGGTTGCCGTAGAGTTTTATTCCTTGTCCAAAACCTACAATATGCCAGGTTGGCGCGTGGGCTTTATGTGTGGCAACCCTGAGCTGGTTGCGGCTTTGGCGCGTATCAAATCGTACTTAGATTACGGCATGTTCACCCCCATCCAGGTCGCGGCGATTAGAGCGCTGGAGGGGCCACAAGACTGTGTTAAAGAAATATGCGAGCAGTACCGTGAGCGTCGTGATGTATTGTGCGATGGTTTGAACTCGGTGGGTTGGCATGTTGAAAAGCCAAAAGCCACCATGTTTGTATGGGCACCTTTGCCAGAAGCCTATAAATCCATGGGATCGTTAGAGTTTTCCAAAAAGCTATTGCATGAAGCCAAGGTAGCGGTATCGCCGGGTATTGGCTTTGGTGATTATGGCGATGATCATGTGCGATTTAGCCTGATTGAGAACAAGCACCGCACCCGGCAAGCAGTACGAGGCATACGAGATATGTTTCGTAAAGATAAATTAATTTAGTTAGAGACTTAAGGCACGATTAAAGACTCTGTTAAACACATAAAGAATTGAAAATATTATGTTAGCACCCGTAAAAGTTGGTTTATTAGGTTTGGGAACCGTTGGTACAGGCACTGTGGAAGTGCTGCAAGGCAATGGTCGTGAGATTAGTCGTCGTGCAGGGCGAGATATTATGATCAGTCATGCCGCAACGCGCACACCCAGTCGTGTTAAATTAGATACATCGGCGTTTACGCTGACCGATGATGCTTTTGCTGTCGTGAATGACCCTGAGGTATCGGTTGTTATCGAGCTGATCGGCGGGTATGAGCCAGCACGCGAGCTGGTGATGCAGGCCATTGCCAATGGTAAGCATGTTGTGACAGCCAATAAAGCCTTGATTGCATTGCATGGCAATGAAATTTTTTCTGCGGCCAGCAAACAGGGCGTAACAGTCGCTTTTGAAGCGGCAGTGGCAGGTGGTATTCCCATTATCAAAGCTATTCGCGAAGGTTTATCCGCCAATCATATCGAGTGGCTGGCGGGTATTATCAATGGTACAGGTAATTTTATTCTGACTGAAATGCGTGACAAAGGTCGTGCATTCGATGATGTGCTCAAAGAGGCACAAGCTCTGGGCTATGCTGAAGCTGACCCAACATTTGATGTAGAAGGTATTGATGCAGCACATAAACTAACGATTTTAGGCTCGATTGCTTTTGGTATTCCTTTGCAGTTCGATAAAGTGTATACCGAAGGTATTGCACATATTAGTCGTGATGATGTGGCCAATGCGGAACAGCTTGGTTATCGCATTAAGCATTTGGGTGTTTGTCGGCGCACTGATACAGGTATTGAAATGCGAGTCCATCCAACATTGATTCCAGAGCGTCGACTGATTGCGAATGTTGATGGCGTGATGAATGCGGTATTAGTCAGTGCAGATGCGGTTGGACCTACTTTATATTATGGGCCTGGCGCAGGTGCATCACCGACAGCCTCAGCCGTGGTGGCAGACTTGATTGATGTGGTTCGCTCCCTAACAGCCGATCCAGAAAATCGTGTGCCACATTTGGCTTTCCAGGCCGATGCTTTGAGCGACTTGCCAATATTACCGATCAGCGAAGTTGAAACGGCTTATTATTTGCGCGTATTAGCGGATGACAAGCCCGGTGTTATGGGACAGGTTACCAATATATTAGGTTCTGCGGGTATCAGTATTGAGGCTGTGATCCAAAAAGAGCCTGCTGCCGATGAGTCACAAGTGCCTATTATCTTGCTGACTCACCGAATAAAAGAAAAGCAGCTAGATGCTGCGTTAGCAGAAATTGAAGCATTAACAACTATCTCCGGACCAATCACTCGTATTCGGGTGGAGAGTCTGGGTTAAGCAAGAACAAAAAGTGTAAGAGGATTAATTAAATGGCGTCATTTCGTCCACGTTATACCGGTTTAATTGAGCGTTATAGAGATTATCTGCCTATTGCAGACGACGCTCGTGTGATTAGTTTGAGCGAAGGTAATACGCCATTGGTAAAACTGGAAAATATTCCACGTGAGCTGGGTTTAGAGGTTGAGCTGTATGCGAAATATGAAGGCTTAAACCCAACGGGTTCTTTTAAAGACCGTGGTATGACCATGGCGGTGACGCAAGCGGTCAACCAGGGGAGTCAGGCGATTATTTGTGCCTCAACAGGCAATACATCAGCCTCGGCAGCTGCTTATGCAGCGCGTGCTGGCATTCGTGCTTTTGTATTAATACCCGATGGTAAAATTGCCATGGGTAAACTGGCGCAAGCCATGATGCATGGTGCTGTTGTTATTCATATTAAAGGTAATTTTGATCAAGGCATGCAGCTGGTTAAGGAAGTCGCTGAACAAGCGCCTGTATCGATTGTTAATTCCATTAACCCTTATCGTTTGCAAGGTCAGAAAACCATTGCGTTTGAAATTGTGGAAGAGCTCGGGCGTGCGCCAGATTATCATTGTTTACCCGTCGGTAATGCCGGTAATATCAGTGCGCATTGGATTGGTTACTCTGAATTTGCATCGATCAGTGGCAGGACAGCGGCATGTAGTTTTTGCGATGAGCAATGTGCTTTTGAACAAAACCAACCATTGGTTGATAAAAGGCCGGTGATGGTGGGTTACCAGGCTGCAGGTTCAGCACCCTTTTTACGTGGTGAAATGGTAGATAATCCCGAAACAGTGGCCACAGCCATTCGAATTGGTTGGCCACAATCCTGGGATAATGCCTGGCATGCCAGCCGTGAGTCAGGTGGCTGGTTTGATGAGTTTGATGATACTGAAATTTTACGTGTGCAAAAACTGCTGGCAGAAAAAGAGGGTTTGTTTTGTGAGCCTGCCTCTGCGATATCCGTCGCAGGTGCACTCAAAGACCTACAGGCTGGCAAAATTCCTGCGGGCAGTACTGTGGTTTGCACGCTCACCGGACACGGCTTGAAAGACCCTGATACTGCCATTAAACAAAGTACTGCCGAAGTGCAGACGATAGAAGCTGTTTTGCCACAGGTTAAAGAAGCTATTTTGAAAAACCTTTAAATAGTCTGATTCATCTATTATCAACTGCCAGCCAGTGTCGAGTCGTCTGCTTGGCGCTGGTTTGACGCTGCCCTGTGCGATATGGTGCAATACGGGATAGTCGCTTTAAATTGTCTGCAAAGCAGTGTAAAGTCAGTAGTATGCGGATAATTATTATTGAGTTGGCGGCTATCGTCATTTGCTTGTACTTAGCACGCTTTGTTTTTGTCGCTGAGCCAGCAAAGCCATTGAAAACTATATTTTACAGCTTGTCTATCGCGCTATCGCTTATCTTGGGCTACACTCTGTTTCTAGCTGTGGTATTAGGGCACTCGTTATAGTAATACCATCACTTTGTTGATTAAAAAAGCAAAGATCGTCGATAACAATTGATGAAATTCAGTGATAAACCCAAGTCGCAAATAGCATTTCAGATCACACTGTTATTATTTGTTCTATTACTTATGATAGCCAGTGTTGTCGGCATGTTTTATGTCGATTTAAATGTTGATGCTGGCTTGGCACCCAGCTTGACCCGTTCAGAAGATCTCCGCTTGTCGATGGCTTTTAATACTCGTCAAGGCTTAAGCTCGAATACCAATCTATTTGGTGGCTTTCTCGGTATTGTGCCGGTGTATATTATTTTGTGCTTTATGTTGCCATTTTTAAGCCCGGTACGTTCATCTTTGGTGACATTAGTGTGTGCTGGTTTAGTATTAGCCATTGGTTTATCTGTTGGCCCGCAAGATGATGGCCTGTTATTAGAGTTCAGTTTATTAACACTGGTTATGATTTTTTCAGTGCATGTGCTGGCATCTTTTTTTACAGAGTTTCGTGATAGGCAGCGCTTATCGAGTGTGTTTAGTCAATACATCCCACCTGAGCTGGCAAAAAATTATTATGAAAAACGTAGTATGTCGGACCTTGAAGGGTCTGCACGCGAGTTGAGTGTTTTATTTTGTGATATCCAGGGCTTTACCAGTTTATCTGAAGGCATGGAGCCGAAAGAGTTAGCGCGTCTTATCAATGCTTTTCTTACAGAAATTACCAAGATTATTCATAAACATGGTGGCACTATTGATAAATATATCGGTGATAGTGTGATGGCCTTTTGGGGAGCACCATTAGCAGACGAACAGCATCAGCAGCATGCATTAGAGGCTGCTTTAGAAATTCAGCAAACGATGCATCGGATTCGTACAGACTTTGCACAACGTGGCTGGCCCCGTATAGAGGTTGGCATTGGTATTAATAGTGGTACTTGTAATGTGGGGAATATGGGGTCTGAGTTTCGAATAGCCTATACGGCGATTGGTGATAATGTCAATATTGCCGCTCGCTTGGAAAAACTCACACGCTTTTATCAAACACCCATTATTTTGAGTGAGTCAACCGTGTCAGCAGTGTCAGCGCATTTGTTTCGAGAGCTGGATATTGTCAATATTCGTGGGCGCAAAGGTATGGTGCGTATATTTGAGCCTTTAGTCAATGTGCAGAATAAACAGGCTATGTTGGCTGAATACGACAATGCCTTGCATTTGTTTCGACAACAGCAGTGGGATGAGGCGCATAAGGTATTTACCTCTATTCTGGAGCAGGACCCGCAAGATAGTCACTATAGCTTGTACCTTGCCAGTATAGAACAATACCAGCAGCAACCGCCGTTGGAAGGTGATCGCTGGACGGGCTCTTTATTGGCCGCACGCCAACAAGATTAGCCAAGCTTTAAGATAAAAATTTACCATCTCTATGATTTATGGTCGATCAGCGTGCAAGCAAATATCGATGTCTGCTGTGTTATTAGCCCATTGAGGTTGTGTAAGACTGCACCAACGGTCTAAGAGCTTCTTGAAGTTGTCTCTAGGAATAGTTTTCATACCTAAACTGCTTAGGTGTTCTGTTGGCAGTTGGCAGTCAATCAGTTCAATATCATCTTGCTGGCCGATGGCAATTAAGGCAATTTTCGAAGCATTGGTCTCACCGCTAAACATGGATTCTGCAAAAAACACTTTACCTAATTGCACGCCATATATGCCGCCTACTAACTTTTTATCTAACCAGCACTCTAATGAGCGTGCGTAGCCTAGACGAAATAACTCGCAGTAAGCTTCTGTCATATCTTTGGTAATCCAAGTGCCTGTGCTTTTGGGTCGGGGTTTGGCGCAACCGAGCATAACATCACGAAATGCCAGATTGTGTGTGAGTTGAAAAGTTTGTTTTTTAATAACACGCTTCAGGCTGCGTGAGATATGTAAGTCTTCTGGAAAAATGACAGCCCGTTGTGACGGGCACCACCATAATATAGGTTCGCCTGGCCCATACCAGGGAAAAATACCTTGGCGATAACCCATTAACAAACGCTCTGGCCGTAAGCTGCCACCGGCTGCAAGCAAGCCATCAGGGTCGGCTAGTGCTGAACTAACGCTCGGGAAGGGCGTGCTATCGTCGCTTTCATCTATCCATGGCACCATAATTAATTTTCCACTTTAAACGGTGACATCTCATCGAGTTGAGGGCGTTGTGCTTCCAGTGCCTGGCGTTCACGGACTAAAAAGTCATTAATCGCACTGGAAAACTGTGGCTGAGCAATCCAGTGTGAAGACCAGGTGGGGGTTGGTAAAAAACCGCGAGTGATCTTATGTTCACCCTGCGCGCCAGGTTCGAAGCTCTGTAAGCCGTTGTCAATACAATATTCGATGCCCCGGTAAAAGCAAACTTCAAAGTGCAAACAGTTATGTTCTGTGTGACTGCCCCAATAGCGACCGTATAAAGTATCTTGGCTACAAAAAGTAATCGCGCCAGCAATATATTTGCCTTTTGACGCGGCAAGGATCACCAGGATATTTTGCCCCATGGTTTGCCCCAGCGTTTTAAAAAAAGCCAGCGTTAATGCAGGGTGATTACCCTTTTTAAAGAAAGTCGACTGGTAAAAGCTGTAAGCTATTTCCCAAAGTTCATCATCGAGTTCGTTGCCATGAAATAAATGCAGCGTGATACCAGCATCTTTAACCTGTGCGCGTTCACGCAAAACATTCTTACGTTTGCGCGAACGAAAGAATGATAGATAATGTTCAAAGTTTTCATAGTTTTGATTGTGCCAGTGGTACTGATAATTTAAACGGCTCGCTAGCCCTAGACTTTCAAGTTGTTGTTTGTCTTTGTCGATTGGGAATAAACAGTGAAAACTGGAAATATGTTTGTCTTGTGCGTACCCGAGGATGTTGTTCATCAAAAGGGCACTGTTTTGCTGATAATCTAGTGTTGGTAATGACAAAATACGTGGGCCGGTGACAGGCGTAAAAGGTATAGCGGCAACCAGCTTGGGGTAATAGTCCAGGCCTTGTCGCTCATATGCCGAAGCCCATGACCAATCAAAAACAAACTCGCCAAATGAGTTGCTTTTTAAATAGGCGGGCATTGCCGCAATGAGTTGTTTATTGCTATAGAGTAAAAAGTGGTGAGGGTGCCAACCCACATCGGCCCCTAAACAGTGTTGCGCTTCCATAGCGCTGAGAAACTCATGGCGTAGGAAGGGGTTGTTATCAGTGAGCAAAGCATTCCAATCCTCAGCGTTAATGCTACTGAGTTCGGTAACTATATGAATTTCGTGATCCTGCGTCATATATAAACTGCTTAAAGCCCTGAAAAATAGGCTGCATTATCCTTTGCTAGGTACGCTAATCCAAAATAGCGGGAGCCTTTATAAGAGACACCCGCTATTGTTTACTGTTGCAGACATATCATTTTAATCAATGACTCTTGGAGACAGTCTGTATATTAGTTTATGACGTATAAACGGTTAATTGTCGAGAAACTTTTCGGCATCCAATGCTGCCATGCAACCAGAACCCGCGGAAGTAATTGCTTGACGATAAATATGGTCCATAACATCGCCTGCTGCGAATACACCAGGCACGCTGGTCATTGTCGCATTGCCGGTTAAGCCAGACTGAACTTTGATATAGCCATTTTCCATATCCAGTTGGCCGGCAAAAATGTCAGTGTTAGGTTTATGCCCAATGGCAATGAAGACACCGTGTAAGTCAACCTCACGCGTACTGTCGTCTTTTACGCTACGAATCCGCATACCGGTGACACCCATATCATCACCGAGTACCTCATCGAGTACATGGTCCCAAACAACTTCAACATTGCCTGCACCGCCTGCTTTTGCAAGTAAGCGATCCGCTAATATTTTTTCAGAACGGAACTTGTCGCGTCGATGCACCACGGTCACTTTAGAGGCAAGATTGGATAAATACAGGGCTTCTTCAACAGCAGTGTTACCACCACCAATAACAGCAACCGGCTTATCTTTATAGAAGAAACCATCGCAAGTAGCACAAGCCGATACACCGGTGCCAGCTTCTAAGAATTTTTGTTCGGACTCCAGGCCTAAATATTTTGCACTCGCGCCAGTGGCAATGATTAAAGCATCGCAAGTGTATGTGCCTGAGTCGCCAATCAGTTTAAATGGGCGCTGTTGCAGCTCGGTAGTATGAATATGATCAAAAACAATTTCGGTATTGAAGCGCTCTGCATGGGCTTTCATGCGCTCCATCAAGGCTGGGCCTTGTAAACCTTCAACATCGCCAGGCCAATTATCCACATCCGTGGTGGTTGTCAGCTGACCACCCATTTGCAGACCAGTGATCAAGGTAGGGCTTAGGTTGGCCCGGGCTGCATAGACGGCTGCAGTGTAACCGGCAGGGCCTGAGCCAAGGATAATTAAACGGCTGTGTTTGCTATCGCTCAAAATATGCTCTCCAATAACGACTTCATGTGTACCAGGGTTATAATGCCCGCATATGTTACGAAATGCGTGCACAGGGGTAAACTTAAACTTGTTGCATATAGCTTATTTCCGCAAAATCAAGTTGCCCTGCCAGATTGAGTATTGGCAGCTAACGTAGTATCTTTAGCGCTGCAGATGAAATTTGACTAAATTTCAATGGCTTATTAAGTTTTTTTAATGGGGAATCATTTTGGCACAAGCAAAGCGCAAGCCTAAAAACACAAGCCAGCCAAGCGCCAGTCCAATGTTGGGGATTGTGCGTGAGGCATTGTTGTTTTTACTATTGGCGATTGCGTTCTATTTTGTCCTGGCGCTGGCCAGTTATGATGTGTCTGATCCGGGCTGGTCGCATACTGGCGAACGCGGCCAAATCAACAATATAGCAGGTACATTTGGTGCCTGGTTTGCTGATATTGCGCTGTATTTGTTTGGCTATCTGGCCTACTTATTCCCCATAATGATTGCTTATAGTGGTTGGCTACTGATTCGGCGTCGGGACAGTGGCAGTGCCGAAATCAACTTACAGGAATATGCCCTGCGTTGGGGTGGCTTTTTATTATTGCTGTTGTCAGGTTGCGGTTTAGGCTCATTTATCGAAGTATCGCTGAACGCATTGCCGTATGCCCAAGAGGCGGATGTACAAAAAGGCAGTGGTGGTATTCTGGGTGAGCTGATTGGCATTAAAGGCTTATCCGCTATTTTTGGCTATATTGGTGCCAAACTACTGTTATTAGCCCTCTTTTTTGCCAGCATAACGATTTTTACCGGCTTATCCTGGCTAAGCCTTATGGACACGATAGGCTACTACACGCTGCTGGCCTTTACTTGGTTACGCAGCCAGGGTTTACGGGCTGTGCTGGAACTTAAATCCCGCTGGGATGCCCGTCAAGCCAAGAGCCAGCGCGAAGTTGTGTTCCAGGCCACGCAAGAGGAAGTTAAAGCCAAAAAGGTTAGCCGCAAAGCACCGCGTATTGAGCCGGTTTTTCAAAACAAAGCGCCGAGTGAGCGCGAATTTAAAGAAAAACAAATTTCCTTGTTTGAGCCGCCAGCCGCGACCGAGTTGCCACCCTTGAAATTACTCGATGCTGCCAGAGAGCAATCAGGTGGTTACTCCAAAGAGGCACTTGAAGCGCTGTCACGTTTGGTAGAGCACAAACTACAAGACTTTGGTATTACCGCTGAGGTTGTCGCGGTACACCCGGGACCTGTGATCACTCGTTTTGAGATACAGCCTGCCGCAGGCGTTAAGGTCAGCCAGATCAGTAATCTATCGAAAGATCTGGCACGCTCGATGTCTGTGATCAGTGTGCGGGTGGTGGAAGTGATTCCAGGCAAGTCAACCGTTGGCCTGGAAATTCCAAATGAGCAACGTGAACTGGTGACGTTGAGTGAGGTGATTAAGTCGCATGACTATGAAACGGCGGCATCACCGCTATTGCTCGGTTTGGGCAAAGATATCGGTGGTAAACCCGTTGTGGCTGATCTGGCTCGCATGCCCCATTTGCTGGTTGCCGGTACTACTGGTTCAGGTAAGTCTGTTGCTATCAATGCCATGCTGTTGAGTTTGTTGTATAAGGCAACCTCAAGAGATGTGCGTCTTATTTTGATTGACCCTAAAATGCTTGAGTTGAATGTGTATGAGGGAATACCCCAGCTATTGACGCCGGTCGTGACGGATATGAAAGAAGCCGCGAATTCTTTGCGATGGTGTGTCGCCGAAATGGAACGGCGTTATCGCGTGATGGCTGCATTGGGGGTACGCAATATCTCAGGCTATAACCGTAAAATCAAAGAAGCTGATGAGCGCGGTGAGCCTATACAGGACCCTTTATATAAGCCAGAAGAAGCATTTGATCCCGAAGCAGAACCACCGACATTGAACCATATGCCGTTTATTGTGGTCATTATTGATGAGTATGCCGATATGATGATGGTGGTCGGCAAAAAGGTTGAAGAGTTGATTGCGCGTTTAGCTCAAAAAGCACGTGCTGCGGGGATTCACCTAATCCTTGCGACTCAGCGCCCTTCTGTTGATGTGATAACAGGACTGATTAAAGCGAATGTGCCTAGCCGTATCGCGTTCCAGGTATCTTCAAAAGTGGACTCGCGGACAATTTTGGATCAAATGGGGGCGGAACAATTGCTGGGTCACGGTGATATGTTATACCTGCCGCCAGGCACGAGTATTCCTGAGCGAGTCCACGGTGCTTTTGTGGATGACCATGAAGTGCATAAAGTGGTTGCGCATTTAAAAGAAAGTGGTGAACCGGATTACATTGAAGAAATTGTACAAGAATCAATAGCGCCATTGCCGGGTATCCCAAGTGATCGGGCCAAAGCAGATGCGAATGAAGCTGACAAACTTTATGATGAGGCAGTGGCTATTGTGACTGAGTCTCGCAAAGCATCGATATCGTATGTGCAGCGCCGTTTGAAAATTGGCTATAACCGTGCAGCCCGCATGCTCGAAGATATGGAAAGTGCTGGCGTGGTGAGTACTGTGCAGTCTAATGGTACCCGTGAAGTACTCGCGCCTCCTCCGCCTAAAGTATAACGATTGACTAAGAGGTTTTTATGTTGAGCAAGCCTGCATATCCGTTATTGATTATCGTGTTTTTATCCGTGTTGATGCCTGCACAAGCCGGTGAAGGGCTGGAGAAACTGCGCACCTTTACCCGCGACCTACAAACAATGACAGCTGACTTCAAGCAAACATTGTTTGACGATAAGATGCGCCAAATAGAAGTTTCCAACGGACGCTTTGCGTTATTAAAGCCGGGTCGTTTCCGTTGGGATTATAAAGTCCCTTATGAGCAGCAAATTATTGCCGATGGTGAAAAGCTCTGGTTATACGATCCTGAGTTGGATCAGGTGACGGTACAGCCACTGAAAAATGCGCTGGGTACAGCACCGATTGCTTTATTAACCAGCGACACTGATCTAGAGAAACAGTTTAAAATAATTGAGCTCGGTGAAATCGATGGGCGTGAAATGCTGCAACTTGAGATTAAAATCAAAGACACTGACTATGGTTTTATGTTGCTAGCGTTGGGGCAAGATGGCTTGGAAGTCATGGAATTAAAAGATCGTTTAGGGCAGGTTGTACGTATTGAGTTTTTAAATACTGCCATGAATAGCAAGATAGCCAGTGAGCATTTTGACTTTACCGTACCCGAAGGTGTTGATGTTGTCGGGCAATAAGTCCTGGCACTGCGGTAGCTTATGCGCACTTACCTTTTAGATACAGTTTACCTAAAATAATATGCAAAATGGTTTGTTCGATAGTCAGGCAGCCCAGTACCGGCCTCTGGCTGATCGTATGCGGCCGGAGCAGCTGGCCGACTATGTAGGGCAGCAACATATTCTTGCAGAGAACAAAAGCCTGCGACTGGCGATTGAACAGGATAAAATTCACTCCATGGTGTTCTGGGGGCCGCCAGGCACCGGCAAAACCACTCTAGCGCGTTTGATTGCGAATTACTGTGGTGCACAGTTTCTCAGCATTTCTGCCGTATTGTCGGGTGTTAAAGATATTCGCGGTGCCATCGAACAGGCGCAACACGTCAAACAACTCGATACCAAACCGACTATTTTATTTGTTGATGAGGTGCATCGTTTTAATAAAGCACAACAAGATGCCTTTTTGCCTTATATTGAAGATGGTACAGTTTTTTTTATTGGCGCTACTACCGAAAACCCTTCGTTTGAACTAAATAATGCCTTGCTTTCCAGGGTGCGCACCTATGTATTGAAGTCTTTACAAAGCGCAGATATTGAAAAGCTGCTGATACGTGCCTTACAAGATAAAGACAAAGGCCTAGGACAACGTGATATTCGTATCGACCAAGACCAGCTGCAGATGTTAGCGCAAGCCGCAGATGGAGATGCGAGGCGGGCTTTAAACTTATTGGAAATCGCAGCTGATTTAGCTGAAGAGCGTGATGGCGCTTTTTGGATTAGTGCGGAGGTTGTGCGTGATACTACTGTGCAAAGCCTGCGACGCTTTGATAAAGGTGGCGATGTTTTTTATGAGCAAATCTCGGCATTACATAAATCGGTGAGAGGTTCTAATCCAGATGCCGCGCTTTATTGGTTCTGTCGTATGCTCGACGGGGGGTGTGATCCTTTATATATTGCTAGGCGCGTCGTCAGAATGGCATCTGAAGATATTGGTAATGCAGACCCACGAGGGTTACCACTGGCTATGCAGGCTTGGGATGCTTATGAGCGTCTTGGCAGCCCTGAGGGAGAGCTTGCTATTGCGCAAGCCATTACCTATTTAGCATCAGCGCCAAAGAGTAACGCGGTCACGACGGCATTTGCTAAAGCCATGCAATGTGCCCGAGAGCATGGCAGCGAAGAAGTACCTGTTCATCTACGCAATGCGCCCACAAAATTTATGCAGGAATTGGGATATGGTAAAGCCTATCGTTATTCGCATGATGAACCCGATGGTTTTTCTCCAGGCCAGACTTATTTCCCGGATAGTCTGGGGGAGCAAATATTCTATGAGCCAGTCTCGCGTGGCTTAGAGCTTAAAATTGCTGAAAAACTGGCAGCCTTGCGCAAAAACAAAGCATAAACACCTATCTAGTGCTCAAGCAACTAAAAAACCGATAGTTGCTGAAATCAACAACATCACTCATTCGTCTTTTGTATATGTAGACGTGTAAACAATAATGATATCCGTGGAGAGACATAATGAGTGAAAACAGCAAATTAAAGTCACTGGCGATTGCGAGTATATTAACAAGTGTTGCTGGTATGGCAGCAACCGGGGTACAGGCTGCTGTGCCTGATCAGCCCAAAGCCTGGGAAAAGTGCGCCGGTATTGCCAAAGCAGGCAAAAATGATTGTGGCGCTCTAGATGGTTCGCATAGCTGTGCAGGCCAAGGTGATGCGCTAGACAATAGCGATAATGAGTGGGTTTATGTGCCACAAGGTACTTGTGAGAAAATCACAGGTGGGAAAGTGGCTAAGGTCAAACCTGCTAAAGGTAAGTCTTAAGCGGTATAAATGAAATATCGTAGTATAGAATCAGTGCAGACAGCTGGCATTGGCTTGCGCATGCCGCATATTGATGCCTTGCTGGCTGCACCTGACTCGGTCAGTTGGCTTGAGCTATTAGCGGATAATTGGCTTAGCCAAGGGGGCATTACGACTTACTACCTTGATATGCTGGCTGAGCGCTTTCCTTTATCACTACATGGCGTTGGCTTATCTTTAGGTAGCGTTACACCACTGGCAGATAACTACCTCCGCCAAATCCAGTCGTTACTACAACGCAGTCAGGCAATGAGTTACTCAGAGCATTTGAGCTTTTCACAACTCGATGAAGCTTTTTTGCCAGACCTGCTGCCGCTGCCTTATACCGAACAAGCACTACAGCATATGAGTCAGCGCGTGCAGCAGGTGCAAGATAGGCTGGGTCAGCAGTTGTTGATCGAGAATGTATCAAGTTATGTCGCTTTCAATGCTGATAGTATGAGTGAGGCAGCGTTTTTATCGGCGCTTGTCGACAATACAGGCTGTGGCTTACTGCTGGATGTGAATAACCTATATGTTAATCAAAATAATTTAGGGCGAGATGCACGCTTGGCGATACAGCAGTTACCGTTAGGGAGTATTCAGGAAGTCCACCTGGCTGGCTTTGAGCGCCAAGCAGACTGTTTGATTGATGCACATAACAACCCGGTTGATGAGGCGGTATGGTCATTATATGAGCACTTATTGCAACTAAGAGGCCCGGTTGCAACGTTAATTGAATGGGATAATGACTTACCTGCATTGGAAGTCCTACTGGCAGAGCAAGCCAAAGCACAGGCGTTACTTGACGCTGTTGCTGTGCGGGGCGCTGCGTGACAAGCTTAGCTGAATTACAACGTGTGTTCTCTGAAGCTATGCAAGGCGGCGATAGCAATCGCTTATTGCAGGCATTAGACGATACCGCAACCGTAGATAGCTTACGTGGCGTATCTGCTTATCAGAATAATATTAAAGGGGCATTGTTGTCGGCGATGGCAGCAGCTTACCCTGTTTGCCAGACTCTATTGGGTGATGATTTTTTTCAACACTTTGTCGGCTTTTATTTGCAGCGACGGCCACTCAAGGACAGTGACCTGAATCTGGTAGGAGAGGGGTTTGATGATTACCTTCGTGCTTATTGTCAGCAACATACACACCTGGAGCACTATGTTTATATTGCCGATGTAGCCAAACTTGAACGTTTATTGCAGCTGGCATACTATGCACCCCCTTGTCGTAGCTTTAATGCTTCGGCATTGGCGGCGTTAAGTGAAAGTGCTTACGGCCTTATTCAATATAAGCTTGCACCTAGTATTGGCTTATTGCAAAGTGAATATGATGTGGCAGCAATTTGGCAAGCTCATCAACATCCAGAAGTACCTGCTATGCAACTGGCACAAGGTGAGTTTTATTTTCTAGTGCAAAGACGTGAGTTAACAACAGACATAAAGCCAATGACACAAGCCGAATACCTTTTTCTTGCTGATATTAAACGCAGCGTTTACTTTGAACGTTTGTGTGAGAAACACCCTGATCAAGTAAACATTATCAGCGAATATATTCAACTCAATATCATTGATCACTTTTCAGTCAAAAATGTCTAAACCTTTGTGTGCAATTGATCAGGAACAACTCAATAAGCTGTACCGTTATGGTTTATCTTTATCGAATAATGAAGATGAAGCGTATGACTTACTGCAGTCTTGTTTAGAAAAGTATTTGCAGCAGCAAGGTAATAATCCAATTAAGGCACCTTTGGCGTATATACGTACTATGATGCGTAATCAATATATCGATCTGTTAAGACACCGCAATAAATATATTCATGCAGAGTGGGATAGTGTTGCCGATGAAATGGTGTCATTGGTCGACTCTAATAGTTTGGACGATATTATGATTCGTGAGAGTGAGCTGGCCTTTTATTGGGGCAAGCTCACCGATGCTGAAAGGGAGATAGTATATCTATGGGCTGTGGAAGAGCTAACCGCTGCAGAGATGGCAACGATTATGTCTATTCCCAGGGGGACTGTTTTATCGAGAATACACCGACTCAAAAAGAAGCTCCGTACAATCGCCGTTGAGCAGGAAGCCATGGCGGAAGCAGGAGGAGTAGCATAATGCAGCGAACCACCCTAAAAGCGAGTGTTAACAAGCACTTTACTGATAAGCAGCTATCTGATTCGCAAATGGCCGAGTTGATGGCTATGCAGCACTCGGTTGTAGCGGATAAGCCCGCATCCAGCATGCATCGCTCGCGTGCCTGGTGGTGGGGGGCATCAATTGCGGCCAGTCTATTGTTGGTGTTTGCTGTGCTAAGCCAACAATTACAACAGCAGCAACAGCGGCAGTTGTTATTTGCGATTGCCGAAGAAGTATCGCGTAATCATATCAAGCTTAAACCGCTGGAAGTCAACACCGATAGCCTTAAGCAGTTATCAGGGTATTTTACCGAGTTAGAGTTTTCCCTGGTGAAATCGAATATCTTCAATGGTGCTGATCAGTCTCTGCTGGGAGGTCGTTATTGTTCTATTCAAGGCAGTACTGCGGCCCAGCTGCGTTATCAAAGCTCATTAGGTAAAGTGACAACACTCTATAAAGCCGCCTATGATGAGAGCAAATTCCAGTTGTTGCCTAACGTGGAAGAAGGTGGGGAGCCTTACGAAGTCTATTATCGAGGTTTGTTTGTGCGAATGTGGGTAGAGAAAGGGCTGGTGATGGTCAGTGTCAAAGAGCCCGCAACGAGTAGCTGATCCCCCCTGTTGTCGGTTTTTTTAGCACTGTTATAAGTGCTTTTCCCAGTATCATCTTGCATAAGGCAAGCTGGCTAAGTCCTTGTTTTTAGTTTGCTTCTGTCTGTACTGCCTATTGTCTAAGGGGGTAATCGTTGTTATTTCGTCAGCCATTTGTTGTAGACTGGTCAATCAATAATCGGTTTTCTTTACAGTAAATAAGTAATCATACTTGCTTTTTGTACTGTTTCTGGGTTAAGTGATTGATTCTTAGGTTGTTATTGCGGCTGGCACACTATTTGCTTTTTTATCAGCAAAATTAATTAGCTATAGGGTATAACAATGAAATTAAAGCTTTTGGGTGTTTTGAGTCTTCTTTTAACAATAGGCACTGCTTCTGCAACGCCTGTATTGTATTCAGGGACAGTGATTGATAATGACTGGCGCAACTACACGCTGGTACATGATGGTGCTTCTCCAAGTGGCTCTGGCAGCCGTAATGATTGGTTACGTTTCGCGGCAGATCAAGCGTTTGATTTTTTCTATGATGCTGATGCTGAAGTGATTAATACCGATGGTTTGGGTACACAGTCTTTTGATTTGTTTTCAGTCAATGGTGCCAGTGGTGTATTCAACTTGATTGCGATGAGCCTAATTTTAGATGACAGTGCTGATGGCTTTAGTGAAGGCTTTATAGAGTACAGCATCACAGTGGGTACAGAAGATATTGATGGTGTTTTCTTCTTTGACGATATTAACTCAGGGATTTTTAACTCAGTGAATATTGGCTCTAGCATTACTTCATATTTATGGGGTGCTGACTACGACAATGATCTGGGTATCGACTTTGCTTTTACTGGGGTGCCTGTACCAGAGTCAGCCACACTATTACTCATGGTATTTGGCCTGCTTGCCATGCGTCGCATCGTCAAAAAATAATACCTTTAAGTTAAGTTTTTGAAGTTAAAAGAAAAACCCCGCTTTGCGGGGTTTTTTGTTGTCGTTTGCACGGTCAGTAATAGCTCGAGCTGTGCAAGCCGCTAAAAGTAGCTAAGCTTGTAGGCCAAGAATAAACCCACTTAAGGGTTGCGTGCTGGCTGTAAGCGCGTTGCGCTGCAGCGTAAGCGTATTGTGATCGTATAAGCATTCGAGTCCGATTTTCTATACTTCCCAGTGCATATAACTAATTGATTTTAATCATATATTTGGTGGCTTGTCTGGCCTGACTGAACTCAGGTATAAGAAGTGGCCAGCAAATCGACCGAAAAGGCCACCCTGAAATGTGCCAAACTGCTACACTTATATACTAAGTGATAATACGAGCAGGGTGGGAAGAGGCAAATATATGGCAGTGCCAGAGTCAACGGTTAATACTGTTGAGCTAAATAAAAACCAACATTATCTGCTTATTGAGCAGTCAGCAACGTTGCGCCATGCGCTGAAAAAGACCTTTGCGGCTAAAGGTTTTGAGCTATCAGTAGTATCGGATTATAAGGAAGGCTTGAGTGCCATTCAGGCATTTATAGCAGGCTCACGCTGGTTCTCAGGGATTGTGATGGGCTGGCCTGCCGATACCCATGTTTATGCAGATGAGATTTTAGTGACCCTGGATGATAGCCATCTAAAAGGGTTGCCGGTTTTGCTATTGTCTGAAGAGGGTGACCCTGCCAAGTTAGACTGGATTACCAACCGGCAGGGCACAGCACTGCTGCCGTGGTCCGATTATGCCGAATGTACCGCTGCTATGGAGCAGCTGATTGCCTCGTTGGACTATGATGATCACAACTATCTTAATGAAGGTATAGATCATGCGATTCGTATCTTGTTTGTTGATGACTCACCCTCAGTACGGCATAGCTTTAGAAGCCTATTAAGAGAGCATAGCTACGATGTGGACTCTGCTTCCTGTGTGGCTGAGGCTTTAAAGCTTATCGAGGAAAACCAATATGATATTGCCATCATTGACTATTTTATGCCGGAGAATAATGGTGATGTATTAGTTCGCCAGCTCAAAGAAAACCCTCAAACAAGAAACATCGCAATTGCTATCATTACCGGCACTTATTCGGACCAAGTTATCAAAGAGTGTTTAGATGCTGGTGCAGTTGAGTGCATGTTTAAGAGTGAGGCCAAAGAGCTTTTTTTAGCCAGAGTACGTTCATTAACACGCTCAATACTGGATCGGCGTTCTATCGACAATGAACGACGTCGCTTGCAACGCATTTTAGCATCGGTAGGTGATGGTGTTTATGGTGTTGATAAGCGTGGGGTAATAGAATTTATTAATCCTGCTGCCCGACGCATACTCGGTTATAAAGAAAATGATGATATTGTCGGCAAGCTAGCACACTCACTATTTCATTTTGCCACAGAGGACGGTGCTAAAACCAAAGTCCAAGAGTGTCATTTATCTCGTTGTTATGCAAAAGGCAGTCAGCTAAATGAATGGCAGACCGTTTTTTGGCATCGCGAAGGCTATCAGGTATCGGTTGAGTGTACTGTCTATCCTATGGAGTCCGAAGAAGAGCATGCTGGCGTTGTTGTGGCGTTTCGGGATATATCCGAGCGTAAACACTTAGAAGAAGAGTTGCGTTGGCAGGCAACACACGACTCTTTAACCAAGCTCTTAAACCGTAAATACTTTGAAGAACAAATTAATGAGGAAGTTATCCGCCTCAGGCGCAGTGCCAGCTACAGCGCATTATTGCTTATTGACCTGGATCGTTTTAAATATATTAATGATACCGCAGGCCATATAGCCGGAGATCACTTGTTGACAGAGGTGGGCCGTCGATTACAGACGCGCTTACGTTCATCCGATACCTTGGCGCGTATCGGTGGTGATGAGTATGCCATTATTCTACGGAATATCAGTTCTGATAAAGAAGAAATTTTCATGATTGCTGAAGGCTTTCGCTACGCATTAAATGATGAAAAATTCTTTTATGATGGTAAAGCCTACGATGTAACCGCAACAATGGGTGTGGCGGTGATGCACAAAGGCACAGCATCATTAGAAGAAATAATGACCAATGCTGATATTGCTTGCCATATTGCTAAGAGTAAAGGGCGCAACCAAACACATATTTTCTCTGGTGATTATGATAGCCAAGCAGCAATGAACTTAGAGTTGGGTTGGTCATCCAGATTGCGTGATGCATTAAAAAATAATTTATTTACTTTGAATTTTCAGCCCATACTGCCTTTCAATGTGTTGTCAAACAAAAAGATAGTGCAGACAGATATTTGGCCTGAGTACATTAAGTCAGATGTAGAGTCAGTTTTGTTTTATGAAGTGCTATTGCGATTAAAAGATCAGGGTGATGAACCTATTGTTCCTGGCGCGTTTTTACCAACGGCCGAGCGTTTTGATATTATGTTGGATATTGATCGTTGGGTAATTGATAATGCGTTTAAGTCGCTATCTGAGGCTGAGCAGCAGCAACGTCAGATACGTTTATCGATTAACTTATCGGCACAAACATTAGCAGATAATAATACAGCAGCTTATATAAAAGAGCGTGCTGCTGTGCATGGCATTAACCCTAAAAACATTTTATTTGAGATAACAGAAACGCAAGCGGTAACTAACATTGAAGCCACTAAAGCTCTCATACACGAGTTAAAAGGCTTAGGCTGTCAGTTCGCTTTAGATGACTTTGGTAGTGGGTTTTGTTCCTTTGGCCAGTTAAAACACCTGGATGTCGCGTATATTAAAATCGATGGTCTGTTTACCCAAGGTGTTGTGTCTGATCCTATTGACCGAGCTGTGATACAAGCGATCACGCAAATGGCCCGGTCACTGGGTCGTTATACTGTTGTCGAATATGTTGACAGTCCAGCTATTATTCAGGCTTTGGAAAACTCAGGCGTTGACTATGTTCAGGGTTATCATATCAGTAAGCCTATGCAAGCATTGTTGCTTAAATAAGTTTGGCTAGCCGTAGACGCCCTTCGCACGATTTCTGACTGTGAAAATCATCGTTATCAAACCCGGTTACTCCAGAGTGTTCGACCTAATATCTATGCATTAGTCAGCCAATAGTTGAGTATCATATAGATTTGCCGTTATTATGCTAGACGGGGGGCATGGAATGATCATTTTGCCTGCTTTAAAAAACGCTTATTAATCGATAGTGGTGAATATAAATGGCTGAATCGAACCTGCCAGCGGCTACACTGTTAATTCATTGTGATGACCAGCCTGGCCTAGTCGCATCAATTACACAATTTATTCATGCTCATAAAGGTAATATTCTGGATTTGGACCAACACACCGATAAAGACCATAAAAAGTTCTTTATGCGTGTGGCCTGGGAAACAGACGCTTTTACCTTGCCGCAAGCTGACATTGGACCTCGGTTTCAAGCTGAGGTGGCTGAGCCATTTGCTATGCAATGGCAGCTTTCGTTTTCTGAGCAGCGGCCTCGTATGGCTGTATTTGTGTCAAAAATGTTTCATTGTCTTTATGATATTTTGGCGCAACATCAGGCTGGAGAGCTACAAGTCGAAATCCCCTTGATTGTAAGCAATCACGCTGATGTACAGGCCGTTGCCGAACAGTTTGATGTTGCTTGCCATGTTTTTCCTATTGATAAAGCCAATAAAGCTGAGCAGGAGGCGCAAGAGTTGGCTTTATTGGAGCAGCATAATATCGACTTCATTGTATTAGCGCGCTATATGCAGGTGCTTTCTGATGATTTTGTCCGCCATTATCCTAATCGTATTATCAATATTCATCACTCTTTTTTGCCCGCGTTTCCTGGCGCGAAACCTTATCATTCAGCCTATAGCCGTGGCGTTAAAATTATCGGTGCAACCAGTCACTATGTGACTGCAGAGCTGGATGCTGGGCCTATTATTGAGCAGGATGTTGCCTATGTGAGTCATAAAGATTCGGTGACAGACCTGATCCGTAAAGGGCGTGATTTGGAAAAGCTGGTTTTATCCAGGGCAGTTTGGCACCACATTCAGAGGAAAGTACTGGTCTATGATAATAGGACGGTTATTTTTTCTTAGCATCATGCTGGCTTGAGTCGCTTATATAAGAGTTAAAGAAGATGGTACAGGCGAACAATAAACTGACAATCATCAAAGGTGATATTACTAGCCTGGCAGTCGATGTTATTGTCAATGCGGCCAATAATAGCCTGCTAGGAGGCGGTGGCGTTGATGGTGCGATCCATAAGGCTGCGGGTGCTGAGTTGTTGCAAGAGTGTCGGCGTTTACATGGCTGTATCACAGGTCAGGCAAAAATCACTAAAGGATATGAATTGCCCGCCCGTTATATTATTCATACGGTGGGGCCAGTTTGGCAGGGTGGAGAGCAGTCAGAAGCAGTCTTATTAGGTAGCTGCTATATAAATAGTTTGAAACTGGCTGACCAGCATGCATTAAAAACAATCGCGTTCCCAGCTATTAGTTGCGGTGTTTATGGATATCCGGTTGAAAAGGCGTCCCAAGTTGCTGTGAGTCAAACGCACAACTACTTATCTCAAGAGAATACATCAATAGAAGAGGTTTTTTTCGTTTGTTTTGATGATGCTAGTATTTCTGCATATCAAAAGGCTTTAATTCAAGTGCTATGATTAAAAATCGATGCTTGCCAATCTGCTTGCTATGTCTGCTTATGCCAGCCTATGCCGACCACCAAATAACAGCTAATGCCTTGTTTGATGGTAAGGCGCTGTTGATGGTTGATAATGTGCCGATTGCTTTTTCAGTGGGACAGCGTAAAGAAGGTATAAAGCTGATCTCCGCTGATGATAATCAGGCTGTTATTATTGTGCATGGCAGGCGCAAAGTATTACAGTTGGACAAGTCGATCGCCAAAGAATATGCCACACCAGATGAACTGGATAAACATGAGAGCTCAAAAACGCATATCCTCTCGGTGCGTTTAATTCACCAAACACCTAATTTAGCGACATTCGAGGTTGACTACTTTTATAACGAACGTTTGGCAGAGCATGTTGCCTTAAGTGCTAAAACCTTGTTTAAAGAGCGTGTAACCGAGTATTGGCAACACACTTATACGCGTTTAAACCCGGGGCGTCATACCACGACTATTACAGTGAGTATGAATAACAATGCACCGATTAACTATACTTCAGATGCAATAAGGTTTGACCTTAATTGGTCACGTAAAGAAAAGTCAGGCGTGGCTGACTCAAAGATTATTGAGTTTATTAAACAGTGGCACCAATAGAATAGCCGGTAGAATAAAGCGTTAAAATAAGCAAGCAAGATAATCAGCAAAGCAGCGCTTTAAAAAGGCGTTGGCAAATAACATAAAGCATATCAGTCGCACTTGCTGTTTCAAATGCTATTGTAGCAATAACTCTAAGGCATGTGCTGATGTGCAAAGCCGTCGTTACTGTTTCAGCTCTTTTGTGAATTAAGTCATTGCGTGACATAGTGCTGCCACACAGTCACCATGTAGACCTTTTGTGTAACTATTGTGGGATAGGCCAGCCAATGGGGTACTCTACAGGCTTTAGGCGGTTACGAATATATCCACCAGCGGCGATGCCCGCGACTAATGTCATCAATAAGCTATAGTGAAACCATGGTGGCATAGTATGCCAAAGTGGTATTTGCACAGCTATACCAATAGCCAGTAGTACAATAGCTAAAACTATTGTATGGGCTAACAAATAGCGCTTTGCTATCCAGGCACTTATATAGCCTGCAACGATGGCATAGAGCAAACAGCTCAATAACATTATTATTTGTATTGTCAAAATACTTGTAGAACCATCTGCATTAAATGATGCAGGTGTTAGCATTCTCGTCAGGTGATTGCCTAGCAGGTACAGTACGCCATAGACAATTGGCCCTGATAGAATAGCCAGTATGCTTCTGATCGTTTGCATTCGTGTAACTCTCTTAGTCGTAGTCGTCCAATATTTGCTACAGCGCAGATCCGCAAATGTCTCTTGAGTTGAGCTACCCAAGCATTTTTATTGTTTTGTGGAGTGAATAATACAAAATAAAGAGGGTAATTGTATAGACGCTGGTAAAAATTAGCGTCTATACTGTAAAACTTAGATAGAAAGTGGTAGTTTTGAGTAATAACAATGCTTTTAATGGCTAATATGTCAAAGACTCTTTGAGCGCATCACCATCAGCTTATCAACTTGCATATCCTCATAGGAGTAAGGTATGCCGCCGACACCATGTCCTGATTGTTTGAGTCCTGCAAAAGGCATCCAGTCAACTCTAAAAGCGGTATGGTCATTAATCATAACCGTTGCTGCATCAATCTGACGGTATACATGCAGTGCCGTATCAATATTCTGAGTAAAGGCAGCAGCTTGAAAAGCAAAAGGTAGGCTGTTGGCTTGTGCAATCGCATCATCGATATTCTCATATTCATAAACACAAATTACCGGCCCAAAAATCTCTTGCTGGCTAACTTTGCTATGCTTCGCCGGGTTGAATAATACCGTTGCCGGATAGCAGGTCTGTGAGATTGCCGTGCCACCTGATAAGCATTGTGCGCCTTCGCTAATCGCTTCTTCAACCCAGCTGTGAATGCGTTCCAGTTCTCGCGGACGAATCAGTGGGCCAATATCCGTATCGGCCTGGCTTGGATCACCAACGCGCATATTAGCGCCAAGCGTTGCCAGTCGTTGGGCGAGCTCTTGTGCGATGCTTTTATGAGCGAATACCCTTTGTACCGATACGCAAACCTGACCGGCATGATAAAAGCCACCTTTTGCTAACAGTGGAGCGGCATCATCCAAGTCGGCATCTGCCGCGACAATCACTGGCGCTGCTCCGCCATGCTCCAGGGCGCAGCGGGTACCGGCCGCTAATTGACTTCTTAGCATCCAACCCACTTTAGCACTACCAATAAAGCTAAAGAAGTTGACCCGAGTATCACTCACCAGTTTAGAGGCGGTATCCAAACTATCTGTCATAAGTGCTTGACAGTACTCTGCAGGTAAGCCTGCCTCACGTAGAATAGCAACAAAGCGAAAGCAGGATAGCGGTGTATCTTCGGCCGGCTTAACAATCACAGGGCAGCCAGAGGCCACAGCCGGCCCAACTTGATGCACAATCAGGTTTAAGGGGTGATTAAAGGCACTCACTGCAACGACAACGCCAATCGGCTCTTTGTGTGTAAAGGCGATACGGTTATTCGACGCCGCATTTAGGTTCATGGGAATTTCTTTGCCTGAATCAGTGCGTATACACTCGATGCAATTGTTGACACCATCAATGGCTCGGGCCACCTCTATGCGTGAGTCTTGTAGGGGTTTGCCGCCTTCCAAGGCAGCGCTCAGAGACAGGTCTTCGAAGTTATCCTGCATAATCTGACTGGCTTTATGTAGGATCTCGATACGCTTGGCGGCCGGTAGCCAGCGGCGCTTATCCTGGTAAATCGCTGTGGCATTGCCGAGCGCAATATCAACTGCAGCCGCATCGCAGGTAGCGACGCTAGCGATAACTTGTTGATCGAAGGCGGCGTTTACCATCAGTTTGCCTGCTGGGGAGCTAACACCGGGTATCATGAGGTCGAAATGTTGTGTCATGCCTTATCCTTAATGAATGAACTGGGTTTGGCAAAACTAGCGTTGCCAGAATCAGCGTTGTGAGTCTTCATTGGATTATAGCTGGAGAATGCTATAGAGCACGAATAATGATTAATGCGCATTCGGTTCTGCCGGGTTAGAATACAGCCCTTTTTATCACTTATGACCAGCAGACGATGTTAGACCCTAAAAAATTACGCAATGAACTAAGTACTGTCGCCGAGCAATTGGCAAGGCGAGGCTATGAATTAGATATAGAGGCTTTTGAGGCACTGGAGAGCCAGCGAAAATCGCTGCAAGTGCAGGCCCAAGAACTCCAAAATCAGCGAAATACACGTTCGAAAGCCATTGGTAAGGCCAAAGCCGCAGGTGAGGATGTTGCGCCACTGATGGCTGAGGTGGCTGATCTTGGTAAGCAGTTAGCAGCTGCCGAGGCGGAGTTGAGTGAAGTGCAGGCAAAGCTGGATGCAATCAGCCTGGGTATGCCGAATATACTCGACGCCGATGTGCCAGATGGCCTGGATGAATCGGCCAATGTCGAGATTCGGCGTTGGGGAGAGCCACGTGAGTTTACTTTTTCCCCTAAAGACCATGTCGATTTGGCGGCGGCCAATGGCTGGTTGGATTTTGAGCAAGGGGTGAAGTTAACCGGTTCACGGTTTGTCGTGATGCATGGTATGGTCGCTCGTCTACATCGTGCACTCATCCAGTTAATGCTCGATACTCATACCAGCGAGCATGGCTATACTGAGTTAAATGTACCTTATATCGTCAATGCTGACAGCTTACGCGGTACTGGCCAGTTACCTAAGTTTAAGGAAGACCAGTTTGCATTGAAGGGTGAGCATGACTTCTACCTTATTCCAACTGCTGAGGTGCCTGTTACTAATCTGGTACGCGATGAAATTGTGGCTGCTGAGCAGTTACCGCAGCGTTATGTTGCGCATACACCTTGCTTTCGTTCTGAGGCTGGCTCTTATGGTAAAGATACTCGTGGCATGATTCGTCAGCATCAATTTGAAAAAGTTGAATTAGTGCAAGTCGTCAAGCCGGAGCACTCAAAGCAGGCGCATGAAGAGTTAACATTGCATGCAGAGAAAATATTGCAAAAGCTGGAACTGCCTTATCGCACTGTTATTCTCTGTGCTGGTGATACTGGTGCTGGTTCACAAAGAACGTATGACCTGGAAGTGTGGTTACCAGGTCAGTCAGCATATCGAGAAATATCATCTTGTAGTAACTATGGTGATTATCAGGCGCGTCGTATGAAAGCACGTTGGCGTAACCCTGAAACCAACAAGCCAGAGTTGCTGCATACCCTCAATGGTTCAGGTTTGGCTGTTGGTCGGGCACTGATTGCGGTGTTGGAAAATTATCAACAAGAAGATGGCAGTGTGCGGATACCGGAGGCATTACGGCCTTATATGGGAGGCCTGGAGGTGATCAGCCCTATGAAGGCGAAGGCATAATCGCAAGTCGTTGCGGTATTTTCCTGTCTTTATACAAAGTCGTCGTTCATGCAGGCAGCTATAGCTGCCTGCAAAGCTTAAAATATTGTATAAGCATCATCAGCCAAATGATTAAACCAGGGGTCACCGGCTAATAAGTGCCGTGGTACATTGGGTGGCTCAAGCGTTTGGATAGCCTTTTCTTGCTCGCGGTTTTCGGCCGAGCTGTTTTTGCCGACATGAACACATTCGAAGTCGAGGATGATACGTTGATCATAAGGGTAGCTATTACGAAAGATGACATCATCCCATTGGCTATCAGGTGAGTGCTCAGGATAGCCTTGAAAATAGTCGCTATGAAATAATTGGAAATAGCCTAACAAATGCTGCTGATGTCCCTCAAAGTTTATTGGTAGCTTCTGCCATTGCCCCTTATGAAAATCTTGCCACTGTTGCTCAACGGAAGGTATTAGCGTTTCCAATAGTTCTTCATTGTTTATCTTGGTAAAAAAATCATCATATTGCTGGAAGCTCGGTGGAATAATATTCTCAATATTGTGGGCAAAGTCTGCATAGTAAATATCATACATCCTCTGTAAGTGCTCAATATTCAGTGTGCAGTATCGGTTGTATTCAGAGGGCTCTGTATTCACCATACGTCTTAGCTTTGGACCGAATAAACACTGTTTGTACGTGGGTGTTGCTGGGATTTTCTCGATAATTTGTCGGAAGTTAGCTGGCAATATCATATCGCCATCGATCATTAGCAGCCAATCTTGTTGGTTTTGTTGACTAAGCGCAGTAAAACCTTCGTTGATGGCTTTGCCTTTAGCAAACGGAGCCCCCTGCTCATTAATGCGCTGACTAAAAATATAATCGATATTATGTTCTTCACATAATCGAATGGTGTCGTTGTCATCTGCTGAGGTGACAATCAGCCATTGATCTAATAATTTTCTATTGCCAACGCAGTATGCAAGATCGCGTGAATAGTTAATACATACTGTTACAGCTGCAATATGCATGTTTATACTCCCTCGGTTTTCGGCTTCAAAAGTGTCGAATATATTAACTATTATGCCGTTACTCTGAATGAGTAACGGCATAAGGCCGATATTACTTTATTTATGTGGGGCTAAGCATATAACAATGCCATACTAATATTAAAGTGTCATTGCTGTTATTTTAGGGAGTTTGCTTGATTTGGCGGGTAATGACAGCTTGTTAGTCAAAAGGAAAAGAGCAGTAGACATGACACTGCTGCTCAGAATATCCAGTCTGTTGTATTTTTATTGTTTGAGTTAGCGATAACCGTTTATTTGCAGCGCATTGTTGCTTTGTTGTGTTTGTTTGCTCTGCTCGTTTGTTCTGTTCGTTTGTTCCCGGGGGGTGTTGAGCTGCACATAAGAAGCGGGATTGTCATAGTCAAACCAGTCATCTCCTTTTATTGTACTGGTGTCAATATCCATAGGTTTGGCAAATAGCTCACAGTCTTTATCGGCTTCACGCTTTTCGGTGTAAGTGTTGATGCCTATATGTACACACTCCAAGTCCAGCGTTTGACGTCTCTCTGGCGGGTATTGATTACGGAAAATAATATCATCCCAGTTAGCATCAGGCGATGCTTCGGAGTAGCCACGAAATGAGCTATGATGGAATAACTGACAATAGCCCAGTTGTTGATGTTGATGGCCTTCGAAACTAATGGGTAAATTTTCCCACTGGCCATTCAGTAAATAATGCCATTGTGTCTCGCGTGTAGGGGCAATCGATTCAAATAAGCCAGCGACATGGGCTTTATTTTGGAAGTCAGATGCTTGTTCATGACTTAACACAGTATTACTTTCTATATACTCTTTGAAATCTGCATAGAATAAGTCATAGAGTTTTTTTAAGTTACTTGTTTTTGTTGTACAAGGTGGATAATTTGAGACGGGTGTTGTTGCAACCAGTCGTCTGAACTTTAAGCCAAACAGGCTTTCCTGGTTGATAGGCGTGTTCGGGATACGCTCAACAGTTTCCCGAAAGTCAGCTGGCAATAGAATGTCACTATCAATAGTGACCAGCCAATCTTGTTGAGATAATGCATCAAACCCCTCATTCAGCGCTTTGCCTTTGGCAAAAGGAGCATTATCTTCATGAATTCGCTCGCTAAAGACATAGTCAACACCATTATCTTCGCAGAGCGCGATTGTATCTTTATCATCTGCAACCGTGACAATGACCCAGCGGTCAAAGAAGTCTTTATTAGTGATTGAGTGTTTAAGTTCGTGTGAGTAGTTGATGCAGATCGTTACAGCTTCTAGATACATTGTAGGTCCTCCCATGGGTATTTCTTGTCCACTTTAAAATAACGTTGATGGATTTTATTTTTTGTTACTTCAGCTGTATTGTGTGCTTATGTTGTAGCTAAAGGTGCATAAAAAATGTTTTTTAAGCAACGTTTTTATTCACAAAAGTGCTAATTATCAACGTTTCATCAATAAAAAATAGTGCGGGCAGCTAACAGGTTGATTATCGCCATTATTGACAGATTGTTGGGTGTAGTAAAAACGCAATCTCCCTACAAAACCCAATAGCCGCATAAACAGCTTAAGCAAATAGCTTTATCGGTTTTGTTATATATTTTTTATATGCAGCTGTTGCCCTAATAGTATGCCTGATCACTATTTTAAATAAAGTTTCGGTTTCTGTAAAAAAAAAGTAAAAAGGTTTTAACTCTACTATATAGCTAAATAAAGCTATATGCTTTGAGTCTGGGTTGGGGTACTGAGTTTGCGCTGCGCTATTGAATGTTTACTCAAGCATTATGAGGGTGATTAATACTGAGCTCAAACACAGAGGTAAATAGCGGATAAAATAATGCGAGCTGACACACTTATCTGCGATAGCTCAATGCCTTAGTACAGTAGGTAGTCGGTAAATAAAACAGTGAATGACAAGCTAGCAGATTAGAGCCGCGCTTAGACCAGCTTAATTAAGATAAATACAAACAGCACGACAACGCCCAATAGCAGAGCCACATTAAGCCACTCACTTTGCGAACCCTTACGGCTATTGGCGAGCATATGCTTGGCGCGGGGGAGTATAAAGATAAACATGCCAATGAGTAAGATGGCGGAGCCAATTTTCATCCAGTCCATATTGAAGCCCTATCAATTATCATTATGGGTATAACGAGAATGTTGTGGTGAATAGCAATGTGGAGCAGAGAGCCGCGGCAGAAAAGAAGGCTGTAGCGGCTCTCTTTTTTAAAACGATGTTTAGTCGTCGCCGCCTGCAACACCTAAGATTTGTAGCAAGCTTACAAAAATATTGAAAATATTGATGTAAAGGCTAATTGTGGCAAGCACATAGTTAGTCTCTGTGCCATGTACCATGCGGCTAGTGTCGTATAAGATGAAGCCACTCATGAGCAAGATAATGGCGCCTGAAACAGCCAATGATAAGGCTGGCATGCCAAGGAAGATATTGGCCAAAGAAGCACCAATGGCTACCAGTAAGCCGACAAAAAGAAAGCCACCCATAAAACTGAAGTCTTTACGGGTTGTCAGCGCATAGCCTGATAAACCAAGGAAAATGACACCCGTGCCACCTAAGGCGGTGCCGATGATACTGGAGCCATTAGGCAGCGATAAGTACATGCTAAGCAATGGTCCCAGCGCGAAGCCCATCAGGCCTGTGATACCAAATACAATGCCGATACCAGCACTTGAATTAGCAAAGCGTGGCAATACCAGCCACATCATTAAGAATGCTGCACCAATACAAATGAGGTAAGTCATTGGCGGCATTCTCAGCATCACTGACAGTGCTGCTGTGAATGCACTAAACAGCAATGTCATAGAAAGTAGGGTATAAGTATTACGGATCAGTTTATTGGTTGCCAGAACGCTCGATTCTGCGCTGGTACCTAATATTCTTTCTTCGTTCATGGTAAATCTCCCATAAAATCAGACAATTATCTTTGCAAGAAAGACAAATAAATTAGCATTTAGTTCAGCATATCACCCTAAACACCATCTGCAAAGCCCGGTTGAACTGACATTATATAACGCCAGGCTGGAATTTATTAGTCACTTTCATGTATGATTCGCCCCTTCGTAATTTAAGCGCTGCAGGGTATAATCAGCGGCCTAAATTGCTGGGAATTGAGCGACAAACACGGCTAAATGCCATGAAAAGTGCCGATTTCATGAAAAACAAGCACAGCAGCGTGCGCACACGGTTTCGGAGGGGTGGCAGAGCGGTTGAATGCACCGGTCTTGAAAACCGGCAAGGGTTCATAGCCCTTCGAGGGTTCGAATCCCTCCTCCTCCGCCAAATAAAAAAGGGCCCCTTGTGGGCCCTTTTTTATTTGGGTGAGCGAGGAGGCCATGATGAGAACCCCCTGTTCGACAAAACGGCAGGATAGCCGTTTTGGACAGCCGATAGGCTGCCGCGCAGCGGCGAGCGCCAGGGAAGGCGCGAGTCAATCCCTCCTCCTCCGCCAAATAAAAAAGCACTGGCCTATGGCTGTGTTCGAATAAGTGGGGCCCTTTTTTATTTGGGTGAGCGGGGAGGCTATGATGAGACCCCCCCTGTTCGACGACCGCCATGGATGGCGGAAGTGCTGAAAATGCAGGAGCATTTTTCAGCCAAAACGGCAGGGCAAGCATTGCTCCAGGCAATGCTTTTGCATTTCCGCCATTCATGGCGGTCATAGCCGTTTTGGACAGCCGATAGGCTGCCGCGCAGCGGTGCTTAGGTACTTGCCTAAGCTAAAAATGGATGGCGCGAGTCAATCCCTTCTGCGCCAAATAAAAAGGCACTGGCCCAACGGTTGGAGCCCTTTTTTATTTTATCGCTTATTTTTAACCGTTCCTTACGGAAACCCCATTCGCGTGTCCATGCGCTCAAGTTCGACAAATTTGTCAGGAACAAATTTGAACAACGCAGCGAGTAGCTGCGTTGGCCTGGAGCGTAGCGCAAGGTGAGGCGCAGGATGCGCCGAATAATCCCTCCTGAATCAAGTAAAAAAGCACTGGCCTATGGCTGTGTTCGAACAGGCGGGGCCACCTTTTATTAGGTTGGGCGACGAGGCCAGGTGAGAACTTAAACATCAACAGGAGCCCAGCGACTGCCATGGCAAGCCTTATTTCCGGTCATGTTGTTCTATTTGCCGCAGCCTGTCAGCAAGATTTTCTCAGTACGACGTTATACCAGCAATACACCAAGCAAGAAGGCTTGAATCACACCTTTGCCGGTGACAAGTTGAAACACTACCGTCAAGCCGTTAAAGTACATCCCCTCAATCAGCCACAGATAGGCCCTTAGCTCTATGAAACCTTTATTTGCGCTTTTTCTTCTTGTTTGCACGCTTTCAACAACGGTTTGGGCGCGGGAATTCAGCTTGGCCACTTGGCATATGAACCATTTAGCGAAAAACTATAATCAGGGTGGCAATGCACGCAGTAAAGACGAATTTGCTTATCTGAAGGCCGTAGGTAAACAGCTCAATGCTGATATTGTGGCATTGCAGGAAGTTGACGGTGAAGTCGCAGCCCGCAGAGTATTGCCTGGCTATAATATGTATTTCTCCAGTCGGCGTGATCGTCGCCGGGTTGGGTTTGCCGTTAGGCGTTCAGCGTTTGATGTGATAGTCCATCATGAAGACTTTAAAAGCATCAGCATGAATAACGCCTTACCACGAGGGGTTGATTTATCCGTGATCGTCTCAAATACTGAGATTCGTATACTCAATATCGATATGATACGAGGTTGCGAAGATAAGGATATTAAGCGCCAAACCAGAGAATGTTCCCGCTTAAGAAAGCAATGGCGGTTTCTGGCAGAATGGATTTATCAGCGAATAGAGGAAGGTGTTGCCTTTGCGGTCGTGGGTGACTTTGGCAAGTCATTTAAAATTGATGACGATCAATCTGCCTGGCAGATGTTGCATGGTGAAGAGGTGCCGTTAGGCTCATTGGTACGTGTAACACAAGCCCAACAAAACACATGTTGGGGCGGTGAGACAAATTATTTTCTGAATCATATTTTGCTGAATAAAAAAGCTGCCGACTTTGTTGTGCCCAAATCATTTGGGCAAGTTAGCTACGATGGTAGTTCGATAGAGCGACAAAAAATCTCAGAGCATTGTCCAATGATGGTTCGTTTGGATTTGCCTGCATCAGCAGTGGTATATAAAAATGTCGCAAAGGAAACCGGTGAAGCGACAATCGCTGCCTCGGATGTTGCCGCAGCCGCCACTACAGTGGCAACAGCAATGCCTAAACCTGTCAACACAGCAGCCGCAGTTGTGCCTCGTATTGAGGCCCCTGCGAAGCCTGCTACTAATACATCTGTTGAGCACTTCAGTACAATTCGGCGCGAGCTGGATAAGCTGCAAAGCCAAAGTAACCAAGCAACCATTGATAATATTTTGCAGGCCTTGGAAGCCTTGGAAGCGCAAATAACAAATTGATTTGCCGCAGCAGCATATACCCTTGCTGCTATAATGATGTACACATATACAGAGGGATACGTGCCTGCTGACATAGCACCTACTAACATAGTGATAAAGTAGTGCTGAGATGTGTTTTGGCTTTGTTTGTAAGGCATTGTTTTTGATAAAGTTATATTATGAAAATCCAGGTTTTTTCTGATTTGCATTTGGAGTTCGGTCCGATGGCAGCGCAGGCCAATGATGCTGATATCATTGTTGCAGCTGGCGATGTTGATCAGCAAGCCGAAGGTGTTAAGTGGCTACAACGTTTGGAGAAGCCAGTCGTTTATGTGGCAGGTAATCATGAGGTCTGGGGTGGTGATTTGGAAGGCACTTATGACGCTTTACGTGAAGCTTGCGAAGGCACCAATATCCATTTTTTAGAAAACGACCAAATAACCATAGATGAGGTGACATTTTTTGGTTGTTCGCTATGGGTGGACTTCTTCGATGGTAATGAGCAGCTGTTAGAGTACGCCCAGCTGTATATGAATGACTTTGTTTATGTGACCGATCGTGGGCTACCATTATCGCCTGAGGCGCTAATAGAGAAGAATATTGAGTCAGTACGTTGGCTAGAATCATCATTAGCTAAGCCAACGGATAAAAAGCGAGTCGTCGTGACGCATCATGCGCCTTCATTGCGTAGCTGGGGGTTTGATGAGCAAGACCCTCTGCGTTATGCCTATTGCAATAACTTAGATGATATGGCCCGACAGTATGACATTGCGCTATGGGCGCATGGGCATGTACATTGTCGCTCTGATTACCGGATTGCTAATACTCGGGTAGTGTGCAATCCAAGAGGGTATTATAAACATAAACTGGTTGACGAGTTTGATGTCGTAAAGGTAGTTGAGATCTAATGGCTGAGATGCTGTACAAAGTGCGCTTTGTTAATGAAGATAAAGTTTACGAAGTCTACGCAAAGCATGTTTATCAAGGTGATATGTATGGCTTTGTTGTGATCGAGGATTTGGTCTTCGGCGAAACCAGTACGGTGGTTGTTGATCCTAGTGAAGAGCGTCTGCGGCGTGAGTTCGATGGTGTCAAGCAAACCTATATCCCAATGCATGCGGTATTAAGAATCGATCAGGTGGAAAAGCAAGGGGCTGCAAAAATTTCTAACATTGATGGTAAGGTTGCTCACTTCCCGTCGCCGGTCTATACCCCGAAAGGGAGTGAGACCAAAGAGTAGTCACCCAGGCTTAGTCGCTATCCCCCAGGCGTGACTTGCTGTTGTTTTCCCGAATTTTGCGCAGATGTGCTGTAAAGCTGGGGCCTCTTTGTAAAAACACACCGGTTGCCAGAATATCCAAAATAAGCATTTGAATAATACGCCCACCCATCGCACTATAAATGTCATTGTCTTCACTGATATTGGTCGCCAGTACGGTATTGCAAGTGCGGCCCAAGGGGGAGTTAGGGTTCGTTAAGCCGACAATGTTAGCACCTGCCTCCTTGGCATGTTGCACAGACTCAATGATGGCACTGGTTTGGCCAGACGTGGAGATGGGCACGATAACGGCCCCGGTTGGTGAGGCGGCAGCGGACATGCGCTGGATGATTGTATCTGTACGGGCCACCACAGGGACATCGAGACGGATGAACTTTTGTTGAGCATCGAGTGCCACTGGTGCTGATGCGCCAATACCAAAGAACTCAATGCGCCTGGCTTGTGCCAGTATGCTAATGGCCTGATCAAGTGTGGCGGCGCTTATATTATTACGTGTTTCATTAATAATGGCACTAGCAGTATCCCATATCTTTTCACTCAGCATGGATACCGTATCATTCGGCTCGATAGTGTGATGTGCTAAACTGGCACCGCTGGCCAGGGACTGAGCCAGTTTAAGTTTAAAATCGGGAAAGCCAGAACAGCCCATAGAATGGCAAAAACGGTTCACGGTAGGTTCGCTGACATCTGCTAAGCGTGCAAGTTGTGCAATGCTGTTGAGGATAGCGCGTTGCGGGTCGTTGAGTACGGTAAGCGCGACTTTACGCTCTGACTTACTGAGTTTGGGTTGTTTTTCAGCAATTTCAAGTAACATGGGTGATATCTCTGCGTCCTGTCTTATTCGGTATTATTAGGCAGTCCATGCACGTTAATGGCACACTCCCTGCAAGAAAACTTGGGTAGGAGAGGTAACTGCCGCTCTTATAAGCTTGCTTGCTGCGTTTTATTAAGGTGCAAGTATAGATGCTGTTGCAGCAAACATCTGTGCCAGGATGCTGACGCCGGTTTAATGTTATTAGCATCAATAGCTGTCGGGGGTTGCTATTTTTCTTTTTATATCAATAGCTTACCTGAACTTTGTGCAAGCGCTGGCTGTTGATAGGTGATAACCTCCTGACTCGTAAAATGTTGTTCTAATATGTAATTTAGTTTCATAGTCGGCTTTAAGCCAGCTCAACTGAAGGTATTTGCATGATAAAATTAAGAAACTCTATGCACGTCATACGTCGGCAATCGAGTATTGCTATACACATTTAATAATTGATATCACTCAATGGATTTTACCTATGCTTGATTTATCCGAGATAGATACCTGTAGCATCGTGATTTTTGGCGGTAATGGGGATTTGGCGACACGTATGTTGTTGCCATCACTGTACTTTTTGGATAAAGATGGTTATTTGCCGGAAAAACTGCGCATTGTTGGTGCAGCACGTAGCCAGCTCAATACTGAGCAGTATCATCAGTTGGTGCATGAAAAGTTACTTGGCTATATTTCTGCTGAACACTTCGATGAGGATAAGTGGCAAAGCTTTGTTAAACGTTTGTCATATGTCGCTGTTGATGCAAAAGACCCTCAGAGCTTTGTGCATTTGAGAGACTCTTTAGCATTGACACCCGCATGTGAACTTGTTTGTTATTTATCAACAGCGACCTCGTTATACGGCAATATTTGCCGGGGGTTAAAAGATGTAGGTTTGGTGACTGCCAAAACCCGGGTCGTTATGGAAAAGCCTATTGGCCATGATTTGGCATCTTCAAAAGTGACTAACGATGCCGTATCAGCAATATTTCCTGAGAGTAATATTTTTCGTATTGATCATTACCTTGGTAAAGAAACAGTACAAAACATATTGGCTTTGCGCTTTGCCAATACTATGTTTGAGCCGCTCTGGAACAATGCTGGCATTGATCATGTGCAAATTACGATTTCAGAGCAAGTGGGCGTAGAAGGACGTTGGTCTTACTACAATGATTCAGGTGCCTTGCGGGATATGCTGCAGAATCATATGTTACAGCTAATCTCGCTGATTGCGATGGAGCCGCCGAGTGATATGGATGCAGATGCCGTGCGCAATGAAAAAGTCAAAGTGCTGCGTTCCCTGCGGCCTATCGTTGGTGATGCAGTAGAACGCGATACTGTCAGAGGGCAGTACCGGGCGGGAGCAATCGCTGGGCAGTCAGTGCCGGGTTATTGTGAAGAGGAAGGCGGTGTTGCCGATAGTGTCACCGAAACCTTTGTCGCTTTACGTGCACATATTGACAACTGGCGCTGGGCAGGTGTACCGTTTTATCTGCGTACCGGTAAACGTTTGCCCTATCGATATACCGAAATCTATATCCAGTTTCGCGATGTCCCTCATTCTATATTTGATAAAATTGGTGGTTCAAAGCTGTCACCTAACAAGCTTATTATCCGTTTGCAGCCTGAAGAAAATATTAAATTATTAATGATGAATAAAGTACCTGGCTTGAGTAATGAAGGTGTACGTTTAAAAGAAGTGCCATTAAATTTAAGTTTAACCGAGGCATTTAATAAAACGCGCAGGCGCATAGCGTATGAGCGTTTATTTTTGGATATTATCCGTCATGATACAACCTTGTTTGTACGTCGCGATGAAGTCGAAGCAGCATGGTCTTGGGCTGATGGAATTCTCGATGGCTGGCAGCAATTATTAGAGTCGCCGCGGCATTATGCCGCGGGCACTTGGGGGCCTTCCGCTTCTTTTGCGCTGACTGAGCGCTTTGGGCATACCTGGCACGAATAATAGAAAATTGTTAGAGAATAATATGACAATAGAACTTAATAAATTTGCTGATAAACAAACGATGACGACAGCGCTGGCCGATGCGATTTGTACTCGCTTGTCTGCCGCTATCGATAACAGAGGGTGTGCAAGCTTGGTTGTTTCAGGCGGCAGTACACCAACGTTATTATTTCAAGCACTTGCTCAGCGAGCTTTGGCCTGGGATAAAGTAACCGTTACCTTGACAGATGAACGTTGGGTTGAAAATAGTGCAGCTGCCAGTAATGAAAAGCTGGTGCGCGATACCTTATTGCAGGGCGCAGCAGCATCAGCGACTTTTGTTGCACTAAAAACATCGCATGCTAACCCTTATGCTGCAGAAGCTGAGGTGCATGCTGCAATCACAGCGATATCACTGCCTTTTGATATTGTGCTGTTAGGCATGGGAGAAGATGGACACACCGCGTCTTTATTTCCTGATGCTGAAGCCTTGCCGCAGGCACTTGATATGCAAGCTGGTTCCTATTGTAAAGGACTAGAGCCTAGAGAGCTGCCAGAACATGCGCCCTATCCACGCATGACGCTGACTCTGCCTGCTATATTGAATAGTCAATGGCTTGTGTTATTGCTAGCGGGTACAAGTAAACTCGATGTTTATGAGCAAGCAATGGCGGGTGATGACGATAGTGCTATGCCAGTACGAGCCGTACTAAAACAACAACAAACACCGATAGACGTTTATTGGGCACCTTAGGTGCTTTCGGAGCCAGATTTATGCATCCTAAAATTATTGAGGTTACAACACGCATTCAGCAAAGAAGTAAAGCCAGTCGAGCGGCCTACTTAGCCAAAGTGCAACAATGGGGGCAGGATAACCCTTATCGAGGTACATTGTCTTGTGGCAACTTAGCGCATGGTTTTGCGGCATCACCGCAGGGTGATAAGTTGCAGATCAAAGCCGTTAAAAACGCTAATATTGGTATCGTATCAGCATATAACGATATGCTATCAGCGCATCAGCCGTTTGAAGTGTTTCCGCAAATTATCAAAGAAGCTGTGCGTGAATTAAATTGTACCGCGCAATTCGCAGGAGCTGTGCCTGCGATGTGCGATGGTGTTACGCAAGGACAGCCGGGTATGGAGCTAAGCTTATTTAGTCGTGACACCATAGCGATGGCTACTGCAATTGCACTGTCACATAATATGTTTGATGGTGTTTTATGTTTAGGCGTGTGCGATAAAATTGTACCCGGTTTATTGATTGGTGCATTAAGTTTTGGACACTTGCCTGTGGTGTTTGTGCCAGCAGGGCCAATGACCAGTGGTTTAAGTAATGCAGAAAAATTACGTGTGCGCAAAGAATATGCGCAAGGCAAGGTAGATCGCGATGCTTTATTGGAAGCTGAGTCGCAGTCCTATCATGGCGCGGGTACTTGTACGTTTTATGGTACGGCCAATAGTAACCAGATGCTAATGGAAATAATGGGCTTGCACTTGCCAGGCTCATCTTTTATCAATCCCAACACACCATTGCGTGATGCATTAACTGTAGAGGCAGCCAAGCGTATCACTGAAATTACGTCTTTAGGTGAACACTATATGCCGTTGGCAGAGATTGTGGATGAAAAAGTCATGGTGAATGCGATTATAGGTTTGTTGGCCACCGGTGGTTCAACCAACCATACTATACACATTATCGCGATTGCCAAAGCGGCAGGTATTGACGTGAACTGGGATGACTTTGCTGATTTATCAGCGGTGATACCATTATTAACACGCATTTATCCAAATGGCCAAGCTGATGTCAATCATTTCAATGCCGCTGGTGGTATGGGCGTGCTAATACAAGAGTTGCTCAACAGTGGCTTATTACACGAAGATGTTAACACTATTATTGGCAAAGGCATGCAAGCCTATTGTCAGGAGCCTTTTATGCGGGGTGAGCAAGTGGTATGGCGGCCTGCACCTGAGCAGTCACAAGATACTGACATATTAAGACCGGTAAGTGAGCCATTTAGTAAAGAAGGTGGTTTGCAGGTGCTCAAAGGCAATATTGGTCGAGCAGTGATTAAAATATCAGCGGTTGACCCTGAGCATCATGTTATTGAAGCACCAGCGGTGATCTTTAACAGCCAACATGAATTGCAAGATGCTATACAAGGTGGCAAGCTGGAGCGAGACTGTGTTGCCGTAGTACGCTTTCAGGGGCCTAAAGCCAATGGTATGCCAGAATTGCATAAACTAACACCGTACCTTGCTATTCAACAAGAGAAAGGCTTTCAAGTTGCATTGCTAACAGATGGTCGTATGTCAGGTGCATCAGGTAAGGTGCCAGCAGCTATCCATGTTACGCCTGAGGCTTTGGATGGTGGAGTGATTGCTAAGTTGCGCGATGGCGATATGATTCGTTTAGATGCAAGTACCGGTACTTTGGAAGTGCAACTATCTGCTGAAGAATTAGCAAGCAGAGAGGCCGAGACAACAGACTTGAGTGATAACGAATTTGGCTTGGGCCGAGAAATGTTTGCGCATATGCGCAAACATGTCAATGATTCTGAGTCAGGTGCCAGTGTATTTGAGCTGTAGTGATACACTAAAAAAAGCCTTATCAAAGATATTTTACTTAAGATACTAAGATGACTTCATTTTCTGCACAATCGACGTATGGCCTTATTGCTGATATTGGTGGTACCAACGCGCGCTTTGCTTTAGTAGAGCTAGTATCGCAAACCTCGGTTGTGATGCTAGCAGTACAAAAGTTTCGCTGTGCTGATTACCCATCACTAACGGCAGCAGTCAATGCCTATATAGCGCCATTGGCTGTTGCGGAGACTCAAATTAAAACAGCTACAATTGCCGTCGCAGGTGCACTCGATGGTGACTGGTTTGAAATGACCAATAACCCCTGGGCATTTTCAATTAAAGCTGTTGAACGTGAATTAGCGCTGGAGTGCTTGACGGTGATTAATGACTATACCGCAATTGCTTGGGCGATATCCCGTTTTGCCGAAGCTGACTATATTTCGGTGGGTGGAGGACAAGCTGATTCGGGTTTACATATCCCAGTGGGTATTGTTGGGCCAGGTACCGGTTTGGGTATGGGGGGGTATATTCAAGGTCAGCATGAATTCATTGCTTTGCAGGCAGAAGGAGGGCATGCTACTTTTGCGCCGTGTAATGAAGTTGAGATTGAGATATTACATATACTTTCTAAGCAATATAGCCGTGTATCGAATGAACGTTTATTGTCAGGTCCAGGGCTGGTTAATATTTATCAGGCCTTAGCTGAGATTGAAAACTTGCCAGCTGAAAGGCGCGATGCAGCAGCGATTAGCTCGGCCGCGATTGAGCATGACGATGTGTTATGTGTTCGTGCCTTAAATCAGTTTTGTGCTACCTTAGGCAGTGTTGCAGGTGATTTGGCATTAACGCTTGGTGCTAGAGCCGGTGTTTATATTGCCGGAGGAATTGTGCCGCGTTTTGTTGATTTTTTTCAGCAAAGCCCGTTCCGTAAACGCTTTGAAGCCAAAGGGCGCTTTAGTGCTTATAATGCGGCAATACCAACACGCTTAATTACTAATAGTCAACCTGGCTTGTTGGGCGCTGCGGCAAACCAACTGGCTCTACATGTAGCTTAATTTATGGACTTTCCGTGAGTGATATAAGGTATTTATATGGCCCAATATAGTGTTGAACAAGTTATGCAGGCCTCACCCATTATGCCTGTAATTGTTATTGATCGTTTGCAAGATGCAGTACCTTTGGCAAAAGCGCTGCTTGCAGGCGGCATCAATGTGTTGGAAGTAACACTTAGAACAGAAGTTGCTTTGCAGGCAGTTGAGGTGATTGCGGCTGAAGTTGAAGATGCCATTGTGGGTGTGGGTACCGTGTCGAATGCTGGGCAGTTACAACATGCTATGAAGGCTGGTGCGCAGTTTGCCATTAGCCCTGGTGTTACACCTTCTTTATTGTCTGCAGCCAGTGAAATAGATATTCCATTTTTGCCTGGCGTTGCGACCGTGTCAGAGTTGATGTTGGGTATGGAAGCAGGCTTGAGACACTTTAAGTTTTTCCCCGCCACTGCAGCAGGTGGTATACCTGTGTTAAAAGCATTTACTGGACCCTATCCGGAAATTAAATTTTGTCCAACCGGCGGCATAGGCCCCAATAATTATTTAGATTTTCTGGCTTTACCCAATGTCTTGTGTGTAGGTGGTTCATGGGTGGCGGCAAAGGCCCATGTGGCTGAGGCCAATTGGGATGAAATAACCCGCTTGGCTGAGCAAGCTGTAACTGGTGCTAAGGCGTCATAGCGATAGCGCATAAAATAATGTTAAGAGATGCTTCGAAGGAGACAGGGTGAGCCAAAAGTTGTTGCAAAAGGATATTAAACAACTACTCGATGCACGGCAGTATGCACCGCGAGATGTTTTAGGCTTTCATGAGTTTTGTAATGAGCAGGGGTTCACCGAGTGGCTAATCCGGGTATATGAACCGGAAGCTATTAGTGTCACTGTGGTATGGGATTTAAGTAATACAGCCAGCAGTGATGCAATAGAGCACCCGCTCAAGCAAGTGCATGCCGATGGTTTGTTTGAGTTACGCTTGCAGCCTTTGCCAAAATTACAACCCTATAAACTGCGTATCGATTATCGTGATGGCAATCAGGAACTAAAATACGATCCCTATTACTTTTCGGCTGAAATTAGCGACTTTGATTTATTTTTATTTGCTGAAGGTAACCACCATCAAATATTTCGTAAGCTTGGCGCGCATATTACTGAGTATCAGGGCGTGCAAGGTACTCGTTTTGCCGTGTGGGCACCGAATGCCGAGCGCGTTAGTGTCGTTGGTGCATTTAATTATTGGGATGGGCGCAAGCACTTAATGCAGTCGCGAGGCGCTAGCGGTGTTTGGGAGTTGTTTATTCCAGGTGTTGCAGCTGATGCGCTTTATAAATACGAAATTAAATCTACCCATAATGGCAATATCTATGTGAAGTCTGACCCTTATGGTTTTGCGATGCAATTGCGTCCGGACAATGCATCATGTGTTGCAGACTTGACTGGGTATGAGTGGCAGGATCAGGCTTGGATGCAGCAACGCCTCGAACAAGATGCCTTACAGCAGCCGGTCAATATTTATGAAGTGCATCCCGGTTCCTGGCGTAAAGTGCCTGCTGAAAATAACCGGTTTTTGAACTATGCGGAGTTAGCCGCTGAGCTTATCCCCTATGTAAAAGAGATGGGCTATACCCATATTGAATTAATGGGTTTGGCTGAGCATCCTTTGGATGCCTCATGGGGGTATCAGGTTACCGGCTACTATGCGCCTACTGCACGCTATGGCAAGCCTAAAGATCTGATGGCTTTTATTGATGAGTGTCATCAGGCAGGTATTGGCGTGATTATGGATTGGGTGCCCGCACATTTCCCTAAAGATGATAATGCCCTATGTCTATTTGATGGTACACCGCTTTATGAGCATGCGGATGACCGAATAGGTGAACATAAAGATTGGGGGACCAAGATTTTTAATTACGGCCGCAATGAGGTACGTAATTTTTTGATCGCTAATGCAGTATATTGGTTGGATTACTACCATATCGATGGTTTAAGAGTTGATGCGGTGGCATCCATGTTGTATCTGGATTATAGCCGTGAAGAAGGTGAGTGGCTGCCTAATAAATACGGAGGCCGTGAAAACCTAGAGGCGATTACTTTTATTAAGTCACTCAATGAAACAATCTTTCATTACTTCCCCGGTATTTTGTCAATAGCTGAAGAGTCCACAGCGTTCACAGGTGTTAGTCATCCAACTTATCTTGGTGGTTTGGGGTTTAATTTAAAATGGAATATGGGGTGGATGAATGACTCCCTTAAATATATTCAGCAGGATCCCATTTATCGCCAGTATGATGGGCAGCTGTTAACATTTTCCATGGTTTATGCTTTCTCAGAACAGTATGTTTTGCCTATTTCGCATGACGAAGTGGTGCATGGTAAGCAATCGTTATTGAGTAAAATGCCAGGTGATGATTGGCAAAAGCGCGCTAATTATCGTGCTTATTTAACGTATAAATTAGGTCACCCTGGCAAGAAATTGCTGTTTATGGGGAGTGAATGGGGGCAATGGCAGGAGTGGGATGTTTCGCAAAGCCTGCCTTGGGATAATTTGCAATCGCCTTTTCATAGTCAGCTGCAAGCATTTTGTAAGTCGCTCAATCACCTGTATTTAGCGCAGCCGGCATTATATCGCAGTGACTTTGATCATAATGGCTTTGAGTGGATTGACTTTCATGATTACCAAAATTGTGTATATTCGTTTATGCGCTGGGACACTCAGGACCAGAGTTACCCACGTAAGCCATTGATTTTTATTTTTAATTTTACGCCAGTGCCACGTGACAATTACGCTATAGGTGTGCCGTTTGCTGGCCGCTATATAAAGGTGTTAGACAGTGATAATGATGCTTTTGGTGGTTCAGCGTATAACCAGCAGCAGGCCTTAGATGCTCAGGCTATTGAGTGTCATAACCGGCCATACAGCTTATCATTAAATCTGCCACCTTTGTCGGCACTGATATTAACCACCGAATAATTAAGCTTGGACGATAGAGAGACTGATGATTAAACCCAGCGCAACATTAGCAACAGCTGATAAACTGGATCATTACTTTCAACAAATTAATAAAGTGATTTTATCACGCCAAAACCCAATTACCGGTTTGTTTCCTGCGAGTACAGAAGTGAATACGCATGGCAATTATACAGATGCTTGGGTGCGAGATAATGTCTATACCATTCAATCTGTATGGGGCTTGGGACTCGCTTATCGCAAAGCAGGTTGTGATAATGGTCGCGCTTATTTATTAGAACAGGCTGCGGTTAAAATGATGCGTGGTTTGCTCGTGTCGATGATGAAGCAAGCCGATAAAGTTGAACGCTTTAAACGTAGTCGCAGCCCTTATGATGCACTGCATGCAAAATATGATACGCAGACAGGTAATACAGTTGTCGCAGATCATGAATGGGGGCATTTGCAATTAGATGCAACAGGCATCTTTATGTTAATGCTTGCGCAAATGACCAAGTCAGGCTTACGCATAGTTTATTCTATTGATGAAGTCTGTTTTATACAAAACCTGGTTTACTATCTTGGTCGTGCTTATCGTACGCCAGACTTTGGTATTTGGGAGCGCGGCAACAAGATTAATGACGGGCAAGCGGAAATTAATGCCAGTTCCTTAGGGATGGTTAAGGCAGCTTTAGAGGCTGTGCGTGGCATTAATTTGTTTTGTGATGACCAATACCAGGATGCCATTATCCATGTGGTGAGTGACAGTATTGCGCAGAGCCGTATTACGCTTGAAACTGTTTTGCCGCGTGAATCAACCTCAAAAGAAGTTGATGCGGCATTATTGAGTATTATCGGTTATCCAGCATTTGCTGTTGAGGATGCAGCTTTAGTCGAAAAGACACGCTCACGCATTTTAAGTAAGTTGGGCGGGCGTTATGGCTGCAAGCGATTTTTGCTGGATGGGCATCAGACAGCGCTCGAAGATACCAGTCGCTTGCATTATGAGGCGGATGAATTAAAGAAATTTGAGCATATAGAGTCAGAGTGGCCATTGTTTTTTACTTACTTGTTTATTGAGTCGCTATTTCGTGGTGATTATGTTGCAGCCAGTCATTATCGAGATGCTTTGCGTGCTTTATCTGTTGAGCGTAATGGTTTGGCGTTATTGCCCGAATTGTATTATGTGCCTGATGATAATGTGGCAGCAGAGAAAGAAGCGCCAGGCAGCCAGGCGCGTAAACCGAATAATAATATACCGTTAGTTTGGGCGCAGAGCTTGTATTATTTAGGTTGCTTGCTAGATGATGGTTTGTTGAATATTGAAGATATTGATCCTCTGAATCGCTTTCGGCGCATAGGGCGTGAGCCCAGTTTAGAAGTGTTGGTGTCTTTATTGGCTGAGAACAACAAGGTGAAAAAACAGCTTGCTTCTTTAGATTTGCCTTGTCAAACAGTAGAAGCCGTTAAAGGTGTTGCTATACATGAACCGCGCGAGTTAGCCAGAGTCTTTAGCTATATAGGTGCCAACAAAGCATTGCAACTCAGTGGGCGTCCAATCAGGCGTATGCGTATGATGACAACCTCCCAGGCTTATTTTGTGCAAAATAAGCTGGTTGTGTTTTTGCCGCAGTTCCAGCAGCAAAAAGAGTTTTATCTCAGTCTTGATAATCACTTATTGGTATCACAAATAGCAGCAGAATTGTCGTATTTATGTAAGCATTGGGATCAATCCGGCCAGCCTCTGCTAATTTTAACCGTAAGTCAAACGATGTTAGATGCGGTAGATCATGCTGCATTGCTGGACTTTTTGGCTGAGTTGAAAACCAATATCTTTAATAATGTCAATGTGTCGTTGAGACTGCTGAGTGAAGCTGTGCACGATGCTGGCTATGAAGCTTTTGGTAATATTGAAGGCTATGAGTTTTTACAGTCAGAGGTTTTATCAAGAACGCCTATAGTTAAGTATTTAGGTTACTCCGCTGATAGTCAGCAGCCGATTATAAAACCGAGGGTGAGTTTATTAGAGAAGGTACAAACGGTTGAGAGTCTGGTCGATAAGTTATTTAAGTCGGTAAACCTTTATCAGCAAATGGATCTTCTAGAAGAGCTTTATGAACGCTTTGGATTTGATTATCTGATCAAGCCTGAGGATAAGAAAGCCATTTCTGTGCGGCAGTTGGTCGATGAGTTATACCGTACAGCATGTGATCTGCGTTTATGGGGCGTTATTCGTAAAGCTGCTGGCTTGTTAGATATTTACAATGATCGTCTTGATGTCGCAGTACAAGAAGTTGTTATTCGGCAGAAGCGGGTAATGGTGGGGCGTAACTACAATGCTGCGGTGACCATTAATGAAATACTAACCAGTCGGGAAGTTTACAAGTATATCAAAGAGTTTTGTGATAATGATGTACGCGAAGCTCAAATGAATCAAGAAGTGCTTTCTATTATTGGTTTGTTGTTAAAAGCTGAACCGGAGTTGTTCGATGGTATATTAACGATTCGTATTGGCTACTTGCTGTCATTGTGTTTGACAGAGTTTGCTGATGAAAAAAATCTCGATGAGGCCCGTGCGTTTGATGAGTTTTCAAGTTTAAGCCCCTTTGATATTCAGCTTCGGTTACGGAGTTTATTGGGTGAGTATCAAAATACAGTTGATAAAGTTGCCAAGTTAGAAGCGTTGCATTATGCCAAGCCAAATAGCGATTTGATCTTTGTTAATTTCAGTGAATCTGATAACCCAGAAAAACCGAATGAAGTTGCTAACTGGAAAGAATGGCGTAAGCAGGGTGGCTTAATTCAACGGCTGCCAAAGAATTTCTATCAGCGCTTATGGGGCGTTTTGTCACGCTGCAAGGGTATTGTGATTGGCGATAAATACAATGTCAGACGTCGTTTGGAGACCGCTGCTATTCATGGTGCGATGACCCCAGGCGAACGTAGCTTTGCGCTTTTGGTGGACCAAATGCTCGGCCAGATTTACGCGCCCGAGTATCGTCATATCACAATAGAGGCCGTTATGGCTATTGCGGCTTTTGTTGAAGTGAATCCGGATTTGCACTTTGATGATAATTTGATTATCGATGTTATTATTGAGCATGCTTTAAAGCTAGATTGGTATGGCAATAATACGCACAAAGAAGTTGAGTTTATGGATAATAGTGATCTGGCATGGGATGCTTTTTATAACCATCCACCACATCGTGTTGCTATTGCGATCAATATGGCACTTGAAGAGCTGCTAGAGGAAGAAGGGCACCGCAAGTTATCGGCCTCGGTTAAACTTGCTGCCGAGGAAGCAGGTCAGTCACTCGGCTTTAACTAATTGCAATAAGGATATAGGCATGTGGTAGGAATCCAGCGAGCAACACAAGCAAGGTCAGATCTAGGCGCGCATTGGGATGGTCAAGGTGTGAGCTTTTGTGTTTATTCCAAATTTGCAATAAGTGTGCAGCTTTGTTTGTTTGCGAGCGATGGCGTCACTGAAATTCAGCGTTTGCCAATGCAGAGTCAGGCAAACAACTGCTGGGTGCTATACATCGATGGCATTAAGCCAGGCGCATTATATGGATATCGTATGGATGGTACATATTCTCCAGCAATAGGGCAGAGGTTTAATGTTAACAAGGTCTTACTAGACCCTTATGCTCGGGCTATTAAAGGTCAGCTGCATTGGGTGGCTGAGTTATATGCCTATGATATAGATAATCCTACATCGATGAATGCAGCAGACAATGCTGCGCTTGTGCCAAAGTCTGTTGTGATTGACCCTGATTTTGATTGGGAAGATGATAGAGCGCCCAATATTCCCTGGTCTGATACGATTATTTATGAGATGCATGTCAAAGGTTTTACGCAGTTAAATGCCCTATTGCCTGCAGCACAAAGAGGGACTTATTTAGGGCTGGCAAATAAAGTGATTATCGATTACTTGTGTGCATTAGGTATTACCAGTGTAGAGCTATTACCTGTAACTCAGTCGATGTCAAATAATCGTTTATATAAGCTGGGATTACAAAACTATTGGGGCTATGATCCCATTGCCCCTTTTGCACCAGATAACCGATTTGCGATTGAAGACTCTGTGCAAGAGTTTAAGCAAATGGTGAAAGCTTTACATAAAGCGGGTATAGAGGTGATATTGGATGTGGTTTATAACCATACCGGTGAGACAGATGAATTAGGGCCAAGCTTATCGTTTCGGGGGATCGATAATACAAGCTATTATGCGCTTGATGCGCAAGCTAACTATATTAATATCACCGGTTGTGGTAATACATTCAACGTTGCTGAGCCGCAGACGCTTCAGTTGCTTATCGATTGCTTGCGCTATTGGGTTGAAGATATGCATGTTGATGGTTTTCGCTTTGATTTAGCAACGACCATTGCCCGAGAACATGGCCATTTTAACCCAGCAGCGGCATTTTTTGCCGCGATAAAAAAAGATCCCGTGCTGGCTAATGTAAAATTAATTGCTGAACCCTGGGACTTAGGCGAGGGCGGCTATCGCCTAGGACAATTTCCTGCCGACTGGCGAGAGTGGAATGATCGCTATCGTGATACTGTGAGAGCCTATTGGCGTGGTGATGAAGCGCAATTACCTGCCTTAGCTGATTGCATTTGTGGCTCGGAAGATATATTTCGGAATAAACAGGCGCAGGCTAGCCTGAACTTTATAACCTCACATGATGGTTTTACCCTTAGGGATTTAGTCTGCTATGTCGATAAGCACAATCACGCCAATGGCGAAAATAATCGTGATGGCCATAACCATAATCTGAGCGCTAACTACGGTGAGGAAGGCCCTAGCCAAGATAACGTGATTAATGCTCTGCGCTTACGCCAGCAAAAAAATATGCTAACGACGCTGCTGTTCTCGCAAGGTGTGCCCATGCTATTGGCAGGTGATGAAATAGGCCGTAGCCAACAAGGCAATAATAATGCCTATTGCCAGGATAATGAGATCAACTGGCTTGACTGGCAGCTGGATAAGCAGCAAGCAGAGCTACTGACCTTTACTCGGGTATTATTTGCCATTCGCCGTGAATTTGCCGCTTTTAAGTATCAGGCCTTTATGTCGGATAATGATATCGCTTGGCTGAGGCCAGATGGCGAGCCGATGGGTGCAAGCGACTGGCAGAAGCCCTTTGCCCGTTGTATTACTATAGTATTGCGGCCACCGGCCGAATTAATGACAGGGCATAGAAACGAAGTGCTCGTGCTGATACTCAATGCTAGCGAGGTCGAGATTGACTGCAGGTTGCCAGCAGCAGATATTGGCCTGACCTGGCAATGCTTGCTGGATACTAGCAGGTCTATTGCCGAGTTTTTTGATGTCTCCAGTGTATCTGGTGATGCAGTTAATATCGAGGGTATCTGTAATAGACCTGGAGATAGGGCGTTGTGTAGTCCTGGTGAGTATTACACAATGCCAGCACGTAGCAGTGCCTTATTCATGGTATGTAATGGAAAATTATAGATGTATTGGAAGAGTAACTGATGGATGTTAGAGCGAGAGTAAATGGTCATATTCCAGCACAGTTACTGGTGCGCTTATGTCAGTTATTGGGTATTGCTGATGAATATGAGGATAATAAGCACGATAAACAGATTGTTTCTGCTGAGTCATTAAGGCAGATAATTGAGGTTATGGGATATCCGCTGAGTGATGAGCTGGCAGCACAACAGCTTGTTGAGCAGCTGGAAACTCGGCAGAGTATACGCTTGCTACCAAGCGTGTTTGTTTTTCGAGAAAACCAAAGCAAGCTTATTAAAATAAGTGTTACGCCTGATTTATTAGGTGAGCCTATTGCCTGGGTATTTCGCAGTGAGGATAAGCAGAGCGTTGATGGCTTTAGCCCTGTTGAAAAGCACCGTATTTCAGGTGAGCTTGTTTATGCTATTGAGTTGCCGAAGGATTTACCCTTAGGCTATCATGAACTCATCATAAAAAGTAATAAGTTTGAGTTTCCAACTCACCAATGCAATCTGATTATTGCCCCACAAAGTTGCTATCAAACCAATGCCCTAGCTGACAAACATCAACTCTGGGGCATTAATTTACAGCTTTATACTTTGCGCTCAGAACGTAATTGGGGCATTGGAGACTTTACCGATTTGAAAGACTGGCTGAGCTTTGCTCATGAGAGTGGTGCTGATTTTGTTGGCATCAATCCATTACATGCTTTATTTCCAGAAAACTCACATTATATCAGCCCTTATAGTCCATCAAACCGTATCTATCTTAATTTTCTGTATTTGGATATTGCCGTCATTGATGACTTTGCCGAGTCCAGTGAGGCACAACAGTTTGTCAGCAGTGCCGGGTTTCAGCAGAAAGTGCATGACTTACGTGCCTTAGAGCTTGTTGATTATGAGCAAGTTACGATTATGAAGTTAAATATTCTGCATATATTATTCAATAACTTTTTAGAAAAGCATTTGGCACTGAAAACAGATAGAGCACAACAGTTTTGGGATTACACCAGTGCGCGAGGCGAAAGCTTATATCGACATGCATTATATGATGCGCTGTATGCTAAGTTTTACTTGGATGAGGTACCTAAGGATGGTTGGCTGCAATGGCCTGAAGAATATAAAGATATTAATAGTCCGGCAGTTAAAGAGTTTGCTGATTATAATCGCGATGAGATTTGCTTTTATCAATATCTGCAGTGGCTTTGTGATTTGCAGCTGACCAGTGTTCAGCGCCATGCGGATGATTTAGGGATGGAAATAGGCTTGTATCGAGATTTAGCGGTTGGTGCAAGTCGTAGTGGTTCAGAGATATGGTCACAGGCTTCGCAATACTGTTTACAAGCGAGTATTGGCGCACCGCCAGATGCTTTAGCCATACAAGGGCAGGACTGGCAGTTGCCACCGTTAGATCCACATCGTTTAAAGCAGCATGCTTATAGTCAATTCATATCCTTAGTGCGTGCTAATATGCAGTATTGTGGCGCATTAAGAATTGATCATGTAATGGGGTTGGCGCGTTTATGGTGGCTACCTAAAGATGAGGGTGCGCTCAATGGTGCTTATGTACAGTATCCTTTAGATGATCTGCTGGCGATATTGGCACTGGAGAGCCAGCGTAATCAATGCATTATTATTGGAGAAGATTTAGGGACGGTACCAAAAGAAATTATCAAAAAACTACCAGCCAATAACATTTATTCTTACAAAGTCATGTATTTTGAAAAAGCCAATAATAAATCTTTTCGGGCGCCAGCCGATTATCAATCACAGGCAATCACTGCAGTCAGTACCCATGACTTGCCAACATTGGTTGGCTGGTGGGAAGGTGAAGATATCGCTGTGCGAGAAGAGTTAAAGTTATTTGCCAGCGAAAATGCCCATAAGCGTGAATATAAAGCACGCGATCGTGACCGCCGGGCTTTATTGCAACTATTGCACGACCAAGCGTTGTTACCCGATGATATGAGCCTGGACCCTGATGAGTTTGAAACCTTATCGCCTGCCTTGATGAGTGCTATTCATCAACTACTAGCGCGTAGCCGCTCAGCCTTGATGGGTGTTCAGCCTGAGGACTTGATGTTTATGAATCGCTCGGTCAATGTCCCTGGTACGACTAATGAATATCCCAATTGGCGACAAAAACTGGTCGCCTCGGTAGATGAACTCAAAGCCGATAGCGAGATTATTAATACCCTCGCGCAGCTGAATAAAGCCAGAAAAGGCCACTAGTTGCAAGATAATCATGAATAAGGTATAAAGCTTGGCTGCGGCCAAGGTCAGAACTAAACCTGATTGGTCGCGGAAAGTGTGACTCAAATCAGCCGTCTCCTGTATAAAAACCAGCAAATACTTTCCTAAAAAGAAAGGTGAACAAGCAGATTTGAAAAAATTGGAGAGGTGTCCGAGTGGTTGAAGGAGCACGCCCACTGGGCGAAGCCCGGTGTAAAAACCAGCAAATACTTTCCTAAAAAGAAAGGTGAACAAGCAGATTTGAAAAAATTGGAGAGGCGCTGGCCAGGGGCCTGTGCGCTGGTCAGAGGCCTGCGTAAAAAGTGATTTGAAGGAGCACGCCCACTGGGCGAAGCCCGGTGTAAAAACCAGCAAACACTTTCCTAAAAAGAAAGGTGAACAAGCAGATTTGAAAAAATTGGAGAGGTGTCCGAGTGGTTGAAGGAGCACGCCCACTGGGCGAAGCCCGGTGTAAAAACCAGCAAACACTTTCCTAAAAAGAAAGGTGAACAAGCAGATTTGAAAAAATTGGAGAGGTGTCCGAGTGGTTGAAGGAGCACGCCCACTGGGCGAAGCCCGGTGTAAAAACCAGCAAACACTTTCCTAAAAAGAAAGGTGAACAAGCAGATTTGAAAAAATTGGAGAGGTGTCCGAGTGGTTGAAGGAGCACGCCCACTGGGCGAAGCCCGGTGTAAAAACCAGCAAACACTTTCCTAAAAAGAAAGGTGAACAAGCAGATTTGAAAAAATTGGAGAGGTGTCCGAGTGGTTGAAGGAGCACGCCTGGAAAGTGTGTATACGTTAATAGCGTATCGAGGGTTCGAATCCCTCTCTCTCCGCCAAATAAATAAAAAAGGCCTTCCCTTGTGGGAGGTCTTTTTTATTTATTATGATGCATAGGGGTTCGAACCCTCGATGTAAAAAAGCGAGGTTCGACAAAATTGCCGGGAGCGATTTTGCACGAGCGAAGCGAGCCCGCAGGGTGAGGCGCAAGGATGCGCCGAATAATCCCTCTCTGCGCCAAATAAATAAAAAAGGCCTTCCCTTGTGGGAGGTCTTTTTTATTTATTATGATGCATAGGGGTTCGAACTCTCGATGTAAAAAAGCGAGGTTCGACAAAATTGCCGGGAGTGATTTTGCACGAGCGAAGCGAGCCCGCAGGGTGAGGCGCAAGGATGCGCCGAATAATCCCTCTCTGCGCCAAATAAATAAAAAAGGCCTTCCCTTGTGGGAGGTCTTTTTTATTTATTATGATGCATAGGGGTTCGAACCCTCGATGTAAAAAAGCGAGGTTCGACAAAATTGCCGGGAGCGATTTTGCACGAGCGAAGCGAGCCCGCAGGGTGAGGCGCAAGGATGCGCCGAATAATCCCTCTCTGCGCCAAATAAATAAAAAAGGCCTTCCTTTATGGTAGGCCTTTTTTATTGTATCGCTTATTTTTAACCGTTCCCTACGGAAACCTCATTCGCGCGTCCATGCGCTCAGGTTCGACAAAACGGCAGGAAAGCCGTTTTGGACAGCCGCAGGCTGCCGCGAAGCGGCGAACGCCATAGATGGCGTGAGTCAATCCCTCTCTGCGCCAAATAAAAGCGCTATTTTTTGAACGCAGCCACAGGCCAGCGCCTTTTTATTTGGTTGAGTGTGAGGATATGATGAGAACCCTTGTTAGACAAAATAGCAGGAAAGCTATTTTATCAGGCCGGAAATATAGCTGTCTTTTTTCACCAAAAAGTCAGTCAGCAATGGCATATAGTTATTTCTAACAGCTTTTTTAACAGAACTGCGCTTCATTAAACTTATCCTCCACCGTGAAACCTTGGAAAGCTTGTTGAATACACCTGTATCGAAATAACGATCAAAGACATCAAAGTATCTAAAAATGGGTGCATAGGCTGCATCAATCAGTAAGAATTCTGATCCTGTGAAGTATGGCTCTAATACGATTTCAGGTTCTAGTCGTTCAAAATGGTGACGCAAATCAACTAAAGCATGTTTAAATTCGGCTTCGGTATGCACAGAATATAAATAGGCAATCTTATTCAAAATTTGTGATCCGAATTCAATCCAAGCTTTATGGTAGGCTTTTATTAATGCATTTTTAGGAAACAAGCTGTCTGGAGTGATTTCATCCAAAAATTCACAAATCACAGCTGACTCAAACAGTGGTCGATTATCATCAACGACCAATAGAGGCACCTTACCCATAGGAGATAGTCTCGTAAACCACGCTGGTTTGTTTGCAAGGTCTATATCAATACGTGTATGCGGAATACCTTTTTCTTCAAGAATAATAATTGAGCGTTGCACATAAGGACAAAGTGAAAATGTGACTAGCTCAAGCTTGGGTGTACTCATGTTGTTTTTCATGGTTTTGCTGGGCTGGTTTTACTAATGCTATATGCGCCATCACCTAAAAGAAGCTGCACAACGGACATCGCAACGAGCACTAATGGATATTCCCAACCACCGCCGGTATTTGTGAATAGCCAGCCGCTACCAAAGTGAGCCCAAGTTGCACCCAATAATACGGGTATCAATAAAACAGAAATAATACGTGTTTGGTATCCGATTACTAAGCCAATTCCACCTATAGCTTCAATGATAAAAACCAGATATGCCAGGTTAGAGGGTAAACCGAGTGATGCAAAAAAATTAGCTGTACCCGGCAGAGTAAAAATAAATAATTTAAGATAAAGACTATGGGCAATCATCACAATGCCGAGAGTCATCCTTAATACCAATGCAGCGTAGGCGGGTTGATGAAGTTGTTTCATGCTTATTCTCACAAGTTGTTTGTTCAGGGCTCCAATATTAATTATTGCGATATTGCAAGTAAATTGGCAAAATATGCAAAATTTCATTGCAAATTTGCAAAGGTTTGAGATTGTATGAATTGGGACTCATTCAAAGTGTTTTTAGCAATCGCGGAAACAGGGACGCTTGCAGCGGCCTCGAAAGCACTCGGTATCAACCATTCAACGGTGTTTAGGCGGATACAGGCTTTGGAGTCAGATATTGGCGTAAGACTCATCGAGAAAATTGAAAATAAGTACGTTTTGACGCCAATGGGAGAACAAGTGCTTGATGAGGGTAAAAAAATTGCTGAAGCTTTTGATGCAATTGATAGGCGGATTATGGGGGCAGATTTTCAACCTAAAGGTACGGTTAAAATTACAGCACCTTATAATATTGTGAACCGTTATTTATCAATGCACCTTGCTGATTTTTGCCTTCAATACCCTGAAATTAAAATTGATTTATTGTCGAGTAATTTAAGCTTCAACTTAAATAACCGTCAGGCTGATATTGCCATTAGAGCAACAAGCAACCCACCTGAACACTTGGTGGGACGTAAATTATCGGCTATCCCCTGGGGAGTGTATGCAGGCCGTGATTATATTGAAAGTCATGGTCGTCTATCCTCGCTTAGTGAGTTAAGCCAGCATAGATTGATTGGCGCGAGTAGTACTATGCTTAAACTACCGGGGTTTACCTGGCTGGAAGAGAATTATGCCGACAGCATAGTGGTAAGATGTGATGAGCTGACAGCTATGTCATATTTTGCTGAGTATAGTCATGGCTTAGCAATGCTTCCTGATGACCAGTCAAGAGCAGGCATTGTTCGTTTAATGGATTATATGCCAGGGAAGTCTAGCGACCTTTGGTTGTTAACCCACCCAGACCTTCAAAAAGTTGAAAGAATTAGGCTTGTGATGGCACATTTAACGAAGGTTTTTACGCAGTTATTTTAGATAATGATGCTATATGGTGCACGATGAATTGTTGCAGCACCAGCTAAACTCTACCCCATAGCGAATGTCACTGTAAATCTTGTCTCTGATACAAGCTTGCCGTATAAACAGATGCTAATGCGTATTGCCAAAAAACGTAAGAGTAAGAGCATGACTAAGAGTCATACTTATCAGGAGAGTTGTAGGAAAAAATACATTGCAAAGCTATATTTCGTGCTCTCGCTATGGAAAATCATATGCAAACAGTATTATTGGCTGAGTAGGTTTATATGAGAAGTGCTGCTGATCTGACTGCTTGAATCGCATCGCACTTCAATTAATAGGTTTGTATTATGTTACCAAGATATTACTATTTGCGTGCTATCTGAGAGTCTAGCCTGGAAGGCCATCTGTTGCGTTCTTGCCTGATAAAAATATAGCTGTTTTTTAAAACAAGTAATATAATCTATATTAAGAGTCAGGAGACAAGCGTAATTGTTTAGCTGGTCCTCAGTAGTATGATTGACCCTGCTCGCATCAATGAGTATCACGCCTATTAATCATTAGTCTAATATGGATATAAGTTAATGATTTTCTGTGTAAATATTTTAGGACGCTTAAAAAATAAGCTATTTCTCAGGAGAGTTTTTATGAATGTAAAAGAAATTTACGCTCTGGCAAAAAACCGTGGCATCAAGCCTGGAAAGCTAAATAAAGTTAACTTAGTGCGCTTTATTCAACGTAAAGAGGGTAACTTCGATTGTTTTGCAACCGCCTATGCAGGTGATTGCGATCAAGGACATTGTTGCTGGCGTCAAGATTGCTTGAAAATGTCTGCTAAGCAAGCACATTAAAGTATCATATTATCAGTATTGTTATACTAAGCCCTGCTACCGGTTCATAGGCGTGTATTAGCATGGCTCAAACCCAGGTCATTATGCGCTAATTGCGTATCTATTCGTACAACAGCGGTTTTGGCTAAGTCATCGTTAGCGCTGTTGTGGACCAAAATGGTTAGCTAGGGTGTTTGCTTTAGCTTGCTTACACAAGGCTAAGGTATTGATTACCTGTAATATTATCATCATTGTATTGATATCTTTCTGTTCTGTGTTAACCCCGTGGCTATCATTGCAAACAATGGCCAATAACCCCAAATTATTGAGCCAGCTGGGGGCTGCTCAGGTAATTTTAGCCACAATATTGTAAGCCTATTACAGCGTTAACGTTGGGTATGTCTGCAAGCAGCTTACTTGATATAGATCAAAAACCTTATCATCACATGCTTTATGATAGTCATCAATGGTGTGAAATAGAGAGCATGATGCTATGAAAAAAATCGTATTAGCTGTTGATTTGTCACAATATACCTTAACTGCAATAAAGCGCGCAGCTGATTTAGCACATCGCTTGAATGCTGAGTTGAATGTTTTGCATGTAATAGATGATCGCTATCATCATGGTCTGCTCAAAACCATTGGATCAATGGCTGAGAGCCAACTCAAGGGGTTTATGCAGGAAGCGTTAACAAAAGAGCAGATAAGCCACAGTAAAATACATATCATTAGTGGTGAACCTTATATGGAAATAGTGCAATTTGCTAATAATAGTGAAGCTGTTTGCACCATATTAGGTATGCACCGGAAACAATCATTAGAACTCTTTGTTGGTACGACCGCTGATCGCGTGTCTCGTTATAACAGTGGTCTTACCTTGCTGGCCAAAAACAATGTTGTCGCGCCTTATGAGAACGTATTGATAGCGACGGATTTTTCGGCGGCATCACAAAAGGCACTCAAGGCCATAAAGGTATTAGCGCCATCAGCAGCTATCACAGTAGTACACTTTCCTGACTTTGCTAATGGCCCTTTTTTATCTCCTGCCGAAGCGAAAAGCTATCAACAAGTAACAACGATAGAATTGAAAGATAAACTGGAGCAGGAAGTCAGGCAGGTATTAGGTGAAACTGAACTCGATGGTGTGCAGCTTATTGTTATGAACGAAAAGCCATTGCAGGGAATTTTAAACATAGTCGCTGAGAAGTCAATTGATTTGGTGGCGCTTGGTAAACATGAGCGTACTGCTATTGGCACTTTTCTCAGCGGGAGCTTAAGTCGTACCCTGTTGAGTAAGCCGCCTTGTGATGTGTTAGTTGCAAGAGTGTGAATCTATAATTCAAGAGAGGCAAAAATGTTACAAAGTTATAGCAATATTTTAGTTCCTGTCGGTTATGGTGAAGAAGCCAAAGCTATTCTTAAAAAGGCAAAAATTTTTCAGGAAACTTATCAAAGTCATATTACTTTAATGCATGTTATTGAGGAGCATCTGCTTTTCCCAAGCTATGGGTTTTTGGCACCGTATATGCCTCAATTCAATTTCAAGGATATGGAAAAAAAGAGTGAAGAATTTATAGACCAGGCAGCAAAAGAGATAGGTTTGAGTAACTATGACAAACACATATGTTATGGCTATCCAGAAACGAAAATCCTGGAAACTGCAAAAGAGAAAAATAAAGACTTGATTCTGTTAGGTAGCCACCATCGCAATGCATTGGATCTTTTGCTGGGATCTACTGCAAGTGCTGTTTTGCAAAAATCCGAGTGTGATGTCTATGTGGTAAAAAATCATGATGTTGGTTCTAATATTAACAAGATATTGGTTTGTGTCGATTTTATGCCAGATATTGAACCGGTTGTTTTGCGGGCGAAAGATTTAGCCGATAAGTGTGAGGCTGAACTATCGTTAATTCATGTGACAAATCGTGTACCTATCTACGAGGCACCTATTAATACATTTGAAAAAGAAGTGATCGATAAGATTAAGTGGCAATTGAAACAGTTAGTGGAAACCTACAAGCTAGGCACGCCTAAGTCTGAGTTGGTTGTTGGTGTACCTAAATATGAAATCATTAATCATGCGGAGGAAAATAATATTGATCTTATTGTATTAGGCTCGCATGGTAAGCACGGTGTCCAGCTATTACTTGGTTCAGTCGCTAATGGTGTTTTAAACCGTGCAAGGTGTGATGTGTTAGCAACCAGAGTAAATACTTAATTTAACAAGCAAAGCCTATCAAAGGTGATATAAGTGAAACTGGCTGTTTTCAGTAGCAAGCCTTATGATGAGCGTTTTTTTAAAGCCAATAATATTGAATATAATCATGACTTGCGGTTTTTTGAAGCGCGTTTAACAGAGGAAACAGTAAAAGCTGTTATTGATTACCCTGGTGTTTGTGTCTTTGTAAATGACGAGCTAAACAGGCCAGTATTAGAAGCGCTGAAAAACCAGGGTACCGAGCTGCTTGCACTACGTTGTGCAGGGTTTAACAATGTGGACGTAGTTGCCGCTGCTGAATTAGGTATTACAATCGTTCGAGTACCGTCATATTCACCACATTCAATTGCCGAACATACACTGGCATTAATTTTAAGTCTCTGTCGGCACACACATAGAGCTTATCATCGCGTTAGAGATGGTAACTTTTCTCTTCAGGGATTATTGGGGATGGAGTTACATCAACGTACTGTAGGTATTATAGGGACAGGTAAGATAGGCTCAATTGTTGCCAGTATTTTGCAAGCGTTTGGCTGCCGGCTGTTAGCATTTGATATTGAGCAGAATGATGAATGTGTTGCAATGGGTGTTGAATATGTTGAATTGTCGACGCTTTATTCTCAGTCAGATATTATATCACTGCACTGTCCGCTTAATCAGCAAACACATCATTTAATTGATAGTGCTGCATTCGAGAAAATGCGACACGGTATTATGCTGATTAATACTGGCCGTGGTGCAATTATTGATACACAAGCTGCTATCGCGGCAATCAAATCGGGCAAGCTTGGTTATTTAGGTCTGGATGTTTATGAGCAGGAAAGCGACTTGTTTTTTGAGGACCTATCAGACCGCATTATCAGTGATGATACTTTCCAACGCCTGCTAACGTTTCCTAATGTTATTATCACCGGACATCAGGGCTTTTTCACCAAAACAGCTTTGGATAATATTGCCAAGACAACGTTACAGAATGTTCAGGATTATGAGCAGGGCAAAGACTTACTTAATCAAGTCACAAAAGACTTTATTATTAGTGCTTAAGTCATTGGGGCTATTTCGATATTGATAGATTCTCTGCCGAATATCGCAAGACAGTGCTAGCTAGGCCAACATCTCGATAAACCGCTGTTATAAGCCCCAAGGGATTTTCTTAACTTGTTGATTTTAAAAGAGAATAATTATATTTCTTATGATAGGTATAATGAATTGATTTTATTGAAACAATCAATTTCATTTATTATTCGCAAACCATTATGCTTCTTCACAGATACTTCAATACACAGTTTCGACTCAGAGGAGATAGACCCATGAAGAAGAAGTTAACCACGGCTGCAGGTTGCCCAGTAGCAGATAATCAAAATGTTATGACTGCTGGGCCAAGAGGGCCACAGCTGCTACAGGATGTCTGGTTCTTGGAAAAGCTGGCTCACTTTGATCGTGAAGTCATACCAGAGCGGCGCATGCATGCCAAAGGTTCTGGCGCTTATGGTACTTTCACAGTGACTCACGATATCACGCAATACACGCGTGCCAAAATTTTCTCGGAAATCGGCAAAAAAACCGATCTGTTTGCCCGCTTTACAACCGTTGCGGGTGAAAGAGGTGCTGCCGATGCTGAACGTGATATTCGTGGCTTTGCGGTTAAGTTTTATACAGAAGAAGGTAATTGGGATCTGGTTGGTAATAATACGCCAGTATTCTTCTTGCGTGATCCCCTTAAGTTCCCGGATTTAAACCATGCTGTGAAACGAGATCCACGTACCAATATGCGCAGTGCCCAGAATAATTGGGATTTCTGGACATCTTTGCCTGAAGCATTACATCAGGTCACTATCGTGATGAGTGATCGCGGTATTCCAGCAACATATCGCCATATGAATGGTTATGGTAGTCACACCTTCAGCATGATTAATGCCGATAATGAACGGGTGTGGGTTAAATTTCACTTAAAAACTCAGCAAGGTATTAAAAATTTAACGGAAGCCGAAGCTGAAACCTTAATTGGTAAAGATCGTGAAAGTCATCAACGGGACTTATTGGCGTCAATTGATAATGGTGAATACCCCTCATGGGCACTCAAGATTCAGGTAATGACGGAAGAACAAGCAGAACAGTCACCATTTAACCCGTTTGACTTAACGAAAGTCTGGCCGCATAGTGAATATCCCTTGATTGATGTGGGTGTGATGGAGCTTAATAAGAACCCAGAAAACTTCTTTGCTGAAGTAGAGCAGTCTGCTTTTAACCCAGCCAATGTTGTGCCTGGCATTAGCTTTTCGCCAGATAAAATGCTGCAAGGTCGTTTGTTCTCCTATGGTGATGCGCAACGCTATCGATTAGGTGTTAACCATCAGCAAATTCCGGTGAATGCACCACGTTGCCCTGTGCATAGTTATCACCGTGATGGGGCCATGCGGGTCGATGGCAATTTTGGCAGCACCATTGGCTATGAGCCAAATAGTGCAGGCCAATGGCAAGAGCAGCCGGATTACTCAGAACCACCCTTGTCATTATCCGGTGCAGCAGCTCGGTGGGATCATCGCGAAGATCAGGACTATTATTCACAGCCTGGTGATTTATTTCGCTTAATGACGCCAGAGCAGCAACAAGTGCTGTTTGACAATACTGCGGGCTCATTAGGGGGGGCGAGCCTTGAAGTGCAGCAGCGACATATTGCCAACTGCGCTAAAGCTGACCCTGCCTATGCTGCGGGTGTTGCCAAAGCGTTGGGGGTGAATATAGACTAAAGACTCTTCAGTATTCCGATAAACTGTAAAATAAAGCGTCAAGCTATATCGTTTGGCGCTTTGTTTTTATAAGCCATCAGAGCAGAGTGCTGCATTATGCCTTGCGGCATAAATTACATAAATAAAGTCATTTTTGTTGCCTAGGCCTACAAAAATCATACTGAATAATGATTGATTTTTAGTAATTACGGCAGCACATCATACTAATTGCTGATTGTACCTTACAACATCAGTCAAAATTGGCTAGGCAGTCATTCATCAGTTCCTTGAAAGCTCAGGATATTCGCAAAATATTACTCAGTATCGGTGAGTATTCACGTTCAAATCACGCCTGTTTTTTATTCTATCGGCACCTATCTATGCACATGCTGCAAAAGCAGTTTAACGGAGGTCTGATAATACAATGAATAGGCGAAAATTTTTGAGCGGTTCAGCAGGGTTGCTAGCACTGAGCAGTTTTCCAGGTATTCTTCGGGCGGCAAGCCCATGGGGCACTTTACCTGCAAGTGTGACTGGCTTAGAGGAATATAATATCTTAGAAGTTTTTCTGCCAGGCGGTTGCTCACAATGGGAGAACCTTTGGGTTTCCCATGATGGCAACAACGGTGATAAAAACTGGCGAGGCTTGGATGAGTTTGTCAGCAATTTAAATTGGTCCAATTGTCCTGGGGCGCCGAACTCCAGTACCTCCACGCAGCTATTTGGCCATGATAATAGTGCAGGTAATAATACGCCAATAAGCTGGGGGCCGGCCACAGCACCTTTGTGGCGTGATGATATTTTTAATCGTTGCCGCATGGTTATTACTCAGCACACCGATGACTTACATCAATTTGCAGGTTATCGCACCTTAACCGGTCGTCGCTTTGGCAGTCCTCGTGGTGCCAGTTTAGGGGCAGCGATACAACGCTATCATCAAGGGCAGCCCGATCCCTTATCCATTCCCTATGCCTACGCCTTAGCGCCGAATCATCTTGGACGACAGTATTTTATGAATCAAGCAGTGGCATTAGGTCAACATCCTGGGAGCGCCCGACCTCTAGGGCTTAAAGTGGGCAATGCTATTGGTGATTTATTAGCGCGATCTGACGTGAGTAGTGAAGCTGATGCGGTATTTGAGAATATTCGCAGTCAGTATCAGGATCTCTTGCGTTGGCAGGGTAGTGGTAATACGGTGCGTGCTGCAGATTTTAGTGTTTATGATTCAGCGGCGGCTTATTTAACAAATGCGCAGGAACTCGATGATATTTTGGGTGGTAATACATTATTAGCAGGCTCAGTATCACCTTGTGCTTATGCCGATGGCCATAATTTTGGGAGTGTGAGCAATACCAGTTTGCGTTCAGTCAAAGTGGCTGCCAAGTTATTTGCAGAAGGCGCGAAGCATATCACATTAATTGACGGTGGTTTAAATATTGGCGGCTTACGTGATTCAAGCACGCCTTACGATGGACATCATCGTAGTGGTAATAAAAATGTGGTTGAAATGACATCGGTGCATTTATTCAATATGTTAAAGAGCCTTGCAGACAATATCGCGCTACCAGCCAATGGCAATGGTGGTGGCAATGATGGTGGCTTTGTACAGGCTAATGATTGGCCTAAGATAGACCTCAATAAAACCATGATTGTTTTGCATACTGAATTTAACCGCACGCCATCAATCAACCCAGAAAAACATATCGATACCAGCGGAGACTTTGACTCCTGTGGGCGTGATCATTTTGCGCATGCTACCGTTGCTTTATTAATCGGTGGTCCTGTTACCAGTCGCGGAATTAGCGGTGGCATTCGCCAAGATGGTGATGACCTGAATAGTGCTGTCGCAGTCAATCCATTTACGCCAACCGATATTCATGCTGCCGCTTTGATGGCAGCCGGAGTCGATCCTTTAGCACCTGGTAATTTTACCGTTGGTGATGAGTTTAGCGCGCAAGTGAATCCAGGAGGTGTTTATGATCAGGAAATTTATAACAACCTGAAGCATAAAGTGCTGGGCGTGAGTAACGGCTTGGGTAGCTACAAGTCATTGTAGGCTGGCTATCGATGAATATGGAGACCATTATGAAAAAGATTGCTTTTATATTATCAATGTTTATCACAGCGGCTATCGGCCATACCGCTTTGGCGGGTACGGCACCGCCGATGCCTTTAGTCGATGATAATGGGGATAAAGCGTTTGTGAAGCAAATATTGCCTAAGCTACTCGGCCGTAAGCCGAAGGGCATGTTAGAAGTCAACTTACTTAGCGATATTATTGCTTTGCATGGCCGTGAGGCTGTGGTCAGAGCACTAATGGAACAAACCGAGTTTAATCAGGTATGGACAGCGCTTATTGTTGATCACCTCCACGCCAAGCGAGAGTCAACCGGTGCGCAGTTAGCCGATTGTTTCAACGGCCCAATGTTTTCGCAGCCAGCGCAGCTCGATCAGGAAGTTGCTGTGCCACAGGATGGCAGTGAGTTAGCGGCTTTTGTAAGAGATAACGGTATAGGGGCTAATTATGCCGGAGCGTTTAATTTTTATGACCTGTTATATTCAGCAATACAACTCGACAACTTGTTGCCTGCTTACCGAGGCTATTTATTTGTATTGGGTTCAAAACCACCTGGTCCGTCCATGCGTACAGAGGCTGAGCGCCGTCAGGAGTTGGGGCAAGAGTTTAATGCGATTTATTTAAATCGAGATTTAGAATGCATGGGATGTCATAACAGTACCTATTCAACAACCGGTATAGGCGATCGTACCCACCCGATGTATGCGACGATGGATTTGGCCATTTTTGATAGCTTTATGGGTGGCATGGGCGGTGGCAATATCGCCCATGGCGATTACCAAGCAAGTTGTGCTGCGTGTCATGGGGCAGATGGACAAGGTGCTTCTGCGCCCGGAGTATTAGGTGCCAGTGCTGCGCTTATTGAAGATAAACTCGCTACCGTACCCGTAATGCAGGGTATTGATTTAAGTGGTGCGCAAGTCGAGGCAATATCTACCGCGCTGGCCAGTGGGCCTTTTGCAAGTGCGTTTATTGCAGAGACAAAGGCAAAACACTATGCCATGTTTCGTACCGACTTTTTTGCCTGGGAAGAACCGGCTAATGGCTTTGGGCCTTGGGGCATGTCAACCGATTGCGCTTCGGTAGCAGGCGTTCCACAGCAAGGTGCCATTCCTGCTTTTTTTGCTGGCTTAAGCTCAGATTACTTAAGTCCCTATGAAATAGATACCCATCTACAACAAGGTTATCAAAGCTTGCCTTATACTAATTTACCTGCAGCCGACGCCAGTAATAGTATTCCAGGTGAAGTCGCTTATGCACATACTGTCGCAGCCAGTATAGTGGAGAATGTTTGGGAACAAATTATGGGTGAGCCATTAACGATCGCTAATCAATATTCGCGTAATGGCAGCCAAATGCATTTGCATAAACATTTAACTGAAGATGTTTTTATTGCCAATGATTGGTCGTTAAAAGAGCTTATAGTCGCTATTTTGCAGACGAGGTTTTTTAATCGTATGGCACCTATTGCTTCAAATGCCAATGGGCCTTATGAGTTGCAAGCTTTATTTGACCCTTTTGTGGTGTCTGAGTCTTGTCGTGTTGATTATAGTCGTGATGACAGGCCTGATCGTGAGCCGATTGACGATTTCCAACTTGTGGGCAACGATGATCGTGGTGGTGCTGCAGGGCGCTTTGTGCCCGGTGAGCTTGATTACGCAGACCCATCAGCAGATTGTCGTTATAATGGCGTGGGTGATATCGTGCATCGTTACTCGCCCTATGTATTGTTTGAGTCGATAGGTTCAGCTTTAGATTGGCCTAGCCCAAAAATATTTCCTAATAATAGCTATCCGAATCGCGATTTAAGTGCAGCTATCGGGCAATATCTTTCAGCCGTGGATAATGGGTCAAAAGATGTTGATTTTCAGGCCTTGCTAAACTGGGATGGCACTTATGGCGATTGCCCGCAACGTGGTAATGATTGGATAGAAAAACTCATCGCGGCAATTGATGAATTCAATGCGGAGCACCCGGAAGACCCATTAACGCTGGCCGAGCTTGTATTGACCATGAAAGATTGGTTGATACAGGAGCCTATCTATGGTGGCTATCCTAAACCGCAAGAGTCAGGTGGCCGGTTTCAAGTGTTTAGTAAATTTGTAACGAAGCCACCACCTGGTGAGAGTAAGCTGATTGCTAATTTATTTGGTGTTGATGATTTACATAAGACGACTGTCAGTTCTGACTCGGTTTCTGAGAATCACTTACGGCAACTGTGTGGTGTATATTTAAAGTCACCGCAATTTATGTTGGCTGGTATTGTGCGTAATGATGAGTTAGCTACACCGCGCTTTAGAGTTTGTAACGATAATAACTGCTCTTATCAATCGATGTGCAATGATATTGAAACTGATCTTGATAAATTAGGTTTTGCAACAGATTGTCGTGCTAACTCGGTATCTAAACCACTATTTAAGGTGATACCGCTTGCTACTAATAAAAAGCAGGTATGCTTAGATTGTCTAGAAAAAAATGAAAATACCTCAGATGAAAAAACATTGGCCAAACGAGGTCGTTAATCCAATGTCTTGATAAGTATGATGGTAAACGCAAGCAAGCCTGATCGCGTATTGGGCTTGCTTGTTTTAAATAGCTTTTGACCTTGATAATAAGGGTTGATAGAGTATCGCTGAGTAATTTGGAGCTATACATATTATCAATTTTGTTAAGGTATTAAGAATATGTTGAGTTTGCAGCAAAAACAGCTATTTGATGACAATGGCTATCTTAAAGTCGAGCACTTTTTAGACAAGGAAGAAGTCGCGTTATTAAACCAGGCTGTTGATAGCGTGCCTGATTTAGCAACAAAAAGTATACGACTAAAAGATGCGCAAGGTGATATCGTTAACTTAACGCTGTGGAATGAAGCAGGCGATGATATCTTTGGTGCCTTGGTAAGGTGTGAGCGTATGGTGAATGCGCTCGAGACCCTATTAGATGGTGAAGTTTATCATTATCACTCAAAGCTAAATGTAAAGTATCCAAATACTAAAGGGAATTGGGACTGGCATCAGGATTATGGCTATTGGTATGATAATGGCATGCTTTATCCTAATATGGCCAGTGTGATGGTGGCTTTGAGCCCTTCAGTAAAAGATAATGGGTGTTTGCAGCTTATTGAAGGTAGTCATAAAATGGGACGTATTAATCATCAACTCAATCAGCATCAGCAAGGTGCTGATATGCTGCGTGTTAATGAAGTACTGAAAATCCATAAGCGTATCTATGCTGAGATGCAGGCAGGTGATGCACTGTTTTTTCATTGTAATACACTGCATTGCTCAGAAGGTAATGATTCTGCTATCGAGCGCAGAGTCATTATATCCAGTTTTAATCGGGCAGATAATTCAGCTTATCGAGAACATCAACACCCTAATTATGTGCCTTTGTTGAAAATGCCAAATGATGCGATTAAAACGACAGGTTTGGAAAATTTTGGTTCTGGTAGAACATTATTTCCTCAGCCTGATGGTTTTGATATCGATTGATAGTAACAGGTAAAAGATTTGCCCCTTTTTTAATTAAAAAAGGGGAAAGACGGTTTCTCATCTTTCCCCTTCAATTCAAGCTAAAGCTCGATAATTAATATTTTTTATAAAAGTATTAATTACTCACCATCACTTAAAATGACATTATTAACGGCTGTTGTATTGTTAGCAGTGCCATTATCTTTGTCATTAGCAATCACAAAACGCATGCTGTTGCCAGTATAGTACTGGCCAACAGGTATCGTCATAACCTCGGTTTCACCTTCACCGTTATAAGTGAAGTCAGCGATTCCCCAACCTTGGCTGCCGCTTAATCTAAAGATACGGTTACTGCTTGCGCCAGTATTACTGTCAAAGCCAACACCATGAATTTCACCTGTACCATTGGCGGTAAACTCAAATGTAATGACGCTGCTGGCCGTGATAACAAAGGTTTCATTGGTGATGCGCCAAATATTACCACTTAAGCTAATACTACACTCATCAGCATTAAAGGTGCCTGTATTGTTGCCAGAGTAAGGGCTGGTATTACTGAGGTCAATACATGATGCACCAGGTGGCGGTGGTGGTGGTGGTGGCGGTGGTGGTGGTGGCGGTGGTGGTGGTGGTGGTGGTGGCGGTGGTGGTGGATTAGAGCCGCCACTAAAGTTAACCCAGTCAATATTGGCCGCAACATCACCGCCGCCGAGGTTGACTATTTGTACTGAAGCGCCAGCTGGCACATTGATTGATGCACTGGCTTCAGTATAGGAGCCTGTCCAAACACCGTTTGATGTGAAGTTAATGCTGCCAACATCAGAACCATTAACCGTGACCGATAATGCACCGGAGTTTTGCGAAGCATAACGCATCGTGATCGTATCTGCTGCAGGCACATTATTAAACTGTACGCCAGCATTTACCGTATCCAGAAAAGCAACACCCTGGCCACCAGATGCTGGGCCATCACTGTAGACCGAAGCACTACCCAATATCTGACCGTTTTCAGCTTCTATTTGTGAGCCACCCGGTGGTGGTGGCGGTGGTGGTGGCGGTGGTGGTGGTGGTGGTGGTGGTGGTGGTGGCGGTGGCGGTGGTGGTGGTGGTGGTGGTGGTGGTGGCGGTGGCGGTGGCGGTGGCGGTGGCGGTGGCGGTGGTGGCGGTGGTGGTGGTGGTGGCGGTGGTGGCGGTGGTGGTGGTGGTGGCGGTGGTGGATTAGAGCCGCCGCTAAAGCTCACCCAATCAATATTGGCAGCAACATCGCCGCCGCCTAAATTGATTATTTGTACATTTGAACCTGCCGGTATACTAATAGAACTACTGGCTTCAGAGTATGAGCCTGTCCATGCACCATTAGAGGTGAAGTTGATACTACCCACATTCGAGCCATTAACCGTGACCGATAATGCACCTGTGTTTTGCGATGCGTAGCGCATTGTGATTGTATCCGCTGCAGGTACATTATTAAATTGTACACCGGCATTCACCGTATCTAGAAACGCAACACCTTGGCCGCCAGATGCCGGGCCATCATTATAAACCGAGGCATTACCCAGAATTTGGCCGTTTTCAGCTTCAATCTGTTGTGAGCCGCCCGGTGGTGGTGGAGGTGGTGGAGGCGGTGGCGGTGGTGGGTTAGGGCCACTGCCAAAACCTAATGTATTAAACAGAGAAGAACTGCCATGTAGCCAGCGACTGCCATTAATTTGTGAAAGCCAGTTACTTTGAATCGTGCTATTCGATTCTACACGGCTATCTCCCCAGTAACCTTCGCCACAGTTACTCCAGCGAGACTGCGCATTCCAGTTGGCATTAATATAAGTGATTGCGCGCACAATATCGCTGTAATTATTATTAATGAAATTAAAGAAAGGCACATACCATTCATTCCAAACTTGTTGTGATGTTCTGTTTTGGGCGGCAGGGCCACAAACATCACCGATAAACGTTATTGGGTCATCCGTGCTGATATCATAACCTTGCGGTGTTGACTCACTAATAAAAAGTGGTTTGCTTTGTGACCTGGCAAAGTTAGCGGCCGTATTAATGGCGCTATTGCCACAGTTTTGTGGAGAAAAATATGATAAACCAATCCAGTCGACAAACTCAGGGCCTGGCCACCAGGCTTCAATAGGCTGACCCGTATGGGTGCCACCACACCATGAAGCAAGCTGCCATACCATCGCGATATTATCACCATAGCCACTGTTTTGAATCATGTTATAAACACGACGAAAGCCTTGTACAAGCTGACCTGGATCATGACCATTCCAGGGGCCATCAACCTCATAAGCCCAACGCAAATAGGTTGGACGATTAAAGCTTGCCAGTACATCCAGTATTGTTTGTATATTGCCATCCAGGCTACCATTAGCAACGGCACCGGTTTGGCCATTCATGGCAACACCTAAGATAACCGTACTGTTAGGGTAAGTGTTGGCCAATTGCACTAAGTTGTTTCGGCCAGCGCCCCAGTCTCCATCGCCTTGCAGGCCTGCTAGGTCATCTACACCAGTATAACCAACAACACCACCAGGCGTAGGGTGGGCACCACTGTTGCCATAACCATTAATGCTATCAACGTCTTGGCCAATAGTGAGTAGCACTTGGCCATTGGGTGGTACGAATGGTGCTGAGCCAAACTGTGCATACGTCAGCGATGAAAAAAATAGCAATAGACTACTACAAGCTATTGCTATATAGGTTTTAAATGTTTGTCGATAATGATTCACTCTATCCCTCCAAGGTGTCAGCTTTAAACAAGCAAACGTGTTTTACTCTACGTTTGGTAAATTGTTCGCTTGAATAGCTGTTTGATAAAAAACACGAAGAGTTTTGGGAAATATAAACAGGCAGGTAATTACCCAAGCTGAGGTAAATACGCTACTGGCTACTATGATCCACCCCCTCGCTAGTACAATGCTATTACAGCAAAGCAATGAGAGTCTACGCTAAGCACTTTCCACGCAGTAGCTAAAGCCTTGTCTGATATTTATTAACACCCAGGGTTTGGTGTCTATAGAAAAGGTAGTCTTTTGAAAGTGTTAAAATAAAATAGCGTAAATTAATAAAATAAGGCTATCAACTGATTGCGTAACAATGCTTTATTTCAGCAATCAAGCTTCTACTACGATGATAAACGACCTGTTTTTACCATTTTTTTTCGATAATTGGTTGGCTGGCTCGCTATTAGGTCTTGCTAGGTATTAGTTTTTCTTGGTACTAAAAGTCTTTTCTAAAATTATTGCGCAGAGTCATCATTGAAAAATCGCTTATACAGCGCTTCGAGTAATGACTTAAAAATAACAGTCTCTGCGGTGGTTGATACAGAGCAATCATCGGGTTTGTTATACCTGCTATTTATAGCGCTACTTGATTGAAATAGAGGGTGATATGTTAGCTGAGCGGCTTATTCAGGTTGATAGTAAATAAGCAAAATCCAAGTTTTATTACTTTTTTTACCATATGTGATACAGTTTTTGTCTGGGTAAAAGAGCTGCTTTCTGGGGCTTGAGTGTCTTATGTCAATAAATTGGGCGGTATGCAACATGCAATTAAGTAAACGAAAAGTCGCTATCTCTAAAATTGTTTTGCAATTACTCGCGGTTGCTCATATTGTGCTGGGGATTCTATTGCCTTTTCTGGCAAGTATACCTGCTGTTCAAACAATGTTAGTCAAGCTGATGTTTTCTGGATTACAATTGCCAGAAAACATTGCTGCTCAAGCGAGTTATGTTATTGCTTTATTTGGACCAACCGTTGCGAGCTGGGGTATTTTATTTTTAACGTTGGTAAATAACTACTTTTCAAACCCTAAGAATACAACATGGTTTGCTATGCTAGCGGCGATTATGGTTTGGTATATTGGTGATACGGTGTTTTCCTTGTTTAATAATGTTAGTGAAGCACTCTATGTTAATAGCTTAGTTGCTATGGCTTTGTTAATACCGTTAATAATCTCATACCCAATAAGCGTTAAAGAAAAATAATTTTAAAATAATCATTTTTAATGAACGCCTTTTTATAGTAAATAAATATTAATCTTTATTGGTTTTTCGGCGCTGATTAAGTTGAGATAATATCAAAATATCTATCTGCATCTAATTATTGATGTTTTTTCTAATAGCAACAATAATCAATTTTTCTTTGCTACTTTGCTACTTTGCTACTTTGCTACTTTGCTACTTTGCTGCTTGTTTTTTTATGAATAAACAAACTTAATTAAATAAGGTGTCCCTGGCGAATTGTTAATTCAAGCCGAAACTGGTGTATGAAAAAGCCCCCGGCAATGCGCTTGCCAATGATAGTGAGTGAGCGAAGCTGGTGTTTTGGTTACATTATCGGCTTTGTGGGCTGGAATAAGTCCATCAATACCCTGATGCGACCGCGTATGATTGTAGTAATCCTTATAACTATCGAGCTTTTGCTGTAAATCGGCTGCAGTCCAAAATAAGGTTTGATCGAGCAATTCTCGCCGTATCGAGCCAATTAACCGTTCCACAAAGGGATGCGATAACGGAATATAAGGCAAGGATTTGATCTCTTTTATCTCAAGAATACGCAAATTTGCCTGCCACTGATGGTATTGAAATAAAGGGTCATTATCTGAGCTGAGTTTGTCCGGTGATTGATGTTGCTTAATAATAGAATTGAACATGCGGCATATCGTAGGCCTATTTAAGTGGCCCGCACTCACTGCAAAACCAATAATACGTCGAGAGTATTGGTCCATAACCACTATTACCCAATGTGATTCAAGCGTTATCGATTCACAACGAAAAAAATCCACTGCCCATAAGCTATCTTTAGTGTGCCCTAAGAAGCTTAACCAAGACGGTCATTTGTTATGTGGTTTGGGTTTAAAGTGCTGCTGCAAAACACGGCGCACAATATCTTTATTAATGTTAAGGCTAAACGTGCTATTGATCGTGTCAGCGATTTTAGGGCAGCCATAGTGTGGGTTGCGGTGTTTGATGTCTAAAATAAGCTTGATAAGTTCTTGAGAAGGTCCTTTAGGGCCTGGTTTGCAGGTTGTGTTACCAAACAAACGCTGGTATTTGCGTTTAACCAAGCAGCGATGAAACGTAAGTAATGTGGCAGGTTTAAGCACAATGGCAATACGCGTTAAGCGTTGTGGTGTGATTCATAATGAGCTAAGTGCAAAGACCCAGCGATCAGTCGTGGTTAACTGCGGTGATCTGGCTCGGCCTCGATTAAGCACAAGCAATTGTTGCTTTAAGGCAATATTTTCAGCAGCTATTTTTTCAAGGTAGAACGAGAACAAGGTTTAACGAGTATCAATACAATCTTGAGCAAAGCGATAAGGGTATTTGCGAGTGAGCGCGCGCTATAAAGTACGTGTTTTGGCATGGCAGCAATAATGAATAAAGTTCAATATAAAAGCCTTTGATGATGCTAACAGAAAAAGTATCTTTGGCTTTTTTCTAAAGTGTAATTTATTGGTTTTTAGCGCTTTAACAGCCTGGAGATCTAGCCCCCTAAACGCTAAGCACCCATAACAGCCCTCAAAACCAGTGGTGTAATATTGTGCGCCCCGCTTTGCTTTTTTACGCCTGATCAGCTATTGAATCGAGTAAGCATTTATTCTTATCATACAGCGCAGACGTTGGCAGAGGGATGTTAGCAATATCAACGCGAATTGCCTTGTGAGATTAAGTGTCAGGTGTAAGCCAGTCATTTTTTGTAAGTTCATATCCAATTCTTGCCTTTGTGCGTAAACATAATCAAAGCGTGTTATTTATTGCTGATAATCACAGATAGATTAGGAGTGAACCGTATGTTGCATAAAATAGACCACAAGCAATGGCTGATATTAGTTGTCAGCAGCATAATTGCTTCGATAATGATCGCGGCACTGTCAAAACCCGCGGTGGCAGCAACAGCCGGTATTCATTGGTATGACTGGACTGCAGAACCCTTCAAATTAGCTAAACAGCACAACAAGTTGATTATGGTTAATGTTGGCCATGAAGGCTGTATTGCTTGTCGCTGGATGGAGGAAAATACCTTCACCAATGCTGAGGTTATTGCGTTGTTAAACCAACACTTTGTGTCTATTCAGGTTGACAGTGTTGCTCGCCCTAATATTGGCGAGCGTTATTCCGACTGGGCCTGGCCAGCAACGGCGTTTATGAACCCAGATGCCAAGCAGGTGCTTGCCATTGCCGGTAGTCGTCGGCCTGATAGCTTTTTACCGATTCTGCAAAAGATGATTGAGGGGCATGCAAAAGGTGAGTTAGCAATAGACAAACTAGCACCTTATGCGGCACCCGAAAAAGCGATTGCTACGCCACTGACTCACATTCGAGACCAGGTTCGAACGCAGCTAGACCGCTCTTTTGATGATAAACGGGGTGGCTGGAAAGGTGGTAAAATCATCGAGTCCAGTGAACCGGTTGAGCAATACCTGATGCGCGCCCATCTGGAGTCTGACGAAACCTCCAGAGAGAGAGCGATGAAGACCTTATATGGTTTTACCCGACAGGTCGATAAGGTCTGGGGCGGGATGTTTTATGCGTCATTTGGTCGCTGGGAGAATACCGCTAAGGAGAAACGCTTAGAAAGCCAGGCTGCCGCCCTTAAAATTTTTGCAGAGGGCTATTTATTGACCCAAGACCCTCTATTTAAAGAGTCCATTGAAAATATTGATCAGTTTTTAGTGGGTTGGATGCAAAACAAAAGCGGGACGTTTTATGCCAACGTCTTAGATAAAATCCCAGGCTTACCAAAAGGTATGAATACCGATAAGTATTATGCATTGGATGATAGCCAGCGGCGCAATATTGGCTTACCCGTGATAGATCATGCTGTCTACACGGATGTCAATGCCCGTATTATTTCAGGCTATGTCAGAGCCTACGAGGCCACCGCCGAGGCTCACTACCTGGCTGTCGCCTCACAAGCAGCGAGCGCTTTGTTGAAGGAGAGGCAAACCAAGGCGGGCTGGATATTGCAATACAAGCCAAGTGATGAGGTGTCTAAAGATACCCGTATCCATCAAGTATTAGCAGATGAAGCCATCGCCTATTTGCGCCCTCAAGGCTACTTTGGTTTAGCACTGCTTGATTTATATCGAGTCTCGAGTAATAAACGCTGGTTAAAAGCAGCGCAAGCGGTGGCGAAGGGCTTAAGTGTTTTAGAAGATAAAGCATTAGGTGGTTTTTATGGCTCAGAATCAAAGGGTATCGATGAATTTATCCAGCGCCGTAAGCCATTGGAAGATAATGCGGTGGCAGCGCGCTTTAATTATCTATTAGGTATTTATGCTAGGAATGATACCTTCAAAGAGAAAGCCAAGCGCGCAATCAAAGCGTCAGCGGCACCGGATATTGTTCGCCGTGAAGGTAAAATTACGGGTAACCTTGCTGTTACATTAGAGTTGCTGATTAATGGCTATGTTGAGTTTTCAGTGATTGGTAAACCGTCAGATCAAAAGGCACAAGCACTATTTGCTGCTGGCAGAGATGTGTATGAGCCGCGTAAGGTCTTGCACTTTGAAAAGCCCGGCAGGTATCCGAAGCCTAAACAGGCTGTTATGTATATTTGTAATGAAACAGCGTGTTCTTTACCGATTGCTGACCCTGCTCAGGTATTAGAGCAGGCACAACGATTTCTACCAGGGAGATATGAAAAAGCATCAGGAATTAATGTTTCTTTGAGCCCATAAAAGCTGATTTATACGCTATTATTTACTTAGAATGAGTATTATCTGCAGTAAGGGGTTTTACTTGTTTTTTGCTTAAGGTAATATTATTTTAATTTACTGCATAAAAAAGTGCACAAAAAGTTAAGTGTTGATGCTAGCCATCAATACCTGCTTAAATTAGAATAAGCGTTCAAGAATAATGGGGTTTCAGTATGCCGTGGGAAAAGCAGTTTGATGTCGATGAATCACTAGCGAAGGCAATGGAGGTTTTTAGAAGGCAGGGGTATAAAGCGACTTCTATGCAAAGCCTGACAAAGTCTATGAAGGTTTTTCCTGGCAGTATATATGCTACCTATGGCAATAAACGTAGTCTGTTTATCAAAGCGTTAGAGCACTACGAAACCGAGTTTCGCTCTTGGTTTAAGGTGTATGAAGAAGAGAAAACGCCTGTTGAGGCAATCGTGGCTGTCTATGAGTTTATCATTGATGAAGCCCTTAAAAACCCAGATTACGATGGCTGTTTATTAGTCAATACAGCCTTAGAAGTAGCACCGCATGATGAAGAAATAGGTCGCCTGGTTTCACATGGTTTGGAAGTGACAGAACAGTTTTTTCGTAAGATGATACAAAAAGGCCAGCAAGAAGGGGAAATCTCAGCTGACCTTAATGCCAGGCAGACAGCACGAGTATTGTTAGGCTTGCTTTCAGGATTACGTGTTTTATCGCGTGGTCGACCAGAACGTGCTGTATTGCGTGCGGTTGCTGAGCATGTGGAAAGCATTTTGCGCTAGCACTCACACCTTGCTTTACCTTGCTTTATTTATGAAAGTTTTGAATGCGTATTCAGAACTATATTGAGATCTACCTAAAACAAGCTAAAATACTTGCTTAACTTAAGGAGTGTCCTTGGGTATTTATACGGAAATTTGACTGACATAAAAGTTTACTTACAGGGTCTTTTGCAAAAGGTTTTGCTACCCAAAATCGTTAATATCAGGAGTGTTATAATGAATTTTTTTAAATCGATGTTCATCAGTATGTTTATGATGGCAGCAATGATGGTGAGCATCTATGCTGCTTGGTCGCTATGGCAAACAGGCAGCGTTTTCAGTTGGGGGGGGGTACTACTAACCTCGGCACCCATCATGATGGTTATTAGCAGAATTATGATGTTTCAAAATGTGGCACGCACAAGTGCACATTTTCCACTGCTAAGTGTATTGGCCATTGTTGGTTTGTCATTGTCACTGTGGGGTTATACCAAAGGCGGCAGCTTTCCAGCACTGTTGATTGCAGCTGGCGTTACCGTTGGTTTATTTCTTTATTCGTATTGGTATTCAACATTTGGCCGTGAGCCTAGTGCCAAATTGCGTGTTGGTGAGACATTGCCGCCGTTTAATGTTAAAAACGCAGCAGGCGAACAAGTGAGCTCAATGTCTTTGGTTGATAAGCCAGCGATTTGGATTTTTTATCGAGGTAACTGGTGTCCACTGTGTATGGCGCAAATTAAAGAGTTAGTCGCCGAATATCAGCAGATTCAACGCCTGGGCGTCAGAGTGGCTTTGATCTCGCCTCAACCGCATAAAAACACTCAAAGCTTAGCTAAGAAGTTTGATGTCAACTTTGATTTTTTGACAGATACCGGTAATGCTGCAGCACGTGTTCTGGGTATAGAAAACCCTTATGGTTTGCCCTTTGGCATGAATATGATGGGTTATGATACTGAGACAGTTCTTCCTACTGTTATAATCACTGATAGTGGTGGCCGTATTGTTTGGGCATACGAAACGGATAATTATCGCATTCGCCCTGAACCATCAACTTATTTGTCAATACTCAAAGATCATAAAGTTGTGGATCAAGCAGCTTAACAATAAGCAAGCATAATAGTCGTTTGATAAAAATCATGTTATGTCTACTATTATAAATTGATTAATCATGAACTGCGTGAAGTCGCAGCAATAAATAACGTTTTAATGCAAAGCCCCTTTTATAAGGGGCTTTGCTGTTTGTGGCGAGGCATTATTGCCTAGAAAAAGTATGACGAATGTTTTTTCTCAGTAAAGTGGCTGGCAGCTTGTATCTAAGCTATTTTAAGTGACTTGATATTATCGCATGAGAGTTTGGTGCGAATACTAAACCTCTTATGCTGTAAGCTGCATAGTGATATATGAGAAGTACGCTCAAGTGACATTACATATATAACGATAAACCTTTTGAGCATGAATCATCATTGCTAAATGCGTTACAAACTATACGGTCTATCGATCTTAATCGATTAGTTTTTCTGAAGTATAAAATAATGATTGTTTTGAAAGGGTGTTTAGCGTTTAAATTTATTTAAAAATAAGAGCCAGTCTTTACGTAATCTCTTGCTATTTTTTTATGCGAGGTGAATTACTTGTCATTACATTAGGTATGTATGAGGATAAATGAATATCATATATTCTATATCTGTTATCACTTACGTATGATTGTGAAGTGCAATTTACTATTATCAAAAAAAATTCATAAAAGTTTTTTTAGAAAAAGAACGAACATTTTGAAATGAATAAAAATTAAATATTTCTAAACAGAAACAGCCTTTTTATAAAAATATAATGTAATAAAAATATAATTTACATCTTGTCGATACTGTTCTCGCTGGCTCAGCGCGAACATTCAAGAAATGCTCATACTTTTGGCTAATTGTGGCAATAATATAAGCGCAGTTAATATGCGCACAACTTAATCATGGACTAAATAATTCGATTGTTATTTTGCAGTGCAGGAAAGATAAGATTTATTCTGTGTTTGGTGCATGAATAAATTTCCCAATGATTTATGCTTGTGCATGCGGGTGTTTTTTTTGAATGATATTAGTGCGTGTGCATAAATAAAAGTCATGGATGAAAATAAAATCTTAGTCTGTAATAACATGTAATAAAAAAAACAGATCCATTTTTGAGTTGTTGCCGTAATGCTAACTGAGTCTTGAAAAATAACATGAGAATATTTTTTTGTTGTAGATTTTGTTTTAGTTTGATATTTTCGCGCTCAAAAAATTATTGTAAGTAAATTTTGATTGACTCGATTAAAAATAATAAGCATTACAAAATATTAGTTTTGTTTTGATTGAGTGTTCAAAACAGGATTGAGTCTCAACTTAGAGAAATAGGGATATGGAAAAAACAGTTATAGACAAGCTAATAGCTGGGAATACAGCCAATATAAATGCAGCTTATTTAAATACTAATAAAGCTTCGCTAGATTATAATTGTCTTATGTTGGCTAATCAGGTAAGTAATGATGCATTCTATAGTATCGATATAATAATCAAGCATTTCGTTAAATATATACCGCCAAATAAGTTAATAAAGCAGCTGTTTGCTAATGCGCAAAATCAGCACTACTTGGCTGGATCAAAGCAAGCAAAGGTTGGTAATCAACATGGTCTGTTTGGTATTGGTAAGTACCTATCAATGAATCCATGTCAAGCCTATGATTTCTTTTTAGTCCTGCTTAATATGCTAGCAACGCAATATAAATCATCATCGCAGACTTCTTTGGTAGAAGATAAGGCGCGAGTACTAGCACTAATGTTATCAGGGATTTATGCATTTTCAGATTTGGGTTTTGGTCAGGAGTATAAGCAAGATCTTATCGCGGAGGTGGATAAGATACTGAGTTAAAAATTTATGATTGTTTTGAATGATTATTCATTACATGATTTATGCCTGTAAAAAAAGATTGTTATTGTTTGTTATATATATGTGTATTTTGATGATTAGTTTGGTTTACTTGCTAGGATAATCGCTTATAAGTTTTTTGAGATCGTGTAGTGTATGTTTAAAGTGGGTGATCACTTAAATATTTATACGAGAGAAAGTTTGAGATTTGTTTTGAATATATATTCAAAACAATAAAGGTTTATGCATAGGAATGCTGCTCTGGTGTCAGTAAAGGAATACTGAAATGGAATGTTGTTTGCAGGGGTGCCAGAGTTTAGAGGAGCTGTTGTGCATGGAGGCACATAAGATGATTAGTTAGATGTACTGCTAACCATCAAAAAGTTGTTAATTAAAATTAATTTAACCATAGGGAAGTTAGATATGAATACGAGTACAACATCTTACAAAATAAAAGCGATTCTGCTTTCTGCAGTGCTTGCAATTACAAGTGCTTCAGCAAGTGCGACTTATTACAAGCCGGCAAAAAGAGGTGCTACAACACCGGCTGGTTTTGATCAAACGCTTTTATACATGGGTACTGGCTTATTTGATCCAAATAATGCTAATCCACGTCCAGGTTTAACAAATTGCTCTGGTTTGTTTTGTGACGGCGATTTCTTTCAAAAGAATGTAATGGGACGCACTGACGAGGAAATCTATAACTTGCGTCAAGAAGCAAAAGACTTCTTTTTGCAACGTTTTGGTATTGACGTAGACGACCCAGCAAATGCTGACCGTATTGCATTTGAAATGTTTACTGTAAACCCTGATTTTGAGTACCGTGTACATTTAATGTCAGGTAAGACAACACCGCCAGAAGGTTGGATGATCCGTGATGGTGGCTTCAGAATCGATATTCTTGACCCGCAAGGTTATGAATTAGGTGGCGAGTCAGAGGGTACGTTTGCTCCTGCTGGTTTTTCTATGTTCTTTGGTAATTACAATATTCTAATTACTAATAAAAGAGGCAAGCCTGTAGATGAGCTTATTATTTTCTATAAGTCTCTGTTCCCAGCAGGCACTATGGATAATGGTAGCTTTATCTTTGTCTGTGAGATGTTTCATGAACAATGGGGTGAAGGTGTTGGCTTTGGTAACATTCGCTTTATCCCTCAGGAAAATGGTCTGATGCGTGGTAATGGTCGTAATATTTTAACCTTCCCACCAGCAAGTGATTTTAATGACTGGCCAGAATTTCCTCTAATTGATGCACATCCTAAGCCTAAGTGGTGGTATTACTACTACGGTCATAAAAATTAATATTTAAGTTCGGGAAGCTCTATCAAATCGATAGAGCTTCCATCAAAACGTTAATCAACATGATGAAAATGTGAGGGTACAAAAATGACATCAAGTGAAATCGAAACAAAACTAAGAAGCTTTTTAGTGGATGAGCTGGCAAAGGAGCAAGCTGAATTTCTTTCTTTAGAAGACGAGCTAGAGCTAGATAGCCTGGATCAGACTGAGTTACGTGGTTACCTAACCGAAGAGTTTGAATTTGATGCTTCTTTCGACAAGGTTCCGCCGGAGAACTTAAAGTCTCTTAGCAGCATCATTGGTCTTATCGCGCCAGAGGGTGTGGCCGCATAGTGTTTTTTAGAGGAGAGGGGGTTAAGTGGTTTTTTGGCTCTTAATAAATTTTTAATCTAAGGAGAAGCTCAAGTGGAAGTTTCAGTTAAAAATGATAACCCCCTGGTTAAGGTCGATCAGGGTAATAAAAATCTAGTTGCTGATATTGTTACTCAGACTGAAGGCTGGCCTGTATATCATAGGCTAGTACATATACACGAAACAGATCAAGATGGTGTTGTACATTTTAGTAACTACTTAAAAATCTCCGAAGAAGCTATGTTTACTGGGTTTAGGTTCTTAGGATTTCCTTTTGAAAATACAGGGCATTCTGTAGCGATGCTTAATTCTTCAGTAGATTACTTCAAGCCTATGCACTTTGGTGATCGTATAGATGTTGTATTGTCAGACTCTGATGCGAAACGTGTTAAGTTTTCGCTGACCTTTGACTTTATGAAAGGTGATGTTCTTTGTGCAAGAGTTAAATTAATGCTTGTGACTATCGTTATAGAAAGTCGACAGTCGATACCCTTGCCTAAAGATATTAAAACAAAGCTTTCAAATGCTAAAGTAAAAGATATAACGACAGCCCTACCTCATATGGATGGCTGTGAAAAAATAAAAATGGATAAATTGCAGGAGTTAAAATGAACCAGGAATTGAGTTTTGATCAAGTTTTAGAGCTAAGCGGTACAGGAGACGGTTTTATTTCACACACAGACAGCAAAACATACTTGCGTCACACTCATCCTATGTTAAGTGTTGACTGGATTGCTGATCGGGACTTTGAGAAAGGTTGGATACATGCTGTCCGTGCAGTATCTTGTTCTGATCCAGTGTTTGAAGGTCACTTCCCTGATGCAGGTGTTTATCCTGGAACTAGCATCAATCAGGATATTAACCAGGTTGGCATTATGCTATTGATTGGTATGACATCTCCTTTAAAAGAAGATGGCAATGGACAAGAAATTACAGCCGTTAAATCAATAACATCAGAATTTGGGCATCCTGTTCCACCTGGTTGTTTATTAGATATTGCTGTCTGGGCTACAGCAAAAGAAGGCAATAAAACGTTAGATATGAAGTTTGATGCCCGTGTAAGAGATTTTCGTTTATATGATGAACCTAATAAATTCGGCTTAAAGTTTTCATCTGCAATTAAAGGTGAATTAACCCTAATTAGGGCTAAGCGTCGTATTTATGATGGCATTTGGCTTTAATAATAGGGTCTTAAACATGGATGCTTATATAGTAAACCCAGAAGTGTTGACATGTCTGGGCAGTGGCAATGAGTTCTGGGAAAACCTATTGGAAGGTAAGTCTGGTTTATCTGCTGCAAAAGATGTTTTCACAGACTGGTTTCCAGAAAGCAATAGCCAAATTGGCTCAATAAAATCATTGGCCCTTGACGGTTCTCGCCTAAATCAGATTATGCATGGCATAACCGAGGTGGCTTTTTCAGAGAATGTTAATAAATGTGAGCTTATCCTGGGTGCAAGCAGTTTGGGTGATTTAGATGGTGAGTTTGCTGGCGATCCTTATGGGTGTATGACAGCGTTTTTTAATAGTAACTTTCCTGAGTTAGCAAGCCGCTTTAAAGGTGTTATCTCGAGTGCTTGTTCGAGTGGCACTGATGTTTTATCGCTTGCATCCATATTAGTGGATCAAGGAAAGTACGACATTATTGGTGTTATTGCTGCAGATTGCCTCGATCCAGGCAAGCTTATGCAGCACTTTGCGCTAGGTACTCAGGCTGAAAATCGTGCTATGCCTTTCGATGTTAACCGTGTGGGGACTTCATTTGGGGAAGGTGGTGGGTTTTCAATCGTTGCTAATAAAAAAGGTTTAGAGAAGCTTGATATTAACGAAGCCTATAACTTACGCGGCTTTGGTTTGTCCTGCGATGCTATGTATATAACGGCGCCTGATGAAACTGGGGAAAATCCATCTTTGGCTATATCTCGTGCCTTAACCGCCGCGAATTGTGACGCTGAGCAGGTTGCTTATATTAATGCGCATGCCAGCGGGACACCACTCAATGACCAGGTTGAATCAATAGCTTATCGAAAAGTGTTTAACTCGGCATTAGATGATACCGCTATCAGCGGTACTAAAGGTGCCATTGGGCATCTCTTAGGTGGGACTGGTTTAGTAGAGGCTATTGTTGCATGTTGGGCACTAAAACATGCTGTTGCTCCAGGCACTGCTGGACTTTCAGAGTTAGATGAGTCTTTAAACGTGGCTGCGTTGATGCAAGGTCAAACAAGAAAACTCTCTCAGCCATTAGCTATTTCATCGACTTTTGGGTTTGGTGGTGTTAACTCAGCCGTTGTTGTGGAAAAAATGCACTAACTATTAATGATAAGGGAACTATTATGCCTGCTTTGGAATGTAAATACGGCTCTTTTTCTACACCTAAGGATACTGTGCCTGTACCTGAAAACTTAAAAGGTAAGGATGTCAGGGCAGATTCAGCTGCGAGAGCTGCTGTTTTTTCAGCTACATCAGTTCTCGAAAATATGCAGCAAGATATCAATTTAGAGTCGCTTAATATTATTGTGTTGAATCGAGAAGGTTGCGAATCACATGTCAAAAAAATAAGTGATGGAATTGCTAAAAAAGCAGCAAGACAGGGATTTTTTGCTCGGGGAGGTCCGCAGACTTTGGCAACGTATACTGCGTTAGCATTAGGTTGCCATGGCTCGGCTTTTACAATAGTCGCAGATCAAGAAGCATTGGATGATACGATTACGACAGCAATGTTCTTTGCTGATAATGGCGTTAGTGCAGGAACTATTCTAACCGTTGTCGTGCGCCAGAATGAAGGTGGCTATAAAGCTGAATCAGTACTCATTACCCCAGTCGATGCTACAGATCCTGCTAGCAATGATTCCCAGCATGTATTCAGTCAAATAAGAAGAAAGTTGTCTTCTGTATTCGAAGCGGAGGTACTGCAGTGAAATTCGAGGACCTCTTAATAAGCCTGGGAAAAGTAAAGAAAGTCATTATTTCGGATAGGCAAAAATCACTCAATGGTATTGATTTTGTCAATAGAGTTAGTCGTGTTGCTGCTGAACTTGAACTAATTGGTATTAACGATAGAAAGATAGTGCTTTTAAGAATGATAAATAGCGTCGACTACGTTGTGTTGCTATTTGCTTTATTAAAGAATAAAAGCACCGTCTTTGTTGCAAACCCACATGATCCAATTCAAAAAACCTGTCAGGTGGTTAATCGATTTCGACCATTTGCCGTTATTGCTGATAATGCATCTTCAAAAGCTATACAGCATAGGTTTGAGAAAGCAGGTGATAATAGCGATATCAAATTAATTAAAGATGTTGGTGCTAATGCGAATATTTTTAAAGAAAATGATGTTGGTATGGCCTACCACAGTCCTCAAACTGCTGAGGCAGATATTGCCATATTTAGCTCGGGGTCAACAGGTGCGCCAAAAGCTATTCTGCACACAGTGGAAAATGTATTAAACAATGCCATTATGCATGCTGAATCAGTTGGTTTAGAGAGAGAAGATCGTGTCGGTTTGCTATTGCCACTTTATTATAGCTATGGCTTAGTCGCTAATTTATTGGGTAGCTTAGTGAAAGGTGCGCATGTGGATTTACATGTGCAGGCAGGTGCTATTGATGAAAATTGGATTGTTGACAAAAACATATCAGCACTGAGTGTAACGCCTTATTTTGCTAGAACGTTAACACGTAATATTCCCGGTTTACGTATTCTGACTTTAGGTGGTGATATATTGCATGCCAAGCAGGCTATTGCCTTAATGGATGAATTTGAGAGTTGTAACTTTTTCACAACATACGGTTTAACAGAAGCAGGCCCGAGAGTTGCAACATGGAAGTTTGAGCGTGACATCCTTGAAGTCAGCACTGTATTGCCGTTAGGTAAGCCATTAAAGGGTGTTGATCTCAGGCTTGACTTTAAAGTTACTGATTCTTCAACAACCAAGGGTGAGTTAATTGTTAATACGCCAACGCGTATGCTTGGTTACTTCTATGGGGTAGATGAAGGGTTTTTTATGCCTGATTGGTCAGTGAATGATGTGCACACTGAAGATCTTTTTGAAATGCGCTCTGGTGATTTGTTTTTTGCCGGGCGCATGAAGAATGTCATTGTTCAAGGCGGAGAGAAAATATTCCCGGTTGCTATTGAGTCTGCAATTCAAAGTATCGAAGGTGTTATTGAAGTAACAGTAGATAGCTTGCCCGATGAAGATAAGGGGCGCATAGCGAGAGCTAAAATTGTCGCTAATGAAAATGTAAGTTTGAATGTGGTTAGAAAAACCCTGCTTGGCCAGTTTTCTCGTTCCGTTATACCGGAAAAGATTGAGTTTGTAGAATCAATTTCTAGGACGTTAACTGGAAAAGTAGCTTAGTTGCCTCTAATTAGGAATAAAAATGAGTGTAATTGATAATGATAAAATTGTTGGTACCTGGACGCTGGGTTCTTACGATATAAAAATGGATTCAGGTGAAGATATTAATCTGTGGGGTAAAAATACCAGTGGTATTTTAATTTATCTTGCAAACGGTTATATGTCGGTGCATGTGTCAAATATGGATCGTGTTCAGTTTAAAGATAATGATTTCTTATCTGGGTCCTTTGAAGAGCTGAAAAGTGCGTTTGAAGGTTATACCTGTTATTTCGGAACCTATGAATATAGCCCCGAAGAACATGTTGTTTATCATCGGGTTATGGAGTCGGTTTATCCCAATTGGTCGGGAGTGACGCATACAAGGTATGCGGAGTTGAGTGATGATAAATTAATACTTACCACGCCGCCTATAAAGCTAAGTGGTCAAGATGGTGTTATGAATCTGTATTGGGAAAGAGTTTGAACTTTATTTAAAGGAATTAAAAATGCAAGGTGAAGCAAAAATTCTAGTGGCTGGTGCAACGGGTACTAATGGTCGAGAGCTTTTAAAAAAACTTTCTGCAGAAAAAGTCTATGCAAAAGCGATGGTGCGCTCGAAAGAGAAAGCTGTTGATGTGCAGAGTGAGTTTGTAGAATTGGTTGAGGCAGATCTAAATGATATGGCTTCTATCAAGTCAGCTATGGAAGATATTGCAAAAGCTTATATTGTGACTGCTGTCAGTGAAAAAGCGGTGGATTATTATGAAACTTTTTTTGAAGCTGCTAAACAAACAGGCGTTGAGCATATAGTTAAGTTTTCAGGATATGGGGCAGATTCTAATGCGAACTCTGAAATTTTAAGACAGCATGCCGAATCAGATAATTTATTAATACAATCAGGCTTAACATACACGATTATTCGACCTAATTCTTTTTATCAAAATATTTTGCTGCAATCCAGGCAAATTAAAGCAAGAGGGAAATTTAGTTTGCCTATGGCCCAAGCTAAACAAAGCTTGATTGATGTGCGTGATATTGCAGAAGCGACCTTTAAGATTTTGACGGAAGAAGGTCATGAAAATAAGGTATATGATTTTACCGGACCAGAAGCGTTATCTTTTTCAGATGTCGCAATGATTTTTTCAGACGAGTTGGGCAAGCCCGTTAAGTACATACCAGGCACCCGAGAAGCAACCGAGCAGGGTTTGAAGGCGTTTGGCTTGCCAGAGTGGGATGCTAGAGCACTTGCTGAAATTCAAGATGATTTTTCATCAGGCGCTTATGCCGATGTTAGTGAAGATATTGAGTCCATTTTAGGGAGAAAACCGTTAGGTTTTGATGTTTTCGTTAGAGATCATATAAATCAATTTTCTAAATAAAAAATATTTTGCGTTAGCTAAGCTAACTGTTGTGGTTAACGTAATCAAATGGAAAGTAATGCTCAAAGGATTGAGGTAAATAATGAGCAAAATAAAATAATTTTGCTTTATTAAATTATAACATTAGGAGACATTGTAAATGAAACCAGCAAAAAAACACTTTAGCTTAAAAAGCATTTTTTTAGTGTGCATTGCTATGGTATCGCTTATGGATATATCTTATGCGAATTATTTTAAGGGGTATCTATATAGTCCGGTTCCAACAGCTAAAACACCCGATGGTTATGCAAAATATATCACCTTTATTGGTGATGGCGTATATAAATCACCTGATGGTTCAATTATGAAAGGTGGTATCGCCAATGCTAATGAATTTGGCTTGATTTTTCAGCGTGAAATCATGGGACGTTCAGAAGAAGAAATTGAAGAGCATAAACAAAGAGCGCGTGATTTTTTCTTGGAGCGCTTTGGCTTTGATGCCTTTAGTGATCCGAATATCTGGTTTTTTGCTTATGAAGTAGACCCTAAAAATCAAATCAGGGCCTATACCGTATCTGCTGATAAAGCACCTAGAAAAGGTTGGTTTGTGAATGATGGTGGTTTTATGGCAATGGTAACTAACCCAGAAGGTCTAACCTTAGGTGGTGAAAGTGAAGGTGTTCATGTGCCAGCACAGACAGCCTTCGTTTTTGGTGAATATCAAGTTATGCGCACTATACGTAAGCGTGGCAGAGAAGTATCAGATCCATTTGTTATTCGCTATCGTTCAAGAGATCCATTACAGTTTACTCAATTTGGTGCCTTGATTGGTTGTGAGTTAAGCAGTGATGAGTTTGGCCCAGGTGTCAATAGCGGTATTGTTGGTGCTGTACAATTGGGTGATGGTTATATTCAACCAAATATTAAATCAATACTGACATTCTCAGAGCTTGGTCCTAACACAATGTGTAACAGCGAGCGCTTTTAATATATTTTTAGACTTAAGGTGAATTAATATGAAAAACATTAAACAAGCTAAAAAATTGAATTGGGTGTTCGCCGCCGTTGTAGCTGCTCTTTCGACGTTGGCGGTCGTCCCTAATGCATATAGTTATGGTTATAAGCATAAGTATTTTGATGTGACACCTGCTATAAAAACACCATCTGGTACTGCTGATGATGGATATATCGTTTTCGTGGCTAATGGCCGGTTTCAATCGGCTGATGGTTCTTTTATGAAAGATGGCATCGTTGGTGGTGATGGGGTCGACTTTCAAAAGAATATTATGGGTCGTTCTGATAGCGAAATTGCCGACTTAGAGTCGCAAGCAATCGAGTTTTTCGCAAATCGATTTGGGGTTGATGTGGAAAACAATCCAGATATTATCTTCACAGGCTATGAGGTTGACCCAGGTATCAATCTTCGTGCATATACTGTTGCTGGTCAGTCTGTACCATCTTCAGGTTGGCATGTTGATGATGGTGGTTGGGCTGTGTTCGTTGTTAACCCCGAAGGCATTACTTTAGGTGGTGCTTGGGAAGGTTTCCACTTGCCAGCTAACTCGGCGCTTTTCTTTGGTGACTATAAAATCAATGGTACGGATAAATTTGGTCGCGACAAAGATATCGTTATTCACTATGAATCAGATATTCCCTTTATTATGGGGCAATTTGGTGCAGGCCAAATTCGTTGTAAGACTGATAGTGATAAATATGGTGTTGGTGCAGCCGGTGGTGCAGCGCGTTTCACTATTTTAAACGATGATTTATTAATGCAGGTTGATGCTAAAAACATCATTACTTTCCCTGGCGTACAAAGTGGTATCTAACTCCAGAGTTGATAGCTTAAGGTTAAGTTTTTGAATAGACATTTAATTTGATTTTGAGTTATATAGTAATCGCAAACGGGCTAAGAGAGTCGTAATTTCTGGCCTGTTTGCGATATAGAATCGTTAATACAGATGACGCATGTTTTATTCTTTTGAAATAATTTTAAAACATGATGAAATTATTATAATTAACGATTATATTGTTAGTTAGCCTACGATACCTTAGTATGGCGTTTGAATTTGATAAAACATAATTATTAGTTTTTAGCAGTTGTTTTTTTAAGGTTGTTTACCAATGGGGGATTTACCATTTCAACCTTAAACTGTAGGCTCAGCTTTCTGCAAGCAAGCAGCAGTTTAAACTTTCCAATGAAGGATGGTTAAGGCAATGGGTTTGGGATATCTAAAAAACTCATAATCTTGCTTGTTTGAGCTTTCTTTAAAGTACTTCAACAGGGATAAAGAGTATGTATGAGAGTTTATCTAAATCTTGCATGATAGAAATTTTGAGCGTTTCTGAATGTGCTATAGCGACTAAAAATGAAGAGGATCTTCGTGTCTTATTCGCTCATGTGCAGAAACTGCTTCCTTATCAACAGTTAGTATATCTATTGGCTCGTGTCGATGCTAAAGGGGACTATTTATCTACAGAGTATATTTCAGGTATGCCTTATGATAATTCCGATCAAATGTATACAATGGGTATGAGTCACCTTCCTAATGACCCGGTTTTTCAACAGCACTTTGGGCATTTTACTCTGCAATCTAGTGCAATTAGTCAACTTAGCCAAATTGGTAATAAAGGCTATACCTTTGGTAATGTGTCTGAAAACTGGTCACTGGGTAGTTTGTTTTCGATCTGTGGCAACTTTGCAGGTCAGGAAAGTAAATATGAGCCGATGATTTCCTTATTAAGCCCTTATCTACATTTAGCATTATTGCGTTATTACTTTTATAGTAAGAAGGCTGATGCACCACGATTAACAGGTCGTGAGAATGAGGTGTTAATCTGGATTAAAGAAGGTAAAACAAATTGGGAAATTTCTCAGATCTTAAAAATTAGTGAGAGAACTGTAAAGTACCATGTTGAAAATATTTATAGAAAATTAGGTGTTTCTACACGCACTCGAGCAGTGTCTGTTGCTGTCTCTACGGGTGTTATTTACGCCGCCTGATTTTATATAGGTATATTTTATCAGTTTGTTTTTTGCCATATAAAAAAGCGGGTTGCTATAAGAGCAACCCGCTTTGACTGGTCAGCTATCTCAGCGGGTAATTTAGTTATTTGCGCTTTTTGGTGCAGGCACCTGATCAGCATTACTATTTATATACTGATTCAGTGCACTCAATAAAGCATTAATACTTGATGAGATAATGTCTTCACTGATCGCGACGCCATAATAGCGTTGCTCCTGACATTTAGCCTGTATATACGAGACAGCTTTAGCTTCTGCACCCTCTGATAAAGCATGCTCACTATAATCAAGCACTTCAACCTTAATACCTAATTGCTTTTCAATAGCAATAGTGAGTGCTTGAATCACACCATTACCTTCGGCAGCTAATACAATGGCATTGTCATTATGCTGTAAATGCGCTTGTAAAAAGTCTTTATCCTTGCGTTCAATACGATAGCTGCGTAATTCGTAAGGTGACTTTGTTTGAATGTAGGTATCCTGGAATACCTGCCAAATCTGGTCTGAAGGCACTTCGCCTTCATATTTTTCGGCAGCCGATTGAACAACAGCACTAAATTCAATTTGTAGCCAACGCGGTAGGTGCAAGCCAAAATCCTGCTCTAAGACATAGGCAATGCCGCCTTTGCCAGATTGACTATTAATGCGAATGACTTCTTGGTAAGTGCGCCCCAAATCCCGTGGATCAATAGGTAGATAAGCGACCTCCCAAATCGAACCTGGCTTATACACTGCCAAACATTTTTTGATAGCATCCTGATGGCTGCCCGAAAAGGCTGTGTATACCAATTCGCCAGCATAAGGATGCCGTGGGTGTACCGGTAGCTTTGTGCACTCTTTAATGACACTGACAATTTCATCCATATTGGCTAAGTTAAGCTCAGGATCAATACCTTGGCTATAAAGGTTCATCGCCATGGTAACGATATCCATATTGCCTGTACGTTCGCCATTACCCAATAATGTGCCTTCTATTCGGTCAGCGCCTGCCATAATCGCCAACTCGGCTGCGGCAATTGCACAACCACGATCATTATGCGTATGTATGCTCAGCTCAATGCTATCGCGCTGCTGCACGCCACGTAAGAAGGATTCTACTTGGTCAGCAAAGATATTTGGGGTTGCCATTTCGACTGTTGCTGGCAAGTTAATAATGCAGCGTTTCTTGGGGCTTGGCTGCCAAACCTCGATAACCGCATTGCAAACATCTATTGCATAGTCGATTTCTGTGCCGGTAAAGCTTTCCGGAGAATATTGAAATGTCCACTCAGTCTCAGGATATTGTGTCGCATAAGACTTCACCCATTGGGCACCATTGACGGCAATGGCTTTAATGCCTTCTCTGTCTAGGCGAAATACTTGTTCCCGCTGTACTGTCGAGGTCGAGTTGTAGACATGCACAATCGCCTTTTTGGCACCTTGCAAAGATTCGTATGTGCGTTTAATAAGCTCTTCGCGGGCCTGGGTTAACACTTGCACAGTGACATCATCAGGAATGAGGTTGCCTTCAATCAAGGCTCTGACAAAGTCGAAGTCCGTTTGAGAGGCGGCAGGAAAGCCGATTTCAATCTGCTTAAAGCCGACATCAACCAGCAGCTGAAATAGTTTTTTCTTAACGGGGACCGACATTGGCTCTATAAGTGCCTGATTTCCATCGCGTAAATCCACGCTGCACCATGTTGGTGCGTTCTTGATGGTGTTATCTGGCCAGCTCCGGTCTGTTAATGCTATTGCCGGAAAGGGTTTATATTTTTTATGATCAAAAGATCCCATTGTCGTCTTCCAAAAGCTCCAAAAAAATGATTAACGAATGAGTATACCTTAGAGGTATTGAAAATCCTATAACACAGCTCGTAAGCATATCATTTGATTATAAAAACGGTATGTCGTTCAAATATTATAGAGAGTTGTTACAGGCTTGCTCTGTGTTGTGCTGTTTTCTTAGCAGGCTATCAGCTAATATAGCGCTCTTTTTATCAGCTGTTATCTCAGGAGTAATATCAACCGTGTCCTCTGCAAAAGACCCCAAAGTCGGCTTTGTCAGCCTCGGATGCCCTAAAGCCCTGGTCGATTCCGAAAGAATACTCACCAAGCTAAGAGCGGAAGGCTATGATGTTGTGCCAAGCTATGATGATGCGGATTTGGTGATCGTCAATACATGCGGCTTTATTGATGAGGCGAAAGCGGAGTCACTGGATACGATTGGGGAAGCCATTGCTGAAAATGGCAAAGTCATTGTGACAGGTTGCCTCGGGGTGCAGGCAGATGAGATCTTACAGCAGCATCCACAGGTGTTGGGCGTGACAGGTCCACAGGCTTATGAAGAGGTTGTTAACGCGGTACATGCCGAGTTACCACCCAAGCACGATCCTTTTACCGATCTTGTGCCGCCACAAGGTGTTAAGTTAACACCAAGGCATTATGCTTACTTAAAGATTTCGGAAGGCTGTAATCACCGTTGCACTTTCTGCATTATTCCATCCATGCGGGGTGATTTAGTGAGTCGCCCCATTGGTGAGGTGATGGATGAGGCAGAGCGCTTAGCGCAGGCAGGCGTTAAAGAGCTGTTGGTTATTTCACAAGATACCAGTGCTTATGGTGTTGATCGTAAGTATCAAACGGGCTTTTGGCAGGGGCGGCCATTAAAAACACGCATGTATGAGTTATGTGAAGCGCTTGGCCAGCTGGGTATTTGGGTGCGATTACACTATGTTTATCCGTATCCACATGTTGATAATATCATCCCTCTGATGGCTGAAGGCAAGATTCTGCCATATTTAGACATTCCTTTTCAGCACGCTAATCCTAGAGTATTGCAAGCCATGAAGCGCCCAGCGGCAGCACAAAATAACTTAGAACGTATTCGTGCTTGGCGGGAAATATGTCCTGACCTTACTATTCGAAGTACTTTCATTGTCGGTTTTCCTGGGGAGACCGAGGCTGAGTTTGAAGAGCTGTTGGTTTTTCTGCAGGAGGCTCAGTTAGATAGAGTGGGTTGTTTCAAATACTCGCCTGTAGAGGGTGCTGCGGCCAACGATTTAGCTGAAGCAGTCGATGATGAGGTAAAGCAAGCGCGTTGGGAACGCTTTATGGAAACGCAAGCCCAAATTAGTGCTGCACGCTTGCAAGCAAAAATTGGTACACGCATGCAGGTGCTGGTGGACGAGGTTGATGAAGAAGGTATTGTTGCGCGCAGCGCGGCCGATGCACCGGAGATTGACGGTAATGTGTTTGTGCCCGCAACAGCTTCAGTGCAGCCCGGTGACTTCATTGACGTGCAAATTGATGATGCAGATGATTACGATTTATGGGGCCAGCTAGATTGAAAGCTTACTAATAAGATAAGCTGCGAGTATACATAAGCTAATAATAAGAAGAATAGGAACTTTTCTAATACAGCTCAACAGCAGGATGATAGCGGCTGCTAACAGATTAACAGGCGCTTTTATAAGTCCTAACACTATTGGATTAAACCAGGCGCTCAACAGTAAACCCACTACAGCTGCATTAATGCCGAGCGTGATAGCTTGAATACGGGGATAGTGTTGCCAGCGTTGCCAGTAAGGTAGTACGCCAGTCAGTAAAAGCAATGGAGGCAAGAAAATGGCAACTAAGCCAAGCAAGCCAGCCACCCACCAGAGTATTGCATGATTGGCTGTTACTGCAGCAAGGTAGGCTGCAAAACTGAAAAGTGGGCCAGGCACTGCCTGTGCTGCACCATAACCCGCAAGAAATGCATCGATATTCAATTGGCTGGGCACAAATGCCGTTTGTAATAAGGGTAGGACAACATGCCCTCCACCAAAGACCATCGTGCCTGCGTACGCCAGCTTTTGCCAGATCAGCATTGTCGTGTGAGGCCATAAGCTGTTAATCAATGGCAGGCATAATAAAGTAAGAGCAAACAATAGCAACGCAACATAGCTTAAGCGTTTGCTAATATTAATGGCAGTGCCTGGTGTGTGATTGGAACTCTCCGGTATAAGCCAATAGTAGCCAATGCAAGCGCCGGTCGCGATGACCAAGAGTTGTACTATGCTATTAGGTATTGATAAGGCCAGTATAAAGCCCAATAAAGCCAGGCAGCGGGTTATTAAATTTTTGCAAAATTGTTGCTGCATGCTAATGACGGCTTTTGTCACAATAACGGCAGCGGCAAGTTTTAAACCATCAAACAAAAAAGGCAATGCCTTGTTGTAGCTATGGATTGTTGCATAGGCGGCGGCAAGCATAATGACTGCAGAGGGTAATGTGAAGCCCAACCATGCGCTAACGGCCCCAGGTAGTCTGCCTTTGTGTAAGCCAATTGCATAGCCTAATTGGCTACTGGCAGGCCCGGGCAGTATTTGGCATAAGGCCAGTAGGTCAGCAAACTGCTTTTCCGAAAGCCAGCCTCGTTGTTTAACAAAGACATAATGAAAAGTGCCGATATGTGCAACCGGACCACCAAAAGAGTAGCAGCCTAATAACAGAAACTGATAAAAAATAGCAAAGCAGTTTGGCATAATAATGTGGCTTATTCTTGGCCTTTATCAATACCGGTAAGGCTGTCTTCTGAGAAAAGCCCTTCCAGCTCAAGCGCTGCATCCTTGGCTGATGCGATAAGCCTTTTCTCGTCATGATGAATGAGATGTTGCTGGGCAACTAAGTTCTCATCATGTTCGCGAAAAGCCTGGGTGACTCTCAAGGCCTCTTTGTCTATAAGCCCTAGACCTAATAATACCTCTTTGGCTAACTCAATACTGGATAGAAAAGTTTCTCTAATCACATAATCCACACCGATATCCATGAGCTTATAAGCGTGTTGACGATTGCGGGCGCGTGCAAATATTTTAAGGTTGGGGAAATGCTTTTTCGCAACACTGGCTGTTTTAAGCGAGGCTTCTAGGTTGACAATAGAGAGTACGATAACCTCGGCTTTGTCAGCACCTGCAGCGCGTAGCATATCCAAACGTGTAGCATCACCAAAGTAGACTTTATTGCCAAACTTTCGGACAAAGTCCACTTGCTCGAAGTTGGCTTCAAGTGCCGTGAAGTGAATTTTTTTTAATAATAAAATCCGGGCAATAATTTGACCGAATCGCCCAAAGCCTGCAATGATAACTTTGGGCGTGTCATCTTCAATATGGTCATACTCTGGTGTGCCCTGGTTCTTGTGTTTATGTTTAAAATACCGAGAGAGTAACATTGATAGTAATGGTGTTAATGCCATAGACAGTGTTACCACTAAGATCATCATGTCGACCAGTGATTGCGCGATAATATGCTGGCTAATAGCAATGCCGAGTATAACAAAGGCAAATTCGCCACCTTGAGAAATCGCGACGGCCAGCTTTAAGGATGAGTGATGGTTAAGTTTATTCAGTCTCCCAATAAAATATAGAACAAAAGACTTGATAACAATCAAGCCTAGCGTTAAGCCAAGTAATACCAGCGGTGCTTTATAAAATAAGCTCAAATCAACAGACATGCCAACAGCAATAAAGAACAGCCCTAATAATAAGCCCTTGAAGGGTTCAATATTCGCTTCTAACTCATGTTTAAACTCAGAGTCCGCGAGCATAACACCTGCTAAAAATGCACCTAATGCCATTGATAAGCCCACAGCATGTACCGTTGCTGCTGTACCGAGCACAACTAATAAGCTGGCAGCACTAAAAAGTTCTCGGCTTTTTGCTGAAGCCACTAAGCCTAAAAAGGGTTTGATAAGAAAATGACCTGCTAAGATAAGCATAGTGATAACAGCGATCGCTTTGCCCATACCTAAGAGGAAGTGGCCGCTCTCGGCATCGAACCCGCTGCTGGCTAACAATGGCAGCAAGGCAATAATAGGGATTACAGCCATATCCTGAAACAATAAAATAGCAAATGCGCTGCGGCCATGCAGTGTGAGAAACTCATTTTTCTCTGTGAGCATTTGTACAGCAAAAGCGGTCGATGAAAGTGGTAGACATAAACTGATAACGAAAGCCACTAACAATGACTGGCCCAGTGCTATGGCGACTGCAAAGATTAAGATAGCGCTGCAAAGAAATTGCTGACTACCCATGCTGAAAATTGGTTTGCGTAGTTTTTTAAGACGAGGTAACTCCAGTTCTAAGCCTATAATAAAGAGTAAAAAAACCACGCCCCATTCAGCAAAGTGGCGGGTGTGTTCAACTTCACTAATCAGCCCGGTAACGGATGGCCCAACAATAATGCCGGCTGTTAGGTACCCCAGTATGGAGCCAAGTCCCAGTTTTTTAAAGAAAGGCACAGTGATAACGGCTGTTGCCAGGAAGATAATAATTTCATTAAGTTCGCTCATAAAACCTATTGCTCAACGTGAAAAGTGATTGGGCTATGTTTGCAGTATACCTTTTATATACTTATAGGGTATTTGCTTTGTTTTGCCTGTCCTTTGCTGGTGCGAGAGCGCTATCATTGCACCATAGGCGTGCGTATAATGCATAATTGGAAATAGTGGCAGGGAAGATAAGCTATGGGCTATAGCATTTATCTATATGATTTTATTAGTTTTTTTATGTTTCTGTGAGCATTTGCGGGCTTTGGCATAAAAATAGCTGCGAATAGTAGTACTTTTTAGTAGAATCGTAATACCAAAATAGGTGCTTAAAGATGAACAAAACACTAAAGACTCAAGCGCGTGTGATGATGAAGTCACTGCAACGAATGACATTGGCTGCCTTGCTCGGCTTGTTGGCGCTGGGCAATGTATCAGCAGAGCCTTTAAAAATTGGCTACAGTGATTGGCCAGGTTGGGTTGCATGGGAAGTAGGTATTGAAAAGGGGTGGTTTAAGAAGAAAGGGGTAGATGTCAAATTTACTTGGTTTGATTATGTTGCATCAATGGATGCCTATGCTGCTGATCAACTAGATGCCGTCTGTATGACCAATGGCGATACTTTGGTAACCGGTGCTACCGGGGCGAAAAGTGTCATGATACTGATCAATGACTATAGTAATGGCAATGATATGTTGATTGCCAAGCCTGGTATAAAGAGTATTAAAGACCTTAAGGGCAAAAAAATTGGTGTTGAAATTGGCTTTGTTGCTCACTTATTAGTGTTGAAGGCACTGGAAAGTGCAGGCTTGACAGAGAGCGATGTGACTTTAGTGAATGTCCCTACTAATGAAACGCCACAAGTATTGGCATCAGGTGATGTGGATGCTATCGCTGCTTGGCAGCCGAACTCAGGGCAGGCTTTAAAACTGGTTCCTGGATCGACACCGCTATTTACCAGTGCCGATGCGCCTGGGTTAATTTATGATGCTTTGTCGGTTTCGCCAACGAGTTTGGCAGCGCGTAAAGATGACTGGAAAAAAGTGATTGAAGTCTGGTATGACATTGTTGATTATATTAAAAACCCTAAAACACAGCAGGAGGCTATTGAAATCATGGCTTCTCGGGTTGGTATTTCAGCTAAAGAATACAAGCCTTTCTTAAAAGGCACGCGTATCTTGACACTTGCCGAAGCGAGCAAATATTTTCCAAAGAAAGAAGGCTTTGAATCTATTTATGGTTCATCAAAGATTTCAGATGACTTCAATGTGGCTAATAAGGTTTATGATAAGCCAGAAGATATTGATAGCTACATTGATTTAAGTATTGTTAAAAGCCTGAAAAAATAAGTGTTTTATATTTAAATAGATGTATATATTTTAGGGAATAAGAAAAATAATGAGCACTAATCAGCATTGGTTTTTAATTCGGCGTGAATTGCCTAAGAACCGGCAACTTATGCTGAGTGTCTTCTCTTTTCTTTTGCCAGTGCTGATTTGGTGTGCGATTAGTTATGTGCCTTTTATCTGGCACCCCAATATTAAAATAGAAACGGCTGGAGATGTAAGTTACTTCAAAGAAGGTATGCTAATTGACCGCCATGTGTTTGCTAAAGAAGCGGCAGATATGGTTGAGCAAAATAAGGCAGTACCAACAGGTGTGCGTGCCAATCCAGTCTATATGCCTGCCCCGCACGAGGTTATTAAAGCATTTTATACAGCTTTTGTAACACCGCCTAAACGGCGCAATGAGCCATGGTTTCATGAGAGTATATGGCATAGCGTCACCATTATTTTCTGGGGGTTTGTGCTATCGTCTTTAGTGGGGGTGCCCTTAGGTATTCTTACAGGCAGTTATCTTTTCTTTGCAAAGCTATTCGAGCCATTTATTGAGTTTGTGCGTTATATGCCTGCACCCGTATTCGGTGCTTTGGCGGTAGCCATATTAGGTATTTATGATGGGCCAAAAATTGCAATCATTTTTATCGGGACATTTTTTCAGCAGGTTTTGGTGATTGGTAACTCAACCAGAAAAGTGGATATGGCTTTGTTAGAGGCTGCGCAAACATTAGGTGCCTCTAAAATTCAGTTGTTATTTAAGGTCGTGATTCCTGCTTCTATAACCGATATTTATCGCGATATGCGAATTCTATTGGGTTGGGCCTGGACCTATTTAATTGTTGCTGAGCTTATTGGTAGTAGTAGTGGTATAACATGGTTTATAACCCAGCAAGCACGTTATAAAAACTATGATAATGTTTATGCTGCTATAATTATCATCGGTATTATTGGTCTGTTTACTGATTTGATATTGGCTTGGTTAGGTAAGCGTATTTTCCCATGGGTGAAAGGGAGTAAAAAAAGCAGGGTGCTCAACACATTTTTTTCCATGCTGGCGGGGCGTCGCGTCTCATAGTATGCGATGCTTACTTATCTAAACAGACAAGGCAGGTGCAATGAAAAATTCAATTGTTAATCCTTTACAGCTGCCAAGCTACAAAGAGCAGGCGCCCGACGTTAAAGCGCGTTTTGATCAGCTGAAGTCACGTAGCGTTATTCTGGATATTCAAAATCTTGGCAAAGTGTTTGAATCTCCCAATGGTGATGTGGTTGCGCTCAAAGATATTAATTTTAAAATACATCGCCGCGAATTTGTTTGTGTCATTGGTCCATCGGGCTGTGGTAAATCCACTTTGATTCGCATTCTTGCGGGGTTGGACTTTCCAACAAGTGGTCAAATTCTTTTTAAAGATGAGGCGATTGCCGGACCTTGCCCAGATAGAGGTATGGTATTTCAAAGTTATACGCTGTTTCCCTGGCTGACAGTAAAAAAGAATATCATGTTTGGTTTGAAAGTTGCGGGCATATCTGATTATACCGCTGAAAGCGAAGCCTTACAGTGGATTGATTTGGTTGGGCTGAGTAAGTTCGCGGATGCTTATCCTTATCAATTGTCTGGCGGTATGAAGCAACGCGTCGCTATTGCTAGAGCGTTAGCAAACCAGCCAGGTATTTTGCTGATGGATGAACCCTTTGGAGCGCTGGACGCGCAAAGCCGTGCTAAGTTGCAATCACATTTGTTGGAAATATGGCGTAATATTGATATCAGTATTGTGTTTATTACCCACGATTTGGATGAGGCGGTTTATCTTGCTGATCGGGTGTTGGTGTTGAAAGCCAATCCAGGTGAGATAGACGAAGTTGTTGAAGTGCCGGTACCTCGACCCCGTTCGCCTGAGCAGTTTCTTTCACCAGAGTTTTTAACGACCAAAAAGCGTCTTGAAGAGTTAATTCATCCGCCTACTGATGATGACGATGAAGATGATAAACCGCATATTGTAAAAATGACAAATGTGGGTGATGAGGTTGAGTAGTATAGGCATCGCAAATAGGTAGATTGTTTCATGATGAATATAGCTTCATTACACCATGCGTATCGCAGTGGTGATGTTCAGCCTGCAGATATTATCCAGCAGGCACTACAAGCAGCGCGTGCTGACCAACACAATGCCTGGATTTATGTGCTGAGTGATGCTGAGGTAGCGCCGTACTTGCAAGCATTAACGGCATCGGCTATCGACGACTTGCCTTTGTACGGTATTCCATTTGCCATAAAAGATAATATTGATTTGGTCAATGTGCCGACAACTGCCGCATGCCCTGATTTTTCATATCAGCCACAAGCGTCAGCTTATGTTGTTGCTCGGCTTATTGCGGCAGGTGCGATACCTATCGGTAAAACCAATATGGATCAATTTGCCACAGGCTTAGTTGGCGTGAGGTCACCGCATGGTGCCTGTAGTAATCCATTTGATAAGGCATTTATTGCCGGTGGTTCTAGCTCAGGTTCGGCGGTTGCCGTTGCGGCAGGGCAGGTTAGTTTTGCTTTAGGTACCGACACAGCAGGTTCAGGTCGAGTGCCAGCAGCCTTTAATAATATTTTAGGTTTAAAACCAAGTTGTGGTGCTTTAAGTAATGCAGGTGTTGTGCCGGCTTGTCAAAGCTTAGACAGTGTTTCAATATTCAGTTTGAATGCAGCCGATGCTGCCTTGCTGTTGAATACAGTAGCCGCTTATGACGCAGAAACAGCCTATTCTAAAGATGTGAGCTTTGAGCCTGTGCTGCAAAGTAACTCGGCGCTATTGGCGGTGCCAAAGCCTGCGCAGTTGGCATTTTTTGGTAATCAACAAACCGAAGCTTTATTTCAAAAGGCTGTGGCACGGTTAACCGATTTAGGCTGGCAATATGAAGAAGTTGATATAGCGCCTTTGCTTAATGCGGCCAAACTATTATATGAAGGTGCTTGGGTAGCTGAACGCACTATTGCATTAGAAGACCAGTTGCAGCGTAATCCTGATGCCGTGTTAGCGGTGACTCGGGAGATTGTTACGGCAGGTTTTAATCTCAGTGCGATGGATGCCTTTAAAGCGCAGTATCAGCTTGAGCAATACAAACAAGTGGCGCAGCAATTGTTTGCAAAATATGACGCCTTATTGATGCCAACGGCAGGCACAATTTACCGCATTGATGAAGTTGAGGCCGAGCCTATCAAACTCAATTCCAACCTCGGCTATTATACAAACTTTATGAACTTGCTTGATCTGGCTGCTGTGGCAGTGCCAGCTGGGTTTCAGGAGAACGGCTTGCCTTTTGGGGTAACGCTGTGTGCGGCAGCTGGGCATGATTATCGATTGCTGGCATTTGCTGATAAGTTGCAGCATGCCAGTGTTGGTTCAGCGGGGCTTTCTTTCGAGTTGCCTAACAGTGATATTGATGCTATCAGCCCTTATGCGTTTGATGAGCCTGTTGTCACTGTCGCTGTATGTGGTGCACACCTGTCGGGTTTGCCTTTAAATCATCAATTGTTAGAACGTCATGCCGTGCGCTTACAGGAAACAAGCACAGCTGATTGCTATCGTTTATACGCCTTAGCGGGTGGGCCGCCTTATCGCCCGGGCTTGGTAAGAGATTTGGCTGGACAGTCTATTATTGTCGAGGTGTGGCAAATGCCGAGTCGGCATATGGGCAGTTTTATTGACAATATTCCGGCACCACTGGGTATCGGTAAAGTAGAGTTGATTTCCGGTGAATGGGTAAATAGTTTTATTTGTGAGCCTGTGGCTGTTATTGATGCTGAAGAAATAACGCACTATGGTGGCTGGCGTAAATATATTGAAACACGAGGTTAAGGAGTCAGTCATGTTATTGCTAATATTTATAGCTCCCCGCAGCTGTGCGGATTTTTATCTCAGATAATTAAAAGCAAGAGTGATCAGTTGTGTTTAAAAAAGTATTAATCGCTAATCGTGGAACAGTTGCTTGCCGAATTATTCGGACATTGAAAAAAATGGGTATTACCTCTGTTGCGGTTTATGCCCAGGCAGACCAGCAGTCATTACATGTACTGGAGGCGGACGAGTCCATTTTTCTAGGTGAGGGGACAGCCGCAAAGACGTATCTCGATATCGATAAGATTTTTGCGGCAATACAAGATTCAGGTGCAGAAGCGGTGCATCCAGGCTATGGCTTTTTGAGTGAGAATGCCGAATTTGCCGAGCAGTGTAAGGACAAGGGCATTGCTTTTTTAGGGCCAAGTGCTGAGCATATTCGTCAGTTTGGTTTGAAACATAGTGCACGTGCTTTGGCGCAGGAGAATAACGTGCCCTTGTTGCCAGGCACTGATTTGCTGGAGAGCGTAGATGAAGCACTCGCTGAGGCGTCGATAATTGCTTATCCAGTGATGTTGAAAAGTACTGCTGGTGGTGGCGGTATTGGTATGCAACTCTGCTATAGTGCAGATGAGTTAGCTCAGGCTTATGAGAGTGTTAAGCGTTTGAGTCAGAATAACTTCAATGACGCGGGTATTTTTCTTGAGAAATATGTTACCCAGGCAAGGCACATTGAAGTACAAATATTTGGTGATGGGCAAGGTGAGGTTGTTGCTTTAGGAGAACGTGACTGTTCTTTGCAGCGACGTAATCAAAAAGTGATTGAAGAAGCACCTGCGCCCGGTATTACTGATGAGGTTAGGCAAGCCCTGTTTGCTGCCGCTATTCGTCTTGGCAAAGCCGTTAATTACCAGTCGGTCGGCACGGTTGAGTATATATATGATAATGCCAGTGCTGAGTTTTATTTTCTGGAAGTCAATACACGTCTGCAAGTTGAACATGGTATTACCGAAGAGATTACCGGCGTTGATTTAGTTGAATGGATGCTACGGCAGGCTGTTGGGCAACGGTTTCTACATGAGTATCAATATCAGCCTCAGGGCGTCTCTGTGCAAGCAAGAATTTATGCTGAAAACCCGGCAAAAGCGTTTCAGCCAGCAACGGGCTTATTAACAGAAGTTGTGTTGCCATTAGACACAGCACGGTGTGACTACTGGGTAGAAACAGGTATTACGGTGTCGCCATTCTATGATCCTTTATTAGGCAAGGTTATCGTTAAAGCGCCGACACGCGAAGCTGCCCTGTTGGCCTTAGAGTCGGCTTTGCATGAAAGTAGTATTGCCGGTATTGAAACGAATCTTGAATACTTGCAGCATATTGTTACTGCAAAGACGTTTATTGAGGCGCAACATAACACACGCTTTTTAAATGATTTTGATTATCAGCCATTAACGGTTGATGTGATGCAAGCAGGTGTACAAACAACCATACAAGATTGGCCGGGTCGGACAGGCTATTGGCATGTTGGTGTGCCACCATCGGGCCCTATGGATAATTATGCGCATCGTTTGGCCAATCGCCTGTTAAATAACTCAGAGTCAGCCGCAGCGCTGGAGCTGACGTTGGCAGGGCCAACACTGCATTTTAATAGTAATACGTTTATTGCGATCACTGGCGCCAATATGCAGGCCATGTTGGATAACAAGCCACTGCCGTTGTGGCAGTGTATTCCGGTGGCTGCTGGCAGTGTATTGACGTTTGGTGCCATTGAAAGTGGTGGTGCAAGCGCAGGCTATCGAACTTATCTGGCAGTCGCCGGTGGTTTTAATGTGCCTGCTTATCTGGCCAGCAAGTCTACCTTTACCCTTGGGCAGTTTGGCGGCCATGCTGGTAGAGCATTACAGGTTGGTGATGTGCTGCGTTTGTATGCGCAAGATAATAAACCGCTGCTGGTGCATCAGCCTTTAGCGGATGAGTTATTGCCGGATTACCGTAATGAATGGCAAATTGATGTTATGTATGGGCCTTACGGCGCACCCGATTATTTTACCGCTGACGATATCAGCATGTTTTTTGATACAGCGTGGGAAGTGCATTATAACTCCAGTCGCACTGGTATTCGCTTAATAGGTCCCAAACCTCAATGGGCGCGCTCGGATGGGGGGGAGGCAGGTCTACACCCTTCAAATATTCATGACTGCGCTTATGCGGTTGGTACGATTGATTTTACGGGTGATATGCCGATTATTCTGGCAAGCGATGGTCCGAGTCTTGGCGGGTTTGTTTGCCCTGCAACGATCATCCAAGCTGATTTGTGGAAAATGGGGCAACTCAAACCGGGTGACACGGTACGTTTTAATGCGGTGACAGCAGATTACGCCTATCGTAAACGTAAAGCACTCAAAGAAGCTATTGCAAACTTAACACCACTTGCTTGTCCAAAACTGGCCAGCGATAAGGTGCAGCCGTTAGTAAGCTCAACCATTGTTGCTGCTGTGCCCGCTGAAGCGGGTAAGCCAGCGATGACATGTCGGCAAGCAGGCGATGCCTATCTGTTGATCGAATTTGGCGAGATGGTGTTAGATATTGATTTGCGTTTTCGTATTCACACCTTAATGCTGAAATTGCAAGATGTTCAGGTGGCCGGTGTTATTGAGTTAACGCCCGGTGTTCGTTCTTTGCAGATTCATTATGATAATGAAATTGTCAGTCAGTCTGCATTGCTCGACATCCTGTTGAAATTAGAAGGTGAGTTGCCACCGACACAACAGATGCAAGTGCCAGCTCGCATTGTACACTTGCCATTAGCTTGGGATCACCCTGAGACACGCCTGGCCATTGAAAAGTATATGCAGTCAGTGCGTGAGGATGCCCCTTGGTGCCCAAGTAATATAGAGTTTATTCGTCGTATCAATGGTTTGGAGAGTATTGAAGCGGTCAAGGATATTGTTTTTAGTGCTAATTACTTAGTGATGGGGCTGGGGGATGTCTACTTGGGTGCGCCTGTAGCGACACCACTTGACCCCAGGCATCGCCTGGTTACCACTAAATACAATCCAGCGCGTACCTGGACGCCCGAGAATGCTGTGGGTATTGGTGGGTCTTATTTATGTGTTTATGGTATGGAGGGCCCCGGGGGTTATCAGTTTGTGGGTCGGACATTACAAATGTGGAATCGCTTTAAGCAAACAGCAGATTTTGTAGAAGGGATGCCTTGGCTGTTGCGCTTTTTTGACCAGATTAGGTTTTATGAAGTCAGTGAAGCCGAGCTGGAGCAGTTTCGTAAAGATTTTATTAATGGGCGTTTTAAACTGCAAGTCAGCGAGACGGTATTCAGTGCTAATGACTATCAGCAATTCTTGCAAGACAATGCTGAGTCTATCCAGGCATTTAAAGCCAAGCAGCAGGCTGCTTTTGAAGCTGAACGCGAACGTTGGGCGCAACAGGGTATTGATGAATATATTGAGGAGCCTGATAACACTGAGGCCGAGCAGGCAGCGGTAACCATCCCGGACGGTTGTGTGGCTGAAGTCAGTCATGTACCAGGTAACTGTTGGTCGGTTGAAGTGAGCGTTGGTGATCAAGTCAATATTGGTGACCCATTGCTAGTGATTGAGTCTATGAAAATGGAAATCGCACTCAAAGCCAGTCACGCTGGCCGTGTCGTGGAGATACTTTGTGAGCCTGGTCAGCAGTTGAGTATAGGTCAGGTGCTTGTTGTCTTGCAGGGCTAGCCAAGGCTATGCTTAAGCTTGTATGTATAGACCGAGTGTATGGCTGCGTAGTAGGAGCTATTGAAGGATAGGAGGAATCACTGTCGCAGTGAGTTGCAGCTTGCCCGTTTTTACACCTTTGCAAGTAATCATTTGGTTGGCAATGTTTTTAAGCTTGCTCGCAGTACCCTGCACTAAAATAACTTCCATCATGTGCTGATTTTCTAAGTGTACATGCAGAGAGCTGATCACTTCAGCAATATAGTTATGCTGTATTTCTGAGAGTGCGCTTTGTAGTTGAGGTTTGGAATGGTCGTAAATGAGTGTAATAGTCCCAGCCATAACCTGTTCGCCCAGTTTTTCATTATGTTCTGCCAACTCTGTGTTAATCATTTCAGCGATGGCTTGTGAGCGGTTATCAAAACCACGCTCTTCGAGCATTTCATCGAGTTGCTCCAGTAATGATTTGGGCAGTGATATGCTAATGCGCTCTACATTGTCCTTTTTTTTATTTTTGCTCATTCAATTTTAGCCAAATTCTAAACGAGGTTAGAATATTAACGTAAATATTGACTCTATGTAATCTCTAAGTTTTCAATGTTAATAAACTTTGACCTTTAGGGCAGCGCCGCTATAATGCGCGGTCTCCATTGGTGTGCATGTATAGAATTTGTGTAGCGCCATTGCTATGGGAGTTCAGATCGGCCGCTTCGCGACGCGAAGCCGCAAACCCCGCCAGGCCCGGAAGGGAGCAACGGTAGTGGTGTAGTGGGTGCCGAAGATTGGCTGGTCTGAGCTGCCACCATTGCCTGTTATCGTCTAAAAATCAATAAATTCAAAGACTTATGGTGTGATGGTCAATGCAGAGCAGTGCATGGCCCAGATAAGGCATTTCTACGTTATAATGCCACTATTCGATTAATTCAAAATATATCGGTTGCTCTCGCATGTCATATCAGGTTTTAGCCCGCAAATGGCGCCCGCACAGCTTTGCCGAAATGGCTGGTCAGGAGCATGTGCTCCGCGCGCTGATCAATGCGCTCGATCAGCAGCGCTTGCATCAGGCTTATTTATTTACTGGCACTCGTGGCGTTGGTAAAACGACGATTGCCCGTATTATTGCTAAGGCACTTAACTGTGAGCGAGGTATTAGCTCAACACCCTGTGGTGAATGTAGTGCCTGCGTCGAAATTGCTGAAGGTCGCTTTATTGATTTGATCGAGGTTGATGCAGCCTCGCGCACTAAAGTGGAAGATACCCGTGAGTTGCTGGATAACGTGCAATACACACCGACACGTGGGCGTTATAAAGTCTACCTGATTGATGAAGTCCACATGCTGTCCACTCACAGCTTCAATGCTTTATTGAAGACGCTGGAAGAGCCGCCACCACATGTAAAATTTTTATTAGCGACAACCGATCCGCAAAAGTTGCCTGCCACCATACTATCGCGTTGTTTGCAGTTTAACTTAAAGCGTATGTCACCTGATCTGATTGAGTCGCAGCTGATTAAAATTTTAAAGGAAGAAGCGGTTGAGCATGATGCTAGCTCATTGAAGTACTTAAGTCATGCAGCTGATGGCAGTATGCGTGATGCCTTGAGTTTACTTGATCAGGCGATTGCCTATGGGCAGGGTAGCTTACGCAGTGAAGATGTTGCAAATATGCTCGGTTATATTTCGCGTGAACCGATATATGAACTGCTCGCCGCATTAATTGCGCAAGATGCTGAGGCGATGATAGGCGCTGTTGCAGCCCTTGAAGAGCAGGCGGCAGATTATCTTGTGGTATTAGATGAGCTGATCAGTTTGCTACAGCAATTAGCATTGGCGCAATGGGCACCTGCCGCTGTTGATGATAGCTTTGGTGATAGTGAGCGTGTGTGCAGTCTTGCTAAGCAGCTTAGCGTTGAGGATGTTCAGCTTTATTACCAAATTGCACTTGTCGGCAAACGCGACTTGCCATTGTCGCCAGTAGCAAAACAAGGCTTAGAAATGGTATTGCTGCGGATGCTGGCCTTTCAACCTGCAGCGTCTGCTGGCAATGGGGATGCAAACGGTGGCGCGGCCGCCACTAAACCCAGGCCTGCAGCCGATAGCCATAACAAAACACCGACTAATGGCTCACCGCAGCAAGCACAGGTATCGACAGCTGAGCCAGCAGCGACGCAAAGCTCTGTAGCAACGCAAAGTCCAGGCGCTGACAATCGGGTTAGTTCAGCAGAAGTGGCAAGACAGTCACTGGCTGAAGCGCGGCAAGCCGTTAAAGGCATGTTGTCTGAGAAAAAAACGCCGGAATCGTCAGTAAAGCCTGCGACAAGTGTGCCACCTCCTGCAGCTCAGCCAGCCGTTAACCCGCCACCGCCAGTGACGCAGGGACAGTCTTCAGTGCCAGTACAGCCTTCAGTACAGCCTCCGGCACAATCCCCGACACAATCCTCGGCACAACCGCCAGCTCAGTCTCAGCCCGCTATCCAATCCGCTGCGCCTGCCATGGAAGAAGAGCCGCCGCCATTGATGAGTGAGCATGTGCCCAGTATTACCCCCAGCAATATTGCATCGCCCAGTGCGACAGCCGCTGAATCAACAGCGCTTAGCCAAGCACCTACAAGCACTCAGCCAACAGCGGGTAATCAAGCACCCACAAGCACTCAGCCAACAGCGAGCAACGCAGCACAAGCGGGCAACCCAACAGCGGTTAGCCACGCACCTACGAGTAACCCCGCACCCGCGAGCACACCCACTGCAGTTGCGGAGCCGCCCGAGGTAGTATCACCAGCAGCTAAACTCGCTGCAGGCAGCAGACCCGCACGTTGGCGTGATCTCTATGCCGTGCTTGGCCTTAAGGGCATGCTAGCTGAGTTAGCCGCTAATTGTGAAATTAAGGCTTGGCAAGATAATCACTTGGTGCTTTTGTTAACAGAACAGCATGCACAGCTCTATAACAAATCCTTTGAGCAGCGCCTGACCGAAGCGGTATCGCAATGTTTGTCAGAGCAGATCAAGGTCAGTATAGAAATTGGTGAGGCAGCGTTTGAAACGCCTGCTAAAGAGGCTGCACGAATACAAGATGAGCGTCAGCAAGCAGCAGTTGATGCTATTGAGCAGGATCAAATCGTTAAAGTATTAGCAGAGAGGTTTGATGCGGAGATTCAGCTTGATAGTGTCAAGCCGGTCGTATCATAAATGAATTGATAAGTGTAGAGTCAGGCACAGGAGAGAATCAATGAAAGGTGGTTTGGGTAATATTATGCAGCAGGCGCAAAAAATGCAGGCTGATATGCAACAAGCACAAGAAGAGTTGAAGTTATTAGAAGTTGAAGGTAAGTCAGGCGGAGGGCTGGTTTCCGTTGTGATGTTATGCAGTCATGAGGTTAAACGCATCAATATTGATGATAGTTTATTAGGCGATGATAAAGATATGCTCGAAGATCTCGTGGTTGCAGCTATTAATGATGCCGTACATAAAGTCGCTAAAACAACACAAGAGAAAATGTCTGGTCTAACCGGCGGTATGAAATTACCACCAGGTATGAAGTTACCTTTTTAATGAGTTATTCGCCGTTATTAGATGAGTTGATAGAAGCCTTGCGCTGCTTGCCTGGTGTTGGGCCGAAGTCTGCACAACGAATGGCTTTCCATCTGTTAGAGCGCAACCGCAAAGGGGCGCTTAATCTGGCTGATAAACTACGCTTAGCAATGGAGAAAATTGGCCACTGTCAACAGTGTCGAACCTTTAGTGAGGTGGATGTTTGCGCTTTATGTCAGAACCCTAAGCGCGATAATGGGCAGTTATGTATTGTTGAGTCACCGGCAGATGTGGCTGCATTAGAAGAAACATCTGCTTACAGTGGGCGCTATTTTGTCTTGATGGGGCATTTGTCGCCTCTCGATGGTATTGGGCCGAAAGAGTTAGGTTTGGATGTTTTACAGCGTCGCTTTGAGTCTCAGACAGTGCAGGAGGTTATATTGGCGACCAATCCAACAGTGGAAGGTGAGGCAACAGCGCACTTTATTGCAGACATGGCGCGTGAATTATCTATTAAAGTGAGTCGTATCGCGCATGGGGTGCCCCTAGGCGGAGAGCTGGAGTATGTGGACGGCGGAACTCTATCGCATGCTTTTAACGAGCGTAAAGTTATCTGAATAAGGAGTAGTGTCAATGAGTGACACTTTATTTACTAAAATTATTAATCGTGAAATACCCGCTGAAATTGTTTACGAAGATGATGATGTGTTGGCATTTAATGATATTAACCCGCAAGCACCTACACATATATTAGTTATTCCAAAAAAACCGATAGCAACTATTAACGATATTGCAGTAGAAGATGCTGAGTTAGTCGGTAAATTATTTTTAGCAGCCAAGCAGATTGCCGCCGATAAAGGTTTTGCTGAGGATGGCTATCGCGTCGTGATGAATTGTAATGGTCATGGTGGACAAACCGTTTACCATATTCACTTGCACTTAATGGGCGGGCGGCAGTTTACCTGGCCAGCAGGGTAGGGCAGCTTGCCAGGCTTTAGCGACGCCTGCTAAGCTGCGACAATAATTGTTTGTAATTATGCCAGCGCTGTTTAGCAATTAAACCTTGGTTGACAGCAGCTAATATACTGCAGCCAGGCTCATGTAAATGGCTGCAGTCATTGAATTTGCAAGGTGGTTGTTGTTTGAACTCAATAAAACCTGCGCGGATAATATCGCTCTCGTGATGGTTGACAATGAACTCACGCACTCCCGGTGAGTCGATTAAGTGACCACCTGTTGGTAGATGGTAGAGTGTTGTCGTTGTTGTTGTATGATTACCGAGCCCTGTTATTTCACAGATTGCCTGCGTTTGTATCTCTCTATCCGGCAGTAGTGTTTTGACAATCGATGACTTTCCGACACCAGACTGTCCTACTAAAATACTGGTACGACCTGCCAATTCAGGTAATAAGTTATTCAGCCCCTCGTCTTGCTTGCAGCAAGTGCTCACGACACTGTAATTTAAAGAGGGGTAAATTGTGTTAATGGCAGCAATTGTGTCGGCGGCTTCTTCTGCACGATCAGATTTATTGAGCACAATGACGGCTTTGCTACCGATATGTTCAGCATAGACCAAGTAAGCATCAATCAATAACAAATCGGCTTCTGGTTTGGCAGCGCAAACAATAAGTATTTGATCGAAGTTGGCTGCTAAGGCTTTATCCTGCCCTCGACGGTCGGGGCGCGCCAGTACCGTCTTGCGTGGCTGAGCAGCGACGATGCTGGTGTTGCCCTCTTGGCTCTGTAGTGTGACATTATCGCCGCATACGAGTAAGCCGAGTTTGCGTCGGCTATTGCAGCGGATAAGGTTCTGGGTTTCATCTTCGACAACCAATACTTGGCCATGGTTGGCTATGATACGGCCACGCATAAACTAACAAAAAAAATCTAAAGTTGGCATTGGTTTAATGTGAGTTGCTTAATTTTGTTTGACCTGGCTATAGTCATTGACGTGCATAACGATAGTATCATCAGCTTCGATGGCTGGGTCGGTTTCTGATTGCGCATTATTCTGATCGTTACTTTGAGTGGCTTGTTGTTCAGACATTATTTGTTGACGCTCTTCATTGCTCAATAACATAGTGCTGAGGTGCTCTTCTGTTTTACCTTCGCTGGCATCAGGCTCGTTGATCACCATGGTTTTTACTTCGTCTGGGTCTTCGGTAAAGTCTGGAACATTATGATCCATAATCATTGTGCTGACTTCATCAGGGTCGTGTTGCAAATGGACAGGTATGGCTTCATCCTGTGGCGTAATAATAGTCGCTTCCTCATCAGGGTCGCTGTTGGGCGATGGCATGTTATCTTCAATGACTTGCATGCCGGGAGGCAGTATCAGCGTTGCTGCTTCATCATGGTCATCAGCAGGGCTGACTTGTCGTGCTAGATTATTATTGTCGCGATTAGCATCATCATTAACGGCTGCTGTTTGTTCTGTTGCCTCATAAGCTGTTTGCTGGGTGGTTTCTTCGTCTGGGTCAAACAGAAGAATTTCTGGTTCATCATCAACACTGACTTCTGTTTGAATATTTTGTGTTGGGTCTTCATCTTCGGCGTCTAATAAGGCGGCCGCTTCACTCGGATCAAAAGGGACAGATAGCTCGGCCTCTTGCTCTATATCGTCTTTGGTTTCTTGCGCATCTTCAGTCTCTTGTTGTGCTTGAGCTGAAGAGGTGCTGGCGGCTGTATCGAGTTTATCTTTATCGAGTTTATCGGTGGTTTCAGTTTCTACTGCGGGGCTGCTATTGTCCGCTGCCTGTTTGTCTTGCGGGTCTGTGTTTGAATTAGGGTTTGCATCAGTGCTTGGCGGTGCTGTATTGGGCGACTGCTCGGCCTTGGGTTCGGCTGTTTCTTGTTCGCTTTGTTTGGGCTTTTGGGGTTTGCTATCCGCTTTTTCTAATGGTTTGCCTTTATTAAGTGAATCAATTTTTGCGGCACAAATAAAGTCATTAACGGTTAGCCCGCCAGCGGCGTGTGTGGTAAAGCTGACTTTGCAGTTGTTGTAAGCGATGCTTATATCAGGGTGGTGGTCTTGTGCATGTGCAATCCAGGCAACCGCGTTTACAAAAGCGATGGTTTCATGATAGCTATTAAAGTGAAACTCTCGCTCGATAAACGATGCGTCTTGATTTAGCTCCCAGCCTTTTTGCAGGCTTTGCAATAAACCACTTGCCGCGCTGCTACGAATAGGTTTAGTGCCTTTCTTTATGGGAGTGCAATGACGTTTAGCAAGATTAGCCATAGTCGTGTACCTTAGTTTTTTATAGGCAAAGAGTCATCAATATCGCAGTGGTTGGTCTAGCACTATATACTATAGAATACATGAAGGAAACTTAAAAAGAATGTAACATATGTTGTTGATTTTACAAGCTCAAAATGGAAAAGAACCTCAAAATGCTGAAAAATAATGACAATTTAATTTGGATTGATTTAGAAATGACAGGTTTGGATACCCTCAATGATGAGATTATCGAAATCGCTACAATTTTGACCGATAAGGAATTAAATATTCTTGCTGAAGGGCCTGTATTGGCTATTCATCAGGCTGACTCAATACTGGCTGGCATGGATGAGTGGAATACGCAGCAGCATACCGGCTCTGGTTTGGTAGACCGTGTACGTGCAAGTGATATAAGCATTTCTACCGCTGAAGAGCAGACACTAGCATTTGTGAGTCAGTATGTTGATCAAGGCTGTTCGCCGATGTGTGGTAATAGCATTTGTCAGGACCGTCGTTTTATGGCTCGTCTGATGCCTAGATTAGAAGCTTATTTTAGCTATCGTAATCTTGATGTTAGTACGCTCAAAGAGCTAGCAAAGCGCTGGTCGCCAGAGCACCAATTTAAAAAGCAATCGAGTCATTTGGCGCTCGATGATATTCGTGATTCGATTAACGAGTTGCAATATTATCGTGAGCACTTGCTTAAAGTGTAGGTGGCAGCACAAGTGCTGATGACGCTGGCGGTTTATCAATAGCGTGCTGTTTTACTATTGTGCTATGTCGCTATTGCGCTATTGCGCTATGTTTCAAGGGGGGTATCGCTTTGATTGCCCCAGTCAGACCAAGCACCAGGATAGCCTTTGACATGTTTGAAGCCAAGTGACTCCAGCAATATGCACATAAGTGCAGAGCGTTGATGCGATTGGCAATAACATATAATCGTTTGCTCTTGCTCGCTGATATTACGCGCATGTAATAACGCCAACAAATCATCATTGGATTTAAAGCGCATAGCATTGTCCGGGTCTTTACTCTCTTGCCAGTCTAAGTGCACCGCACCTGGAATATGCCCGCCCTTAGCAGACCGTATATCTTCACCGCTATATTCAGCGGCTGTGCGTGTATCGATAACAAGTGCTGATTGGTCCGTCAGCGTCTGCAGAATATTTTCCCGGTTGGCAATGATAGCTTCATTCAGCGTGGCTTGAAAGTCGCCTTGTGCTTTAGGCGGTAATGCATCCGTTAATGGGTGGCCACTGTTTTGCCAGGCATTTACGCCACCATCTAACATCGCAAGGTTGTTGTGCCCAAACGCTTTGAGTGTCCAGCAAAAGCGGCCACTGGGTGGCCCACCTATATCATCATAAACCACGACCTTTTGCCCTTGTTTTAGCCCCAGTGTTTGCATCGCTGTTGTTAAGGATGCAGCGCTTGGCAGTAAGCCAACCACGGGCGGTTGCTTGCTGTTCATCAGGCTTAAGTCAAAGTGATGTGCGCCAGTAATGTGGCCTGCAGCATAACTGGCTGCGTCACGTACATCGACCAATAAAATATCTTGCTTTGTGATTAATGTTGTAAGTTCGTCAGTGCTGATAATGAGTTTATCTGTCATAAGAGAGTGCTCGATAAGTAAAAAAATAACTAGACATCCAAAGGTGACATCGATTGTTTTTCTTTGTTCAGTAGATGACGAGGACTAGGCTTTAATACTGTCATCTCTGTCGTTTGCTGCATCTCAGGATAGTCTAGTGTGTAATGTAAGCCTCGACTTTCCTTGCGACTCATTGCGCAGCGGATAATCAGGTCGGCAACGGTGGCAAGGTTGCGCAACTCCAATAAGTCATTGCTCACTTTGAAGTTGCTGTAGTATTCGTTGATTTCCCGCATCAGCATTTTTATCCGGCTTTCTGCGCGTTGCAGGCGCTTGTTCGTTCGCACAATGCCAACATAGTTCCACATCGTTTGTCGCAGCTCGTGCCAGTTGTGAGTGACGACAACCTCCTCGTCAGAATCCGTTACCCGACTCTCATCCCAGTCAGGCAGGTCGACGGCCATTGCGCTCTGTTCGAGCCTTTGACTAATATGCCGAGCAGCGGTTTTGCCATACACCAGGCATTCAAGCAGGGAGTTACTCGCCATTCGGTTGGCGCCGTGTAGGCCTGTGCAGGCTGTCTCACCAATCGCGTATAGGGCGTTGATATCGGTCAGGCCATGCTTATCGGTAATGATGCCACCACAGGTATAGTGTGATGCGGGTACAACCGGGATGGGCTCTTTCGTCATATCAAAGCCCAGCTTCAATGTTTTAGCATGGATATTGGGAAAGTGCTGAGTGATAAACTCACCGGACTTATGACTGATATCCAAATAGACGCAATCCAGACCCAGTCTTTTCATTTCATGATCGATGGCGCGGGCCACCACATCTCTGGGTGCCAGCTCAGCGCGCGGATCAAAATTATGCATAAATGGCTGGCCGTTCGGTAGTAGCAGCTTACCGCCTTCGCCTCGAACCGCCTCAGAGATCAAAAAGGATTTTGCTTGTGGATGGTACAGGCAGGTCGGGTGGAATTGCATAAACTCCATATTCGCAACCCGGCAACCCGCTCGCCAGGCCATGGCAATGCCATCACCGGTAGATCCATCTGGATTACTGCTGTACAGGTAGGCTTTATTAGCGCCACCGGTTGCCAGTACGGTAAAACGCGCGGCCAGTGACTCAACATGACCGGTTTTCAGGTTTAAGGCATACAGGCCTAGGCAATGGTTAGGGCGGTCGGTTTGTAAGCCGATTTTGTGTGCTGTAATCAGGTCGATGGCAATATAGTCTTCCAAAATGGTCAGGCGGTCATTTTGCAGCACGGCATCGAGTAAGGTCGTGTGCAGGGCTTTGCCCGTTGCATCCGCAGCATGTATGACGCGACGATGGCTGTGGCCGCCTTCGCGTGTCAGGTGGTAAGGGCTGGCATCATCTTCATTTGATTGGCGGGTAAAAGGCATGCCTAAGTTTTCCAGCCAGCGGATCATCTCAGGTGCATTTTCCACGGTGTGTTTGACAGACTGTAAATTGCACAGGCCTGCGCCAGCATCCAGCGTATCCTCGATATGTGAGCTAAAGTCATCTTCGGCATCGAGTACCGCTGAAATGCCGCCTTGAGCATAATATGTACTATTATGTTTAAGCTGTCCCTTGGCCAAAATGGTGACGCGGCAATGGGCTGATAAATGCAGAGCCAGGCTTAAACCGGCGGCACCACCACCGACCACAAGGACTTCATGTTGTTTTGCTGTTATCATTTTGTGTCTAATTGACTGTTATTACTCGGTATTTAGCAATCTTGTGCTAATTGTGACATACTTGCGCGCTTGTCGGCACTGTAAGTTACGCACTGTTAATTTTGGTCGGACTTATAAGGCAGGAGTAAGGCGGTTTTATGATTGGGCGCTCATTGACAGACCATGCTTTGATTTGCTTGGTCAATATAGGCATATACGCGCTAAATTAAAACCCTATTAATGAACTTAATAATTTTATGCAGGTCTATGTTCGCATCATATGGAAAATTCGGCTTTAGGCGCTTTACGGCTATCTCTGGAGGTTCTGTATGAGTGAGCGCAGTATCGACTTGGAGTTGGTTCAGCGTGTGCAGTCCGGCGACAAGTCTGCTTTTGATTTGTTGGTACGTAAATACCAAAGTAAAATCGCCAAGCTTGTTAGTCGCTATGTGCACAATCAGGCCGAAGTTGAGGATGTCACGCAAGAGGCTTTTATAAAAGCGTACCGTGGTTTGGCCAACTTCAGAGGAGATAGCGCGTTTTACACTTGGATGTACCGTATTGCGATCAATACAGCCAAGAATTACTTGGTGGCTGCTAGTCGCAAAACCCCTGATATTGGGGTAGATGCCCAGGAAGCGGAGCAGTATGAAGGTGCTTCTTGGCTGAAAGAATATGGGACGCCTGAAAACCTGGTTCTGGCCGGTGAAATAGAGCAGACTGTAGTGGAGACCATTGAGAACTTGCCGAAAGAGTTAAAGACGGCAATTACCCTACGGGAGCTTGAGGGCCTTAGCTATGAGGAGATCGCCGAAATCATGGAGTGTCCGATAGGAACTGTGCGATCGCGTATTTTCCGTGCGCGTGAAGCAATTGATACTAGTTTAAAGCCGTTACTGGATGCAGTTTAATTGGGGTGAGTGAAAAAAATGAGTGTTACGAACCAACAAAATGAACATTTATCAGGCTTGATGGATGATGAGCCAGCAGATTTCTCCTCTGCGGCGACACTGGATAAGCTCTGCAAAGATGCTGACTTAAAAGGTTGTTGGCAGCGCTATCACCTGATTGGTGATATTATGCGTGAGCGCAATATTCCCAGTCTATCAGGCGACTTTTCCCAGCGAGTTATGTCAGCACTGGAAAATGAGCCAACCATTTTAGCTCCACCAGTCTCTCGACCTGCTAGCCAACCTTCACTACCTCAACGATTTTTAAAACCTGTCGCGGGTCTGGCAATTGCCGCTTCGGTCGCTGCGGTCACTGTCTTTAGCATGCAAAATATTCTAACAACAGACACGCCAAATCCTCATAACCTTGCCTCACTTGCGACCACTTCTCAATCTTCGCCACTCAATAAACCCTTTGCCAGCCAACCGACTGTATCAGCGGCAGGTTTACTACCTGCATCTGCTTCAGCACCTGTGGAAAGTGGTGAGGAGAGTTTGAATAGTTATATTCTAAGGCATATGGAATCATCGCCCACAGGTAATATGCAAGGTGGGCTCTCGTACGTAAAATTAGCCGGGTTTGATGAAAAGCAATAAACAATAATGCCAAAGCGCTTATTCATTCTATTGTATTTCGTTAAGCTGCCGCTGGCGATCGCTGGTGAAGGCTTACAGCTACTGGATAATATGTCTGAGGCAATGCGCACACAGACCTATTCCGGCACTTTTCTTTATCGACATAAAGACAAAGTCGAAACGCTCAAGATCTTACACCGTAAAACAGCTGACTATGAGCAAGAGCGCCTACTCACGCTCAGTGGTGAGCCGCGTGAGGTCATCCGTGATGGTGTAGAAGTGACCTGTATATGGCCCGACAGCCGCCTGGTGATGGTTGATAAAAGTCGCCAGGAAAGCCACTTTCCGGGCTTTGTGCCGGAAAATCTAGATAACCTGATTAAGTATTACGACGTTAAAGCCACCAGTCAAACCAAGCGGATTGCTAACCGTTTGTGCTCAGTGATTGATATCAAGCCCAGAGATGAATATCGCTATGGCTATCGCATCTGTGTTGATCAAGCGACCCAGCTTTTATTGCAGTCAGATTTGCTGGATGACCAGGGTAAATCGATTGAGCAGGTGATGTTCACCGAGCTGCAGACGCATGCAACATTGCCCGACAGCGCATTTGCTCCAGAGCTTAAAACAGATGGCTTTCGCTTGAAAGAAATGGGGCGCACTGATAATAAAACCAAACCTGTCGCCAAGAGCCTTTGGCGGGCGAATGTGCTGCCGCCAGGGTTTTCTGTGCATAAGCATAGCCAGCGCGTTAAAGATAAATCCAATGCGGTGTTGAATCATTTTGTTTACAGTGATGGTTTGGCTTCTGTATCTGTTTTTATCGAGCCGCAAGCTGACAGTAAAATCACGACAGGGAAAAAGCGCCGTGGCGCATTGAATGTCTTTGGCCGCGTTGTTTCAGGCCATAATGTGACTGTTGTCGGTGAAGTGCCGGAAGGTACTGTTAAGCTGATTGCGCAATCAATCGAATATTCTCAATAAAAGTCCAATTGTATGTTGCAGGAACAAGCACAAGTTGTCTCTGTCGAGGGTGAATATGCGCTGGTACAAACCCGGCGCCAGAGTGCTTGTGAGTCTTGCTCTGTTAATAAAGGCTGTGGCACATCTGTGTTAGCCAAAGCGATTGGTCGGCCCTATATCCGCTTGCGATTGCTCAATCGCTGTCAGGCACAAGTCGGCGATACCGTGCTTGTTGGTATGCCTGAGTCTGGCATGTTGAAAAGTGCTCTCTGGGTTTATTGTTTGCCACTGATATTGGCGGTGCTGTCGGTTGCTCTGGCACAGTCAGTATTGGGTTCGCAAGTTCATGAAATGGTATTATTCGTGATAGGTATACTGGGCTTATTAATGGGTATGCTCTTGAGTAAGTGGCGTGCTCGGCACTTAAGCGAGCAGGCTGATTTTCAGCCGGTTATGTTATCTATTAATAAAACGCCTATCCCTGCAAAGCAGAGTATCCTGATCCCATAATGTATTGGCATCATCAGTAAATTAGGACTAGCATCATATGAACGGTGTTTGGCGAATAGTTATCTTCTTTACCTTACTGCAGTTATTGTTTTTTCTGGCGCTGATTAAAATTCCAGGCTTACTGCCATCCCCACCTGCTGCTGAGCCGCCGCTACCACAAACCTTACCGCAACCGGTGTCAGTGGCGCCAGACAAACCGGCCAGATCGACTAGCTCGGCCAGCCCAGTGAGTGCATTGCCCGACTTCACACAGTTAGTGAGTGTGAGCAAACCAGCGGTTGTTAATATCAGCACGTCCAGAAAGCTATCCCGGCAAAACCCCTTATTGCCAGATGGCTTTGCCTTGCCAGAGGGTGAAGATGAAAATTTGTGGGGGGAGTTGTTCAAGCACTTTTTTGATCCACAAGGCCGACACCATAGCCAACCAGAGCAGGATATGAGCTCTCTAGGGTCTGGATTTATAGTTTCCGCTGATGGCTATCTTGTCACCAATCAGCATGTTATCAGTGGTGCCGATGAAATCATTGTGCGACTTGACGACCGCCGCGAGTTTATTGCCGATATAATCGGCAGTGATGAGCGCAGTGATATTGCCGTGTTAAAAATCGATGCCGAAGGCCTGCCTACCGTGAAAATAGGTAACTCAGATGTGTTAAAGGTGGGGGAATGGGTATTGGCTATCGGCTCGCCATTTGGCTTCGATCACTCAGTGACGGCTGGGATTGTCAGCTCCAAGGGACGCAGCCTGCCAAGTGGTCAGTATGTGCCTTTTATCCAGACCGATGTAGCGATTAATCCTGGCAACTCAGGCGGGCCTTTGTTTAACCTGCAGGGCGAAGTGATTGGGGTTAATTCTCGCATTTTTAGCCAGACTGGCGCTTTTATGGGGCTGTCTTTTGCCATTCCCATGGACTTAGTGTTGGATGTTGTTGAGCAGCTCAAAGTAAAAGGTAGCGTATCGCGTGGCTGGTTGGGTGTCGCATTTCAGGAAGTCAGCCGTGAACTGGCGGAGAGCTTTCAGTTGGAAAAACCCGAAGGCGCTTTGGTCACACGAGTGCTGCCTGATAGCCCTGCAGAAGCCGGTGGCATTCAGCAAGGGGATATTATTTTAAGCTTTGACCAGCAGACGATTAAACGCTCCAGTGATTTGCCGCCGCTGGTGGGCCGAGTGAAAGCCGGTGATACCGCCAATGTCGAAGTTTTGCGTGATGGTCAAAAAAAGCAATTAACGATAAAGATTGGTGAGCTTTCTGACGATAATAAACGCATTGGGCGGCTTGATGAAACAATACCCAGCTTGCCAAGTCTGGATACAAGATTGGGTTTGGTTTTAAAAGAGCCTGACGCACGACTGCGCAAAGAGTATAATCTCAGCTCTGGTGGGGTCGTGATTGTTGAAACCGAGCCTGGCCCCGGCACAGCAGCAGGCTTACGTGAAGGTGATGTGATTACCTCCGTGAATAACCAAGCCGTTGCTGGGGTGAAGGATTTTATAAACAAACTCGATGAATTAAAGCCCGGCAGTTCGGTTGCCTTGCTGATACAGCGTCCCAGCGGCCCGGTTTATCTGCCTTTACGTGTACCAGACGATGACTAACCCAAAACCTGTACTAAGACTATATACACGCACCGATTGCCACCTTTGTGATGTCATGAAAGACGAGCTACGTGGTTTAGAGTCGGACTATAATTTTAAACTGGAAGTGCATGATGTTGATGCTCAGCAAGGGAGTAAGGATCGGTATAACGATCTAGTACCTGTGTTGCTTTGGGGGCAGGACATTATCTGCTACCACAAGCTGGACCAAGCCCTATTAGCCCGTGCACTGGGAGTGTCCAAATAATTGGCATCGCCTTAGGCATGGCCGCCATTTTAAAGCCCTGCCTTGCCAGTCATTATGGGGTGCCTATTGGCCAGTGCTTGCATGCGCCTGTGTATCAATTTCCAACTGGCGCTGTTCTTCGCGTATAATGCCGCTTTTTTAAGCCCTTAAACTAATATAAAGGCTGGGCGCGCCCGCTTTTCCGTTTATACGTGAAAGTGCGAGGCCATAAGTCTGCCCAGAAAAAATACAGCTTTGCCTAATAAAATCAATCACATAAGAAACTTTTCAATCATCGCTCACATCGACCATGGTAAGTCGACATTGGCTGATCGCTTTATCCAAAATTGCGGGGGGTTAACCGAGAGAGAGATGGCTGAACAGGTGCTCGATTCAATGGATCTTGAGCGCGAGCGTGGCATTACGATTAAAGCCCAGAGTGTCACGTTGGAGTTTCAATCAAAAGATGGTAACCGCTATCAGCTGAATTTCATTGATACACCCGGTCATGTGGACTTTTCTTACGAAGTATCCCGCTCGCTAGCAGCCTGTGAAGGAGCTTTGCTGGTTGTGGATGCCTCGCAAGGGGTGGAAGCGCAAAGTGTGGCTAACTGCTATACCGCGATTGAGCAGGACTTGGAAGTGTTGCCGGTGCTAAATAAGATTGATTTGCCAGCGGCTGACCCGATACGGGTTTCACAGGAAATTGAGGATATTATTGGTTTGGACGCCACAGAGGCGTTGCAGGTGAGTGCTAAAACCGGTATTGGTATTGATGACTTACTTGAGCAATTGGTGCAGAACATACCGGCCCCTGAAGGCGATAGCGAAGCCCCTTTGCAAGCGTTGATTATCGATTCCTGGTTTGATAACTACCTTGGTGTTGTGAGCCTGGTGCGTATTAAGCAAGGTCAGTTACATCGTAAACAAAAAATTCAAATCATGTCGACAGGGCGGGTGTTCCAGGCCGAGAAAGTCGGCATTTTTACGCCCAAACGTCAGGATAAAGACCTGCTGGATACCGGTGAAGTAGGCTATGTTATTGCCGGTATTAAAGAGATTGAAGCAGCGCCGGTGGGCGACACCATTACCTTGGCAGATAAAGCGGCTACCGAGCAATTACCCGGCTTTAAGCAGGTTCAGCCCAGGGTATTTGCCGGTTTATATCCGGTAAGCTCAGATGATTATGAGGCTTTTCGTGAAGCGCTGCAAAAACTGCGACTCAATGATGCGGCCTTGTACTATGAGCCAGAAACATCGCAAGCCTTAGGCTTTGGCTTTCGCTGTGGTTTTCTTGGCATGTTACACATGGAAATCATTCAGGAGCGTTTGGAGCGCGAGTATGATCTGGATCTCATTACCACAGCGCCAACCGTGGTATATGAGGTGATGACAACCAAAGCAGAGCAGCTCTATATACAGAACCCGAGTGAGCTGCCGCCGATTAATTATATTGAAGAAATCAGAGAGCCTATTATTGAGGCAAATATTTTGGTGCCTGATGAGCATGTCGGTAGCGTTATCAGCCTATGTGTTGAGAAGCGAGGTATACAAAAGAAAATCCAATATTTAGGGGCGCAAGTATCACTGCAATATGAATTGCCCATGAGTGAAGTGGTACTGGATTTTTTCGATCGACTGAAATCTGTTAGTCGTGGTTATGCTTCTTTTGACTATAGCTTTCTTCGATTCCAGGCCGATGACTTGGTGAAGCTCGATATTCTGATTAATGCTGAAAAAGTGGATGCTTTATCGATTATTGTGCACAAGTCTAATAGCCAAAGCCGCGGGCGTGAGCTTGCGGAGAAGATGCGTGAGCTGATTCCGCGTCAGATGTTTGAGGTGGCCATCCAGGCAGCCATTGGTTCGCATATTATTGCCAGAACAAATGTAAAAGCCATGCGCAAGAATGTGACTGCCAAATGTTATGGCGGTGATATTACGCGTAAGCGCAAATTATTGGAAAAACAAAAAGCGGGTAAGCGCCGCATGAAGCAAATTGGCAAAGTAGAAATACCACAAGAAGCTTTTCTTGCTGTGCTGCAAGTCGATAAAAACTAAAGAGAAAAATATGACTGATCAAAAACAGTATCTGATTATCACTGTATTGTTAGTTGTGGCTTTAATGACAATACTCTATGACTTTGCGCTTTTTTTGATGTTGTCGACATTGATTACAGGTGCCATATGGTTAATTGATGTGTTGTTTTTCAAAGCAGCGCGTGAAGCCTCGGCAGCACAAATGCAGGCAGCAGAAGGTGAATCAGCCGCCGATGCTGATTCGGCGACGACTAGCATCGAAGAGCCTTTGTTGCTGGAATACTCAAAGTCTTTCTTTCCGATCCTGCTTATTGTATTTGTCTTGCGTTCATTTATCGTCGAGCCATTTCGAATTCCGTCAGGCTCGATGCTACCGACACTGGAAGTGGGTGATTTTATTTTGGTCAATAAATTTAGCTATGGTTTACGCTGGCCAGTCTCTAATACTAAGCTGATTGCATTGGGCGAGCCAGAGCGTGGTGATGTGGTGGTATTTGAGTACCCCGAAAACCGTCGTATTGACTATATCAAGCGCATTGTGGCATTGCCAGGGGATAAGCTCAGTTACCAAAATAAGCAACTGTTTATTAATGGCGTAAAAGCTGAGCAGACTGTTTTAGCACCCTATATCTATCACGGTGATAATGGCCGTCAAATTAGAAGCCAAGATATTAATGAAGACTTAGCCGGTGTTCAGCACCGCATACTGACGACAAGCTTGGCCCCCCCCAGAAATCTAGACACCGTTGTGCCGCCTGGTCACTACTTTGTCATGGGTGATAATCGAGACAATAGTGCTGATAGCCGGTTTTGGGGCTTTTTGCCAGAAGAAAACCTGGTTGGCAAAGCCTTTTTTATCTGGATGCACTTTGATACGCGCGATCTTAGTCTAGACTTAAGTAGGGTAGGTGAGAGCATAAAGTAGTTGTTAATTAATACTCCTGAGGCAAGTTTTATGAATACATTACATAAACAGAAAGGTATTTCCTTATTAGGCTGGATGATAATTGTTTCTATGGCAGGTGTGCTTTTTGTTGCAGCGCTAAAACTCTTTCCTCTTTATTCTGAGTATTACAAGTTGGTCACTATTTTGGAAAATATGCAACAAGATGCCAAATTGCGTGGCGCAACCAAACAGGTAATAGCCACTTCGTTTGTAAAACGCCTGCAGATTGAGCAAGTAAAGAACTTAACAAAAAAAGACTACACCATTAAAAAAGTCAAAGGCCGTAAAGCGTATCGAATTGATATTAACTATGAAGCCAAAACAGACTTGTTTGGCAATCTGGCGTTGATCGCTACGTTCTCACGCTCGGGGGAAATTGGTCAGTGAGACGGGAAGCTGCTGAGCTTAATCCTATTCTAGCGTATTCCTTCAAAGATGAGTCGTTACTAAATGACGCATTGACACACCGCAGTGTCAGCAAGCGCAATAATGAACGCCTTGAATTTCTCGGGGATAGTATTTTAAATTTCGTCGTGGCGGCAGATTTATATCGCCGTTACCCAGAGTCGAGTGAGGGTGAATTAAGCCGTATTCGCGCTAGTCTGGTGAATAAAGAAACTCTAGCGGCCCTGGGGCAGAGTTTAGGTTTGGGTGATTTTTTAATACTGGGTTCAGGTGAGCTTAAAAGCGGTGGCTTTCGGCGTAAATCTATTTTAGCTGATACGGTTGAAGCGATTTTTGGTGCGGTGTATCTCGACAGTGGTCTAGTTGAAGCAGAAGCATTAATACTGCGCGTTTATAAGGACTATCTGAGTAACCCGATCGATATTGGTAGCCTAAAAGACCCAAAAACACGGTTGCAGGAGTTTTTGCAATCTGAGCGTCGTGAATTACCTGTTTATGATCTGGTAGAAGTGACGGGCAAATCGCATGCGCAAACCTTTAAGGTTGTGTGTCGTATTGCCGGTATCGAAGAAGAAGCTTATGGTGTGGGTAGCAGTCGGCGCAAGGCTGAGCAAGCAGCTGCGGCAATGGCTTTGGATAATCTTATGCAAGAAACCGTGTAAGCACGGCTCTGGTCAACTTAGTGTATGAGTATGTCATCTGAAACGTATCGCTCTGGTTTTATTGCTATTGTTGGGCGTCCTAACGTCGGCAAATCAACACTGACCAATGCTTTGGTTGGGCAAAAAATCAGCATCACAACACATAAGCCGCAAACAACACGCCATCAAATTCTAGGGATTAAAACCAGTGATGATTGGCAAATGTTATTTGTGGATACACCGGGTTTTCACCTGGGGCAGAACAAAGCTATTAATCAATATATGAACAAAGCGGCGCTGGCAGCTTTGCAGGATGTTGATTTAGTCCTCATGGTTTTACAAGCGGGCACGTGGACTGATGAAGATCAAGCTTTATTGAAAAAGTTAAGCAATGTTGCTGCACCAGTGATTGCGGTTGTTAATAAAGTAGACTTGGTTCCCGATAAAACCAAACTGCTGCCCTATCTTGAAAACCTCAATAGCGAGTATGCCTTTGCAACATTGGTGCCTTTGTCAGCTGCTAAGCGGCAGGGTATTGATGTTCTGCAGCAGGAAATTGTTGAGCGCCTGCCATTGGGTCACCCCTATTATGACGAAGAGCAAATCACCGATAAAAGCCTACGCTTTTTGGCGGCAGAACGCATTCGAGAAAAACTATTTTTAACCCTGCATGATGAGCTGCCCTATGCCTTAACGGTAGAAATAGAAGAGTTTGTTGAGGAAGCTAAGATTAATCGTATTAGTGCGGTTATCTGGGTCGAAAAGCCAGGACATAAAGGCATTGTTATCGGTAAGAAGGGTGAGAACCTAAAGCTGGTTGGCCGCATGGCGCGCGAGTCGATGGAAGGCTTGTTTGATAAAAAAGTTTTTTTGCAGTTATGGGTTAAAGTCAAAGCGGGTTGGAGTGATGATGAGCGAGCTTTGCAAAGCCTGGGTTATTTTGATGCTAATGACAAATGAAGCGTGTACAACTACAACCCGCATTTGTTTTACACCATAGGCCATACCGTAATACCAGTGTATTGTTAGATGTGTTTTGCCGGGATTTTGGGCGCATCGGCCTGGTAGCAAAAGGTGTTCGCAGTCAACGCAGCCAATTAAAAAGTGTATTGCAACCATTTAACCCCTTATTGATCAGCTACTCTGGTCGGGGTGATTTAATGACGCTGCAAGATGCGGAGCTGGACGGTGCGCATAGCTTGCTGGTGGGTAAGTCGACATTTAGCGGTTTGTATATTAATGAGTTGCTGTTGCGCTTACTGCACCGGAATGACCCTCATGAATACCTCTTTGATGTGTATAAATTTACCATTGCACAATTAGCCGATCAGGCCTGTGACCCAGAGCCGATCTTACGTAATTTTGAACTGCAGCTGCTCAAAGAAACAGGTTATGGCTTAAACTTAGAGTATGAGGGCAACTCTGGTACAGAGGTCGACCCAGAGCGGTATTATCGATATGATGTGGAAGTTGGGCCTATTGCCGTGAATGCAGCTCAGCTGAGCAAGGCGGTAGTGGTAAAAGGTAGCAGTTTGATTGCATTGGCAGAGGAGTCTTTCGCTGATGCTGACAGTCTCAAGGATATGAAAAAACTCATGCGCTATGTGATTGCTTACTACTTAGGTGATAAACCATTGAAAAGCCGTGAGCTTTTTTATCAGGGCATAAATTAACGATATGGACGCCATTGTTAAAACAAACAGTGTTTTTGATGCCGCTTATGCCGTATTAACAGAGTGTGCGCCAGAGGCTAAGTGTCAGGCTGCCAAGCAGCTATTCGATGACTGGCATGCCAATAAGCTCTCGCTGCAAGCCAGCGCAGAGCCGCTTGTGCTGATAGACGTTGGCCGTCCGGCTAAGCCTGTACTGGTACCACCCAAAGATTTACCCAAGCGCTCCCTGCACACCGATGAAGGGCGAATCATATTTATGCATGCCGTCGCACATATTGAATTTAATGCGATTAACTTGGCTTGCGATGCCATATACCGTTTCCGTGATTTGCCAAAAGAATACTATCAAGACTGGATAAAAGTCGCTGCTGATGAAGCCAGGCATTTCTTGCTGTTAGCGGATTATCTGGCGCAATATGATTGCCTGTATGGTGATTATGACGCGCATAACGGCTTATGGGATATGGCCGTCAAAACAGCCAATGATGTTGTTGCGCGTATGGCGCTCGTGCCGCGTGTATTAGAAGCGCGTGGTTTAGATGTGACACCCATGATGATTCAAAAGTTAGAGGCCATTGGTGATCAGGCAGCGGTTGAGATTCTCAATGTTATCTATCGTGAGGAAATCAGTCATGTGGCGGCTGGCAGTCGCTGGTTCCAATATGTTTGCGAACAGCGAGACTTAGAACCCCAGCGGACCTTCTTTGATATGATTGAGAACTTCTTTGCCGGTGAATTGCGTGGGCCATTTAACGAATGGGCGAGGCTGCAAGCAGGCTTTGCTGAAGATGAACTGCTCAAGTTGCGTGAGCAATGAGTTTGTTGTGAGTGTATAGCGATGATCATTGATGTTAGTGTGTTGTTCAAAAAAGGCCGTGTAAAGTCTCAGCTAATTTGTATTGCGCTGCTACTGTTTATGAGCCAGCTTGTATCGGCTTTTTCGAGTGTGCCGCCATCGGCCGATAGCAGTACAGCGGCCGATGCGGCCGACGTGGCCGATGTAGCAGGAGCAAAACAGTTAGCGACCTATCAGTCTGAGCGTGATCAAATCAAAGCAACCGTGACCACATTTTTCAAGGCCAAAGCCGCGTGTGCCACCACCCAGATTAGCGAACAGAGTTTAACGCTGGTTAAAAACTCAGTGAGTGGTATCAAGAGTAACAATGCCGAAGTATTGCCCATCGATGCAGAGTTGGTAACTGCAGTAACCTTTTGTGGTTGGTCGCAACGTTATGTGGTTTGGGTAAGAAAACAGTTTGGTACGTATCGCGTGTTATCTCATGTGCCTCTGCCAACAGAGGGCAAAGACGCAAAGTGAAAAGACATTCGCTAATAGTGGGTTATGATTAGGTATGACAAAGTGCTTGGGTTTTCCATAAAGCTAACAAGCGTAAGGAATTTTTTCTAGTTGGTAATTCTTCGAGGTGTAATGTAAAACACCCGCATAATCATGCCAGGCACTTAGCACAATACGCCGCATCGCCTGGCCATTGACGGTGAACTCATGAATAGCTGGCCTGTGTGTATGGCCATGAATAAGCTGCTGTACCTGTTGCTCAAGCATTATGCTTTCTACACTGTGTTGATTCACATCCATGATATCTTCGGTTTTGTCCTGGGTTTTTGCCTGGCTTTCCTGGCGGTAGCCTTGCACCAGTTGACGACGCTCGCTTAATGATTTGCTAAGAAAGTCCGCTTGCCATGCTGGTGAGCGCACCAATTGCCTGAATTGCTGATAAGCGATGTCATCAGTACATAAGGTGTCGCCATGCATCAGTAATGTGGGTGTGCCATAAAGATTAATAATGCTGGGATCTGGCAGCAACTCAATGCCATATTGTTCAGCAAAGCGATGGCCAATTAAGAAATCCCGATTGCCATGCATGAGATAAACAGGCACACCACTGTCACTGAGGCGTTTGAGTGCCGCAAAGGTACTGTCTAGCTGGTGCTCAGTATCATCATCACCTAACCAGTATTCGACAAAGTCGCCCAGAATATACAAAGCATCAGCAGAGCGTGCCTCGCCATCCAAAAGCTGGATAAAAGCCTGGATGGCGTGGCTTTGCTCATGTTCGAGATGTAAATCAGAAATGAAAAGCGTTGTCACAATTAACTGGCAATGATTTCCATTTTTTCAATCACAACACTTTCGCTAGGCACATCTTGATGAAAGCCATGTGAGCCGGTTGCAACGTCTTCAATTTTTTTAACGATATCCAGGCCATCGCTGACCTTACCAAAGACACAATAACCCCAGCCAGCGCTAGTAGGTGATTTGAAATCTAAAAAGTCATTGTCTTTAACGTTAATAAAAAACTGTGCTGTTGCAGAGTGTGGGTCTGATGTTCTGGCCATTGCCAATGTGCCAAGCACATTTTTTTCACCATTGTCGGCTTCATTATCAATAGCAGCTTTAGTGCCTTTTTGATCCATATCCGGTGTAAAGCCACCGCCCTGAATCATAAAACCTTTAATAACACGGTGAAAAATGGTGCCATCATAAAAGCCATCTTTAACATATTCGATAAAGTTAGCGCAGGTTTTGGGCGCTTTGTCTTCAAAGAGTTCTATGACGATATCACCGTGGTTGGTTTGCATTTTTATCATTCTTGAGTCTCACTTTGTTTGCTAGGCTTATTTTTGGATTTGTCTTTTTTGCTTTTTTTATCTTTTTTGCTTTTGGGTGTATCGCCATCCAATCGTGTGATGGACTTGATCACAACCTGGCCTTGTGGTGCATCACGTCTGAATGGGCCGGCCGGACCTGTTGGTGTTTTTTCAATAGACTTTACGACTTTCATACCGTCGATGACCTTACCAAAAACACAATAACCCCAGCCGCGGCCGGTTTTTGATGAATGGTCAAGGTGCGGGGTATCAACTGTGTTGATAAAAAACTGAGCGGTTGCAGAGTGTGGGTCTGAGGTACGCGCCATCGCAATAGTACCCACCTTATTTTTTAAGCCGTTATCGGCTTCATTTGGGAACTGGCGGAGAGGTTGGCTTTTTCTTGTAATCTTTGTCAAAGCCACCACCTTGAACCATGAAGTTTCTGATAACGCGATGGAAGATGGTGCCGTCATAGAATCCGGAATCAACATAGTCCAGGAAGTTTTTTACCGTTTTGGGGGCTTTGTCTGGGTAAAGTTCGATGATGATGTCACCGTGCGAGCTTGCCAGTTTTACTTTAGGGTTGTCGGCAGCATACGCTGTCGTGGCGAGAGAAAGTGATACCACCAGCAGCATTGAATTAAAAAAGCGTTGCATGTCGTTTATCCTTATATTTGGGCATTTGATATTTGTTGGCGCTGTTTTTCCGGCCAGCATACCATCTGATTTAACCGATGCGCGCGTTTGTACAGCGAGTGCCTCTTTAGGCCTAAAGCCAGGCTGTTATCAGCGTTCTGCCTAAAAATAGTGGCTACCCAACGGCTGCAACGGTGGGCGTTTATCATACTGATATTTGCTGAGGCTTAAAAGTAATATACCCTTGTTTTATACTTGTGCTGGCAATTTTAGCGCTTTTTCCGGTACTATTGCCGACCTGCTAATACCAAACTGATCAACGGTAAAAACATGTTAAAGATATACAACAGCCTGAGCAATACAGAGGAAACGTTTCAACCTATTGAAGAAGGCAAAGTGTGCATGTATGTCTGTGGCATGACCGTATATGACTACTGTCATATTGGCCATGCTCGCGTATTGGTCGTCTTTGATGTGGTTTATCGTTACCTGCAGTCGCAAGGCTATGATGTTAATTATGTTCGCAATATTACGGATATTGACGACAAAATTATCAAGCGTGCTGCGGAAAATGGTGAGTCCATTGACCAACTGACGGCCCGTTTTATTACCGCGATGCATGAGGATGCAGACGCCCTGAATGTACTACGTCCCAGTGTCGAGCCTAAAGCGACAGAAGCCATAGGCGCCATTTTGGCGATGATAGCGACTCTGGTAGAGAAGGGACACGCCTATCAGGCGGATAACGGTGATGTGTATTATGCCGTTGACTCTTTTTCTCAGTATGGACGCCTATCGGGTAAACAGCTCGATAGTTTGCGTGCAGGGGAGCGGGTGGAGGTCGACGAAAATAAGCGCGACCCTTTAGATTTTGTATTATGGAAGTCAGCCAAAGCGGGTGAACCTAGTTGGGATTCGCAGTGGGGGCCGGGGCGTCCCGGTTGGCATATTGAATGCTCAGCAATGTCTACGCAGCAATTTGGGCCGCACTTTGATATTCATGGGGGAGGGCAGGATTTGCAGTTTCCACATCATGAAAATGAAATAGCGCAAAGTGAAGCATGTACTGGGCATAAATATGTAAACTATTGGATGCACAATGGTTTTGTTCGAGTGAATGAAGAGAAAATGTCTAAGTCTTTGGGTAATTTCTTCACGGTGCGTGAAGTGCTCAAGCAATACCAGGCTGAGGAAATTCGTTTCTTTATTCTAAACAGCCACTATCGCAGCCAATTAAACTACTCAGACGAGCAGCTTGAAAGTGCGCGTGCTGCCTTAACGCGCTTGTATACGGCTTTGCGTGGTATTGAGGTGGTTAGTGATAATAGTGATTACGGTCAGGACTATATTCAACGCTTTAATGCCGCGATGGATGACGACTTCAATACGCCAGAGGCACTTGCTGTGCTGTTTGATTTAGGACGCGAGGTTAATCGTTTGCGCGATGATGCGTCTTCAGCTCAAGCATCGCAGGCAGCCGGTTTGCTAAAACGCCTGAGTGAAGTGCTGGGTATTTTGCAGGCCGATCCAGAGGTTTATTTGAAGTCCATGCCTGCCAGTGGTGGCAGTGGCTTGAGCGAAGCTGAGATTGAAACGCTGCTAAGCCAAAGAACTGAGGCTCGCGCTGCTAAAGACTGGGCAGAAAGTGATCGCATACGTGACTTGCTTAAGGAGCAAGGGGTTACACTGGAAGACTCAGCTAATGGAACGACTTGGCGTCGAGTTTAAGGCTTTATGCAGCCCTGCTGGCTTTTCTTAAAGCGTTGATTCAAGGTTATTACAGGCCGCTAAAGTATTCTTCATTAACATGGCAACCGTCATGGGGCCGACACCGCCGGGTACTGGGGTAATCCAAGCGGCACGCTCTGCCGCTTGGTCGTACTCGACATCGCCAGTGAGTTCACCGCTATCCAAGCGATTAATACCCACATCAATAACCGTACAACCTGGTTTGATCCATTCGCCTTTTACCAGTCCGGCAATGCCAACAGCAACAACGAGAATATCGGCACGGCTAACGTGTGCCGCCAAGTCTTTGGTGAAGCGGTGACAAATGCTGACGGTGGCACCGGCTAATAATAGTTCCATTGCCATAGGGCGGCCAACAATATTGGATGAGCCAACGACGACGGCTTCTCGACCTTTTATACTTTCACCGGTGCTGTTGAGTAGCTCGATAACGCCATACGGTGTGCAAGGTCGTAGGGTTGGAATACGTTGTACTAGTCGGCCAACATTGTAAGGGTGAAACCCATCGACATCTTTACTGGGGTGTATTTGTTCAATGACAATGCTGGTATTAATATGTTCAGGCAGTGGTAGCTGGACCAAAATCCCATCAACGCTTTGGTCGTTGTTGAGCTGCTGTATCAAAGCGAGTAATTCTGCTTCAGGTGTGCTGGCAGGCAGGTGTAAGGCTTTGGAGAGAATGCCAACATCTTCACAGGCTTTGCGTTTATTGTTGACATAAACCTGCGAGGCGGGATCTTCGCCGATTAATAATACGGCTAGACAAGGTGCGCGTTTATTGGCGTCCACACGTTGCTGAACTTCTGCTCGGAGTGAAGCTCTTATGTTTGCGGCGATTGATTTTCCGTCAATAATGCGTGCTGTCATGGGAGAGCGATTGTCTCATGCAGGTATACCGAAAGACAAGCTGCGTTTTTTGCCGTCTTGCTGTGAGCAAAAAATAAGGTGGGGCTTTGCAGTGTTTTTGACGCTTGTCATGATCCTATAGATAGGCCTAAGTTAAGCCTAAGTGCAACGCGGCCAGTTGTTACCATTAGAAATGCTTATTTTAGTTTGCTGTACTGTTAATAGCGTATAATTTTAGTTTGGGCACGTTAAATATTTGACGTAATCGGGTTACCTGAGTATTATCGCTGCCCTTGTTGTGAAGTTACCGAGTTCGGGGCATAGCGCAGCCTGGTAGCGCATCTGCTTTGGGAGCAGAGGGTCGCAAGTTCGAATCTTGCTGCCCCGACCAAAACCTCCACAACAGTTGCTATGAGCAGAAATGCGACAGGGGTACAGGAACCCCGGAACCCAAAGTCATCCGAAAGCAGGGTGCCTGTCGGAGCCGGAGAACCTAGTTCCATGCATAGCAACAGAAACTATGGGCACGTATGTGACAGGGGTACAGGAACCCCGGACCCAAAAATCATCTGAAGGCAGGGTGATTTCGGAGCCGGAAATCCGCTTCCAAGCATTGTGCCGTTGCTATGAGCAGAAATGCGACAGGGGTACAGGAACCCCGGAACCCAAAGTCATCCGAAAGCAGGGTGCCTGCCGGAGCCGGAAATTCAACCTCATATTGTTGATTAATACTCATATGTGACAAGGGTTCGGGAACCACTAGAAGTATCACCGTTGGCCGGTAGCATGCTTTGTCGAGTGAGGCCTATGACCTAACACCCTAAAAACTGCTCTGGCGCTACGAAATGTTGTAAGCGGCAGGCTAAAGGACCGTCATCTCGGTGTTGATTTAGAGCGCCTGTAGCTCAACCGGATAGAGCATCGGCCTTCTAAGCCGAGGGTTAGGGGTTCGAGTCCTCTCAGGCGCGCCAATTAAGTCGCTGCTAGCGCAAAGCGCAGTGAGGATATAGATATATAAAGTAATAACCATATTATGGTGAGCGTAGCTCAGTTGGTAGAGCCCTGGGTTGTGATCCCGGTGGTCGTGGGTTCGAGTCCCATCGTTCACCCCATATTACTTTCAAATACCAGATCTACCCTGGTGTTTTTATAAGTAATTGAAAGTATTGATGATTCGCGAAAGTGGCGGAATTGGTAGACGCGCTGGATTTAGGTTCCAGTGCCGCAAGGCGTGAGAGTTCGAGTCTCTCCTTTCGCACCATCATAGAACAGAATTGATGCATAACATTCTGATTCAGTTTGACTATCCCTCCTGTTTTGCTAATAGAATCAAAATGTTATGATACCTTCCGGCAGGCTAAATGCTTTTACAGTTTAAGAAATAGAGGTAGTAATGCAAACTTCGGTCGAAACAACCAGTAACCTTGGGCGTAAACTCACAGTACAACTGCCAGCTGAGCAGTTTGATAGTGCATATGATGAGCGCTTGAAATCGATTGCACGCACGGCAAAAATTGCTGGCTTTCGGCCAGGTAAAGTGCCTTTAAAGGTCGTTAAACAACGCTATGGCAAAGATGTTGAGCAAGAAATCATCTCTGATCTGATTCAACGTAGCTATGGGCAGGCGATACAACAAGAGAAACTTGAGCCTGCTGGCATGCCACATATCGATGCCAAGCCCAAACAACCTGGTGAAGGCCTGGAGTACAGCGCTACGTTTGAAGTGTATCCAGAGGTGCCGTTGGCGGATTACACAAAGCTAAAAGTTGAGCAGCCTGTGGCAGAAATCGGGCAAACTGATGTTGATAAAATGTTTGATAAGCTGCGCGAACAACGTGTGCAGTGGAATGCCGTGGAGCGGGCAGCACAAGATGGCGATCAAGTCATGCTGGACTTCGTCGGCTCAATTGATGGCGAGCCTTTTGAAGGTGGTAAGGGCGAAAATGTGCCTTTAATTCTAGGTTCAAAACAAATGATACCCGGCTTTGAAGATCAGCTGATTGGTATCAGTGCTGGGGAAGAGCGGCTACTGAATGTGACTTTTCCCGAAGACTATGGCAGTGCAGATTTGCAGGGCAAAGCGGCCGCTTTTGCAACCACTTGCAAAGAGGTTCAGGAAAAGCAATTACCAGAGATGGACGAAGAGTTTTTCAAGTCCTTTGGTGCTGCTGATGGCAAATTGGAAACGCTGCAAAACCAATTACGTGAACATATGCAACGTGAGCTTGAAGAAAGCATAAATGCCCATACTAAGAAGTCAGCGACTGACGGGTTGTTGGATTTACATGAGTTCGAATTGCCCACATCAATGGTCGATCAAGAGATTCAGCAGCTACAGCAACAGTTTTTTCAACGCATGGGCATAGAGCAGGGTGACTCATCTCAGTTGCCACGTGAGCCCTACGAAGAGGAAGCCAGTCGCCGAGTTAAACTGGGTTTGATTTTTGCCGAGATTATCAAAGAGAAGCAATTCAAGGCAGATGCTGATAAAGTGGATGCCAAGCTCAGCAAAATAGCGGGTAGTTACCAGAATCCTGAACAGATGATTCAGTATTACAAGAGCAATAGAGAAATGCTGCAATCAATACAGGGCTTGGTGATTGAAGACCAGGTTGTCGAATGGTTGCTGGAACAAGCGAAAATCGCCGACAAAAAAATGAGCTTTGATGAGCTGACAGCACAAAAGCAGCCGTCGTAAAATCACACGTTAGATTAGCCCTGTATAGGAGAGGAATAGACTGTTATGGATACCAAAGCATTGAATTTAGTACCAATGGTTGTGGAACAGACTTCCCGCGGTGAACGCTCTTACGATATCTATTCTCGCCTATTGAAAGAGCGGGTCATTTTCTTAGTGGGACCTGTAGAAGACCATATGGCCAACCTTGTGGTGGCGCAATTACTGTTTTTAGAGTCTGAGAACCCCGATAAAGATATTTCTCTCTATATTAATTCGCCGGGCGGTTCAGTATCGGCGGGTATGTCGATCTACGATACAATGCAGTTTATTAAGCCGGATATCAGCACCCTATGTGTCGGTATGGCTGCCAGTATGGGGGCCGTCCTTTTGACCGGTGGCGCTGATGGTAAGCGCTATGCTTTGCCAAACTCAAGGATCATGATCCATCAGCCGCTAGGAGGTTTTCAGGGGCAAGCTTCGGATATTGATATTCACGCGCGTGAGATCTTAAAAACACGAGAGCGATTGAATGAAGTGCTGGCACACCACAGCAAGCAGCCGGTTGATAAAATTGCCAGTGATACGGAGCGGGATAATTTTATGAATGCCGACGAAGCCTGCGAATATGGTCTGATTGACCAAGTTTTGACCAGGCGGGGGGAGATTGCACCGGCTGAGTGATAAGGGGACACCGTTGAGCAGTAATTTATGGCCAGTATTCTACATTTCGTATAATTTTTGCAAAAAAGTATGCTAAGTATTATCAAATGGAGTACTCGTTTTTCGTATTGACAATTGCGGATAATCGGCCAAGAATCGGTATTTAGAGCAATAACCATCAAGATTGGGGATAAATAATGACGGATGAAACAGGCGACAAATCTCAAGACAGCGGTAAACTGCTGTATTGTTCGTTCTGTGGAAAAAGTCAGCACGAAGTTCGTAAACTCATCGCAGGCCCTTCTGTATTCATCTGTGACGAATGTGTTGAGCTTTGTAATGATATCGTTCGGGAAGAATTACAGGTTCAGGCGGCCACATCTGGCACTAACCTGCCAAAACCGAAAGAAATTAAGCGTATTCTTGATGAGTATGTGATTGGTCAGGAAAGGGCCAAAAAAGTACTCTCTGTCGCCGTTTATAACCACTATAAGCGTCTTGAATCACGTACCCGCAATGACAATGTTGAGCTGGCCAAAAGCAATATTTTGCTGATAGGCCCCACTGGCTCAGGTAAAACACTGCTCGCTGAAACACTTGCCCGCTTGCTAAATGTGCCATTTACCATTGCTGATGCAACCACGTTAACCGAAGCCGGTTATGTGGGTGAGGATGTTGAAAACATTATTCAAAAGCTTTTGCAGAAATGCGACTACGATGTCGATAAAGCACAAACAGGCATTGTCTACATTGATGAAATTGACAAAATCTCACGTAAGTCTGATAACCCGTCAATTACTCGAGATGTATCAGGCGAAGGTGTGCAGCAGGCGCTCCTCAAACTTATCGAGGGCACCATTGCCTCTGTGCCACCACAGGGGGGGCGTAAGCACCCTCAGCAGGAGTTTTTACAGGTTGATACCTCCAATATCCTATTTATCTGTGGCGGTGCTTTTGCCGGCCTTGATAAAGTCATTTTAGAGCGTTCCAATAAAGGCGGTATTGGTTTTGCTGCTGAAGTGAAGAGCAAAGATGAAGAGCTGTCTGTCGGTGAGGTGCTGCACGGTGTTGAGCCAGAAGACCTGATCAAGTATGGCTTGATTCCTGAGTTTGTCGGCCGCTTACCTGTAGTAGCGACACTCGAAGAGCTGAATGAGGAGGCGTTGGTACGTATCCTTACTGAGCCTAAGAACGCTATCATCAAGCAATACCATCGTTTATTTGAAATGGAAAGCTGTGATATCGAGTTTCGTGAAGATGCCTTATTTGCGGTCGCCCGTAAGGCGATGGAGCGTAAAACCGGCGCACGGGGCTTGCGAACCATACTTGAAACCGTCTTATTAGACACTATGTATGACTTACCATCGATGGACAATGTGTCAAAAGTTGTTATTGATGATTCTGTAATTGGTGGTGAAGCTGACCCTTATATCATTTATGAAAATAATGACTATAAAAAAGCGGCACCAGATTAAGGCAATACGGTAGTTAAAAACATACCTGGGTGGACGTGGTTTTGGCTTATGCTCAATAGGTCTTAAGGCTGCAAACGCCTATTCTAAAACGCAACAAGAGAGCGTGCCTGTGATAGATGACCACGAGTTAAGTAAGCAAACCGGGGCAAGTCAAAAAATTCCACTCTTACCACTGCGTGATGTGGTTGTATATCCGCATATGGTAATTCCATTATTCGTTGGCCGAGACAAATCGATTCAGGCGTTGGAAACCGCCATGGCTGACAACAAACAGATTTTACTGGTAGCACAAAAGAGTGCTGAAATCGATGATCCAAGTATTAACGATATTCACGGTATCGGTACCTTGGCGACGATCTTACAGTTGCTTAAGTTACCCGATGGCACGATTAAAGTCTTGGTAGAAGGCGCGCAACGTGCGCGAATTACCGAACTAGATGATAGTGGTATCTTTTTCTCTGCCGCGATTGAAGTTCTTGACTCAGAGCAGTCAATGGATGAGCGTGAAGTTGAAGTATTATCGCGCTCGATCATGGGATTGTTTGATCAATACGTAAAACTCAATAAAAAAGTCCCACCCGAAATTTTAACGTCTTTGGCGGGTATTGATGAGCCTTCTCGCCTGGCCGATACCATTGCGGCACACATGTCGCTGAAAATTGATGAGAAGCAACGGATTTTAGAAATTGCTAATCCTCGCGAACGATTAGAGCACCTGATGGGCCTGATCGATGCGGAGCTTGATTTGCTGCAGATTGAAAAGCGTATTCGCGGTCGCGTAAAACAGCAAATGGAAAAGAGCCAGCGCGAGTATTATCTGAATGAGCAAATGAAAGCCATTCAGAAAGAGTTGGGTGATATCACCGAAGAAGGCAATGAAATTGAAGAGTTGACGCGCAAAATTGAAGAGGCAGGTATGCCTAAAGAAGCGCGTGCCAAAGCTGACTCTGAATTGAAAAAAATGAAAATGATGTCGCCGATGTCTGCTGAGGCAACGGTGGTACGTAACTATATCGACTGGTTACTCAATGTTCCCTGGAAGAAGCGCTCAAAAATACGCCACAGTCTGTCTGAGGCTGAAAAAGTGCTTGAAGAAGATCACTATGGTCTTGAGAAAGTCAAAGAGCGTATTCTCGAGTATCTTGCCGTTACTCAGCGTGTACGCAAGCTTAAAGGCCCCATTCTGTGCTTGGTGGGACCGCCTGGTGTGGGTAAAACCTCATTAGGGCGATCTATCGCACGAGCGACTAACCGTAAATTTGTCCGCATGTCATTGGGCGGTGTGCGTGATGAAGCTGAAATTCGCGGTCACAGACGTACTTACATTGGCTCAATGCCGGGTAAAATTATCCAAAACCTGTCGAAAGTGGGGACTCGTAATCCGCTATTTTTGCTGGATGAAATCGATAAAATGTCGATGGATTTTCGTGGTGACCCATCATCAGCGTTATTGGAAGTGCTAGACCCTGAGCAGAATGCCACATTTAATGATCACTACATGGAAGTTGATTTTGATCTCTCTGATGTTATGTTTGTGGCAACGGCTAACAGCATGAATATTCCTGGTCCTCTATTGGATCGTATGGAAGTCATTCAAGTGCCGAGCTATACCGAAGATGAGAAAATTAATATTGCCAGCCGTTACCTGGTGCCTAAGCAAATTGAAAACAATGGCATCAAAGAAGGTGAGCTGGATATAGAGAATGATGCTCTGCGTGATATGGTGCGTTACTACACGCGTGAAGCGGGTGTGCGTAGCTTAGAGCGTGAGGTGTCTAAAGTTTGTCGGAAAGTCGTTAAAAATATTTTACTCGATGTTGATCAGCCTAAAGTAACGGTTGAAGCTGAATCACTAGAGAAATATCTCGGTGTGCGTCGGCATCGTTATGGTATTGCTGAGAACCACGATCAAATAGGCCAAGTGACAGGCTTAGCCTGGACTGAGGTTGGCGGTGAGCTGCTAACGATAGAAGCTGCTGTGGTTGCGGGTAAAGGTAAAGCAACTTACACCGGTCGCCTTGGTGATGTCATGCAAGAATCTATTCAGGCGGCGATGACCGTTGTGCGTAGCCGTTCAGATGCGCTGGGTATCAGTGAAGACTTTCATGAAAAGCATGATATTCACCTGCATGTTCCTGAAGGTGCTACCCCTAAAGATGGCCCTAGTGCTGGTATCGGCATGTGTACAGCGATCGTATCAGCTCTCTCGGGTATTGCGGTACGCAGTGATGTCGCGATGACCGGTGAAATCACTTTGCGTGGTGAAGTATTACCTATCGGTGGTTTAAAGGAAAAATTGCTGGCAGCATTGCGCGGTGGTATTTCGACGGTATTAATTCCAGAAGAGAATAAAAAAGATCTGGCTGAGATACCTGAGAATATTATCGAAAACCTGGATATTCACCCTGTTAAGTGGATTGATGAAGTCCTCGAAGTCGCGCTCACACACAAGCCTACGCCCTTAGAGAGTGCACAAAAGCCATCGAGCAAGGGGTCTGATAAAGAGGAATCTGAGTCTAGTGATGAGCGTGGTACCTTAAGGCACCATTAAAATTGCTGCTGTGCGCGCTTAAATACTGCTTTATTGATATCCAGCATTCGTTTTTCTCGGCTGTTGTCGTCTTGCAACAACCTTTGGAGTGGCTGTATTTGGTATCACGAAAAGCCACAAATAAGGTAAAATACTGCAACTAATGTGAATCAGTGCTAGTTAATCGCATTCCAGATTGACAGGGCTTTCGGCCACTTGGTATAAAAAATTGCTTTGATGCTCGGGGTTGGGGTAATCCCGAGCCTTCAAGTTTCCGATTAATCATGCTTGCAAAAGGAGTCTTCAGTCGTATGACTGATGCATCATATTGCTAAAACTTAGGTATTCCCAGATGGCCATCCCCAGATAGCTATCCGAGGGGCTCTGGGGAAATATGTGTACAAAATAATCACTAAGGAAAACAAATGAATAAGACTGAATTTATTGATGCTATTTCAGATACGACTAACCTTTCAAAAGCAGATGCTGGCCGTGCGCTTGAGGCTGTGATCGATATCATCACCGAGCAGTTAAAATCGGGTGAGCAAGTCGTTTTAACCGGCTTTGGCACCTTCCAGGCACGCCGACGTGAAGCCCGCGCGGGCCGTAATCCGCAGACAGGTGAGACAATCGAGATAAAAGCGTCTAATGTTCCTGCATTTAAAGCTGGTAAAGCGCTGAAAGATGCCTTAAACTAGCGCGCCTTCTTCGGAGCAGCTTTTATTTAAGTTTTTAGCTGCTTTCGGGTGCTTAGCTCAGCTGGGAGAGCATCGCCCTTACAAGGCGAGGGTCGCAGGTTCGATCCCTGCAGCACCCACCAATATTGGAGTGGTAGTTCAGTTGGTTAGAATACCGGCCTGTCACGCCGGGGGTCGCGGGTTCGAGTCCCGTCCACTCCGCCATATTACAAGGGGTACCCTTTTAGGGTACCCCTTCAAGTATGGAAGCCTTAAAAGTAAGTCGCCTTTGTTGATAAAAAAGGGGCGGTTAAAATATCAGTACAGCATGTGCTGAGCAAAGCTGTTAAAATTACACGCTTTGATGGGGGGCCCTGCAGTATGTTCTGGCAACGCCAGGCACAAATATTGTAAGGGTGGCTACAGCAAGTAAGGAACTTGCTGATAAACATAAAGCTGAGCGAGAGAAACCACTATGTTGCTGGCTATTAGAGATAAAATCACCGGTATCGTCGCCTGGGGTATCGTCCTACTGATCAGTATCCCTTTTGTATTCTTCGGTTTACAGGATTATTTCAGCCCGGGTGGTGAAAACTATGCTGTCATCGTCAATGGCGAAGAAGTGCCCATGAATGATTATGATTTTGCCTTGGGTAATAATCGTCAAGTTATGCTGCAGCAGTTCGGTGGCCGCTTTCCTGAATTTTTTGATGCCGAGGCGCATTTGCGCAAGCAAACACTCGATCAACTGATTCGTCGTGAGCTGATTTTGCAGGTCATCGACAAATACAACTACCGTATTTCGACACAGCAGGTCGCTCAAGTCATCCAAGATCAAGAGTACTTCAAAGTTGACGGCAAGTTCGACCCCGAAGCTTACCAGCGTCAGCTACAATCGGTAGGTTATTCACAACAGCGCTACGAGTTAGAGCAAGCTCAGCAAACGCTGGCTAACCAGATTCAAAGTAGCTTACAGGCTACCGCTTTTGTCTCTTCGCAAGAACTCAATGCTTTTGCCAAGCTCAATGGCCAAACGCGTGATTTTGATTATGCGAAACTACCGCTAAGCGCTTACAAAACCGGCCTGAAAGTAGAAGAGGCTGCAATTGCGGAGTACTACGAAGCGAATAAAGACGGTTTGAAAACCGACGCCAAAGTCAGTATCGAATATGTCGAACTTAAGCTCAGTGATTTAGCCGCAGAGGTTGCTGTTGATGAGCCGCTGTTAGAAAGCCTCTATCAAGATGCAATTGCTCAGGGTAGTTATGTAACAGAAGAAAGTCGTGAAGCTAGCCATATCCTTATTCAATTATCCAGCGATGCTGATGATGCTGCTACCCAAGCCAAGCAAGCTGAAGCAGAAGCGGTGCTTGCGGAGCTCAAAGCGGGTAAAGACTTTGCTGCTTTGGCGAAAGACAAGTCGAATGACCCAGGCTCTGCGAGTAAAGGCGGTTCATTGGGCGAGGTACGTCGCGGCCAGCAAACCAAAACATTTGAAGACGCCTTGTTTGCCTTGGAAGAAGGCGCTTACAGTGATGTGGTTAAGACACGCTTCGGTTTTCATATCATTAAGGCTGACAAAATCAAGCCACCGGTAACCAAGCCATTTGCTGAAGTGCGTGCTGATATAGAAGCTGAATATCGTAGTGAGCAGGCTGAAAAAGCATTTAGTGATAAAATCGAAGTGTTAGCCAATTTAAGCTTTGAACAGAATGATGGCTTATCAGTTGCCGCTGACGGTATATCCACTGAGGTACAAAGCACTGAGCTGTTTACGGCGGATAACGGTGAGGGGATTGCCAAGTATCATCAAATCCGTACAGCCGCATTTGATGATCAGGTCTTATTAGATGGCCGCAACTCAGATATCGTTGAAGTTGATACTAACCATGCTGTTGTTCTAAGGCTAAAAGAGCAGGAAGCAAGTCGTAGCAAAACACTTGACGAAGCACGTACCGAAATTATTGCTGAGTTGGAAACACAGCAGGCCAAAGAAAAACTGCTGGAAGCGGTCAAGTTTGTTGAGTCTCAGGCCAATGATGACAATACCTTCCAGGACGCCGTCAAAAAATATGCCGCTGAGTATAAAGCTGTGGAAGCAGCTAAGCGTGTTGGTGGAGAGACGCCGCGTGAAATACTTGATCAAGCATTTGCCTTGGCTAAGCCAAACTCAAGTGAGTTATCTGTTAAGCGTATCGAGCTGCTCAATGGTGATCAGGCGATTGTGCGATTAAAAGCGGTTAAAGATGGTGATATTCAATGGTTGCAAGAGCAAGAGCGTGAACAGCTAACGAATCGTTTGCTTGGCTCTCGTGGCCGGTTTGATTTTGCAGCTGCTCTAGCTGACATCAAAGAGAATGCAACGATAGTGATTAACACTGACTTAGACACAGCAGAAGACAGTGAAACAGATAGCTAATTAATTATTAAGCTTTAAATTAAAAAAGCCCGCACAGTGTGCGGGCTTTTTTTATGGTCATACTGGACTGCCAGTGCTGTTTAGCTACTGGCTTCTGCATCAGGCAGCGACATACCGGTACGGCTATAACCACCGTCGACATAAACCGTCTCGCCCGTAATGCCAGAAGCCAAATCGGAGCAGAGAAATGCTGCTGCATTACCCACATCTTCTTTAGTGACATTGCGGCCAATAGGTGCGACATCGGCGACATGATCCAGAATTTTGCGAAAGTTACCAATACCCGAAGCCGCCAGCGTCTTAATAGGGCCCGCAGAAACCGCGTTGACACGACCACCGATGCCGCCTAATGACTTAGCCATATAGCGCACATTCGCTTCCAGACTGGCCTTGGCTAGCCCCATGGTGTTGTAGTTCGGTACAGCGCGATCAGCGCCCAGATAGGTCAATGTCAGCAGCGCAGGGTTATTGCCTTTCGCGAGCATCTCTTTGCCCGCTTTTGCTAATGCAGCAAAGCTGTAAGCACTGATGTCATGGGCAATACGAAAGCCTTCGCGAGTCACATTATCTAAGTAGTCACCCCGGACTTGATCAGCAGGTGCAAAACCGACCGAGTGTACTAAAATATCCAGACCATCCCAGTGCTTACCAAGCTCCTCAAAAACACCTGCAATTTCCGCATCATCCTCAACATTGCAAGGTGCGGTGATTGTCGAGCCTAGCTCTGCTGCAAATTTAATAACACGGTCTTTGAGCCGGTCACCTTGGTAAGTGAATGCCAATTCTGCGCCTTCTCGATGCATTGCCTGTGCAATGCCCCAAGCGATTGATTTGTTGCTGGCAACACCAACAATAAGGGCGCGCTTGCCACTGAGAAACCCCATATTCTTCTCCATCGAGTCACGTTGAAAGCCAGCGATGATACTATGCTGGGGGGGGAAATGGTAATAATTTATCTTTTGGATGGGGTTATGCCCTTTAGGGCGGGTTACTTTTGACAGAAAACTGCTCTTGTATTTTCTGCACTTACCGTATCCCTGCGGTAACCCGCCTACCAGGGCGGAACCTAGCCATCAAATGGAATACGTTGTCGCTGCCGTTCAATTTTAGGGTCGGGTATGGGAATAGCCGATAGCAATGATCTTGTATAAGCATGTTGTGGATTGGCAAACAAGGTTTCGGTATCGCCAGTTTCGACAATTTTACCACGATACATCACTGCAATACGGTCTGAGATATAGCGCACCACTGATAAGTCATGCGATACAAATATCATGGTTAAGGCGTGTTGTTGGCTAAGTTCTAATAACAGCTCTAATATCTGAGCCTGAATAGTCACATCTAAGGCAGAAACAGGTTCATCAGCAATAATTAATTTTGGTTGTGGCGCCAGGGCGCGTGCGATAGCAATGCGTTGCCGTTGCCCACCGGAAAATTCATGGGGATATTTTCGAATATAGCGGCGTTCCAGGCCAACATTGTCCATAAGCGTGTAGACATGTTTGAGCACATTGTCCGGTGTTGCAATACTATGCAACAGCAATGGCTCTGCCAGTGTATCGAATACCGTCATACGTGGATTTAATGAGGCATACGGGTCTTGAAAGATCATTTGAAAGTCGCTACGTGCGGCTTTTAAGGCTGGCCCGTTAAGAGTATGGATATCAGTGCCATTGAATGTGATGTTGCCACTGGTAATGTTAACCAAGCGCATCACTGTTCTACCCAGGGTCGACTTACCTGAGCCAGATTCTCCCACCAAACCGAGAATTTCACCGTGACGGACTTGTAGTGAAACGCCGTCGACAGCTTTTACCTGGCTTTTTAAGCGTTTAATTAATGCGCCCTGATAAATAGGAAAGTAAGTAGAAACATTGTTGAGTTCTAACACATGCCCATCATTAACAATATTGGCGGCGACAGGTTTGGCTGAAGTGGGAATTGAGCTTAACAAAGATTTGGTATAAGGGTGCTGATGCTGATAAAAAATAGTATCCGTATCGCCTTGTTCAACAATTTTACCACGATGCATAACCAATACACGGTTTGCCAAACCAGCCACAACGCCCAAGTCATGCGTGATAAAAATAACAGAGAGTTGGCGGTTTTTTTGCAGGCCTTTGATAAGGTCAATAATTTGCGCCTGAATGGTTACGTCAAGTGCGGTAGTGGGTTCATCTGCGATAAGCAGCTCTGGCTCGGTAATTAAAGCCATTGCAATCATCACGCGTTGTCGCATACCGCCTGAAAATTGATGAGGGTATTGGTCCATGCGCTGTGCAGCATCGTCTATGCCGACTTCTTCTAAAGCAGCAATAGCTTGTTGTCGTGCAGCAGCTTTGTCGAGTTTTTTATGCAAGCGTAGCGGTTCAATTAATTGTTCACTAATGCGCATAAAAGGATTTAAGGATGTCATTGGGTCTTGGAAGATCATGCTAATGCGTGCCCCACGTAAGCGACGCAATGCCTGTTCATCAGCTTTGAGTAAGTCGATACCATCAAAGTGAGCAGTACCACTTTCAATGTTGCCCGGCGGGCTGGGGATCAAGCCCAATAAACTATAGCAAGACACAGACTTACCTGAACCTGATTCGCCGACAATACCTAATATTTCGCCTTTATTTAAGGTAAAGCTAATATCGTCAACGGCTTTGATAATGCCATCCCGCGTATGGAAATAGGTTCGCAAGTTATTAACGTCGAGTAATGTCATAATCAATATTTAATCTTTTGAGACACGTGGGTCTAAAGCATCTCGCAAGCCATCACCAAGAAAGTTAAATGAAAATAAAGTCACTGATAAAACGATACCAGGGAAAATAAGTAGCCATGGGTATTCTTCCATGGTTTCCACGCCGTGTGAAATCAGCAATCCCCATGAACTTTGTGGTGGTTGAATACCTAAACCTAAAAAGCTCAAGAAAGATTCCAGTAAGATCACGCTAGGAATAGTGAGCGTGGTGTAGACAATGATTGGGCCGAGTACATTTGGTATAAGATGGCGGCGAATAATTTGCCATTTTGATAAGCCCATTGCCACAGCGGCTTCCACGAACTCCTGTCGCTTGATAGATAATACCTGGCCGCGGACAATGCGTGCCATGGTTAGCCACTCAATAGCACCTATCGCTAAAAACAGTAATAACATGCTTCGACCAAAAATAACCATTAACAAAATAATGAAAATGGTAAATGGTAGCGCATATAAAATATCGACAGTGCGCATCATAAAGGCATCTACCCGGCCGCCGAGATAACCTGAGATAGTGCCCCAGAGCACCCCAATACACAGTGCGACACTGGTAGCAATAAAGCCTACCATTAATGACACACGACTACCGTACATGACACGTGTTAATAAATCACGGCCAAGTACATCAGTACCCAGCCAATGTTGGGCTGATGGCCCTGAGGCGCCAAGGTCTAGGTTTTGTGCTTCGTAAGAATAAGGTGCTATCCAGGGTGTTAGTAAGGCAATAAGCGTAATAAATATCATCAAATACAGGCCAAGCATGGCTAACTGATTTTTACGCAATCGAGTCCAGGCATCTTGCCAGAGTGAAGTGCCTTCTTCTGTTATTGCTGGTGCCGCTATATCGTCTTGTATGGCTTTTTGCATGATTAGTTTGATAGCTCCTGACGTAGCTTGGGATTCAGCCACACGATAAGAATATCGGAAAGTAGATTAAACAGAATAATCAAAGCCGATATAAAAACGGTTGTCCCCATAATCATGGTGTAGTCTCGATTAAATGCTGCTTGTACATAGAAGCGGCCTAAGCCCGGTATTTGAAAAATCGTCTCCACCACAAATGAGCCTGCTAATAAGCCTGCTGCTGCAGGTCCCATAAAGGCGACGACGGGCAATAAGCCGCCACGAATAGCATGTTTAATAACGATTTGCCACTGAGGCAGACCTTTGGCTTTCGCGGTACGTATATAGTCTTGTGATAATACCTCTAGCATACCGCCACGGCTTAAGCGTGCAATATAAGCGGCATAGCCTGAGCCGAGTGTGATTGCCGGTAATATTTTGTCACCACTCAAACTGCCCCAGCCGGTTACAGGCAGCCATTCTAAATAAATAGCAAATACCAGAACCAATAAAGGCCCTAGAACAAAAGAGGGGACACATATTCCCAACATGGCCAACGACATTGGGATATAGTCTTGCAGGGTATTGGTTTTTAATGCAGCAAATATGCCTGCTAACAGACCAAAAAATACTGCAACTAATAAGGCATAACAGCCCAGCTCAAAAGTCACCGGGAAGCCTTGGCTAATCATTTCTGTGACTGAGCGACTGGGAAACTTGAAAGAAGGACCGAAGTCTCCCTTGGCGAGGTTGCCTAAATAGTCAAAGTATTGTTGATACAGTGGTTGATCAAGTTTATATCGGGCATTGAGTTGCTTAAGGACTTCTGGTGGCACATTTTTTTCAGCATCAAAAGGGCCGCCAGGGGCGATACGCACCATAAAAAAGGTAATCGTTATCACAGCCAGTAATACTGGGATAGCCTGTAATAAGCGCTTGAGAATAAACTTTAGCATGTAAGCTTTATACCTTCGGTCGTTATTGGCTGGCACTAGCCTCTAATGAAACATATTTTAAAGGGTGGTAGTCCAGTATGTTAGAGTACCAGCCTTTTACATCAGGGTGTTTTAAGTACGTATTGGTATAAGTATACAGCGGTAGGATAGGTGCTTGCTCAACGAGAATCTTTTCGGCTTCTTGAAAGTAAGCATAACGTTGTGCTTGATCATTGGTTTGGGCGGCTAAGGCAATCAACTCATCATAGCGTGCATTTGACCAGCCCGTTCTGTTATTGCCGCTGCCTGTAATATACATATCTAAAAAAGTATTGGGATCGAGATAATCACCGATCCAACCTTGACGGGCGATTTGGTAGTTTTTGGTGCGGGTGCTATCTAAGTACACCTTCCAGTCTTGGTTGTGTAAACCAATGTCGATATTTAAAGCCTGCTTCCACATTTGCTGAATAGCAACCGCAATTTTTCGATGACCTTCTGAGGTATTGAATAGCATTTCAAGTTTAGGGAAGTTTTCACCATTAGGGTATCCTGCTTCTGCTAATAAGGCTTGAGCTTTTTCGATATTAAATTCAATTTTAGCCTCGGCGGTATAACCCATTGTGTCTGGCGGCGTTAAGTTATAAGCAGGAATCTGGCCAGACTTGGTAACCTTGTCGACGATTTTTTGGCGATCTATTGACATGGCCAAAGCAAGCCTAACTCGGTGGTCATCGAGTGGCTTGATAGTGGTGTTAAACAAATAGAAATAAGTGCCTAAGAATGGGTCGGTATAAATAAGGTGAGGTTTGTCTTTTCGGTAGACAGCAACTTTTTCGATAGGTACGGTCAGCGTGATATGCAACTGCTCGGCACGAAACATTTGTTCAGCAACAGTGTCTTTGGCAACCGGGTAGTAGTGTGCGCCTTGTAATTTAACGTTGTCAGCATCCCAATAGCTAGGGTTTTTGCTGATGCTCAGGACTTTATTGGGTACCCATTCTGTTAGTACAAAAGGGCCGTTGCTGACAATATTGCCCGGTCGAGTCCACTTGGTACCACGCTCATCCATTTGGCCAAACTTTTCAATAGTAGCCTTGTGTACTGGATACATACTGTGGTGGTCGAGTAGTTGTAAAAAGTAAGCTGACGGTGCGATAAGCTCTATTTGCAGTGTATTGTTATCCAGTGCTTTAACACCAACCTCAGAGAAATCTTTGATCTCCCCCTTGTGGAAGGCTTTAGCATTTTTTACCTGATACAAAGAATAAGCATATTGATTACCTAAACCAGGCGACAATGCGCGTTGCCAGGAATAAGTAAAATCCTGTGCTGTGATTGGATCACCGTTAGACCATTTGGCTGCTTGGCGGATATTAAACGTATACAGCTTGCCATCTTCTGAAACTTCCCAAGATGCTGCAACCGCGGGTGTTGGTTCAAGTGTTTGCGGGTCTTTGGCAATCAGCCCTTCGAAAATGGCATGTTGGATACGATACTCTGGCATGCCGGTGGTGATATGTGGATCCAGCCCCTGTGGTTCATCACCGTTGCTTAAGTGTATTTCCTGGGCGGCGGTCCCTTTGCTAACATTCGTCTCATTATTGCCTCCGCAGGCAATCAAATTGAAACCGATTGTGATCAAAAGTGATGTCACAGCGAAGTGTTTACTTAAACTCATAATTGCTCCATTACGATAGTGTACTGGTACGATAATGTACTGGTATCTTTTGCTCGGGCTGTTGTTACAGGGCTGTGTTAACTTATTGTTTGTTTAGCTCTTTGGCAAATGCGTCGAAGCTATAAGGGCGACCAAGAAAGTCGTTGACTAACTCCGCAGCATCTTTAGAGCCGCCAGGTTCGAGTATTGTGCGGCGATAATGATTGGCCAGTTTAGTGTTGCGCAGGCCATTTTTTTCAAACTCACTAAACATATCAGCAGCAATGACCAGAGACCACATATAGGTATAGTAAATGGCGGAGTAGCCATCTAAGTGACCAAAGCTAGCATAAAAATGCGTGTCATCAACATAACTGTAAGGCGAGTATTCGTTTTGTAGCTCAGCCATTAATTTGACCAGATCAAAATTCTCAGGGTCTTGATTGTAATAATTGAGTGAGATGGACGCATAAAACATCTGATGCCTTATCCAAAGCCCTCGGCCGAAGTGCCGTGCTGCTTTCATCTTATCGATAATGCTATCAGGGATAACCTCTCCTTCGGTATTGCGGGCAAAGGATTTCAATGTTGCTGCATCCCATACCCATTCTTCCAGCATTTGTGATGGCGCTTCAACAAAATCCCACTCGGTATTAATGCCAGATATGCCTAACCAAGGTTGATGGCCACCAAACATGCTATGCAGTAAATGGCCAAACTCATGCAGAAATGTTTCGACCTGACTGTGCTCCATAAAGCCAGGGCTACCATCTCCGCCTGGGAAGTTGCAAATGAGTGCTGATATAGGTAGTTGTAGATCTTTAACACCTTCCTGAATACCAAAATGCGCAGCATGTTTGTATTTGCCTTCGCGTGGATGCATATCCAGATAGAAACGACCCAGTATTTGGCCATTGTCATAGATTTCATAAGCCTTGACTGAGTCATGCCAGACGTCTGTTTGCCAAGGTTTAATTTCAACATTAAATAGGGTGGATACTAAATCAAAAATACCCTGACGAACTTGATCATATAAGAAGTATTGTCTAACCGCTTTCGAGTCTATTTGATATTTTTCTTGCTTGATTAACTCTTCAATGTAGGTTTTTTGCCAGTCGCCCACTTGCTTTGCATCGGGTGAGGTTTTTTGTAGGCGTTTTAATAATACTGCATAGTCTTGTTCGGCGCGTGGTTTAGCAATGTTGTTAATTTTCTCGATGAAGTTTTTAGCATTTTCAGCTGATTGGATCATCTTATCTTCGGTAACATAGCTGGCATAGTTCTCGTAACCGAGTATATTGGCCAGTTCATGCCGTTTTTGGATAAGCTCTTTTAAGATGGCATTGTTTTTGGGGTAGCCGCGGTTACGGAAAGTTTTATAAAGCGCTAAGCGTAGCTGGTCATCATGGGCATATTGCATTACAGGAAAGTAGTCGGGGTAATCGGTTGTAATAACGATTTTGCCATCAGCGCCAGGTTTGTGACTATCGATAAAATCTTGTGGTAAGCCTGCGAGCTTTGCTGCTGAGTCTATTTCTAGCGTGCGCACATCTTCACGTATATTGCGATTAAAGTCTTGGCTAAGCTTGGTAAGCTCTTCTTTTAAAGCTTTAATACGATTACGTGTGGCGTCATCCTTGTTTACACCATTGCGTTTAAAGTCGCGTAGTATATGCTCTACATAACGTTGAGTGATGCTATCAGCTTTGCTGCTGTCAATTTTGCTAAACTGTTTATAAAGTGCTTTAGAGAGACTGATTTCTGTGAAGAGTTTGGCAAACTGCTGTTGACATGCATCTGCTGCAGTTCGAACGCTTGGGTCAGGGTGAACATTGCGGTAGAGACTGGCTTTGCTGGCAGCTTTGTCTAATACAATGTCTAAGTTATTAACCTCAGTTAAAACGATATCAGCAGCATAATCACCTGCATAGTTTTCCAGCTTGCTGACTTTATCTTGTGCTGTTTTATAGGCGGTATTGCACTCCTCGGTAAAAGTCTTTGCTATTGGGCTGGGCGAACTGTCGGGTGTTTTGTTGTCGTGACTCGTGCTTGATTCAGCGGCTGTAGGAGAGGATGTATTATCTGTCGGTGCTTGGGTATTATCGCAGGCGACAATACAGAGTGTTGCTACAACCGTTAAAAGCTTCATGATATGTTGCTTGCTTGGCTGGGCAAAAATATCCATCTTTACTCTCCATTCATGTAATAATGATGTTTATGTTTTGTATATATAATGACTATGATAAAAGGTGTTGCAGTATTTTCGTATAAATACTACTAAGTTGATCTAAGTCACTTATATTAATATGTTCATCAATTTTGTGTATAGAAGCATTGATTGGACCTAGCTCTACGACTTGCGCGCCAGTGGGCGCAATAAAACGCCCGTCGGACGTGCCACCTGCTGTTGATAATTCTGTCTTTATACCGCAGGTATCCTCAATGGCGTGTACAGCTGCGTCGACGAGTTTACCAGCAGCCGTTAAAAAAGGCTTGCCAGATAAGCGCCAGTCTAATGTATAGTTTAACTGGTGACGCTTGAGAACCTCTTCAACGCTATGACGTAATTCCTCTGCATTGGTTTCGGTCGAATAGCGGAAATTAAATAATACTTCAAGTTGGCCAGGGATAACATTCGTTGCCCCCGTGCCTGCATTAATATTTGAGATTTGGAAAGAGGTAGGAGGAAAGAACTCATTGCCTTGGTCCCATTGTATACTGCATAGCTCTGTTAACGCTGGGGCAGCTAAATGGATAGGGTTAACAGCCAGCTGTGGGTAGGCGATATGGCCTTGTTGCCCCTCTATCAATAATGTGCCGGAGAGTGAGCCACGGCGGCCATTTTTAATAGTATCCCCCAGTTGTTTGCTGCTCGATGGTTCTCCGACCAGACACCAAGTGATTTTTTCTTCTCGGCGCTCTAAATGTTCAACGACTTTTACAGTGCCATGTGTGGCAATGCCTTCTTCATCACTGGTGATAAGGAACGCAATACTACCCTGGTGATTAGGGTTGTCTGCTAAAAAAACTTCTGTGGCTGTTACCATAGCAGCAATACTGCCTTTCATATCAGCTGTACCACGGCCATACAGTACACCATCTCGCTCGGTGGGGCTAAACGGGTCACTTTGCCATTGCTCTATCGGGCCTGTCGGGACAACATCAGTATGTCCTGCAAACGCTAATACAGGGTCACTATTACCTTTGCGAGCCCATATATTATCCACATCGCCAAAGCGTAGGTGTTCGATGTTAAACCCCAGTGCGGCCAGCCTGTCAGCCAGCATTTGCTGGCAGCCTGCATCATCAGGTGTGACGGATGCGCGACTAATAAGGTCTTTGCAGAGTTCAAGAGTGGCGCTCATGGTGATGGTTTTTCCAAGGTTGTTTGCATTATTGTCACTGTTATTAAAAGTGCTTGCCTGAGGTTGGTTTTCAATAGGTAATTGATATTTTGTTGGTTGCTACAATACCTGTACAGTTGCTTCATTGGTATTTTCTTTATCCAGATAACTGTGCAGAGTATTAATCAATGTATCAATAACAGACTGCTCTTTGAGCGGTTGGTTCTGGAGATTTGTGACTAAAAAGATATTTTCAGCATTTTCGCCGATTGTCGTAACTTTGGCATTGTGTACACGGATATCATGTTCCAGAAAGGCTTTGCCGATGCGAGCCAATAAGCCAGGCCTGTCAATGGCAATAATTTCCAACAGTGTGTGATTTTTATCGCTGTCTTCTTCTGCTGTGATTCGAGTAGGGCTGTCAAAATGTTTGAGCTGCCGTGGTAATGGGCGTTCTGGAATATCAGGCAAGGCGTCGGGGTTGTTGATACCGGCGCTTAAATGGCGCTGTATTTCGCTGATATCGGTCGGGTCACTGATTGCCTGGTTGTTCTGGTCCAACACCAAATAGGTATCGAGTGTATAACCACTTTTTGAGCTGATAATACGCGCATCAACAATGTTCAGGCCCAAGCGTTCAAGTACGGATGTGGTGACTGCAAAAAAGTGGTCGTTCTCTTGTGCATAAATAAAAATCGCTGTTGTGCCCCGGCTTGCTTTCGGGTTAATCAACACTAAGGGTAAGTCTTCACTACTGGCTTCGCTAATCGCTTTGGTGTGCCAGGAAATTTCTTCTGCATTGTGTCGTAAAAAATAATCTTCACTAAATGCTTGCCAGATCGATTGGAACGTATCGTCTGCTATATTATTTTCAGTCAGTATTTTAGCCGCTTCATTTTGGCGTGTTTGAATACGTTCAGCCGCATCAATGGGTTTGGCCAGGCCATGACGAAACACATGTCGGGTTCTCAAGTAAAGCTCTAACAGCAAGCGTGAGCGCCATGAGGATAATAGCTCAGGGTTGGTGCCGCTGATATCCGCAACGGTGAGTAAGTAAATATAATCCAGGGTTTTCTGATCACCCACTTTTAAGGCAAATTCACGGATTATTGCTGGGTCGCTGATATCCATGCGTTGTGCTGTCATTGACATGAGTAAGTGATTTCTGATTAGCCAAATCACAGTTTGTGTCGCTGTTGGGCTTAAGCCGTGATTATTGCAAAACCTTTCAGCATCTTCGGCACCTAACTCTGAGTGATCGCCGCCACGCCCTTTGGCAATATCATGAAACAATGCGGCTATGTATAATATTTCTGGCTGTTCTAGAGTAGGGAAAATTTTTGAGCAGTTTGGTTGCCAGTCAGCATGTTCGGGGACAGAAAAGCGACGAACATTACGCAGTACAAATAATGTATGCACATCGACAGTATAGATATGAAACAAATCATATTGCATGCGGCCAACAATATTAGCAAATTCGGGCAAATAAGCAGCCAGCACACCATAACGATTCATGCGCCGTAGCTCATGGCTGATGCCATGCGGCTCTTTCAATATGGACATGAACAGGTTGCGGTTAATAATATCGTCGCGAAACTTTTGGGTGATTAAATCACGATGGTTTCGAATAAGTCGTATCGTGCGGGCGCCAACACCAATAAGCTCTGGGTGTCTTTGCTTTAATAAAAATACTTCTAATAATGCGGGAGGGTATTCAATAAACACTTGGTCATTATTAGCTTGTAGATATCCATAATGCTCATGAAAGCGTTTATTGATGGGGGTGATGGTATCGACACTGTGCGGATACTCAATTGCCTCATGCAGTAGCTGCAGGAGCATTTCATTGAGTCGTTCTAGTTCTGTGACGGTGCGATAATAATGCTGCATAAACTGTTCTACAGCTAAATTATTATCTTCATCGTCATAATTAAACATACTGGCAAGTTCGCGCTGATGATCAAAGAGCAAACGATCTTCACGCCGATTGGCAATAACATGCAGTGCGAAACGAATCTGCCAAAGTAACCTTCGACCTTTTAATAAATCATCGAGCTCAGTATCGGTCAGAAACCCCAGTCTAGTGAGATCTTCCAGTTTTTCGGCATCAAAGTAACGTTTAGCCACCCAAAATATTGTATGAATATCACGTAAGCCACCAGGGCCTTCTTTGAGATTGGGTTCGAGGCGATAGGCTGTATCATCAAACTTCTTGTGCCTATGTTTTTGCTCAGCTAACTTAGCCTTAAAAAAGTCTTCTTTGGACCAGATTTGGCTTTCGGCAATGACAGTGCGCATATTAACAAACAAATCTTCAGCGCCTGCCAGTAGGCGTGCTTCCATCAAGTTTGTCACAACAGTCACATCCTGGGCTGCTTCTTCCAGGCAGTCTTTGCAGGTGCGCACACTGTGGCCAATGTCGAGCTTTAAATCCCAAAGCCGTGTAACAAAGGCTGAAATTTGTTCTTGCTGTTGCTGCAAAACGTCGTCTTGCAAGAGAATCATAAGGTCAACATCCGACTTAGGGTGTAGCTCAGCTCGCCCATAGCCACCCACAGCGATAAGGGCCATTGAGTCAGTAGTATCACCAAAGTAGATATCCCATAGCTCAGTGAGTATGGCATCCATCACTTTGGCGCGAGCAAGAACGATGTTGTTGATATCAGCGCCGTTGAGAAAGTCTTGGGTGAGTAACTCAACATTCTCTTGCAAAATTCTCTGGTAGCACTTGGATGCTTCGAGTTGTTGTTGCTTGAGTTCAAGCTCTCGGGCCGTTGCCAGGGCCTGGCTTAAGGCATCATCGGTCATTGTATGTTTGTCAGTGCTCATAAGTGCTAAAAAGCTTCCTCGCCACGCCGTGTGAGCACTTCAAAGGCGTTTTCAGTTACTAAGATGGTGTGCTCCCATTGTGCGGATAAGCTGTGATCTTTGGTAACCACTGTCCAGTTATCCGGCAGCAGTTTGACATGGCGTTTGCCAGCATTAACCATAGGTTCGATAGTAAATGTCATGCCTGCCTCTAAAGTGAGGCCAGTACCCGGCGTGCCGTAATGCAAAACCTGTGGGTCTTCATGAAAGACTTTGCCAATGCCATGGCCACAATACTCTCTAACAATGGCATAGCGGTGGCTTTCGGCATGTTGTTGGATCATATGACCAATATCGCCCAGCTGTATACCCGGGCGTACCATTTCGATACCTTTGACCAGGCATTCCTGAGTAATTCTGCATAGGCGCTCAGCTTGTACGGACGGTTTGCCAACAAAAAACATTTTGCTGGTATCACCGTGATACTGGTCTTTAATCACGGTAATATCAATATTCACAATATCGCCGTTTTTCAATACTTTGTCCCCTGGAATCCCGTGGCAAACCTGATGGTTTATGGATGTGCAGATAGACTTGGGGAAGCCTCGATAATTGAGTGGTGCTGGAATGGCTTGTTGCTCTTGGGTAATGTAGTCATGACATATTTTATCGAGTTCGCCTGTTGTGACTCCCGGCTTAACATAGGTTCCAATCATTTCGAGTACTTCTGCTGCCAGTCGGCCTGCGATCCGCATTTTCTCGATTTCTTCAGGCGTTTTTATGGTTACAGTCATAATGTCCAGCTTTCTCTCTATCTTATAAAAGGTGAATCCAGGGCTAAAACCCGCAGGAGACTATAAGGGAAAATGAGCCATATTCAAAATTTCTTGACAAATCATTGCATTAAACCTGTTTTTGGCCAGCCTTTGCTTTTGGCGGGATCAAGGCGTAGCGAAGGTGGCGTCGCCCGATATTAATGCATTGATGATAAGGCTGACAGTTTGGTTGGCCGATACCTGTTCAGTTGTGCTGATTTGTACCGAAATATAAGCAATCGAGCCCCTATCGCAGCCCAGCGGCCCATTAGCATTGTTGCAGGGCCTAGATTATGGTATAAAGCGGCCGCAAATATTGTAACGTTGTTTCCTGAGTCAGTGTAGGGCTGAATGGCGGGGCAGGCAAATCAGCTTGTCTACGTATTTACCACTAGGTCTGTTCCAGACTGTTCTGTATCAGGAGTTTTATTAATCCGCACATATACCGTCACATACGGTGGGGTGCTTACTGAGCTTGAAAGGCTGGCCGTTGACTCATCATGAGTTTGCAGGCTGGTAGAGAGACAGCTTCTAAAAAGCTTTTTCTTTATATTTCAATTGCTTATGCGGGTATTGGCTGTTGTTAAATTATCTAGCCTGCCCAGCAATAAGTTTATGCAAGGTAAGTCGCTGTATGGGGTATATGGAGGCATAACCCAAGAGCAATAGCCCAGCGACCTTTTTATGATTTTGAAAAGGCTGCTGCTTACCACTGAACTGCCCCAGGTTTTGCCAGGGGGAGCGTGGTGTGTATAGCGACACTTTAAAGTGCTTTTCGTATATGGGACTTTTCTCGTATGCGGAGTAATAGGTGACAGATTTATTGCTCGCTAACATCAGGAGAGAATACATGGCAAATGTAACAATGCGCCAAATGCTTGAGGCAGGCGTACACTTTGGCCACCAGACCCGTTACCGCAACCCTAAGATGCAACCTTACATTTTCGGAGAGCGCAGCAAAATTCATATCATTAATTTGGAAAAAACTGTTCCGCTATTTAATGATGCAATGAACTTCTTATCTAAAATGGCATCCAGAAATGGCAAAGTCCTATTTGTGGGCACTAAGCGTGCTGCACGCGACGTTGTCAGTGAACAGGCGCAGAATTGCGGGATGCCTTATGTCAATCACCGCTGGTTAGGCGGTATGTTAACGAATTTCAACACCGTTAAGCAGTCAATCCGTCGTTTGAAAGATTTAGAGACGATGATTGCTGATGGTTCGATCGAGCGTTTGAGTAAGAAAGAAGGTTTAGGTCTACGCCGTGAAGCAGAGAAGTTAGAGCGTAGTCTGGGTGGCATCAAAGATATGGAGCGTCTACCTGACGTACTGTTTATTGTTGACGTTGGTTACGAAAAAATTGCGGTTAAAGAAGCCGTCAAACTAGGTATTCCTGTGGTTGCTGTTGTTGATACCAACAATGGTATTGAAGGTGTTGACTATGTTATCCCAGGTAATGATGATGCGATTAAAGCGATTCAGCTGTATGTAAACTCAGCAGCTGACGCCGTAGCTGTTGGTAAGCAAAGCTCGCCAGTAAGTGATGTGAATGAGAGTGATGAGTTTGTTGAGTTAGATGAAGAAGGTAATTTGAAGTCAGCACCGGCTAAAAAAGCGGCTAAGAAAACAGCCAAGAAAAAAGTAGCCGCTAAAGCCGATGACAACAAAGAAGACTCGCCAAAAGAATCAGAAGCAGCTGAAGCTGTGAGTGAATAGTTGAGTTAACGAATTAGAATCTGAGGTGAAAACAATGCAAATTACGGCATCAATGGTGAAAGAACTGCGCGAGATTACTGGCGCGGGGATGATGGAATGTAAAAAAGCGCTAAATGAAGCTGGCGGCGATGTGCAAGCTGCGGTTGAGTGGATGCGTAAAAACGGCCTTGCTAAAGCAGATAAAAAAGCAGGTCGTGTTGCTGCTGAAGGTGTTATCGGTATGTTACTTGCCGACGATGCAAAGAGTGCTTGCATGATTGAAGTTAACTGTGAAACGGACTTTGTTGCGAAAGGCGATGAGTTTCAAGGCTTTGTAAAAGAAGTGGCGACATTGGTATTGCAACAAGCGCCGGCAAACATCGAAGCACTATTCGAGTTGCCAATGGAAAACGGTGAAACCGTTGAGGTGCGCCGTAAAAACCTGGTTGCTAAAATTGGTGAGAACATCCAAGTGCGTCGTTTTAACCACGTAGCAACAGAAGGTTTGGTTGGTATGTATTCGCATGGCGGCAGAATTGGTGTGTTGGTTGAGCTTGATGGCGGTGACAAAGATCTGGCAAAAGACATTGCTATGCATATCGCAGCCAGTCGTCCAGTCTGTATCTCTGAAGCTGATATGCCTGCTGAGCATATGGAGAAAGAGAAAGAAATTTTGATTGCTCAAGCAAAACAATCAGGTAAGCCGGACGACATCATTGAAAAAATGGTTGTTGGTCGTTTGAAGAAATACTTGGCCGAAGTCACATTGGTTGGCCAGCCTTTCGTTAAAGACCCTGATCAAGTGGTTGGTAAGCTGCTTAAAGCCGCTTCGGCTGAAGTTAAATCATTTCAGCGCTTTGAAGTTGGTGAGGGTATTGAGAAGAAAGAAGAGAACTTTGCTGAAGAGGTTATGGCTCAGGTTAAGGCCGGCTAAATTGCTTCTAATTTACCAAGGCGCGGCTTTTATGCCGCGTCTTTGTATATATAAGGATAAGGTTAAAACGATAAAGCTATGGCAAATAAACCTGTATATGCACGAATACTCTTAAAGTTAAGTGGTGAAGCTTTAATGGGTGAATACTCATATGGTATTGACCCAAAAGTGATACAACGCATTGCTGAAGACATTAAGCGGCTCAGCGAGCTGCAGGTGGAAACAGCGATTGTGATTGGTGGCGGTAATATCTTTCGTGGTGCTGGTTTGGCTGAAGGTGGTATGGATCGTGTGACTGGCGATCATATGGGAATGTTGGCAACAGTGATTAACTCACTGGCATTGCAGGATGCATTGGAAGGCGTAGGCGTACACAGCCGTGTGCAATCAGCATTAAAAATTAATGAAGTCTGTGAAGATTATATTCGCCGTCGTGCAGTAAGGCATTTAGAGAAAGGTCGAGTCGTTATCTTTGCTGCAGGTACAGGTAATCCCTTTTTTACGACCGATTCAGCGGCAAGCTTGCGTGCTGTCGAAATTGGTGCCGATCTCATGCTAAAGGCGACCAAGGTTGATGGCGTCTATGATTCTGATCCATTTAAAAACCCGGATGCCAAGCGTTATTCAGTTTTAACCTACGATGAAGCTATTCGATTAAAGCTGGGTGTTATGGATGCTACGGCAATGGTGATGTGCCGTGATCATAATATGCCAATTACTGTTTTTGATATGAATGAGCCTGATGCTTTGATAAAAATTATCACAGGCGAGGCTCTGGGAACACGCGTTGAGCGAGGTGAATAATAATGATTGAGGATGTCAGAAAAGATGCCGAAAGCAGAATGCGTAAAAGTGTGGAGTCATTAGCTAATGATTTGTCTCGAATGCGTACAGGTCGGGCGCACCCTAGCTTTTTAGAGCATATCTCGGTTGATTACTATGGAACGCAAACACCACTGAATCAGGTTGCGAATGTCAGTGTAGAAGATGCGCGAACCTTATCGGTTACACCATGGGATAAAGGTGCCATCCCGGCTATTGAGAAAGCGATTATGAATGCAGACCTGGGTTTGAACCCAGTGACTGCTGGTACTGTTATCAGAGTGCCATTGCCAGCATTAACCGAAGAGCGTCGTAAAGAGTTTGTGAAGCTGGTAAAGCAGGAAGCGGAAAATGCACGCATTGCTGTGCGCAATATACGTCGTGATGCGAACTCCGATATTAAACAGTTATTAAAAGAAAAAGAAATCACTGAGGATGACGACCGTCGCGCTCAAGATATTATTCAAAAGTTAACGGACAAATACATTAAGGAAGTGGATACAACGCTTGAGAAAAAAGAAAAAGACTTGATGGAAGTCTAAAGCCGACACTGGTCGCCGTATTAAAAAATGACAACAAAACTTAATCATTTAGCGATTATTATGGACGGCAATGGCCGTTGGGCGCAGTCAAGAGGGCTGTTGCGTGGTTCAGGGCATAAAGCCGGAATCCGGTCGGTTAATCGTATAATGCAAGGTTGTCATCGGCATGATATCGAGCATTTGACGCTGTTTGCTTTTAGTAGTGAAAACTGGCGCAGGCCAAAAACCGAAGTTGGTTTTTTGATGGACCTGTTTGTTACCACGATTGGTAAAGAGATTAGTGAGCTGGTTAAAAATAATGTTTGTCTGCGTTTTATCGGTGATGTAAGCGCTTTCGATAAGCGTTTGCAGGATAGTATTAATGACGCAGTTGCGAAGACAGCTGATAATACAGGTTTAAAGTTAAACTTAGCTGTTAACTATGGTGGTCGCTGGGATATAGCGCAAGCGGCAGCGCGTATTGCTGCTGAGGTTAAAGTAGGGCAGTTAGAACCTGCTGATATTAGCGCTGAAAAATTTGCTGACTATGTATCCATGGCAGATATGCCAGATCCCGATTTACTTATTCGCACAGGCGGGGAATATAGGATTAGTAACTTTCTAAACTGGCAACTTGCCTATACAGAGCTCTACTTTACTGAGTGCTTATGGCCCGACTTTGACGACGAAGCGCTCGATAAAGCAGTCGCGTGGTTTGCTGGGCGGCAGCGCCGTTTTGGGCGCACACCTGAACAGGCTTCAGCGTTGAAGAAATATAATCATGCTTAAAAAGCGCATCATCACCGGCGTTATCCTGGCGTCAGTTGTATATTGCCTTATTGTTTTTTCACCAACGCCTTGGCTTGTTGGGGCGGTGGCTTTCGTTGTGTTGTTGGCGGGCTATGAATGGGGGCGGTTGGCTGGTTACCATGCGCCGTTATTTCGAATTATCTATGGCTTCTCACTATTGCTGCTGACTGTACTCTGCTATCAGTCAAGAATGACACTCAATATAGAAGACTGGCTTTATTGGTTAGCATTAGTATGGTGGTTTCTCGTCTTGCTATGGGTGGTTGCTTATCAGTATGGCTTTTTGAATAAAGGTATTAGCCCTTTTGTGAAGTTGCTTTTGGGATATGTTGTTATCGTCCCATTCAGCTTGGCATTTATTCGCTTGCATGCTGGGGATGCACAAGGGCCTTTTTGGGTGTTGTATTTATTGTTTGTTGTGGCGGCTGCTGATATCGGCGCTTATTTCGCCGGTAAGTCTTTTGGGAATTTGAAATTGGCATCTAATGTGAGTCCTGGCAAAACGTTGGAAGGCTTATTAGGTGGCCTATTCAGCGTGTTATTGCTATCAATCGTGACAAGCTATTTATTTGCTTTGCCCTCCGAAAAGTTGGGGGCGTTAATTTTATGTAGTTTATTAGCAGCTATTTTCTCCGTTGTAGGGGATTTATACGAGAGCCTGATGAAACGCATGGTAGGTCTTAAAGATAGTGGCAATATATTGCCCGGGCATGGTGGCGTGTTAGATCGAATTGACGGCTTGATGGCAGCTGCGCCGGTGTTTGCTTTAAGTTATTTGTTGTGGATTGTTTAGATTGTACGGATAGTCGATGCAAGCAACTGTTAATATCACAATTTTAGGGTCGACAGGTAGTATTGGTCTTAGCACATTAGATGTGATTAGCCGCTATCCTAACAAATATCAGGTGTTTGCTTTAACGGCTAACTCATCTGTTGATAAATTATATGCGCAATGTTTGCAGTACCAGCCACGTTTTGCTGTTATGCGTGATAACGATAGCGCTGAAAAGTTACAACAACGTTTATTAGATGCCGCGCATACCGATACTGAAGTGCTGTCAGGCGAGTCAGGCTTATTGCAAGTCGCTGGTGATCAGCAAGTGGATTATGTGATGGCTGCTATCGTTGGTGCCGCTGGATTGCTGCCAACGCTAGAGGCCGCCAAGCAAGGTAAGCGTGTATTATTAGCGAATAAAGAAGCGTTGGTCATGTCAGGTCAGCTGTTTATGGATGCTGTAAAAGATAATAATGCAACGCTATTGCCAATTGATAGTGAGCATAATGCGATTTGGCAATGCTTGCCGCAACATAAGAGCAGGCAGCAGCAAGACGACGCCACTTACCTTGAGAGTGTGGGGGTACGTAAAATTTGGCTAACCGCTTCGGGTGGCCCATTTCGTAAAACGCCATTGGAAGCGTTACAAAATGTTACACCTGAACAGGCCTGTGCCCACCCTAACTGGGATATGGGGCGTAAGATTTCCGTCGATTCTGCCACAATGATGAATAAGGGCTTGGAAGTAATAGAAGCTTGTTGGTTGTTTGCAACCAGTGCTGATCATATACAAGTCGTGGTGCACCCTGAAAGTGTTATTCATTCGATGGTTGCCTATAGTGATGGCTCGGTATTAGCTCAGTTAGGCAATCCTGATATGCGTACACCTATAGCACATGCTTTGGGGTGGCCGGAGCGAATCGAGTCAGGTGTGGAACCTCTCGATATATTTGCTGTCGCACAATTAAACTTTGTCGAACCAGATACCGAGCGCTTTCCTTGTTTGGATCTGGCTTACCAGGCAATAAATACCGGCGGAACGGCAACCGCTGTGCTTAATGCGGCGAATGAGATTGCTGTTGACGCATTTTTGTCTGGCCAGATTCAGTATATGCAGATTGCCGATGTTGTTGCGCAAACCCTAGGGGGAATCACTGTGCGAAAAGCAGATAGCCTGGACGTAATATTGCAAGCTGACAATGATGCGCGGCAATATGCTAACAATTATATAAACAGCACCCTCCAATAAGAGTCAGTCATTCATGAGTATGTTTTTCACCAGTGTTGTTGCGTTTATTATTGCCTTAGGTGTATTGGTCGCAGTGCATGAGTTTGGGCATTTTTGGGTGGCGCGCAAAATGGGTGTTAAAGTGTTGCGTTTTGCGGTTGGCTTTGGCCAGCCACTACTGGCTTATCGAAGCCCTAAGAGTGGTGTTGAATATGCAATCTGTCAATTTCCACTGGGTGGCTATGTCAAAATGCTTGACGATGCCGGGCCGCATGAAGCTGAATACCATCAGGCTTTTAACAATAAATCTGTTTGGGCGCGTATTGCTATTTTAGCAGCAGGTCCGATGGCTAACTTTTTGCTGGCGATTTTAATTTATGCGCTGGTCTTTATGATTGGTATAGAAGGCTACCGTCCACTGGTAGGGGATGTCAAAGCAGGCTCTTTTGCACAAGCGGCCGGTATTGAAAAAGGCGAAGAGATTATTGCTGTTAATGGTCAGTCAACCAAGACTTGGCAAGAAGTGCGCCTGGCTTTGATTGATGCGGTATTAGATAGCCAGTCAGTTGATCTGCAATTAAAGTCTAGCCACGATATGCTGTTAGATAAACAGATCCACTTTGGCAATACAGCGTTTCTCAAAGAGCAAAGCGATATAATTGAAAAGCTAGGTTTGTCAGTGTGGGTGCCCGAAGTTGAGCCTGTTATTCATACCGTTGTAGCCGATAGTGCAGCTGCTAAATATGGTTTGCAGTCTGGTGACAGAATTGTGCAAATCGATGATGTGCTTATTCATGACTGGTCTGACTTTGCGAATTATATCAGTACTAAACCTGATCAAGCGGTTGTCATGCAAATCGAGCGTAACCATCAGCCGCTGACATTGAATGTTGTCGCGGGTAGTACCGAGCGTGGTAATAAAACCGTAGGCTTTTTAGGCGCAGGTTATGAAAGACCCGAGGGCTTGGATAAGCTTTGGGTAACGGTGAAGTATCCAGTTTTTGAGGCGCTAGCAAAAGGCTTGATAAAGACTTGGGATATGTCTTTGTTGACATTAAGAATGCTAGGTAAGTTGATTGTCGGTGAGGCTTCAACGAAAAACATCAGCGGGCCTATAACGATTGCGGACTATGCAGGTAAGTCTGCAAGTATTGGTTTGAGTTACTTTTTGGACTTTATGGCTATTGTAAGCGTGAGTTTAGGGGTGCTGAATTTGCTGCCCATCCCTTTATTAGACGGTGGGCGCTTGCTGTATTATGCCATAGAAGTATTAAAAGGCAGCCCAGTCTCAGAGCGCTTCCAGATTATAGGGCAGAATATTGGCCTGGTAATTTTGGCTTGTTTAATGTCGTTAGCTTTTTATAACGATTTGACTCGTATATTTGGATTAAATTAATGCCCAAATTAATAAAAACAAAACTGTTGTTGCTGGCTTTAAGTTGCTTCTTGCTCTCTATTAAGGCCCAGGCGGATACCTTTAGAGTGGATAGTATCGAGTTGGTTGGCGCTAAACGTATCACTTTGGCAACAGTGTTGAGTTATTTGCCGGTAAGTGAAGGCGATGTGCTAACGCCAGCCTTGACGCGGGATGTGATGCGGGCGCTTTATAATACGGAATTTTTTCGTGATATCAGTTTGAGTCGCCGAGATAATGTGTTGGTGGTCGAGGTTAAAGAACGGCCAGCGATTGCGGAAATCAACTTTGATGGAAACAGTAAGGTTAAAACACAGGATATTACCGAAGCGTTTGAAAACGTTGACTTAGTCAGAGGGCGTATCTATAACGATCTGGTGCTCGATAAAATGCAGCAAGAGCTTGAGCGTGTTTACTATAGTGTTGGCCGCTATGGCGTTAAGATGGATACTCAGGTTACTCCGTTGCCGCGTAATCGCGTTAAGATTGATATTGATATCAAAGAAGGTTTAAGTTCAAAGATCCGCAAGATTAATATTGTCGGTAATAAAAGCTTTTCAGACAAAGAAATTCTGAAGCGTTTTGAGCAAGGTGTGCCGAAATGGTGGCAGTTCTTTAGCGGTAAAGACCAATATGCCAAGCAAAAAATTGCCGGCGATTTAGAAACGCTCGAATCATTTTATCTGAATCGAGGCTATGCGAATTTTCGTCTGGTATCAGCCCTGGTGACTATGTCGCCGGATAAAAAAGATATTTATATCACCTTGAATATTGAAGAGGGTGATAAATACCGGGTGCGTGATATTTCTATCAGCGGTGAGTTGGGTGTGCCGAGACCCGGCTTGCTTACCGTTGCCGGTGCCTTTAATCCGAAAGGCAGCTATTTTTCTAATGGTAATGCTAATGCGGTTGTCGAGCAGATTAAACAGCAACTAGGTAATGTCGGTTATGCGTTTGCTGAAGTGGATGTAAAGAAAATTATTGATGATGCCACTAAGGAAGTTGATCTGGATTTCATTGTGGATCAAGGGCAGCGAGTCTATGTCCGCCGTATTTTATTTGATGGTAATGATAAAACCAGAGAACACGTTTATCGGCGTGAATTGCGTCAGTTAGAAGGGGCTTGGTATTCTGATCCGCTGGTAGAGCGTTCTAAAGTGCGGGTGCAGCGTTTGCGCTATGTTGACGAAGTCGAGATTGAAAAGCTGAATGTGCCAGGTCGAGATGATCAGGTTGATATTGTTTATAAGGTTAAAGAGCGTCTAGCGGGTTCATTTAATATTGGTGCGGGCTTTTCCGGCGATAATGGTGTGGCTTTAAGTGGTAGTTTGACGCAGGAAAACTTATTTGGCACCGGTGAGAGTTTATCGATTAGTGTAAGTGAGAATGATGTTGTGACCCGCTTGAGTGCGTCACATGTGAAGCCCTATGTCACAAAAAGCGGGGTGACTCGTGCACTGAATTTCTCAATGAGTGAAGTGGATACTGAAGAGACCTCATTTACCAATTTCATTACCAATACACGTTCAGTCGGGGTTAATTATCGCTGGCCTGTGTCAGAATATAGCATTGTAGGTATAGGGGCTGATGTTGATAATGTTGATATTAAGCTAAGCGATTTTTCTAATACCGGTTCATTCGAGGTGGATGGCTTTATCGATGGTGACTCTGCATTTGAGGGTGACGGCAATGGCAGTGAGTATGATCAGCTAAGCCTGAATTTATTGTATTCTTACGATACGCGTAACCGGAGCATTTTCCCCGATAGAGGTATTCGTCAGTCGGTTTCCTTAGCACTTGAGTTGCCGGGCAGTGACCTTGAGTATTTTAAGTTGCGCTACAATGGCGACTATTATTGGCCGGTCACGCGTAATACCACATTGAACTTAAGTTATACCATCGGTATTGGTAATGGTTATCGCGATCTAGATGGCCTGCCTTTTTACGAAAATTTTGTTGCTGGTGGTATTAATAGCCTGCGTGGCTTTGAGTCACGTAGCATCGGGCCTAGAGAGAACCGGTTCTTATATGCTGTGCCTGATATTGACCCTGATACTGGCGAACAGCGTATTGTTGAAGGCCAACCGTCATTTATTGCCGCTAGACGCAATACCGCAGATGTATTGAGAGTCACAGAAGGCGTCGAGGGCTCTGGCGCTATTTTCCCAGGTCAGCAGTTTATTTCTATTCCTGATTTGTTAGAGGTGAATAGACGAACTGTCGGGGGGGAGTTGATGACTCTGGCCACACTTGAATATATATTGCCGCCTGTCGGCGGTCAGCGCTTGACGCGTTTTAGTTTCTTTTATGAGGCCGGTGGGGTCTTTGAAGATATTGATAGCTTTGAGCCTGATGAGATACGCTCCTCTGTTGGTATAACGTTTAGATGGTTTGCGCCTGTTGGCCCAATGGTCTTTAGTTATGCTGTGCCATTGGAGGAACAGCCGGGTGATGAAACAGAAGAATTCCAGTTTACTGTTGGTGGATCTTTTTAATTTGATCGTTCTTTAGTATATAAAGGTAAGAAAATGAAATTATTCAATATTGTAAAAATATCAGTTCTAAGTGCTTTGGTGGTTTTTTCGCAAACGGCGGTAGCGCAAGATGCGACTGAGGTTTTAAAAGTAGGCTTTGTTGATGTGCAGGCTGTGTTTGCCAAAATCCCACAAACGCAAGAAGCCAATAAAATTTTAGAAAAAGAAGCTAAGAAAAGAGAAGAAGAGTTTAAAAGCTTAACAACTGAAGTTAAAGCCTTAGGCGAAAAAGTGACGCGTGATGCACTAACTATGAGTGATGAAGAGCGTATTAAGCTGCAGGAAGAACTGCGTAGTAAAGAGCAAAAGCTGCGTTTGACTAAGGGTATCATCGAGGAAGATATGAAAATTATGCAATCGCAGATGATACGCGCAGTGCGTCAACGAATCTATGCGGCCGTTAATAAAATTGCCACAGAAGAAAAATTCGATATGATTTTGATTGAAGGTGTCTTGTTCAGTAACAGTAAAGTTAACCTGACACAACAAGTTATCGACTTTATGACGTCGGTCGGTAAGAAAGGCAAAAAGAAAGATAAGTAAGCTTATCTTTCGTTCGTATTACTGATGGCCAATAAACATTATACACTGGCACAGTTAGCTGAAAAGTTTTCAGTGCAAGTGGTTGGCGATGCAGATTGCGAAATATCTGCTGTTGCTGATATTCAGTCAGCAACAGCAGGCAGTATTACCTTTTTAAGTAACCCTCGCTTTAAGCATCATCTGCAGAGTAGTCAGGCCTCGGCGATCATTATCTCTGAAGCGATGTTGGAAGACTGTAGCTTGCCTGCGCTGGTGACGAGCAATCCCTATTTGCTTTATGCCAAAGTATCCAGCTTGCTGAACCCCGATGAAGACTTGGCGTTGGCAGCCATGATCCATCCGTCAGCTGTGATTGCGGGTACGGCCAAGGTAGACCCCAGTGCGCATATTGCAGCGAATGTTGTTATTGAAGATGATGTGGTGATTGGCGCCAATAGTTATATAGGGCCTTGCTGCGTGATCAAGCGACGGGCACGGATTGGTCAGGCAAGTAAGCTTAGCGCAAATATTACGGTCTGTACGGATTGTGAAATAGGTGATCGTGCCATTATTCATCCAGCGGTTGTGATAGGTTCTGATGGCTTTGGATTTGCCAATGAAAAAGGTGAGTGGTTCAAAATACCGCAGCTTGGTAAAGTGGTCATTGGCGATGATGTTGAAATTGGTGCTGGTGTAGCGATTGATCGTGGTGCTATAAATAACACCGTTATTGAAAATGGTGTTAAACTAGACAACCAGATTCATGTTGCGCATAACGTCAGTATTGGTGCTCACACTGCGATGGCAGCCCAGTCAGGCATTGCTGGCAGCACAAGCATCGGTCAGTATTGTGCTATTGGCGGTTCTACAGGTATTTTAGGTCACTTGAAGATTGCCGATGGCACGCAGTTACATGCTTTCTCTCAGGTATCCCAGTCTATTAAAGAGCCCGGTAGTTACGCCTCGGGGGTGCCACTGGAGCCTACCGTACAGTGGCGTCGTAATTGGGCACGTATGAAGCAGCTTGATGAGATGGCCAAGCGTTTGAAGCAACTTGAAAAACTATTGTTAGAAAAAACCGATAAAGGGGAGCCCTCTTGACAGAAGAACTCAATATTAATATTTATAAAATAATGCAACGTTTACCGCATCGCTACCCTTTTTTGTTGATTGATCGTGTTACTGAGCTAAAATATGATAAATCCATCAAAGCTATAAAAAATGTCACGATCAGTGAGCCTTTTTTTCAAGGCCATTTTCCTGAGTTCCCGGTATTTCCTGGTGTGCTGGTGATAGAGAGTATGGCGCAAGCCACGGGCATTTTAACGTTCGAAACCATTGGTGATGATTTGCAGGAAGACTCGATATTTATGTTGGCTGGCATTAACAACACGCGTTTTAAGCGTCAAGTAATACCGGGTGATACGCTAGATATATCGATAGACATTCTTGGTAAGAAGCGTAACGTCTGGCGTTTTGATTGCACTGCCACTGTCGATGGTCAGCTTGCATGTTCGGCTGAAATTATTGGCGTGCTAACGACTATGATGACTGGCTGAGAAGCATGATTCACGAAACAGCAATTATTGATCCAAGTGCGAAGTTGGCTGCTGATGTTGAAATAGGACCATATTCGATTATCGGTGCTAATGTTGAAATTGGTGCTGGTACTTGGATAGGTCCACATGTGGTTATTCAAGGGCCGACAAAAATTGGTGAGCAGAACAAGATTTATCAATTTGCATCCTTAGGTGAAACAACGCAAGCACTGGTTGAAGAAGGTGATAGTGGCTGTTTGGAAATTGGTGATCGAAATATTATTCGTGAATATGCCACGATGAATCGAGGCTCAGAACAGCCAGATTGTTTGACCAAAATTGGCAATGATTGTCTACTGATGGCTTATACGCATATTGCGCATGATTGTATACTCGGTGACCATGTGATTTTTTCAAATGGAGCTTCTTTGGCGGGGCATGTGCATGTAGGCGATTATGTAGTACTAGGGGGATTCACCTGTGTACATCAGTTTTCCCAGCTGGGTTCGCACTGCTTCTCAGGTATGGGGACTGCTATCAACCGGGATGTACCGCCTTATGTGACAGTGGCAGGTAATCATGCAAGTGCCTATGGTATTAATAAAGAGGGTTTGTCCCGGCGGGGTTTTAGTCAAGAAGCGATTCGGGCTCTGCATAAGGCGTATATGCAGCTGGTCAAATCAAGGCAAAACCGGGAAGAGGCTATCGCTAGCCTAGAGCCACTGATTAAAGCGCATGAGGAAGTCGCGCATTTTGTTGAGTTTATTCAACAAAGTCAGCGTGGGGTTGTACGGCCAGCAGGGAAGTAGCTCAGCGTACTTGTCAAACTAAGAGGTGTAATATCGTTTTAAAGCCAATAAAAGCGTGTATTATTTTCCTCCTCATATCCATCTGTGGTGAGCTGTCGTTTGCTGCTGAAATTAAGTCCTTAGACTTTAAAATTATCAATACCCTTGCTCATCGTAGCACCGCTTTTACTCAGGGTTTAGTTTATGCTGATGGCTTACTCTATGAAAGCAGTGGTCTTTATGGGCGTTCTAGCTTGGCAATAATAGATTGGCAGACCGCTAAAGTTAAAAAACAACATAAACTGTCTGCTCGTTATTTTGCGGAAGGCTTAGCCTTGGTCGATAATCGGCTTATTCAGCTAAGCTGGCGAGCAAGAACCGGCTTTGTTTATGATAAAGATTCACTCGAATTACAGAAGACCTTCCAATACAACACTGAAGGTTGGGGGCTGACCTACAATGGCGAGTATTTAATACTCAGTGACGGTAGCCATATATTGTATTTCCTATCGGCGGATAATTTTAAAGTTGTTAAAACACTGGCAGTCACCATGGGTGGTAAACCGGTAACACGCTTAAATGAGCTTGAATATATTGATGGTTTAATTTATGCCAATGTTTGGCAGTCAGATAAGGTGGTTGTTATTCATCCTATATCGGGTGCTGTCAGCGCTACCATTGATTTTCGTCGTTTAAGAAAGCAACTGCCTATTGGCATGAAAGTTGATGTGCTCAATGGTATTGCCTATCACGAAGAGAATGGCACCTTATTAATAACAGGAAAACATTGGCCGACAATGTTTGAGGTTAAGTTATTACCTTAATTTTACCCTGATATAGGCGACGCTATGTTTTGCACAGAAATGCTTGATTTATGGCCTAGTAGCTTCCGGACACTCTCTGAGAGCGACTATCAAGCGATCTATAGGTCTGTAGAGCCAGCCGCTCAGCAGTTGGCCAGCCAGCAGAGCCTTTCTGCAAGCCAAGCGGCTAACTTACTCAGCCTTTACATACCATTAGCCGCTTGGCTTGACCAGTTTTGTGCCTGCGCTAAAATGGTGCCAGTCATGGGTATTAATGGTGCACAAGGTTCTGGGAAATCAACAGCAACGCTCTACTTACAACTTATTTTACAGCAGGCCTTTGATCGTCGCGTTTGCGGTCTATCGATTGATGATATTTATAAGACCAAAGCGGAACGGCAAGCAATGGCACAAGAGGTGCACCCATTGTTTGCAACACGTGGTGTGCCCGGTACGCATGATATTGAGCTTGGTTATGATCTAATCAGTGCGCTGCAACATGCAGGCGCGAATGATAAAACATGGATAACACGCTTTGATAAAGCCAATGATGATCGATGTCGTACGGAAGATTATGATGTGCATCAAGGGCCGGTTGATTTAGTATTACTCGAAGGTTGGTGTGTTGGGGCAGTGGCCCAAACTGATGACGCTTTATCAAAGGCTATTAATGCGCTAGAAGCAGAGGAAGATACTGAGCGTTACTGGCGACGCTTTGTCAATCAACAGCTGGCCGAGCCCTATCAGAAGCTATTTGGTCTGATTGATTTTTTACTAATGTTAAAAATCCCAAGCTTTGCCAAAGTTTATGAATGGCGTGGCTTGCAAGAGCAAAAATTGGCGGCCAGTAGCAATGCTAACGTCATGAGTAATGATAGCTTGCTGCGTTTTATTATGCACTATGAGCGGCTGACACGTTTTATGTTAGACGAGATGCCAAGCAGAGCTGATGTGGTTATTTCTCTTGGTGCTGATCACAAAGCCCAGCATATTAGTGTGAATAAAAGCTAGAAAATAAATAAATAATAAAACTTGTAATGACGCAAAGCATGAACAATGCAAGAGGCAGTGATGCACAACATGATTGTTTTTAGTGATCTCGATGGTACTTTATTAAATCACCATGATTACTCTTATGCTGCCGCGAAACCTGCATTACAGCGCTTAGCTGACCTTAATATCCCTTTGATTTTATGCTCGAGCAAAACAGCTGTCGAAATGCTGGCTTTGCAACAAGAGCTATCACTGACATTTCCTTTTATTTGCGAGAACGGTGCGCTTATTGTGGCGCCGAGCAGCCTTAACAGCCTAAAGGACTTCATGCATGCTGATAGTCGGCAGCGAGCAGATCACCATTATTATACTATTGGTCAAACATTAGACGCTATATTAGCGGTTTTAACGCTATTAAAAGCAGATTATCAGTTTTTAGGGTTTTCTGATATGAGTGTTGCTGATGTTATTGAGCATACCGGTCTTGCTCCCCTTGCGGCCCAACATGCACTGCAACGCCTTGCTTCAGAGCCTTTGCTATGGCAAGACGATGAAGCCAAGCTGCCTTCGTTTACCGCTGCCCTGGCCGAAAAAGGCTTAAGCTTGTTAAAAGGTGGTCGTTTCTATCATGTGATGGGTAATGCCAACAAGGGCACTGCAGCAACATTATTATGTGATTATTATCGGTCAACACTTGGCGTTGAGGAGTTGATTAGCCTTGGTCTTGGTGACAGCCCGAATGATTTGGATATGCTGAATATTGTTACGGTGCCTATTATTATTCCGGCAGCCAGCGGTAAAATTTTATCACTAGAATCTACCCAGTCAGCGGTTTATGCGCAAGCTGCGGGTGCGGCTGGCTGGAATGAGTCAGTTTTACATGTCTTAACACAATATGGTCTATAACTTTAGGGAATACTATGAGTGATTTTTTTCAAAATGGCAGAATAGCCACATTGCATAACTTAACAAACCGTTCAGTTGATGAACTAGAAGCCGAGTTAAATCAATGGAAAGATAAAAAGCCCATGTCGCTGGTTTTGCCCTGTTTGTATTCTGAGTTGGAAGGGCCTGCTTTATCCAATATCCTGGATGAACTCTCCAAAGTCACCTTTTTGGATGAGATTATTATTGGCTTAGATAGGGCCGATAAATCACAGTTTCAGGCAGCGAAGAAATTTTTTTCCCGCTTACCGCAACACCATCGGATTCTTTGGAATGATGGGCCACGCTTAATGGCCATTGATAAAAGTTTGGAGCAATATGGCTTGGCACCTAAAGAACTCGGTAAAGGGCGTAATGTTTGGTATTGCTTTGGTTACGCGCTTGCCTCAGGTCGTGGTAAAGCGGTGGCTTTGCATGATTGTGATATTCTTACCTATCAGCGCGATATTGTTGCTAAGCTGTTCTACCCTATCGTGCACCCAACATTTAATTATGCTTTTTGTAAAGGCTACTATTTTCGAGCAGCGGAAGGAAAACTCAATGGACGTGTTAGCCGCCTATTGGTGACACCACTATTAAGAGCCTTACGTAAAACGTTTGGTTTAATTGATTATATCGACTTTATTGACAGTTTCCGCTATCCGCTAGCAGGTGAGTTTTCCATGTTAACCGATGTGGTTAGCTCCATTAAAATCCCAAGTGATTGGGGGCTGGAGATTGGCGTACTCTCTGAAGTGCATAGACGGTATTCTGATGAGCGTATATGTCAGGTTGATGTTGCTGATGCTTATGATCATAAGCATCAAAAATTATCTGAAGATAACCCTGATGCAGGCTTGTCTAAGATGAGTACCGACATCTCGAAAGCATTGTTCCGTAAATTAGCGATTAATGGCACGGTTTTTACGCCTGAAGTCTTTCGTACGATAAAGGCCAGTTATTATCGAGTCGCCTTAGATTTAGTGGATCGCTATCATAACGATGCGGTGATTAATGGTTTGTCGCTCGATCGACATCAGGAAGAGAACTCGGTTGAATTGTTTACCCAATGCATCATGCGGGCAGGTGATCAGTTCCTGAGTGACCCAATGGAAAGACCATTTATGCCAAGTTGGTCGCGCGTACAGAGTGCTGTGCCTGATGTGTTAGAAAAAATCCATGAGGCAGTAACGGCTGATATTAACGAGTAATCACTTATCGGTTCGCCATGTCCAGCCCCGGTTCGCCTTTGAGGTTCAAGCCTGAGGCTGGCATGGCTTGTTGCATGTGATTAAAACTTATTGGTAAGCCATAAACACTGGTAAGGTGACAGCGTCATGGTTTGATAGAGATTGTCGAGTTTTTGTTGGCTGATTAAGTCTAGCCAGTTATCAGTATTGATCAGGTTTAAATCTGCCAGGCTTATCTCCTGTGGTGTATTGCTCAAATTATGTATGCAGAAAATACTTTGGTCTCGATACATACTTTGTCGCCAAAAAGCAAAGATCTCATCTTTAATGTGCAGGGTGAACTGCGTGGCATTGGGATGAAAAGCCGCTTGCTCTCGACGAGTTAAAATCAATTGCTGTAAATGATTAAAGACTTTATAGCGTGAGCTGTCACTGTCTTCGAGCTGACTATTGACATCATTAATGTTGAGGTTGGGGCGATTGATTGCTCGATTATGTTGAGTGGCTTGTACTTTATCCAGATCGTTGGGGGTGGCTAATAGACTGGGTAAATAGAAAGCCGGTACACCTTCCAGTGATAACATAATAGTTTGTGAACAAATAAAGCGTTGTATTTGCCAATCATCAAGGCCCTGATGCGTGCCTTGCATGGCATCGAATAGGCTTATATTAATTTCATAGGGCTTCTCTTGGCCATTTGGCCCTATGCGACTACTGATTTTAGCGCCAAAGCTTTGCATGGTTTCAATCAGCGCTGCCAGCTCAGTATCCGATAACAAACCTTCTGCTGGGCGTAAGCCAATACCATCATGTGAGGCCGTGAAGTTTAAATAAGTGCAACCCATCGGTGCAGGTGGCATGCTCATCATCCAGCTTTTTAGGTATTTGCAGTTGCCTGACATTAATGCATTGAGCACCAGTGGTGGCAGGCTAAAGTTATATATCAGATGTGCCTCATTACAATTGCCAAAGTAAGTCAGGTTTTCGCGATTCGGTACATTGGTTTCTGTAATCAATACGGCGTGTGGGTTTTTATGCTCCATTAATAACCGTATGAGCTTGATCACTTCATGCGTTTGCGGCAGGTGCAAACTACTGGTACCCGCTTGCTTCCAGAGAAAAGCAACCGCATCCAAGCGAATCCACTGTGCGCCTTGCTCCATATAGAAGGCGATAATTTTTATAAATTCCAATAATACATGGGGTTTAGAGAAGTCTAGATCCACTTGGTCATGACCGAAAGTACACCATACATGTTTAATGCCTTCGGGTGTTTCTACCGCGCGTAATAGTGGGTTGGTGCGTGGTCGGACAACTTGTGACAAGTCATCTTCCGGGCTGGCTTCAAAAAAATAATCGTTACCAGGCGATTTATTATACTGAAAGTTTTTAAACCATCGGCTTTGGCTGGAGGCGTGGTTGATGACCAGGTCGGCCATTAGTTTAAACTCCTGACCAATTTCATTGATATCACCCCAGTCACCTAACTCAGGATTAACCTCAGTATAATCAATAACCGCAAAGCCATCATCCGAGCTATAGGGGAAAAAAGGTAAAATATGTACGCAGCTAACAATGTTTTTTAAATGCTGTTTTAAAAAAGTTTGCAGTGTCTGTAACGGTTTTTCAGCATAGCGCCTGAGCGTATTGCCATAAGTAATTAACAATACATCTTCTTCTGACCATAAGTGCTCTGTGGGGACCTTATCCTGATTAAGCCTTGCGCCCAACGCAGCCAGGCACTGTTGGCTGATTTCGTCGATATTGTGCTCTGGGTATATAAACCCCAAATGTGCAATTAATTTTTGTTGTAAATCGTTGATATTAGAATCAGTTGTTGTCATGATGTTTTACTTACACTATCTGTTAAACAATAATTTTTTAGCCTTATCTTGCACGAAGCAATAATAATACCGTTTTAGTCGGCCAGCATTTCAAGTATTAACTGACCGATGCCCTCTATGCCGCTTTGCGTTCCCAGTGCTTGTTTCACGCCAGCCAAATCACTGCATATCTTTTGTCGATAACTATCATCGTTGATCTGGCGAATAATTTCATTGGCAATATCTTCGGCTTGTGCGGCGCCTTGAATATATTCAGGTACAACTTGTCTTGCTGCGATAATATTGGGAAGCCCGACATGTTCTATCTCTATCAGTCGGCTTAGAATAGCATAAGATAAGCCTGATACATGATAAACAATACACATGGGTATACCCAATAGTGCGATTTCTAATGTGGCTGTACCTGAAGCGGCGATGATACTCTGACAACAGGCAATGGCATCATAGGTTTTATCTTCGCTGAGGATAATATCCAGCCCGCTATTTTCTACTGCCTCTTGTATTGATTGCTTGCCCAATGTTGATGCGACAGGCAAGATAAATTGCACGTTTTTGAGGCGCTGTTGAATCTGCTGCGCACTCGCCAATACGATAGGTAAGATATATTTGATTTCACTTTTACGGCTGCCCGGCATTAAGCCGATAATAGGGCGGTCATTGGTCAGGCCAAAATAGCTTAAAGCTTCATCAGGCGATAGGCTGGGATTGACCTTATTCACCAGTGGATGCCCTACATAGCGTACCGGTACATTAGCATCTTGATAGACCTTGGTTTCAAAAGGAAAAATGACCGCCATCATATCAATCGCTTTACCGATTTTTTTCGCGCGACCAGAGCGCCAGGCCCAGACTTGTGGGCTAACATAAAACAGCACTTTAATCCCAAGCTGTTTAGCTTCTTTGGCCAGCTTTAAATTAAACTCTTGATAGTCAATCAGTACCAGTAAGTCGGGTGGATTGCTATGCAGGTAGGCCTTGAGTGTTTTTAAGGCGGCCTGAATTTCGCCCCAATGGGCGAGTACCTCAATCAGGCCCATAACCGCGATACTACGTGAGTCGATCAGCAGCTCAACACCGGCTGCCTGCATTTGCTGGCTGCCCATCCCGACCAGCTTGTTGGCTGGGTTGGCAGCTTGTAGCCGCTGTGCAATATGCGCACCATGTAAGTCGCCGGATGCCTCACCAGCGGATAACATAATGGTTTTAGCCATAACAGGGTTGCTCCAAATTTGGCCGGTCAGGCGTGTGCTGCGTGTATTGACACCTGGGTCTATATAAGCGTTTTGTCATCTGTCTGGTTTTCTTATTATTCATGTTGCTGATCCTGAGCACTATGGGCAGCAGGGAGGCTGATGTTTTAATAGGCCCCGCAAAAAACGCTGTAGGCAGATCCCAGTGCTAAGGTTACAATGTCGTCTGCAAGTATAAGCTTTTTCTGTCTGTCCCGCATATGAGAAGAGGGGTTAACCTTTATTATGCATTTTACACACGTCGCTGGTGTCGATGAAGCTGGTCGTGGCCCCTTGGCTGGGCCTGTGATTGCTGCTGCTGTGATTCTAGACCCAAACAAACCTGCTATCGAAGGGCTGACTGACTCTAAAAAGCTCTCTGCCAGCCGCCGTGAAGCCCTGTGTGAGGTGATTAAGGCTGAAGCTGTTTGCTGGGCCATTGGCCGAGCAGATGTGGATGAAATTGATCAGCTCAATATTTTGCATGCCTCCATGCTCGCCATGCAGCGGGCTGTCGCTGACCTGGCACCAACACCACAACGTGTTGAAGTGGACGGCAATCGCTGTCCTGACTTAAATATGCCTGTTGAGGCTATTGTCAAAGGTGATAGTAAAGTGGCCGCTATCAGTGCGGCGTCAGTGCTGGCGAAAGTGGCGCGCGATCAGGAAATGCTACTGATGCACACAAACTATCCTGAGTATGAGTTTGACCGGCATAAAGGCTACCCAACAGCACGTCATTATGAGTTGCTGCAAGTACATGGCCCTTGCCCTGAACATCGACGCAGCTTTGCGCCCGTTGCAGCTGTTTTGGCGGGTGAAGTGCTTGTTCGGCCCGGAAATAAAGGCAACAAGGGCAAGCGAACAGTCGCGTCCGCCGTTTAATTGGCCAAGTAGTGACACTATTAACGCTGGGACCTGGTACTAGCACGTCGCTAGCACGTTTTTGCTTTACGAACAAGCCTTGAATCTCAGCCCATGAAACTGGAAACTATCACCCTATGAGCGCAAGTTTTGTCCATTTAAATGTCCACACTGAATATTCACTGGTCGATAGTGTTGTTCGCATCAAGCCTTTGATGGCGGCGGCAAAAGCCGCTGGTATGCCTGCGATTGCATTGACCGATCAAAGTAACTTATTTGCCCTGGTAAAGTTTTACCGAGCAGCGATTGCCGCAGGGATCAAGCCTATTATTGGGGTTGATCTTTGGGTGAAAGAAGGTGGGCAGGATGAGCCCAGTCGCTTGTTGTTATTGTGTCAAAGTGAATTAGGTTATCGCAATCTGACCCGACTGGTATCCCAGAGCTATCAGCTAGGTCAGCACAATGGCATGGCGTTGGTTGAGCGGGATTGGATTAAGGCGGCGGCTGAAGGCTTGATTGCTATATCCGGTGGTGTGAAAGGCGATATTGGCCGGGCCCTGGTCGCGGGTAAAATGGCCGATGCTGAAGCGGCCCTGAGTGAATGGCAATATATTTTTCCCAACCGGTTTTATCTGGAAGTGCAGCGGACTGGCCGCGAAAATGAGGCGCAATATATCGCGCAAGTTGCGCAAATGGCCGTGAGTCGTAATGTGCCGCTGGTGGCCACCAACGATGTACGCTTTATCCAACAGGCCGATTTCGAGGCGCATGAGACACGAGTGTGTATTCATGATGGCCGCACCCTGGATGATCCACGGCGTCCGAAACGCTATAGCGATCAGCAGTATCTGCGTAGCCCAGAAGAAATGCAGGCACTGTTTGCCGATATGCCTGAAGCGCTGGCCAATAGCGTGGAGATTGTTAAGCGCTGCAATATGACCTTAGAGCTGGGTAACTCGTATTTACCGGATTTTCCAGTGCCAGAAGGGCAAACCATCGAATCATTTTTTATCGCTGAATCCAAGCGCGGTCTTGAGGAACGCTTAAGGTTTTTACAAGCAGGTGAAGTTTGGCCTGAAGATAAAATACAGTCTTACTGGGAGCGCCTGGATATAGAGCTCAAAGTGATTGTCGATATGGGCTTCCCCGGTTACTTTTTGATTGTGGCGGACTTTATTCGCTGGGCCAAGGCCAATGATGTGCCGGTAGGACCCGGGCGGGGCTCAGGTGCTGGCTCTTTAGTGGCTTATGCGATGCAGATTACCGACCTGGATCCACTAGAATACGATTTGCTTTTTGAGCGATTCTTAAACCCAGAGCGGGTATCGCTGCCTGACTTTGATGTCGACTTCTGCATGGAAGGGCGTGACCGCGTGATAGAATACGTGGCTGAGTATTATGGCCGCGATAAGGTCTCACAGATTATTACCTATGGATCGATGGCTGCAAAAGCGGTCGTGCGTGATGTTGGGCGGGTGTTGGGTCACTCCTATGGCTTTGTCGATAATATTGCCAAACAGATTCCATTTGAAATTGGCATGACATTGGATAAAGCGCTAACCGAGTCAGAAGACCTGGCTAACGCTTACAAAAATGATGAGGAAGTGGCAGCGCTATTAGATATGGCGCGTTCCCTGGAAGGTCTGGCTCGTAATGCCGGTAAGCATGCTGGGGGGGTGGTTATTGCACCTTCCAAATTAACCGACTTTACACCACTGTATTGTGAAGAAGATGGTGGTGGTTTAGTAACCCAATTAGATAAAGACGATGTTGAAGCCGCAGGTTTGGTTAAGTTTGACTTTCTCGGTTTACGCACACTTACCATTATTGATCATGCCTTAAAAGCGATTAATAAACGCCGTCAGGCTGCGGGTGAAGAGATTATTGATATTAATCGTATCCCACTGGATGATAAAAAGACATTCAGGCTGCTAAAAGACTACGCGACAACTGCGGTATTCCAGTTGGAATCTCGCGGTATGAAAGATCTTATCAAGCGTCTGCAACCGGATATATTCGACGACATTATCGCTTTGGTTGCCTTATTCCGGCCTGGTCCGCTGCAGTCAGGTATGGTGGATGACTTTATCGATCGTAAGCACGGTGCTGCCATTGAATATGCGCACCCACTCTTAGAGCCAATTTTAGAATCGACCTACGGTATTATTCTTTACCAGGAACAAGTTATGCAAATCGCCCAGGTGATGGGCGGCTATACGCTGGGCGGCGCTGATATATTACGTCGGGCTATGGGTAAGAAGAAACCTGAAGAGATGGCCAAGCAGCGTACCATCTTTACCGAAGGTGCCCTGAAAAATAATATTGATGAAAGTGTGGCGACCTACATTTTTGACTTGATGGAAAAGTTTGCCGGTTATGGTTTCAATAAATCGCACTCGGCTGCTTATGCATTATTATCGTATCAGACAGCCTGGTTAAAAGCGCATTATCCAGCGGAGTTTATGGCCTCGGTATTATCGGCTGATATGGATAACACCGACAAAGTGGTGCGTTTGATTGATGAATGTAAACAATTAGAACTCGATGTTATCCCGCCAGATATTAATGTATCCAAGTATACCTTTAGCGCCGATGATCAGTCGCGCATAGTCTATGGTTTAGGTGCAATTAAAGGGTTAGGTTCTGCTGCGATTGACAGTATCGTGAGTGAGCGCACAAGCAGCGAAGGTGCTTATGACGATATCATGGATTTTTGTAAACGCATAGATGGACAAAAGTTAAATAAACGGGCGCAAGAGGCATTAATTCGTGCGGGCGCGATGGACAGCCTTGGGCATAACCGCGCAACACTGGTTGCCAATTTGCCAGCCGTTTTAAAATTAGCTGATCAACATCACCGGGATAGCTCTTCAGGGCAGGTTGATATTTTTGGCGAAGCGATGGCAAGTAGTGACAGCGTTGAGCTGGAGCTGGAGATTAAACCCGAATGGGATGAAAAAGATAAACTGGCTGCCGAAAAAGAAACTTTGGGTTTATATGTTACCGGTCATCCGATACAACGTTATCAGCAAGAGCTGTTGCATATCACCGGTAAGCGCATTATTGAACATATTGAAAACTATGAATCAAAGCGCTCAGGCAGTACTAATAGTGGTGACTATGCTTCGCGTTATGCCAATGATATAGATGTGTTAGTCGCAGGTCTGTTAGTTAGCATTCGCAGTAAAAATACGCGAACTGGCAAAATGGCATTTCTCGTATTAGATGATGGTAGCGCGCAAGTTGATGTGGTAATTCGTCCGGATGATTATGACACCTATGCGAATAGCATCGTGCGTGATTCGGTGATGATTGTCGATGGCAGTTTGGGGGCAGATGACTTTAGTGGCGGCTATCGTATTCGTGCGAAGAACCTATTCAGTATTGATCAGGCGCGCAGCCAATACAGTCGCGGTGTGCAGATTGCGCTCGATATGGAAAAAGGTGCCAATGGCTTTATGGATGAGTTGAGTAATGTCTTGAGTGCTTATCGTGATGGCCAGTGTCCAGTATGGATTAAATACCAAAATACACAAGCTAGCAGTTTGCTCAAACTGGGGGCTAACTGGAAAGTCCAGCCGAATGAACAATTACTGGAACAGCTGCGAAGTTTGGCTGGCCAGGAAGATGTTAAAGTGCTTTACTAAAAAAACAAAGGTTGCCATATGACTGAATATGAAATCGCTAGTATGATCAGTGAGTATGCTAATCGAATGTGGCAAATCATACAGTTTTGGTCAAGTGTGTCCTTTGGTTTAATTGCGATTTGCTACTTGGCGCAAAATCGTCTTAGCTTGCTGATCAATAGCGTTATTACTATCCTTTATATAGCTTTTTCCATTTTTGTGTTTTCTATGCAAGCCATGAATGAAAGTGTCATTGCTGGATTTTTACAGGATTTACAAGTAATGATAGAGCAGGGCGGTTTGCAAAGCAGTGGTGCGGCTGCCATTTTGTCCTCTAAACCCAGCCTTGGGCAAATACTGATTATTCGATTTGCATCGATCGGTACATTCATTGGTACCTTGTTCTTTTTGTGGTACACCTATTGGAAGTTTAAAACACAAAAGGCCAATAACTAGTTGGTTTCTTGCTTTTTTAATTCAGGCTCAAACTCGCTTTAATCTGACCTACAGTCGCCAGCTGATATTGATACCATCATATACACATGAGGTTTATGCGCATGAGTGATTTTATTACCCTGGGTAGTGCAGATAATGCTACTGTCCGTCTAGCATTACAATACGCTAATCGCCATGGCTTGATTGCAGGCGCAACCGGCACAGGTAAAACAGTTACCGTACAGTTGCTGGCCGAAGGCTTTGCCCGGGCCGGTGTGCCGGTTTTTTTAGCCGATGTAAAAGGTGATATCTCGGGTATGGCGGCGGCGGGTAAAACGCATCCTAAAATTGATGAGCGCTTGCAGAAAATCACATTGCCAGAGTTTACCTTTCAGGCCAATACCGTGCGCTTTTGGGATATTTTAGCAAGCAAAGGTATTCCGGTTCGCTTATCGATATCAGACTTAGGCCCCCAATTGCTAGCCCGCTTACTCAAACTGAATCAAACCCAGGAAGCCATTTTAACCATTGTATTCGATTACGCAGATGATGAAGGATTATTGTTAATCGACTTAGATGATTTAAAAACCAGCCTGACATTTATTCAGAATCATTCAGCTGAATTGAGTAATGAATATGGGCGCATCTCGGCGGCATCAGTATCAGCCATAAGGCGACGTTTGCTCTTGTTAGAACAAGAAGGTTTAGAGGCTTTTTTTGGCGAACCCGCTATGATGTTTGAAGACCTCATACAAACCGAAGGTGATCAAGGCGTTGTGAATATTTTGGCGGCAGATCGCTTAATGCAATCACCTAAAACTTATGTGATATTTTTGCTCTGGTTGATATCAGAACTATTTGAAAACCTGCCAGAAATTGGTGACCCAGATAAACCGGTAATGGTGTTGTTCTTTGATGAAGCGCATTTATTATTTAAAGATTGCCCGAAAGTGTTGCTCGACCGTATTGAGCAAGTAGTGCGTCTAATTCGCTCTAAAGGCGTGGGTATTTACTTTATCAGTCAAAGCCCGGCTGATATTCCTGATGCTGTATTAGGCCAGCTTGGTAATCGAGTGCAACATGCTTTACGTGCCTATACACCTAAAGATATTAAAACTGTTAAAGCTGCTGCGGCATCATTCCGCGTTAACCCTGATTTCGACAGTGCGGAAGTGATTACCCGTCTTGGTGTTGGCGAGGCGCTGGTGTCTACCTTAGAAGGTGATGGAGTGCCAACCGTCGTACAAAACACCTTGATGGCGCCACCGCAATCACAGATGGGTGCTTTAGCCGATGCGGATAGGCAGCACTTATTGCAACAAGATATGCTTTTCGAGCATTATGCTAAGGCAGTTGACCCTGAATCAGCGCACGAGATATTACAAAAGCGTAGCGAAAAGATGGCGGCGAATGAAGCCAGGCATAAAACAACAAAGACTAGCAGTCGTCGGCGTTCTTCGCGGCAGAGTATTGGTGAAGCATTTGTCAAAAGTGTTGCGCGCAGTTTAGGTAGCTCGCTAGGTCGTAAGCTGGTACGTGGTGTACTCGGTTCATTGCTTAAATAAATCATATTGATTGGTTTAAGTCGATAGCGTGCTTAAAACGACCTGTCTGCGGTTATTGTCCTAACTAGTTGGCATACATAGCTATGTATATATGTAAACTTACAAGTTTGCGTTTTTGTGTTCAGGATGAGTCGATATTTAGATGGAGCATTCTCTATTTATAGATATATTAACTTTTTCTGAAAAAATACTTTCTGCCGATTTTAATTAACGAAATGCTTTCAATAAACTTGTTTTAACTTGTCTGCTGTGCTTGTCATAGTTTTGTTATATTGATTTTAAAAAAAGATAATAAAAATATTTGGGGCTTGAAAATAGTATTGTTACCGATACTGTTTGGGTTAGCTGTATTAACTAAAAAATCAAAAATACCTAATGAGTCTTTGGTTGATCGCTGACGGGCTTTATGCTGTTTGGCTGGGTTTTTGAGTATGCCGATATCAGCCTGATGAGTTGTTAGAGAATCATAAGGTGTCTTTAAGCCTGTTAGGGCAGGGGTTTGATGATACGAAATGCTGCAACGATGCCTTTGCGAAATGCTGGAAGTTACGTTTCGAGTTGTGTTAATAAGAAAGTTAGATGTACGGTCGCGGTAAAAGTATTCTTGTTTAGTGTTTCTTTGGGCGTCTTTGCCTGCGCGCTGATATTGTTTGATACCACTTTCTTGGGAGTGTGAAGTGTCTGTACCTTATCAGGAAAAGATGCTGGATGACGAGGTTAGCAAACTCAGTATGACCCATGATTGTAAAGGTAACCACCTATACTGTCTGCTAATGAGACACTCATAGCGCAACTGACTTGCTAAACTTGGCCGCAGAGCTGGGGAATACTTTTCAGGCTGCTGTCAGTCATCACTGCTGTGACGGTTAGATAGTTTTCAAATATCTCATTTTCATTATCTTAATTCTGAATGAGGCCGAGTCTTTGGTGCTTACTGTCCTGTCTTTTATTTTTTGAAATTATCCAATGTGTTGTTGAGGTAAGGTGTTCCGATATGTTCGCTATAGTGTAATACAGTTACTGATGTCAGTAAAAAAATAAGTAAATGCCTTGTGAATGTAAGTTGTTATATGGCGTTTATGTTTATTCTCGTTTAACGCTATGTTTACGATATTTTTCCTTTGTGTTTACCGCATACTTAACACAGTGTTTATTTAAATTAAACTCAGTATTTTCCCTGTTTTGCATTGTGTTTATTCTGGTTTAACTCAGTGTTTATTTTTAGTTGCTATTGCTTTTATTTTGTCTTGTCTTTGTATGTGTTCTGTCATGTTCGTTTTTATTACGCCTCGATTTGTCTTTATTGAAACTTGATTTTGGCTTTTATGCTTTTCGAGAGAAGATTTTGGTGTAGAAGTCACAACTAATTTTTCTTGTTTGTCTAGCTTAGAAATACGCAATGAAACCATTGTAGCCATCAGTAAATTAATCCCTTTGAGTCATTGAGAAGTTTAACTGCATCCGATCTAGTGCTTGAGTAGTAGTGTGATTGTTATTGCTTTGCCCACAACAGAATTTGAAAAAACCAAACTACTATTTTGGGATGAAGGTGAAAGTGGTGGGGAAGAGTTTTAGCGGAATATTATATTGGTTTGAATTTGCTTTCTTTTTGTCTGTGTTTGTATCTATTAGTCATACATCTATTGTGGCTCTTAACATACTGATTAAAAAAGAGTAACACGCGAGAGAGAGTTGTTTGATATTGATAATAAGTAGAGGTGTGTAATGTTGCGATTTAATACTATCGTGCAATGTATTGTAGTGTCAGTATTGTTGGGGGTATTGCCAACGGCGGTTAATGCCCAGACAACTTTTAATACCAGTGGTAACTATACCCTGGAATGGGAAGGTGGTGGTTTTCCTCTATTCGCAGCTTTTCGAGAATACCGTAATGTTAAAATGATCAGTGGACAGGTTCCGAAGCCGGGCAGCCCAGGGCAATGGGGCATGTTTCCGATCAGCTATATCTGGGATTTTAAGGTCGTTACAAAGAAATAGTGTGGAGGGGGTAAGTTAAGGCAGGCATAAAATCTGGTTTATGTCTGCCTAGCTTTTTTAGTCTTACTGATGGGCTGGTTTATCAAAGTGCTTTTTAGGTGATGATGGTTTTGAGAAGCATAAAAATTATTTTAATGATATTAAATGTGTATTTATTTCGAGATAGAGATAAAAAACAAGAGCAAAGCTTGGGCGTTGTTCGCTATTCATAGGGAAAATATATGAAAAGAAGTAAAGTTTTTAATTTGCAAGGCTATGTTTTTAATAATTGGTTAATGAAATGTATCAGTAATCTAATGCAGGTTTTTTTTCGTCTTGGCTGTGTTGTCAGTATTTTGATGCTGCCCTTGTACGTACAGGCACAGCCTTGGAATAACGGAGGCTTTACATTCGCGCCGTCTTCAGAGTTTCGTAATAGCTCACCGGTATTCAGTGCAACAGGTAATTACACTCTGCAAATGGAAGGTGGTATACCGATCAAGATGATGGAAAACGGTGTCGATATTGGTAAGCCTGTTGCAAGTTCGAATAATATGGCTTATTCCAGTATGAGCTTTAGCAATAAACCCAGCGGCGTGTATAACTATGTTTATCATAGCTGCTCTTTTATACAATACGGCACTTGTACCCACTCGGAGCCGTATCAACTAACGGTTGCCCGTACACCAGGAGTGCCCGGTGCAATTTCTTTTTCGCCTAGCCATGTCAGCTGTGATGATCCTTTGAGGTTAAGTTGGGGGGCAGCAGCGGGTGGCAACAACTACCATGTGCAGGAAAGAAGTCGGCAAGCCGGAGGGGGATGGTCCAGCTGGTACGACGTGGCTGTTAGCCATGGTGGACTTAGCCGCCCGGTAGCTGTTACCACATCGGTATACAGTAACAGCGAATATCAATACCGTGTACGGGCTCGCCGGGGTATTAACGGCTATCTGAGTGGTTATAGCGGCTTTCGTTATTCGGCTGTGCTGAACCGAGGTGCCTGTTCGGCCCCACGCGGAGCGGGTTTTGATGGTGATAAAATTTACACTGTCTACCAGGGGGATTATAACCGTGACAATCTGACGGATTTTTATATTCGTCAGGATCCAGGCATCAATCCACAAGATCTACCTGTGGGCAAAGCAGGTGTGTCGGCAACGCCACCATCCGATATCGATGCTTTTGTATTACAGCAGAATATTGATCAGCGTACTTTTAAGGTTGTTAAAGGTATAGGGCCGGTGAACAAAGCGCGCATGAATAATTGGCCAGAGCAGCCGGAGATGTTTGTAGTATTAGGCGATTACAACTCAGATGGCTTCCTGGATGCGGTGGTAAAAGGCGTACGTAATGTTTTTTCCACGGCAGATGACCAATTGATTTTTTATCATACCGATAACGGCCAAGCTACAGCAATGGATGCGTCTTTTAATAAGTTTGTTGATGAAGTATTTCAGTGGGTAAGGGATCCGCAATACTTCGATAACAATGCGCCGACAGCCACACAAACATTGCTGGTACGGCAGAATGTTTTGTTGGCTAATAAGTGTTCGCCTGGTTCAGGTTCTGAAATCACTTCTATCTTTTCCTCTTATGATGAGTTTTCATCCCTGCAGAGTGACTTTATTGAATTTTGTCACGGTCGTGGTAGCTTTGATATTGTTTATGAATATCGCACAATTAGCTACTATATTCAGGTAGGCGTAAAAGACTATCGGCAGTTTGATCAGCAGGCTCTACTGTTAACTCGGATGATAGACGGGGCGGATCAGGATGCCAATAACAATGATATTCCAGTGGAGGTTGAATATAGCGCAGGTATCTTGTCCGGTCGTCTAGGCGTTAAAGCTTGTGCGTTTAATAACCGATTGCCGGGCTGTGTTATCAATGACGGCTTTGAAATAGACTCTTTTGAGTATACTGAATACCCGTTCTTGCAGTTGGCATCGACAGGTCCCATTATGAACATCAAACAAGCTCAGCTTGCAAAAGCTACACCGCCACCACTGCAATCAATGAGCCGCTTTGATGATGAGTTAGTTGATCTCAATAAAAAGCTTAACGATATTATTAAGGATATTGATAGTGGTCAACCCGATACCAGAACACGCAGAGTTATTAGAAAGTACTTTAATGACGATGTCGCCGCTGTTAGAGCAGCTGTTGTCGAAATGCGTTCGCATTTACCCAATGTCATTCTTGCTGAGCTTAATGAAGCCAACCTCAAGTCCGATCCGTATTATGGGCCAAAATTCAGTGCGATTCCTCAGAAAAGGCTGGAGAAAATTGTTCGCGACGAGAAGACAGTGTCAGTAGCAGTGGTTATTCAGCCTGATGCAACCATGGACCCAAGTGGGATGCAGAAAGTTCAAAGGATATATGTTGTGAATACCAACCCGTTTCCGCAGTCCTGTGAAACGCCAAGGAATAAACGGTTGTGTGGTGATTTGTCTGATGATACACCCAGACCAAGGCGGGTAATGGTATTGTTTCATGAGTTGTCGCATGCTGCATTGCGAACGCTGGATTCCAATAGAGGTTCTTGCAGTAACCAATCAACAGTTGGCAAAGGTGATAACAAGACAACGTTGCCGCCATTGAACAATGCTTACTGCTGGGAGAGGTTTTTTGAATAAGGCATAATAATGGCGCGGGTATACTGTCTAGCAGTATACCCGCCCGCCAGGCTTCACCTGAGTCATATTATTTTTTGTTCTGCTGCTTGCGTTGTTGTCTGATATGATCAGCCAAGCCTTTTTCCAGAGAAGGTATAACGCCACTTTGCGTATTGATCAGCTGCAGATTTTGCGATATGGCCAAATGTGGCAAGCCTCTTATTTTAAACTGCTTGCGTAGCGCTTTTTCCTGATTAACCTCTTCCCAGGGATTAAATCGAACTTCGATAAAATTGTAATGCTCAGCAAAGCGATGGTAAGCGCGCTGAAAATAGGCATTATTGCGTTGGCAAGCATCGCAGTTGTCGCCATCGGATGTAAAGTGAATCAATGTGAATTGGCGACTGTTCTCTTTGAGATATGCTTCGAGCTCACTGTGTTTGATTGTCGGCACCGCTTTGCCAGTAACACTGGCCGGATTGTCGTAAACCTTTATTAGCTCGCGGCTTTGCTCGATACCTTTTTTTAAGGTTGTATTATTACCATGGATGTTTGTGATCAGGGTGCTTTGGTAAAAGACATAAGTGTCAGGTAGGCCACGCAGGTTGATGTCGTAGCTCTTATAGTTCTCACGTAGTACAGCCTCCTGCTTCAGGCTGCGCCAGGGGTTGAACTCAACGGCAACAAAATCAAAGTCCTTGTGTAAATCCGCTTGTACATCCAGCATACGCTGATTATTTTTGCGGCAGTGGCCGCATTGCGGGTCTGATGAGGTGAAATGTATCACCAGCGGCTTTTTTTGGCTCTGGGTATACATGTACTCAATAATGTTATGCTTATCAATGCGCTTAATCTCAGCGGCAGCTGTGTTGGTGAATAGGCTAAGCATAAGTGCAATACAGCTTGTGATGTTGCAGCTTGTTTTATTTTTCAAAAAGGGGGTGAGCACATTAAGCCTCTTATGTTTGTTGTTATCGACCTTAATCAGCATAACACCACTGCTTTTGACACGCCTGCCAGTCGGTCACTATCGATCTAAAAGGATAAACGTTTAAAGCTGGCAAAATGCCTTAGCATAGCCCGGCTGTTCGCCCAAGGCTGACATTCTGCGCCAGGAACGGTATCATGGGCGTTTTACTTTATTTGGTTGATTATGAACCCAAATTATCTTGAGTTTGAGCAGCCCATTGCGGAGTTGCAGGCTAAAATAGAAGAGCTTCGGCATATGGACACCGATGTGGAGCTCAATATCCAAAATGAAGTTGCGCACTTGCAGACCAAGTGTCAAACTCTGACAGAGTCTATTTTCGCAAAACTAGGTCCTTTTCAGATTTCGCAATTATCCCGTCACCCGCTACGGCCGTATACGCTGGACTATATCCCACGTATTTTTACGGATTTTGAAGAGCTGCATGGTGACCGGATGTTTGCTGACGATGCCTCCATTGTCGGCGGTATTGCCCGCCTAGAAGGTCGGCCTCTGATGCTCATTGGCCAGCAAAAAGGCCGGGATACCAAAGAAAAGCTCAAACGCAACTTTGGCATGCCTAAGCCTGAGGGCTACCGTAAAGCCCTACGCCTGATGCAAATGGCCGAGCGCTTTGGCCTGCCGGTATTAACCTTTATTGATACCCCTGGCGCTTATCCCGGGGTTGATGCCGAAGAGCGTGGCCAAAGTGAGGCCATTGCTCGCAATTTATTTGTGATGTCGCAGTTAAAGACGCCGATTATCTGTACCGTTATTGGTGAGGGCGGCTCAGGTGGTGCGTTGGCGATTGGTGTGGGTGACCATATTTCCATGCTGCAATACAGCACTTACTCGGTGATCTCGCCTGAAGGCTGTGCTTCCATTCTGTGGAAGAGTGCCGAAAAAGCCGCTGAAGCAGCCGAAGCCATGGGAATCACCTCCAAACGGCTGCTGGAACTGGGCTTGATTGATGAGATTATTCCAGAGCCTTTAGGCGGCGCACATCGTGATGTTGATGCCATGGCGATGGCCTTAAAGTCTTCTTTAATCAATAACTTAGACCGCTTAAACTATATTGATAAAGACCGCCTTGTCAGTCAGCGCAATGAGCGCCTATTAAGTCACGGTGAATTTAAAGAAGGTTAAACAGCCAGCGCAGGGTTGACCTGCGCTTGTTATTAAACTGTGCTGTAGTTTGTGTCGATAATATCCCTAAATACCTTTTATAGGTCATACTTAAACTATGGGATCAACATCAGATCAAGATACTGCTGCTGACGGTCGTCAGCAGCAGCTTTTTTTGCAAAATCTGGCAACCTCGCTCGGGGCAATGCCCCATATCAACCATTATATTGTTGCCTTTAGCGGTGGGCTGGATTCTATGGTGCTGCTGCATGGCTTATGGACGATTGCCAATATGCACAATGGGGCGCTGACCTTTAAAGCTGTGCATGTTAACCATGGCTTGCAGGCAGAGGCCGCCGATTGGGTAAAGCACTGTGAGGCGGTTTGCTATCGTTTTGAAATCCCTTTTGAGTCTATCAATGTCGAAGCGCAGCCAGCGCCTGGCGAAAGCCCAGAAGCCGCTGCCCGGCAGGCGCGCTATGCCGCACTGCGCAAGCAGTTGCAGCCTGGAGATTGTCTATTAACCGCGCACCATCAGGATGATCAAGCAGAAACATTGCTCTTACAACTACTGCGTGGCAGTGGTCCTATGGGGCTTGCCGCCATGCCAGTGGTTGCGGTTTGTGGTTTGGGGTGGCACTTAAGACCGATATTGGATATCAGCCGCGAAACACTGACAGCATATGCGCAGCAGCATAACCTTAAGTGGATCGAGGACCTCAGTAATGCAGACACCCGCTATGACCGTAACTACTTACGCAATACCTTATCACCGCTGATTGCCAAGCGTTGGCCTGGCTGGACCAAAACACTGTCACGGGCCGCCCGGCATCAGGCGCAGGCGGCCAAGTTGATTATTGATCAGGCTAGAAGTGATATGAGTGAGGTGCTGGCAGATGAAGCAGAGGCCTTATCATTAGAGAAGTTGCATAAGCTGCCTGCTGAGCGCCAGCACCATGTGCTGCGTTACTGGCTGCAGCAAAAAGAGTTGCCAACGCCGAGTGATACAGTGCTTAAAAATATCCTGCTCATGCAAAGCGCAGCGAAAGACAGTACGCCATTGGTTGCCTGGTCAGATGTGGAAGTGCGGCGTTATCAAGGCAAACTTTATGCATTTAAGCAGCAGCAGCCCGTGCGTACACAGCAATACCTTTGGCAGCTGCCAGAGGCTTTGCAGATTGACGAGTTAGGCATAGCGTTATCACCACAGCGATTATTTAAATTGGGCGTGCGCCTGGCCGATGGCGAGTCACAGCTGATTGTGCGTTTTCGTCAGGGCGGTGAGCGGATACGCCTGCCGGGGCGTGAGCACAGTCATTGCGTGAAGAAGTTATTGCAGGCGCGTAAAGTACCGCCGTGGTTGCGCGACCGCCTGCCGTTTGTCTACGAAGGCGATCGCCTATTAGGCATCTTTGGGATTGAGCCGCCTATCCTGGCTGACAATGTTCACTCAGACGAGGATAGCTAGCCCAAGTTTATCTCAAATGTTCAGTGGCCTGTTTGTCAGCAGGCAGGCATAGATTACTCTGGCCTGCTAAACAGCCGCTAATTAGGGTTTTGCGTTTTGAACAGTCGCAGCTGTGTATTGAATGTATCAGCAACCAGCTCCTCAGTATCAATCGACTCTGCGATAGCACTTTCTACGGCTGCTTTACCCTGTTCGGTCGCCTCATCACCGAGTTTTTCCATATGCTGCGTGAGGCACTCACGGTAAGCGTTGTTCTTTTGCTGATAGCTTTTGACCGTTTCCATCGCTTCAACCATGACCTTCTTGCTGACCTTACGGCCACTTGGAATCGTCGGCGTGGGCGGTAATACGCACTCAACATCCTCTTTTTTCTCATCTTTTGCTTGGCTCAGCGGTGGAATCAGTAAACCGGGTGCAAGCAGGGCGCTGATAACAAATAGGTTTCTAAACATGCTTCAAAATACCAGATAAGCTAAAAAAGCCGAGCATAACGGCTTTTGCCAGTCTTGCCAAATCTGTGCTGGCATTGGCCGGAATTGGCGGGCCCATTAGCTGCTGTTGCTGTTAAGGCCGCAGGTGCTTGCTGTGTTTGGCCACTGTGGCCTGTCAGCTCAAAATTAACAAATTGTTAAGATATTGAAAAACCTCATAATTTTACACAGAAGGGGCGATTATCATTGAGCAGCGCGGCGTATTCAGGTAATATTCCCGCGTTTTAGGCAGTCATTCCGAGACTGCCCTCAATCGGCTGAAGAACATGACGCGGTATATCTTTATAACAGGTGGTGTGGTTTCCTCGTTAGGGAAGGGCATAGCCGCCGCTTCTCTAGCCGCTATCCTTGAAGCGCGCAAGCTCAAGGTCTCCATGATGAAACTTGACCCTTATATCAATGTGGATCCGGGCACAATGAGCCCTTTTCAGCATGGTGAGGTGTTTGTCACCGAAGATGGCGCAGAGACAGATTTAGACTTAGGCCATTACGAGCGCTTTATTCGCAATAAGACCAGCCAGAAAAACAACTTTACCACCGGGCGGGTCTACGCCAATGTCATTCAAAAAGAACGCCGGGGTGACTATCTGGGTGGCACAGTCCAGGTGATACCTCATATCACCGACGAGATCATGCATTTACTGATAGAAGGTGCTGGCGATGCGGATGTGGCCCTGGTCGAAATTGGCGGAACGGTCGGCGATATTGAGTCGCTACCTTTTCTAGAGGCGATACGTCAGTTGGCCATTGAGCAGGGGCGCGAGCGCACCTTGTTTATCCATCTGACCTTAGTGCCTTATATTCGCTCGGCGGGCGAAACCAAAACCAAGCCAACCCAGCACTCAGTCAAAGAGTTGCGCACCATTGGTATTCAACCTGATATTTTACTCTGCCGTTCTGAGCAGCCACTGCCCGCAGAAGAACGCCGCAAGATAGCATTGTTTACCAATGTCGAAGAGCGTGCGGTGATTTCTTGTGAAGATGTCGGCACGATCTATCAACTGCCGCGCCGCTTACACGCACAAGGCCTGGATGATATCGTGGTGGATAAGCTCAACCTCAATGTACAGACCGCTGACTTAAGCGAATGGGATACCGTGGTCAACGCGGTACAAAACCCAGAGCATGAAGTGACCGTTGCGATGGTTGGGAAATATATGGATCTGGTCGATTCCTATAAATCACTCAATGAAGCCCTGATTCATGCCGGTATTCAAACACGCAGTAAAGTAAATATTCGCTATATCGACTCAGAGAATCTTGAAAACGATGACCTAGAGGCACTCTACGGTGTGGATGCGATTTTAGTGCCCGGTGGCTTTGGTATTCGTGGTATCGAAGGCAAAATAAACGCCGTGAAATATGCTCGCGAGAATAATGTGCCGTATCTAGGCATTTGTTTAGGCATGCAGGTTGCAGTTATCGAATATGCCCGGCACAAAGCCGAGCTGGCAGAGGCCAACAGTACTGAGTTTAATGCCAGTACACCACATCCGGTGATTGCGCTGATTACAGAATGGCAGGCAGAAGATGGCTCTACCCAGCAGCGTGATAAAAATGCCGATTTAGGTGGCACTATGCGTTTAGGTGCACAATCTTGCCTATTGCAAAAAGACAGCCTGGTCCGAAAAACGTATGATCAGGATAAAATTGCCGAACGTCATCGGCATCGTTATGAATTCAATAATAATTACCGTGACAAGCTCACCAATGCAGGCATGGTAATTTCTGGTACATCAGCGGATCACAATTTGGTCGAAGTGGTGGAAATTGCTGGTCACCCCTGGTTTGTTGGGTGTCAATTCCATCCGGAGTTTACCTCGACGCCACGTGATGGGCACCCACTGTTTACCGGCTTTATCCAAGCAGCGATTGATTACCACCAAAAGCAGCAGCAAGTCGCACAAGCTTCATAATAAAGCGTTACATTATTGCTTAACTGTTAATCAGTTTTTCGGCGCTCGGCTGAATATAAACCGAGCGCTATTTTACTCGCACACTATCATAGGAAAAACACCTGGTAGTTTGTGGGGTAGCTTGCCACTGGCCCAAGCACTATTAATACGGCTGTAGATGGCAATGCAAAGGTAACATTATGTTTAACACAATATCACTACGGAGTGACTATGTCGGAGATTACTGAGATCAAGGGGCGCCAGATTATCGATTCGCGTGGCAACCCAACTGTCGAAGCGGAAGTAACATTAGCAGATGGTACTTCTGCAATTGGTATGGTGCCATCAGGCGCATCAACAGGTGAGCGCGAAGCTGTAGAGTTACGTGATGGCGATAAAAGCCGCTACTTAGGCAAAGGTGTCACTCAAGCCGTTAAAAATGTTAACACTGAGATTCGTGATGCTTTGATCGGTAAAGATGCCAGCGCTCAAGCAGAGTTGGATAACGCCATGATTGCATTAGATGGCACTGACAATAAAGGCCGTTTAGGGGCCAATGCTATTTTGGCCGCATCAATTGCGATAGCGCGGGCGACAGCCGCTTCGCGTAAAGTGCCACTTTATGAATATTTAGGTAACGCCAGCAGCTACCGTCTGCCGGTACCCATGATGAATATCATCAATGGTGGTGCACACGCGGATAACAGCGTTGATATTCAAGAATTCATGATCTTGCCTATCGGCGTGCCAAGCTTCAGTGAAGCATTGCGCTGCGGCGCTGAAGTGTTTCATGCATTAAAGTCAGTATTAAAAGGCAAAGGCATGGCAACGAGCGTCGGTGATGAAGGTGGTTTTGCACCTAACCTGGGTTCAAATGCTGAAGCGCTCGATACCATTTTAGAAGCGGTTAATAAAGCGGGTTTTAAAATCGGTGATGAAATTGCATTAGGTTTAGACGTAGCTAGCTCAGAGTTCTATGAAGATGGCAGTGTGTATAACCTGGCGTCTGAAGGTAAGAAGTTCTCCTCAGAAGAGTTTGCTGATTATCTGGCATCTTGGGTTGATCAATATCCTATTATTTCTATTGAAGATGGTATGGATCAAAACGACTGGAATGGCTGGAAATACCTGACTGAAAAAGTAGGTGACAAAGTCCAGTTAGTGGGTGACGATTTATTCGTGACCAACACCAAGATCCTCAAAGAAGGTATTGAAAGTGGTACGGCTAACTCTATCTTAATTAAAGTTAACCAAATCGGTACTTTGACAGAAACCTTAGAAGCGATTGAAATGGCACACGCTGCTAAATACACAGCTGTTGTCTCACACCGTTCTGGTGAAACAGAAGATACAACGATCGCTGACTTAGCAGTGGCAACCAATGCGGGTCAAATTAAAACAGGTTCAATGTCACGTTCTGACCGTATTGCGAAATACAATCAGTTATTACGTATTGAAGAGCGTTTGGGTAGCAATGGCAGCTACGCAGGTCGTGGTGCATTTAACCAAGCGTTGTAAGCAGTCCGCGCAATACGGATTGCTGTGAAGTTTCTAACGGCCGTACTCATATTATTGCTGCTGATGTTGCAGTATAAACTTTGGGTGGCAGACGATGGTTGGGCAGAAGTACATCGTCTGCAACAGGCCTTAGAAACGCAACATGCTGAAAATGAGACGTTGCGAGTTCGTAATAGTGCCCTACAAGCTGAAGTCGATGACTTAAAGCAAGGGTTGGCAGCGATTGAAGAGCGGGCTCGCACCGAACTTGGCATGATTAAAGAAGGAGAAACCTTTTTTCAAATTATGCAGCCTGCAAAGCCAAAGGAAGAGGTGCTCAAACCCAATGAGCAACAGGCGAACCCATAAATGAATAATATCCTATGAGCAGCTTATCCAAGCAAACACCTTGTTGGGCCATCGTACCGGCTGCTGGTGTCGGCCGTCGTATGGGATCAGACTGCCCCAAACAATACTTGCTTCTGAATCAGCAGCCTATACTGAGCCATACCTTGGCAAAGTTAGCTGCTGTGCCTGCGGTGACCGCATTGGTGGTTGCCTTGAGTCCTGAAGATGAGTACTGGCCGGATATCGACAAGCCAGATAATATCCCCCTGCATACAGTCAATGGTGGTGCTGAGCGTTGTCACTCAGTACTCAATGCGCTGACCTTTCTCGAAGGGCGGGCACAAGATGATGACTGGGTGTTAGTACACGATGCAGCCAGGCCCTGTGTTAAAAGTCAGGATGTGGCGGCCTTATTAGCCCATATTCAGGCACATCCCGCCGGTGGCTTATTGGCATTGCCGATGACCGATACTGTTAAACGTATGGTAGCCGATCAAGATGTGGCGCAGGTTGCCACCACAGTAGATCGCAGCAGCTTATGGCGGGCACTGACACCACAGGTTTTTCGTTTTAAGCTGTTAAAAACAGCACTGACGCAGGCCTTGGATAATGATCAATGGGTAACCGATGAATCACAGGCGATTGAGTTGGCAGGTTATCAGCCTTTACTGCTGACAGGCAGTGCAGATAATATTAAAGTGACCAATCCACAGGATTTGGCTTTGGCTGCGCTGTATCTGCAGCAACAACAGCAAGACTAAAGAGGTTTAACGATGAGTATACCGCGTATCGGTCATGGCTATGATGTACATGCCTTTGGTGAAGGGGATCATGTTGTATTAGGCGGCGTGCGTATTGCTTTTGAACATGGACTTAAAGCCCATTCAGATGGTGATGTGGTATTGCATGCCTTATGTGATGCGATGTTGGGTGCGCTGGCCTTAGGTGATATTGGCCAACACTTCCCCGATACTGATCCAGACTTTGATGGCGTTGATAGCCGAGAATTGTTAAAGCATGTGAATAAACTGATTAAAGAGCAAGGCTATTGTATCAGTAATGCCGATATCACTGTGATTGCACAACGGCCACGTCTGGCGGTGCATGTTACCGCAATGCGTGAAAATATTGCACAGGATGTCGGTGCTGATATTGGCCAGGTAAGTGTCAAAGCCACCACGACCGAGCGCTTAGGTTTTGTTGGGCGCGAAGAAGGTATCGCCACCCATGCGGTGGTGTTATTAGTGCCGCTCTTAACAGACTAAACAGACTGAGGAAAAGCCAATGTCACTTGGGCCGGTGATGGTAGATTTAGTAGGGACAACAATCAGCGCGAAAGAGCGACAGTTGTTACAGAATCCTGTCGTTGGTGGGGTCATATTATTTACGCGTAACTATGAATCTGTTGAACAGCTGCGTGCTTTGTGTGCAGAGATTCATGCTTTGCGTGAGCCAAGGTTGCTCATTAGTGTGGATCATGAAGGGGGTAGGGTGCAGCGTTTTAAGCCAGGCTTTACGCACTTACCTCCAGCTGCAGTATTAGGTCGTTTATACGACGCCTCGGGTAAGCAAGTCGCTTTAAATGCAGCCGAACAACTCGGTTGGTTGATGGCCGCCGAGCTGGTTCACTATGGTGTTGATTTTAGCTTTGCGCCGGTATTAGATATGGACTATGGGGTTAGCGGTGTTATTGGTGACCGCGCCTTTCATAAAGACCCACAAGTGATCGCACAACTCTGCCAGGCATGGGTGCGTGGTATGGCTAAGGCAGGGATGGCCGCTGTCGGTAAACACTTCCCAGGCCATGGGGCTGTTAAAGAAGACTCGCATACCGAAAAGCCGGTAGACCAACGTGAACTGGCAGACTTAATGCTGGCTGATGTGGTACCTTTTCAACGCCTGATTGATAACGGCTTAGCGGCGGTTATGCCAGCCCACGTGCTCTATGCTAAAGTCGATGACAAGCCTGCAGGTTATTCAGCACGCTGGCTGCAAGATATTTTGCGCAATGAGTTGGGCTTTCAAGGCGTTATCTTTAGCGATGACTTAAGCATGGAAGGCGGCAATTTAGGTGCAAGCTTTGCTGAGCGTGCGCAGCAGGCATTGCAGGCTGGCTGTGATATGGTGTTGGTTTGTAATCATCCGGCAGCCGCTGAAGAGGTTGTACAAGCCTTGGCCGACTATCAGGAGCCAGCTTCGTCATTGCGTCTAACACGGATGCACAGTAAGCCCGGTATGCTAGCAACAGACTTATTCGCCCAAGATCAGTGGCGCGCAGCCAAACAGCTGGTTGACGATTTAAGTACACAACAAAACCTTGAGTTAAATATCTGAAGAGTCTAAGTGTTATGTTGGAAGATGTAAAAAACGTTATTTCTTTTATTGATGCCTGGATGATACAGATTTTTGTTATTGTATTATTCTTTACGGTCGTTAATTTTATACAAAAACGATTGCTCAAAAAAATACATGGGCGTTTATTAACAAGCAAGCGTACTTGGGATGACGCCGTTGTTGAAGCATTGAAGCGGCCGTTGACCATATTGCTATGGATAGTTGGCATAACACTGGCAGCTGACATTATTCATAAAGAAACCCGCGCGCCGATATTCGATTTGGTTGAGCCTATTCGTCAGATTGGTGTGATTGCTTGTGTTATCTGGTTTGCGGTCCGTCTAGCCAGTAACTTTGAGAAAAACTATATAGCCTATAAAAAAGAAGAATTATCTGATTTAACCTCAATACATGCAGCGGGTAAGCTAGTTCGCCTGGCGTTAATGATTTCTGGCGGCTTGATTATTCTACAAACCTTAGGTATCAGTATCTCCGGTGTACTGGCGTTTGGTGGGATTGGCGGCATTGCTGTGGGCTTTGCCGCGAAAGACTTATTGGCTAACTTCTTTGGCGGTTTGATGATTTACTTAGATCGCCCCTTTGAAGTAGGTAACTGGATTCGTTCTCCCGATAAAGATATCGAAGGCACTGTGGAAGAGATTGGCTGGCGTTTAACGCGGATACGCACCTTTGAAAAGCGTCCAATCTATGTACCCAATGCGATCTTTACCAATATCATTGTTGAAAACCCCTCTCGTATGAGTCATCGGCGTATTAAAGAAACCATTGGTATTCGCTACGATGATATTAGCAAGCTACCGGTGATTGTTGAGCAGGTAAAGGCTATGCTAGATACCCATCCAGACATTGAGCAACGACAAACCATTATTGTTAACTTCAACTACTTTGGTGCATCATCCTTAGATTTCTTTATCTATGCTTTTACTCGTACCACCAACTGGGTTAAGTTCCATGAGGTTAAGCAAGATGTGCTGTTGAAGGTGTCTGATATTATAGAGTCGCACGGTGCAGAAATCGCCTTCCCGACAACCACAATGCATATGCCAGATGAGCTTAGCTTTAAAAACAATGCAGAGCGTACCCCGTCAACAAAATAAGCAGGTGAGATCGTGTTAAGTTTGCCCGAAGCCGAGAATGTGCTTGCCAGTGCCGAGATCATTGTGTCGGCCTCAGAAATACAACAGGCGCTCGATACCATGGCTGCTGCCATTAACAAAGACTATGCGCAGCTAAATCCATTAGTACTGTGTATTATGAATGGTGGTTTATATACCACAGCAGAACTGGTAAAACGCCTGTCATTTCCTTTGCAAATGGATTATATGCAGGTCAGTCGTTACCGGGATAAAACCGAAGGAGGCGAGTTTGCCTGGCGCGTCAAACCAGCAGCGGCTTTATCACAAAGGCATGTGCTGATCGTAGACGATATTTTTGATGAAGGTATTACCCTGCAACATATTGCGGAGTATTGTCATCAGCAAAATGCTGCCAGTGTTAAAGTTGCCGTACTCACCCGTAAGCAACATGACCGTTTTGCAGTAGAGATGCCTTTGGATTATATTGGCCTGACTGTGCCCGACCGTTATGTGTTTGGTTGTGGCATGGACTATAAAAGCTATTTTCGTAACCTAAATGCGATTTACGCGCTAGCGGAGAAGTCAGCATGACAATCGCTATTATTGGTGGCACTGCATTAGCGGATATTCCGGGCTTAAGTCATTTACAAGAACAACAACTAAGCACAATTTATGGTGAGCCATCCTCGCCATTGTTTCGTGGCACATTAAATGGGCGCGAACTGATTTTCTTACCCAGGCACGGTGTAGGGCATAATATCGCACCGCATAAGATTAATTATCGGGCCAATATTTGCGCCTTAAAAGATGTAGGGGTGACGCAAGTCGTGGCATTGGCATCTGTCGGCGGTATTACGCAGACAATGTCACCGGGTACACTGGCAGTACCGGATCAGCTGATTGATTATACCTATGACCGGCAACATACCTTTTTCGAAGATAACTTCTCATTAGATCAACATATTGACTTTACCTATCCTTACACAGCCTCATTACGCCAGCAGTTATTGCAAGCCGCTACAACACTCAATATTCCTATGCGCAATACAGCGACCTATGCGGTGACGCAAGGACCTCGTTTGGAAACCGCCGCTGAAATTAAGCGCCTGGCACGCGATGGCTGTGACCTGGTGGGAATGACAGGCATGCCAGAAGCAGCACTTGCCCGTGAAGCCGGCATGGACTATGCCTGTTGTGCAATCGTCGTGAACTGGGCAGCAGGTGTGAGCGAGTCTTTAATTACCCTGCAAGAAATTAAAGCCGTAGTTGCCGAATCGAACAATACGATCAATGCGCTATTGGCTAGCGTGATTACTCAGGTAGGTGTTCGAGGCTAATATGCCAATGAAAAGATCAAGTGTTGTAGGACAGACTCTTGATTGATATCTATTGTGAGCGGCTTGCCGCCGGTCTTTGGCAAGAGCCGTTAAATGCCATCAGTAACCTTGTGTTTATCATTGTTGCGTACTTACTTTGGCGAAAGCTGGTAAACAGTAAACATAGTGCCTATAGCTTGCAGGGCTTAGTGTTGCTGATCTTTGCTATTGGTATCGGTAGTGCACTGTTTCATACCTTTGCAAGCCCTTGGGCCGCAGCGGCTGATGTGATACCGATTTTACTGTTTAAGTTACTGTTTTTGTGGGTGTATGCACGCCATATCATGCAGCTCTCGACAGCTAAGGCCTTGTTACTGCTCGCAGGGTTAATTGCAGCGATTTTATTAGCGCTAGTCTTTAAACACTACCTGAACGGTTCAATTCTCTATATACCCGCTTTATTAATGCTGTATATCTTAGGGTTTTATCACTACCGTTATGCCGATATTCAGCAAGGGCGAGGCTTGCTGTTGATTGCCGGTGCTTTGCTAACCACGGCGATATTTTTCCGTTCCATTGATATGCAGATCTGCCATAGCGTTGCTTGGGGCACACATTTTCTATGGCATCTGATTAATGGTTTGGTATTGTATTATTTAATGCTAGGGCTGCTAACAGCGTATCAGAAGTAGACCTGTATTCATGTAACGGTGTTAATGTAACAATCTGTATATTGAATGACAGGTATAAGCGGCTTATGATATGGCTCGCAGAGTAACTATTATAAAGTTGACAGTCGTCAGGGTTTATTATGAGTACAAAAATTAGAAATATTCGTAAGCAATTATTGTCAGATAACTGGTATGTATTAAATAAATACAGCTATGAATACCAAAATAATGACGGTAGCTGGGATACCCAGCACAGAGAGGCTTATGACAGAGGCAATGGCGCGACCGTATTGCTATATAACAGAGAAAAGCAAACCGTGGTACTGACACAACAATTTCGCATGCCAACCTATGTGAACGGCAATAGCGATGGTTTGCTTATTGAATCTTGTGCAGGTCTGCTCGAAGAAAATAACCCAGAAGATTGCGTTAAAAAAGAAGCTGAAGAAGAAACGGGTTATAAAGTGAATAAAGTGCAAAAAATATTCGAAGCTTATATGTCGCCGGGTTCTGTAACCGAAATTGTGCATTTCTTTATTGCCGAATACTCCGCTGATATGCAGGTAAGTGCGGGTGGTGGCCTAGCGCAAGAGCAAGAAAATATTGAAGTGCTGGAGCTTAAATTTACCGAAGCCTGTGACATGATTACCACGGGTGCAATTAAAGATGGCAAAACCATTATGCTGCTGCAATACGCCAAGCTCAATGGTTTGTGCTCTTAAAGAAACTCTATTCAGAGGATAGCGCTTATGTATCGTGTTTATGGTGATATGCTATCGGGTAACTGCTATAAAATAAAACTGCTAATGCAGCTGCTAGCTATAGAGCACGAGTGGCAGCATGTGGATATTCTCTCAGGTGAAACCCATACCGATGCTTTTTTGCAAATCAATAGCAATGCTAAAATACCGGTACTGCAAATTGATGCAACAACCCATCTTACCGAGTCCAATGCGATTCTCAACTTTTTGGCCGAAGGTTCTGCCTATCTGCCCGATGCGGGTATCGCCAGAGCCAGGGTGCTGCAGTGGCAGTTCTTCGAGCAGTATAGCCATGAGCCTTATATCGCCGTAGCGCGTTATATCAATAAATACCTTGGCTTACCCGAAGCACGCAGAGCCGAATATGCAGCCAAGCAAGAAGGTGGTCATAAAGCCCTATCTGTTATGCAGCAGCAACTCTCAAGCAGTGCCTTTCTAACAGGTGATAACCCAACAATTGCAGATATTAGCCTGTATGCCTATACCCATGTTGCCGAAGAAGGAGGCTTTGATTTGCAGCCATATACCTCTATTAAAAGATGGCTGCAAGCGATTGAGTCTTTGCCAAACTATATTAGCATGTCGCGTGATAACGACGCTTAAACCCACAATGAATATTCAACGCATTGATATAGAACAAGCGTTACCATTACGGCAGCAAGTATTATGGCCTGATAAGCCCCAAGACTTTTGCCGCGTAGCAGGTGACGAGTCAGCCTGGCACTTTGGCGTGTTTGATAATAATACCCTGGTGTCAGTAGCTTCTGTTTATCCGCATAAGGAAACAGCAAGATTAAGAAAGTTTGCTACCTTGCCAGAGCGGCAAGGCGAGGGCATAGGCAGCTTATTGCTAAAGCATATTCTCGCAGAGTTGCCTCAGCATAATATAAAGCTGTTTTGGTGTGATGCCAGAGAAAGTGCGATGGGTTTTTATCAGCGCTTTGGCCTGCAGGCCGAAGGTGAGCGCTTTTATAAATCGGATGTGCCTTATTACAAGATGAGCATAGTTTTATCTTAAAGGTTGTGTGGCTAAGCGGCCAATCATAATATGATGCACACTATGGTGAAAATAACACAATAACAGTACAGATAAGAAAAAATATTGCCCTGTTATTGGCGAAAACCTTATAAGCATTTGATTTTAAAAATAAAAAAGCTGTCCAGTTTTGATAAGGATTTATTATTATCAGACATCGATAGATGTACTAAGCTAAACAAGAGAATTTGATATTGAAAATAGCAAAGTGGACAGCTATGATATTGAGCAACAATACAGGGCTAATAAGGTAAATCTATGATTCCGTTGGGAAAACCCAACTTTTCCACAGTGACCGCTATAACATATTATCAGACAAGCTGTCTGCTATCCCCCTGTATAAAAAAATTATGTTTCGCGCCTTAATAGCTACTGTACTTTTTGTTGTTTCATTTCCAGTCTTTGTATATCGATGGATACTTTTTGATATTAAAGACAACCTAAGCATTCTTTTTGATTATGGTGTTAGTCAGTGTGGTAGCCATTATCCCTGCCCAAAAAATATGTGCAAAAGAAGTAGTAAATGAGGGTGACGGCTGGTTTGGTGTTTTGGTTAGTCTGCCAATCGCCATTACTGTTATGCTTCTCTTGTTTTCGAGTATCGAAAAGATGTTGGGAATTAGCGGGGAATATATTGCGGTTTTTATATATTCCGTTCTAGTGTACTTGGCGCAAAAGACTTAGTGTCAACCACAATAGAGGTTTTTAGGTATGAAGAAGCGTCAAAAAACACCTAACAAGGCGCCCAAAAAACGCCCGCAAGCGGGCTGGACTCGCGGCTACGCCGCTCGCCTTTTAGCGCAACGTTATGCCGTGAGGTAGTGAATGACAAAAGAGTACACTGAGAATTTAGAAGAGATTGCTACCTTTGGTTTCGAGGCAATTGATCCTGATGAAAAAGTAGAAGTTAATCTAAAAGACCTCATGTATGTCTTTTCTACATTGCAAGAATACCAACGTTTTTTTCATCAGCCATTACACTACCAAAGTATTAATGATATTCAGCGTTTTCTGGGCTCGGTCAATGACCATGCCGGATTTAAACTGCTTCATACGTCTATTCACGAAAAGATGGCGCGTATGCTTCCTTCTCACATTGATGAAAAATACGGAGAGGGTGACTTTGATTCTTCAAAACTACCTTTCTATTACGATGAAAACAGGTAAAAACATAACAAGTTTAGCCAGCATCGCCCCTTCGGGGCTGGACCTCTGTTTCGGCGCTTCGCGCCTACACTACGGCCGCTGCTAAAGGCGTTAACTGTCACGCAGTATTAGAGAGCAATTATGGATAAAGAATCTTCACCTCCAGACCCTACAAATGAGGTTGCTACTAATGTTGTTCCTCAGATTATTTCAAGCGTAAGTTCGAATTGGACGCCCGAGGTCATAGTTAATCTTGCAAGCGAATTGGCATGGCCAATAGTATTGTTAATCCTTGGTCTCAGATTTAAAAATAGTTTTGGCGAAGGTTTTAAAAACTTTTTTAATAAAAATAATGTTACTGAATTATCTGCTGGTACTTCTGGATTTAGCGCTAAATTTGAAACGAGTCAGCAGGATTCCGGTTTAAAATCTCCCCAAAGCGATAAATCTGATATTACTGAAAATTTAAACAAAGAAGACCTTATTGCAGCTCAAGAAGAAAGATCTACTCAATATAGCTTAGAGTTACTCAAAACGATTAAAGCCCATGTGGAGTCATTGGATGCTCCTGAAAGCGAAAAAATTAACATATTGTCTAAAGAGGTTTCTATTTATCAAGCGTCTATGGTGTTTTTGGAAGTTACATATACATTATATTCGTCTCAATATAAACTTTTTAACGAATATCTCTATCCAAATAATGAAATTACGGATGTAGAGGCTGAAAAGTATTTCTATGAAACTGTTAAACCTGAGCCGGGAAAGCTTGAAGGTTGGGATTCTGAGAAGTATTTTGCTTATCCTCTTGCTGCCGGTTTCTTGTCTAAATCAGAGACTGGAATACGCCTAACAAAGTTTGGGGCTTCATATGTACGATATATTAGAAATAACCCCGGAGTTGCTAAGTATCTTTTGAACGTATGAAACAGTTAACAAAGCAATCTACCCGACCTCCACTACGTCGCTCAATTTGTGTTTTAATAACACAAATTAATCAACTACGTTCCGGCCGGTAATTGCGGCGTTATGAGCCACTAAGTGATTAGAGTATGATCGAAGATTTTAAAAATAAGTTGAAGTATCTTGCTCTGCTAGATGCGATATTAGAACAAGACTGGGAATTACGATACTACTCCTACAATGCCAGTTGGTCTCCTGAAGAAGAGATGGCATCTTTACGCGATAGCTGCGGTGGCGAATGGTTTTTTCTAGTTACAGATAAAGATATCGCCTTCAAATGTACAAGCCCAGTAGACGGCTTGGTAGCAGATTTTCAAGCACTCAAAAATCAAGTGCCAGAAAAATTTTCAGCGTTCTTAAATGAACCAGCTTTTAGCATGGATGAAGGCTCCTGCATTTGGTATCTCGAAGATAACAACTGGGTAACGTTGGGGAATGAAATAAACGACTTGCCTAGCCCTATAAAAATCCAACAAATGTCAGCCTTAGACTATTGTAATTATGCTAGTGAAATCCTCGAACAAGATATCGACAGGAGTATAGTGCAATCAATTTTTGGTGGTGGATTCGATTTGAAATTGGCAGTTAAGTTAAATCCAGATGCAGACATTGATGCACTCAAAAATGAAATTAGCGAAATTGGCATCAACTCATAACAAGTTGCTGCACTCGGAAAAATTACTCGCTGCGCTCCCAATTTTCCGGTGAGCAAGGCGTTAGGTGTAACAGAGAGTTTGGCACATAATTCATGAAAAATCGAGAGTTAGTGGATACGTATTTCAGGGTTTTTTTCGAAACAAGAAACTACGATTCGTTGGTAGATATATTCGCTGAAACTCTAAGGTTTGATGGTCCGTTTTTAAGCTGCCAATCGTCACGGGAATACATTGATAGTTTAAAATCTAGTTCCGACGAAGAGTGTAGCTATAAGATTTTTTCTCGGTTTGAGTCAGAGAAAGAAATAAATATAATTTATCAGTTTAAAAAGGGAAATATTGAAGCAAACATGTCTCAATTGTTTCAATTTGAAAATGGGAAAATATCAAGAATAATGCTTATATTTGATTCAGCAAAATTTATGGTAGTAAAAAAGGGGAAGTAGTCAGTTGAATATCCAAATTTAAAAATAAGATATAATAAGTGAAATCAAACGAAACAATTTTCCTTTTTTTTAAGTTTGACCCTACGAGGTACAAACAGTGATTGCGCTCATTTTGATAGATCAACAAAAAGGAATTGATCATCCGAAACTGGGACCTAGAAATAACCCAGAAGCCGAATATCATATGTTAGCATTGTTGAGTAAGTGGCGTAAATTACAATGGCCAGTTTTTCATGTAAGGCACAAGTCTAAAGAAGAGAGTTCAGTATTTTGGCCTAAGCAAGAAGGGTTTGAGTTTAAAAATACGTTTCAACCTAAAGATGGTGAGTTGCTTATCGAGAAATCTATCCCCTGTGCATTTATTAATAGTTCTTTGGCAGCAGAGCTAAAAAATATCAATGTCAGTAGCATTGTTTTGGTGGGTGTCGCTACAAACAACTCAATCGAGGCTACAGCGCGAACAGGAGGTAATATGGGGTTTCAAGTCTACATCGTTGAAGAGGCTTGTTTTACATTCGATAAAAAAGATTACTTTGGTAAGCTGCGTCTAGCATCAGAGGTTCATGCTATGTCATTGGCTAACTTAAACGGTGAATATGCTAAAGTGCTTTCTCGTGATCAACTGTTTAACGAAGTAAAAATTTAACCCTGCTAGCCACCAGATTTTGCTTTCGTCATTTGATTTTTATGCGTTAATAGTGAAAGATAATCAATTACGTCACGACCTGTAATAGTGACGTTAAATATTAAAGAGATGGAAAATGATGGGCATAGCATTAAGGGTTTTAAGTTTTTTAGGGGTTTTATTATTTGGTTCACTTTTTGCGATAACTTTTGTCTCTCCCGCAACAATTGAAGAGTCAGCAAAGGGTTTTGTGAAATATCAAATAGAAAAAGAAGTTAAAGAGCAATATGAGACTGTTAGCGAATCAACATTAGCCAACAAAGCTTTAAGCCTTGCTGGTAAGCTCGGGTTTGAAAAAGAAGAAATTCAAAATAATCTAGATAATAACTTACCAGAAAAAATTGCCAATGTGATTGCTTCTCTGTGCGGCTATGATTGTGAAAGGAAAAAAGCACTGGCTTCATCCATAACAGCAGGGTATTTAGAGAGAATCAAAAGCATAGAAATAGCAGAAGATACGCTAAGTGATATTATTAAGGGAAAATATCTGGAAATAGTTCAAAATATTAAATTAGATATTCGTATTTTTCTCGGTACTAATATTGCTATGTTTCTTATACTGCTTTTAATATCCTTCTTTAAGCCACAGGCAATGGCACAGCTATTCTTGCCAGGGGTGTTGCTGCTTCTTGCTACCATAATATCTTCTGGTATCTACATTTTTGGCCAAGACTGGTTTTATACCATCTTATACAATGAATATATGGGTTTTGGTTACCTTGCTTACATTAGCCTTATATTTGGCTTCCTAATGGATATAGTTTTCAACAAAGCCAGAGTGACAACTGAAATTATTAACTTTATTGCAAATGCTATTGGCTCGGCCTTTTCTGCGGTGCCGTGTTAATAATGATAATAACCTATTTACTTTTAACATTAGCCATACTGGCCGAAGTGATAGCCACACTGTTATTAAAGTTCTCAGACGGTTGGGAAAAGTGGTGGTTTGGAATGGGCGCTGTTTTTTTCTATTCAATCGCGGGTATGCTATTGGCATTTGTGCTCAAATCAATGAGTGTAGGCCTTGCTTATGCCATATGGTCGGGTGTTGGCATTGCTTTGGTTTGTATCGCATCTGTTTTTTTATGGCAGCAAAAGTTCGATGTTTATGCATTGTCTGGTGTTTTATTAATCGTGGCTGGGACAGCATTAATAACATTGAAGTCAAATGTGGTTATGCAGTGATCTTGCATAACAATCCATCAAGTATGCGCTTTGTGTTAAAGAGCCTCGATTGTTAATTTATGTATATTAGAGAAGAGCAATGGCGACTAGAAATATTTACTTAAAACTATCAAGGGCTTTTCAAGGAAAGCGTGTTCTACTAAAGCTCTTATTGTTCACTGTATGGCTAGGCGGCTTTCTTTTAATTCTTCTTTTATCGGCAGTAATAGGCAGCGCAGAACTGATAGTTAATACTGGTGGAAAAATCTGGTTCTCTACATGTGCTCTGCTCGGTGTGACTTTTATGGCTGTCGATGCGTTTAACCCAGAGAGAGACCCCATCGATAAGTCCCCCAATGAATCTTGGCTAGTCATCGTATTAAATTGTATCGTTATTATGGCGATTTACGTGTGGTTCATAGGAGATTAACACCTGATAAGTATGCATATCACAAAGCTATAATAAAGGATACAAGGCCTTGTTTTATGACCCCCTCAACAATAAAGTCCTCAATATAACCGATCAGAGCCCATTCACAGTCTGATTTAAGGTAAATCGCTTTAGGCCGTTATATGACCATTGGCCCAAACTTAACATCTGTATCGAAAGGGTTTAGCCAGTAATAAGAACCGGTTTATGACGCTTTTATGGAGGATATGGTCGTGGAAATTGAGCAAACCCGTCTTGATACAGCAGGTAACTGGGCGCCCCAGCCACCAGGGAAATTAAATGGGTCGGCTGACCTGGTTTTCTTATTTGGTGGGCGGGATATTCTAAAAGATAAGCAAACTCTCGGCCATATCCAGTCTGTCTATCCTGCGGCAGTTTTAATGGGCTGCTCAACGGCAGGTGAAATCTGCGATACCCATGTTTACGATGATACATTGGCGTTAACAGCGGTCAACTTTGGCAGTACACAAATCAAATCCAGTCATATTGATATTCACCATTGTGCTGACAGCTATGATGCGGGCAAAAAGCTAGCTGATGCTTTGCCTAAGGAGAATTTGGTGCATGCTTTTGTGATATCCGATGGTTTGAATATTAACGGTAGCGACCTTGTAAAAGGTATCACCGAGCATTTGCCCACTGGCATTACCGTTACCGGTGGCTTATCTGGCGATGGGGCAAGCTTTCAGGAAACTGTGATTATATGTGATGATCACGCGCAAACTGACTCTGTCAGTATTATCGGGTTTTATGGCGACAATATTAAAGTCGGCTATGGCTCACTGGGTGGCTGGGATACCTTTGGTACAGAGCGGCTTATTACCCGTTCATCGGGTAATGTGCTGTACGACTTAGATGGCCAATCAGCCCTAGAGCTGTATAAAAAATATCTGGGCGAGCATGCAGAAGGCTTGCCCGCAACCGGCTTGCTTTTTCCGCTGGCGATTCGGGTGCCCGATAGTGATAGCAGCGTGGTGCGCACTATTCTTGCGGTAGATGAAGAGCAGCAAAGCATGACGTTTGCCGGTGATATCCCAGAAGGCTCTTATGCAAAGTTGATGAAAGCTAACTTTACCCGGCTGGTCGATGGTGCTTCCGGTGCGGCAGAAACCAGCTATAAAGCGGTCGATGCATCTACCCCAGAGCTGGCAATACTGGTTAGCTGTGTTGGCAGAAAAATGGTATTAAAACAGCGGGTCGAAGAAGAAGTGGAAGCTGTCAGAGACGTATTAGGTGATGCTGCCATCCTAACAGGCTTTTACTCATATGGAGAAATTTCACCTTTTACGCCGAATGCAAAATGTGAGCTGCATAACCAAACCATGACCATCACTACATTTTCTGAATGCTGATCCTATGGGAAAGTTGCACAACCTGCTTCAGCGGCAGCTGAAACGGCATTTTAATGATGCTGAGCAGTACCCCGATGAGTTGCATAAGCTCTTATTTTCAATAAGCGATGCCTATGAAGAGTTCGAAGATGACCGCTCTATGTTGGAGCGGTCATTGGATATCAGTTCTCAGGAGCTATTACAGACGAATGCTGAGCTAAGAGCAATATTCGAAGCAATACCGGACTTGTTTTTTCGGATTGATTTTTCCGGCAGTGTTCTCAACTATAAGAAAGGTTTTGAAACAGGGTTCCAATTACCGCCCTCAAGAATTATTAATCAAAAAATTTACGAGTTATTGCCATTAGAGGATCCTGATCGCTTAATTAAGGCGATTGATATTGTAAAGAGCAGTAATAGCAGACTTGATATTGAACAATTTATCAATGGCGAAAGCGGTCAGTATTGTTATGAAATACGCTTATTACCCTTGTTTGACAACCAAATACTGGTGATACTCAGAGATATAACCGCTCGTAAAGACGCAGATAACGAAATTGCGCAAAGCTGGGTCAGGCTCGATACTCAGAATAAAATGCTATTTGAAATTACTGAAACATTGTCCAAGCATGAGGGCAGCATAGATCAGGCACTGCATCAGCTTACCGAGATGGTTACGCAAACATTAAATGTAGAGCGTGTGGGTATATGGTTTTTTAATGATGATCGAACAGTATTAACAAGCCGGGACTGCTATGACCGAAGCAACAATGAACATTCCTCCGGTGTAGAACTTTATATAAAAGACTTCCCAAGCTATTTTAAATCACTATCGGCAGAGCGGGTTATAGCCGCTAATGATGCCTGCAGTGATCCAAGAACGATAGAATTTACTGAATGCTACTTAGACCCACTGAATATTAAATCAATGCTGGATTCGCCTATTCGTGTGCAAGGCCGCTATGCGGGTGTGATCTGTCACGAGCACACAGGAGAAATACGTGAGTGGACGTTAGATGAGCAACAATTCGCAGCTTCTATGGCGGATATGATTGCATTAATTTGCGAAACACATGAAAGGCAAAACGCACAAAAAGCCCTACTTGAAAGTGAAAACCGTTTTCGAACACTGGCAGAAACCACCGATGGCGCAATTTTTACAGCGCATGAAAAATTTCAATATGTTAACCCTGCAATGGAGCAGATTACCGGTTATTCAAAGTCTGAACTATTAGGTTTTGATCTTGACCAAATATTTGGTGATGTATTTTCGAATAAGGTGAGCAAGTTTAAATATACAGATGATATAGCATCACAGAAACAAATACGTCAGGAAATAGAAATTACCACGAAAACAGGCGATAAATGCTGGTTATACGTCACAGCAAGCCTCATCAGGTTAGATGGCTTAGCCACCTGGCTGGCAAGTGCTTTTGATATTACCGAGCGTAAGTTAGTCGAAGAGAAATTACGTTATCAAGCCTTTCATGATAAATTAACAGGCATTGCCAACAGGTCGTTATTTATTGAGCGCTTACAGCATTGTCTGGCAAAAATGCATCGTGATCATGACTATCAATGTGCGGTACTTTTTCTTGATATAGACCGTTTTAAAATTGTTAATGATAGCCTGGGCCATCAGATTGGCGATGAGCTGCTGATTGCGATTAGTAATCGCTTAAAGTCACTGCTGCGCAATATCGATACGGTAGCGCGATTAGGGGGTGATGAATTTACGATATTGCTTGAAGGCATTAAGAATATCCAGGAAGTCACTACAGTGGCTGAACGTGTTCAAGAAAAATTACAAGAAGTGTATGTGATAAAAAATCAGGAAATACATACCAGTGCGAGTATTGGTATTATCGAGGTCGATGCAAACTATAAAAACCCCAATGATGTGTTGCGAGATGCCGATATTGCCATGTATCGCGCTAAAAGCAATGGCAAGGCATGCTATGCAGTGTTTAATGCTAAAACTCACGCCAGTGCGAAGAATGTATTGCATTTGGAAAATGATTTGCATAGAGCCGTTAAACAAAATCAATTTCAACTTTATTACCAACCCGTTATATCAATGGAAACAGGTGCGGCAGAAGGCTTTGAAGGGCTTATTCGCTGGCATAAGCCCGATGGTGGTGTTGTGCCGCCAGCTGAGTTTATTCCTTTAGCAGAAGAGACCGGTTTGATTATTCCATTGGGGCAATGGATTATTGAGTCAGCCTGTCAGCAAATAAAACGTTGGCAGGCGCTATATCCAAAATCATCGCCCAGCTTGAATATCAACTTATCGGTTAGGCAGTTTGAAGATGGGAATTTGATACATGATATTCAACGTAATATAGAAAAATATCAAATCAATCCCGCATTGTTAAAATTAGAGCTGACAGAAAGCATGATCATGGAGAACAGCAAGTTTATTCTCGATAATTTACATCAGCTAAAATCACTCGGCTGCGAATTGCTGATCGATGATTTTGGAACAGGCTATTCTTCGCTAAGTTATTTGCACCAGTTTCCGATCGATGCCTTAAAAATTGATCGGTCATTTATTAGCAATATAAATCCTAATGGCGATAATCTGGAAATTGCTAATACCATTATTTCCCTGGCGCATAGCCTTAATCTTAAGGTTGTTGCCGAAGGTGTGGAAACAATAGATCATATGATTCATTTGGAAAGACTTAATTGTAACTACGTTCAAGGTTATTACTTCTCACAACCTGTCCCGGCTGATGTTGCAGAACAAATGGTATTACGTTGTTGGCATATGAATGCACAACAGCCGTCTGCAATAAAAAGATAGCTGTCGTTAGCTCAGTTTAATCAGGCTTCGGGACCGCTTTGCAATGCCCGCACTTGCTATTATCCAGCGCCCCTGAAGCCACTCTCCTGCGACACTTGGCAAAGCAGGCTACGCTCTTTTCGTATTCACTCGCATTTTGTTTTTTCTTTTGAGCTTGTTGTTTGGCTTTTTCCTGTTTAGCCTTTTTAGCGGCCTGATCTTTTATTTTTTGGTCGCGAGTAAATTCAGCATTTTGCTGTTGCCAGCTTCTTACACGTTGTTCTGCTTCAGCAACATCCTTATCCGATGGCTTATGCTGATTAGTCTCCAAACTATTTGCCTGCTCTCGGTATTTTTCCGGGACCTCCTGGCCATAGTGCTTCACACCATTTTCATCGGTCCAGGTCCATATTTCTGCCTGACTGTGGGCAAAGCATAGGGTGAGTAGCAAAGTAATATAAATTTTTAACATAACAAATAGCGCTTTTACAAATTGGAGGAATAAAGAGTTACTTGAACATTAAGCATAATTTAGCATTTTTTAAACACTAATGAGTAAAATATGCAAAAAGTAACGCAAATAAAATGATATCGGTTTACATGATGTGCGAGAGGACGACGCGTTAATCGTCATTACCGCGAACGACTGCAGGAGGTAGAGCGACGCAGGAAGCCAAAGTCGAAGCCGAAGCGGGAATCCAGGCAATCTTAAATCGAGCGAGTGCTAATGTATGCCATTAAAAAGAATGAAACTATTTTTCATGTTTACAGTGCTATAAGCCTTTTCGCAAAAAACCTTGTTACAATACACACACATCAATAAATAATGGATGCGCATTATAAAGCGTATCAATGGGCTACATCATAACGGCTAATGATAAATATCAGCGGCAAAGCTTGTGATGATATAAAAAAGGCGATCGATACACGATATCTATCATGGTGAGGTATTCGCTTGCTGATAAATACGGCGGTAAAAGCCTGTCGAGGTTTCTATATATATAAAGGTATCTGCGCAAACGCCTTTTGCCTCTTTCGTCTATTGGCGAACACAATGGCGTGTTTGATATGAAGGCTAGCGCTTGCCGATAATGCAATGCTAGCGCTGAAGTGCTAAGGCCGTCACATTAGCACTCATGAAAGCATAAAAAGGGCGTATTTTTATTGAGCAAACCTTCAAAACTGGTAGAAATACTAGGTTTAAAACCCTATACTTTACAACAGTTTTAATCTTGGTTGGTTAAGCCTGTGTGGAGCACACAAGGGCTATAAAACGGGCTTAACAATATAAAACGTTTGTATGTCTCTGCAAAGGGGAGACAGCGGGCGGATATATAACAAAACAGAAATGTATTGTCAGTATGTCATTAGGATGCTGTTCGCCACTCTCTGGCACACAGTAGCCCGGCGGCTTATCGACAACATAACAAACATAACAAGGAATATCAGGGAGCGTTGTATCATGTCTTTTTCTCTTCCCATCGTATTGCAACGGGCAGTGTTTACCATTGCGGTTTTATTAATCAGTAACAGTAGCTTGGCAGCTGCAATGTGTATTGATGGCTTTTCCATTCGGCCCAAGCCTGGCAAAGTTCAGTTAAAATGGACGCATGTGCCCAATGCCGAATACGCTATTTTGCGTAGCGCACAACTGTCAGGGCCTTATGAAGTCATAGGGCATACCGACTCGACATTCTCAACCTACCTCGATGACACGGTTGCTTTACAGCAGCGGTATTATTACCAAATCAAACGTATAATCCCCGCGACAGCTGACTGCGTCTCAAATGTAATTGCAGTTTATACACCAAGCAGTCGCCGTGAACGCATCTATGATGTGCCTAATATTATTGGTTTGAATGAAGCCGAAGCGGAATTAGCATTAAGGCGTGGACGTTTTCTAATCGGTGACGTTGTGAGTGTAGCCGATGCTGCACCCGTGGGTACGATCATTATGGCAGACCCACCTGCAAAGAGCGTCGTACTGGTTCGCTCTGTTGTTAACATCGTTGTCTCTGCTGGCGCTGGTGGCCCACCGGCCAACCAAGCCCCCGATTGCCAACAGGCCGTGGCAAACCCCAATAATCTATGGCCACCCAATCATAAGTTTCAGTCGATTACTATCGACGGTGTGACTGACCCTGATAATGATTCGCTGACCATCAGTGTGCAATGTATTTTGCAGGATGAGCCTTTAAATGTGGATGGTGATGGCAATACCGAATACGATGGTAGCGGCATCGGTAACGCGACCGCCAAAGTGCGCCGCGAACGTCAGGGCGGCGGTAATGGCCGTGTTTACCATATCGACTTTACAGCAACAGATCCACAAGGTGCTAGCTGCCAGGGCAGTGTGACAACAGCGGTGCCAGCGGCCAACAATGGTCAAGCAGCAGTCGATGATGGCAGGCTTTATGTCTCTGTTGAAAATGAGAGTCATTGTAATATCACACCACCTGATAATAATGCGCCACAAATCACCAGCACGGCACCGCTGACTGCCGTGGCCACACAAGCCTATAGTTATCCGGTGCAAGCAAACGATGCTGATAATGATCCATTAACCTTTGCCTTATCAACAGCCCCGGCCGGTGCCAGTATTGATAGCCGCAGTGGTGTGATTAGCTGGTTGCCTGCCGTGCAACAAGTGGGCGATCAAGCGTTTACGGTCATCGTCAGCGATGGTAATGGCGGTAGTGATAGTCAAAGCTTTACCGTTGTGGTGGCACCTGCACCGAATACCGCGCCAAGCGCGAATGCTGCTGCCGTTGCAACCGATGAAGATACGGCGCTCGCCATTAGCTTAACAGGCAGTGACCCAGAAGGGGATAGCCTAACCTTTCATCTGCTAACGCAACCCGCTAACGGTATATTAAGCGGCACCGCGCCAAACGTGAGCTATACGCCCAATGCCAACTACAATGGCAACGACAGTTTTACCTTTACTGTCAATGATGGCCAGCTTGATTCCAACACAGCAACCGTGAGCATTGCTGTCAATGCGATCAACGATGCACCGACAGCCGATGCACAAACACTCAGTGTTGATGAAGACACGAGTTTAAGTATTACCTTAAGCGGCAGTGACACTGAGGGTGACACGTTAAGCTTTGCGCTTGTCAGTCAGCCAACAAATGGCGCCTTAAGCGGCACCGCGCCTGATATAAGTTATACACCCAATGCCAACTTTCATGGCAACGACAGCTTTACCTTTATCGTCAACGATGGTCAGTCTGACTCATTAGCGGCCACAGTGGCGATCATGGTTAATCCAATCAATGATCCGCCAACGGCGGTTGCCCAGCAAATCACCCTTAATGAAGACGGTACTGCCAGCATTACCTTGAGCGGTAATGATATCGACGGCGATGCTTTAAGCTTTGTGATTACAGTGCCTCCGACCAATGGCATCTTGCAAGGCACCGCCCCACAAGTAAACTACCAGCCCAACCCAGATGTTACCGGCAGCGATAGCTTTACCTTTACCGTCAGCGATGGTGTGACTAGCTCAGCAGCTGAGACGGTGACGATTACGATTAACCCCGTTAACGATGCGCCTGTTGCCAACGCACAAAGCCTCACCACCAATGAAGACTCGGCATTAGCGATTAATCTACAAGCCAGTGATGCCGATGGAGATAGCCTAAGCTATCAAGTTGGCAGCCCCAGCAATGGTGTGTTAAGCGGTACACCACCGACGTTAAGTTATACACCGAATGCTAATTTCAATGGCAACGACAGCTTTACCTTTAGCGTCAACGACGGTGCGTTAGACTCCAATACCGCCAGCATTGCTATTACCGTGACGGCACAAAATGATGCGCCCGACTTTGCCAGTCAACCCCCGCAAACCACCTTGATTGTGGGGGATGTGTTTCACTATGCCGTGCAGCTCAATGATGTTGATGGCGATAGCCCAAGCCTGACCTTAAGCGCAGCGCCTGCGGGCATGCAGCTCGATAGTGGCAGCAATACCGTCAGTTGGGATACCGCAGCGGCGAATACTACTCCAGGCGATTATGCGGTAAGCCTGACCGCCAGCGATGCCAGCGGCGGCGTGAGTACACAACACTTTGTGCTAACCGTATTGCCGGATGGCCGTGCCATTAGTCATGAAGGCCGCGAGTTTTGGTTAACACCACTCACCAACTTCCTGCTTGAGAACTCATCACCACGGCCTGACTTCTTTATCTATCTGGTCTCACGCGAGGCAGACGCCAATGCCGTGATTAATATTCCCGCATTGAGCATTAACGACAGTGTTGCCCTGCC